>JADFDG010000001.1 GCA_018262975.1 Gammaproteobacteria bacterium
AGATGAAGGCGGCCCGGTTCCCGGCACACCGTGACCTGGCTGGCTACGAGTTCGGGCAAAGCCGGGTCGACGAGACGCTGGTGCGCCGCCTGCATGCAGGGGAGTTCATCGATACGGCGCAGAACGTGGTGCTGGTGGGCGGACCCGGTACCGGCAAGACCCACCTGGCCACCGCCATTGGCATCGAAGCCGTGCAGCGGCACAACCGCAAGGTGCGGTTCCTGTCGACGGTGGAACTGGTCAACGCGCTGGAACTGGAGAAGGCCGCCGGCAAGCAGGGCCAGTTGGCGCACCGGCTGATGTTCGTGGACCTGGTGATTCTGGATGAACTGGGCTACCTGCCGTTCAGTCAGGCAGGCGGGGCACTGCTGTTCCACCTCCTGTCGAAGCTCTACGAGAAGACCAGCGTGGTGATCACCACGAACCTGTCGTTCGCCGAGTGGCCCACGGTGTTCGGCGACGCGAAGATGACGACGGCCCTGCTGGACCGGCTGACCCACCACTGCCACATCGTGGAGACGGGCAACGAGTCATGGCGGTTCCGTCACAGCGGGGCATCCGGCGGCCGACGCCGGGGGCAGAAGCAGGCAGGCAAAGAGGAGGACGCAGAGACCGGGAAAGCAGACTTATCCACAGAAACCTGATTAGATCAGGCAACCCCAACCCGGGTCAGTTTTAGATGAGCACCCCGGGTCAATATTGGATGAGCGTCAACAAGCTGTCGTCGAGCAGCTCCCATTCCTTTTCGCGGTCGTCGTAGATCTTGAGGAACAGCATCCAGACCATCTGGCCGATGCGCTGGGCGTCGCCGTCGACGCCCACGTCCTTGCGCATGATGTCCTGGATGGATTTGATGGTGGTGGAGATGGACATGTCGGTTACTTCAACTCAGTTTGGCGAGCGCCTCAAGGCGCCCGAAGATCAGGGATTCGCGGTCCCGGTTACCGTGTGCAGTTGATTGCACGACGTATTCGAAGTCCGGAATTTCCATCAGCGCAGTCAGTTCTGCGGCAATGTATTGGCGCAGGCCAGGGTCAGAGGCGGCAACCTCGCCCACCAGCCCTACCCTGCCATCGACGACATTGAGGATGTCCTCGACATCGCGGCTGGACATCGGGTCGTTCTTGCCCCTTCCCTTCCAGGCTTCCAGCTTGGTCGCCAGAAAATAAGGGGGTGTCACCACGCGAATGATTGTGTCACTGGGCAGCCGATGATCAGTGGCCATGCGCAGGGCATCCGGATACCAGCGATTGGAGAATCCCAGGATGCCGGGCTCATCCGGCATGAAATCAACAATGAGGCCCTTCTGCCCTTCTCGCGGCAGCCGCATCCGGCAAACCACGTCATCATCCGGGTCGGTTCGGAAGCCACGATCACGCAGCGCATCCTGCATCCGGTACCAGCCAGCCCGACTGAGAACGTGGACCATGACATCCACGTCTTCCGTGAAACGGACGCCCGCGCGGGTGAAGTCGTCCGTGATCAGCAGGGCTGTGGTGCAGCCACCCACGAATGCGACCTGCGGAAGCAATGCCGGGCCGAGCGCGTCGGCAACGGCCTGCAGCATGTACTCCTGGATTTTCCATTGCGCGTCCTGCGCCATCAGGCCGTTCCTCTCAGGTGTTGCTCCAGCAGTTTCTTCGCCAACGCCGACTCCCGCTCCTGGCCCAACCGGATGGCGTCAACCAGCGCGAGCATCGCGTACAGTTCTGGGTCGCGCCGCACGGCGATCGGTACACTTTTGAACAAGGGCTCGACCCGTTGCCCCTTGGCGTTGCCCTCCGCGTCCTCCCAGACGTAGATGTCATCACCGCCGGAAAGGAGGCGCCCGGAAAGAACAGGAGCCGCATGCGCGGTGGGAATGCCGCGCACCATCGGCCCCGGCTTGGCCGGAAAGACGTACTTCAGCCCGTAGGCGATGAACTCGTTCAGCGCCTTGGTATTGGCTTGCGGCCGTCCGGTTTTACGGTCCGGCTTGGCGAGCCCCACCGCCATGCAGCGCCTGAGGACGCCACTCAACTCAGACTTGCTGATGCCCGTTGCCTCGGCAAGGGCCCGCAGGGCATAGGGGTCTTCGGGCGCCGGGGCAGGACTGGCCTCCGCCCCCGCGGCAACGGCCCATCCCCGCCAGTCATCCGGGATACCCTTGGCTGCCCCGCTATTCGGGCCACTGATCCGGTGCCCCAGGCTGACCAGCTTCAGCAGCAACAGGATGTCTTGACTTTTCATCGTGAGCTCAGGCCGCGCGTCCTCTGTCCATGAATCATGGACAAGGCACTCCGCCCGGTCAAGTCAGGATCCTTCATGCCGCCCCGGTATCCGACCCGGGGTACAGGGCGGACTCAAGATCCCGGATGGCCGCGAGGTAGGCATCCTTTCCGCCGAAGACCTTCACCAGTTCAGGCGCCGTGCCCAGCCGGCTGAACGGATCGAGTTGAAGCACCTTGATGTCCTCGATGTGCTCGATACCGGTGTCGGCGTATTTGTCGAGCAATGCCTCCAGCACCTTGCGCGCCTGCTCGCCGTACTTCGTGAAGTAATTGCGCTTCTTCACGTAATCGGCGCGCTCCTTGCGGGACAGCGGCTTGGCGTCGAAAGCCACGTGGCAGACCAGGTCAAAGGCATCCAGCGGTTTGCCGAGCTTCTTGTTTACGTCCTCGGCCAGTGGCTCCCACAGCACGCCCTGGGCGGCCAGCTCCTCGATCACGGCCTTCTTCTGGTCGGCGCTGCTCCATCGCTTGAGGAACTGGTCCAGCGAGGCATACTGCTTCTTGATGCACGAGCGGGTGTAGTCGCGCAACGATTCGGTGATGAGCTTGCCGTCCGGGCCGTAGTACTGGATGCGTTCGGCGATCACGCGCACGGGGACGTTGTCGATGTAGTACTTGATGCGGCCGCTGCCCTCGCCTTCTTCCTCCTCGTCCCAGGACACGCCGGGCGGCAAAGAAGGGCCGGCGGTGCTGCCGGCGTCGTCGGAATTGCCGTCGTCGGCTGGCAGGTCAGGCGGCACTGGCGCCTCGTCGCCCTTGGGCACGTAGATCTGCACCGGGTCACCGTCGAAGGTCGGGTCGGCAAACAGCTCCGTCGCCTTCTTGAAATCCATGATGGTGAACCAGTACTTGTCATAGTCCTCGTTGATACGGGTGCCACGACCGATGATCTGCTTGAACTCGGTCATCGACTGGATGCGCTGGTCCAGCACCACCAACTTGCATGTTTGGGCATCGACGCCGGTGGTCATCAATTTGCTGGTCGTGGCAATGACCGGGTAGCGCTCTTCCGGGTTGATGAAGTTGTCGAGCTCCGCCTTGCCCTCCATCTCGTCGCCGGTGATCCGCATGACGTACTTGCGGCTCTCGGCGACCCGCTTCGGGTTCTGGTTCACCAGGGCCTGGCGCATGCGTTCGGCGTGGTCGATGTCTTCGCAGAAGACGATAGTCTTCTGGTATGGGCCCGTGGACTCGAGGAATTCGGTGATCTTGCGGGCGACGAGCAGGGTGCGCTGGTCGAGCACCAGCGTCTTGTCCATGTCCTTCTGGTTGTAGACCCGGTCTTCAATCGGGTTGCCGTGCTTGTCGACCTGCCCCTTCTCCGGGCGCCAGCCCTGCACGTCCTTGTCAATGTCGATGCGCACGACCTTGTAGGGGGCAAGGAAGCCATCGTCGATACCCTGCCGCAGGGAGTAGGTGTAGACCGGCTCGCCGAAGTAATGGATGTTGGAAACGTCCTTCGTCTCCTTCGGCGTGGCGGTCATGCCGATCTGGGTGGCACCGTCGAAGTAATCGAGGATGTCGCGCCAGGCGGAATCCTCAGCGGCGCTACCGCGGTGACATTCGTCCACCACGATCAGGTCGAAGAAGTCCGGCGAGAACTGCTTGTAGACGTTCTTCTCCTCCTCGTTGCCGGTCACGGCCTGGTACAGCGAGAGGTAAATCTCGTAGGACTTGTCGATCTTGCGGCCGGTGATCTTGGTCATCGCCGGGCCGAAGGGCTTGAAGTCGTTGTTCTTGGTCTGGTCGACGAGGATGTTGCGGTCGGCGAGGAAGAGGATTCGCTTCTTTGCCCCGGACTTCCACAGGCGCCAGATGATCTGGAAGGCGGTGTAGGTCTTGCCAGTGCCGGTGGCCATCACCAGCAGGACGCGTTGTTTGCCCTGCGCCACGGCCTCGACGGCGCGGTTGACGGCGTTGACCTGGTAGTAACGCGGCGTGCGGCCGCTGCCGTCGTCGTAATAGGCAGACTCGACCGTTTCCTTTGCGCTGCCTTCCAGATTCTTGAAGTGGCAGTAACGGCGCCAGAGTTCGGCGGGCGCTGGGAATTCGTCCAGCGCCAGTTCCGTTTCGGTTTGCTTGCCGGTGCCGGTCTTGTCGTGGAACAGGAAGCCGTCGCCGTTGCTGGAGAATACAAAGGGGACGTCGAGCGCGTCGGCATACCCAAGCGCCTGCTGCATACCGTCACCGAGGCTGTGGCTGTTGTCCTTGGCCTCGATGATCGCGATCGGCTGGTTGGGCTGGTGGTAGAGCACGTAGTCGGCACGACGGGCTTGGCCGCGGGAGTGCAGCTTGCCGCGGACGATGATCCGGCCCTTGGTGAAGCCGACCTCCTCCCGGATCTGGGTGTGCAGGTCCCACCCGGCCTGGGTCAGGGCCGGGGTGATGTATTTGGAGCAGATGTCCCGTTCGGAGAGTTTCTTCTTGTCCATGCCTAGCGGACTCACGTCCTGTCCAGTTCCGTGTACTTCTTGCTGGTGCCCCTCGCCTTCTCGACCGGGTATTTCGCGGCGCTCTTCTTCAGTTTCTCCACCAGCGCATGCTCCAGGTCGATGCCGGCGTCATGCGCCATGAGCAGCGTGTAATAGAGGACGTCGGCGAGTTCGTCGGAGAGGTCGGTGCGGCGGTCGCGCGCCACCGCAGCGATGGCGTCACCCGTCTGCCACTGGTAGAGCTCCAGCACCTCTCCCGCTTCCAGCGTGAGCGACAGGGCGAGGTCCTTGGCGTTGTGGAATTGCTGCCAGTCGCGTTCGTCGCGGAAGGCGACGGCAAGAGAGGTGAGGGACTTGAGCTGGGACATCATGTTCTCCGGGGCGCGCGGCCGGCCGCGTCAGTTTTCCTCAGGCAGACAACTTAGCGGGCCTGTACGAGATTGCCTATATCCCACGTCAGGTATTGTCGGATGCCGTTTTGTGCCCCTGGCCGGCAGACGCCCGGCGCGCCCAAGCCCCGGACTCCCCCTCCCGTCGCCTCACCCTGCCTGCCCCTGCCACACCCCGTATTCTTACCTGACCCTCATCGATCAGACCCGGGTAAGACCATGGCCGCCACCGCCACCCTGTCCGCGAAATTCCAGATCTCCATCCCGAAGGCGATCCGCGAGGCCCAGCACTGGGAGGCCGGGCAGGAGTTCGTGTTCATACCCAAGGGCAAGGGCGTGCTGCTGATGCCGGTACCGGACTTCGACGAACTCGCCGGCATGGCCGAAGGCGCAAACCCGGGCAACTACCGCGACCGCAACGACCGCTACTGATGGCAGCCCGACACACGGCGCGCCTGCCGGCGCGCGTCATCGACACGTCGATCCTGGTGGAGTGGATCGTCACGCCGGCCAACGCCAACCAGTGGCTGAAGGAACAGTTGCCCGCGCGCGACAAGCGGGTGATCCCCACCATCGTCCAGCTGGAACTCGCCAAATGGCTGGGTCGCGAACGCGGCGAGGACGAGGCCGATCGCGCGCTGGCCTACCTGCAGAAATGCGATGTCGTGCCGCTCGATACGCGCCTGGCGCTGCGCGCCGCGGAACTGTGCCGGCAGCACCGCCTCGCCACCGCCGACGCCGTGGTCTACGCCACGGCGCTGGAACGTGGCGTGGACCTGCTCACCTGCGATGCGCACTTCAAGGGGCTGCCGGGCGTGGTCTACCTGACGAAGCAGGCAACGCCCTAGCCCCCTGATCCGTCAGCGCAGGCGCACACGAAATCCAGCCAGCAGCCCTGCCGGACCACCCGTCGCCCATCACATACTGGCCGCTGTATCCCGACATCGGCATCGATAGGATATGCGTAATACCAATCACGGCTCGACAGAGCCCACGGTTCCGCCCATGGATCCCGTCACCGTGTCGCCCAAGTTCCAGGTTGTTATCCCGCGGGAGGTGCGCGAGAAGCTCAACCTCGTGCCCGGCCAGAAGATCCAGGTCATCGCGCTGGAGAATCGCATCGAATTGATCCCGGTGCGCCCGATGAAGGCCATGAAGGGCTTTCTCAAGGGCATCGACACCGACGTACCCCGCGAGGACGACCGCACGTGACCGCCAACGTGGTGGACTCCTCTGCCTGGCTCGAATACTTCGCCGCGGGGCCCAACGCCGATTACTTTGCCCCGGCCATCGAGAACACCCGCAACCTGGTAGTGCCGGCCGTGAGCCTGTACGAGGTCTTCCGCCGGGTCATGCAGCAGCGTGGTGAGGGCGACGCACTGCAGGCGGTTGCGCTGATGCAGCAGGGACAGGTGGTGGATATTGACGCGAGCGTGGCGCTGTCCGCTGCCAGGCTGTCGCTGGACCTGCGGCTGCCCATGGCCGACAGCCTGATGCTGGCCACCGCACGCGCCCGCCAGGCGACACTGTGGACGCAGGACTCCGACTTCGAGGGTATCCCGGGCGTGAAATACCGGGCGAAGATCCGCTAGACCCTTACGGCCGCCGCCCCCGCCGCGCCTCCACTTCCGCATACACCCGCCGCGACACCTCGGCGATGACCGCCGCCAGTTCGTCCTGCGAGCGGCCGCGCGTCATCACGCACAGTGCGTAGGGGTTGTCGGGGAAATAGACGATGCCGCAGTCGTGCAACTGGATGGCGCCCTGGTCGCGGCCCCAGATGCCGAACTTGTGTGCCACCGGCACGCCGGCCGGTACGCCGTGCACCAGCGCCTTGTCGTAGGTGGTGGCCAGTATGAGCTTCACCAGCTTCTCGGACATGCGCGGGTTGAGGAAAGCAGCGTCGTAGATCAGCTTGAACATGGACGAGTAGCGCATGACGGTGATCACGCCGATGCGGTCGTCCACTTCCGGCTCCAGGCCGAGCTGGCGGTACGCTTCGTGGAGGACCTGGTCGCTGCCGTAACGGTCGATGAGCCGCTGGCGGAGCATCAGGAAGGCCACGTTGTCCGAGTAGGCGGTGGTGCGCAGCAGCAGTTCGTCCACCGTGTGCACCTGCCCGCCCACCAGCTTCTCGGGGGGCACGTGGATGTCGTAGTAGAAGTCCCAGTTGTCCGGCACCACCAGCCGTTCGGCCAGCAGTGACGGATCCTGCTCGGCCAGGAACAGGTACTGGATGACCACCGGCAACTTGAACAGGCTGGCCGCCGCGAAGGTGGCGTATTCATTCACGCCGAAGTGCGGGCCGTCCTCGAGGTCGCGGAAGTACACGCCGGCCTCCTGCAGCGCCCCGCCTTGCTTCTGCTCATCAAGGTACTTCACCAGGTCCTGCTTCAGGCTGGCGTAGGGGACCTTGCTGATCACCGGCTGGCGGCAGGCTTCGCTGTCCAGCCAGGGCGACTGGTAGCAGGTTTCCGCGGGCGAGCCAGCCTCGACGGGCGCGGCGTCGTCAGGCACCGGCCGCGTGGTGCAGGCCGGCAGTGCCAGCACAGCCAGGGCAACCGGCAGCAGCCAACGGGCAACGGCAACGGGCGAGCGGCACTGCAGGATCGCGCTGCGCATGGGGGCCGGATTCAGGGAAAGGACAAGGCGCGCACAATCTACCAGCAAGCGTGGGTGGTGGTCATCGGGCGGTCAGGGATTGCGCTAATCCTTACAGCATTGATCATCTGCACATATAGGCATTCACGCGAATGTGGTCAAAACAGCAGGTACTGACGAGGTTATTTCAATGGGTTACGAGCGATACCTGATAATACGCATTTATTGTTTTCTGCTTTAGTTGATATACAGACCTACGCAAAATGCTCGCCAATTTGACTTAACATTGCTGTAAATATAATTTCAGCGGACGCGCTTCCAAGGCCGCAAACCCATGCCAACCACCGCCCCACAGGCCCCTGTCCTGCACTCCAGCCGCGGCCGCGGTCGGCCGCCAGCTGCCCCCGAGGCCCATGCCGCCGTCCGCCAGCGCCTGCTCGACGCCACCCGCGCGGTGTTCAGCCGGGTGGGCTACCACGGCCTGAGCGTGGAACTGGTGCTGGCCGAGGCCAGCCTGTCGCGCCCCACCTTCTACAAGCACTTCCGCAACACCGACGAGGCGGTGGAGGTGGTGATCCAGGGGGTGAACGACGAGTTGATCGCCGCCCTGCTGGCTTCCGTTGCCGGCCACCGTGAACCGTTCGCGGCCCTGGAGGCCGGGCTGGCCGTGTGGCGCAACTGGGGCAACGCCCTCGGCCCCATGCTGCAGCCGCTATTTGCCGAACTGCACGACCCGCACTCGCCCGCCTCCCGCCATCGCCGCCGCACGCTGGCCATCCTCGGCGAGCATCTGGTTGCGCTCGTGGAAGGTCTGGGCCGCGCCCGCCCCACCCGCCTGCAAATCGACGCCCTGCTCAACGGCGTGGAATACCTCGGCTACCGCTTCCACCTGGAAACGCCGCGCGACGACGCCAGCTGGAAGCAGACCCGCGACGGCATGCTGCGCCTGGCGCTGGCACTGCTGGGCAGCACCCATGAATGGCAGCACGCGGTCCAACTGGCCAGCGCGCTGCACATCGACCTTGAACCCTGCGACAGCCACTGACCCTGCTACGCACCACGGAGCCCGCCATGACCCACCCGCTCACCCACGCATCGCTCGGCGAGCTCAGGAAACTGTTCGCCACCCTGCCGGCACCGGCCGCCGGCCAGCGCCGCGGGTTCTTCCGCGCGACCTTCATCGGCCCGGCGTTCATCCGTCTCACCGCGCGCCCGACCCTGGAGATCACCGGGCTGCCGGGCTGGCAGGGCAAGAAGTTCCTCAACCCGGACGACGCCACCAACATACTCGCCACCGGCAACACCACGCGCGAGCACCTGGCCATGCGCGTGACGCCGGTAACCTCGTACGCCGATGGCAAGCCGGGCCTGGCCCTCACCTACCCGCCGCAAGGTGGCAAGGCCGCGCCCGCACCCTGGCGCTGGGTGCGCGACGAGATCCGCCAGCTCGATGAGAACACGATCCTGGCCTTCACTTTCGTGGACCTGCCGCTACTGCGCCACCTGGGCTTCCCGTTCCTGCTGGTGCGCGAGGGCTGAGCGGTGAAAGCGGAAGTTTTCGACACCGACGTGTGCATCGTCGGTTCCGGCTTCGGCGGCAGCGTGAGCGCGCTGCGGCTGGCCGAAAAAGGCTGGCAGGTGACGGTGCTCGAGCAGGGCCGCCAGCTCACCGACGCGGACATCGAGGCCGCCGGCCGTGACCCGCGCAAGCTGGCCTGGGCGCCGGCACTGGGCATGACCGGCTTTTTCGCGCAGGACGTATTCCGCCACGTGGGCATCGTGCGCGGCATCGGCGTGGGCGGCGGCTCGAACGTGTACGCGGCGGTGTTGCTGGAACCCAAGCGAGCCTTCTACGAGGATCCGGCCTGGCGCGCGCTGTCCGCGGACTGGCAGGCCGAGTTGGCGCCGCACTACGTCACCGCGAAAAAAATGCTCGGCGTGGCGCCCAACCCCTATCACGGCATCCAGGACGACTGGCTGCGCGGCGCGGCCGAACGCATGGGTCCGCAGGCGGCGGCCAGTTTCGACACGGTGCCGCAGGGCATTTTCTTCGGTGACCCCGGCCGTGCCACGCCGGACCCGTTCTTCGGCGGCGAGGGCCCGGCGCGCACCGGCTGCAACCAGTGCGGCCGCTGCATCACCGGCTGCGCCTACGGCGCCAAGAACACGCTGGAACGCAATTACCTGTATTTCGCGCGCCAGCGCGGCGTTTCCGTGCTGGCCGAGCGGCAGGTGACGCACGTGGAGCCGCTGCCCGGTGGCGAGGGCTACCGCGTGCACCTGAAGCATCCCTGGGATGCGTCGGTGACGTACGCGCCGCTGCGCGCGCGCAAGGTGATCCTGTCGGCAGGGGCCATCGGCACGCAGGAAATCCTGTTTGCGTCGCGCGACCGTTACCGCACGCTGCCGAAGCTGCCCGTGTCGCTCGGCGAGCACGTGCGCACCAATTCCGAGGCGATCGTGGCCATCCTGGCCAGGGATCCGGCCGTGGACGTGACGAAAGGCGCCACCATCTCCACGCACTTCTACCCGGACGCGAAGACGCACATCACCCAGAACCGTTTCCCGGAAAGCTACACCTTCATGAAGTGGTACATGGGCCCGCTGGTGGATGGCGCCAACCCGCTGACGCGCGCGTTGCGCACGCTGGCCACGCTGCTGCTGCGACCGGTGACCACCGCGCGCGTGCTGTTCGCGCGCCAGTGGCACAAGCGCATCTCGGTGCTCACGGTGATGCAGCAGGCGGACAACGAGATCGCCTTTTCCTACGGGCGCACCCTGCTGCGCGGTTTCCGCCACGGCCTGAAATCGCGTGTGAGCAAGGGTGGACGCGCGCCGTCGTACCTGCCGCAGGCCAATGCGGCGGCACGCGCCTTTGCCGAGGCCTCCGATGGCATTGCACTGAACACGGTGATGGAGAGCGTGGGCAACCTGTCGGTGACCGCGCACATCCTCGGCGGCGCGGTGATGGCCGCGCGCGCAGAGGACGGCGTGATCGACGTGAACCACGAGGTGTTCGGCTACCCCGGGCTGTACGTGGTGGATGGCGCTGCCATTCCGGCCAACGTGGGCGTGAACCCCTCACTGACCATCACGGCGCTGGCGGAGCGGTTCGGGGCGCGGTTTGTGGAGAAAGGCTGACGGGTTCAGCTCGACCGACCGATCACGCCCAGGTGGGTGTGGCGGAAACCCTGCGCGTGCTTGAGTCCATAGCCCAACGCGCGGTCAAAGCCGATGTGCGCCAGCCAGATGAGTCCGGCGGCGGGTGACAGGTCCGTCAATGTGCCGGCAAAGCACGCTGCCAGGGCGCCGACCGTGGAATGCGTGCTGTTGTACGCCAGTGCGCCCGCGCGCGGGCCCCACACGTACGCAAACAGCGCCACGTCCGGCAACAGGAAGCACCACGCGAACGTCGACCAGTCGAGTTGCAGGTACGCGTACAACGCCACCGACGCCAGCAACAAGGCGAATCCCTCCAGGCGCAGCAGCGCCGTGACAGCAGGCGTATTCATGGGCGGTTACCTCCGTTGATCGCGGTGACTGGCCGGTTTACCAGGCTGTTCAGGGCCAGCGCCAGCAGGAACAGCAGGCTGCCCGCCCATTGCAGCGGCCCAGGGTGCTCGCCAAGCAATAGCCACGCCAGTGCAATGCCCACCACCGGCACCAGCAGCGAGTAAGGGGCCACGACCGCCGGCCCGTGATGGCGCAGCAACTGGTTCCAGGCCAGTGCGCCGAAAAGTTGTGCGACCAGTGCCTGGTACAGCAGCAACGCGGCGATCGACGGCAACGCCTGCGCGCCCGGCCAGTGCAGCGCGGCGAGATCGCCGTTGGCGACGCTAAGCAGCAGCAGGCCGAATGCCGCCGGCACCGAGATCCACGCCACGAAAGCCACCGAGTCGATGCGCACGCCGCGTTCGGCGAACGTGCGCGCATACAGGTTGCCCGCCGCCCAGCCGGCGGCGCCGGCCAGTCCTGCCGCAAGTGCCAGCGGCGGTATCGGCACCACCTGGTCCAGCGCCAGCAAGGTGATGCCACCTGCCGCGAGCACGATCACCGCGGCATGCAACCATCGCAGGCGCAAGTGCCCGGCCATGGCGAGGAACAGCAACGTGAAAATGGCCTGGCTCTGCGCAACGACCGAGGTCAGCCCGGTAGGCATGCCCATGGCCATCGCCACGAACAGGCAACCGAACTGCAGCACGCCCCACAGCAAGCCGTAAACGAGCAGGTCGCGCCAGGGCAACGGCGGGCGCGGCAAGGCCAGGGCGAGCAACGCCACCAGCCCGAAGCGCAGGGCCGCGAGCAGCAGCGGGGGCAGGTCGGCCAGCCCGAGACGGATCACCACGAAATTACCACCCCAGGCGCACACACAGGCCAGGGCCAGCAGCAGGTGACGCGGGGGTAGATGCGTGCGATGCATGCGGCCTCCGGACCGAACGGGAGCCCGATCCTCACCCATGCATTTAGCTAATGGAAATGATCGTTTATCATCATACCCATGCACCATACTAATGACCTGCGTGGCATCGACCTGAACCTGCTGGTGGTACTCGATGCATTGCTCGCCGAGCGCCATGTGTCGCGTGCCGCCGAACGCCTGGCAATGACCCAGCCGGCGGTCAGCCATGCCCTTGCGCGCCTGCGCGAGTTGCTCGACGACCCGCTGCTGGTTCGCCAGGGCAACGCCATGCTGCCCACCGCGCGCGCCCAGGCACTCGCTGGGCCGCTGGCCGACGTGCTGGGCCAGGTGCGCGACCTGGTGCTCCCCGGCGGTTTCGACCCGGCGCACAGCCAGCGGCGCTTCCGTGTCGGCGCGTCTGACTACGGCTCGGCAGTGGTGTTGCCGGGCGTACTGCGCTGCTTGCGCAGTACGGCTCCCGGCATGACGCTGGAGGTCATGCACTACCCGCGCCTGGAGATCCTGCGGCGCGTCGGTGACGGCACGCTCGATGCCGGCATGGTGGTCGCACCGATGTTGCCCGAAGACCTGCAGGGCGAATTGCTGCTGCGCGAACATTTCGTGTGCGTGACGGACCGGGCCAACGTCGATGATGCGGGCACCTGTGACCTGGAGCGTTACCTTGCCGCGCCGCACCTGCACATATCCATCCAGGGGATGCACCACAGCCACGTCGATGAAGCACTGCGCGCGCAGGGCCTGTCGCGGCGCATCGTGGCCATCGCGCCACACTTCATGGTGGCCACCTCGTTGCTGCCGGGGACCGACCTCGTGCTCACTGTCGCCGCGCGAGCGGTGAACGCGGACCGTCTGGATCCACGCCTGGCCTGCTTCGCACCGCCCCTGGCGGTGCCGTCATTCGACGTGATGCTCGTGTCGCGCCGCGACAGCAACAACGACCCGGCGCTGGCGTGGTTGCGGAAGGTCTGCCGCGATGCGGTCATGCCCGGCGCGTAGGCCGGGGAAATCGATGAATCAAGCGGCAGCGCCCTTCTCCGCGAGCCCGTACTTCTTCATCAACCGCGCCCGCTTGGCCGGCTCGAAGTTGATGCGCGACACGTCGCCGCCCACCGCGGCGATCAGCCGGCGATCCATCAGGCGGAACCACACCGGCGGCACGTAGGCGGCCACGAAGCAACCGAAGTAGCCCGACGGCAGCGTGGGCAGCTCCGGGAAATCGCGCAGCGACTGGTAGCTGCGCGTGGGATGCGCGTGGTGGTCGCTGTGGCGCTGCAGGTGGAACAGCGCGAGGTTGGAGGCGATGTGGTTGCTGTTCCAGGAATGATGCGGCTGGCACTGTTCATAGCGACCGTTGTCGAGCTTGCGGCGCACCAGGCCGTAGTGCTCGATGTAATTGGCACTGGTGAGCTGGAACGCGCCCCAGAATGCCACCACCAGCAGCACCGGGATCATCGGCGCACCGTAGAGTGCGATCAGCGTCGCGTACAGCGCCAGCGTGACCAGGCCCGCCTGCACGATCTCGTTGTCGAGGCTCCAGTCGGACTTGCCGAGGCGGTCCATGCGCTCGCACTCGAGGTCCCAGGCGCGGAAGAACGCGCCCGGCAGTTCGCGGAACATGAAGCGCCAGATGGTCTCGCCCATGCGCGAGGACGCCGGGTCTTCCGGCGTGGCCACCCAGCGGTGGTGGCCGCGGTTGTGCTCGACGCTGAAGTGCCCGTAACCGCCGAGCGCCAGCGTGGCGAGCGCGAGCTTGCGATCGATCCAGGATTTCTTGTGGCCCATTTCATGGCCGAGGTTCAGGCCGAAGCCGAGGATGTTGCCGGTGCCGATCGCCACCGCCAGCCAGTGGTACCAGGGCAGCGCTTCGGTCACCAGGAACGTCACGTTGAACAGGAAGCCGAACCACAGCAGCGGCACCACGATCCACGTGATGTAGCGGTAGTAGTTGTCTGCTTCCAGCGCCGGCACCGCCGATTCCGGCGGATTGCTGCGGTCCTCGCCGAACAGCCAGTCCAGCAGCGGCATGCCCACGTAGAAGAACGCGAGGAAGGCCCACAGCCAGAACGCCTGGCCGGTCTGCAGGTACAGGAACGGGCCGGCCGGCGCCGCCAGCGGCGCGATCACGGACAGCAACCAGGCGTAGCGCTTGCGATCGACGTAGGGCTCGGCGCCGGTGGTGCCGGCCGGGGTGGCAACGGTCATGGGAAATCCTCCGCACGCAGTCATTATTCTTGTAGGGAGGGGGCCACGCCCCCGACTTCTAGCCATCCGCCTCCAGGGCTGATGCAAGATTGGCCCTCCCGGGGATGGCCGGTAAGCGCAACCACTGGCAATATTTCGTCATAAAGTGACAGCCGTATTGGTTGAAGGCCCTGCCCAGATGACGAAATCCCCTGAAAGCTGGCTGCAGCCCGTCATCCACCCGGTCTATGCCCGGCTGCTGGCCGTGGAACTGGGCAACCGCGGCTTCACCCCGGAGCAGGTGTTCGCCGGCACCCGCCTCGACGCCGCCACGCTGGCCACCGACAACCGCTTCCTCGGCTTCGAGCAACTGCGTCGCTTCGTGCTGCACGCGATGGCGCTGAGCGACTGCCCGTGGATCGGCATTGATGTGGGCAGTCGCGCGCAATTGTCGCTGCACGGCGCGGTGGGGCAGGCGGTGTCGGCCAGCCGCGACGTGGCGCAGGCGATGATGCTGGTGCAACGCTACATGCCGCTGCGCCAGCGGCTGGTGGGCGTGCGCCTGGAGTCGGACGGCGACGACGTGCTCATCATCGCCGACGAGCTCCTGATGACCGACGACGTGCGCGAGTGCCTGCTCGGCTACCTCACCGCCACGCTGCTGCGCCTGCTGGAAGCGGTGACCGGCCTCGGCATCCACCACGACCTGCACATCGAATGGCCGTTCCCGGAGCCGCCGTGGGCCGACCAGTACCAGCGGCTGGCCGCGCACAACAGTTTCGGGCACGCGCGCCTGCGCGGCCGCTTGCCGCGCGCGCTGCTCACGCGCCGCAGCCTGGCGGTGGACACCGATGCGCTGCGCCTGGCCGAGCGCGAATGCGAGCGGCAACTGGCGCTGCAGCAGGCCGGCGGCACGCTGTCGCAGCGCGTGCAGCAGCAACTGGCCGCCTGCGATGGCCACTATCCGACACTGGAAGACATGGCGGTGTCCGTGCACCTGTCGCCGCGCACATTGATCCGCCGGCTGAAAGCCGAGGGCACTACCTACCAGCAACTGCTGGACACCGTGCGCGAGGAACTGGCCTGCTGGCTGCTGCGGCAGACGTCCGACAGCGTCGAGCGCATCGCCATCCGCCTCGGCTACGAGAATCCCTCGAACTTCAGCCGCACGTTCCGGCGCTGGACGGGCATGACACCGCGCACGTTCCGCGAGTCGGGGCGCTGACGTATTTCGCCAGTCACTTGCCGTGCGCCACGCTTGCTTGCGGCGCGCCGCAAGCGCAGCCTGCTGTCTGCACACCGTTTCCGGAGAGCAATGCATGGCTACCCTGCCCCGCCCGCAGACCACCGCCCGCCAGGACATCGAGTTCAGCAGCCACGGCACCACCTGCCGTGGCTGGCTCACCTACCCGACCGCCGCCGCGCACCGCCCCGTGCCGCTGGTACTGATGGCGCATGGCTTCGGCGGCACGCGCGACATGCACCTCGAGCAGTACGCGCAACGCTTCAATGCCGCCTGCCTCGCCACGCTGATCTTCGACTACCGCCGCTGGGGCGCGAGCGACGGGCAACCGCGCAATCGCCTGGACCCGGACGCCGAGGTTGCCGACTGGCACGCGGCGCTGGCGTTCGTGCGCGCGTTGCCGGGCATCGATGCATCGCGCATCGCGCTGTGGGGCACCTCGTTTGCCGGCGGCCTGGTGGTAACGGTGGCGGCACAGGACGGCCACGTGGCCGCCACCGTCAGCCAGTGTCCGCTGCTGGATGGCCGCGCCGCCGCACTGGAGGTGGCCCGTTACGCCGGGGCGCTGGCGCTGTTGCGCGTGAGTGCGCACGGCCTGCTGGACGCCGCGCGCTCGGCCTTCGGTGGCGCACCGCACTACGTACCGATCGTGGCGAAACCCGGCGACGTCGGCGCGATGACCAGCGCCGATGCCTGGGACGGCTACCTGCGCTTGACCATCCCGGGCTTCCGCAACGAGGTCACGGCGCGCACCGCGCTGCAGGTGCCGCTGTTCCGCCCGATCAGGGATGCCGCGCGCGTGAAGTGCCCGGCGCTGCTGCAGATCTGCGAGCAGGATTCGGTGGCGCCGGTGTCAGCGGTGGAAAAGGCCGCGGCCAAAATGCCGAAGGCGGAAGTGGTGCGCTACCCGCTGGGCCATTTCGACGTGTATTTCGATGCGCCGTTCGAGCGCAGCGTGGGTGACCAGCTGGCGTTCCTGGTGAAGCACCTGCGGCCTTGAGGCGCAGGCACGACGGACAGGCCGCGGTCAGTCGCCGCCGGCCTCGCCGACCGCTGCCAGCACGTGCCGCAACACGTCGTCCGGCCAGCGCTGCTTGCCCACGCCGGACGGCAAGCGATCGAGCACGGCGGCAATGCGTGCGCCATCGGCCACCGCGCGCGCCAGTGCCGGCGCGGGCGTGCCCGGCGCACCGGCATCCTCAAGTGCCTGCTGCACCCGCTCGGGCAGGCGGTCCATGCGGTTCTCGACGCCGTTGCGCGCCAGCGCGGTGAGCATGGCGTTGTCGTGACCGCCGAACGGCGCGCGTGAATCGGCCTTGTACAGCACCAGCGGCTTGCCGACCGCGAAGGCGATGCTCGCCTCCACGATCATGCCTTCGTCAGGCACGCGGCCATTGAGGTTGCACACCACCGCATCGCAGCGCTCGATGAGCTCGAACACGTCGAGCGCGAAGATCGCGTAGTCCACCCCGCCGCGCACGCCGGGCAGCAGTTGCGGCAGCGCGCTGTTGCCGAAGCGCAGCACGTACGGTTCCAGGCCGTCACGGTGCGGCAGGAAGGTGTCGAAGCCGGCGTGCTCCAGGGTCTGGGCGATGGCGGTCATGCCACCGACTTCCTCGGCGCAGAACAGCGGGCCGGAACAGTAGATGCGGGGCATGCGGCGACTCCGGTGGCAGGCGTATCACCCGACCATAGCGCGTCGCACGCTGCCCCGCCAACGTTTCGCGGCGACCACGCGCATCAGGTCCCGCAAAACGTCCGGTAGCCGGCAGTCAGCTCCGCCGGTGCCGGCCCGGCATAAGGCGCGAAGCGCGGCTCGTCGCTGAACGGCTCGCGCAACGCGGCCAGCAGGGACTCGAACGGCGCGAGGTCGCCGCGGTCGCTGGCGGCGGCCAGCGCCTCTTCCACGCGATGGTTGCGGGCAATGATGCGCGGGTTGGCCAGGCGCAGCGCGACAGCACGATCAGCCACGCCCTCCTCCTGCGCGCAACGCACGCGCCAGCGTGCCAGCCAGGCCTTGAGCGCGTCACCATCAGCGATGCGTTCCAGCAAAGGCAGGTCATTGCCTTCGGCCGCCGCCGCCAGTTCGCGGAACGACAGCGTGTAATCGGCGTGGTTGGCATTCAGCAGCGCCAGCCAGTCCTCGGCCAGCGCGGTGTCGGCGGCGTCGAGCGTGGCGTCGCTGCGGGCGAGTCCCAGTTTCGCGCGCTGCACGACCAGCCACGCGCCGCGATACAGGTCGGGGAACGCGTGTATCACCTCGGTGGCAACGCGGATCGCCTGCGCCTCGTCACGATCGAGCAACGGCAATAGCGACTCGGCGAAGCGCGCCAGGTTCCACTGCGCCATGGCCGGCTGGTTGCCGTAGCAGTAACGGCCCTGGCGATCGATGGAACTGAACACGGTGCGCGGGTCGTAGTGCTCGAGGAACGCGCACGGACCGAAATCGATGCTCTCGCCGGAGATCGCCATGTTGTCGGTGTTCATCACCCCGTGGATGAAACCCGCGCCCATCCACTGCGCCACCAGGCGCGCCTGGCGTGCAGCCACGGCGCGCAGCAGGCCGGCGTAGCGGTCGCTGTCGTCCTGCAGTTCGGAGTAGTGGCGGGCAATGGCGTGGTCGGCGAGCTGGCGCACGCGGTCCTGGTCGCCGCGCGCGGCGAAATACTCGAAGGTGCCCACGCGCAGGTGGCTGACCGCCACGCGGGTGAGCACCGCGCCGGGCAACACGTCCTCGCGGTAGACGCGCTCGCCGGTGGCCACCACCGCCAGCGCGCGCGTGGCGGGAATGCCCAGTGCGTGCAGCGCCTCGCCGATCAGCACTTCGCGCAGCATCGGGCCCACCGCGGCCTTGCCGTCGCCGTTGCGCGAATAGGGGGTGCGCCCGGAACCCTTGAAGGCGATGTCGCGGCGGCGGCCCTGCGTGTCGATCACTTCGCCCAGCAGCAGCGCGCGGCCGTCGCCCAGTTGCGGCGAGAAGTGACCGAACTGGTGGCCGGCGTAGACCTGCGCGATCGGCTCGGCGCCGGCGGGCACCGCGTTGCCACTGAACAACGCGGCCAGTGCATCGTCAGCGGCCGGCAGGCTGGCACCGAGCTCACGTGCCAGGGCGTGGTTCAGGTACAACAGCCGCGGCGCCGGCACACGTGCCGGGCTGACCGCGCTCCAGCAACCGGGCAGCTCGCGCACGTAACTGTTGTCGAAGGCAAACAAGCTGGCGGTCATCGGCGGGTACCGGGCGGGGAAACACGGGGGAGCCTACGCAGTCCCCGGCAGGCGAACAACGGACGGCGCGCAGGGATTAACCCGGTTCACGCGGAGCGCTGCGCCCGCCACGCACTGGGCGACAACCCCGTCCACTTGCGGAAGGCGCGCGTGAAATTGGCGGGGTCGGCGTAACCCAGCAGGCCGGCGACCTGCGCCACGTCGCGGGCCGGGTCGGCGAGCAGGCGCAGCGCATCGCGCCGGCGGGCTTCGTCCAGCAGCGCGGTGTAGCCGCTGCCCTCCTCCTGCAAACGGCGGCGCAGGGTGCGCGCCGACATGTGCAGGCGCTCCGCGACGCTGTCGAGATCGGCATAGCCCTGCGGGCCCAGACGCAGCAACTGCTGCACGCGCGCGGTGATGCCCGCCGGCAATTGCAGCAGCGCCAGTTCGCGGTCGCATTGCTCGAGGGCGGCACGCAAGCCGGGCTCGTTGGCCATCAGCAACGGCGTGTCCATGAGCGCCAGCGGCGCGCGGAACTGGCTGGCCGACCGGTCGTAGCGGATACCCGGGATGCGTTCGCGCGCCAGCGCGGCATGCGCCGGTGCCGGGAAATCCAGCCAGGCCTCGCAGCGATCCAGGGCCTGCGGCGCGAGGATGCTGACGCCGCGCGCCACGCTGGCCAGCGTCGACTCGAGCATGATGCGGCGGAATGTCTCCGGCACCGCGAACGCCGGCACGAAGTCGAGCACGCACTGGTCGTCCTCCACCAGCACCTGCAGCGCCAGCCCGCGGCCGAGCAGCGGCCAGTAGCGCTGGCACACGCGCAGGGCATCACCGAGCGTGGCGCTGGCCAGCATGGCGGTGCCCACGCTGCCGAACGCCGTGGGCGGCAGGCGCCAGCCGATCTCCAGGCCGATGCGCTCGTTGCCCAGCCGGGCCATCATCACTTTCATCAGCCGTTCCATCGCCGCCAGCGACATGCCCGCGGCGATGGCCGCGGTACTGTCCACGCGCACGCCGGCCTCGCGCAGCAGCGCCAGCCCATCCAGGCCCTGGTCGGCGGCGTAACCGAGGTAGGTGAGCGGGATGATCCCGGGAATCACCAGGTCGGGTCGGGGTGGGCGGACGTCCTCGGTCATGGGGCACCGGCGGGGATGTGATCGGACCAGTATGGCCCGGCCGGCCAGTCATTGGCCACAAATGACAAGCAGGTCGTCCGCCCTGCCCCTCCCGCGCGTACGCCCGTCCCGTTGAGGATAGCGGTCAGGCCGAGACACCACCGGAGCACGCCATGACCACCGCCACCGCCCGCAGCAAGCCCGCCGCCACCACCCGCGCCGACCAGCGCCCGGTGGAGATCCGCGTGCGCAAGATGGGCAAGGACTACGCGCAGACGCCGTCGTACTGGTTCGACAACGACCCGTTCCTGTCGCTGTTCTTCACGGCCTTTTCCGCCACGCTGCCGGTGGGCGAGAAGCAGTTCATCCATTCCGTGCGCCTGTTCCAGGAGCGCATCAGCGACCCGGTGCTGCGCGAGGAAATCCGCGCCTTCATCGGCCAGGAAGCGCACCACGCGAAGGAACACGACAGCTTCAACCGGCTGATGGCCGAACGTGGCCTGTCCACCGACCGCATCGAGCAGCGCATGGCACGCATGTTCGAGTGGATCCGCGAGCACGCGTCGCCCGAACAACAGCTGGCCAACACCGTGTGCGCCGAGCACTTCACGGCGATGATGGCCGACTACATGCTGAGCAAGTCGCCGGAACTGATGGAGAAGATGGACCCCGCCATGCGCAACCTGTGGGCCTGGCATGCCATCGAGGAAGCCGAGCACAAGGCGGTGGCCTTCGACGTCTACCGCCAGGAAGTGAACGACGTGTGGCGCCTGCGCCGCACGATGGTGTTCATCTCGCTGTCGATTGCCGGCCACGTGACCTTCGATGCGCTGCAACTGATGCGCGAAGCCGGCGAACTGCGCAACGTGAAGAGCTGGCGCAAGGGCCTGAAGCAACTGTTCGGCCGTGGCGGCATGTTCCCGGCCATGGCCCGCGAGTACCTCGACTTCTACCGCCGCGATTTCCACCCCTGGCAGCACGACAACCGCCAGTCGCTGGCACGCGCCCGCGCGAAATACCTCGGCGAGACCACTTCGTCGGCCACCCTGCACTGACGCAGGCGCGGCGTCCTCAGGCCGGCACCACCGGCCGCGCGGACGCCGCCTGCTCGCGGTAGCGCCACACCCGGTAGTTCACCAGGTCGAAGCGGGCCAGCTTGCGCTTGAGTTCCGGGATGGTGCCCGGCCAGGCGGCGAAGTTGCGGCCGTGTTCATCCAGGTAGTAACTGACGCACTTGCCGCTGTTCCACACGGTGGGCCGGAGTTTCTCCTGCACCTGCGCGTTGTAGCGGTCCTGCACCTCGCGCGCCAGGCAGAACACTTCCACGCCGCGCGCATCCATCTGGCGGATGGCATCCACGATGTAGTTGCACTGCGTCTCCGCCACGCTGATGAACGACGTGTAGACGACGATGTTCGGCCCCACCATCAGGAAGGCGTTGGGCACGTCCGCCAGCGTGGAGCCGAGGTAAGCCTGCGGGCTCTCGCGCGCCCAGCGCTCGGCCAGCCACTCACCGCTGGTGCAACGGATGCGCTTGGCGATGGGCGGGTGCGTGACGTCGAAGCCGGTGCCGAAGATGATGGCATCGACGGTGCGCCGCTCGCCGCGCCTCGACACCACCTCGTTGCCTTCCACGCGCGCCAGCCCGTCATCCACCAGTTCCACGTTTGGCTGCTGCAGGGCTTCGTACCAGTCGTTGGAAAACAGGATGCGCTTGCAGCCGATGGTGAAATCCGGCGTGACCTTGCGACGCAGCACCGGGTCCGGTACGCGCTGCGCCAGTTGCCGCAGCGCCGCCGGCTCCAGCGCACGCATCAGCGCCGGGTGGGTCAGGCCGTGGTTCACGCCCAGCACCAGCGCCTCGATGGCGGCCCGCTCCAGCGACTGCGTGACGGGGAAGCGCCGGTGCAGGGTCTTGAGCCAGTCCGGGATGCGCGGGTTGGGACGCAGGAATACCCACGGCGCGGTGCGCTGGAACACGTGCACCTGGCGCGCCTGCTTGCGGATCTCCGGCACGAACTGGATGGCCGACGCGCCGGTGCCGACCACCGCCACGCGCTGCCCGGACAGGTCCACGTCGTGGCGCCAGCGCGCCGAATGGAACACCGGGCCGGGAAATTCCCCGAGGCCCGGCAAGTCCGGGATGGACGGCTCGCTGATCGGGCCGGCGGCGAAGATCACGAACTGCGCGCGGTAAAGGCCGTCGCTGGTGTCCAGGTGCCAGCGGCGTTCGCTGTCCTGCCAGCGCGCCTCGCGCAGCTCGGTGTTGAAGCGGATGCGCGGCCGCAACTGCTGGCGACTGACGGTGTCCTCGATGTACGCCTGGATTTCCGGCTGGCGCGCGTAGGCGTGGCTCCACGCCGGGTTCAGGTTGAACGAGAAGGAATAGAACACCGACGGCACGTCGCAGCCGCAACCCGGGTAGGTGTTCTCCCGCCAGGTGCCGCCCGGCCGCCCGGCCTTCTCCAGCAGCACCACGTCGGTGATGCCGGCCTCGCGCAACTTGACCGCGACGGCGATGCCTGACAGCCCGGCGCCGATGATGATGACCTTATGCTCGCGCGGCGTGTTCTGCGTACTCATGGCAACTCCGGGTGATGCGGCATCAGGCGCCGCTTGCGCGACGCGGCACGACGGTCCTGAGCAGGTGCGCGGCCAGCTCGCCATGCTCGCCGAACAGCTTGTCGCGCCACTCGCGCAGCGCGGCGTCGGCATCTGTCTGGTCGGGGTGGAAGTCGCGGCGGTAGTAGCGGTTCAGGCCGCGTTGCATGCGCGCAAAATAGCCGCGGCGGCCGAACCACCAGTCGATTCCCTCGCGGGTCTTGCGCGGCCCCTGGCCGTAGCCGGGCGTGGCCAGCAGCAGCGCCAGTGCATAGGCGAACACCAGGCTGGAACTCGACAGGATCAGCACCATGCCGGCCTTGCGCTTGAACTCGTTGCCGCACACGGACTGGTACAGGTCGAAGGCCACCGACTTGTGCTCGCATTCCTCCAGCAGGTGCCAGAGCAGGAAATCGCGCGCCGGGCCGTCGAGTTTCTGCTGCAGTTCCGGCTCGGCAAACGAGCGCTCGGCCATCAACGCCGTGACGTGCTCGATGGCGCAGGTCACCGACAACTGCATGTCCTTACCGAGCACCGCCGGCAACAGCTTGCGGAAGAACCAGTGGCCGGCGCGATCGACGCGGTCGATGGGCAGGCCCATGGCCTGGTACGCCGCGTTGAACGCCTCGTGCACCTGCGAGTGCATCGCCTCCTGGCCGATCAGCCCGGTGACCCGCGCCTTCAGTTCCGGATCCGTCACCTCGTCGCGGCGCGCGCGCACCGCGTCGATCACCAGCCGCTCGCCGTGGGGAATCAGCGCGGAGAAGGTGAGGATGAACGCCGAGGAAAACGCATCGTCCTCCCAGCAGTACTTGGCCATCCGCGCGGTGTCGAAATCGAAGCGCATGTGGCGTACCGGCACCTCCTGGCCGGGCTTGCCGCGGGCGCGCCGGGTCACCGTGCTCATGCATCGCCCTCCCCGGTTTCGTTGGCGGCAGGCATGTAGCGGTTGGCCAGCCCCATGCCGCGCGTGAACAGCCCGGGCGCCATGCGCTTGATCAGCCAGCTCACCCGCGCATCGGCCTGCGGCAACAGGTGGATGCGCCCGTCATCGAGGCCATCCAGCGCGCGCTGCACCAGTACGTCCGGCGCCATGCCCTGGCGGTCCATCATGGCCTGCGCTTTCGCGCCGTGTTCGCCGGGCAGGCGCGCGTTGCGGATGATGTCGGTCTTCACGAAGGTGGGGCACAGCACCGACACGTGCACGCCGCTGCCGGCCAGTTCCGCGTGCAGCGTTTCCGACATGGCCAGCACCGCCGCCTTGGTGGCGTTGTAGGCACCCATCATCGGTGCCGCGCCGAAACTGGCCGCCGACGCCACGTTGAGCACCGCGCCATGGCCCGCCGCGCGCAGTTGCGGCACGAACACGTGGCAGCCGTGGATCACGCCCCACAGGTTCACCCCGAGGATCCACTGCCAGTCCTCCATGCGGATGTCCTCGAGGCGGCGGCCCCCGAGGCCCACGCCGGCATTGTTCACCAGCAGCGTCGGCGGACCGCCGAACCAGTCGTGTGCCCGCGCGGACAGTTCCTCGACATCGGCCAGTTTCGCCACGTCGCAGCGCACCGCCAGCGCCTGGCCGCCGGCGGCGTTGACGAGGTCCGCGGTGGCCTGTGCCGCGGCGAGGTTGAGGTCGGCGGCCACCACGCGGCCGCCGCGCGCCGCCAGTTCCAGCGCGAAGGCCCGGCCGATGCCGCTGCCGGCCCCGGTCACCACCGCGCGTGCCTGTCCCGAGAATCTGCGTGCCATGCCATGCCTCCACCGCGATTTGCGGCCACCCTGACACGGGTTAACCTAACCTGAGTCCTTGCTCGGTTCCTACTCGGTTTCCCCGTTCACGCCCAGGAGGTGCCCCGTGGCGAAAAAACCCGCGCGAACACCGCGCAAGAAGCCCATGCAGGCGCGTGCGCTGCGCACCGTCGACGCCCTGCTTGATGCCACTGCTCAGCTTCTGGTGACCGAGGGCTACGCGAAGACCAGCACCAACAAGGTGGCCGAGCGCGCCGGCACCAGCATCGGCACGCTCTACGAGTACTTCCCGTCCAGGGAGGCGCTGGTGACGGCGGTGATCGAGCGGCTGGCCGAGAGGCTGGTGGCGCGTACGCTGGAGGCACTGGACCAGGCGATCGCCGACCCGCACGAAGACCAGGTGCGCCGCTGGCTGGCCACCATGGTGGAGGCGCTGGAGCGCGAGGCGCGACTGGTGCGGGTGATCGAAACGCAGGTGCCGTTCACCTGGGAGATTCCCATGCTGCGTGAACTGCAGCGGCGCCTGGAGGCGATCGCCGCCGCGCGCGGGCAGGCCATCGCGCGCATCACCGGGCGCGCCTATTCGCCGGAAACGGTGTTCCTGATGACCACCATCGCCAAGGCCACCGTACTGCAGATCGCCACCGACCGGCCGCGCGAGCTGGATCGGGAGGTGCTCATCGACGAGTTCGCCAGGCTTTTCGCCGACCAGTTCCTCAGATAGCACCCCTTACATATTCCCCTTCTGCTGGCGCACAATCCCGACCAGGAGCACTGGACATGCGGCCCTCTTGCCATGGAACGACAAGACCCGGACACATCCCATTCCCGATTCGCCCCGGCTGACGAGACCGTCAACCCCGGCGAAGCACATTTCCGGGCCCTTTGGGAGGTCGCTCGAGATGGTGTGCTCGTCGTCGATGCGGCCAACCGCATCCGGTACGCCAACCCCGCCATCGAGGAAATCTTCGGCTATCCCTCAAGCCAGTTGCTCGGCGCAGACCTGGCACTGTTGCAGCCGGAACACCTTCGGGATGCCCACCGCCAGGGCATACGGCGCTACCTTCAAACCCGCCAGCGCCACCGGGACTGGCGTTCAATCCGCATGACCGGCTTGCATCGCGACGGCCGGGAGCTCCAGCTGGAAATCTCCTTCAATCAGGTCATCGTCGATGGGCACTCGGTATTCGCCGGATTCCTTCGCGATATCACCGAACAGCAATTCGAGGAAGCACGGGAGCGGGCGCGCGCACAAACGCTGCTCCTGGTGGCCACGGAAGCACCGCTGCCCGAAGTACTCGAGAGCATCGTACTCGGAAGCCAGATGCAGTTGCCGGGCACCGTGTGCAGCATCCTCCTGCTGGACGAAGCACGACAGCATCTCCTGACCGGAGCCGCACCGGGCTTGCCTGCCACCTACAACGCGGTTGTTCACGGGATGGCCATCGGGCCACAGGCCGGCTCCTGCGGCACCGCCGCCTATCTCAACCAGCGGGTGATTGCCGAGGACATCCTCTGCGATCCGCGCTGGACCGCGTTCCGGGAAGCCGCGCAGGGCACCGGCATGCGTTCCTGCTGGTCGGAACCCATCCACGACGCCGATGGCAACGTTCTCGGCACGTTCGCCATCTACTCGCCCCGCGTGAGCACCCCGCGGGAGCGCGACATCGAGGTCATCACGACCTCTGCACATATCGCGTCGATTGCCATAGGACGTGACCGGTCCCGCCGTGCCCTCCAGGCCCTCCACGCCAGTCTTGAATCACAGGTGGCCAATCGCACGGCGGAACTCGAGAAAGCCATGGCGCTGGCCCGCGATGCCAGCCGAGCCAAGAGCGAATTCGTATCCAACATGAGCCACGAAATTCGCACGCCGATGCACAGCATCATCGGCCTGACGCACCTGGTCCGCCAATTGCCGCTGGATGAACGGCAGGCGGATTACATGGATAAACTCGACGTTTCCGCGCGCCACCTGCTGCGTCTGGTCGATGACATACTGGATTTCTCGAAGATCGAGGCCGGCAAGCTCGAAATCGAACGCACGATATTCAACCTCAAGGGCATGTTTCGCGCCCTCGCCGCACAGTTCGAGGACAACGCGGCGCGCAAGGGCATCCGCCTGAACTTCCAGGTTGACCTGCGGCTGCCCGACACCCTGCTGGGCGACCCCGCCAGGATCAACCAGGTGCTGCTCAATTTCGTTTCCAACGCGATCAAGTTCAGCGACGCGGGCGACATCCATGTATCAGCAGGACTGGCCGGCGAGGCACCCGACGGGATACTGCTGCGAGTGGCGGTCACCGACGCGGGCGTTGGCCTGGATGATGCCCAGCGCGAGCGCATCTTCACGGCCTTCGAGCAAGGTGATGGCTCGATCACGCGCCGCTATGGCGGCACCGGCCTGGGACTGGCCATCAGCAAGCAACTCATCGGCATGATGGGCGGCGAAGTCGGCGTCGACAGCCGCCGGGGCGAAGGCAGCACGTTCTGGTTTACGCTGCCGCTGGGCGTACCGGCCGAAAGCGCCCCGGCGACGACGCTGCCCGTCATGCCGCACGACATTCGCGGACTGCGCATACTGCTGGTGGAGGACAACGACCTCAACCAGATGGTGGGCCGTGAACTGCTGGGGCTGGGCGGGGCTATCGTGACGGTCGCCGGCAACGGTGCAGCGGCGCTGGAGATCCTCGCGCAGCAACCCTTCGACATCGTCCTGATGGACATGCAGATGCCGGTCATGGACGGCCTGGAAGCCGCACGACGCATGCAGGCAGATCCGGCGCTGCGCGGAATCCCGGTGGTCGCGATGACGGCCAATGCCGAGTCAGAGGAACGCGAACGCTGCCTGGCGGCCGGGATGGTTGATTTCGTGAGCAAGCCATTCGCGGTGGACGAGCTCTACGCGACCATCGCCAGACGGGCGAAGCCAGGGCCCTGAAACGGGCAACGGTATATTGTCCCGGGCAAAGTGTTCCCGATCTAAACAACCCAAAGCACTTCGTCTACCCTTTCCGTCGAATTCCTGCCAAAACCCGTAAATTTCCCTGCGCTGGCTCAAGATTTTTCCGGCCATAGTCCGTAAAGTCGGTCACAGGGGTATACACGCTGTATCACCCCCACAACAACAGCACTGCGAGGTGACGGCGATGTTTCGCTACCTGCGTTTCTTCTTTGGCCCGGCCCTGGGCATCCTGACCGCGACCATGTTGTTCTTCGGTGGCCCGTTCCTGTGGGTCCCGCCGCTGATGGCGATCGCCCTGATCGTCGCCCTGGACCAGATGTTCCCGTACGACCTCGAAGAGACCCCGTACAAGTACAACTGGATCCACGACATCGCGCTGTACCTGTCCACGCCGACGGCGATGTACCTGTTCTTCGCCCTGTTCTGGGTGGCCGGCAGCGGCGACCAGGACGCGCTGGGCTATGGCGCCTGGCTGAGCTCGGTGACCGGCGTTGACGTGATCGCCGCGCGCAACGAGACGGCCTGGTACCACTACGTGCTGATGTTCCTGGCCATTGCCCCCGCCGCCACCGGCGCCGGCGGTCTGGCCGGCCACGAGCTGACCCACCGCACCACCCGCCCGTTCGACCTGTGGCTGGGCCGCATCACCATGGCCTTCAACTGGGGCATCGCCTTCCCGATCGAGCACGTCTACGGCCACCACTCCTACGTGGGCACCATGAAGGACCCGGCCACTGCCGCGCGCGGCGACTCCATCTACCAGCACATGCCGAAGGCGCTCAAGCGCACGGTGGTGAACGCCTGGGAAATCGAGAAGGCGCGCCTGGAGAAAGTCGGCAAGCCGTTCCTGTCGCCGTCCAACGTGCTGTTGCGCATGGGCGCGGTGTCGCTGGCCACCACGGCATTCGCCTTCTACTGCGCCGGCTGGATGGGCGTGCTGTTCCACCTGATCGTGTGCCTGTCCACCAAGCTGGCGCTGGAGAACCTCAACTACATCGAGCACTACGGCCTGATCCGCGTGCCGACCCAGCCGGTGCAACCGCGCCACTCGTGGAACTGCAACCACACCGTCAGCGGCGTGCTCACCTACAACCTGACCCGCCACAGCCACCACCACGCCGACGCGCGCGTGCACTACCAGGACCTGCGCGCGCATTCCGAGCAGCCGATCATGCCGAGCGGCTTCATGGGCGCCTACGTATCGGCCCTGGTGCCGTCGCTGTGGCGCAAGAAGATCGCGCCGAAGCTGCTGGAGTGGGATCGCACCCAGGCTGACCGCAGCGAGTACGCGCTGATCCGCGAGGCCAACGAGAAGAGCGGCTGGCCGGAGCTGGGCGCCAGCGTGGCCAACAGCGGCGGCACGAACGCGGCTACCGCCTGATCGTCACGCGCAATACGAAAAAGGGGCACGGTCCGCTGGATCGTGCCCCTTTTCTTTTTGGCCGGCGAATGGAACGGAACGCTACCACGCCGGCGGCGGCGGAATGGCCTCAGGCGGCGGTGGCGGCGGCAACAGGGCACCGGACGCTGCATAAACCGCGGCAGCAGCAATCGCCACGGCAATGACGAACGCGAGCGCGCCACCGCCTTGCGTGCCCTCGCCTTCACCTTCGCGCCAGCCGGTGACCATCGGCCGAAGCAGGTCCTGCTTTTTCACGCGCGCGTAGAAATCAATCGCCGCGACATGCAGCACCACCAGGCCAATGATGACCAGTTCCTGCAAACGATGGAGGCGACTGGCCAGATCGCTGGTGTCACGGCTGACCAGGTCGTAGAGCGGCCCGAAGAAGCTGCTGTCATCGTTGGCGATCAACCCGCTCAGCGCCTGCAGCAGCAGCGCGGCGAGGATGGCCAGCACCGACAGTGCGCCCAGCGGATTGTGTCCTTCGCCCTGCCAGCGCCCGGCCAGGTACTCGCGGATGGCCGCAGGGCCGCGCACGAACGACGCGAAACGCGCCGTCCGTGAACCGATGACACCCCACACCACGCGGAACACCACCAGGCCCAGCACGGCAAGGCCGGCGAACGCGTGCGCGTCCATGTTGCCGGCCTTCTCGCTGGCGAACGCCGCCAGCACGGCCAGCACCAGCAACCAGTGGAACAGGCGCACCGGCAAGTCCCACACGCGGATCCGCTTCATGCGGTGCGCCTCCTCGCAGCGAGCGGATTACTTCTTGCGGAAGTCGTCGTGGCAGGCCTTGCAGGTGCCGCCGAGTTTCGCGAACTGCGCCTTCACCGCAGCCGCGTCACCACCGGCAGCAACCGCCGCCATGGCATTGGCTTCGCGGTTGAAATCGGTGGCCACCTTGCCGAGCTTCGCCTGGTGCTCGGCCATGAACGCCTCCGGCTTCGCGCGCGTTTCCGCGTAGCCCTTGCCGGTCTCGGTGCCCCTGGCATACAACTGGCCCATGCCAGAGTTGGCGATGGCCTGGATCGCGTTCGCCGCCTTGATCACTTCCTCCTTGTTGAACTGGGCACCCGGCTCGGTGTTGGCCTTGATGCGCCCCATGTTCCAGGCCATGAACTGGTAACCGGCCTGGCGGGCCTTGATCAGGTCTTCGGGCTTGTCGGCGGCCTGTACCGGGGCTGCGAAGGCGAGCACGCAGGCAGCGGCGATCAGGGACATGGCTTTCATGGTGGCTTCTCCTTGTGATCGGGTGGGTCTTGCCGAAGATACGTTATCCGGGCCGGGCTGGCAGCACCGGGCCGCCCGACGAACCGGCCAACGTCGGACGATTGAACCCGCCGGTTCCAATGCTGACGGGCCCCGGTATCATCCGGGCTCGACTGCACCACCTTGCCAGCCGGCAACGAACGGGTGGTGAACCATCGGTGAAAGAAATAAGGAAGTGGCCATGGCGAACAAGACCCTCAACGCCCGCGACGTCGATTTCATCCTCTACGAAATGCTGGATGCCGAGAGCCTGACGACGCGACCGCGCTACGCCGAGCACAACCGCGAGACCTTCGATGCGTCGATGGCCACTGCGCGCCAGGTAGCGGAGAAATACTTCGCCAACCACAACCGCAAGGGCGACGAGAACGAGCCGGCCTTCGACGGGCAGAAGGTCACCCTGATCCCGGAAATCAAGCAGGCCTGCGACGCGGTGATCGAGACCGGTCTCACCCGCGCCGGGCGCGACTATGAACAGGGCGGCATGCAGTTGCCGCACGTGGTCGGCCAGGCCTGCTTCGCGTGGATCCAGGCGGCCAACGTGTCGAGCACCGTTTACGCCTTCCTCGCGCAGTCCGCGGCCACGGTGATCGAGAAGTTCGGCAACGCCGACCAGCAGAAGCGCTTCTTCGAGCCCATGCTCAACGGCCGCTTCTTCGGCACCATGTGCCTGACTGAGCCGCATGCCGGCTCGTCGCTGGGCGACATCCGCGCCACCGCCGACCTGCAGGCGGACGGCACTTACCGCGTGCGCGCCAACAAGATCTTCATTTCCGGCGGCGAACACGACCTGTCGGAGAACATCGTCCACCTGGTGCTGGCGAAGATCCGCGGTCCCGAGGGCGTCGAGCCCGGCGTGAAGGGCATCTCGCTGTTCATCGTGCCGAAGTTCCTGGTCAACGACGACCTCACGCTCGGCGCGCGCAACGACGTGCAGCTGGCCGGCCTGTTCCACAAGATGGGTTACCGCAGCTCGATTTCCACGGCGATGAACTTCGGCGAGAAGGAAGGTGCGGTGGGCTACCTGCTGGGCGAACCCGGCAAGGGCCTGTCCTACATGTTCCACATGATGAACGAGGCGCGCATCGCCGTGGGCACCGGCGCCGCGGTGCTGGCGGTGGCCGGCTACCTGGAGTCGGTGGAATACGCGCGCAACCGTCCGCAGGGCCGCGCTCCCGACAACCGCGACCCGCGCTCGCCGATGATCCCCATCGCGCAGCACGCCGACGTGAAACGCATGCTGCTGGCGCAGAAATCCATTGCCGAGGCGGCGTTCGCCCTGTGCCTGTACTCGGCGCGGCTGGTCGACGACATGCAGACCCACCCCGACGAAGCCGCCCGCAAGGACGCCGCCGACCTGCTCGACCTGCTCACGCCGATCATCAAGGCCTGGCCCAGCGAGTACGGCCCGAAAGCCAACGACCTGGCCATCCAGATCCATGGCGGCTCGGGCTACATGCGCGAATACATCGTCGAACAGCACTACCGTGACAACCGCCTCAACCCGATCCACGAAGGCACCAACGGCATCCAGTCGCTGGACCTGCTGGGCCGCAAGCTCGGCCTCAACGGCGGCCGCACCTTCCAGAAATTCCTCGGCATGATGCAGGAAACCGCCAACGCCGCCCTCGCCCATGACGAGACACGCGAACTGGCCGACGCGCTGACCCACGCCGTGCAGCGGCTCGGCAAGGTCGCGCTGTTCTTCGCCACCAAACGCGACGTGCCGCCGTCGCTGCTGATGGCCAACTCGGCGCTGTTCCTCGACTTCATGAGCCGCATCGTGGTGGCGTGGATCTGGACCTGGCAGGCGAACATTGCTGCCCGTGCGCTGGAAAGCGGCAGCGCCGACGCCGACTTCTACCGTGGCAAGTTGCAGGCGGCGCGCTACTGGCTGCGCTGGGAACTGCCGCAGACCGTACAGCAGGCCGAACTGCTGATGTCGCTGGACGACACCTGCCTGGCGATGGAAGACGCGTGGTACTGACGCGCCTGCGCGCCTGGCTGGTGCGCCAGCCCTGGCGCTCGCACGCCGTGACGCTGCTGCTGGTGATTGCAGTGGTGTACGGCGTGAATGCGTGGCGAACGCAGGAAGTTCCGCCGGAAGCGCCGGATTTCGCCGGCGTACTGGCAGACGGCACGCCGCTCACGCTGGCGCAGTTACGCGCGCGCCACGCCGGCCAGCCGGTGGCGTTGCATTTCTGGGCCGAGTGGTGCCCGGTGTGCCGCACCGAGGAGCACAGCATCAGCCGGCTGGTGCGCGATGCGGACACCCCGGTGCTGACCATCGCCATGCAGTCCGGCAGCGCACAGGCCGTGCAGGGCGTGCTGCGCGAGCGCGGTCTGGACTGGCCTGTACTGGTCGATGAAGACGGCGAACTGGCACGACTGTACGGCCTGCCCGGCGTGCCTACCTTCGTGGTGATCGATGCCGACGGACGCGTATACAGCGCTGATATGGGGTATACGAGCGAATTCGGGATGCGCCTGCGACTGTGGCTGGCCAGCTTCTAAGAAAATCGCCTGATACAAATTGACACTGGTCGCCGTACGGGCGTCAGCCCATAGTCATGGACAGGCACCGCCATTCATCTGCGCGCCAACAACAAATCCACGGACGCGGTGCCTTCATGGAGGAAGCATGCCACGCCATCGCGGCGCATTTGCGCCATTGACCCTCGCCCTGCTCGCCCTGCCGGCGTTTGCCCAGGCAGAACTCACCCGCCTCGATACCGATCTCGTCCCCGCGGACCGTTTCGTGCATCCGGGCGACAGCGTCTCCGTCACCGCCGCCGGTGACACCGCGCTCACGCTCGAGTACCGCTTCCAGGTGCAGTACCACAATGGCACTGCGTGGGAGACGGTAGCTTCGGGAGCCTGGGCCAGTACCAACAGCTACGAGTTCGCGCCCGTGGCCGAGACCCACCCGCACGGCAACTACCGGCTGGTGACCCGGGTTCGCGAAGCCGGGGTTCCTTCCGACTTCCTGGTGAACTACCAGGCTTTCAGTTACGGGCCCGCCGACCAGTCGCTGTGCGACTACCTCGATGGCAAGACCTTCCTGAACACCGGCACCACCACGCCGGCCAGCTTCAGTCTGGGCTCGCTCAGTACGTCTGCAGCACTCACCCTGCTCGGCACGCCGGGCCTGCCGGTAAGCCTCGCCAGCCACGCTACCGGCGTGAGCAGCATCGCCTTCGACAACGGCACGGTGAGCGTCACCATGGTGGACAACGTGCATGTCACCGCCAGCATCACCGGCGGGATCATGCCCATGTCCATCGACAGCGATGTCAGCATTACCGCACCACTGTCCGGCACCTATACCTGCAACGATGACGTCGTGACGATTGCCGATGCCTCCGGCGCGGCGACCCTCGACACTGTCAGCGGAATGGTCGGCACCCTGCTGGGCGGCAGCACGGTGTACTTCGAAGCCTCTGGCAACGCCACCGCCAACAGCACCGCTGGCACGCTCAGTACGGGCGGCGTGCTGTTCGCGCTGCCGGCAATCGACGAACCGGCGCCCGAAGACGATGGCGGCGGTGCGCTCACCCTGCTGCCGTTGCTGGCGGCGCTGGGACTGCGCCGGCGCAAGCGCTGAACGATGCTGGAGGAAGTGCCCGGCCACGCCGGGCGCTTCCGCTCCGGCAATGAGTCAGACGGTAACGCGCGCCACCTGCACCGTTATCCCGGTCATGTGCGCCTGGTTGCTCAATTTCTCGTAACTGCCGGGGCCGGTGGGCAACAACACGTTGGCATTCACCCCCGGGTAGCGCTTCGCCACCGACAGGCCGTGCGAGCGCTCCTGCCCCCAGCCGTGCGTCATCGCCACCACGCCGTCGCGCAGCGTGTCATCCACGCGCGCCGTCGCCTCGATCACGCCATGCACGTTGCTCACCCGCACGCGGTCGCCGTCGGCGATACCCAGCCGTTGCGCATCGGCCACGGACAGGTGCAGCGGGTTTTCCTGCTGCCTCGCGCGCTTGAGCTTGCCAACGTTGTGGTACCAGCTGTTCTGCATGTAGTTGGTGCGCAGGCTGATCAGCTTGAGCGTACCCGCGGGCTCGGCCTGCAACCCGGCGAAGATGGCGTGCGCGCGGCCGATCGCCTCGCCGAACAGCGCCGGACAGCAATCCACGCGCTGGTCTTCGGTCTGGATCCAGTCACTGTAGAAACGGCCGACCGGGCTCGGCGGCAATTCGATGGTGTGCTGCGGCGCCGCCTTCAGTTGCGCGATCGACAACTGGCTGTAGCCCAGCATCTTGTCCAGCCGGGCGAACACGTCCGGCGACTCGCCGGCATCGAACACCGAGCGGTAGCCCATGGCCTGCTCGATCTTGCCGAGGATCCACCACTCTTCCTTGCGCTGCTCCGCCGGTGGCACCACGGCATCGGTGTACTGCACGTGCGGCTGGTGCTGCATGCCGAGCCCGCAGATGTTCAGGTCGGCGCGCTCGAGCATGTCGGTGCACGGCAACAGCCAATCGGCGTATTCGCCGGTGGCGCTGCGGAACATGTCCAGCACCACCAGCAATTCAAGTTCCGCGAACGCCTCGCGCAACACCTCGCCGCCACCCATGGACAGGATCGGGTTGCCGGCGATCACCACCAGCGCCTTCACCGGTGATTGCTTCGCGCGGATGAAATCGGGCAGCAGGTTGCCGGGCAACGCACCGCGGATCACCCGCAGCTCGCCGAACTCGCTGGGAAAGAACACGTTCTTGAGGTTGATGCGCCCGGCCTTGGCCGCCGGGTAGAAGCCCAGCGCATACAGGTTGCCGCCGCGCCTGTCGAGGTTGCCGGTGACGAAGCTGAGCATGTGCAGCAACCAGTAGCACAGCGTGCCCTGGCGACCCATGTTCACGCCGGTGCTCATGTGCACGCACGCGGATTCGGCGCGCCCGAAGCCGAGCGCGATGTCGCGGATCTGCGCGGCCGGCACGCCCACCACCGCGGCTACCGCCTCGGCACTGTACGGGCGGATGAATGCGCGCAGTCCGTCCACGTTGGCACCGTGCTCGCGGATGACGTCCTCTCGCCACAACCCTGCCACATCGAGCTCGTGCAGCAGCGCCGCCATCAGGTACAGGTCGGTGTCCGGGCGCACCTGCAGCACGTCGCCGGTGGCCGGCGTGGCCGATTCCACGTGGCGCGGGTTGATGAACCACACCTGCGCGCCGTTCTGCTTCGCGGCACGGAACTTCGCCATCGGGTCGGGCATCGACACGAAACTCATGTGCGACACCTTGGGGTTCTCGCCGAACACCAGCGCGTAGCGCGTGTGCTCGAGATCCGGCAAGGGGTGGATGGTGCTGGAGCCGAACACCGCCTCGCTGCCGGCGAACTTGTTCGAGCAGTCCTGGGTGCCGGAGGTGAAGATGCGCCGGCAACCCATCTGCAGGAAGAACGAGTTGAGCGCCTGGGTGCCGAGCGCGTTGAACGCCGTGGGGTTGCCGATGTAGCCGGCGATGGCGTCGCTGCCGTACTTCTGCTGGATGGCCTTGAGGTCGGCCGCCACCCCGGCAATGGCCTGCGGCCAGTCGGTGGCGACGAATTCACCCGCGTCGCGCTTGCCGTTGCTGCGCCGCAGCGGCACGTTCAGGCGATCCGGGTCATGGTGGATGGCGTCGAAGCCCACGCCCTTGTGGCAGGCGAAGCCGCGCGATACCGGGTGCTCGTCGTCGGGACGCAGGCGCAGCAGGCGACCGTTGTCCACCTCGGCGACGAGTCCGCAGGAGGGTTCGCAAACGCGGCAGAAGGTGTGGATGCGCTGGGTCATGGCGTGGCTTCCGGTTCCGGCAACAGGCTGTACGGCCGGACTGTGCTACGAAGCCGCCGGCAGGTAAATGACCGCAAAGGACAACCCGCCGGGCCAGCCCCGCCACCTGCTGCCGGGGCCGGGCGAGCATTCCGGCAAGTCGCCCGGCCGAATCCGCCATTGCCCACAGCGAGCGCATGGCCGATTTTCGCCGCCACGAACAGCAGTCCCCACGGAGCCCGCCATGAACCCCGCCGCCGCCCCCGACGCCGCCCCCATCGAAGTGGACGAGGCCAGCCTGCGCCGTTCGCTGGAGGCCGTCCGCAAAGCGCCCATAGATCCGAAGAAGGGCCTGTTCGGACCGGAATCGATGTTCTGGGAAGTGAACAAGCACACCCTCGTGTACTTCCTGGGCGCCGTGCAGTCGGTGCAGATGCAGTTGTGCCACCCGTGGATCGGCACCGCGGTGTTCGACCATTCGAAGATCATGACCGACCCGCGCCGGCGCGCGCAGCTCACCTACAGTTTCCTGTGGTCGTTCATCTACGGCGACCTGGACATGGTCATGAAGCGCGCCATGGGCCTGTACAAGGTGCACGGCCGCGTGCAGGGCACCATCGACGAGAAGGCCGGCACCCATGCCGCCGGCGAGCACTACCAGGCCAACGAGGTGAACGCCCTGCTGTGGGTGCACGTCACCGCGTTCCTGTGCCGGGTGCGCCTGTACGAAATCCTGGTCCGCCCGCTCTCCACCGCCGAAAAGGACCGCTTCGTCAACGAGGCGAAGTTGTACGCGATGTGCTTCGGCATTCCCGATACCGCACACCCGCAGGACTGGCAGGAAGTCGAGGACTACGTGGCGGCGATGGATGCCTCGGACACCCTCGCCCGCAACGAGAAGGGCATGAAGATCCGCCTGTTCCTCGAGAAGAGCATTCCGCGCCCGCTACGCCAGCCGGTGTGGAACTTCATCTGCATGCAGTTGCCGGAGCGCACCCGGCAGTTGCTCGACCTGCCGGCGGACAACGCCGCGAACCGCGCCAGCGCGCTGCGCGTTGGCAAGGTGCTCGGGTTCATCCAGCGGACGCTGCCGGCAAAACTGGCGTACGTGCCGGCCTACCACGAGGCCATGGCGCGCATCGCCGGCAAGGGCGGCCCGGACTGGCTCACCGCCCGCATCAACAAGGCCATCCTCGGCACGCCGCGACTGGTCTCGTAGACGTCAGGGCCGGCGCAAGTCAGTCGACCTGCAACTCCACGCGGTTGCGGCCGCCCTGCTTGGCGCGGTAAAGCGCGCCATCGGCCGCGGCGATCAGCATGGTCACCGACATGTCGGGGTCGCGCGCGTTGCTGGCCACGCCGAAGCTGCCGGTAATGCCGAAGTCGGCGCCGTTGTCCGCCTGCAGGCGAACGGCCGCCAGCTGCTCCCGGCAGCGCTCGGCAATGACCGCCGCGCCGGCCAGGTCGGTGTCGGGCAGCATCAGCAGGAATTCCTCGCCGCCGAAACGCCCCAGCACATCCGACTGGCGCAGGCATTCGCCGAGCGCGCGCGCCGACTGGCGCAGCACTTCGTCGCCGGCCGGATGGCCCCAGGTGTCATTGATCTTCTTGAAGTGATCGAGGTCCAGCAGCACCACCGACACCGGTGCACCGCGGCGATGCCGGCGGGCGACCTCCCGTTCCAGTTGCGCGAGGATGCTGCGACGGTTGTGCACGCCGGTGAGCGGATCGGTGTAACTCAGCGTGCGGAACGCCATCTCGCGCTCGCGCCAGCGCGACAGCAGGAAGTCCACCAGCGCGATGATGAAGACAATGAACGGCGCGGCGAAGAACAGCGTGGTAGTGGTCCAGAACAACTGGTTGGCGTTGTCCCCCGGGGTGGGCGGCACGATGCCCGGCGCATACGACACCAGCCCCGCGGCGCCGGCATAGGACAGCACGACCACCGCGGCCAGGGCGAGCAGCCAGGTGGCGTAAACGACCCAGCGCTCCAGCAGGATGAACCCGGCCAGCGGCGTGCCCACCAGCACCACGCCGGCAACGAAATTGAGCGTGCCGATGATGTATCCGCAGTAGATCAGCGTGAGCGCGAAGTACCAGGCGCACAGCAGCTGGAAAGGCAGCGAGCCGGGACGGTGGCGGCGAAACCACTGGCCGGCGGCCAGCAGCAACAGGTCGATGAGCATGAACGCGGTCAGCAGCGGCAGTTGCCCGCTCAGGTAGACGGTGTCCGCGAGCCGCGTGGCGTCATCGCGCGAGAGGATGTACAAGGACCAGCCGAAGTACTGCCCATAGAGGGGCAACAGCACCACCAGCAGCAGCATGCCCTTGGCCACCGGCGACCACTCGAGCACGTCGGCAAAATGTCGACGGAGGGACAGGGTCATGCGGTGGCGAGGTCCTTTGCGCTCATGGGCAGAGCGGCACTATCGATGCCACCCGGCACGCGGTAAAGCCCGCGCCGACGGACGCGCGCAGCCGGCGCCACGCGGGCCCGGCCTCAGTCGGGCATTGCCACCTCGATGCCTGCCTGCCGGTTGGCCGCCTCCTGCCGGCGGTTACTGTCCAGCCTTTCGAAGGCGCGCGGCGACAGGCGACGGGCCAGGCGATTGAGCGGCCGCTCGACCACCCCGGGCAGGCGCATGCCCAGCGGGTTGGACTCCATCAGGTCGATGCTGGAAATCACCCGCGTGCCCATCAGGTAATCGAACCAGGGACGGGTCACGCACCAGTTGGCGTCCTGGTTGGAATTCATGTGGTGGTCGTAGTGCCAGGGCACGTGCTGTTTCGCCCACGCGTGGTCGAGGTGGGCGCGGCGATGCACGTAGTAGTAACGCCCGGCGCTGTACCAGGCACCCAGCACGAAGAAAGGCGCCACCGGCGCCAGGATGGTGAAAGCGCCGGCGGTCAGCGCCAGTGAGGTCGCCTCCAGGCGCACGCGCTCGTTGGACAGGCCCTCGCGGTAGCCCGGCTCGTCGAAGTCCTGTTGCCGGCAGACCTTGTGGTGCGCCCAGTGCGCCTTCATCAGTGCGGGACGCGGGCTGGTGCGGCCCTTGCCCGGGCGCGGCGTGCCGTGCAGCACGTACTTGTGCGCGTACCACTCGAAGCCGTTGGCGAACAGCAGGGCGATGGGGAAGCCGATCATGCCGGGTCATCCTCTCGAAGGCAGGGAGTGACCCGATTCTGGCAAGGTTCCCCGGCCCCGGGCTTGACCCGGGACACCGGGGCGACGCGCGGTCCGGGGCAAGGGACCGGCGTGCCCCCGCCCCGCGACCGTACCTCAGAGTTCGCGGGCGTCGAAGTCGTCGACCTCCATGCCGACGCCATTGTCCACGTACAGGCCCATGCCGTAGTACGCCCAGTTCGCCGGCGGCCTGCCGTTGCCCTGGTACTCGCCGTTGATGAACACCAGCACCTCGCCCTTGTCGAACACCAGGCGCAACTCGTTCATGCCCTCGTGCAGCGCCTTGGTCGGCACATCGACATGGCTGGTCCACTCGCTGTTGTCCTGCGGGTAGGTCCACAGCTGGACGTTACCGGTGGACGGCTGCACGCAGGCCAGCAACATCGGGTATTCCTTGCCCTCCTGCTCCTTGCCCAACAGCACCACGCCACCGCAGCCGGTGCCGTTCTTCGTGTAACGCACCTTCGCGCTGACGGTATAGGTGGCAAACACTCGCGGGTCCGTCGTATTGCCCATCCACACCCACGAGTAACCCTCGGCGGCCTTGCGATCGAACACCAGCAGCTCGCGGGTGTAGTCGATCAGGCGACGCGTATCGGCGCTGTCCTCCAGCATCCAGCGGTCGTCCTTCTTCAGCGTGTTGCCGCGCAGCTTTTCCTTCAGCGTGCGCGTGAAGTCGTCATGGGCCAGCACCGGGGCCCCGGGAATCGGCGCCTGCGCGGTCAGGCGCGCCAGGCGGCTGTCGGTGCCGGTACGCGTGAGCACGATGTCGTCGAAGTCGACGGTGACCTGCTGGTTGGCCACCACGGTGACCACCGACGGCGCGATGTCGATGATGCGGCTCCTGCCGACGAACACGTCGTTGACGTAGAAGTTGAAGGCCCCCGACTCGCGCTCGATGCGCACCTTGTTGACCGCGCCGGCACCGGTCTTCATGGCCGGTACCTGCACCCAGTCCATGGCCGCGATGTCCGCCCACGCATTGTCACGCCAGTAGTAGATACGCGCATAGCCCTGGCTGCCCAGCGTGAAACCCACCTCGTCGCCGTCCGGCGCGCGCAGCGCCACGCCGTAGAACACGTTGTCGCCGCTGGCGGCAATCTCGCGGGTGGTGAACTCCAGGCGATAGGCGGCCGGGCCGGGCACGCGGACGTCGCGCGAGGTCTGCATGCTCATGCCGTTCGACAGGTTGGCGAGGCGCAGGCGACCGTCAACCACGGTGAAGGTGGTGGTCCCGGGCTTTTCCGAGGCCGGCCAGCCGGCGTTGGTGGAAAAATCATCGCGGAACAACACCGCGTCGGCGGCCAGCACGGAACCGGACAGGCAGGCGGCGGCGAGCAGGAATGCGAGTTTCTTCATGGTCCTGTCCTCAGCGGCCGATCATCGATTCGAATTTTTCACGGGTGAACGGTTGCACCGGATTCTCGCGGGTGCTGAACCGCTCCATGGTCATGTCGAGGTAGCTGGCGGCCTTCTTCGGGTCCCTGGGCACGCCCCAGCCTTCCTCCAGGATACGCACCTTGGTCATCGCGCAGCGCGCATCGTCCACGCGGCTCTTCGCGCGCGAGGGCAGGCCCAGCGCATCACCACAGCGCGCCACCAGGCTGAACGCCTCGGCCTCGTCCTTCGGCACGCCGAGTCCCAGCAGGTACAGGCGGGCCAGCGTGTTCGAACTCCAGGCGTCGAACGGATTGCCGTAGGCCTGGGCGTGCAGCTTGCTGACCGCATAGGCGTAGTCAGGCTCGGGGAAGATGAATTCCGAATACGGGCGGATGTGCAGCGCATATTCGACGATGCGGCGGGTGGCCAGCACCTCGCCGCCGTCATCGCGCGTCAGCTGCACCTCCAGCATCTTGCGCAGCTCGGCACCCTCGGCCGCGCTGTACACCGGGTAGTCCTTGCCGTACTTGATGGCCTCCCACATCTCGTCCCACAACTTCTTGGTGGCCGCCTGCTTCGCGGCCTGGCGCTGGTACATGTTGCTGACGAGGTTGCCGATGCCCTTGTTGAGGGCTTCCACGTGGGCCTGCGGGTTACGCTGGTATTCCTCGAAGCGGCGCTCGGCCTCGGCGGTGGTGTAACCGCGCAGCAGGGCTTCCTTCCGGAGAGTGGCATCGGTGACGCTGTCGGCGAGCGCGGGGCCGGCCGCGGACAGCAGGGCCAGGGTCAACAGGGCGTGGCGCATTGGGAAAGGCTCCTTGGGACAAGCACCGCACATGTTGTCGCCCGGCGGCGGACAAACCCATCCCCCGAACCAGGGGATTCCCTTGCCGGTCGCGGCGCCCCCGCCCAGCCGCTATGCTTGCCCCGCCTTCCCGCCACCCTGCCGGAGACCCCATCCATGGCCTTCACCATCCGCGACGCGTCCGTACCGATCTACAAGCGCGGCCTGCGCACCCTGCTCACCCTGCTGGAGCGCGCCGACGCGCACGCCGCCGCCAATGCCGTCGACGTGAAGTCGCTGCTGGATGCGAAGCTCGCCCCCGACATGTTCGACTTCAAGAAGCAGGTGCAGATCGCCACCGACCACGCCAAGGGCGGTGCCGCCCGCCTGGCCGGCCTGGAGCCGCCGACCTTCCTCGACAACGAGACCACCGTGGCGGAACTGCGCGTGCGCGTGCAGGCCATCCTCGACTACATCGACGGCATCGACGCCGACCTGTATGCCGGCGCCGAGGACCGCGACATCACCCTCGTCTACCCGTGGGCCACCTACCAGTTCAAGGGCGCGAAGTTCCTCACCTACTGGTCGCTGCCGAACTTCTTCTTCCACGTCACCACCGCCTACGACATCCTGCGCGCGCAGGGCGTGGCGATCGGCAAGGCTGACTTCCTCGGCAAGTGATGCTCATGTAGAGAGGGGGCCATGCCCCCGACAAAAAAACGCCCGGCATCGCCGGGCGTTTTTGTTTCCGTGAAATGCAGCTATCAGCCGTGGCGGATCAGGTAGTCGAACGCCGACAGCGCCGCCTTCGCCCCCTCGCCCATCGAGATGATGATCTGCTTGTACGGGACCGTGGTGCAGTCACCGGAAGCGAACACGCCCGGCACGCTGGTCTCGCAGCGGTCGTTGATGACAACCTCGCCACGGTTGCTCAGCTCGACGGTGCCCTTCAGGAAATCGGTGTTGGGCACCAGGCCGATCTGCACGAACACGCCGGCCAGTTCGAGCTTGTGTACTTCACCACTGACGCGATCCTTGTAGACCAGGCCATTCATCTTGTGACCGTCGCCGGTGACCTCGGTGGTCTGCGCCGACAGGATCACGCGCACGTTCGGCAGGCTGTACAGCTTCTTCTGCAGCACCGCGTCGGCGCGCAGCTTGCTGTCGAATTCCAGCACGGTCACGTGCTCGACGATGCCCGCCAGGTCGATGGCCGCCTCGATGCCCGAGTTGCCGCCACCGATCACCGCGACTTTCTTGCCCTTGAACAGCGGGCCGTCGCAGTGCGGGCAGTAGGCCACGCCCTTGGTGCGGTATTCCTTCTCGCCGGGTACGTTCATGTCGCGCCAGCGGGCACCGGTGGCCACCACCACGCTCTTGCTGCGCAGGCGCGCGCCGTTTTCCAGCGTCACGTGCACCAGACCGTCCTCGCTCTGGTCGGCCGGCACCAGGCCGGTGGCGCGCTGGCCGTTCATGATGTCCACGCCGTAGTGCTTGACGTGTTCCTCGAGCGCGGCAGCCAGTTTCGGGCCCTCGGTTTCCTTCACCGATATGAAGTTCTCGATGCCCAGCGTATCCATCACCTGGCCACCGAAGCGCTCGGCCACCACGCCGGTGCGGATGCCCTTGCGCGCGGCGTAGATGGCCGCGGCCGAGCCGGACGGGCCACCGCCCACCACCAGCACGTCGAATGCGTCCTTCTGCGCCAGCTTCGCGGCGTCACGCGCGGCGGCGCCGGTGTCGATCTTCGCGAGGATCTCCTCCAGGGTCATGCGGCCCTGGCCGAAGTGGGCGCCGTTCAGGTAGACGGCCGGCACGCCCATGATCTGGCGCTCGTCGACTTCCTTCTGGAACAGCGCGCCGTCGATCATCACGTGGCGGATGTTCGGGTTGACCACCGACATCAGGTTGAGCGCCTGCACGACGTCGGGGCAGTTGTGGCAGCTCAGCGAGATATAGGTTTCGAAATGGAACTCGCCCTCGAGCGCCTTGATCTGTTCGATCACTTCCGGCTCGACCTTCGGCGGGTAGCCACCGGTCTGCAGCAGCGCCAGCACCAGCGAGGTGAACTCGTGGCCCATGGGAATGCCGGCGAACTCGGTCTGCACCGGCGCCTTGCCACCGGCGTCGCTGCCGGTGCGGCGGATGATGAACGACGGCTTGCGCGCGGCGGTGCCGGCTTGCGCGGACAGCGTCACCTTCGGCGACAGTTCCGCGATTTCTTCCAGCAGCGTCTTCAGCTCGTTGGCGGCGCTGCTGTCGTCCAGTGATGCCACCAGTTCGACCGGCAGCGTGATGCGCTCCAGGTAACCGCGGAGCTGTTCCTTCATGTTGGCGTCAAGCATGGTCATGGTGATGGCATCCCGTGTGTGAATTCAGGGCAAAAGCCCCCCCTGCAGGAGCGGGCCGGAGCCCGCGACCTGTCGCGATCAGCGAATTGGGTGTGCTCGCGGGCGTGGCCCGCTCGCTGCAGGAGGGGTGGAGCGCGTCTTAGATCTTGCCGACCAGGTCCAGCGACGGCTTCAGCGTGGCAGCGCCTTCCTTCCACTTGGCCGGGCAGACTTCACCCGGGTGGGAAGCAACGTACTGGGCAGCCTTGACCTTGCGCAGCAGTTCGCCGGCGTCACGGCCGATGCCGAGGTCGTGGATTTCGCAGACCTTGATCACGCCTTCCGGGTTGACCAGGAAGGTGCCACGCAGGGCCAGGCCTTCTTCCTCGATCATCACGCCGAAGTTGCGGGTGATGGTGCCGGTCGGGTCGGCGATCATCGGGTACTTGATCTTCTTGATGGTCTCGGAGGCGTCGGCCCAGGCCTTGTGCACGAAGTGGGTGTCGGTGGAGACGCTGTAGATTTCCACGCCCAGTTTCTGGAACTCCGGGTACAGGTCGGCAACGTCACCCAGCTCGGTCGGGCACACGAAGGTGAAGTCGGCCGGGTAGAACACGAACACGCTCCACTTGCCCTTGAGGTCGGCGTCGGTGACGGTGCCGAACTTGCCGTTGTGGTAGGTGTTGGCCTTGAAAGGCTTGATGGTGGTGTTGATCAGCGACATCGATGTCTCTCCTTGCGGGTGTGAATGGGTTGGGACCGCGAGGCGTATCCTAGGCAAACACCCGCCATTTTAAAAGGCTATTTGTTCTATATATATGATAGCCATTAACTATCGAAAGATGCCCGGCCGCGCCCCCCGGGCGGCGCGCCGCCGGCTGACCTTGCTGGCCATTCTCCTGCTCGCACCGCTGGCTTGCGGTGCGGCACCCGTGGTGGACACGGAAACGGTCATCCGCGGCCTGGAGCACCCCTGGAGCCTGGCCTTCCTGCCCGACAGGACCCTGCTGGTCACCGAACGGACCGGGCGACTGCGGGCGCTGCCGGCCGGCTCGGGGCGTGTGGTGACGGTCACCGGCACACCGGCCGTGGTCACCGGCGGTCAGGCCGGCCTGTTCGACGTGGTGGTGGATCCGGACTACGCACGCAACGGCCTGGTCTACCTGAGCTGGGTGGAGGCCGGCGAGGACGGCAGCAACGGGCTGGCGGTCAGCCGCGCCCGCCTGGACACCGCCCACTGGCAGTTGCGCGATGCGCAGGCGATCTTCCGCCAGTGGCCGAAGGCCGATACACACGGGCACTACGGCGGACGCCTGGTTTTCGCGCGCGACGGCACGCTGTTCGTGACGCTGGGCGATCGCCAGGCCGACAAGGAAAGGCCGAAAGCGCAGCACCTCGACAAGCACCACGGCAAGATCGTGCGCATCCTGCCCGACGGCCGCGTGCCCGCCGACAATCCGTTCGTGCAGAACACGAAGGCGCGCGCGGAAATCTTCAGCCTCGGCCACCGCAATCCGCAGGGCGCCGCGTTACATCCGCAAACCGGCGAGTTGTGGACCAGCGAACACGGTCCGCAAGGCGGTGACGAGATCAACATCGTGCGTGCCGGCCGCAACTACGGCTGGCCCGTGATCAGTTACGGCTGCGAGTACCGCGGTTGCCGGCCGATCGGCGAAGGCAGCGCGAAAGCCGGCATGGAGCAGCCGGTGACCTGGTGGCCCAAGCCCTCCACCGCCCCGAGCGGGCTGGCGTTCTACAGCGGCGACCGCTACCCCGGCTGGCAGGGCAACCTGTTCAGCGGCGCGCTGGCCGGACGTGGCCTGTGGCGCATCACGCTCGACGGCGAGCGCGTGGTGGCGCGCGAAAAGTTGCTGCAGGAACTGGGCGAACGCATACGCGACGTGCGCCAGGGGCCGGACGGATATCTTTACCTGGCCACCGACAGCCCCGCAGGCCGCGTGCTGCGGGTGGTGTTGCGCGACGCCGCGGCACGCTGAAGCGTCAGGGCGCCTCCCCGGCCTCCTCGCCCGTCGCAGTGCTGCCGGCCTGCGTCGCCGCTTCAGCGTCCTTCCCCAGCCATGCCTCCGCGGCCGCCTGCAGGCGGCCGGAGGCGCCGGGCACCACCTGGTCGATCTGCGCGGCGTACGCGTTGACCTGCGTCCTCGCCTCGGTGACGGCCCCGGCCACCACCTCGCTGCCCGCAGCAACAATGGCCTCGGGGTTGGCAGCCGGAGCGACCTCGCCGGCCATCGCGCCAATGGTCTGTTGCCAGCCGGGAGCCCGCTCGCCCACCGACTGCCACAGGGCGACCAGGGCCCAGATCGCGAAGCCCAGACAGGCCACCAGGATGGCGCCCAGCGTCAGCCAGGTGCGAAGGCTCACGCGCTGCAGCAAGTCCAGCCACCAGGGCTGGCCATGACGCCATCCGGCCGGAACGGCGCGCGGACGAAGCTTGCGGAAGTCGTCCATGGTGTCAGCCCTCCACGACGGGCGACGACAGGCCATGACCGCCTCGCCCGTGTTCGTTCCGGACCCGTCGCCCCTTGCGCCTGGCCAGCGCATGCGCCGCGCGTCCCAGCGCCCGGTCGATCGCCGCGTAGAGATCCTGCTGGCGATCGAGCACGTGCACCGCGGGCAACCCCGCCGCGACCAGCCGCACCATGCAGCGCTTGTCCATGCCGCCGCGCGGGCCATTCTCGTCGGAAAGCACCACCTCCACCCGCCGCACCTGGTCCTCGTGACGGTCGAGGGCGCTGCCGAGGCGGCGCCGCACGTAGTCCTGGAGGGCAGCGGTCAACTCGAAGCCGAGCGCACGTAGACGGATTTGCATGGCACACCCCTGCTGTTGGCGGATGCCCTACTGTCCCACTGGCCAATCCGTCCGATAAGTCGAATATATTTGGACGATACATCCGTTTTATCGATGCTTCAGGGACGCCCATGAACAACCTCAACTTCCGTCACCTGCGCTATTTCCACGCCGTGGCGCATGCCGGCAGCATCGCCCGCGCCAGCGGGCAACTGCACCTCACCCCGCACGCGATCAGCAGCCAGCTCGGCGAACTGGAGGAGGCGCTCGGCGTGGCGCTGTTCGAACGGCGCGGGCGCGGGCTGGTCCTGAGCGAGGCCGGCGAACGGGCCCTGGGCTATGCCGACGAGATCTTCGCGCTCGGCGATGGCCTGCTGGATGCGGTGCGCGACGAGGCGGCACGCCCGGCGCGGGCGTTCCGGGTGGGCATTTCGGACGTGGTCCCGAAGTCGGTCGCGCACCGGCTGGTCGCACCGGTGCTCGCGCTGCCGGAACCCACGCGACTGGTTTGCCGGGAGGGCCGCATGAACGACCTGCTGGCGGAACTGGCGGTGCAGCGACTGGACGTGATCATTGCCGACCGACCGCTGCCGGGCGGGCACCACGTGCGCGCCTTCAACCACCTGGCCGGTGCCAGCAGCCTCTCGGTGTTCGGCACGCGCCGCCTGCTGGCGACGCTGCCCAGGGGCTTTCCGCGCCTGCTCGACGGCGCGCCGCTGCTGCTGCCGGGCGAGGACGTCGCCACGCGCGCACGCATCCTCGGCTGGATCGCCGAACAGCGGCTGCGCCCGCGCATCGTCGGGGAATTCGATGACAGCGCGCTGATGAAGGCATTCGGCCAGGCGGGCGCCGGGCTGTTCGTGGCGCCGACGGCGATGGCGGACTATGTCTGCCGGCAGTACGGGGTGACCGTTGCCGGGGAACTGGCCGGCGTGCGCGAGGAAATTTACCTGGTATCGCCGGCCCGCCGCGTCACCGATCCCGCGCTGCTGGCCATGCAGACCGCGGCGCGCACGGAACTGTTCGCGCCGTCATCGCCGCGCCCGCCCACGGTCAGCGGGCGTAAGTCCGCTCGAGGTAATCGATGATGTCGGCCGACTCGAACAGGCCCGCACCGGTGTTCGGGTCCTCGAGGTACGGCACCTGCACGCGCCCGTGCGCCTTCCAGAACGCATGGCGCTTGCCGCCCTCGCGCGGCACGTAGGGGTTGGGCGTGATGCGCCGAGCCGCCGGACCGGCTTCCTTCCAGTGTTCCTTGCCGAGGCTGTGCAGCGTGTACGGGATCTCCAGCTCGCACAGCCGTTCGCGCACCAGCCGCGAATAGGGACTCGACTCGAAGCTCCACAGGTGCAGCGGCTGCTCCGGCGCCACCGAAGCGCGCGCCTTCCAGCCGCGCCCCAGGCGCACCGCGCTGGCCGCCGTGGAGACCTGTGGCTTGAGCGCCGTCGGCCGGTAGTACGCCGGCACGTCCATGCCGCCATAGGTGCGGAACAGGTAGGCGTTGATATCAGCGGACTCGTACATCACCTCGCCGGTGTTGGCGTCGGCCAGCAACGGGAACTGCAGCTTGCCGCCGAGTCGCTCCGCCTCCGGGCGGAAGCGCGTGCCGCCCTGCGGGCAAGGCCGGATCTCCACGTCCAGGTGCAGTGCCGTGATCACCTCGCGCACCGCGCGGCAGTAGGGCGACGCCTCGAATTCGTACAAGGTGACGGGTTTCGCCGGTTGTACCGCCGCCTTGACCACGACGCTGCCGCGCCACAGGCCCAGGCTGGACGCGACGACGGAACCGAGCACGGCGGACTGGTGCAGGATCGGGTTGGGCATGGAGGACTCCGGAAACGTGATGGGTCGGATTCAGCGCAGGACCGGGCGCGGCGGCACGCCCACCAGTTCGCAGCAGTGTTCATAGAAGCGATCCTGCAGCGCGACGTCGCGGGCGCGCCGGCTCGCGTAAGCGGGCGGCTGCGCGGCAAGATACGTCCCGGTGGTCGCGCGGTACTGCGCAGCAAGGCCGAGGTCGGCAATCAGCCTGCCGGCTCTTTCCGGGCTGACCAGCGCCCAGCGGAAGGATGCATAAAGCAGCGACGGCAACTCGCGGTACAGCGGCGAGGCGACGGCACCGGGATGGATCGCGTTGCTGGTCACCCGGGTGCGGCGCGCCAGCGCATTGCTGTACAGCAGGTTGCCGAGCTTGGACTGCGCGTAGGCAGGAAACGCGAAGTACGGACGGCGTTCACGGAAGGAATCGAAATCGATGCTGCCGGCGAGGTGCGCCATGGACGCCAGGTGCACGATGCGGCCGTCGTCGGACTTTTCCAGCGCCGGCAGCAGCAATTCGGTGAGCAGGATCGGGCCGAGGGTGTTGGCGCCGATGGTCATCTCGAAGCCATCCTCGGTGTGTCGGTGCTGCGTGATGTAGGCGCCGGCATTGTTCACCAGCACGTCGACCACCGGGTGCGCCGCGAGGAACTCGGCGGTGAAACGGCGGATCCCGTCGAACGAGGCGAGATCGAGGGAATACAGTTCCAGTTCCGCGCCGGGCGTGCGCGCGCGGATGTCGGCCAGCGCCTGCCGGGCCTTGGCCTGGTCGCGGCAGGCAATGCACACGCGGGCGCCGCGCGCGGCGAATTCATGGGCCGCCGCCAGCCCGATGCCGGAATTGCCGCCGGTGATGAGTACCGTCCTGCCTTGCATGCCGGGATCTCCCGCGCCACTCGGGCGCCTGTTCTAGGGCCGGGCGGGGCCGGCCACGGTTCGATGGCCGTCGAAGTATGCACAAGGGGCAAACAGCCGGCCAGCGGAAAGCGATGGCCTGCGGCGGCGATTGGCCCGCAGTGACCGGCGCCCGGCCTTTCGGCCAATGGCCCGCCACGCGCCGGCGTACCAGGATTGCCGACCTCCGCTTTCGCCGTACGGAACCCGCCATGCCCAGTCTTGTCGCCCGCGCCCTGATGGCCTACTCCCGCACCGTGATCAAGCGCAACGACCTCGGCAAGGAGGCGCTGACACCGCACCTGCGGCGCACCATGAACAACTCACCGCTGCCGGTGTTGTTGCCGCGTGGCCTGCGCGCACGTCCATTTACCCACGACGGCAACAGTGGCCTGCTGCGCGGCGACTGGCTGCAACACAAGGCCGCGCGCCGCGTGCTGCTGTACCTGCACGGCGGTGGCTACGTCGCCGGCGTGACGCGCACCTACCACAACCTGTGCGGCAAGCTGGCCGCGGATCTCGAGGCCGACGTGGTACTGCCCGACTACCGGCTGGCGCCCGAGCACCCCTTCCCTGCCGCCGTCGATGACGCCGTGGCCGCCTACCGGATGCTGCTGGCCTGGGGCTGGTCGCCGCGCCAGGTCGTGGTGGCCGGCGATTCCGCCGGCGGTGGCCTGGCGCTGGCGCTGCTGCTGCGGTTGCGCGACGAACAACAGCCGCTGCCGGCGGCCGCGGTGGTGTTCTCGCCGTTCGCCGACATGACCGCCACCGCCCGCTCGCACAAGACCAACGATGCCAGCGACGCCATGCTGTCGGAACACATGCTGGCGGTGGCCGAGGATCTCTACGTGCGCGACCCCGCGGACCTCAAACACCCGTACGCATCACCCGTGTACGGTGATTTCCGCGGCCTGCCGCCGCTGCTGGTGACGGTGAGCGAGAACGAGTGCCTGCGCGACGACGCCCACGAGGTGGTCGCCTGCGCGAAAAAGGCCGGGGTGCCGGTGTCGTTGCTGTCGCGGCCGGACCTGCTGCACGTGTGGCCGATCTTCTGGCCGTTACTGCCCGAGGCCCGTACGGACGTACGGCGGGTGATCAACTTCATCCGCAAGGTGGTTCCGCCGCGGAACTGAGCGCACCATGCCTGCCCGTAGAGAGGGGGCGCGGCTCAGCGGTGGCTCTTGAGCAGTGCGGCAACCTTGTCCACGTACTGCTGCATGGCCGCGTCCTTCGCGGTGCCCTTGAGCTTGGCCCAGGCGTCGTACTTGGCGCGCCCGACCATGTCGAGCATGCCCGGGCGGCTGCCCTTCACGTCGCCCTCGGCGCCCTGCTTGTACAGGCTGTACAGCGCCAGCATGTCGTCGTTGGACGGACGCCGGGTGAGGGTTTTGACGTCCTTCTGGGCCTGCTCGAATGCCTGCTGGATGCTCATGGATACGGGGTCTCCTGACAGTGGCTGACGGATGCAAATTGACACAAGCCACGGGGCATCGTCCATGCCCGGCTTTGCGGCATACTCGGTGGAGTCTGTAGGTCCGCAGGAGACAAGAGGCCATGACCGCCCCCGCCTTGCCCACCCCCCTCGACGCCCTCGCCCGCCAGGTTGAACGGCGCCCCGACGCCATCGCCTTCGTGCAGCCGCTCGGCAACGGACGCCTGCGGGAATACTGCTGGCGCGAAGTGGACGACGAAGCGCGGCGCATGGCGGCCTGGCTGGTGGCGCAGCAATTGCCGGCGCGCAGCAACGTGGCGCTGATCAGCAAGAACTGCGCCGAATGGATCATCTGCGACCTGGCCATCTGGATGGCCGGGCACGTGAGCGTGCCGCTCTACCCGACGCTCGCCGCCGGCACCGTCAACCAGATCATGACGCACTGCGGCGCACCGATCCTTTTCGTGGGCAAACTCGACAGCTGGCCGGAGATGGCGCCCGGCGTGCCGGCACACGTGCGCCGCGTCGCCTTTTCGCTGGCACCGGCCGAAGCGCGCCAGGGTGACACGCCGCGCTGGGAACAGATCATCGCCGCCACCGCGCCGCTGGCGCAGGTCGCAAAGCCGGCCATGGACGATCTCGCCACCATCATCTACACCTCCGGCACCACCGGCGCGCCCAAGGGCGTGATGCACGATTTCACGCGGCTGGCCACGGTCGGCAACTACGCCGGCCAGGTGTACGCGATGAGCGAGAACGACCGCCTCATCTCCTACCTGCCGCTGTCGCACGTGGCCGAGCGCGACGCCGTGGAGCTCGCCATGCTGTACAACGGCATGCGCGTGTTCTTTGCCGAATCGCTGGAAACCTTCGCCCAGGATATCCAGCGCGCGCGCCCCACGGTGTTCTTCGCCGTGCCGCGCATCTGGAGCAAGTTCTACCAGAAGGTCTGCGAGAAGATGCCACCTCGCAAGCTCGACCTGCTGCTGAAGATCCCGGTCATCAACGGCATCGTGCGCCGCAAGCTGCTCGCCGCGCTGGGCCTGGACCAGTGCCGCCTCACGCTGTCCGGCGCCGCGGCACTGTCACCGGAGCTGATCGACTGGTATCGCCGCCTGGGCCTGGAGATCCTCGAGGTCTACGGCATGACGGAGAACATGGCCTGGTCGCACACCACGCGCGCCGGCGACCAGAAGGTCGGCTACGTCGGCAAGACCAACCCGGGCGTGGAGTGCCGCATCGGCGAGCACGGCGAGATCCAGGTGAAGAGCCCGGGCAACATGCTGGGCTACTACAAGGAACCGGAACTCAGCGCCGCCGCCTTCATCGACGGCGACTGGTTGCGTACCGGCGACCAGGGCGAGATCGATGCCCAGGGCCGCCTGCGCATCACCGGTCGCCTGAAGGAAATCTTCAAGACCAGCAAGGGCAAGTACGTGGCGCCCGCGCCCATCGAGAACCTGCTGATCAGCATGCCGGGCGTGGAACTGGTCTGCGTGACCGGTACCGACTTCCCGCAGCCCATCGCGCTGCTCAACCTGACGCCGGAGGAAAAGGCACGGCTGTCAGAGCACCGCCACGAGCGCGAGCACTTCACGCATGCACTGGAGTCGCTGCGCCGCCAGGTGAACCAGCAACTGGATCCCCACGAGCAGCTGGCCTGCTGCGTGGTGGTCAAGGATCCTTGGACCGTGGAAAACAACATCGTCACGCCCACGCTCAAGATCAAACGCAATGAACTCGAGAAGTTCTATGCTGCCCGCCTGCCCGCCTGGTCCGCCGGCAAGGGCGTGGTGTGGGAAGACTGACCCGCGGCCAGCGGCTGCGCGGACAAGAACAACAACCGATGCGAAGGAGACGCGCATGATCCGCAAGACACTGGGCGCACTGCTGCTCGCCACCTGTGGCCACGCGGCCGCCATCGACCACGCCGCGGCCGTACGCCTCGTCGTGGACCTGCAGAAGCTCGACACCGGCACCACCATGATGCTCTACGACGAGAGCGACATGGGGACGCGATCGTCCATCGAGCAGCAACTCGATGCAGTCATACCGGCACTGGACGCCGCCGTCGCCGATCTCTCCGGCGACGCCGGACAGGCCGCGCAGGAAAATCGCGCCACGCTGGTGCGCGCACTGCGCGGCGGCGACGGCAGCGCCGGCATGCTCAACAGCGGCTACGATGCGCAGGCGTTCGCGGAATACCGCACCGCGCTCGGCGAGTTGCTCAACGCACTGAATGCCCGGCATGCCCTCGACAAGCCGGCCAGCCAGGAAGAACAGGCGCTGCTGCTGGCCGCGCGCATCGTCGCGGTCTACATCCGCACGGCCGGCTCGCCATTCGGCTCCTACTCCGACACCAACGACGCATCCACCGGCGACGACCTCGCCAGCATGGCAGGCCGCATGGACACGCTGGTGGCGGCGCTCGAGAAGAAGCACACCGCCAATGCAGACAAATCCGCCATCGTCCGGCGCGTCGCCACCAAGTGGCGGTTCATCCGCAGCACGGTGGTGAAGTACACGCAGCAGGCCACGCCGACCATCGTCCACCGCCACGGGCTGGACATCGTCGAGCAGTTGACCCGCCTCCAGTAACCGGAAGGATTCCGCCATGAAAAGCCTGCTCGCCGCGTCATTGCTGCTCGCTCCCTGCGCCGTGCTGGCACTGGAGCCGGCCGATATCGCCGTCACCGACATCGGTGTCGACGCGCAGTGCCGGCCGGTGGCCACGCTGACCAACGTCGGCAACACCAACCTGCCGCTGGCTGCCTACCACCAGATGGCGGGCGCCACCTACCAGTTCTATCGCGGTGAGCCGCGCGACTCGTGGGCAAGCTCACGCTTCTACTCGAAGGATCCCCAGAAGCAACTGGTGCCACCCGGCGGGTCCGTGCAGGTCGGCGTTTCCAAGCAGGTCGTCGGCACCGTGGTGGTCAGCGCGGAATTCAGGCCCGAGGGCAGCTACACGGACACCCAGCCAGGCAACAACCTGCTGAGCAAGTCACTGACCTGCGCCGGCCAGTTGCCCGAGATCGGCATCACCGCTCTCACCCTCGATGCACAGTGCCGGCCCGTGCTGACCTTGCGCAACCTCGGCAATGGCCCGCTCGCGGATGTCGCCTACACCACGAGCTACGCGTTGTATGCGCAGCGACGCATCGACGACGCACCGGCCGGCCAACTGTACGTCAAGGATGTCGATCCGCAGAAGAAACTCAAGGCAGCCGGCGGCGAGATCACCATCACTGACACCCTGCCCTCCCGCCCGCAGGGCAAGGTGCGCTACGAGTTGAAGCACCTGCCGTCCGAGGGCAATGTCACGTCCAATGACGCGATGGAAATCGCCATCCCGGCTGCCTGCGCGGTGGTCGACAAGGCGCGCACCATCAAGCCGGTACAGACGATCAAGTTGCCGCCGCCGACCACGCCGGATCGCCACGCACCGGCGAAAACCCTGCCGGACGCCCCGGCAGGCACGCTGCCCGTCAAGCCCTAGAGCCGCCTGACTCGCGCCGTCTCACTCGCGTCGCTTCACGCCGCGCTGCGGCGGCGCGGTGAGCGGATCTTCCGGCCACGGGTGCCTCGGATAGCGGCCGCGCAGGTCCTTGCGCACGTCCGGGTAGCCCTGCTGCCAGAACGTCACCAGGTTGCGCGTGACCGCCACCGGACGCTGCGCCGGCGACAACAGGTGCAGGGTCAGCGGGATGCGCCCGCCGGCCACCGCCGGCGTCACCGTGGCGCCGAACATTTCCTGCAGTTTCACCGCCAGCACGGGGCCGTTTTCCGCCACGTAATCAATGGCGATCTGCGAACCGGTGGGCACCGTCCAGCGCTCCGGCACCAGCGTGTCGAACTCGCGCAGGCGCGATGGATCGAGGCGCGCGCGCAGCGCCTCGCGCAGCGGGAAATCCTTCAGGTGTGCAAGCCGCGACATCCCTGACAGGAACGGCGCAGCCCAGTCCTGCAACGACGCGGCCAGTGCCTCGTCGGAAAAATCCGGCCAGCGCGTGGCATCGAGACGGTGCAGGCACTGCGCCCGCGCCTGCCACTGGCGGGCTGCATCGTCCCACGGCAGCAACGCCACGCCGCGCTCCCGGATGGCATTCAGCAAGCCGGCCTGCACCTGTTCGGCAGTCGGCGGCGGCAACAGCTTCTCGTCGATGACGATGGCGCCCAGCGAGCGGCGCCGGCGCGCCACCATGGCACCGGCGGCATCGTCCCAGCCCGTGTAGTCCTCGCTGCGGATGATGGCGCCCAGTGCTTCCTCCAGCGCTGCCAGGCCCAGTGGCGCCGCGAGATACACCTTCGCCTCGCGCGCATCGCCGTCGAGATCGGCACAGACCAGCCACTCATGCTTGCCCAGGGCATCGCCTTCCACCAGGAAGGCACCACGCCCGTTGGCCATCTGGTATCGCCCGCCACTGGCACCGCGGCGCCGCGCGACCCGGTCGGGAAAGGCCAGCGCCAGCAACTCACCCACCGAGGCACTGCTCTCTTCGCTGCTGTCGGCGTCACGCGGGTACAGGCGGCGTGCGCTGTCACGCACCTGGCGCAGCCGCTGGCGATCGACCGCACCGCCCTCGCCGCGCAGCGCTTCAAGGCGTGCGCGCAGGTCCGCGCCCTCGCCGGCACCGCGCGACAACAAGTCGCGTTCAGACAACAGCGCCGCCAGCTCTGCCGCGAGACGGCCGTGGCCCAGTTCGCGACCGCGCACCACCATGTGCGCCAGCCGCGGCGACAGTCCCACCTGCAGCATGCGCTTGCCATGCGCGGTGATAGCGCCGTCGGCATCGATCGCCTCGAGCAGCTTCAGCAACGCGATGCCCTGCTCCCACGCGGCGCGCGGCGGCAGGTCCAGCCAGGCGAGTGCACGCGGCTCGCGCGTACCCCACTGCGCCAGTTCCAGCGCGACGCCGGACAGGTCCGCCTCGGCGATTTCCGCGGCGGTAAACGCGTTCAGCGCCTCGCTCTCGCTCCACAGGCGCCAGCACACACCCGGTTGCGTGCGCCCCGCCCGGCCGCGTCGCTGTTCGGCGGCGGCTGCGGACACCCGACTGGTCACCAGTCGCGTCATCGCGCTGCCGGCATCGAATACCGGGCGACGTTGCCAGCCGGCATCAACGACGATGCGCACACCGTCGATGGTGAGGCTGGTTTCCGCGATAGAGGTTGCCAGCACGACCTTGCGCGTGCCGGCGGCTGCCGGGGCAATGGCCGCATCCTGTTCATTGCCGGCGAGGTCGCCATACAACGGCACCACGCGCACGTCCGCCGGCAAGCGCCCGGCCAGAGCGCCCTGCACGCGGTGGATCTCACCGACGCCGGGCAGGAACACCAGCGCCGAACCTTCTTCCTGCGCCAGGATGTGCGGCAGCTCGCGCACCAGGTGATCCAGCCACGCGCGCCGGTCGGCCGGCGGCAGGTAGCGCGTGGCCACCGGGAACGCGCGCCCGGCACTGGTGAGTACCGGTGCGTCGCTGCCATCGCTGCCGGCCAGCAGCGCCGCCACCGGTGCGGCGTCGAGCGTCGCCGACATCACCACCAGGCGCAGGTCGTCGCGCAGCGCCTGCTGGCATTCGCGCGCCAGTGCCAGGCCCAGGTCGGCCTGCAAGGAACGCTCGTGGAATTCATCGAAGATCACCACGCCGTAGCCGTCGAGCGACGGATCGTCCTGCAACAGCCGGGTGAGGATCCCCTCCGTGACCACCTCGATCTGCGTGGACACGGAGACCCTGGTGTCCAGTCGCGTGCGGTAGCCAACCGTCTGCCCTGCTTCCTCGCCCAGCTGGCGCGCCATGTAGCGCGCGGCCGCGCGGGCGGCCAGCCGGCGTGGTTCGAGCATGAGAATACGCCGGTTGCCGAGCCACGGGGCATCGCGCAGCGCCATCGGCACGCGCGTGGTCTTGCCGGCGCCGGGCGGCGCCTGCAACACCACCGCCGGATGCGCTTCCAGCAGCGCGCGCAGTTGCGGAAGGATCTCGTCTACCGGTAACGCGCTCACGGGAACTCCTCGTCGGGACCGGCGTGACCTGCCATCAGCAGGCCTGCAGCCGGGCGGCGCGCAGTTTACGCAGCGCGTCGCGATCCGCGGCACGCCCCGCGTAGGACAACTGCACGTAGATGACGATGAAACGCTGCAGCTCGGTGGCCCGGCGCGGCTCGGCAGCGGACAGCCGCGCCAGGTAATCGTAGGGACCCTCGTCCGCGCGCCGCGCATGGCCGCGGGCCGCCCAGCCGGCACAGAAGCGCTGGTACTCGCGCGTCACCGGATCGGTCTTGCGGAACAGCACGTCGCGGAACATCCACAACGCCAGCAAGGCCACCACGGCAACCCCGGTACCCAGCACCAGCATGCCGATGCGCCACGCCGAAACACCGCCCAGCCAGCGCTGCAGGAAGCCGCGCTGCGCCTGCTCGTCGAAGCCGAGCACCCACTGGTTCCACCCATGGTTCAGGTAATCGAAGGCATCGCCGAGCGCGCGCAGTGAACCACCCAGCGGCGTGTCACCAAGCAGGCCCGGCTGCAGGGCCCGCGACTGATCGGCCAGGGCGACCCGCGAACCACGGGTAATGCGGTCGGGCGCCACCACCGCGGTGGGGTCGTACTGGACCCAGCCACGACCATACAGCCAGATCTCCGCCCAGGCATGGGCGTCGTACTGGCGCACCTGCACGGCGCCGCCCACCGGGTTGACCTCGCCGCCCTGGTAACCGGCCACCACGCGCGCCGGTATGCCGGCAGCGCGCATCAGCAGCACGAAGGCGCCGGCGTAGTGCTCGCAGAATCCGCGCCGCGTATCGAACAGGAACTGGTCCACCGGCTGGGCACCCAGCACCGGCGGACTGAGCGTATAGGAGAATCCATCCTCGGCGAACCACTGCAGCACGCGTGCCGCGTAGGCCTCGTCGGAGGGCAGCTCCGCGCGCTCCTGCAACGCCCATTGCCGCGCGCGCGGCGCCGCGTCGTCGGGTAGTTGCAGGTTGTCGTCGCGCAACCATGCCGGCAGCTCGGGATCGCGCGGCATGCCCTCCACGGAAATCACCCGGTAGCGCGTCAGCGTCTTGACCGGCCCCGGTGCACGCAGGCTCTGGTCGTACACATGACCAACGGCGCGCTCGTCGCTGTAAGGCACTGCCAGCGCGAACAGCCAGGGCCGTTGCGTCGGTTCGAGCGTCACCGTATAGCGCCACTCGCGCAATGTGCCGGCCTGTGCGCGCGCGGCTTCCTGACGCTGCAACCATTCCGGCTGGCGCCCGCGCGGGAACCAGGTGAGCGCCGGGTAACGTTCGAGGTCCCGCCCGGGTCGCCAGGTGCGACCGTCGAAGGACGACAGCGTCAGGCCGCGCCAGTACATGCGCGAGGTCACCGGCATCGCCGCCCCGTCGAAATCCACGCGGAATGCCAGTTTGTCCGACTCGACCAGCGAGCCGATACTGCCGGGGGACATCTCGTCACTCACCCCGGTCTGCGCATCGCCGGGCTGCAACCCGATGGACCACAGCGGGCCAAGGCGCGGCATCACCACGAACAACAGGATGGCCAGCGGCACGCTCTGCGCGAACAGCATCGCCGAACGCTTGATCGGCTCCAGCCGCGGCGCGTCCAGGCTGGCGTTGATGGCCACCAGTGCGGCGGTCAGCAGCAATGCCACCAGCAGGATCCACGCCGCCATCCACAGGGTGAAGAAGAACAGGAACGCGGTGGCCGCCACGAAATAGCCGATCAGGATGACCACGTAGGCATCACGTTCCTTGTACATCTCCAGCAACTTCAGCGCAAACATCGCCACCAGCGCCGCCGTGCCGGCCTGGTGGCCGGCCAGCGTGCGGTAGTGCAACGCAATCGCGCCGATCAACAGCACGGCGAACAACTGCTGCAGGCGCATCGGCGGATAGGACAGGCGGCCACGATGCACGCCCCAGCGCCAGCCCACGCACAATGCGCAGATCGCCAGCAACCAGGGCGGCAGGTGCGCCACATGCGGCAGCATGGCCGCCACCACGGCGGCCATCATCCACGGCACCGAGCGCCGCGAGACCTGGTAGCCGGCGAGTTCGACCTGGCTCATGGCGGCGCCCCGTACAGCGCCAGCGCCGCGAGTACCTGCTGGTGGTGGTCGTCGCCCTGCGCCGGTTCCAGCCGCGCGCCGGGAATGCGCAGGCCATACGGCTGTTCGCGCCGCTCCAGTTCGATGGCCCAGTACGCCAGCCGCGACAGCCGCCCCTCGGTGTCCGCCTGCGGCCAGGCGGAAAAGTCCAGCCAGCGGCGCGAGTGCCCCGGCTCGGTGAAGTGCTTGGTGTAGAGCTCGTCCGTGCGCGCATAGACACGCCACTCGATGCGGGTCTGTGCATCGCCCGGCACGTAGCGGGCCAGGCCGTCGAACTCGTCGATGCCGCGTGGCCGGCGGCCCTCGGGGGCCTGCGCGGTTTCGTCGCCATCCCCGCTGGGTGGCAACTCGTCGGCCACCGGCCGCGGATACACCAACGCCTCCATGTCGAGTGCCACGTAACTCCAGGCCCGCACCAGGCCGAGCGGGTAGAAGCTGCGCAACGCAATACGCGGCGGCACGAAACGCCCGCGACGGCTGACCGGCAGGGAGAAACGCAGCACCTGCGTGCGCCCTGCTTCCACGTCCACGCGGATCTCTGCAGCGTCACCCCAGCGCAACAGCAGGCCGCGATGCGCGCGCCCGCTCGCGCCGCTGAGCACGATCTCGAAATCCACCGCCTCGCCGGCAAAGCCACCGTAAGCGCGGGCTGCCTCGAAGCGCAGGCCCGACAGGTTGCGGTAGGTATGCAGGATCGAGGTGTTCAGCAGCGAGGCCAGCAGGAAGCACAGCAACAGCACCTGGTTGTTGGCGTAGTTGATGCCACCGATGAACAGCAAAAGCAGCACCACCACGAACAGCAGGCCGCGCGGCCCCGGGAAAATGAAGATCCGCCGCTGGTCCAGCGTCACCTGGCGCTGACGCGGGATGCGCCGCTCGAGCCAGCGCTGGTAGCGCGCATCGATGGCCGCCCGCAGGCGCTTGAACATGGAATCACACCACCGGGACGGCGGTGAGCACGCGCTCGGTCAGCGACTGCCCGCGACTGTGGCCGGCACCCACCGAACCGCGCAAGCGGTGCTCCAGCACGCAGGGCGCGACGGTCTGCACGTCTTCCGGCACCACGTGCGAGCGCCCCTGCACCAGCGCGAAGGCCTTGGCGGCGCGCAGCAGTGCCATGGCTCCGCGCGGCGACAGTGGCATGGGCACCTGGTCACTCTCGCGGGTCTGGCGCACGATGCGCTGCACGTAATCGAGCAGCGTGTCCGAGGCATGCACCTGGTTGACCAGCGCCTGCACTTTCGCCAGCTGCTCCAGCGTGAACACGGCCTCCAGCCTGCCGATCTGCCCGCGCGGGTCCTCGCCGGACAGCAGCGCGCGCTCCACCTTCGGGTCCGGGTAGCCCAGCTCGATGCGCATCAGGAAGCGGTCGAGCTGCGACTCCGGCAGCGGGTAAGTGCCCATCTGCGAACCGGGGTTCTGGGTGGCGATCACGAAGAACGGCTCCGGCAGCGGGTAGCTGCGACCTTCCACCGTGACCTGGCGTTCCTCCATGGCCTCCAGCAACGCACTCTGCGTGCGAGGCGTAGCGCGGTTGATCTCGTCGGCGAGCAGCACCTGCGCGAACACCGGGCCCGGGCGGAACACGAATTTCTGCTTCTCGCGGTCGAAGATGGCCGCCCCGGTGACATCCGCCGGCAACAGGTCGGCGGTGAACTGGATGCGCCGGTAGCTGAGCCCCAGCACCTTGGCCAGCGCGTGCGCCAGCGTGGTCTTGCCCATGCCGGGCAGGTCCTCGATCAGCAGGTGGCCACGCGCGAACAGGCAGGCCAGCGACAACTGCACCTGCCGCCGCTTGCCCAGCAACACGGTATCGACGGCGGCTACGGCCTGTTGGATCAACTTGTCCATGCATCCCCCGGATTCGAGTCCTTGGACTCTACCGGAGGCAAGCGCGGCGACGGAATAGCGACAGACCGCGAAACGCCCGCCAGCGGTCCTACGACAGGCGGTTGCGGAAATCCTGGTAGCCGAAGCGACGATGCACTTTCAGTTGCTGGCCGTCCCAGGTGGCGATCGACGGGTGCTTGACCCCGTTGAACATGGTGGTTTTCACCATGGTGTAGTGCGCCATGTCGGCGAACACCACGCGGTCGCCTTCCCGCAAGGGTGCCCGGAAGGACCAGTCACCGATCACGTCGCCCGCCAGGCAGGTCATGCCCCCCAGGCGATAGGTGTGGGGAAATTCGCCCGGCTCGCCGGCGCCATGGATCGTGGGACGGTACGGCATCTCCAGCACGTCGGGCATGTGCGCGGTGGCGGAGGTATCGAGGATGGCGATCTGCATGCCGTTCTCGATCGTGTCCATCACGCTGGCCACCAGCACGCCGGTGTTCAGGCCCACCGCCTCGCCCGGCTCCAGGTAGACGTGCTCCAGATTGGGGTAGCGCGCCAGCACGCCGTTGAGCGTGTCGGCGAGCAGGTCGAGGTTGTAACCCGGCTTGGTGACGTGGTGGCCGCCGCCGCAGTTCAGGTAGCGCACCTTCGCCAGCATGTCGCCGTAGTTCTTCTCGAGGTGCTCGAGCACGCGCGCCAGCGTTTCCGAACCCTGCTGGCACATCACGTGAAAATGGATGCCGTCGAGCTCGCCGATGATGGCATCCACCTCTTTCGTGCGGATACAGCCCAGCCGCGAACCGGGCGCAGCCGGGTTGTACAGCGCCGTTTCCACCTCGCTATAGCCGGGGTTCACGCGCAGCGCGATATCGATCTTGCGCCCGTACTTCTGTTCGAACGCCCGCACCGCCGGCAGATGCTTGCGCAACTGCGACGGCGAGTTGAACACCACGTGGTCGGACAGCGCGAGGGTCTCCTGCATCTCCGTGTCGGTGAACGCCGGCGCATAGGTATGCACTTCCTTGCGGAATTCCTCGCGCGCCAACTGCGCCTCGATCGGACCGGAGGCGCAGCAGCCGTCCAGGTACGGGCGCAGCACGTCGAAGGTGCTCCACATGGAAAACCCCTTCAACGCCAGCAGCACGCGCGCCTTCGGCACCCGCTCCCGCACCGACGCCAGGATGCGCGCGTTGCGCTCCAGCAGGCGCGTATCGACGACGAAGCACGGCGTCTCGACCGTGTTCCAGTCGAGATCGGTGATGGCGGTTTCGGGGATGACGTCGTAGGCCATGTCAGATCGGCAGCGGCTGGTCCGGGTACGTTTCCACCCAGGGCAGGCCGAGGGCGCCGATCTGCTGCATGAACGGCGTCGGGTCCATCTGCTCGACGTTCCACACGCCCTGCTTCTTCCATACGCCATCCAGCAGCAGCTTGCCGCCGAGGGCCGCCGGCACGCCGGTGGTGTAGCTGATGGCCTGCGAACGCACTTCCTTCCAGCACTGGGCGTGGTCGCACACGTTGTAGATGTAGTAGCGCTTGAACTTGCCGTCCTTCACGCCCTCGATCCAGCAACCGATGTTGGTCTTGCCCGAGTAGTTCTCGCCAAGCTCTTCCGGCTTGGGCAGCACCGCCTTGAGGAACTGCAGCGGGACGATTTCCTTGCCCTCGTACATCACCGGCTTGATCGAGGTCATGCCGACGTTCTCGAGCACGCGCAGGTGCGTCAGGTACTGCTGGCCGAAGGTCATCCAGAAGCGGATCTTCTTCAGGCCCTTGATGTTCTGCACCAGGGACTCGAGCTCCTCGTGGTACATCAGGTACATGTCCTTCACGCCGCACTCGGCGAAATCGAACGGCGTGAACACCGACAGCGGGTCGGTTTCCTTCCACTGGCCGTTTTCCCAGTACTTGCCGCGCTGGGTGATCTCCCGGATGTTGATCTCCGGGTTGAAGTTGGTGGCGAACGCCTTGCCGTGGCTGCCGGCGTTGCAGTCCATGATGTCGATGGTGTGGATCTCGTCGAAGTGGTTCTTCGCCGCCCACGCGCAGTAGATGTTGGTCTGGCCCGGGTCGAAGCCGCAGCCGAGGATGGCGGTGAGGCCGGCCTTCTCGAAGCGCTCGCGGTAGGCCCACTGCCAGCTGTACTCGAACTTGGCCTCGTCGATCGGCTCGTAGTTGGCCGTGTCGAGGTAGTGCACGCCGGCTTCCAGGCAGGCATCCATGATGGCCAGGTCCTGGTACGGCAGCGCGACGTTGATCACCAGCGCCGGCTGGAACTGGCGGATCAGGGCGACCGTGTTCTTCGGGTCATCGGCGTCCAGCGCGGCGGTGTGGATCTTCCGCCCGTGCATTTCCTCGATCTGCTTCGCGATCGCATCGCACTTCGACTTCGTGCGGCTGGCGAGCATGATGTCGGAATAGGTGTCTTTCATCATCGCGCACTTGTGGGCAACGACGCCGCCGACGCCACCGGCGCCGATGATCAGGACCTTCGACATGGACTTCAGTTCTCCGTGGACTTGCGTTCGTGGTGATCGGTTGCCGTGCGCGTGGATCAGAGCGCGGCCAGCCCGCGGGCGAGGTCGGCCTTGATGTCCTCGACATCCTCCAGGCCCACCGACACGCGGATCAGGTTCTCGGTGACGCCCATGCGCGCACGCTCGTCCTCGCTGACGCGACCATGGGTGGTGGACGCCGGGTGCGTGATGGTGCTGCGGACATCGCCGAGGTTAGCGGTGATGGATAACAGTTTCGTGGCATCGATGAAGCGCCACGCGGCGGCCCTGCCCTCGCCGTCGTGGCCGCGCACGCGGAACGACAGCACGCCGCCGAAAAAGCCGCGCTGCTGGGCTTTTGCCAGCGCATGGTGCGGCGAATCCGGCAGGCCGGCGTAGAACACGTGGGTGACACCCGGCTGCGCCTGCAGCCACTCGGCCACGGCGAGCGCGCCGCGGGAGTGGGCCTCCATGCGCAGGCGCAGCGTCTCGAGGCCCTTGAGGAACACCCAGGCGTTGAACGCGCTCATGGTCGCGCCGGCCGAGCGCAGGAAACCGAGCACCTCGGTCATGTCCGCCTTGTTGCCGACCACCGCGCCACCGAGGCAGCGCCCCTGGCCATCGAGGTACTTGGTGGCCGAGTGGATGACGATGTGCGCACCCAGCGCCAGCGGCTGCTGCAGCGCCGGCGTGCACAGGCAGTTGTCCACCACCAGCTTCACGCCGGCCTTGTTGGCGATGGCCGCCAGGCGGGCGATGTCGGCCACGTCACCCAGCGGGTTCGACGGCGACTCGATGAACAGCAACCGGGTCTTCGGCGTGATGGCCGCTTCCCAGGCCGCGTAGTCGGTGAGGTGGACGAATGTGGAGCCGATGCCGAACTTGCCGAAGTACTTCGTCAGCAGCACCGGCGTGGTACCGAATACGTTGCGCGAACAGACGACGTGGTCACCGGACTGGAGCAAAGCCGCGAAAGTCGCGGTGATTGCGGCCATGCCGGAAGCAAACGCCACGCCCTGCTCGCCTCCCTCCAGCGCCGCCAGGCGTTGCTCGAAGCTGGCTACCGTGGGGTTGCTGAAACGCGAGTAGACATAGCCCGGCTCGGTACCGCCGAAGCGCGCGGCCGCCTCCGCCGCGCTGCCGTAGGCAAAGCTCGACGTCAGGAATACCGGGTCGCCGTGGGACTGCAACTCGGTACGGAGTTGCCCCTCGCGGATGGCGAGAGTGTCGAAGCGGCGGGAAAGTTCGTCGGTCACGTCGTCATCACCGGGTGATGTGGAGGTCCATCTGCATCAGGGCCAGCTCGCGGTCGCGCTCGGCCTTGGCGGCATCGTTGCGCTGGCGCTCCAGGCCCAGGAAGTAATCGCGGTTCACGTCGCCGGTCACGTATTCGCCGGTGAACACGCTGCACTCGAAGCCATCCACGTCCGGGTTGCCCTCGCGGCAGGCCGACACCAGGTCCTCGAGGTCCTGGTAGATCAGGCGGTCGGCGCTGATCAGCCGGCAGATTTCCTCGACCGTGCGGTTGTTGTGCGCGATCAGCTCGTTGGCCACCGGCATGTCGATGCCGTACACGTTCGGGTAGCGCACCGGCGGTGCCGCCGAGGCGAAATACACGTTCCTGGCACCCGCCTCGCGCGCCATCTGGATGATCTGCTTGCAGGTGGTGCCGCGCACGATGGAATCGTCCACCAGCAGCACGTTCTTGCCGGCGAACTCCAGCTCGATGGCATTGAGCTTCTGGCGCACCGACTTCTTGCGCTGGTTCTGGCCCGGCATGATGAAGGTACGGCCGATGTAGCGGTTCTTGATGAACCCCTCGCGGTACTTCACGTTCAGGCAGTTGGCCAGCTCGAGCGCCGCCGTGCGGCTGGTGTCCGGGATGGGGATCACCACGTCGATGTCGTGGTCCGGCCACTCGCGCTTGATCTTCTCGGCCAGCTTCTCGCCCATGCGCATGCGCGCCTTGTAGACGGAGATGCCGTCGATGATCGAGTCCGGGCGGGCCAGGTAGACGTGCTCGAAGATGCACGGGATCAGGCGCGGCGTTTCGGCGCACTGCTTGGTGTACACCGTACCGCGCACGTCGATGAAGATCGCCTCGCCCGGCTCGATGTCGCGGATGAGGTTGAAGCCCATGGCCGACAGCGCCACCGACTCGGAAGCCACCATGAATTCGGGGCCGCTCTCGGTCATGCGCTCGCCGTAGCACAGCGGGCGGATGCCGTTCGGATCGCGGAACCCGAGGATGCCGTGGCCGGTGATCATCGCCACCACGGCGTAGGCACCCCGGCAGCGACGGTGCACGCCGCCGACCGCGGCAAAGATGTCATCGGCAGTGGGCGAGAACTTGCCCAGCTGCTGCAATTCGTGGGCAAAGACGTTCAGCAGCACCTCGGAATCGGAGGTGGTGTTGATATGGCGCAGGTCGGCCTCGTAGACCTGGCGGGCCAGGTCGCCGGAATTCGTCAGGTTGCCGTTGTGCGCCAGCGTGATGCCGTAGGGCGAGTTCACGTAGAACGGCTGGGCCTCGGCCGCACTGGAGGAACCCGCGGTCGGGTAGCGCACGTGGCCGATACCGATATTGCCGGCCAGCCGCTGCATGTGCCGCGTGTGGAACACGTCGCGCACCATGCCGTTTTCCTTGCGCAGGTGCAGTTTGCCGGCGTCGCTGGTAACGATACCGGCGGCATCCTGCCCGCGATGTTGCAACAGGGTCAGTGCGTCATAGATGGTCTGGTTGACCGCTGAACGACCGACAATGCCGACGATGCCACACATGTACCTGGTTCTCCCGGGGAGGTGCTCAGCCGCTGATCCAGCCGGCAATCTTGTAGGCGGTCTCGCGCGTCCAGCCCTCGAGCAGGGCCAGTTGCGGAATGAATCGGGACTGCTGCCACCAGGCCTCGGTGGCCAGCCAGCGCCCGCTGAATGCGATGGCGACCAGCACGATCAGTATGCCGCGCGAAAACCCGAATGCCATGCCGAGCAGGCGGTCACCGAAGGACAGCGCCGACCCGCGCACCGCCTCGGCGAACATGTGGGTGACCAGCATGCCAACCACCAGGATGGCCAGGAACAGGCAGGCAAACGCCGCCAGTTCACGCAAATCGGGGCTGTCGATGGTGCCGTCGAAGACCGCTGCCAGCGACGGCGACAGGATGCGCGCGCCCATGATCGCCAGCACCCAGGTCGTCAGCGACAGCGCCTCGCGGGTGAAGCCGCGCAGCACGCTGAGCAGCGTCGACACCGCGACGACACAGATGATCACCCAGTCGGCAGCATTCATGTCGGGGTGGCGGCCCTTCGTTGGCGTGCCGGCAGGAAGCCCGGTACGCAGGTCTTTGCAAGGCGCGCGATGTTACCAGAGCAGGCCAGCGCCCCCAAGCGTGGAGGGCCGCAATCGGGCTCAGGGCACGTAGCGCACCAGCATGCCGGCGGGCTTGCCCACCCGCGCATCAGCGGCGAGCTTGCCACGCAGCGCCTCGGCATCCTCGCGGCGCAATACCGGCCCGACGACCACCTTGTACCGGCCGTCGCGCTGCACGATCCGGGTCTTGTAGCCGGACTGCTGCAATTTGGCGCGCAGGCGCTCGGCACCGTCGGCAGCCGACACCGCGGCCACCTGCACGTCCCAGGCCTCGGCCAGGGCGGCCAGGCGCGGATCGGCGGCCGGGGCCGGCGCCGCGGCGGGAGTGACCGCCGGTGCGACAGGCGCCGGGGCAGCCGGGACGGACGGGGCTACCGCCACCGGCGGGGCCACCGGTGCCGGCTCCGGTTCGGCGGGCACATGGTCACGGGTGATTTCTTCCTCGGCCTCCGGCAACTGTGCCGGCGGCTCGGCCAGCAAGGCGGCCGGCTCGGGAACCTCGGGGGCCGGGGGCATGCGGGTATCCGCCAGCAGGGCCTGCTGGTTGGCACCGTCGAACAACAGGGGCAGCACCACCACGGCAATGGCCATGAGCACACCCACACCCACGAGACGGTTCTTCAACGCCTGGTCCACGCCACTGCCTCAGCCAAGGTCATCGAGGGATTCAATGCCCAGCGCCTGCAGGGCACCGGCCACCGTGTAGAAAGAGCCCACCGCCAGCAGCGGCAGCCCGTCGGCGCGCGCCAGCGCACCGGCCATGGCCGCCGCGACATCGGCGTGGACCACCACGTCCGTGGCACCGGCGGCCGCGAGCGCCGCCGACAGCCGCGCAGTCGTTGCCGTGCGCGGGCTGGGCAGCGGCGCAATATGCCACGACTGCCCCAGTGGCTCCAGCGCGCGCACCGCCGCCTCCACGTCCTTGTCGCCGAGCATGCCGAGCACGACGTGGAAACGCCCGCCCAGCCCGTGGCGCGCCAGTTCACCGCGCAGGAAGGTCAATGCATGGGCGTTGTGGCCGACGTCGAGCACCACCGCCCTGCCCTGCCGGCGCAGGCACTGGTTACGACCGGCCAGCCGCACCCCGCGCAGTGCATCGGCGATGTGCGCCGGGTCCACGGCCACCGGCAACAACATGAAGGCCTGCAGGGCCGTGGCGGCATTGGCCAGCGCCAGCGCCGGACGCGGCAGCGCCGTCAGGCGGGAAGGCTGCCCGGCGGCATCGACCCCCTGCCACTCCCAGCGGTCGCGGTCGTCACCGACCACGGCAGCAAAGTCCCGGCCCGCCAGTACGCCGCGCGCCGGCAGCGCCGCGATGGCCTGCAGGACGCTCGCCGGCGGCTCGGTGTCGCCGACCACCGCCGGGCGGCGTGCGCGGAACACGCCGGCCTTTTCGCGACCGATTGCCTCGCGGGTGTCGCCCAGCCAGTCCTGGTGGTCCAGGCCCACCGAGGTGAGCACCGCCACGTCGGCGTCGATGATGTTCACCGCGTCGAGACGGCCACCCAGGCCGATTTCCAGCACCCACGCGTCCAGCGCGCTGTCGCGGAACAGCACGAACGCCGCCAGCGTGGTGTATTCGAAATAGGTGAGCGACACATCGCCACGCGCGGCCTCGACGCGGGCCAGCGCCGCCATGATCGATGCGTCGTCCGCGGCGCGGCCGGCGACGCGGATGCGCTCGTTGAAACGCAGGATATGCGGCGAGGTGTACACACCGGCGCGCAGGCCGTGCGCCTGCAGCAGGGATTCGAGCAGCGCGGTGACCGAGCCCTTGCCGTTGGTACCGGCCACCGTCACCACCGGCACGCCCGGCGACAGCACCCCGAGCCGCTCCGCGACTTCGCGCACGCGGCCCAGCCCGAGTTCGATGGCCTGCGGATGCAGGGTCTCGAGCCAGGCAAGCCAGTCATCGAGGCGCTGGTATTTCATGGGCGGGAGGATGGCAACCGGTGCAAACGAAGCGGGCGCCCTAGGCGCCCGCTTGCCACGTCAGACGGCGTGGTGGGTGAACTTCGCCAGCAGGCGATGCAGCGTGTCGCGCATGTCGCGGCGGTGCACGATCATGTCGATGGCGCCGTGCTCGAGCAGGAATTCGCTGCGCTGGAAACCTTCCGGCAATTTCTGGCGCACGGTCTGCTCGATCACGCGCGGGCCGGCAAAACCGATCAGTGCGTTCGGCTCGGCGATGTTCACGTCACCCAGCATGGCCAGCGACGCGGACACGCCGCCATAGACGGGGTCGGTGAGCACGGAGATGAACGGCACGCCCTGCTCTTTCATCAGCTCAAGGGCAGCCGAGGTCTTGGCCATCTGCATCAGCGAGAACAGCGCTTCCTGCATGCGCGCACCACCGGAGGCGGCAAAGCACACGAACGGCAGGCGCTTCTCCAGGCACACCTCGACACCCTTCACGAAGCGGGCACCGACCACGGAGCCCATCGAGCCGCCCATGAAGTTGAACTCGAAGGCCGCCGCCACCAGCGGCAAGCCCTTGATCTCGCCACGCATGACCACCAGCGCGTCGTGCTCGCCGGTTTCCTTCTGCGCCGCGACCAGGCGGTCCTTGTACTTCTTGCTGTCCTTGAACTTCAGGAAGTCCACCGGGGCAAGGTCACCGGCGATCTCGATGCGGCGGTCCTCGTCCAGCACCATGGCCAGGCGGCGACGCGCATTGACGCGCAGGTGGTGGTCGCATTTCGGACAGACGTCGTCATTGCGCTCCAGCTCCGGCATGTACAGCACGGCGTCGCACTTGGGGCACTTGCGCCACAGGCCTTCGGGCACGCTGGCGCGGCGGTCGGCGCCGGTCTTGCGCACCCCGGCCGGCAGGATGCGCTCCAGCCAGTTGCCGCCGGTACCGGTTTCGGTCTGTTGGGTCGGATCGGTAGGTTCGGTCATGTCCTGTCCATTGCTGACCGCATCTGCCTGAGCACCCCGGGGATTTCCTCGAGGATGCGCGCCGGCTCAGCGGCATGCTGGGCGATCTTCCCGACCAGGGCACTGCCGACGACGACGCCATCGGAGACCCGGCCGATCGCGGCAGCGGTTTCGGCGTCCTTTATGCCAAAGCCCACCCCGATGGGCAAACGGGCAATATTGCGAATTGTTTCGACCTTGCGGGCAACTTCGCCGACATCGAGGGTCGACGCACCGGTCACGCCCTTGAGGGACACGTAGTACAGGTAGCCGGTGGCTTCGCGGGCCACCAGGGCGATCCGCTCGTCGGTGGTGGTCGGCGCCAGCAGGTAGATCATGTCGATGCCGGCCGCCCGGGCCTTGACGGCCAGGTCGCCCGCCTCTTCCGGCGGCAGGTCGACCACCAGCAGGCCGTCCACGCCGGCCTGGGCGGCCGCCGCCACGAAGCGCTCGTAACCCATCACCTCGACCGGGTTCAGGTAGCCCATCAGCACCACCGGGGTGGCGGCGTCGGTGCGGCGGAACTCGGCCACCATCGCCAGCACGTCGCGCAGGGAGGTGTGGTGCTTGAGGGCACGCTCGTGGGCCAGGGCAATCACCGGGCCATCGGCCATCGGATCGGAGAACGGCACCCCCAGTTCGATGATGTCGGCGCCGGCGGCGACCATCGCGTGCATCAGCGGCACGGTGGTGGCCTTGTCGGGGTCACCGGCCGTCACGTACGGGATCAGCGCCTTGCGCTTCGCAGCGGCCAGGCGGGAGAAGGTTTCTGCAATGCGGCTCATGTCACGCCTTCAAAGGGTAATGCCGTCGCGGCGGGCAATGGTGAGGATGTCCTTGTCGCCACGGCCGGACAGGTTGATGACGATGGTCTGGTCCGGACGCATGGTCGGTGCGAGCTTCTTCGCATAGGCGACCGCGTGGCTGGACTCCAGCGCCGGCATGATGCCCTCCGCGCGGGTCAGCTCGTAGAACGCCGACATCGCCTCGTCGTCGTTGATCGCCACGTAGTTCACGCGGCCGATGTCCTTGAGCCAGCTGTGCTCCGGACCCACGCCCGGGTAATCGAGCCCCGCCGACACCGAGTGCGTCTCGATGATCTGTCCGTCGGCGTCTTCCATCAGGTAGGTGCGGTTGCCGTGCAGCACGCCCGGCCGGCCGGCATTGAGCGGCGCCGCGTGGCGACCGGTCTCGACGCCGTCACCGCCGGCTTCCACGCCGTACATCTGCACTGACTCGTCGTTGAGGAACGGGTGGAACAGGCCGATGGCATTGGAACCACCGCCCACGCACGCCACCAGCGCGTCCGGCAGCTTGCCGGTCTGCGCGAGCGACTGCTCGCGCGCCTCGCGGCCGATCACGCACTGGAAGTCGCGCACCATCATCGGGTACGGGTGCGGGCCGGCGACGGTGCCGATGATGTAGAAGGTGTCGTCGACGTTGGTGACCCAGTCACGCAGCGCCTCGTTCATGGCGTCCTTGAGCGTCTTCGAGCCGCTCGTCACCGGGATCACCTCGGCGCCGAGCAGTTTCATGCGATAGACGTTCAGCGCCTGGCGCTGCACGTCCTCGGCACCCATGTACACCTGGCACTTCAGGCCCAGGCGCGCGGCGACGGTGGCCGAGGCCACGCCGTGCTGGCCGGCACCGGTCTCGGCGATCACGCGCGGCTTGCCGAGGAACTTGGCCAGCAGCGCCTGGCCGATGGTGTTGTTCACCTTGTGGGCGCCGGTGTGGTTGAGATCCTCGCGCTTGAGGTACACCTGCGCGCCGCCGAGCATGCGGCTCCAGCGCTCGGCGTGGTACAGCGGAGACGGACGCCCGACGTAGTACGCGAGGTCGCGGTCGAACTCGGCGCGGAACGCCGGATCGTCCTTCAGCTTGCGATAGGCCTGCTCGAGTTCCTCGAGCGCCGCCATCAGCGTTTCCGACACGAAACGGCCGCCGTGGATGCCGAAGTGGCCACGGGCGTCCGGGAACTGCGAGTAGTCAATCTTGCTCGTTGACACGTCTGACTCCTTCGATGAATGCCGCCACGCGCGCGTGATCCTTGATGCCCTTGCCCGCCTCCACGCCGCCACTCACGTCGACGGCCCAGGGGCGAACGGCGCGGATCGCGTCGCCAACGTTGTCCGGCGCAAGACCGCCGGCGAGCACGACCGGCAACGGCAGGTCGTGCGGAATGAGTGACCAGTCGAAGCGCGCGCCGGTGCCGCCGGGCACGCCCTCGACCCAGGCGTCCAGCAACAGCGCACAGGCCCCGGCCGCGCCATAGTCACGCGCCGCGGCATGCAGGTCCACGCCGGGACGCACGCGGATCGCCTTCATCCATGGCAGGCCGTGGCGCGCGCAGTCGGCGGGCGACTCGTTGCCATGGAACTGCAGCAGGTGACAGCCGGCACCCCGCGCCGCGCCGATGGTGGCATCGTCGGCATCGACGAACAGGCCGACGGCCGTCACGAACGGCGGCAACGCGGCAATGATCGCCGCCGCCTGCGCCGGCGTCACCGCGCGCGGACTGGGCGCCCAGAACACGAAGCCGAGCGCATCCGCGCCGCTGGCCACGGCGGCAAGTGCGTCCTCGGGACGGGTGATGCCACAGATCTTGGTTCGTACGCGCACCGCGAAGCCTGTCGCCCCGGGGCAGGTTCAGGCCGTGCCGCGGGATGCCTGGTTGGCCGGGAGGAAGAATGGCCCCGGGGTTTCCCGGGGTATACCGAAATGCTCCGGGTATTCTACCTGAACGAGGTACAGGCCATAAGGCGGTGCCGTGGCCGGCGCCGGGCGGCGGTCGCGGGCCGCCAGCAGTTCCGCCACCCACTGCGGCTCGCGTCGCCCGCAGCCAACCTCGGTGAGCACTCCGGTGATGTTGCGCACCATGTGGTGCAGGAAGGCGTTGGCACGCACCTCGATCACCACCAGGTTGCCGTGGCGACTGACGTTCAGCTCGGACAGGTAGCGCATCGGCGTGCGCGACTGGCACCCCGCGGCACGGAACGACGAGAAATCGTGCTCGCCGACCAGGTGGGCGGCGGCCTGCTGCATGCGGGCCACGTCCAGCGGACGGTAATCCCAGCTGACGTGCCGGGCGAGGATGGCCGGGCGCAGCGGCTCGTTGAGGATCACGTAGCGGTAGCGACGTGCGAAGGCGCTGAAGCGGGCATGGAAATCGTCGCTGACGACCATCGCCCAGCGCACGGCGATGTCCTCGGGCAGGTGCGTGGTTACCCCGCGGGTCCAGGCGCGCATGTCACGGACCGAGGGCGTGTCGAAGTGGACTACCTGGCCCGTGGCGTGCACCCCGGCGTCGGTACGCCCCGCGCAGACCACCGTCACCGGGTGGTCGGCAACCCGGGAGACGGCCCGGTCAAGTCGCGCCTGCACGCTGTCCACCGCGGCATCCTGCATCTGCCAGCCGTGGTAACGCGAACCGTCGTACTCGACCCCCAGTGCAATGCGCATCACGACAATCCCGGTTCACCCTGCGCCCTGGACAAAGAAAAAGGCGGCGCAAGCGCCGCCTCGTTCCACCGCGGAGAAACGATCAATCAACCAACCTGGCCCAGCAGCTTCTGCGCCTCGGACTTCTGCGCCGCGTTGCCCTCTGCGACCACCTCGTTGAGGATGTCGCGGGCACCCTCGGCGTCACCCATGTCGATATAGGCACGGGCGAGGTCGAGCTTGGTGGCGTTTTCGTCGCTGTCGGCGAGGAAATCGAAGTCGTCACCGGCGGCCTGGGTGGCACCTTCGGTGCCCAGGTCGGACTCGAGCTCGGCCAGCTCGGATTCGAGATCGATCTCGGCGGCAGCCTCCTCGACGGCCGGCGCGGCAGCCGGCTCCTCGAAGGAAAGGTCGGCCAGTTCGTCGGCAACGGCAGGCGCCGGCGCGGCCTCGAACTCGAGGTCTTCACCCAGCGACAGCTCATCGACCGCCGGCGCGGCGGCCGGCTCTTCGAAGGAGAGGTCGTCTTCGAGGGTGAATTCCTCGGCGACTGCGGCGGTAGCCGGCTGCTCTTCCTCGAGGGTGAACTCGCCCAGGCTGTCTTCCAGCGAAAGCTCGCCGAAATCCTCGCTGGCGGCAGCGACCGGCTCGGCCTCGGGCTCGGCATAGTCGTCGAGCGAGAAGTCCAGCGTTTCCTCGATGGCCGGCGTCGCCGCGGTGGCGGCGACATCGGTCGCCGGCGTGGCGAAATCATCGGACAGATCGAAGGACAGGTCGTTGTCGGCGGTTGCCGACTTGCCGCCGGAGAACTCCAGCGCCAGGTCGTCGAGGCTCGGCATCTGCTCGTCGGCGGCAGCGGCAACCGAAGCAGCAGCGACCGCACCACCACCGACGCGGGCCAGCACGGCTTCCGCCTGGCGACGTACGTCGGCATTGCCGGTAGCGGCCGCCTTGCCGGCCTGCTCGCGGGCAGCATCGCTGTCGCCCATCTCGGCGTAGACCTCGGCGAGCTTGACGCGGATATCCGCGCGCTCCGGCTCGCGCTGCAGCGCGGCGTAGAGGATGTCGGCAGCCTGCTGGAAGCGGCCGTAGGCCATGTACATGTCGGCTTCGCCGAGCGGATCGGCGGCTTCGCCGCCATCCGCCACGGCGTGCTGCTCGCCGGACTCATCGCCGCCCAGGTTCAGGTCCTGCAGCTGCGCGAGGTCATCGGCAACCTGCTCGTCGACATTGCTCTCGTCGGCATATGCCGGTGCGGCGGCCGCGGACTGCTTCTTCTTGCGCAGGTACCAGAACGCACCGCCACCGGCCAGCAGCGCGGCGAGCAAGCCACCGATGGGCAGCAGCAGCGACGGTTTCTCCGGCTCGGGCGCAGGCTTGGGCTGTTTCTTGGGCTTTTCCTTTTTCTTCTCGACCACCGGCTTTTCTTCGGCAGCCGGGGCAGCGGCATCAGCAGCGGCAGCCGATGCATCGGCAGCGGCGGGCTGGGCCTCGCCGGCGGCCGGTTGCTGCGGCGCTTCCGCCGGCTCCAGGCCCTTTTCCTTGCGCAGGCGATTGAGCTCCTGCTGCATGCCGGCGATCTGGTCGTCCTTCATCGCCAGCAGCTTTTCGCTGGACTTGACCTGCTTGTCGAGGTCGCCCAGGCGCGATGCCAGCTCCTTGTTCTCGCGTGCAGCCTTGTCGAGGCCTTCCTCGGCAATGGCCAGTTCGTTCTGCAGCGCCTCGGATTCCTTGCCGCCGGCGGCCTTGCCCGCTTTCGCCGATGCGGTCGGGGCGACGAGTGTTACCTCACCGGCGCCGGTGCCACGCGCGGCCGGCGCCTTGGGCGCCACGGTCTTGCCGGCTTCCAGTTGCGCGCCCTCGGCGGGCAGCGCAGCGGCACGCTGGTCGAGCAACTCGCGCCAGGCGCGGGTTTGTGCGGCGAAGTCACGACGCGCTTCGTCGGTGCTGATCTGCTGGACTTCGGCTTCGCCCGGAATCCTCAGCACGTAACCCTTTTTTACGAGGTTGATGTTCCCGTTGATGAACGCATCCGGATTGGCGCGCTGGATGGCGATCATCGTCTGCTGCGTGGAAGCAGCGCCGCGAAATCGGTCGGCGATCTGCGCCATGGTGTCGCCGGACTGGACGCGGTAGTCGCCCTCGCGGGCGGCCGGCTGGGCAGCCGGCGACGGCTCGCGGGTTTGCGCTGCCGGGCTGGCGGGTTCTTCGCGGGCAACGACACCTGACGGGGGCGGCGGCAGCGAACTGTCGACCGTCTCCACCGGGGCGGGAGGCGCGACCACCGGTGCCGGTGCCTGCACCGGCGCGGCGGGGGCTGCCGCTACCGGCTCGGCCGTTGCCGTCGGGGCGGCACCGGCCTTGTAGATGGGCGGATCGAGCAGGATGGTGTACTCGCGCAACAGGCGACCCTGCGGCCACTGCACTTCCATCAGGAAGTTCAGGAACGGCTCGGTGACCGGCTTGCTGCTGCGCGCCACGATCACCATGCGGTCAGCCGTGCGAGACTGGATCTCGAAACGGATATCGGACAGGAAGAAAACGCGCTCCACGCCGGCCCGGGAGAACTCGTCCTGCGAGGCCAGCGCGGCAAGCACTTCCTCGGTGGACAGGTCCTTGGTCTGGATCAGTTCGATTTCCAGTTCCAGCGGCTGGTTGAGGTAGGACTTGAGGGTGTAGTCACCGACGCCCAGCGCAGACGCCAGCCCCGGCAGGATCAAGCCGGCGCCCAGAATTGCCGCGGCGAGTTTGTTTCGAACCATTGCCCCATCCTTTCTCGTCGTTGTTGTTGTCCCCGGCGCCGAGGATTCCCGCGATGGCCGCCTTGGGCAGGCGAGGCCGGCAAAAAAACGTGACAGGGGTCACAAATTGCCGGCCAAACCTAGAAACACTCTAACGTAGTGCGCCTAACTATCCATCAAATATAGTCTTTTATCAACACCTCGGCGATCTGGACCGCATTGAGGGCCGCCCCCTTCCTGACATTGTCTGCCACGACCCACAGGTTGATGCCCCGCGGGTGGGAGATGTCCTCGCGGATCCGGCCGACCCAGGTGGGGTCATTGCCGGCCGCCTCGGTGACCGGGGTCGGGTAGCCGCCCGGCTTGCGCTCATCCAGAAGTTTGACGCCCGGCGCCTTGGCGAGCAGCGCCCTCACCTCTTCTACCGAGATCTTCTTGCGGGTCTCGATGTGCACCGCCTCGGAGTGGCCGTAGAACACCGGCACGCGGACCGCGGTCGGGTTAACCATGATGGTCTTGTCGCCCATGATCTTGTGGGTCTCCCAGACCATCTTCATCTCTTCCTTGGTGTAGCCGTTGTCCTGGAAGACGTCGATCTGCGGGATGACGTTGAAGGCGATCTGCTTCGGGTACACCTTCGCCTCGATCGGCTTGGCGTTGAGGATGTTGGCGGTCTGCATGGCCAGCTCCTCGATCGCCTCCTTGCCGGTGCCGGAGACGGCCTGGTAGGTGGCGACGTTGATGCGCTCGATGCCCACGGCGTCGTGGATCGGCTTGAGGGCGACCAGCATCTGGATGGTCGAGCAGTTCGGGTTGGCGATGATGTTGGTCGCCTTGTAGTCGGCGATGGCGTGGGCATTCACCTCCGGGACCACCAGCGGGATGTCGTCGCGGTAGCGGAACTCGGAGGTGTTGTCGATCACGATACAGCCGGCGGCGGCGGCCTTGGGCGCCCACTCGCGCGACACCGAGCCACCGGCCGAGAACAGGCCGATCTGCGCCTTGCTGAAGTCGAACTCGGCAACGTCGATCACCTTGTAGTGCTTGCCGCGGAACTCGACGGTCTTGCCGGCCGAGCGGGCCGAGGCCAGCGGATACAGGTTGCGGACCGGGAAGTTGCGCTGCTCGAGCACGTCGAACATGGTCTCGCCGACGGCACCGGTGGCGCCAAGTACACACACGTCGTATTGCTTGCTCATGTTATCGATCTCCGGGGAATTCGTTGTTCAAAGCGCCGCGACGACCGCGTCGCCCATCTCTTTCGTGCCAACCTTGCGGGTGCCTTCGCTGTAGATGTCGGCGGTGCGCAGGCCCTGGTCGAGGACCTTGCCCACCGCCTGCTCGATCTGCGTGGCCACCTGCGGCAGGTTCAGGCTGTAGCGGAACAGCATGGCCAGCGACAGGATGGTGGCCAGCGGGTTGGCCACGCCCTGCCCGGCGATGTCCGGCGCCGAACCGTGGCACGGCTCGTACATGCCCTTGCCCGACTCGTCCAGCGACGCCGACGGCAGCATGCCGATGGAGCCGGTCAGCATGGAGGCCTCGTCGGAGAGGATGTCGCCGAACAGGTTGCCGGTGACGATCACGTCGAACTGCTTGGGCGCGCGCACCAGCTGCATGGCGGCATTGTCCACGTACATGTGTGACAGTTGCGCGGCCGGGTAGTCCTTGGCCACCTCGGTCACCACCTGCTTCCACAGCTCGGTGACTTCCATGACGTTGGCCTTGTCCACCGAGCAGACCTTGTTGCCGCGCTTGGCGGCCAGTTCGAAGGCCACCTTCGCAATGCGACGGATCTCGCTCTCGCGGTAGATGTCGGTGTTGTAGCCCTCGCGCTCGCCGTTCTCCAGGGTGCGGATGCCGCGCGGCTGGCCGAAGTAGATGCCGCCGGTGAGCTCGCGCACGATGAGGATGTCGAGGCCGGCGACGATTTCCGGCTTCAGCGACGAGGCGCCGGCCAGTTGCGGGTAGAGGATGGCCGGGCGCAGGTTGGCAAACAGCCCGAGCTCGCTGCGCAGTTTCAGCAGGCCGCGCTCCGGGCGGATGGAACGCTCGATGTTGTCCCACTTCGGGCCGCCGATGGAGCCGAACAGGATGGCGTCGGCGGCGCGCGCCTTGGCCAGGGTGCGGTCCGGCAGCGGCACGCCGTCGGCGTCGATGGCGGCGCCACCGACCACGTCTTCCTCGACCTTGATGCCCAGGTTGTGCTGCGCGTTCAGCTTGTCGAGGACCTTGCGGGCCTCGGCCATGATTTCCGGGCCGATGCCGTCGCCGGGGAGAACCAGGATCGTCTTGCTCATGTCATCAAATCCCATGTAGCGAGGGCGCCATGCGCCCGAAGTCAGTTATCGCGGGCATGGCCCGCTCCCTACGTCCGCTTGGCGATCGCGTTGAATACCCACGGCGCTTCCGCCGCCCGCTTCGCCTCGTAGGCGCGGATGGCGTCGGCGTCCTGCAGGGTCAGGCCGATGTCGTCGAGGCCATTCAGCAGGCAGTGCTTGCGGAAGGCGTCGATCTCGAAGGCGAACGACTGGCCGGACGGCGTGGTGACCGTCTGCTTCTCCAGGTCGATGGCCAGCTGGTAGCCCTCGGTGGCCTGCGTCTCGCGGAACAGCTGCTCCACCTGCTCCTCGCTGAGGATGATCGGCAGCAGGCCGTTCTTGAAGCTGTTGTTGAAGAAGATGTCGGCGTAGCTCGGCGCGATGAGGGCGCGGAAACCCTGGTCCATCAGCGCCCAGGGCGCGTGCTCGCGGCTGGAACCACAACCGAAGTTGCGGCGCGCCAGCAGCACCTGCGCGCCCTGGTAGCGCGGCTGGTTGAGCACGAAATCCTTGTTGAGCGGGCGCTTGCTGTTGTCCATGCCCGGCTGCCCCTCGTCGAGGTAGCGCAGTTCGTCGAACAGGTTCGGGCCGTAGCCGCTCTTGAAGATGCTCTTCAGGAACTGCTTGGGGATGATCAGGTCGGTGTCGACGTTGGCGCGGTCGAGCGGCGCCACGAGGCCCTTGAGCGTGGTGAACTTTTCCATGGTCAGATGCCCTCGCGTACGTCAACGAAATGACCGGCGATCGCTGCCGCCGCCGCCATCGCCGGGCTGCACAGGTGCGTGCGCCCGCCGTTGCCCTGGCGACCCTCGAAGTTGCGGTTCGAGGTGGACGCGCAGTGCTCGCCCGGCAGCAGCTTGTCCGGGTTCATGGCCAGGCACATCGAGCAGCCCGGTTCGCGCCACTCGAAACCGGCGGCCTTGAAGATGGCGTCGAGGCCCTCGGCTTCCGCCTGCTTCTTCACCAGGCCGGAGCCCGGCACCACCATCGCCTGCTTGACGCTGCCAGCAACCTTCTTGCCCTTCGCCACCGCCGCGGCGGCGCGCAGGTCTTCAATGCGCGAGTTGGTGCAGGAGCCGATGAACACGCGGTCGACCTTGATGTCGGTGATCTTCATGCCCGGCTTGAGGCCCATGTACTCGTAGGCGCGCAGCATGCCGTTGCGCTTCACGTCGTCGGACTCGGCCTGCGGGTCCGGCAGCACGGCGTCGACCGGCAATACCATCTCCGGCGAGGTGCCCCAGCTGACCTGCGGCTTGATGTCTTCCGCGCGGATCTCCACCACGGTGTCGAACTTCGCGTCGGCGTCGGAGTGCAGCGTCTTCCACCAGGTGACGGCCTTGTCCCAGTTGGCGCCGGTCGGCGCGAACGGGCGGCCCTTCACGTACTCGATGGTCTTGTCGTCCACGGCGACCATGCCGGCGCGGGCGCCCGCCTCGATCGACATGTTGCAGATGCTCATGCGGCCTTCCATCGACAGCGAGCGGATGGCGCTGCCGCCGAATTCCATCGCGTAGCCCGTGCCGCCGGCAGTGCCGATCACGCCGATGATGTGCAGCACCACGTCTTTCGCGGTGACGCCGGCGCCGAGGGTGCCCTCGACGCGCACCAGCATGTTCTTCATCTTCTTGGCGACCAGGCACTGGGTGGCGAGCACGTGCTCGACTTCCGAGGTGCCGATGCCGTGCGCCAGGCAGGCCAGCGCGCCGTTGGTGGAGGTGTGCGAGTCGCCGCAGACCACCGTCATGCCCGGCAGCACCGCGCCCTGCTCCGGCGCCATCACGTGCACGATGCCCTGGCGTACGTCGCCGATGCCGAACTCGAGGATGCCGAACGCCTTGGTGTTCTCCTCCAGCGTCTGCACCTGGATGCGCGAGGTCTCGTCCTCGATCTCGGCCGCCGACCTGAACGGCGTGGTGGGCACGTTGTGGTCGATGGTGGCGACGTTGGTATCGAGGCGCCACGGCTGGCGGCCGGCCAGGCGCAGCCCCTCGAAGGCCTGCGGACTGGTCACCTCGTGGATGATGTGGCGGTCGATATAGATGAGCGCCGAGCCGTCATCGCGCTGCTTGACGAGGTGGGCGTCCCAGAGTTTGTCGTAGAGGGTCTTGCCGGCCATGGGGATACCTGGAGGGGGGATTTCGACGCTGGCCAGTCTGGGCTTCCCAAGCCAATAATTCCAATTCATCATTTTCATGAATTGGATAACCATTGGTAATCCCATGAATATCGAGGGACTGACCGCCTTCCTGGCGGTGGCCGAGACCGGGTCGTTCACCGGCGCCGCGGAGCGGCTGTTCATCACCCAGCCGGCGGTCAGCAAGCGCATCGCCCAGCTGGAGGGTGACCTGGACACGCGGTTGTTCGACCGCATCGGCCGCGAGGTACGGCTGACCCAGGCCGGCGACGCCCTGCTGCCGCGTGCCCGCGCCATCCTGCTGACCCTGGAGGACACCCGCCGGGCGCTGCACAACCTGTCGGGCGGCATCGACGGCCGGCTGGCCTTTGGCACCAGCCACCACATCGGCCTGCACCGCCTGCCGCCGTTGCTGCGCGAGTACTCGGCGCGCTACCCGAAAGTGCAGCTGGACATCCGCTTCATCGATTCCGAGGAAGCCTGGGACGACATCATCACCGGCGAGATCGAGCTGGGCATCGTCACCCTGCCGCCGACCGCCGACAAGGCCAGCCCGCTTCGCGCGGAACGTATCTGGGCCGACCCGCTGGCGGTGGTGGCGGCCCCGGAGCACCCGCTGGCGGGATTGCGCTCGGTGACGCTGCGTGCGCTGAGCCAGCACGCGGCCATCCTGCCCAGCGATGCCACCTTCACCCGCCGTATCGTCGATGCGGCGTTCACCGCCCGCGGTCTGTCCACGCCGGTGTCGATCAGCACCAACTACCTGGAGACCATCAAGATGATGGTGGCCGTGGGCCTGGGCTGGAGCGTATTGCCGGCCAGCATGGTGGACGCGCAGATCGTCGCGCTGCCCGTGAACGAGTTGCGGATCCACCGTGACCTGGGCGTGGTCTACCACCCGGGTCGCACGCTGTCGAACGCGGCGCGGGCCATGCTGGAGATGCTCGACGCGCACCGTGACCGGCGCTGAGCATCCCCCGCTCACTCGCGCGCGTAACGGCGCCTTGTGTGGCGGGCGACCAGCGCGGCAATCAGCGTCGCCGCGAAGAAACCGGCGGCCAGCGGCAGCAGCGAACCGTCCAGTTGCTGGCCGATCGCCCAGCCGAGCAGCGCCGCCATCAGCGTCGTGCAGAAGCCGAGGAACGAGGACGCCGTACCTGCCACGCGCCCCATCGGCACCATCGCCAGCGCGTTGAGGTTGGGCACCGCTGCCGCGAACAGGAACAGCACCAGCGCCATCATCGCCCAGTACAGCGCCAGCGGCGGATTGCCACCAAGGCTGGCCAGCAGCAACAGCCCGGTGGCCGGCACCAGCGCCCACACCGCCGCGTGTGCGATGCGCGTCGAGCCGAAACGCTCCACGAAACGCGCATTGAGCAGGTTGGCCACCGCGATCACCGCGGCAATGCTGCCGAACGCCAGCGGGAAGTCGTCGCCGAGCCCGTAGATGTCCTGGAATACCTGCTGCGCGGTGGCCACGTAGGACATCAACAGGGTGAACAGGAAGCCGAGCGCGATGGTGTAGCCGACGGTGAGCGGGCTGGCGAACACCTCGCGCACGTCGGCCGCCAGCTGGGCGAACGGTCCGGCGCCGGGGATGCTGCCTTCGCCCGCCGCATGCGTTTCCGGCAGGCGCAATCCCGACCAGCCGGCGAGCAGCAACGCGCAGGCGGCGGTGAACAGGAAGATGCCGTGCCAGTCGGCGAACGCCAGCACCAGCATGCCCAGCGCCGGCGCGAAGATCGGCACGATAATGAAGATCACCATGGCGAACGACATCACCCGCGCCATGCGGTTGCCCACGAACAGGTCGCGCACCACCGCGGTGGAGATGACCCGCGGCGCGGCAGCGCCGAAGCCCTGCAACAGGCGCGCGGCCAGCAGGGCACCGAAGGAGTCGGCCACCGCGGCCCACAGGCAGCCGGCGATGAACAGCGCCAGGCCGATGAACAGCATCCGCTTGCGACCGTACAGGTCGGACAGCGGCCCGTAGAACAGTTGCCCCACGCCGATGCCCACCAGGAACGCGGTGATCAGTTCCTGGCGGTCGTTGGGGTCATCCACGGCGAACTCGCTGCCAATGATGCCCAGCGCCGGCAGCACCATGTCCAGCGCCAGCGCGCCCACCGCCATCATCATGCCGATGAGGGCGAGGAATTCGCCGAACGGGATGCGCAGGCGATCACTCATGGGTGGCTTCCTTCCCGCAACAGCGGGTCATTCCTGAGAAACAGCACGACCAGCAGCAGCGCCGCGACGCCCGCGCCGGCCATGACGGTGAACGAGACTGTCGCGCCATGCGAGGGCCACAAGCCACCGGCGGCGAGCGCACCGAGCGCCCCGCCGACGCCATAACTGAAACTGGAGAACAGTGCCTGGCCACGGCCCTGGGCGGCGCCGGCAAACAGGCGATGCACCAGGTGGATGGCGGACGCATGCAGGAAACCGAAGGTGACCGCGTGCAGGAGCTGCGCCAGCAACAGCGCGCCGAGGTGGTCGGCAAAATATGCCAGCAACAACCAGCGCACCACCACGCCGGCGGCCGCCACGCCGAGCACCGCCACCGCCCCCACCTGCGCGAGGATGCGGTGCATGTAGATGAACACCAGTACCTCGGCGATCACCCCCAGTGCCCACAGGCCGCCGATGCCCAGCCGGCTCCAGCCCTGCTCCTCCAGGTAAATGGAGAAGTAGGTGTAGTACGGCCCGTGCGAGAGATTGATAAGCAGGCACGCGCACAGGAAGGCCCATACCACCGGCTGGCGCAGGCGACGGGCGAAATCCCCGTCGCCGGCACGCGCGCGCGCGTCATACGGCGTTTCATGGGTGAACAACGCGGTGATCCACAGCGCGACCATGATCGCCAGCATGAACGCCGGCAGCCAGGCGACGCTGACGATGTCGAACACCGCGCCCAGTCCCAGCACCGCGGCGATGAAACCGATCGAGCCCCACAGGCGCACGCGACTGTACTCGGCGATGCGCGGCCCGAGGTGATTGAGGGTGACCACCTCGAACTGCGGCAACACCGCATTCCAGAAGAAGCTGTAGCCGGTCATCACCAGCGCCATGCCCCAGAAGGAGTCCACGCTCCACACCGCGGCGAACACCAGCACGGTGGCCAGCGCGCCCAGGCGCACGACCGGCAGCCGCGCGCGCTGGTGGTCGGCGATCCAGCCCCACAGGTTGGGCGCGACGATGCGCGTCGCCATGGGAATGGCGGCCAGCAGGCCGATCTCGGCCAGGCTGAAACCGCGGTCCTGCAGGAACAGGCTCCAGAACGGCACCATGGCGCCGAGCACGCCGAAATAGGCGAAGTAGAACGCGCTCAGTCGCCAGTACGGGTAGGAGCGCTCCATGAGCGCGACCTGCCTGCCGTCGTGCTCAGGGAGCCCGGGCGGGAATGCGCGGCGTGCGCGGCACCACGTCGCCGCACTGCGCGCGGTGGCGCAGCGCGTGGTCGATCAGCACCAGCGCCATCATCGCCTCGGCGATCGGCGTGGCACGCACGCCCACGCAGGGGTCGTGGCGACCGGTGGTCACCACTTCGCCCGGATTGCCGTCGGCATCGATCGAACGGCCGGGAATGCGGATGCTGGAGGTCGGCTTGAGGGCGATGCTGGCGGTGATGTCCTGGCCGCTGGAGATACCGCCGAGGATGCCGCCGGCGTGGTTGGACAGGAAGCCCTGCGGGGTCATCTCGTCGCGGTGCTGTTCGCCGCGCTGGTTCACCACCGCGAAACCGTCGCCGATCTCCACGGCTTTGACCGCGTTGATGCTCATCAGCGCTTTCGCCAGGTCCGCGTCGAGACGGTCGAACACCGGCTCGCCCCAGCCCGGCGGCACGTTGCTGGCGACAACGTTGACGCGCGCACCGACGGACGAGCCGTCGCGGCGCAGTTGCTCGATCAGGTCCTCCATCGCCGGCACCACGGACGCATCCGGGCAGAAGAACGGGTTCTGCTCCACCTGCGCCCAGTCGAACGAACGGACGGCGATGTCGCCGATCTGCGCCACGTAGCCGCGCACCTCGATGCCGTACTTAACCTGCAGCCATTTCTTGGCGATGGCCCCGGCGGCCACGCGCATGGCGGTTTCGCGCGCCGAGGAACGGCCGCCGCCGCGATGGTCGCGGAAGCCGTACTTCATGTTGTAGGTGTAGTCGGCGTGGCCCGGGCGGAAGGTGTCGGCGATGTTCGCGTAATCCTTCGACTTCTGGTCGGTGTTCTCGATCAGGAGGCCGATGGGCGTGCCGGTGGTGCGACCCTCGAACACGCCGGAGAGGATCTTCACCTGGTCCGGCTCGCGGCGCTGGGTGGTGAACTTCGAGGTGCCCGGCTTGCGACGGTCGAGGTCGCGTTGCAGGTCGGCCTCGGTCAGTTCCAGCCCCGGCGGGCAGCCATCGACGATGGCGCCCAGCGCGAGGCCGTGGCTCTCGCCGAAGGTGGTGACGGTGAACAGCTGGCCGAAGGTGTTGCCGGACATGGGGCGCTCGCGGTCGGATGTCGGTCGGAGGATCGAAGGGCCGGCATTATACCCGGCGTGGCTCAGGCCCGCGCCGCGGCGGCGGCCTTGAAGTGCACGGCGGCCGCGCGCACGTCTTCCGCGGTCAGCACGAACACCCCGCCCTCGCCGTGCTCGAACTCCGGCCAGGTGAACGGCACCGCCGGGAACAGCCCCTGCAGGGCGATATCGGAGTTGCCGACCTCGACCACCAGCAGGCCGTGGTCGCTCAGGTAACGGTCGGCCTCGGCGAGGATGCGCACCACCAGGTCGAGGCCGTCCTGGCCGGCGGCCAGGCCCAGCTCCGGCTCGTGGCGGTATTCCTCCGGCAGGGTCGCCATGTCGATGGCATCGACGTAGGGCGGGTTGGCGATGATCAGGTCGTAGCGGCCGTGCACGCCGGCGTAGAGGTCGCCCTGCACCAGCGACAGCTGGCGGTCACAGCCGTGGCGGGCGCGGTTGTCGGTGGCGACATCGAGCGCATCGGCGGAAATGTCGGTGGCCACCACCTCGGCGTCGGGGAAGGCATGGCAGCAGGCGATGGCGATGCAGCCGCTGCCGGTGCACAACTCAAGGATGCGTTCCACGCGGGACGCATCGGTCCACGGCTCGAAATGCTGCGCGATCAGTTCGGCGATGGGCGAACGCGGTACCAGCACGCGCTCGTCGACGTGAAAGGCCAGCCCGGCGAACCAGGCCTGATGGGTGAGATAGGCCGAGGGCACCCGCTCCTCGACGCGGCGGCGTACCAGTTCGGCCACCGCCTCGCGCTCGTCCACCGTCAGGCGTGCATCGAGCACGCGCGGGTCCACGTCCCATTCCAGCGCCAGCGGATGCAGCACCAGCGCCACCGCCTCGTCCCACGGGTCGTCGTTGCCGTGACCCAGGTGCACGCCGGCGCGGTTGAGCGCGGTGACCGTCCAGCGCAGGAAATCGCGCACGGTGCGCAGGTCGCGGACGGCGGCCGCGGTGTCGAGCATGACGCGCGCTTCGGGCTCGGGATACATGGGGCAGGACTCGCTACGGGTTTATCGGGCGGGAATCGACGGGCATGATAACGCGACCGCCCCTCCCGCCCCATGCCCGCCATGAACAAGCCCCGCCCGCCCGAACCCGATGAGTCCGACGAGGCCCTGCTGGCCCGCGAACTGGCCGGCGTGCGTCCGCTGGAGCGGGAGCCGAGGGTGCCGGAGCCGCCAAGACGCCCGGATCGCGACACGCGCCAGCGCCTGCAGCAGGCAGCGACGACCGCCGCGGAGCAGGACCGCGTTGCCGACGGCAGCCTGGATGCCATCGCCCCGGTGGCCGCCGACGCGCGCCTGGAATTCCACCGCCCCGGCCTGCAGTTGCGCCAGTGGCAGCGCCTCAAGCAGGGTGCCATCCCGTGGCAACTCGCCGTGGACCTGCACGGCGCCACCCGCGGTGAGGCCTTGCGCGCCGTGGACCGCCTGATCCGCCAGGCCCAGGAGGAACAGGTGAATTGCATCCGCGTGGTGCACGGCAAGGGTTACGGCAGCAACCCGGGCACGCCCACGGTAAAAGCCGAACTCAACCACTGGCTGCGCCGCCACGAGGAGGTACTGGCCTTCTGCTCGGCGCTGCCGGCAGACGGTGGTGCCGGTGCGCTTTACGTGCTGCTGCGCCGCCGCCGCGACTGAGCACGCAAAGACCGCGCTGCAGGCGCGTGTTTTCCGCGTATTTGCGACCACCGCCCCGATCGCTTAGGGTTATCCCCCCGCCAGACAGAGCGTAGCGCCGTCATGGAAAAAGAATTCGCCAGCATCATCCAGGCCGTCGGCGAGGACCTCACCCGCCCCGGCCTCGGCGACACCCCCAAGCGCGCCGCCAAGGCGTTCCAGTTCCTGACCCGCGGTTATACCCAGTCGCTGGACGAGATCGTCAACAACGCGATCTTCCCCTCGGACAACGACGAGATGGTGGTGGTCAGCAACATCGAGCTGTACTCGCTGTGCGAACACCACCTGCTGCCCTTCATCGGCCACGCCCACGTGGCCTACCTGCCGCGCGGCAAGGTGCTGGGGCTGTCCAAGGTGGCCCGCATCGTCGACATGTACGCCCGTCGCCTGCAGATCCAGGAGAACCTGACCCGGCAGATCGCCGACGCCGTGCAGGAAGTGACCGGTGCCCTCGGCGTGGGCGTGATCGTCGAGGCCCGCCATATGTGCATGATGATGCGCGGCGTGGAAAAGCAGAACTCGGTGATGAAGACCTCGGTGATGCTCGGGGCCTTCCGTTCCAGCGCCCAGACGCGCAACGAGTTCCTGGCCCTGTTGCACCACACCTGAGCAACCGGCCCGACCACGGGCTTGCGGGGTTTCCGCACCCGCCCGGGACAGGTACCGATTGACCCGCCGGTCGCGCCGCGTCAGGCTGTTACAAACAAGAACAAGAGCCGGGTTGGCCTTCGCGGCCAGCCGGTCGGAGCCCCGTCACCGTGTCCGCCGAACCGACCCACCCCACCCCGCCGGAAAGCAGCGCCACCCGCGTCTGGGAGGATGAGGGCATCCTGTGCATCGAGTACCCGGCCGGGGCACGCGTGGACATGGAAGTGGCCCGCGGGACGTTCCGCCGCCGCAAGGCGCTGCTGGCGGCCGCCGGGCGCAAGCGCCACCGGATCCTGATCATCGGCTCGCGCATCATGGCGTTCGACTACGCTTCCTACCGTTTCTCCGCCAGCAAGGAAGTCACCGACACCGTGACGGCCGCCGCCCTGGTGTGCAACTCGGCGCTGGAGCGCCACATATCCTCGATCTTCGTCAACATGTTCCGGCCCAGCTACCCGGTGCGCATCTTCGAATCGACCGACGCCGCGCGGCGCTGGCTGGCGACCTTCCCCGACGAGTGAGTCCATGCACTACTGGCTGATGAAGACGGAGCCGGACGTCTTCTCCATCGACGATTTCCTCACCCGCAAGGACCGCACCGAAGGCTGGAACGGCGTGCGTAATTTCGAGGCACGCAATTTCATGCGCGACGGCATGCGCGTGGGCGACCTCGTGATCATCTACCATTCCAACGCCACGCCGCCCGGCGCTGCCGGCGTGGCGGAAGTGGCCAGCGCCGCCTACCCGGATCCTGACCAGTTCGACCCCGCCAGCGAGTACCACGACGCGAAGTCCACGCGCGAGAATCCGCGCTGGCTGCAGGTGGACGTGAAGTTCGTGAAGAAATTCGACCGCCTGGTGCCACTGGACGAAATCCGCGCCGAGCCGCGCTTCGATGAACTGGTGATGTTGCGCCGCAACCGCCTGTCGATCACCCCGCTCACCGCCGCCGAATTCCGCGTGTTCGAGGAACTCGGCTCCCGCCGCGGGTAAGCCCGACATGGGACAGGTGCGGCTGGTCGAGGGCGACATCACCACACTCGACGTGGACGCCATCGTCAACGCCGCCAACAGCTCGTTGCTCGGCGGCGGCGGCGTCGATGGCGCCATCCATCGCGCCGCCGGCCCGGGCCTGCTGGCGCACTGCCGGACGCTCGACGGCTGCCCGACCGGCGAGGCACGCATCACGCCGGGCTTTGCCCTCAAGGCACGGTGGGTGATCCACACGGTGGGGCCGGTCTGGCGTGGCGGGCAACGCGATGAACCCGCCCTGCTCGCCTCCTGCTACCGGCAATCACTCGCGCTGGCACTGCAGCACGAAGTGCGCAGCATCGCGTTTCCGGCCATCAGTTGCGGCGTGTATGGCTACCCCGCCAGCGACGCCGCCTTCATTGCGCTGACCGAGACCACCGGCCACGCACGGCAGCACCCGCTGCCCGGCGATATCCTGCTGGTGTGCTACGGCACCGCCATGCGCGACGCCTACCTGTCGGCGGCGCGCAGCGGCAACTTCAATATCACCTGGTAACGCACGCCATCCGCGCTGCTGACGCTCTCGTACAGCGCGACGTGATCGATGCACAGGCTGGCCGTGCTGCCAGCATCCGGCAGCGGATCGCGCGGCCGGTATCCGTGCTTCACGCGGGCAATGCTGACGTGGCCACGGAACGGGCGCGGCTCGAGGGATTGCCCGCAGGCGCGCGCGGCCTCCGCCACCACCGACGCCAGTGCCAACAGGGGCGCACTGCCCACAACGGGCAAGGCGATCACCCGCGGATGCTCACGCGACGGAAACCACAGCGCACCGCCGAGCCCGACCGGGAATGGCGCCAGCACCGCTACCTCGCTGCGCAACAGCTCCGCCATGGCCAGCGCGCTGCCCAGGCCGGTGTTGCCGAGGAAGGCCAGCGTCAGGTGCCAGTTCGCTGGTGGTTGCCAGCGGATCTTCGGCGAGTCCAGCAGGGGCTGCAGGCGCGCGCATTCGCCGCCGGCAAACGCGGCGGCAGCCTGGTCGAGGCCGGCCGCCCAGAACAGGCGGGCCTGCCGCTCAGGCAGCGGCGTCGCGGCCGGCATGGCGTCAACCACGGCGGGACTGCAGCGCCCAGCCCATCGCCAGCAGCAGCAAGGTGATGTCCAGCGCCAGCACCAGGCGAACCTCCGGTGACAGTGCATCGCCCTGGCCCAGCAGCACGTTGTTGGCAATCGCCGCCAGCACGAACAACACCACCGCCAGCACGGTCCAGCCACCGCCACGCACGTCCGTGTAGCGCCGCACCGCCGACAGCACGAACGGCGGACGCGGATCACGCGCCTCCACGTCCGCGGGTCGCCAGCCGGTGGGCTTCAACCAGATGCGCAGGCGGTCCAGCGGCACACCGGCGCGTCGCGCATCACGCCAGAGATCGGCGAACCAGTCGAAGTGCGCCCACACCGGGTTCCAGCGATGGTAGGCCTTGCGCACGCCATAGACGCACGGCTCGCCCTCCGCCTCCCAAGTGCCGAACAGGCGATCCCAGACCATCAGCGTGCCGCCATGGTTGCGGTCGATGTAGCGATCGTTGATGGCGTGGTGCACCCGGTGCGCGCTGGGCGTATTGAGGATGCCCTCGATGAGCGGCACGCGGTCGATCAGCCGCGTGTGTATCCAGAACTGGTAGAACTTGCTGAAGGTGAGCAGCGTGATGAACACCTCGGCCGGACACCCGAGGATCGCCATCGGCAGGTAGAGCGGCCAGTGGAAGGTGTCCTGGAACGCGCCCTGGCGCAGGGCGGTGGTTAGGTTGTATTCCTCGCTCTGGTGGTGCGGCACGTGCACGCCCCACAGGAAGTTGATCTCGTGCGACCAGCGGTGCGCCCAGTAGTAGAGGAAGTCGAGCACGAAGAAGAACAGCACCCAGGTCCACGGCGAGTCCACCGCGAAATCCACCAGGCCCCACTGATGCTCGACCCAGGCGAACAGCAGCAGCAGCGCCCCCTTGGCGAACACCTCGACGGTGACCGTCCAGATACCGCAGGCCATGCTGGTCAGGCTGTCGGCCAGCCGGTACACCTCAAGGCGGCGACGATGGGCCGTCCAGGCCTCCATTGCGATCAGCAGGAAGAAGACCGGGGTGGCCCAGGTCACGAGGGTGTTGTGGTCAGGCATGGCGGCGGCTCCCGTACATCGGCAATCTAACCTGCCCGTTGACCTCCATCAAACGAGTTCGGGCGCCGGTTTTTGGTATCCTGTCCGCCCTCAAGACCACCCCTAGCCCTGTTAGAGGCCCCGATGTCGATCGACAACCACACCCTGATCAACGAATTCCCCCAGCTCAAGGACAAGATCCACGCGCTGAAGACCAGCGACCACCACTTCGCCCGCCGCTTCGAGGAATACAACGACCTCGACCGCGAAGTGCGCCGCCTGGAAGGCGAAGGCAGCCCGAAGGCCGACGAGACCATGGAAGAACTCAAGAAGAAGCGCCTGGCGCTGAAGGACGAGCTCTACAAGATGCTCACCGCCTGAATGCCGCCATGCCGGCGGGCGCGTCAACCGTGCCGGCCGGCGTGAAAGCGTGTAGAACTGGGGCCGGACCATTCCGGCCCTTTTCTTTTGCGGGAGGCGCCATGACCCATTTCCGCCACGTGCCGCCGATCAAGGCGGTGATGACCCCTTTTCCCCACGCGGTGTCGCTGCATGACACTGCCCTGCATGCCCGCGACAGCATGCGCGCGCACCGGGTACACCACCTGCCGGTGAAGGACCAGCACGCGCTGGTCGGCATCCTGTCCGAGCGCGACCTGCTGGCCTGCGAGGAAAGCGAGTTGCCGCACCGCACCGTGGCCGAGTTCTATACCGGCCAGCCGCACACCGTGGACATCGACACTCCACTGGACAACGTGCTGGCGACGATGGCCGAACACCATATCGGCGCCATGCTGGTGGTGCACAAGGACCACCTCGCCGGCATATTCACCAACAACGACGCCTGCCGCTGGTTTGCCACCTACCTGCGCGAGCAGTTCCGTCCTTCACCGGGAACCGACGCCGCATGACCACCACCACACGCATCGCCGTCACCGGCGCCGCATCCGGGCTCGGTCGCGAGATCGCGCTGCGCTGGGCGCGCGCGGGAGCCCGCGTCGCGCTGGCCGACATCAACGCCGAGCGACTGGCCACGGTGGCGCAGGAAGTAGTGGCCGCCGGCGGCCAGGCGCTGGTGCAGAAATGCGACGTGCGGCTCGCCGCCGACGTCGACGCGCTGGTGGACGCCTGCTCGCGCGAGTGGGGCGGCCTGGATATCTTCGTCAACAACGCCGGCGTCGCCGGTGGCGGCACCTTCGAGAAACTGACCGACGAAGACTGGCAATGGCTGCTCGACATCAACCTGATGGGCGTGGTGCGCGGTGCGCGCGCCGTGGTGCCGCTGTTCAAGCGGCAACAGTCCGGCGTGCTGGTGAACATCGCCTCGATGGCCGGCCTGCTCGCGCCGCCGGGGATGTCCAGCTACAACGTCGCCAAGACCGGCGTGGTGTCGTTGTCGGAGACACTGCACGGCGAACTGGCACCGTTCGGCATCCAGGTCACCTGCGTGTGCCCGTCGTTCTTCCGCACCAACCTGATGGAATCGCTGCGTACGCCCGATGCCGCGATGCGCAAGTCGTTCGACCGCCTGCTCGACAGTTCCGACATCAGTGCTGCCGATATCGCCGACCGCATCCACCGTGACGTGCAGGCCGGCAGGTTCCTCTGCCTGCCGCACGCCAAGGGCCGCAGTGCGTGGTGGACCAAGCGGCTGTGGTATTCGCGTTACCTGGCGGAGATGGTGAAAATCGGGCAGTCGCTGGCGCGGCGACGCTGAATCACTGCGCGGGCTCAGCCCGCGTGGCGGGCCAGCGCCGCACGCAGGGCCTCCGGAATCGGCACCGGCCGCATGGAAGTGCGATCGACGAACACGTGCACGAAATGCCCGGCGGCCCTCGCCTCCTGTTCGCCCTTGCGGAAGATGGCGATTTCGTACCTGACGCTGCGGTTGCCGAGGTGGGCGATGCGGACCCCGGCCTCGAGCAGGTCCGGGTATTCGACGCTGGCGAAGTAGCGGCACTGCGACTCGGCGACCACGCCGATGACGTCCGCCTTCTGGATGTCGAGGCCGCCTTCACGGATCAGCAGGTGGTTGGCGGCGGTATCGAAGTACGAGTAATAAACCACGTTGTTCACGTGGCCGTAGATGTCGTTGTCCTGCCAGCGGGTGGTGATGTCGACGAAATAGCGGTACTCGTCGCGCAGCGGGATGTCGGTGTTCGCCATGGTCAGAACATCGCGTCCAGCTGGTCAGCGGTGATCGACATCAGCGAGTCACTGCCAGCCTGCAGGTTGGCCACGCAGGCGCGCGTGCGCGGCAGCAGACGGGCGAACCAGAAGCGCGCCGTCTCCAGCTTGCCGGTCAGGAACGCCTCGTCGCCGCCGCCGGCGGCCAGTTGCCGGGCCGCCACCTGCGCCATGCGCAGCCACAACCAGGACACCACCACATAACCGGAATACTCGAGGAAATCGTGGGCGGCGGCGCCGACGATCTCCACGTCACCGCGTGCGCGACGAATCAGGTCGCCGGCCAGTTGCTCCCACTCGGCCGCCAGCCGCTCCACCTGGGCGGCATATTGCGAGACGGTGGCGTCGTGCCGCGCCGCTGCCGCGTCCTGGCGCATGCGGTCAGCCAGCTTGTGCAGCAGCCGGCCATCGCTGCCGATCACCTTGCGGCGCAGCAGGTCGAGTGCCTGGATGCCGTTGGTGCCCTCATAGATCAGCGTGATGCGCGCATCGCGCACGATCTGCTCCATGCCCCATTCGCGCACGTAGCCGTGGCCGCCATAGACCTGCTGGGCGGCGATCGCCGATTCCAGTCCATGCTCGGTCAGGAAGGCCTTGACGATGGGCGTCAGCAACGCGACCAGGTCACCGGCCTCCTTGCGCTTCGCCGCGTCCGGATGGTGCAACTCTTCGTCCAGCGCGAAGGCCATGGTGTAGGCCAGTGCGCGGTTGCCTTCGGCGAATGCCTTGCAGGTCAGCAGCAGGCGACGCACATCGGGGTGCACCAGGATCGGGTCGGCCGGCTTGTCCGGGGCCTTGGCGCCGGACAGCGCGCGCATCTGCAGGCGCTCGCGCGCGTACTCCAGTGCGCCCTGGTAGGCCAGCTGGCCACAGCCCAGCCCCTCGATGCCGACATCCAGGCGCGCGGCGTTCATCATGGTGAACATCGCAGCCAGCCCGTTGTTCGGCTCGCCCACCAGCCAGCCGGTGGCGCCGTCGAAGTTGAGCACGCAGGTGGGTGACGCGCGCAGCCCCATCTTGTCCTCGACGCTCTGCACGTTCACCGCGTTGCGCGCGCCGGGATTGCCCTGCGCGTCGGGAATGAACTTGGGCACGATGAAGAGCGAGATGCCCTTGGGACCGGCCGGCGCACCGGGCAGGCGCGCCAGCACCAGGTGCACGATGTTCGGGGTGATGTCCTGGTCGGACCAGGTAATGAAGATCTTGGTGCCGTGGATGTGGTACGTGCCGTCGGCTTGCGGCTCGGCGCGCGTGCGCACCATGCCCACATCGGAACCGGCGTGCGCTTCGGTCAGGCACATGGTGCCCGTCCACTCGCCGCTGGTCATCTTCGGCAGGTAGCGCATCTGCAACTCCGGCGCCGCGTGGGCCTCGATGGCGCGGATGGCGCCATGGGTCAGCGTGACGATGGCGAAGAATGCCAGGTTCGCCGTCTGGCACATCTCGTGGAACACGATGGACAACGAATGCGGCAGGCCCTGGCCGCCCCACGCCTCGTCGATGGACATCGACGCCCAGCCACCCTCGCGGTATTTTTCGTAGGCCTCGCGAAAACCCGGCGGCGTCACCACGCCCTGGCCGGGCACCACGTGCGACCCGTGTTCGTCACCCACGCGACGCAACGGCGACATCACCTCGCCGGCGAACTGCGCGCCGCCATCGATGATGGCATCGACCAGGTCACGGGTGGCATCGGGGTAACCACAAGCGCGGTAATGCGCCTCGGCACCCAGCACCTCGTGCAGCAGGAATCGGATGTCGCGGACAGGGGCGCGAAACTCTTGCATGTCAGTATCTCCGGGGCGGGACTCAGGCCGTGACCAGGCCCTTGTCGCGCAGGTATGCGAGGGTCGATTCGTAGTCCTTCTTCAGCGCGCCGCCGGCCTTTTCGCCGAGCATCTCCGCGATCTTGCCGCCCACCAGAGGGATGCTGCAGCGCACGTTCGCCTCGATGCGGTTCCGCGCGCCTGCCGCATGCGGTTCCAGGTGCATGTGCCCGGCCACCTCCACCGGCACCCGCTCGATCTCGAACCGGTAGGTACCGCGGTGCGACTCGCCTTTCGACAGGTCCCATTCCATGACGGTGTGGAACACGTTGACGTCGCGCACGAAACGCTGGGCAATGGCGGGGATCTTCGCGCCAGCCCGCATGCGCACGTGCCGGCGCACGTCGATCACGAAGCGCCCGCCGCGCGGGCCGAAATGCACGAACTCGGTTTCACCCTCGCTTTTCGCGTAGCGCTCCTCGTAGAACGCCCGATCGGTGAACACAGCGAACAACTCGCCGGGTGCCAAAGTGTAGATGTCTTCGTGGTAGATCTTCACGACGGACGGTCTCCGTGACGGTGACGGCCGGATCAGCCGGGCTCGCCGAGTTTCTGCAGGAACTGGATCAGTTGCTGGCGCTGGCGCTCGTTGAGCAGGCGGAACAGAGGCAGCAGGCGCTTCAGCGCCAGCGGCAACTGCTCGGTAACGGCGGCGCCGTTGCCCTTCTCGACCTGCACCAGCAGATCGTCGATGCGCACCTGCCCGGCCTGCACTTCGGCCTTCGGCGGCGGCACCGGCTTCGACGGCAGCAGCACGTCGGCCTTCGACTTGTGGATGTCGACATCGCCCAGCACACGGTTGCCGCCGGCCTTCACGGCGGCCTCCAGCACCTGCTGGCACTCCTCCATGGCCGACATGGCCGTGAGGCCCGGGTGCGGCTCGGGGGTCAGCACGCCGCCGCTGGCGGTGAGCCGCAGCGGCTTGCCGCCGAGGTTGAGCGGCGTGGCGTTGATCTCCGCGCGGATGCGGTCCGCCAGCCCCTTGCTGCCCTCGTGCTTGCCGGTCGGTAGCGAAATGGCGAAGTGCGCCAGGCCGATGCGGGCGGCGGTGTCTTCCTTGCGTATGCGGCTGCGGATGATCCGCGCCACGTGCATCACCACGGTATCGGCAACGTCCTTGCCGTGCGAGAGGAACAGCTTCTTGAAGTCGTCGATTTCCAGGCGCACCACCGACAACGGCTGCTGGTGGCGCTTGGCAAAGGAGATGTCCTGCTTGAGCCGCTCGGTGAAGCCGTTCTTGTTGGCCAGCCCGGTGAGCAGGTCGACGGTGCTCTGCTCCTGCAGCTGCTTGGTGACGCGCTGGTACTTGGCATGGGCACGCGCGCGCGCCAGCAGGTCCGTGGAGTTGAACGGCTTGGTGATGAAATCGGTGGCACCCATGTCGAGTGCCTTCTCGCGCGCGGCGTCGTCGTTCTCCGCGCCGGTGACGATGATCACCGGCATGGCGCTCACGCCCGGGTCCTCGGCGGTGCGGATCTTGCGCAGCAGGCCGTAGCCGTCGAGCTTCGGCATCGACAGGTCGGTGAACACCACCTGGATGGCCGTGTCGCCCTCCAGCTGCTTCCAGCCATCCACGCCGTCCTCGGCGGTGACCACGTCGAACTCGTCGCTGAGCATCTTCAGCGCGGCCTTGCGCATCACCTTGGAGTCGTCGACCAGGAGGACGCGGGTCTTGCGTGCAGTGCCGTTGACGCTCATGCCTTCCGTCCCGATCAGATGCTGTAATGTGCCGCCGGCGAAGGCGTGCTCCAGTCCTTGCTGCCCGGCTCGCGCCCGTTGGCATAGCGGTACAGGCGCGACTGCCGCCCGCAGTAATCACCACGCACGATGCCCGGCAGGTAGTGCTCGTTCAGCAGGTGACCACTGCGCTCGTCGATGAGATAAACGTGACCGGCGGTGTTGTCCGCGTGCGCCATGATCCCGACGCGGCAGAAGAAATCCCGCCCGTTGGCGAAGTGTTCGACGTAGGGCACCGGGTGGCCCGCCTCGCGACTGAGCTCCTCGTCGATGTGCAGGCCGTCGGCCACGCCCGCCAGGCAATACACCTCGAGCTTGCGCACCAGGTGGCGGGTGGACTTGTGCTTGAGCAGCTTGCGCACGATGTAACTGGCGATGATGGTGCCCTGGGAGTGGCACACCAGCACCACGTGGTCATGCCGCTCCAGCGCACGCTGCACCACGTAGAATGCCGGGCGGGACAGGTGCCCGTCCTTCTTCAGCGTGCGCGCGGTGATCGAGTCCCACAGGTCCCACGCGAACCCGTAGGTCGGCGTATGGATCAGGTGCACCGGGCGCCCGAAGGCACGGGCGATCTCCTGGGCATTGAGAATGGCCAGCGGCGGCGATGTCACCACGCCGTTGATGAAGAACCAGCGCGACGACTGCGTTTCCTGCGCCGGGTGCTCAGGCTGGCAAGCCAGGGTGCCGGCACTGATCGGCTTGCGCCGGGCGGGCATCACGGCCTGCCAGACCACCGTCGCCATGTCGGTCACGCTGTTGTAGGAACGCGGGTCCAGCTCGCCGCGCACGCTGGGCTCGGCCCGCAGCGGCCAGGCCGCCAGCGGCAGGACCGGCAGGTTGCGCACCGCCAGGGCCACGTCCCGGCGGATGGCCCCGCGATTGCTCACGAAACGCTTGGCGAGCTTCCTTGCCTTGTTCAACATGCTCACGCACAGACCCGGGGCGATTTGGTGGGGCAGCCGGTACTATAGCAACGCCGGGCGCCGGCGTGACGCCGTTCACATACCGCCCCCGCCGACTTTTCGTGACCCAGTTCTCACTACGACGGAGTGCCATCCATGCGCGAGCGCCCCTACGACATCGTCCTGTTCGGTGCGACCGGCTTCACCGGGGTACTCGTTGCGCGCTGGCTGGCCGGCGCCGCGGGGCGGGAGTCGTTCCGCTGGGCCCTGGCCGGTCGCAGCGCGGACAAACTGGCGGATACGCTCTCGGCCGTGCGCGCCACCCATCCGCAGGCCAACCCCGGCATCGTGGTGGCGGACATCGAGGACCCCGCCTCGCTGGAGGCCATGGCCTCCGCCACGCGGGTGCTCATCACCACGGTCGGCCCCTACCTGCGCTACGGCGATGGCCCCCTGCGCGCCTGCGTCGAGGCCGGCACCCACTACGTGGACCTGACCGGCGAGCCGGAATTCGTCGACCGCTCACGCGCCACCTGGCACGACACGGCGCGCGCGCGCGGCCTGCGCATCATCCATTGCTGTGGTTTTGACAGCATCCCGCACGACCTCGGCGTCCTTTACACGCTTGAAGCCCTGCGCGCGCGCCTCGGCGAGGCCGCCTGGCAGGGCGCGGACATCACCGTGCGCGGTTTCGTGGAAGCCGACGCAACGTTCTCCGGCGGCACCTGGAACTCCGCCATCGAGCAGTTCTCCCGCGCCCGCGAATACTGGCAACTGCACCGCCACCAGCCCACCGGCAGCGCCGGCGCCGGCCGCGTGCGGGCGCTGCCGATGCGCATCTACTACGACCGCCTGCTCAAGCGCTGGGCCTGCCCGCTGCCGACCATCGATCCGCAGGTGGTACGCCAGTCGGCGCGCCTGCGCGACGACTACGGCCACACGTTCACCTACGGGCACTACCTGCTGGCCGATCACCTGGCGCCGGTGCTGGCCGGCATCGCCGGCGTGGGCGCGGTATTCACGCTCGCGCAGTTCCGCCCCACCGCCGACCTGCTGCGCAAGGTACGGCCGGGCGGCGAAGGCCCGAGCGAGCAGAAACGCGCGGAGAGCTGGTTCCGCGTGCTGTTCGTGGCGCAGAGCGGCCAGCACGAAGTGACCTGCGAAGTGTCGGGGGGCGATCCGGGTTATGACGAGACGGCGAAGATGCTCGCCGAGTCCGCCCTGTGCCTGGCACTGGACAAGGACCTGCCGCCGCACACGGGCGTGGTGACGCCCGCGGCGGGGATGGGACATGCGCTGATCCGCCGGCTGGAAGCCGCCGGCCTGCGCTTCGCGGTCGTGCGCTGAGCGCGCGACCGCAAGCCACGCGGATTACACGAAGTACATCAACAACCACTCGGCGACCAGGGCGGGCTTGTCCTCGCCCTCGATCTCGATGGTGTACTCGAACTTCAGCAGCCACTGGCCCGGCTTCTTCTCGTCGGCGGCCAGCAGTTTCGCGCGTGCACGCACGCGCTTGTCGACCTTCACCGGCGCCATGAAGCGCAGCTTGTCGAAGCCGTAGTTCATGCCCATCTTCAGGCCCTGCGGGACGATCATGTCCGGCATGTTCGCCTGCAGGTACGGCAGCAGCGACACGGTCAGGTAACCGTGGGCGATGGTGGTGCCGAACGGCGTGGCCTTGGCCATTTCCGGGTTCACGTGGATGAACTGGTGGTCCAGGGTGGCGTCGGCGAAGGCGTTGATGCGCGCCTGGTCGATCTGGAACCACTCGGACGTGCCGAGTTCCTTGCCGACGTAGGACGCGAGTTCAGCGGGCGGTACGAGTTTCATGGGGACTCCTGCGGTGATCGGTACGGCGCGGGCAGGCACCGGTGACGGCCGGCCAGTGACCGGCGGGTCGCCATGATAGCGCCCCGCGCGCAAAAGTAACCTTGCCGATGCGCGCTCAACCCGGAGCGTGTCTCGCCAGGAAATCGCCCACGCAGGCGGCCAGCGCCGGCGCGGTGTCCGGCTCCAGGTGCAGGTGGTGCCCGCCGGCCAGGCAGGTGAATTCCAGCCCGCTCACCTCGGCCATGCGCGCGGCGTGCGCGTCGCGGGTGGCAAACAGGCCAGCCGTTGCCCCGACCAGCAGGGCCGGCGCGCGGATGGCGCCGAGCAGCGCCGCGACCTGTCCTTCGGCCAGCCGCAGGGCCGATGGCTGGCGCAGCCGGGCATCGGTGTGCCAGCGCAGCGTGCCGTCGGCGGCGCGGGTGAGCGCACGCGCCAGCAGGCGCTCCGAGGCAGCATCCGACAGGGGCCAGAAACCCTTGCGGCGCGCCACCACCGCATCAGCCATGGTCGCGTAACCGGCTGACTCGCCGGCGCCACGCTGGCCGGCCTCGATGGCCGCGCGCAGGCTCTCGCGGATCTTCTCCGCCGGCGCCGGTTGCGGCGCCAGCCCCTCGACCAGCAACAACGCCTTTACGCGCTCCGGGAACAGGCCTGCCACGCAGGCCATCACGCCGGCACCGAGCGAATGCCCGAGCAACACGGCGTTTTCCCACCCCAATGCATCCAGCGCGGCCACGACGTCCGCCACGTACTCCACGAAATGCTGCATCTGCCCGGCGCCGCGGTGCGCGGAACGGCCATGTCCGGGCAAGTCGAGCGCGACGACGTCGCAGCCCGGCATCAGCGGCGCCAGCTCGCTGAACGACGCCGCGTTGTCGAGCCAGCCATGCACGCACAGCACGCGTACCGGCGCGCCTTCGTGCCAGCGCAGTGCGGCGAGCGTCAGCCCGCGCGCGGGCAGGCGCAGCTCGCCCGGCGCGGCATCAGTGCCCATGCTGCTCCCAGCCGGCAATCTGCTCGAGCACCAGCTGCGCCGTCTGCGCCGGATGCTGCAGCGGGAACAGGTGCCCGCCCGGCGTGACCAGGTGGCGCATGTCGTGCCGGCGGTGCAGCCTGCGTACCGCGGCGGGACGCGACACGTCGGTGTGGTCGCCGGTGATCACCACGCCGGGCACGCGCAGCTTGCGCAGATAGCGCCAGGGGTTGCTGGGCGTGGTGCGGAAGATATCCAGTTCGTTCTTCACCAGGTAACGCAGGTGGAAGCCATCCTCGCGCTGCTCGGTCACCGAGTGCACGTAATCGTGCAGGCACTCAGGGTCCACGCCGTCGAACAGTTTCTTGCGCGACAGGTCGCTGATCGCCTGCTCGCGCGAGGGCCACACGCTGCGGCGGTTCTTGCTCTTGCCGGCCGGGGTGACGCTGTCGGCCTTGCCCAGCCATTTGACGATCTGGAAGAAATACGCCTCGCCGCCGTTGATCAGCGGGGGATCCATCATGATGATGCCGCGAAAGCGCGCCGGGTCGCGGTGAGCCGCCATGAACGTCACCACGGCGCCCATCGAGTGGCCGAGGCCGTACACCGGACGGTTGGCGTTGGCATCGATGAAAGCCAGCAATTCGCTCGCCAGGTTTCCCCAGTTGTCATTGATCGGGAAGCGCGGGTCGTGGCCGAGCATGTCGATGGCAAGTACCTCGACGTGCGGCGCCAGGCATGCGAAGAACTTGCGGTAGGTCCCGGCCGGGAAGCCGTTGGCATGGGAAAAGACGACAAGCGGACGGTTCACTGCAGCAGCACCGCGAAACGACAGGGGCTGGCATGGTTGCCGGCAGGTCACGGGCATGTCAACGCGGGAAAGCCGGTGGCCGGCAGCGGGCGTGCCTGTGCGCGGCGGCCCTGCTCCCCTAGAATCCGGGTCCCCGCTCCCACCCGGACGACCCACCCGATGCGCCTCGTCTGCTTCAACTGCAACGGCATCCGCTCACGGATGCACCAGCTGGCCGCCATCGCGGAACGCCACGCCCCCGCCGTGATCGGCCTGCAGGAAACCAAGGTCACCGACGAGGACTTCCCGGTGGCGGACATCCGCGCGCTGGGCTACGAGGTGGTCTACCACGGCCAGAAGAGCCACTACGGCGTCGCCCTGCTGTCGAAGGCCGCCCCGACCCGGGTGATCCGTGGCCTGCCGGCCGACGGGGAGGAAGCGCAGCGCCGCCTGATCGGCATCGAGCTGCCCTTCGGCGACGGTACGCTCACCGTGCTCGACGGCTACTTCCCGCAGGGCGAGAACCGCGCGCACCCGACCAAGTTCCCCGGCAAGCAGAAGTTCTACGCGGACGTCACGGCGTACGTTAAGCAGCAGCTTTCCCCGTCGCAGCCGGTGGTACTGATGGGCGACTTCAACATCGCCCCCGACGACAAGGACATCGGCATCGGCGACGACAACCGCAAGCGCTGGCTCAAGGAAGGCCACACCAGCTTCCTGCCCGAGGAACGCGAGTGGTTCGCCGCGCTGATGGACTTCGGCTTCATCGACACCTGGCGCGCCCTGAACCCGGATGCCGATGACCGCTACAGCTGGTTCGATTACCGCAGCCGCGGTTTCGAACGGGATCCGAAGCGTGGCCTGCGCATCGACATGATCCTCGCCTCGCAGGCACTGGCCGGGCACATCACCGGTGCCGGCATCGACTACGAGTTGCGCGGGATGGACAAGCCGTCCGACCACTGCCCGCTGTGGGTGGACATCGACTGACGGACTGCCGGCGGAGCGCGCGATGAAGATCGACCTGTCGAAACTGCGTGGCAACCCGGAGGCACCGCTGCTGGTCGTTGACCTGTTGATGGTGCTGCTGGTGCTGTTCAACCTTGCCTGGATCGTGTTCAACGCGATGTTCGGCGTGCAGTGGTTCCAGGCCGGCATCGCCCTCGCCAGTCCCGGCTTCCACGCCTGGTACCGCGACACGATCCACCCGGATTTCCTCGAGTACGACGCGGTATTCGTGGCCATCTACGTCACCGAACTGCTGCTGCGCTGGGCCATCGCCATCTTCCGCCGCACCTACCACCGCTGGTTCTTCTACCCCTTCGTGCACTGGTACGACGTGCTCGGCTGCATACCGGTCGGCTCGTTCCGCTGGCTGCGCGTGCTGCGGGTGGTGGCGCTGCTGTGGCGCCTGCAGAAGGAAGGCGTGCTCGACCTGCGCGACACCTGGCTGGTGCGTACCGCGCGCAAGTACCTGGACATCGTCACCGAGGAGATTTCCGACCGCGTGGTGCTCAACGTACTGGACGGCGTGCAGGCCGAAGTCGCCCGCGGCAACCCGGTGGTGCACCGCATCGGCAACGAGGTGCTGGCACCGCGCCGCGACGCCTTCGTGGGCTGGCTGGCCGGGCACCTGCAGGACGGCGTTGCCGCCAGCTGGGAGGAGCACCGCCCCGCCCTGCACGCCTGGCTGGCGCGCGCGGTGGCCGAGGGGATGGACGCCAGCAGCGAACTCAAGCGGCTGGAACAGTTGCCCGTGGTGGGCCCGGCCCTGGCCGGCGCGCTGGATGCCGCCGTGGCGGATATCGCCCGCAGCATCGTCGACCGGGCCGCCACCGACCTGACCGACAGCACCACCCACGCGTACCTGCAGGCCACCCTGGCCAGCCTGCTGGCCGGCGGCGGCACCCGCGACGAACAGCTGGCCCGCCTGGTCCGGGAGACCCTGCTGGAGACCCTGGGCATCGTGAAACAACAGGTTGCCCTGCAGGAGTGGAAGGTGCGCGAGGCCACCGGCTACTACGATTGACGTAGTCGGCTAATGACTTTCCCCTATAGGAGTGCGCGATTGCTTAACCGTAACCTGCTCCTATAATGGCCGCCGGCCAAAGAAGCCCTTATCAGCAGCAAAGTGACGCGGTAACCCGCCATCCAGCCCATGAACGACGGCATCGAAAAGAAGGACGCACCCGACCTGCCGACGCCCAACGTGTTGCTGGTCGATGACACGCCGGAGAACCTCGTCGCCCTGGAAGTGGTGCTCGAGGACCTCGACTGCAACCTGATCAAGGCCAGCTCCGGCCAGCAGGCGCTGGGCATCCTCCTGAAGAAGGACGTGTCGCTGGTACTGCTCGACGTACAGATGCCGGAAATGGACGGCTTCGAGGTGGCGGCGCTGATGCGCAACAACCCGAAGACCAAGAACATCCCGATCATCTTCGTCACCGCCATCAGCAAGGAACAGAAGTACGTGCACCAGGGCTACAAGGCCGGCGCCGTCGATTACCTGTTCAAGCCCATCGAGCCGATCATCCTCAAGGGCAAGGTCAACTTCTTCCTCGAACTCGACAAGCAGAAGCGTCGCCTCGAGGCCAAGCTGGCCGCCGCACGCCAGTCCGAGAAGGTCTGGCTGGACACCCTCAGCAAGGGCGGCTGAACCGCCGCCGCCAATTCCCCTTTGCGGGTCAGGCTTTGTTCGTATAATCCCGGGCATCATCCGATGCCACAGGGACGTCCGCCATGACCCAGTCACCCCCATCCTTGCCGGACATCCCCGGCTACCGGCTGCGCAAGCTGCTCGGCCGCGGCGGCATGGCCACCGTATTCCTCGCCGAACCGGACGGCGGCGGTGCGAAGGTGGCGGTCAAGGTGATGCGCGCCCCGCCCGGCGCCGACCACGAATGGTCCGCGCGCTTCCTGCGCGAAGCGGCCATCCTGCAGAAATTCGACCACCCGAACATCGTCAAGGTGTACGCCGTCGGCGAGAACAACGGCGACCACTACATGGTCATGGAACACCTCGACCATGGTGACCTCACCACCTGGATCAAGCAGGGGCTGCAGCCGGTCGATGCACTGCGCGTGCTCAGGCCGATCGCGCTGGCGCTCGATTACGCACACCAGCAGGGCTACATCCACCGCGACGTGAAGCCGGACAACGTGCTGTTCCGCGCCGACGGCACACCGGTGCTGACCGACTTCGGCGTGGCACGCCCGCGCCGCGCCGACGTGCGCCTCACGCAGATGGGCATGGTGGTGGGCACGCCCAAGTACATGAGCCCCGAACAGCACAAGGGCCTCGACGTCGATACCCGCTCGGACATCTACTCGCTGGGCATCGTCTTCTACGAGATGCTCACCCGCGAAGTGCCCTTCGACGGCGCCGACAGCATGTCCATCGGCATGAAACACCTCGGCGAGCCCGTGCCGCGCCTGCCGCCGAAGTTCGCGCGCTTCCAGCGCCTGATGGACACGCTGCTGGAGAAGGATCCCGGCAAGCGCATCGCGCGCGGCGAGACGGTGGCCAAGGCCATCGACCTGCTGCTGTCGCAGCCGGAACCATCCGCGAAGCTGGCGATCGCCGCCACCAACGCGCTGGCACGCGGCATCGACGTCAAGGAGACCGAGACCAAGACCGGCATGTTCAGCAAGGCCTGCGACATCGCCATCAGCATCGGCGCGCAGGACTACGAGACACTGCAGAAGCACTGCGCGACGGCGACCAGCGCGCTGTTCGACTGGCAGAAGGATGCCGGCAAGAAGGCTCGCAACATTTCCATCGATTTCTTCGTGCACCCATGGATCCTGGCGCGGGCACGCGATTACGCGAAGAAACTGTCGCAGAGCGAGGACTATGCGTTCCTGCAGGAACGCAAGGCCAGGGTGCGCATCCATGACCTGGACGGCACCCTGGAACAGGAGCTCGTGCTGGGCGAGGCCCCGGCGCAGGCCTAGGCCTGGCTGACCTTCAGCAGTTTCGGGTCAATGCCGTACTCGCCCGGCTTCAGGCAACGGGCGATCGACAGCGGTTGGCCCGCGCTGTCCATGGTCACCTGCATCAGGTCGACCACTTCCGGCTGCGACAGCAGGTTCTGTTCGTGGTCGGCCACCACCATCACCTGCGGGCGCAGGCGACGCGCGGTGTTCTGCGACACCACAACGCCCACTTCGCGGGTGCTCAACTGCACCAGCGTGCCGGTCGGGTACACGCCCACCGCCTGGATGAACTGCTCGATCAGCTGGCCCTGGAACAACTTGTCGCGCGCTTCGTACAGCATCGACACCGCCTCGCTGGAGGTGCGTGCCTCGGCGTACGGACGCGGGCTGGTGATGGCATCGTAGGTATCGACGATGCCGGCCATGCGCGCCAGCAGCGGGATGTCGGTGCCCACCAGCTTGTAGGGGTAACCGCCGCCGTCGAAACGTTCGTGGTGGAACTGCACCACGGAGATGACGGTCTCGCTGACACCGCGGCACTGGCGCAGGATTTCCACGCCGTACTCCACGTGCTTGCGCACCTGCGCCATTTCGTCCTCGGTCAACTTGCCGGGCTTCATCAGCAGCGTGCGCGGGATCTTCGTCTTGCCGACCTCGGAGAGCAGCACGCCCAGCGCCAGTTCCTCGAGGATGTCCTTGGGCAGGCCCAGGTGGCGACCGAACACCAGCGCCCAGATGGAGGAACGCAGCGAGTGCGCGTAGGAGTACGAATCCGCGTCGCGCACGCGCGACAACCAGACGAAGGCGTCCGGGTTGCGCACCACGCTGTTCACCATGAGGCCGGCGGCTTTCTTCACCACCAGGAAGTTGAGTTCCTTGCCGCTGCGCACGTCGTTGAGCACCTGGACCACCGCACGGGCGATCTCCTGGTGCAGCGTGGCGGCCACCGCCACTTCCTTCTGCAGCGGTTGCGACACCTGGTAGGCAACCGGATCGAACTTGCGGATGCGCGCGGCGGGATTCACCACCCCGGCCGGACTGCGCTTCGCGCCACCGGTCACCACCGGTGCGGGCTCGAAACTCGCCTGCACGCGGCTCAGCCGGCGATCGACGTAGACGAACTTGCAGAAGCGACGCAGTTGCTCGATGTCCTGCTGCGTACTGACATGGAAGCCCTGGATCGGGAACGGAGTCTCCACCCAGGGACGATCCAGCGCCGACACGTACATGCCGATCGCCAGATCCATGGTGCTGACTTTTTCCTGTTTGCTGCTCATGTTCGGTACCCGCTGACCTTTGGCCCGGAAGGGGTGACGCTGCGCGTCACTCTGCCCTCCTGCCTCTTCGTGAGGCTATATATACAACAGTCTTCCTAGTATCCCCCCGGAACGGCATCACACTTTATTCTTAAATGCCGGATTCCGCGACGAACGGTATACTGCTCCTTTGTGGACAATGAGTTAGCACATCCGTCCTGCCTGGCGCCTGCCAGGCCCGGCCGGAGGCGGCGCACCCACCCATCTAAGCCGTTCGACCTAGACAAATATTGTCACCCCAGGGGAACCCGTTTCCATGCATCAGGATTTTACCCGCCTGCTGGCGGCTGCCGCCAACGACACCATCGTCTTCCAGGACGTCATCGCCACCATCCGTCGCCACTACGAGTGCAGCCCGGTCGCCTTCCGCACCGGCGCCGGCACCTCGCGCGAGACGGACAACCCGGCGGGCACCAATGCCGGGTCCTCCCAACTGCTGGCCTTCGCCCGCCGCCTCGGCCTCGACGAACAGACCACCCTGGCACTGTATGGCGAGCACTACCGCGACGTGCTCAAGGACCCCGCCGGCAGCGCACATGCCAACATCCGCGCCTTCATGGCCAACGGCTGGGCCGGCGTGGTACTGGCCGCCGATCCCCTGCGCTTGCTCGGTCCGAGCTGAGCCGTCTTCAGGGCAGGTGCGGCGCGACCGGATGCACCAGCCGCATCAATCCCGGGGCCACCAGTTCCCCGCGGAACAGGGCCCCGCAGGCGGTGCCCAGCCCCGGCGCCCGGCGCGCATCGCCATCGACCAGCAGGCCGAACAGCGCACCGACCAGCGGCATGTGCGTCACCACCACCAGGGTGCCCGCTTCCGGCATCGCCTCGCCGATACGCGCCAGCGCCCGCTGCGGATCATCGTCGGGCGTGATGCCGGCCAGCACGGCAACGTCCGCGACCCCCAGCGCAGCGGCCACCAGCGCCGCCGTCTCGCGGGCGCGCAGGTAGGGACTGCAGGCCACCCGGACCGGGCGCCGCACCTTCCCTGCCAGCACCAGCCCCGCGAGGTGCGCTTGCTCGCGGCCGTGCAGGGTCAGCGCACGCAACTCGTCGCGTGCCGCCATGCGCTCGGCCTCGCCGTGGCGCAGCAGCACCAGGTCCGCCGGTTCAGCCACCGTGGACACCGGTGATGAACTCGAAGTCGCTGTTCTGGTCGCCGCTCATCAATCGCTTGATGATCGACGGCAGCGGTTGCTGCTCGAAGATGATGTCGTACAGGCCGGTGGCCAGCGGCATGTAAACCCCCAGCTCATCGGCCTTGTGCTTCACCAGGCGCAGGGTATTCACGCCCTCGGCGGTCTGGCCCAGCGATTTCTCGGCGTCGGCGACCGGCACGCCCTGGCCGATCTTGAAACCCACCTGGTAATTGCGGCTGAGCGGCGACGAGCAGGTCACCACGAGGTCGCCGACGCCGGCCAGGCCGAGGAACGTCAGCGTGTTGCCACCCATGCGCTCGGCAAAACGGCTCATTTCCACCAGCGCGCGGGTGATCAGCATGGCCTTGGTGTTGTGGCCCAGGCCCAGCGCGTCGGCCATGCCGGTGGCGATCGCGTAGATGTTCTTCAGGGCACCGGCCAGCTCCACGCCGAAGGTGTCCTGGTTGGCGTAGACACGGAAATACGAGCACGACAGCGCCTGCTGCACGGTCTCGCGCACGTCGGCATTGGCGCTGGCGATCACCGAGCCGGTGAGCATCCGGCCGGCAATTTCCTTGGCGAGGTTCGGACCGCTGAGCACTCCCACGCGGTCGCTGCCGGTCTCCTGTGCGACCAGCTGGCTCATCAGCAGGAAACCATCCGCCCAGATCCCCTTGGTGCAGCTGACCAGCAGGGCATCGGCGCGCAGCGCCGGCCGCATGTCCCGCAACACGTCGCGGAATGCGCGGCTGGGCACGGCGATGAACACCAGCTCAGAGTCGGCCACGCTGCCGGCCAGGTCGGTGGTGGGGACCAGTGCCGGGTTGAGGCGGAAGCCAGGCAGGTAGCGGCTGTTGATGCCGGTATCGCGGATCTCGGCGACCGCGTTGGCGTCACGCAGGCACAGGCGGACGAGATGGCCGTTGTCGGCCAGGATGTTGGCAATGGCAGTACCGAAACTGCCGCCACCGATGACCACGGTGCGGTGCGCCACGCAGGACCTCCGGGAAAATGCGGATGGGACCGCCGGACGGCAGGCCCCAGGATGGGCCGATGATAGCCGCTGCAGGTGGCGTCGCCCACGTCCGTCGGCCGGCCACTGCCGCACGGCCGGCTTTTACAGAAACGCAACGGACGGACGCCCCCCCGGTGCTAACCTGACTTCATCCAGTGGTCTGATGGTCGCTCTGGGAGCGGCCCGGAGCTAACTTCATGCGCGCCCCCTACCCATTCCTGGTTCTCGCGATGGCGCTCGCGCCTTGCGCCATGGCCGAGGTGAGGGAACTCGACGGCGAGGAACTGGTGGATGCCTATGTGCAGGGAATTTCCATCGGGCAGACGGTGACCGACAAGCCCTTCGAGAGTGACGACCAGTCGATGCGCGAACGCACCAGCGACCAGCAGAACGTGGTCGGTGCGGTCGGCCCCGAACTGTCCGTCAGCAATGCCCAGGCTCTCGCCCAGGAACCGCCGGTCGACGAACTGGTTGCGGGCATCCGCGACCCGCAAACGCGGGATCTCGTCGAGGATGCCATCACCCAGACCAGCCTGAGCACGCGCCTGGACGTGAACCTGGATCGCATCACCGCGGAAACCGGCATCCCGACCACCGCCACCGCCCAGGACTTCAGCGTGTTGCGCGGCACCATCCTCGAACTGCTGCCCAGCACCACCGGTTACCAGGTGGAGTTCCTGAAGGACCGCTTCTGATCGAAGCCACATTGATTCGCACGAAAGGAAACGCACGAAAAAGGCCGCCCCTCGGGCGGCCTCTTTCATTCTGCGTCAGGCGCAGCGTCAGCGGCTGAAATCGATCGACTCCAGCTGGCGCTCAGGGACGCTGTAATCGACCTTGCCGCCGGCAACCAGCGTCTCGACCACCAGGCGATCGCGATTCACCCCACGGAAGACACCCACGGTGGTCTTGCCATCCTTCGCGACGACCTTCACCGACTTGTTGAGGAAGCGCGTCAGGTCGAGACCGCCCGGGGTGATGACCGGACCGCCGGGTTCGGCGTCCGCCGTCCGCGACGTGCCCGCGCTGCGCACCGCGACGCCGGCGATGCGGATCACTTCGCCACTGTTGAGCCGCAACGATGCCAGCTCACCGTCCGCGACGAGGAACTCGACGGTGCCGCCGGGCTTCATGGCCTCGACGACCAGGCGACCCTTGCGCATGCCACGCAGCACACCCTGCTCGCGACGGCCATCGACGAACTGCAGGGCCGCACCGCTGCCGGCCAGGCTGCCGAGGTCGGCGAAGGCAAGCGTGCGTTCGGGCGCGGCTGCCGCCGCCGGGGCCTTGCGGGCATCCTTCTGCGCCACCAACCGGGTGAGCCCCTCGGGCGGCAGCACGTTGTAGACGGGCTTGTAGCCAGCGGCTTCCGTGGCAGCCGCCGACTCCGGCATCAGTACGTTCCAGCCGAATTCATTGCGCGCCAGTTTCACCACGTGCTGGCCGATGCGGCCATCCTTGAGGCGAACAGCGGCCTGCATGCCGCCACGACCGTCAAGCGCGTCCATCACCACGCCGCTGAAATCGATACTGTCGATATCCGACTCGCCGTACTGCGAACGCAGGTAATCCTCGGCCACGTAGCGCAGCGTGTCCTCGTGGTCGAAATGACGATCGACCTCGTCGCCACGGTAGCGCAGGTGACTGGTAATCACGTCGACGTCACCGGACGCATAGCTTTCCCATCGGTCCGGCAGGACGATCTGGACATAACCCGTCAGGCGATTGCGGGCACCAGGCGCAAGATCGATTTCCATGCGATAGCCACGGCGGATGATGTCCGTCTGCGGTTGTCCCTGCCCGTCACGCCAGGAAACGTGCACTTCCGGCGCATCGGACTGCTGCGGCGAGACTGCCCGCTTGAGCCGCTCGCCGGGCATCGCCTCATCGCCGAAGACGACGGCAATCTCGCGCTCCGGGAAGAAGCCGCCACCCTGGCGCATGCGCAGCACCCCGTCGATGAGGTCGACACGGTCGGGAACGAAGCCCTCGCCGTGGATGCGCCCCTGCAGGCGGGTACCCGGGCCCTGGCGCACCAGCAACTTAAGGGCCCGCTCGGAATCGACGAAGCCGCTGCTCTGCCCGGCCATGACACCGGACTCCACGCTGCCATGGCCCGCCTCGAGCAGACCGTCGGGCTGCGTCGACTGGAAGAACAGCATGAGCAGGCCCGACACGGCCATGACCAGGCCGGCGGCCTGGACCAGCGCGGCCACCCACAAGTCTTCCCAGTGCCGCCGGTAGTACAACAACACCACCACGGGCATGAAGACCGACCCGGCCACCCAGCGTGGATCGTGGCGCGCGGCGTGCGCCATGTACATCGCGGCCCCGCTGATGAACATCGCGAGGCCGACCAGCAACAGGAACGTGCTCATCCTCTGGCTCCTTCCACGGTGGCAGGCGCGTCCGGATCGGCCAGCAGGAAATGGGCGCGCGCGTGCGCGATCGGTTCGTCCCGGTTTTCCTGCCAGCAGCTGATCATCACGTTGGCGACGCGTCGCCCCTGCCGGGTTACGGTACACGACGCATGGCAGTCACGGTAGTGACCGGCCCGCAGGTAATCAATGGACAGGTCGATGGTCTTGGGCATGCGCGGCGTGCCCATCGTGGCCAGCAGGTGGACGATGGCGGCGTGCTCCATGAAGCCGCCGATCGCCCCGCCGTGCAGGGCCGGCAGGGTCGGGTTGCCGATGTTGTCCTGGCGCGCCGGCAGCACGAACAGCAGGCTGCCATCCGCCTCGCGCTGGCAGCGCACGCCCAGGAAGTGCGCATACGGGATGGCTTCGACCAACGGATCGAAGTTGTCCTCCGCGCGGCAGCGAGTGATGAGGTCAACGAGGCGGGCAGTCGTGCTCATCGGTTCTTGACCATGCTCTTGTTCAGGCCGAGGCGCATGTAGGTGGCGGTGTAGGTCGAGACCGGGTCCGCGCGGTCACCCTGGTAGGCGCAGCCGCGCACGAACGCCACATTGGCGGTCAGGCGGTAGCACTCGGCCCAGGCCATGATGTCGATGCCCGGTTCCGGGCGGCGCAGGTGATCGATGCGCAGGTCCAGCGTCGGCGTGATGTCGTAGTCGGGAAACAGGCGGCAGGCCACCGCCAGGCCGCCGGTCTGGTCGAGCAGCGCGAGGATCGGCCCGCCATGCACGACGCCCGCCCACGGGTTGCCGACCAGGCGCTCGCTGTGGACCATGCGCACGGTGACGCCGTCGCGGCTGGACGTTTCCTCGAGCTTCATGCCGAGCTCGATGCTGTGGCGCACGGTGCCGAGGAAGCGCTCGCACAGGCGGCGCAGGCGGGCCTCGGTCTCTTCGGGTGTACTCATGCTCGGCGGGGCAACCTGGTGGCCCGCCGGCTGGGCGGGTGGATTCCGGAGGGTCAAGGCGACGTTTCTATTACAATCGCCGCGCCCCCTGCAAGGTAAGAGTACACATGAACGCCACCCGCTCCGGCGCGCGCCACGACCTGCGGCGCGGCGTGACCTACGCGCTGCTGACGAGCCTGGTCGGTTCCACCGCCGCAGCCGCCGCCAAGTTCCTCGGTGGCCGGGTGTCGCCATACGTGATCGTGTTCACCCAGTACCTGATCGGCGTGGTCATCCTGCTGCCATGGCTGTTGCGCAATGGCACCGGCGCGCTGCGCACCGGGCGCTTCGCGCTGCATTTCTGGCGCAGCATCGCCGGCTGGATCGGCTTCATGGCGTTCTATGTCGCGCTGGCCAGGGTGCCGCTGGTGGATGCCGTGCTGCTGCGCGCCGCCGCGCCGATCTGGGTGCCGGCCATCCTGTTCTTCTGGCTGGGCGTGCGCCTGCCGTGGGCCCGCTGGGCGGCCATCGGCATGGGCATGGCCGGCGTGGTGGTGATTCTCCGGCCGGAAGCACAGGGCGTGAGCCCCTGGCACCTGGTGGGCATGCTGGCGGGCATCGGGCTGGCGGCCTCCATGGCCACCACGCGCCGGCTGGCCGCCAGCGAATCCGCGCACGCGATCATCTTCTATTACTTCGCCATCGCCGGCATTGCCACCCTGCCCTTTGCGCTTGCCACCTGGCAGACACCGTCGCTGCACGACGCGCTGCTGCTGGGATTCATCGGCGTGTCGATCTACGTGACCATGGCGCTCTATACCGCCGCCTACACCTACGCCAAGGCCAGCGTGATCTCGCCGCTGAATTTCCTCAACGTGGCCTTCGCCGGCCTGCTCGGCGTGGTGTTCTGGGGCGAAGTACCCGACTGGCTGACCTTCACCGGCATCGCGCTGGTGGTGGCCGGCGGCATCTTTGCGATCTGGCTGGAGTCGCGCGGCACCACTGCCGAGGAATGAACGCCGCGGCAGTGGCCATCGCCGTCGCCGGCATCAGGCGAGACGGAAGATGTTCCTGCCGTTCTCGTGGCTGACCACGCCGGCACGGCCGACGCCTTCGGCGCGCATCAGGGCGTCCAGCGTCGCGGCTTCAGCCGGCGTGTGGGCAAGGAAGCGCGTGCCGTCCTGCAGGCGACCGATCACGATGCCCTGCTGCGGCCCTGCCGGCCCGTGTGTCACGGTGTAGGTCTCGATGGTGGCGGCGCCGGAAGGTGTTTCGGTGAACGCCGGCTTCGGCATTGCATCCAGTTCGCGCTGGTAGGTGTCGGGGACGACCCGCTGCCACTGTGCGTGGCGCGGCTCGGTGGAATAGACGCCCACCGCGTGCTTGGTGACGTGCCAACCGTTGGCGTTGACCAGCCCGTGCGCGCCCGGCGCGGCGCGCAGGCGGTGCATCATCTCGGCGATCGAGTGCATCACGTAGTTGTTGCCCGGCCCGCCGAAATACGGCAACCCGCCGGTGAGCGTGAGGCCGCGTGGATCGTCCAGCGCAATGCCGAACTCCGCGCAGGCGATCTGCACCGCCGACGGGAAGCACGAGTAGATGTCGAAATGGCGCATGTCGCCGATGCCGAGCCCCGCCATGCGCAGGGCTTCCTCGCCGCAACGGCGCATGGCCGGCGACGTGGTGTAGTCGCGGCGCTCGCTGACGTGCCAGTGATCGGCCGCCTGTGCGCAGCCGTTGAGGAACACCCAGCGCGAGCGGTCGATGCCCAGCCGGCGGGCGGTGCCGGCGGACATCATCAGCACGGCCGCGGCCATGTCCACCTGGATCACGGCGTTCATGTACTTGGTGTAGGGGAAGCCGATCATGCGGTTCTGCGGCGACACCGTGGCGATCTCCGCAGCGCTGCGCGCCACCGGGAACCACGCGTGCGGATTCTTCGCTGCCACCTGGCTGAACGGCGCGAACAGTTCGCCGAGGAATTGCTGGTGGTCGGCGATGGAGCGGCCTGCCTTGGCGCGCAGTGCATTCTCGAACAGCGGGTAGGTGTTGATCGGCAGGAAGAAGCCGTACTGCTTCTCGTGGTCGTTGCAGCCGGGCTTCATGGTGCCGATGTCCAGCGGGTCGCCGGCGGCCTTGCCGTTCCAGTCGATCTTCACCCCGGCCTTCACCGCCGCCATGAGGGTGGCGAGGTTTTCCGAGCCGGCCAGCAGCACGATGTCGCTCTCGCCCTGCGCGATGCGCGCGGCCATCTCGTTGACCAGCATCTGCGGCGTATCGCCGCCGGCGCCGCAGTAGTAGCCGGCGCGCGGGCGCGCACCCAGCGCGGCAGCGACGTCGGCCGGCAGGTTGCCGTAGCGACCGAAACCGAAATTGCCCACCTCGGTGGAATCGATGGCCAGCCGGGTGTTGGCGATGGTATCGACCTGCGCCAGCTGCGCCTCGTCGATGCCGGCATCGCGGGCGGCGCGCCGCGCCACCTCGACGATCATCGCCAGCGGCGTCGGCGCTTCGGCCGGCGGCAATTTGCTGGTCATCTGGCCGGCACCGACCAGCACCGGCATGTTGTCGGCGATATTCATACTCAGCACTCCTTCGAAGGCCGGATGGCCATGCCCAGCACGGTGTCCACCAGTTGCGCGATCGACATCGGGCCCTGCGGGTCGTACCAGGTATTGCTCCAGCTGATGGCGCCGGTCAGCAGGCGGCGCAGCACGAACGGCTCGACGTCGATGAGTCCTTCCTTGCGCGCGGCCGTCAGCACGTCCAGCCATACCTGTTCATAGACGCTGCGCAGGCCCAGCACGTCCTTCTGGTTGGCCGGCGACAAGGCGGCCCACGAATACACCAGCACCGCCATGGCCTCGCGCGTGTCGCCGATGATGGACTGCAGCTCGCACTCGATCAGCGCGCGCAACTTCGCGCGGGTGCCCGGTGCCGCCGCGACCGCGTGCTGCAAGCGCTCGGTGTTGAAGCGGATCACGTCGATCATCACCGCCTTGAGGATCTCTTCCTTGCTGGCGAAATGATGGAACAGGCTGCCGGACTGGATGCCGACGCGCGCGGCGATATCGCGTACCGTGGTGCGCTCGTAGCCCTGCTCGCGGAACAGGCTGGCGGCCGCGGACAGCACCTTGCCGCGCGGGGAGTCCTCGATACCGTTGACCTGCAGGGTCTTGCGGCGGGAACGGGCGGTGGCGGTCATGGCACGGCGGTCCTCGCTGGGTGAATGGCCGGCCCGGACAATTGCCAGACCAAGCGCTTGCTTGGTAGTGTACGGGGGCATCCCGGGGCCTGACCAGCCCTCCCCCCTTCCCGACAGGAGCAGGTTACGCCATGACATCCGGCAACAGGACCCTCCGCATCGGCTGTGCCGCCGCCTTCTGGGGCGACACCAACGCCGCCGCCTTCCAGCTGGTGCGCCACGCCGAACTCGACTACCTGGTGTTCGACTACCTCGCCGAGGTGACCATGTCGATCATGGCCGGCGCGCGCATGAAGGACCCCACCGCCGGCTACGCGCACGACTTCGTCACCGAGGTCATGGCGCCGCTGGCAAAGGACATCGCCGCGAAGAAGATCAAGGTGATTGCCAACGCCGGCGGCGTGAACCCGCAATCCTGCCGCGACGCCCTGCAGAAGGCGTTCGCCGCCGCCGGCGTCGAGCTGAAGATCGCGCTGGTCACCGGTGACGACCTGCAACCGCGTCGCGCCGAACTGCCGGCCGACATCGTCGAGATGGAAACCGGCAAGCCCCTGCCGGGCTTCACCGTGAGCATGAACGCCTACCTGGGCGCCCGGCCGATCGCCGACGCGCTGGCGCGCGGCGCCGACGTGGTGGTGACCGGCCGCGTGGCGGACAGCGCCATGGTGCTGGCACCGATGATGCACGAGTTCGGCTGGGCGCTGACCGACTACGACAAGCTCGCCCAGGGCTCGCTGGCCGGCCACGTGATCGAGTGTGGCGCGCAATGCACGGGCGGCAACTTCACCGACTGGGAATCCGTGCCCGGTTACGACGATATGGGTTTCCCGGTGATCGAATGCGCCGCCGACGGCTCGTTCACCGTTACCAAGCCCGCCGGCACCGGCGGCCTGGTGACGCCGTTCACCGTGGGCGAGCAGATCCTCTACGAGATCGGCGACCCGCGCGCCTACATGCTGCCGGACGTGGTCTGTGACTTCACGCAGGTGAAACTCGAGCAGACCGGCGAGAACCGCGTGCGCGTCAGTGGCGCCCGCGGCCTGCCGCCAACCGCCTCCTACAAGTGCAGCGCCACCTTCCCGGACGGCAACCGCATCACCGCGAGTTTCATGATCGGCGGCATCGACGCGGCGAAAAAGGGCCAGCGCGTGGCCGACGCCATCCTCGCCCGCGTACGCCGGCTGCTGGCCGAGAAGGGCGTGGCGGACTTCCGCGAGGTGAGCGTGGAAGTCCTCGGCACCGAGGCCACCTACGGCGCCAACGCGCGCGTGCGTGACACGCGCGAGGTAATCGTCAAGATCGCCTGCGTGCACAACGACAAGCACGCGCTGCGACTGTTCGCCCGCGAGATCGCCCAGGCCGCCACCGGCATGGCGCCGGGCCTGAGCGGCATCGTCGGCGGACGCCCGAAGGAAAACCCGCGCATCCGCCTGTTCTCCTGCCTGGTGCCCAAGTCGCTGGTCAGTGCGCGCGTGGATATCGACGGCGAGATAACCACCAGCGAGGTACCGGTGGCCGGCGGTTTCTCGCCGGACATGGTGCAGGCGCAGCCCGCCGGCGAGACCCGTGGTGGCGATGCCAGCGTACCGCTCGTAAAGCTGGCCGTGGCGCGTTCCGGCGACAAGGGCAACCATTCCAACATCGGCGTGATGGCGCGAGAGCCCGAATACCTGCCCTACATCCGCGCGGCGCTCACCGAAGCCGCGGTGGCGCAATACATGCAGCACGTGCTCGACCCGCAGCGTGGCCGCGTCACGCGCTGGGAACTGCCCGGCCTGAACGCCTTCAACTTCCTGCTCGAGAACGCCCTCGGCGGCGGCGGCATCGCCAGCCTGCGCATCGACCCGCAGGGCAAGGCCTTCGCCCAGCAACTGCTCGATTTCCCGGTACCGGTGCCGCGGGCACTGGCCGACAAGCTCGGAGCCTGACCCATGGGATACCGTTCGATACTGCGCCAGGATGCCTTCGCGGGGCGCAACGTGATCGTCACCGGCGGCGGCAGCGGCATCGGCCGCTGCACCGCGCATGAGCTGGCCTCGCTGGGCGCGCGCGTCTACCTGGTGGGCCGCAAGGAAGAAAAACTGCAGAAGGTGCAGGCGGAAATCCGCGAGGACGGCGGCCTGGCCGAATACCGCGTGTGCGACATCCGCGAGGAAGACGCGGTGAAGGCGATGGTCGCTTCCATCGTCGCCGAGTGCGGCCAGGTGCATGGACTGGTCAACAATGCCGGCGGCCAGTTCCCCTCTCCGCTCGCCGTGATTTCCCAGAAAGGCTGGGAAGCGGTGGTACGCACCAACCTCACCGGCGGCTTCCTGGTGGCGCGCGAGGTGTTCGTGCAGTCGATGAACCGCACCGGCGGTGCGATCGTGAACATCACCGCCGACTTCTGGGGCGGCATGCCCGGCATGGGCCACTCCGGTGCGGCACGCGCCGGCATGGACAACTTCACCAGGACGGCCGCCTACGAGTGGGGCCACTGCGGCGTGCGCGTGAATGCCGTGGCGCCCGGCTGGATCATGTCCAGCGGCATGGACACCTACCCGGACTCCTTCAAGGCAGTGATCAAGAAGCTCAAGGACGCCGTGCCGCTCAAGCGCATGGGCCACGAGGCGGAAGTCTCCGGTGTGATCTGCTTCCTGCTGTCCGACGCCGCCGCCTTCGTGTCCGGCACCAACGTGCGCATCGACGGCGCGGCCTCGCAGGGCAACGTCGCCGCCTGGGAACTGCCCGGCAAGACGCCCTCGCAGGCCTGGCAAGGCTTCCACCGCGAGGTCATCCCCGACGTGTTCAAGACCGACGGCAACTGAACGGAAAACCCACCATGGCCGTGATCGAATCGAAGATCGACCGCAACAGCGCCGAGTTCACCGCCAACCGCGAGATGATGCAGAAGGCGGTGGACGAGTTCCGCGCCATCGAGCAGAAAGTCATCGCCAAGGCCAACGAGCAGGCGGCGAAATTCCACAAGCGCGGGCAGTTGCTGCCGCATGAGCGCCTGAACCTGCTGCTGGACCCGGGCACGCCGTTCCTCGAGATTGCCTCGCTGGCCGGCTACCTGATGCACGACGACAAGGACGGCACCGAGGCCGGTGGCGGCACCATCGCCGGCATCGGCTACGTAAGCGGCGTGCGCTGCCTGGTGGCCGCCAACAACTCGGCCATCAAGGGCGGCACCATCACGCCGGCCGGCCTGCACAAGACGCTGCGCCTGCAGACCATCGTGCGCGAGAACAAGCTGCCCACGGTGACGCTGGCCGAGTCCGGCGGCGCCAACCTCAACTACGCCGGCGAGATCTTCGTGGAGGGCGCGCGCGGCTTCGCCAACCAGGCGCGGTTGTCCGCCATGGGCCTGCCGCAGATCACCGTGGTGCACGGCAACGCCACCGCCGGCGGCGCCTACCAGCCGGGCCTGTCGGACTACATGATCATGGTGCGCAAGCGGGCGCACATGTTCCTGGCCGGCCCGCCGCTCTTGAAAGCCGCCACCGGCGAGGTCGCCACCGAGGAAGACCTCGGCGGCGCGGAGATGCACACGTCGATCGCCGGCACCGCCGAGTACATCGCCGAGACCGATGCCGACGGCATCCGCCTCGCGCGCGAAATCATGGCAAAGATCCCGTGGAACGCCCAGCTGCCGCCGCGGGCGCCCAAGGACTTCGCCGAACCGCTCTACCCGGCCGACGACCTGCTGGGCATCGTGCCGGCGGACCCCAAGCGTCCGTATGACGTGCGCGAGATCATTGCCCGCATCGCCGACGGTTCCGACTTCCTGGACTTCAAGACCGAGTACGACAACCAGACCATCTGCGGCTGGCTGGAGATCGAGGGCCAGGCGGTGGGCTTCATCGGCAACAACGGCCCGATCACCGCGCAGGGCGCCGCCAAGGCCGCGCAGTTCATCCAGTTGTGCGACCAGTCGAACCGCCCGATCCTGTTCTTCCACAACACCACCGGCTTCATGGTGGGCACCGAGAGCGAGCGCAACGGCGTCATCAAGCACGGTTCCAAGATGATCCAGGCCGTGGCCAACGCGCGCGTGCCGAAGCTCACCGTGGTGGTGGGTGGTTCCTACGGCGCCGGCAACTACGCGATGTGCGGCCGCGGCCTGGACCCGCGCTTCATCTTCGCCTGGCCCAACAGCAAGACCGCCGTGATGGGCGGCCAGCAGGCCGGCATGGTGCTGCGCATCGTCGCCGAGGCCAAGCAACGCGGCATGGGCATGGAGCCGGACGAGAAGGTGCTGCAGTACCTGCAGGACAGCACCGCGCAGAAACTCGAGTCGCAGAGCACGGCGCTGTACTGTACCTCGCGACTGTGGGATGACGGGCTGATCGACCCGCGCGACACGCGACGCATCCTCGCCACGGCGCTGGACATCTGCCGCGAAGCCGATGAACGCCCGCTGATGCCGAACACCTTCGGCGTGGCACGTTTCTGACCAATCACACCCGTAGAGAGGGGGCCATGCCCCCGACCTGAAAGAAATCGGGGGCATGGCCCCCTCTCTACAGACAAGCAGACAACAGCAAGGGAGAACGACCATGCAATTCACCCAGGAACACAACGAAATCGCCCGCACCATGGCGAATTTCATCGAGAAGGAACTGAACCCGCACGTCGCCGAGTGGGAAGAAGCCGGCCACTTCCCGATCCACGAAGTCTTCAAGCGCATGGGTGAGCTCGGCCTGCTGGGCATCACCAAGCCGGCGGAATACGGCGGCATGGGCCTGGACTATTCCTACGGCATGATCGCCGCCGAGCAACTCGGCCTGTGCCACTGCGGTGGCGTGCCGCTATCCATCGGCGTGCAGACCGACATGGCCACCCCGGCCATCGCCCGCTTCGGTTCCGACGAACTCAAGCGTGAATTCCTGGCCCCGGCTATCCGCGGCGAGTACGTCGCCTCCATCGCCGTGTCCGAGCCGCACGCCGGCTCCGACGTCGCCGCCATCAAGACCACGGCGAAGAAAGACGGCAGCGACTACGTGATCAACGGCACCAAGATGTGGATCACCAACTCCCCGTCCGCCGACTTCTTCTGCCTGCTGGCCAACACCTCCGACGGCAAGCCGCACATGAACAAGTCGCTGATCGTGGTGCCGAAGAAGGCCGGCGGCATCACCGTGGACAAGCCGCTGAAGAAGCTCGGCATGCGTTCCTCGCAGACTGCCCAGGTGTTCTTCGACAACGTGCGCGTACCGCAGCGCTACCTGATCGGTGCCGAGGGCATGGGCTTCATGATGCAGATGATGCAGTTCCAGGAGGAGCGCATCTGGGGCGCGGTCAGCGCGCTCAAGGGCTTCGACAACCTGATCAAGGCCACCATCGAGTACACGAAGCAGCGCCAGGTGTTCGGCATGCCGCTGATCGACAACCAGGTCGTGCATTTCACCCTTGCCGAACTGCAGACCGAAGTGGAACTGCTGCGCGCGCTGGTCTACCGCACCTGCGAAATCTACATCCGCGACGGCAACTCGCCGGAGGCGCTGCAGCTGGCGTCGATGTGCAAACTGAAGGCCGGCCGCCTGTCGCGCGAGTTGCCGGACAAGTGCCTGCAGTATTTCGGCGGCAACGGCTTCATGTGGGACAACCCTGCCGGCCAGGCCTGGCGCGACGGTCGCCTCGCCTCCATCGGCGGCGGCGCTGACGAAGTGATGCTGGGCATCATCGCCAAGACCATGAACATCCTGCCGGGCAAGAAAAAGGGCTGACACGGAGCACCGCCATGGACTTCCCGAACACCACGCAGATCGCGCTCAGGCAGGACGGCCCCTGGCTGCACCTGACACTCAATCGCCCGGAATCACGCAACGCGATGAGCCGGCAGATGGTCGAGGAACTGCTCGGCGTGGCCGATGCACTGGAAAGTCGCCGCGACATCCGTGGCGTGATCATCCGCGGCGCCGGCGGCCACTTCTGCGCCGGCGGCGACATCAAGGACATGGCGGAAGCCCGCGCCAAGGCCGCCACCGAGGGACTGCCGGCGTGGCAGCGCTTCAACCGGGTGTTCGGCACGCTGCTGCAGCGTTATGACGCGCTGCCGCAGGTCACCATCGCCGTGCTGGAAGGCGCGGTGATGGGCGGCGGCTTTGGCCTGGCCTGCATTTCCGACGTGGCCATTGCCCACCAGGACGCGCAGTTCGCCATGCCGGAGACCTCGCTGGGCATCCTGCCGGCGCAGATCGCGCCGTTCGTGGTCAACCGCATCGGCTTCACCCAGGCGCGTCGCCTGACGCTGCTGGGCAGTCGCATCAGTGGCAGCGAAGCGCGTGACCTCGGCCTGGTGCATTTCGCCGAGGCCTCCGCGGAGGCCATCGACGCGCGCCTCGCCGACGTACTGAAGCAACTCAGGCGCTGCGCGCCCAACGCCAACGCCAACACCAAGCGCCTGCTGCACCTCACCCGCCAGATCCCGCTCACCCAGGCGCTGGACGAGGCGGCCGTGATGTTCAGCCAGGCGGTGACCGGCGCGGAAGGCTCCGAGGGCACGCTGGCGTTCGTGCAGAAGCGCCCCGCCACCTGGGCTGCCGACTGAAGCGGCCGACGAGGAATTCACGATGACGACATTCTCGACCATCCTGGTGGCCAACCGCGGCGAGATCGCCTGCCGCGTGATGCGCACCGCGCGCGCACTGGGCTACCGCACGGTGGCGGTGTACAGCGAGGCCGATGCCGATGCGCCGCACGTGGCCATGGCCGACCGCGCCGTGTGCATCGGCCCGGCGCCGGTGGGCCAGTCCTACCTGCAGATGCAGGCCATCATCGACGCCGCGAAAAAGTCCGGCGCCGACGCCATCCACCCCGGCTACGGTTTCCTGTCGGAGAACAGCGCGTTCGCCCAGGCCTGCGCCGACGCCGGCATCACCTTCATCGGCCCGCCGATCCGCGCCATCGAGCTGATGGGCAGCAAGCGCCTGTCGAAGATTGCCATGCTCGAGGCGCAGGTGCCCTGCGTGCCCGGCTACGAGGGTGCCGACCAGTCGGAAGCCACGCTGATGGCCGAGGCGAAGCGCATCGGCTTCCCGGTGATGCTCAAGGCCTCCGCCGGTGGTGGCGGTCGCGGCATGCGCATGGTGCGCGAGGAAGGCGAACTGCTCGCCATGATCCGTACGGCGAAATCCGAGGCGAAGAATGCCTTCGGCAGCGACGAACTGATCATCGAGAAGGCGGTGATCAACCCGCGCCACGTCGAGATCCAGGTATTCGGCGACACCCACGGCAACGTGATCTACCTGGGCGAGCGCGACTGCTCCATCCAGCGCCGCCACCAGAAAGTGGTCGAGGAAGCGCCCTGCCCGGTGATGACGCCGCACCTGCGCCGCGCCATGGGCGAGGCGGCGGTGAACGCGGCAAAGGCCGTGGACTACACCGGCGCCGGCACCGTGGAGTTCCTGCTCGACGGCGAGAAGTTCTACTTCCTGGAAATGAACACCCGCCTGCAGGTGGAACACCCGGTCACCGAGATGGTCACCGGCCAGGATCTCGTCGCCTGGCAGATCCGCGTGGCGGCCGGCGAGAAACTGCCGCTCACCCAGGACGAAGTGAAACTCGCCGGCGCCGCCATCGAGGTGCGCCTGTACGCCGAGGACCCGACCAACCACTTCCTGCCGCAGACCGGCCCGATCCACCTGTGGCAGCCGGCTTCCGGCGACGGCGTGCGCATCGACCACGGCATCGCCAGTGGCGGCGAGGTCAGCCCGCATTACGACCCGATGCTCGCCAAGGTGATCGCCTACGGCGATACCCGCGAGGATGCCCGGCGCCGCCTCATCCGCGCGCTGGAGGACACCGCGCTGGTCGGCGTGACCACCAACAAGCGCTTCCTGCTGGCCATCCTGCGCAACGAAACGTTTGCCTCCGGGGTGTTCGGCACCGCCTTCATTGCCGAGCACATGGCCGCGCACCCGTCACTGCAGCCCACCCGCGCCAGCAGCACCGAGTGCGCGCTCGCCCTCGCCCTGCTGCAGGATGCCGGCAACACCGGCGCGCGCCCGTTGCGCAGCGGCCTGCTGGTGCCGCGCCCCGCCCTGCTCGGCGACGGCCACGGCAAGGTGCCGGCGACCCTCGTCGAAACCACCGCAACGCGCGGCCGCGCGTTCACCGTCACGGTCGGCGACGCACGCCACGAAATAGGCGTGCTCGCGCGCTGCGGCGATACCCTGCGCGTGGAAGTCGACGGCGTTCGGTGCACGGTGGTCGCCCGCGTCGACGGTGCGAAGGTATTGCTCGACACGGGTGATGGCGTCGTTGCCGTCGAGGACCTGTCGCTGGCCGCGCCGGCGGCAGCCGACGGCGTCGGCAGCGGCTTGCTCAAGGCACCCATGGACGGCGCCATCGTCGCCATCAACCTCGCCGCCGGCGACCGCGTGGAGAAAGGCCAGCTGGTCATCGTGCTCGAGGGCATGAAGATCCAGCACCAGATCACCGCCGACGTCACCGGCACCCTCAAATCGATCAACGTGTCGATCGGCACGCAGGTGAAATCCCGCCACCTGCTCGCCGTGATCGAACCCGACACCGCTGCCTGAACAGGATCCCGACCATGAGCACCCTGAAGAACCGCACCATCTTCATCACCGGCGCCAGCCGCGGCATCGGCCGCGAGATCGCCCTGCGCTGCGCGCGCGACGGCGCCAACATCGTGGTGGCCGCCAAGACCGTGGAGCCGCACGCCAAGCTCGAGGGCACCATCTACGACACCGCGGAAGCGGTGGAAAAGGCCGGTGGCAAGGCGCTGCCGATCCAGCTCGACGTGCGCGAGGAGGACCAGGTGCGCGCCGCCATGGCGAAGGCGGCAGAAACCTTCGGCGGCATCGACGCCGTGGTGAACAACGCCGGCGCCATCTCGCTCACCAACGTCGAGCTCACTGCGCCGAAGAAGTTCGACCTGATGATGGACATCAACGCGCGCGCCGTTTACCTGGTCACGCACTGCGCGCTGCCCTACCTGAAGAAGTCGCCCAACGCGCACGTGCTGAGCCTGTCGCCGCCGCTCAACCTGTCGCCGAAGTGGCTGAAGCCGTACATCCCCTACACCCTGTCCAAGTACGGCATGACCCTGCTGAGCCTGGGCATGGCCGAGGAGTTCCGCGAGGCACGGATCGCCGTGAACACCCTGTGGCCGCGCACCCTCATCGCCACCGCGGCGGTGGAGTTCTCGGTGGGTGGCCGCGACCTGTTCAAGGTCGCCCGCAAGCCGGAGATCATGGCCGACGCCGCGTACGAGATCCTGCGCACCGAGGGCATGGCCATGACCGGCCGGAACGTCATCGACGACGAGATCCTCACCGAGCGGGGGGTCACCGACCTGGCCCGCTACGCCTGCGACCCGGCCATGGCCGACCGCCTGGGCATCGACCTGTTCGTCGACGGCTGATCCGGCGGGCCCTCGCCACGGCGGGGGCCCCGTCCACTAAACGGCACCGCACGTCACCTTGTCACCCCGGGGACGGGCGGTTATGTTTACCCGCCTTCTTTATACCTATAGCCCTTCTGACCGCGGGGAGTCCATGAGTTACAAAGACGTCATTACCGTCCCGATGTTCCTGTCCCGCCTGCCGGACGTCGCCCGTCGCCTGCCGAACATCATCCGCGGGACCAAGCTGGGCAACATCACCGACAAGAGCCAGCCGGTCGGCCTCGGCCTGTGCGTGCAGGACGCCGTCCGCCGCAACCCCAACGGCACGGCGGTGATGTACCGCGACACCCACCTCACTTACCGCCAACTCAACGAGTGGTCCAACCGCATTGCCCACTACCTCACCTCCGTCGGGGTGAAGAAGGGCGATGTCGTGGCTATCTACGTTGAAAACCGCCCGGAGTTGCTGGCCGTGGTGATTGGCTGCGCCAAGATCGGCGCCGTCAACGCCCTGCTCAACACCCAGCAGGTCGGCAAGGTGCTGACCCACAGCTTCAACCTGGTCAAGCCGCGCGCCGCGGTGGTTGGCGAGGAACTGCACAAGCATTTCGACGAGGTACGCGAGCACCTCGAGATCAACGCCGACGCCGTCTACTACCTGGCTGACACCAACACGCTGGAAGACGCCGGCACCGCGCCGGCCGGCTACCGCAACCTGGCCACCGAGATCCGTAACGCCCCGGCCCACGACCCGGACAGCGTCAACCGCATCTACATCGAAGACCCGCTGTTCTACATCTATACCTCGGGCACCACCGGCCTGCCGAAGGCGGTGATCTTCAACCACGGGCGCTGGATGAAGGCCTACGGCGGCTTCGGCGTGACGGTCATGGACCTGCAGCCGCGCGACCGCATCTACGTGACGCTGCCCTTCTACCACGCGACCGGCATGTGCGTGTGCTGGGGTTCGGCCCTGGCCGGTGCCGCCGGCCTGGTCATGGCCCGCAAGTTCTCGGCCAGCCGCTTCTGGGAAGACATCCGCAAGTACGATGTCACTGCCTTCGGCTACGTGGGCGAACTGTGCCGCTACCTGATGGAGCAGCCGGAAAAGCCCAACGATCGCGACCACAAGGTAACGAAGATCATCGGCAACGGCATGCGCCCGAACGTCTGGCGCCCGTTCAAGCAGCGCTTCGGCATCGACAAGGTCTATGAGTTGTACGCCTCCTCCGAGGGCAACGTCGGCTTCATGAACCTGCTGAACTTCGACAACACCGTCGGCTTCACCCCGATCCCCTACGCCATCGTCAAGTACGACAAGGAAAACGAGCGCCCCTTCCGCAATGCCAAGGGCTTCATGGAGAAGGTGAAGAAGGGCGAGGCCGGCCTGCTGATCGGCGAGATCACCGACAAGAGCCCGTTCAAGGGCTACACCGATCCGGAGAAGACCGAGAAGGTCATCCTGCGCGACGTGTTCAAGAAGGGTGACTCCTACTTCAACACCGGCGACATCATGCGCGACATCGGCTTCAAGCACGCGCAGTTCGTCGACCGCACCGGCGACACCTTCCGCTGGAAGGGCGAGAACGTGTCGACCACCGAGGTCGAGGTGATCATGGACGGCTTCGCCGGCATCGTGGAAACGGTGGTGTACGGGGTGGAAATCCCCAACACCAACGGCCGCTGCGGCATGGCCTCCATCCGCCTGACGGTCCCGGAAGACAAGTTCGACTTCAAGGGCCTGGTGAAGTACCTGCGCCAGGAACTGCCCGCCTACGCGGTGCCGGTGTTCCTGCGCCTGTCGGAGTCGATGGACACCACCGGCACCTTCAAGCACCAGAAGTCCAAGCTCAAGGACGACGGCTTCTACCAGCAGAAGGTCGGCGCGCCGGTCTATGCGCTGCTGCCGGGTTCCGACGAGTACATCCGCCTGACCCCGGAGATCGAGCAGAACATCGTCGATCACAAGTACCGCTTCTGAACCCGCGGCGCCGCGAGGCGCCAACCGCTGTCAGCGAGAAGCCCGGCCCCGGCCGGGCTTTTTGCTGTCCGGCAGGTGGGCAGAGCGCCTGCTGCTGCGCGCTCCTTTTCCACAGTTTCTGTGGATAACTATGTGGAAAGCCGGACGCCAACGGCCGCAATGCCGCGTCGCTGCTGGGGCGACGCCCCGGTGCGCATTTTTTGCACCAAAATACCAAATCGTTATTTTTCAACGCGTTACAATGCAATCATGAAGCGCATTGGCATCTTGTTTCCGCAACCCCCGTAACCAGGGTGGGACGGCGGGCGTCTGTGCACAACTTGCGGGCAGCAACGCGCGGGCAAAAAAAAAAGGCCGGCGGGGTGCCGGCCTGGAATACACCACTAAAAGCTAGCGGTGTGCGCTACAAACAGGGACTCAACGCTTGCCGCCCTTGCGGCCTTCCTCGGCGTTGAGCCGTTCAATCGTGCGGGTCAGTTCCTCGATGCGGCTGTTCAGGGCCTCCACCTCGCGCTTGTTGGGGATACCCAACCGCGACAGGGCGCCGGTCAACCGCTCGTCGAACGCCTTTTCCATCTTCTCCAGGGTCTCGCCGGTACGGCCCTTGACCCGGGTCTTCACTTCCTCGACACGCGTGCCGGTCTTGTCACGCGCCTTCGACTCGACCTCGCGGCCTGCGTCGACGAGGTTGTCGAACAGCTTGCTGCCTTCCTCTTCCGCCTTCGCAAAGGCACCAAGGCCGGCCAGCCAGATCTGGTGGGTGTACTTGCGCAGGTCACGCGTGCCGCCCGGCAGGCGCACACCGTTCCTGGGGTCGAAATCGTCCTCGTCAGTCATGTCGCGCCAACACTCCGGGCATGATTTCTTCTATTGGGTCGGGTGCCAGGGACACCCGCCACCGTCATCCGGTGGCATGCGGGGCAGCGCCCCAGGACAAGCAGAAGCCAATGCAGTGCACCCTGATCGGGCGGGGCAACCGACGCCGGTCGCCACGGGTGCAAGATTAGGAAAAGGCAGCGATCGCCGGCCGCGATGATGTCCGACAGTCAGACAGGAACTCCGCAATTCGCACGGATTCCGACGAAAGGAAGGGCCTCAGCCCTGCCCGCCGCCGCCCTGGCCACCACCACGCGGGCCGAGCTTGTCCAGCATGCGGCGCACGCCGTCGCCGACGATGTCCGCGGTGGAACGCGCCACGTCGGTGGCGCGGTCGCGCAACAGCAGCCGCAGCGGGTCGAGCACTTCCGAGAAGCCCTGGGCGATGCGCTGGCGCAGTTGCTGCTCGATGCGCTGCGCTGCTTCCTCGGTCTTGCGGTCGAAATGCCGCTCGATCTCCGGCAATACCCACACCTTGAGCACCACCAGCATCACCACCAGCGTGCAGGCGCTGCTGACCAGCGCCGTGAGGATGATTGCAGACCAGTCCATCGCGACCTCCCGGCCACCGCCGTCAGAGTGAAAGCATGAGCGCCCACTGGATCAGACCGGCGCCGGCGCCAAGCACGCCGCCCACCAGGATCAGGATCCACTCGTCCTCCTGGAAGGCCGGACGCAGCAAGTCCTGGAACTCTTCGGAGGACAATGCCTCCATGCGCTCGCGGAACAGCCGCTCGACCACCACCCCCCGGTCCTTGTTGAACACCGGGTCGTCGAACGGCTCCAGCGACATGTCGATGGCCTTGGCCTCGATCGCCTTCTTCAGACTGGCGTAGCCGCCCATGCCCACGGTGAGTTGCGCGGCGGTGCGAACCACCCCGCCCTCGACCAGCGGCCGGATGTTCTTCTTGATAATCGCCCGCGTGCGATGCGAACGCGGCCCGGTCATCACCGCGGTCATGATGTTCTTGATGGTCATGAATTCCTGGGTGGCCAGGCGCGCGAAGGTGGCGGCCACGTCACGCTGGCGCTTGAGGAACAGCCCGTGCATGGTCACCGGGCCGACCTTGACCGGATCGACCGGCCGGAAAATGACGTTGAGCGCCAGCCAGTTGGTGGCAGTACCGACCAGGAAACCGAAGAAGGGCGTGACCCAGTCCTCCGGGTACTGGATGTAGACGGCCAGTTGCACCAGGCCGAACAGGAAACCGAAGTAGAACCCGGAATTGATGACGAACTTGAATTCCGGCTCGCCCACCTCGAGGAACACGCGGTTGAGCAGCACCTTGTCGTTGCTCAGCAGCGTGGTGATCATGTGCTTGAGGTCGACCAGGTCCTCGATGTTGTCACTGATGTCGGTGACGAGACCATCCATCAGTTCCGGGATCTGCCGGCGCACGCGCTGGTAGACGCGCTTCTTGACGATCACCGGCAGGTTTTCCCAGAGCACGGCGTTCTTTTCGGTCATCACCTCGTCGATGTATTCCTCGACGCGCGCCGAGGTAACGTTGGAGATGTGCGAGGCAATCTTGTGCGGCTCCATCTCGCGGAAGAACTCGTCGAGCGAACCGAGTTTCTGCAGGGTCTTGTCGACGACGATGGCCGCCATCTTCTCGACCTTGGACGGGATGATGCCCTGCCAGCCGAGGAACGGGCGGATGCCGATGAATTCCGTCGGGTAGAACGTCATCTGCACGGCCAGCCAGTTGGTGATCCAGCCGATGGTGCCGGCAATGAACGGCATGGCCACGTAGCCCCAGAACTGCGGCTGCGCGTAGAACTCGATCCACCAGGCGTTCAGACTGTCCAGCATCCCTTGCCACTCCGGGCTGACTGCGCAAGAAAGGCGCCACACCGCGCATTGCGGAAGGCCCGCGTGCGGGCCGGGGTGGACGCCGGAGGGCGCGGAGTATATACCGCGAAACCCGCAAGTTTCATTGCCCTCCGACGCATGACCGCGGCGACAGCGTGACACGGCGGCGCGGCCTTTGCCTGCGCGGCGCCCATCGGCTACCGTGGAGCCCTCGTTACATGGACGCCACTGATGGATGCCAACCCCTCGCCCGGCCAGTTCCTGGTGCTCGGTACCCTCGAGGTACTGCTCAACCAGGCGCTCGCCATGCATCCGCAGGGCCACGCCACGCTCGCCGCACTGGCCGGCAAGGCCATCCGCGTGCGCGCCTACAACCCCGACTTCATCTTCTATTGCCTGGTCGACCGCGACGGCATCGAGCTGTCCACCCAGTGGGACGGCGATGCCGCCATCCGCGTGCGTGGCAGTGCCGGCAACCTCATCTACCGCGCCCTGCTGCCGGCCGGCCAGCGCGCAGCGGGCGGCAACGACACCGATGACTTCCAGGTCGACGGCGATCCCGCGGCCGTGGCGACGCTGCGCGAGGCCCTGGACACCTTCAACCTGTGGGAAGCCCTGCGCACCTGGCTGCGCGAGCACGTGGCCATGCCGGAGGTTTTCTCGCTGCTCCGCCAGCACGACCCGGCCTGGCTGGAGCGCCTGCAGGACCTGCCGCAACTGATGGGCCAGGCCCTGGAAGAACTGCGCCGGCAGGCTGCCGTGCAGCAGCAGTTGCTGGAAGAAATCCGCAGCCTGCGTGCCTCGCTGCGCGCGGAACGGCGGACGGACATCCTCAGTATCACCGTGGGGATCGCCTGCCTGGCGCTGGCATTGATGACCGCGATGGGCCACCTGCCCGTGTTCGCCATTCCCAGCGTGCATGCCGGCGAGCAGGCGTGGGTGCTGGCCGCGGTCGGCCTGGCGCTGATGCTGTCGCGCCTGGTCGGCAAGCGCTACACCTAGGCGAGCGTCGCCAGACCGCTGGCCAGCAGGCCGGCGCCCAGCGCCACGCCCGCCAGGATCCACGGCAAGGTGCGCCAGGCCTGCCGCAACATCGGGCGCCACATGCCGGCATAGTCATCAGCCGTGACGCCCTGCGCCGCGTGCTCGAGCGAGCGCTGCAACTCCTGGCGGCAGGCCTCCTGCAAGGCGGCACTCACCGGCGTGGACGACAGCAATTCCATCGCCTTCTCCAGCGCCGAAGACTTCACCGCGTAAACGCCCTCCGGCCCCAGCAGCCATTGCAGCGTGGCCTTGAACAGCGGCACGTCGAGGATCCCGGAAACCTCGCGGCGCATGATCTGTCGCGAACGCCCGGCGTGCGGGCCGTGCAGGAACTCGCCCACCAGGCTGCGCCAGGCCAGCGCCTCGTTGGCGAGCTGGCGCGCCAGGGCGGTGACGAAACGCTCGCGCCGCCGGTAGAGAATGCCCTGCACGCGCAGGGGCCAGGCGCCGCCCGGATCCCGCGGCCACCCCAGGGCAAGCAGCATCAGGGCCGACCCGGCAAACGCCGCAATGGCCATGCCCGCCGGCAGCGCCCAGCGCCCGGTGCCCAGCAGTACCCACCCGCCGAGCGCACCGCCAACCAGCGCAGCCACTGGCAGGAGGCGACGTATATCGCTGCCAAACGCGGAGAGGAACAAGGCACCCAGGCGCTCGGGACGCTCCTGCACATGGCGGCGCACCAGCAGGGAAGGACTGAGGATCTCGTCGAGGTCCTGCTGGACATGGTCGACAAAATCGTCGATTGCGTAAGGAAGTCGGCGATGCAGGTGCCCATACACGCGATTCCGCGCATAACTGGACAATGACAGCCAGGCATGCTCGTTGCGGCGCGACATGACGTCATCGACGTGCTCGTCCAGCCGCGACTTCAGGGCGAGGCTGAACTCACGACGGAAGCGGTCGGGACCAAGCTGCTCGAAGAAGCGCCGGGGTGAAGGCAGGCGGGAAAGCAGGCTGTTGTCACAAAAATCGGCGATCGGGAGGGAATTTGCGCCGATCAGGCTGCCCAGAGACCAGCTTTTGCCGGCTCCGCGTGACCGCAGGGGGTGTACCAGCAGGATCACCGTGAGCCAGGCGGACAGCAGGGCAATGAGCGCAGCCAACCCGAACAGCCAGCCGTCCGGCATTCCGCTTGCCCAGTTCCCAGCAACGACGTCCGGCATCGACGGCCAACAGCCCCCTACAAGAGCGGGCGAGTCTAGCACGCGACATGCCCACCCACATGCCTTGGCACAAAGGTATGACCGAGCCAGGGTCCCGACCTCCCGGGACATTCCTGACATACCCTGACACGACCAACCGAAGGCTGTCATGGGTATTCACTTATTCAAAAAAAACAGTAACTTAGCGTAGATATCGTTTATCGCGTCTAGGATACCGTTCATCCCGCCTTCCTACGAAATACGGGTGAGCAGACCTAGACTTTGAGAACGGGATCACAGATGGCCCCGCCGGCCATTCTCACCAAGGAGCGGCGAACCAAACGCCGCCCCGCCTTTCCAAGGTTGCGGACGTCGCCGCGTCGCGGCGCCAACACCGTATCCACCAGGAGGACTTCGTCCATGAAACGCAACACCCTCACCGCGCTCTCGCTGGCCGCTGCACTGCTTTCCGCACCGGCATTCGCGGCACCGAAAATGAGCGTCGACATGAAGGCCGAGAAAGACGTCGTCGTCGTCGAGAAAGGCAAGCAGGTCAAGAAGCGCGTGGATGCCACGTCGCAAGCCGCTGGCGAAGTGGTGATCTACACCATCCGCTACAGCAACGCCGGCGACGAATCGGCCAGTAACGTGCAACTCGACAACCGCATCCCGGCGGAAACCAGTTATGTGGGCGGCTCCGCCAAGGGCATGGTTCCGGCGGTGTTCTCCGCCGACGGCGGCAAGACCTATGGCGCGCCGGAGCAACTGACCCGCGAAGCCGTCGATGCAAACGGCAAGAAAAAGACCGTGGCGGTCGAGCCGGAAAAATACACCGACATCCGCTGGGTACTTCCGCAGGTCAAGGCGGGAGAAAGCGGCCAGGTGAGCTATGAGGTCCGCGTGAAGTAAGCGGGCCTTCCGGCCATGAAGGAGCAGTGACGCGGGGCGCGGCGCAGGCCGCTTCCCGCGTTTTTGCGTCTGCGGCAGGACAGGCAGGCGCACCCCGCAAGGGGCGCTGTACGCGCAAGGCGGCGGATGGATCCGTGCAGGTGGTACGAGTACGCGCAAGACCCCGACGCAAGAAAATGAAACGCCCAACTGAGGTTACATCCATGAAAACCCTGAAGAGCAAGAACGCCATGCCGCGCGTAGCGGCACTGGCTGCGGTGCTCGCGACCGGATCGGCGGTGCCGATGCTGGCCGAAGCGAGCACGGCGGCGAATGCAACGATCCAGAACTCCGTTACCGTCAATTACTCCGACGCCGCCAACAACCCGCAGACTGGCATTACCAGCACGGTCAATGTCACTGTCGAGCTGCTGAAGGCGACCGCCAATCTCACGCTCGACCCAACCACCCCGAATGCCACCATCGCCCCGGGGCAGACGGCCACCTACCAGTACTTCCTGACCACCAACGCAAACGGCCCGGACACCTTCACGTCCAGCGCATCGATCAGCGTCAACCAACTGAGTACCGCCTCGACCCTGAACATCAGTGGCGGCGGCGTGACGTTAGGCGCAACCACCGTTGCCCAGGACGTCACGGTGGCGGCCTCCGGTGACACCGCTGTACTCGTCCCGCGCGACCTGGTTGCCGATGGCGTGATCAACGGCATCGCTCCGGGCGAGACCGTGGTGATCGGCACGGCGGTGTTCACCGTTGCTGCCGTCGGAAACGTTGACCAGGCCGGCGTCGGCACCAGCACCCTGATGCTGACCGGCAACGGCACCGCCGCCAACCTGACGGCCGGCACGCTCATCCGCGAGCGCCGCACGGTGTCCGTAACCGTGACGCCGGGCACCTATGTGGCCCCGGGCGACAAGCTGATCACGCACAGCATCAGCGCGACCGATGGCACGAATGTCACCGCTTCGGTGACCAACACCACCACAGTCAGCGGTATCGCACTGACGGTCACCAAGTACGTTCGCTGCGTACCCGGCCCGATAGCCTGTACGAACCCTGGCGCGCCTGACTTCACGCTCAATATCCCGGCCACCAGTACCAGCATCGACTACTACTCTTCGGGTGTATCCGGTGCGCCGGGCGCAACCCTTGAGTACCTGGTGCGCATCGAGAACACCGGCGGCGCCAATGCGACGAACGTCGTGATCCAGGACGCCATTCCGGCATTCACCACGCTGGTAGCGGCTTCGCTCGCCGTACACGAAAACGACGGCGATTTTGCCTCGGTCAATATCCTGGACAGCAACGGCGACGCGGGTGAGGCAAGCACCAGCACCGTATACCTGTATCCGGGCTCTGACCTGACAACCAATCTCGGCAACGACGGCGCCGCCGGCGTCGGCAACGGCACTGGCGGCGTTATTGCCGGTGGCCAGTCTGCCTTTGGCCGCTTCCAGGTCACGATCAACTAATCGGAGCACTGATACATGAACGTATCCACCAAACTGCGTCGCGTCGCCCTCGCCGGTGCCGCGCTCGCTGGCGCGCTGTTCGGCGCCGGGGCCTTCGCGGCCACCGGCGGCGGCGCCACCATCCACAACGCCGCCACGCTGACCTACGGCTCGGGCACGAAAGTGACCGACTGGGTGAACGTGCAGGTGCTCACCATCGGCACGGCGCCGGAATTCGCGCTCACCAGCCCGTCTTCCGTCACCGCCAATGCCGGCGACACCATCACGCTCAACTACGACGTGACGTCCAACGCCAACGGCAACGACAACTATTCGTTGTCGGCGGCCTCGTCGGTGCTCAGCGGCCTGCTGCCGGGCTCCACCTTCACCCTCAGCACCAGCACCGTCGCGCTCGCCGCGTCGGTGACCGCGGCGCCGTCGGTGGGCGTGGACGTGGACACCGGTACGGTGTTCATCCCGGCGGGCTCGGAAGCGAACCTGCTGGCCGGTGACATCGTCGTGCTCAACGGCAATGCCTACCAGGTCGAAGCGGTTCGTCCGGGCACCATCGCCAGCACCGCCGGGGACGTGACCACCGCCGAAGCCTACACCCAGGTGGACCTCACGGTGATCCCGGCTTCGGGTGCGCCGGTGATCGGTGTCAACACCATCGCCGCCGGTGTGCAACTCGGCGAGCGCGCGTCGTTCAGCCTGGACGTGCTGCTCGGCACGCCGGTCACGCCGACGGTCGACGGCACCATCGATGTCGCCATCAGCGGCAGCACCTCGGCGCCCGATACCACCGGTAACCCGGTGTCCTACGACACCAGCACCGACGGTGACAACACCAACGACGTGACCATCACCATCAACGCGGCCGATGTCACGCTCACCAAGGAAGTGCGCAACGTCACCAAGGGCGGCACCTTCGCCGTCAGCGGTGTCACCGCACAGCCGGGCGACGTGCTCGAGTACCGCATCACCATGGAAGTGATCCCGGGCCAGACCGATGCGGCCAACAGCGTGCTGACCGACGAGGTTCCGCCGTACACCACGTACGTGGCCGCGTCGACCACGCTGAACGGTGCAGTGGTTGCCGATGACGTTGGCCCGCAGCCGTTCCCGCTGGCCAGCGCGAACGGCGGCCTGCCGGTGAACAGCGCGAACGGCGCTGCCGGCGTGCTGGTCGACGGTGACGTCGGTGCCGATGCAGCCGTGGTCATCTTCCAGGTGACCGTGCAATAACCATCAGTTCATCGGATAGATAACTGATGTCGGGGCGTTTCAAGGCCCGCCCGGGAAACCGGGCGGGTCTTCCGCCTTCAATCCCTGACGGCAGCCACCAGGCATGCCGCGAGGGCTTTCTGCTGCCGACGCCCGAGCGCCGGCAACGGAAAGCCCTGCGCGATCTGCTGGCCTTCGCCATGGTTTGCTGGCTCTTCCTCCTCGCCCTGCCCCAGGCGCATGCCTCCCTCCTGATCGACCGCCAGGCCCGGCTCGACAACGACCACGGTACCTTCTGGTCGCAGGGCGGAGCGGTCGCACTGCTGCTCAACCTCGAGTTCCTGCGCTACGACCCGTCGATCGCCCCCAACACGGTGGTGTCGCCGGTCACGCTCGCGGGCGGCAGTGCGACCTTGCCCGGACCATCCGACGGCGACGGATCGCCGCTGATGGGCTCGATCGCCAACCCGGTCGTCACGACGCTGCCCCTGGTGGCAGCCGGTGACACGCCGGTCTACGCCGACGGCGAAGCCGTCTTCTTCCGCGCCACCTACTCGCCGGCCACGCTCGCCAACGATCCGCTGGTGATCGACGTCGCGCAGGTACGCGTGCGCATCTATTCCGGATCGGTACTCCTCGACGAGGAAGTGCTCGAGATCCACGAAACAGGCCTCGACACGGGCCTGTTCACCGGCTACCTGCAGGACGCCCCGCTCGCCGGCGGCGCCGGCGACGGCCTGCTGATGGTGCCGCCGGACGCGCGCATCGAAATCATCGACGTCGATGATTTGCGCGTGGCGCTGGACCTGTTCGGCAACATCGTTCCGCCGGATGCGCTCGATTCGATCGTCAACGCCGGCACCGCCCCGCCCGCGCCGGCAGGCGAACTGCTGTTCGTCACCAAGCGCGCCATGCGCGACGCGGTTGCCGTCGGCGATTTCCTGCAGTACCAGGTCACGGTGGAGAACACTTCTGCCGGCACCGCCACCGGCGTAACCCTGCGCGACGTGTTGCCGCGCGGCTTCCGCTACGTGGCAGGTTCGGCGACGCTCGACGGGGCCGCCCTGCCCGACCCGGTCATTGGCGGCGATGGCGCGCAACTCGCCTTTGCGCTGGGCAATGTCGCCGGCACGCAACAGGTCGAACTGCGCTACGTCGTGGAGGTCGGTGCCGGCGTGCGCGACGGGCGCGCCACCAACGTGGCCGTCGCCAGCGATTCGGGCACCATGACCTCGAACGTCGCGCGCGCATCGGTGAAAATCACCGAGGACCTGTTCCGCTCCGGCGCGATCCTGGCCGGACGGGTGCTGGTGGACAGTTGCGGCGAGCAGCCGACAACCGCCGCGGCCCCGCAACGCGGCATCGCCGACGTGCGCCTCTACCTGGAGAACGGCACCACGGTCCTGACGGACAGCCACGGCCGCTACCACGTTTCCGGCCTGACGCCGGGCACGCACGTCGTGCAGCTCGACACCGAGTCGCTGCCGGCCGGCTATCGCCCGGTGCTGTGCAACGACAACACGCGCCGCGCCGGCAGTGCGACCTCGCAGTTCATCAACGTGCAGGGCGGCACCCTCTGGCGTGCGGACTTCCACCTCGCCCGCGTGGAGGCAGAGGCACCCGCGGCAGTCGAGACGGCGCCGGAAGCGCCGGTGGCGACCGAGGCGACCGTGTCCGTGCGACTGACCAGCACCACCGACTACGGCATCATCCGCTACCGTGCCGAGTTGTCCGGCAGCAGCGCGCCCTTGCGTGACGTGAAGCTGGCCGTGCAGTTGCCGGATGGCCTGCAGGTGGTCAAGGGCAGCGTACGCCGCGACGGCAATGACGCCGCCATGCGGCGTGACAACGGGTTGCGCTTCGTGGAACTCGGCAGCACCAACGGTCCGTGGACCACGGTGATCGAGTTCGATGCCATCGCTGCCAGCGACGATACCCAGGGCGAGATGGTCGCCAGCGTCTGGCTGGTGACCGGCGATGACCCGGAGACCGATCGCACGCCGCCGGCGAAGAACACCGCCACGCTCGGCAAGCCACGCGGCGGCAACGAGGTGGAGATGAACGTTTCCACCAACTTCGCGCCCCTGAGCGCCGAGCTGTCGGCGATCGACAAGCTGAAGCTGGACGACATCGTCATCCGCCTGCGCGAACTGAACGATCCGCAGGTGATCGTCACCGGCCACACCGACTCCACGCCGATCGTCGCACCCGCGGCTGCCGACAACGGCAGTGCCAACGGCAAGAACGGCAAGAACGGCAAGAAGAAAAAGAACCGCAAGAAGGCGGCCGTTGCCCAGGTCACCCGCAAGCTCCCCTATGCCAGCAACGAAGCGCTGTCGCAGGCGCGCGCCGCCGCCGTGGCCGCCTACCTGAGCGAGCAACTGCAATTGCCGGCCGAGGCGGTCACCGTGATCGGTGCCGGCGCCCGCGAGCCGGTCGCCAGCAACAAGACCGCCGAGGGACGCGCGCAGAACCGCCGCGTGGCAGTCGTGGCCAATTCACGCACGCGTGCGGAAGCCGCGGATATTGCCCTGACCCTCAGCGACAGCGGCCCGGTCGAGCACGTCATCGCACTGGCCGCGGTCGCACCGGTGGAAACTGCGCCTGCGCAGCCGGCAGAAACCGATACTGCCGCCGCGGAAGCGACCGCCGCGGCCGCACCGGCGACCGGCATCCTCGACTTCACCGATGGCCAGCACCTTGCGCAACGCATCCAGCAGGTGCGCGTGGCCATGGACTCGCGTCTCAAGCCGCAGCTGTTTGTCGATGGCAGGGAAATCCCTGCCGAGCGGATCGGCTACCGGGGCGTTGACCGCGAGACCGGCGTCACGCTGTACAGCTATATCGGTGTCGATTTCGGCGACCGCGGCGAACACGTACTGCGGCTGACCGGCGCAGATGGTTTCGGCAACCTGCGCATGGACCGCAGCGTGCGCGTGGTGCGCACCGGCGACGTGCACGATATCCGGCTGGTCGAGGCCGGCGGCAACGTCGCCGACGGCAAGACGCCGGTGGTCATCAAGCTGGAACTGCTCGACGAGCAACGCCGTGCGATCAGCGGCGGCGCAACGCTTGCCCTGCTGTCCGGCGGGCTGGTTCCCGACGACAGTGCGCAGCCGGGCGACCCGCTGGAGCGACCGGATACCGTCGTCAACGCGCACAGCGACGGCACCGTGCATTTCCGTCCGGTCACGCAGTCCGGCCGCTACACCGTGCGCCTGTCCTGGGCCGACGGTGAATACGAGGACTTCACGGTGTTCGTGAAGCCGCACTTCCGTGACTGGATCCTCGTCGGCCTGGCCGAGGGCACCACCGCATACCGTACGCTGAGCGGCAACATGCAGCCGCTCAGCGCCGACGAGCGCGACGAGGGCTTCGGCACCGATGGCCGCGTGGCCTTCTTCGCCAAGGGCCAGGTGCGTGGCGAATGGCTGCTCACGGTTGCCTACGATACGGGCAAGGCGCGCAGCGAGGGGCTTGCCGACCAGATCGACCCCAACGCCTGGTACACGTTGTACGGTGACAACACGCAGTACGAAAACGACGCGGCCAGCCAGCGCAAGTTGTACCTCAAGATCGAACGGGAGAACTTCTATGCCCTGTTCGGCGATTTCGACACCGGGCTGGACGTCACCGAGCTGTCGCGCTACCAGCGCCGCCTCAACGGCGTGAAGACCGAGTACTGGGGCGAGCGCACCGACGTGCTGGCCTTCGCCAGCGAAACCCGCCAGGCCTACATGCGCGATGCGCTGCGCGGCGATGGCACCTCGGGCCTGTATCGCCTGCGCCGCGGCGACATCGTCCCCGGCTCCGAGACCATCACCATCGAGGTGCGTGACCGCTTCCGCGATGACGTCGTGCTGGAAAGCCGCCCGCTCACCCCGTTCATCGACTACAACCTCGACCCCGTCGACGGCACGCTGTGGTTCAAGGAACCCGTGATGTCGCAGGACGACGCCTTCAACCCGGTATTCATCGTCGTCGAGTACGAGGTCGACAACGCCGGCGAGGACACCACCGGCGGCGTACGCGTGGTCACCTCGCCGGTGGATGACGTCAAGATCGGCATCACCGGCGTGCGCGAAGGCCTGGGCGATGGCAACGCGACGCTGGCCGGCGTGGACGTGGAATACGACATCGACGAGCGCAACAAGCTGGTCGTGGAAGCCGCGGCCACCGGCAGCAACCTGCCGGCAGCCGCCACCAGCACGCCCACCGGCGCCGGCGGCGACGGCAGCGCCTGGCTGGTGCGCCACTCCTACAAGTCCGGCAAGCTGCAGGCGCGCAACTACCTGCGCAACGCCGACGCCGGCTTCGGCCTCGGCCAGCAGGCCTCCTCTACCGAGGGCAGCCGCGAGATCGGTACCGAACTGCGCTACAACATCGACGACAACCTCAGCGTCGAGGGCAAGCTGTTGCGCGACGAGCAACTGGATAACGGCCGCGCGCGCGACCTCGCCGAAGTGCGCCTGAACCGCGACGAGGACGACATCGCCTGGTACGGCGGCGTGCGGCTGGTGAACGACGCCGGCGACGCCACGCTGGGGGATCGCAGTTCGCAGCAACTGGTCGCTGGTGGCCGTCGTCGCCTGCTGGACGACCAGCTCGCACTGAAAATCGACGCCGAAACCAATGTCGCGGAAGCCGATCCGAATTCGGTCGACTACCCGCACCGCCTGCGTGGCGGCGCCGACTACCGCATCGGCAAGCGCACCACCTTGTTCGCCGACCAGGAATTCGCCTGGGGCAACGGCCAGGATAGCCAGCACACCCGCGCCGGCGTGCGCAACACGCCCTGGCGCGGCGCGCAGGCGAGCACCTCCGTCGGCCGGGAACTGACCGAGTACGGTCCACGCGTTTATGCCAATGCCGGGCTGGTGCAGACCTGGAACGTGACCAGCCACTGGACCGTCGATGCCGGCCTGGATCGCGTGGCGACGCTGGCCGACCCGGGCACCCCGACGTTCGACCCCGACGTGCCGCCCACCAATGGCGAGGCGACCGAGGACTTCACCGCCCTGTTTGCCGGCGCCGCCTACCAGGACGGCGAGTGGAAGCTGCGCAGCCGAGCCGAGTGGCGCAATGGCAAGAGCGACGACAAGCGCAACCTGTCCGCCGCCCTGTACCGCGAACTCGACGACACCAACACCGTCGGTGCCTCGCTGCGCTACATGGACAGCGCGCGCGTCACCGGCGAGGATGAAACGAGCATGGAACTGCAGGGCGACTGGGCACACCGGCCGGACAACGGCGACTGGATGGTGCTCGAGCAACTCAAGTACATCATCGACCGCCGTGAAACGGCCGGCAGCAGCCTCGACGGAAGGCGCCTGGTCAACAACCTCAACGCCAACTGGCAGTACGACGCGCGCAACCAGCTGTCGCTGCAATACGGCGCCAAGTACGTGATCGATACCATCGACGAGCGCCGCTATCGCGGTTACACCGATGTCATCGGCGCCGAATACCGCCACGACCTGACTGCACAATGGGACGTGGGCGCGCGCACCAGCATGCTGCATTCCTGGCGTGCAGGGACGGCCGATGAGTCCTTCGGGCTTTTCGTGGGCTACAGCCCCCGCAAGGACATCTGGGTGAGCGTGGGCTACAACTTCACCGGCTTCCGCGACGACGACTTTGCCGGCGCGGACTACCGCGACCAGGGCCTGAACCTGGCCCTGCGCATCAAGTTCGACCGGGATTCGCTGCAAGCCGCGACGCGCAGCCTGCGTGGGAGCTCGCTGCCCTCCCCCCGGCCCTATGACGTACATCAGGAAACCCCGCCAACACCTTGAACACGGGATGCCGGCGCCCACAATTACGGCCAGAATACCGGCCTGTACGCACTATCAGGAAAAGGAGAACCCGATGGCAGACCCCCGCAGTACCGGCGACGCCCAACCGGCCATCCTCGTCGTCGACGCATCGAAGGTGACACTGGTCGCCGCCCGCAAGCTGCTCGAGCCGCATTTCGGCGTTTACCTCGCCGAAAGCGGCGTCGCCGCCTGGGAGCTGGTGGAATCAATTCCCGAGATCGCCGCCGTCTTCACCGACCAGAACCTGCCCGGCATGTGCGGCATCACCCTGCTGCGCCAGATCCGCGCGGCGCAGGACCCGCGCGTCGCCGACCTGCCGGTGGTCATCATCACCAGTGGCGAGCGTAACGAGACCGCGCGCCGCGAGGCGTTCGAGGCGGGCGCCACCGACTTCGTGCTCAAGCCCTTCGACGCCGTCGACCTGCTGACCCGCGCGCGCGCCTGGAGCAGCACGTCGCAGCGGGCCACCAGCCTGCGCCAGACGAATACCACGCTGCGGGAACTGGTGACGGTCGATGCGGATACCCGTGCCGGTAACCGTGATTATTTCCTGCAGGAAGCCATCAAGGACCGCTCCTTCTGCAACCGCCATGGCAGCGATCATTCCCTGCTGTACATCAGCATCGACAATTTCGAGCGCATCCAGTCCGAACACGGCCGCGCCGCCGCGCGCGAGGCCGTGGCCCATGCGGCGGAAGCCATCCGCTCGCGCTGCCGCCGCGAGGACACGTTCGGGCGCGTTGGCGACCAGGCGTTCGCGCTCTCGCTGCTGCAGACCGGCGCGGTCGGCGCACGCGTGCTGGCCGAGCGCATCCGCCAGGCCGTCGCGCTGAAAGCGTTCAAGCCGCGTGGCGTGGTGGTACCCCTCACGGTAAGCATCGGCGTCACCATGCTGCCGGCGGAACCGGACCTCAAGGCCGAGCAGTTGCTGGAGGCGGCGGAACGCTCGGCGCGCGTTGCCAGCCGTGCCGGTGGCAACCAGGTGCACGTGTCACCCGAAGCGCTGGCCGCCGGCAACCGGGCAGCAAAGCGCCCGGCCGCCAGCGCCCCGCCCGCTGCCGCCGGATCACCCACGCTGCCGGGCTCTGCCGCGATCAGCGACGACCCGGAAGGTTTCATCGAGGAATTGCTGCCCCTGTTGCAGCAACTCGGCGATGCCAACCGCCTCGCACTGATCGACCGCCTGCTGGTGATGACGGAAACGCCGTCGGACGCCTGACGTCCGGCGGATGGCGTCAGCGGCGCGCCGCGCGCAGCCGCATGAACAGCCGCCAGAGCACGCCGGCCACCAGGATGCCCAGCAGGTTGGCCAGGGCGTCCTGCCACTCGCCGTGGCGGTACCCCGTGGCCGCCTGCGCAAATTCGATGGCAACGCCATAGACGAACACCCAAGCGCCGGCCACGGTCGTGCGCGGCGGCGACTGGGACGGCAACAGCAGCAGCGTCAGCACGCCGTAGTTGAGGGCGTGCACCAGCTTGTCCCAGGCATTCACGGCCGGCAGGGCCTCCACCGGTACCAGCGATGCCCAGGCCGTCCACACGGCGGCAATGGCGAACAGCACGCGCCAGACGTTGCGCTGGCGTTCGGCGTCATGGTCTTTCAACATGGTCCTCCCCCGGCGGCAGGCCGGCCCCAGGATGCGGAGGATAACGCGATGGCGACGTCAGAAAACGTGGTGGTGCTGGGCGCCAGCCCGGACAAGGATCGCTACAGCAACAAGGCGATGCACCTGCTTGGCGTGCACGGCCACCGGGTGATCCTCGTCAGTCCGCTGTACACGGAGATCGAGGGCCAGCCGGTGCTCAAGGACCTGGGGTCCGTGCAGGGCCCGGTGGATACCCTCACCCTGTATCTTTCCCCCAAGCGACTGCTGCCGATTGCCGACGACATCGTGCGCCTCAAGCCTGGCCGGGTGATATTCAACCCGGGCACGGAAACAGCGGAACTGCAGGCAAGACTGGACGCGGCGGGGATCCCGTGGCTGGAGGCCTGCACACTGGTCATGCTGCGCACCGGGCAGTACTGAGATACCCGCGCCCTCGCTACAGGGGAATCGCGCCGAGGCAGCCGCGGGCGTGCAGCGCGTCGGCGGGCGAGGCATACAGTTCGATGGAGTGCGGCTTCACGAGCAGCGTGGCGCCGCCGTTGAGCAGGATGGCGCCGCCGGACTGCTCGCGGACATAGCCGGAACCGCTTGCCCAGACCGGCGCCGACGCCGCCGGGATCTCCAGTACGCCACGCACACCGTTGCCGAGCGGGTCATCAAGCGCGTCGCGATCACGTGCAAAGCGGACCAGCGCGGCAGTGATCGCCAGGCACCAGCCGCGGCGCAACACCACCACCGAACGGGCGGTGTCGCCCTCGCCTTCGTGGATGAGCTGTTCGACCATGTCGTTCATCGGGGTAGACCTGTATGGGGTCGGGGGCATGGCCCCCTCTCTACGAAGAGCAGGGCACAAACGAAAAGGCCGCGCAGTGCGCGGCCCTTCCGGTAACAGCTCGCAGCGTGGTCAGTGACCGCCGCCGGTGACCGCCTTCACCATGTCCTCGAGCACCTTCTTCGCGTCGCCGAAGACCATCATGGTCTTGTCGAGGTAGAAGAGGTCGTTGTCGAGGCCGGCGTAGCCGGTGGCCATCGAGCGCTTGATCACCATGACGGTGCGCGCGCGGTGGGCTTCCAGGATCGGCATGCCGTAGATCGGCGAGCTCGGGTTGTCCTTGGCGGCCGGGTTGACGACGTCGTTGGCACCGATCACCAGCACCACGTCCGTGGACGGGAAGTCGCTGTTGATCTCGTCCATTTCCTTCACGTCTTCATACGGCACGTCGGCTTCCGCGAGCAGGACGTTCATGTGGCCCGGCATGCGGCCGGCCACCGGGTGAATGGCGTAACGCACGGTCACACCCTTCTCCTTGAGCGCGTTGGCCAGTTCCTTGACGGCGTTCTGCGCACGGGCCTGCGCCAGGCCGTAACCCGGGACGATCACCACGGAGTCGGCATTGGTCATCAGGAACGCGGCGTCGTCCGGCGAGCCAGCCTTGTAGTTCTTCTCCTTGCCGTCGCCGGCATCGGCACCTGCGCCGGCGTCAGCGCCGAAGCCGCCGAACAGCACGTTCAGCAGCGAGCGGTTCATGGCCTTGCACATGATGTAGGAGAGGATGGCGCCCGACGAACCCACCAGCGAACCGGCGATGATCAGCATCGAGTTGCCCAGCGTGAAGCCGATGCCCGCCGCCGCCCAGCCGGACAGCGAGTTGAGCAGCGACACCACCACCGGCATGTCGCCACCACCAATCGGCGCGATCCAGAAGTAGCCGAACACCAGCGCGATGGCCGTCATCACGAAGAACGAGGACAGGCTGTCGGTGACGAAGTAGTGCGCACCGAAGCCGAGCATGGCGAGGAACAGCGTGGCCTGCACCGGCTTCACCCAGGCGCCCTTGAGCGGCTTGGCGGCCAGTTTCGCCGACAGCTTGCCCCAGGCGATGACGGAAGCGGTGAAGGTGATGGCGCCGACGAAACAGCCCACGAACAGCTCGAAGCGGCTCAGGGTGTTGCCGTGCATCGCCTTGTAGAAGGCATCCGCATCGGCGTGCAGCACCGCGGCCACGGCGATCAGCACGGCGGCCAGACCGACCAGCGAGTGCATCAGCGCGACCGTTTCCGGCATCTGCGTCATCGGCACGGTACGGGCACGGTAGATACCGATACCGGCGCCGATCAGCATGGCGGAGATGATCAGCGCCACGTTCGGGCTGCTGGCCACGAAGAAGGTGGTGATGACCGCGAGGGTCATGCCGGCCATGCCATAGCGGTTACCCATCACCGCCGAGGTCGGCGACGACAGGCCACGCAGGGTCAGGATGAAGAGGACGGCACCGATCAGGTACGCCCAGTCGCCATATTGCGCAAGGTTTTCCACGGTCGTTGCTCCTTACTGCTTTTTCTTCTTGCCCTTGAACATGTCCAACATGCGCTCGGTGACGGCAAAGCCACCGAAGATGTTGATGCTCGCGAGCAATACGGCAACCGCACCGAGGATGCTGGTCGCGGTGATTTCCTGGCCACCCACCGGCACCACCTGCAGCATGGCGCCGACGATGATGATGCCCGACAGGGCGTTGGTGACCGCCATCAGCGGGGTGTGCAGGGCGGGCGTCACGCTCCACACCACGTAGTAACCGACGAAGATCGCCAGCACGAACACGGTGAAGACGGAAACGAAGGGAACGGCACTGGCGTGGGTGGCGACTTCCGCCACCTGCGCACCGGCCTGGGCAATGATCTCGTTCATCACGGGTCTCCCGGTCAGTTCGGCTTCTTGTAGATGACCTGGCCGCCGTCGACGATGATCGTCGGCTTCACCATGTCGTCATCCTTGTTCAGCTTGATGGACTTCGACTCCTTGTCGTGCTGCGGCTGCAGGAAGTTCAGCAGGTTGCGCGCGTACAGGGCCGAGGTCTCCGCGGCGGCCAGCGCCGGGATGTTGCTGATGCCGACGATCTTCACGCCGTTGGCGGTGATGACGTTCTCGTCCGGCTTCGAGCCTTCGACGTTGCCGCCGGTGCCCACCGCCATGTCGACGATGATCGAGCCCGGCTTCATCTTGGCAACGGTGTCGGCCTTCACCAGTACCGGCGCCTTGCGGCCCGGGATCTGCGCGGTGGTGATGACGATGTCGGCGTTGGACACGGCCTTGTCGACGATCACGGCCTGGTCGCGGATGTATTCCGGCGACGGCTGCCAGGCGTAACCACCGGTGCCGAGGGCCTTGGCCTTCTCTTCGTCGCTCATCGGCACGTCGAGCCACTTGCCGCCCAGCGACTCCACCTGCTCCTTGGCAGCCGGACGCAGGTCGGAGGCTTCGACGATGGCGCCAAGGCGCTTGGCGGTGGCGATGGCCTGCAGGCCGGCCACGCCCACGCCCAGCACGACCACGCGCGCCGGCTTCACGGTGCCGGCGGCGGTCATCAGCATGGGGAACATGCGCTGGTACTCGTTGGCAGCGATCAGCACGGCCTTGTAGCCGGCGACGTTGGCCTGCGAGGACAGGATGTCGGAGGACTGCGCGCGGGTGATGCGCGGGATCAGCTCCATCGCCACGCAGATCAGGCCCCTGGCGGCGTAGGCATCCAGGTTCGGGTTGGCGTGCGGCGCGAAGGCGGCCAGCACGGTGGCACCCTGCTTGAGCAGCGACACTTCCTCGGCGGCCGGGGCAACGACCTTGAGGACGAAATCGGAATCACGGTAGGTATCGGCGGCGGTGGCGGCGATGGATGCGCCGGCCTCCTCGTAGGCCTTGTCGATGCAGGAAGACGCGACGCCCGCGCCGGACTGCACCACGACCTTGTAGCCGAGCGAGACGTATTTCTTCACCGTCTCCGGCGTCGCGGCAACGCGCGTTTCGCCGGCGGTGATCTCGGCAGGGATACCGATTTGCATGGTCAGCTCTCACCAGAAGTTGTCTGAAACTGCCCGGGGAATTGCGCCAGCGCGCAGCCACCCGGACGCCCTCGGATCACGGGCCCCGAAGGTACAGGGACAGGGGGGGCCCAAAGCAAAGCCGGCGGATTGTACTGGAACAGGGCGGGAATGTAAGACCTGCGGGTACCGGCCGCAGGCCCCTTTTCGGGGGATGGCGGGGCACTCATGCGTTTTCCCTAGGCCCGGCGGGCCACCTTGACCCACGGGTCGCGTCAAGACCGGGCAGCCCCGGCTCGCCGACACTGCCGCCGCCCGGGCCCCCTGCCCGCGCCACGGACCAGCACACCCGAGGGACCACCCATGAACCTTTGCACGCGACTGCTCGCCATCGCCGGCCTGCTGGCCGGCGCCAGCCAGGCCCAGGCCTTCGTCCAGGAAACGCACAAGCGCATCGCCATCGACGCAGTCAATTACATGCGCGCGCACCCGGACACCACCAACTACGCCAGGCTCGCCGCCGCCGCCGCGGCCGCCGGCTACACCGTCGAGCAGATGGCGCAGGTAATCGGCCAGGGCTCCTACGACGTCGACGAGTTCATGGACACCTACATCTGCGGCGCGGTGACCGGCGACTGCCAGACCGCACCGGTCTGGGGCCTGGGCGCCAGCATCGTGAAATACACGTCATGGTGGCACTTCCAGAACCACACGCGCGGCAGCGATGCGCACGGCAACGACAAGGGCGGCTACAACTACGACCAGCTGCGGGTATGGGGCACCCTGGACGACATGGCGGCCAGCTGGCTGGTCGGCGATTACCTCGACGACGGCAAGTCCGGCATGAAGGGCTGGTTCGGCGACAATTCGAAATACAACACCTATGGCGTGACCGAGGCGAACTACCGCCAGGGGTCCAGTTCGTCGAAATCGCAGTACGACGATTTCGAGGAGATGCCGTTCCAGCCGATCGACAACCTCGGCCAGTACTGGTACACGAAATTCCAGCAGTCGCCGACCTTCCAGACACTGGGCTTCGTGCTGCACACCACCGACCTGCTGCAACCGCACCACACCTGGACCACCATCGACCTCAACCACTCCGGCTGGGAGAGCTGGATCAACGACTACTACTACAGTGCGGGCCTGAACGAGCACGCGCTGGTCACCGCCGCACTGGGCACCTTTGCGCCGCTACCGGCCGGCAGCACCGACATCCGCCCGCTGCTGACGCAGGGCGGGGCTTTCTCCTATGCCAACGGCGGCTCGGTGCTGTACACCACCGACCATGCCGAGCGGGTGCGGGTGGCGCGCCTGATGGTGCCGCATGCCATCGCCATGGCGGTCCGGGTGCTGGACCACGCCGCCAACCGCTTCTGACCGCCCCGGGCCCGGCAACGGGTGACCTGCCGGTCATCCGTTGTCACGCTATGACCATGCCGTGTCATCTACGGTCGTAGGGCCTGTCATGGGCGCTGCCTAGAATGCCCCGCATGTTCGGAGTCGAACAATTCCGAATACAAAAAGAACAGAGCCCCGGAGAGCCCGACATGAACCGTCTGCTGAGCACCGCCCTTGCAACCGGCCTCGCCCTCGCCGCCGCCGATGCGTCCGCCTTCAGCCAGGAAACGCACAAGCGCATCGTGATCGACGCGGTCAACTACATGAAGGCCAACCCGTCGACCACCAACTACAACAAGCTGGCGGCAGCCGCCGCCGCTGCCGGTTACACCGTCGAGCAGATGGCCAACGTCCTCGGCCAGGGCGCCTACGACGTCGACGACTTCATGGACACCTACTTCTGTGGCGCCACCACCGGTGACTGCCAGACCGCGCCGGTCTGGGGCCTGGGCGCCGGGATCGTGAAGTACACCTCCTACTGGCACTTCCAGCAGCACACCCGCGGCGCCGACGCGCACGGCAACGACAAGGGCGGCTACAACTACGACCTGCTCACCGTGTGGGGCGACATCGACAACATGGCCGCCAGCTGGCTGTACGGCGACTACATGGACGACGGCAAGTCGGGGATGAAGGGCTGGTTCGGCGACAACACCAAGTACAACACCTACGGCGTCACCGAGGCGAACTACCGCCAGGGCTCCAGCTCGTCGAAGGCGCAGTACGACGACTTCGAGGAAATGCCGTTCCAGCCGATCGACAACCTCGGCCAGTACTGGTACACGAAATTCCAGCAGTCGCCGACCTTCCAGACGCTCGGTTTCGTGCTGCACACCACCGACCTGCTGCAGCCGCACCACACCTGGACCACCTCGGCGCTCAACCACGCCGGCTGGGAAACCTGGGTCAACGACTACTATTACAGCGAAGGCCTGAACAGCGGCGCGCTGGTCGCCGCCGCGCTCAACAACTTCACGCCGGTGCCGGCGGGCAGCACCGACATCCGTCCGCTGCTGACCCAGGGCGGCGCGCTGTCCTACTCCAACGGCGGCATCGTGCTGTCGTCGACGGACCACAACGACCGCCGCAACGTCGGCCGCATCGTGATTCCCAACGCGATTGCAATGACGGTGCACGTGCTCAACCACGCGGCCAACCGTTTCTGAGCACCTGATGGAGCGCGCCGTGCACGTCATGCGCCTGGGCAGGACGATCATCCTCGCGCTGGCGTGCACCGCCTGGCTGCCCGCGGGCCACGCCCGCGCGGCCACGGTTGAAACACTCGCCGACCCGCGCCTGGCCGCCGTCGTCGACGGCCGGGCGCTACCGGTAAACATCGCGGAAATGATGATGGCGACGGCGCGGCTCGGCAGCCGTGACGTCACTTTCAACCGCACGGTCGATGCACTCGTCGAGAACCAGCTGCTGGCGCGCGATGCACTGCGCGTGCACGGTCGTGACAAGCTGATGCAGGCAGACCGCGTCGGTTTCGCGCCGGCCGTCACGCTCGAACAGCAATACAGCACGCTGCTCAAGCAGGCATATTTCAAGCCAATGGATGCCTTCGTCAGGTCGCTGCCCGGCGCGAGGCTGGACGGCCTGGTGAGCTGGCGCATGCCGGTGTCCGACCCGGCCCTGCGCGAACTGATGACACTGCGCGACCGCGGCGAGGTGCGCCTGACCCCCGGGCAGGTCGCGCTGGCGCGGAAGACGGTGGTCGCGCGCATCACGCTGCCGGACGGCAGCGTGCGTGACGTGACCTTCGCGGAACTCTACGAGCGCATGAACGTGCAGGGCCGCGTGCAGTGGCTGCAGGAAAAGGACCAGCGCTTCCTCGCGACACAGATCGATGCCCGCGCCGAGGCATTGTTCGTGCACTGGTGGGCGGAAAGGCACTCCGGCCTGACGGCGGCCGACCTCGCGCTGTTGCGCTCGCTGCTGGAGGAAAAGCACCTGCGCGACCGCTACCTGTTCGAACTGGGCGTGGTAAGCGTGATACACGAGGACACGCCGCCGTTCCTGGCGAAGCTGGAGCGCAGCGTGACGCCGGCGGAAATCCGCGCCTGGTACGCCAGTAACCGCGAGCAGTTCCGCCAGGTGGAGAAAGTGCGCGCACGCCATATCCGTTGCGCCACCGAGCAGGCCTGTGCCGAGGCGCACCGCGCCATCGCGTCGGGCATGGATTTCGGCACGGCGGTGCGGCGCTGGTCGACCGCGCCGTCACGCAATGCCAACCCGCCGGGCGACCTGGGCTGGCTGGTGCGCACCGACCCGAAGCTGCCGTGGATCGGCCAGATCGCCCTGATCCAGCAGCGAGGCCAGGTATCGGCACCTATTCGTACGCCGGAAGACGCCCGCGGCAACGCCAGCTGGGAGATCGTGCGGGTGGACGAGCGCGTGGAAGGCTACAGCCCGCCGGAAAGCGAGACCGTTGCCTATCTCGGACGCCAGGAAATCGCCCGGCGCAAGGCCGCCGGGCACTACCAGCAACTGCGCGCGCGCCTGCGCGCCCAGGCGGACATCCGCATCAACGGTACGTTGCGCCGGGCGCGTCATGTTGCCGCCGACGATGCCCCGCCGGCCGAACCCGAACCGGCAAACGCCCATGACCACGGTCATGGGCACCGCCACTGACGCCACCCTGCCCCACCGCCATGAAGCAGCATCACCTGTTCATCGCCCTGGCTGTCCTGCTGCTCGCCATGCTGGCCTGGCTGGCGCTGCGTCCGCAGGCCACGCCCTCCGTACCCGCCGACCAGGCGCAGAGCCAGCAGGCAGCGCCCGGCGTGGGTGGCGCGGCCCCATATCCGCGCGGCCCGGCACCCGCCGGCGGCGATCACCCGGGCGACTTCGACCCGGCCAGCCTCGACCCGGACGCCATTGCCTCGCTGCGCGGCGCCCGCGAGTTCGGCGACCCGCGCACGCCACCGATCGGCCGCAGCGAGCCCGGCGAACAGGCCACACCCGAGGAACTGGCCGACCCGCAGAAATACGCCGAGTTCGAGGCGCGCCAGGAACGCAAGATAAAGCGCGCCTACGTGGTCGAGGCCGCGAAGTACGTGGCGCAATTGCGCGCCGACATCGAGCGCGGCAAGGCCATGGGCATTCCCGCGGACGAAATCGCCAAGGTCGAGGAAAAGGCGCGCCGCATCGAGGCCATGCGCGCCAGCCTGCTGGCCGCCGATCCGGCCCTGCTCGACGGCGGTCAGCCGGCCGCGCCCTGACGCCCGCGGCCGGTCGCTGGCGCGCCCGGCCTGCTGCTAGACTCGGGGGAGCAACGGAGCACGCCCCGCCGACGATGAATCACCTGGCCCCTGCGCACGACCTCGGCACCATTTCCGGTGCTGCGCTGCAGCAGTACCTGGTGAGCGCGCGCGCCGCCGGTGTCGACATCCACGCCGCGCTGGCTGCTGCCGGCATCCCCGAGGCGCTGGCCAACGACGGCGAGGCACGCATTCCCGGCGACCGCTTCGAGCGCATGCTCGAGCACATGATCGCCGCCGCTGGCGATCCGCTGTTCGGCCTGCACACCTCCGCGTTCATCCAGCCCGGTTCCTACAGCGTGATGGGCTACATCGCCATGAGCGCCACCACCGTCGGCGAGGCACTGGCGCGGGTGTCCACCTACGAGAAGCTGGTGGGCGACATGGGCACCACCCGCGTCGAACCCGACGGTTCGCTGATCCGCGTGATCTGGGATTGCCGGCACACCCGCCAGCCGGTGCGCCGCCACCTGATCGAGAACGTGCTCGCCTCCTGGGTGCGCTACACGCGCTGGCTGGCAGACGCCGACCTGCAGCCGGCCTACGTGATGCTCGAGCACGACGCCCCGGAACCGGCACTGGCCGCGGAGTACGAGCGCTACTTCCACGCCCCGGTGCGTTTCCGCCAGAAGGTGAACGCGCTGGTAACCCACCCGGACGTGCTGCTGCATCGCCTGCGCCAGCCGGATCCCGACTTGCTGAAGGTGCTGGAATCGCACGCCACGCAACGGCTGAACGAACTGGGGCTGGCCACCACGGTGACGTACCGCGTGCGCGAGGCCATCCGCGCCTGCATCGAGCAATCGGGCTTGCCGCGCAAGGAAAGCGTGGCCGCGGCGCTGGGCATGAACCCGCGCACGCTGCTGCGCCGCCTGCAGGAGGAGCAGACCACCTACCAGGACGTGCTCGACGGACTGCGCCGCGAGATGGCCATGGACCTGCTGCAGCGCACGCGCATGACCCAGGCGGAAATCGCCGCGCACCTGGGCTTCGCCGAAATCCGCTCGTTCCAGCGCTGCTTCCGGCGCTGGACGGGCCAGACGCCCGGCGACTACCGCGAAGCGCGTGGCGTCAGGCCACCGGCAACCTGAACAGCGCGGCCACGTTGCGGGTGGTGGCGTCGGCCAGCTCATCGATGGGCACGCCCTTCACCTCCGCCAGCAGCGCGGCAATACGTGGCAGGAAATCCGGGCTGTTGCGCCCGCCCCTTTCCACGAAGCAGGGCGGGATGTCCGGCGCGTCGGTCTCCAGGGCCAGCGCCGACAACGGCAGCGCGCGCAGCGTGGCGCGCAGGCGGTTGGCTCGCTCGTAAGTCGCGGCACCACCGAAACCGAGCAGGAAACCCAGGTCCAGGTAATGCTTCGCCTGGTCCAGGCTGCCGGCGAAAGCGTGGCAGATGCCGCCACGCGGCAGGCGGTGGCGACGCAGGGTGGCAAGCACTGCATCGTGCGAACGGCGCACGTGCAGGATCACCGGCAGGTCGAATTCCTTCGCCAGCGCCAGTTGCTCCTCGAACAGCGCCTGCTGGCGCGCCCGGTCGAGGTCCTCGATGAACCAGTCCAGGCCGATCTCGCCGACCGCTACCGGCCGCTCGCGCAGCAGCCAGTCGCGCAGGACATCGACGTCACCCGGGGCGTGGTCATCCAGGTAGACGGGGTGCAGGCCGTAAGCCGCGTGCAACAGCGGCGACGACGCGCACACCGTGCGCTGGGTCTCGAAATCGGCCCGCCGCACCCCGGGCACGACGATGGCGCCGATGCCGCCAGCCACGCAACGGGCCAGCACCGACTCGCGGTCGGCGGCGAAATCGTCCACGTCGAGGTGGCAGTGGGAGTCGATCAGCGTCATCGGCGCTCCGGCGGGCGGTGGCATGACTGTCACGATTATGACGCCATAATGGCGCAGGGAATGCCACTGCAGACAAGGAGTCCACCATGATCCGCATCGCCATCAACGGCTACGGCCGCATCGGCCGCAATATCCTGCGTGCGTTGCACGGCGGGGGTTACGACCGTGACATCGAGGTGGTGGCCATCAACGACCTGGCGGACTTCCGCGTCGATGCCCACCTGACGAAATACGACTCCACCCACGGCCGCTTCCCCGGCCAGATCGAGCTGCAGGGCGACAACCTGGTGGTAAATGGCAAGCCGATACAGCTGCTGGCCATCAAGGAACTGCGTGACCTGCCGTGGCGCGACCTGGGTATTGATATCGTCCTCGAGTGCAGCGGCCGCCACACCAGGCGCCCGGACTGCGAGCAGCACCTGGCGGCCGGTGCCGGCAAGGTGCTGGTGTCCGCGCCCGGCGAGGACATGGACCTGACCGTCGTGTACGGCGTCAATCACCAGCAGCTGGCGGCGCACCACCGCATCGTGTCGAACGCCTCCTGCACCACCAACTGCCTGGCGCCGGTGGCGAAGGCACTGAACGACGCCATCGGCATCGTGCACGGACAGATGACCACCGTGCACGCGCTCACCAACGACCAGTCGCTGATCGACAAGGCGCACTCGGACCTCTACCGCGCGCGCACCGCGCAGAGCTCCATCATCCCCTCCTCCACCGGCGCGGCGCGCGCGGTCGGGCTGGTGCTGCCGGAACTGAAGGGCAAGCTCGACGGCATGGCGCTGCGCGTGCCCACCACCAACGTGTCCATCGTCGACCTGCACTTCGTGCCGGCGCGAGCCACCACGCCGGAAGAGATCAACGCGGTGATGAAGCAGGCCGCCGCCGCCAGCGGTGGCGTGGTGAAGTACAACGACGAGAAACTCGTCTCCATCGACTTCAACCACGACAGCGCCTCGGCGATCTTCGACGCCAACCACACGCGCGTGATCGGCAACCAGGCCAAGGTGATGGCCTGGTACGACAACGAGTGGGGCTTCTGCAACCGCATGCTGGACGTGGTGCGGGCGATGGCGGCAGCGGGGTGAGCATGGGCGGCCTATAATGCGCCGCCCCTTGCCGCCCGCTGCCCGCCATGCCCACCCACCCGCTCCTGCTCGGCGCCCTGCTGCTTACTGGCGGCGAGGCCATGCTCACGTTGATGGCCGCGGTCATCAAGCACGTGTCGCCCGAGGTTTCCACGGCGATGGTGGTGTTCCTGCGCAACCTGTTCGGTCTGCTGGCACTGGTGCCACTGCTGGCCACCCACCGCGGCAGCCTGTTCACCAGCACGCGGCCGGGCACCATGGCCATCCGCGCACTGGCCGGGCTGGCGGCGATGTACGGATTCTTCTACGTCATCGCGCACCTGCCGCTGGCGGAAGCGACGCTGGTGAAACTCACCACGCCGTTCTTCATGCCGCTGATCGGCTGGTTCTGGCTGAAGGAGCGCATCGGGCGCCACAACGCCACCGCCATCGTCGTGGGCTTCATCGGCGTGCTGTTCATCCTGCGTCCCGGCACCGACACGTTCGACCCGGACGCGCTGGTCGGCATCGCCGCCGCCCTGCTGGCCAGCGTGGCCATGGTGGCGATCCGCGGCATGAGCGAAGACGAGCCACCGGCACGCATCGTGTTCCAGTTCGGCCTGGTGAGCACGCTGGTGTCGGCGGTGCCGCTGCTGTGGGCCTGGCAGATGCCGCCGGCACACCTGTGGGGCTGGCTGCTGGCGATGGGCGCGTTCGGCAGCATCGGCCAGTTGCTCATCACCCGCGCCTTCCAGGTCGCGCCGCCGGGGCGCATCGGCCCGTTCAATTACACCTCGGTGGTGTTCGCGGCACTGCTCGGCTGGGCCGTGTGGGGTGAATCGTTACTGGTGACTACCGTGGTGGGCAGCCTGCTGATCTTCGTGGCGGGCGTGATCAACCTGCGCGGCGGGGCGCGCCATTGAAGCTACGGCCGGCACTTGCATTCGCGTCTGCCGGCGCTAACCTCGGGTCGAACGCCGAAGGCGCGCACCGGACGCGCCGGCAACCAGGAGAATGCCCATGACCCGCCAACGACTGGCCGCCCTGCTGCTGGCCCCCCTGCTCCTGCTGGCCCTGCCCGGCTGCGACAAGGTCCAGGACCGGGTGTTCGCCATGGAAATGAGCGCGGAGTACGCCGTCGCCGGCCTGCAGCAGGCCAACCTGGCGGTCGATGACATCAACTGGGTCTACCTGAAGAACGACTGGCAGGATGGCCGCGAAACGGTGGTGCTGCTGCACGGCTTCAGTGCCGACCGCAACAACTGGACCCGCTTCGCGGCGGAACTCGGCGATACCTACAACCTGCTGATCCCCGACCTGCCCGGCCACGGCGAGACCACCAGCAGCTTCGAGCTGCCCTACGACGTCGACACCCAGGCCCGCCGTGTCCTCAGCCTGACCGAGGCACTGGGCATCGACAAATTCCACCTCGCCGGTAACTCCATGGGCGGCGCGATCAGCGCGCGCGCTGCGTGGCTGGCCCCGGGCCGCGTGCTGACCCTTGGCCTGTTCAATGCCGCCGGCGCCCACCAGCAGGAGAGCGAGTTCGACGCGGCGCTGGCGCAGGGTACCAACCCGCTCATCGTCAAGGCACCCGAAGACATGGAGCGGGTCATAGCCTTCGCCATGTCGAAGCCGCCGTTCATGCCGTGGCCGGTGCAGGACGTGATGGCACGCCGCAGCGTGGCCCGCGCACAACTGAACGAGAAGATCTTCGCCGACCTGCGTCGCGACAACAGCATCGACCAGATGCGCATCCTGCCGGAGGTGGTGTCGCGTACGCTGGTGCTCTGGGGTGACCAGGACCGCCTGCTGCACGTGGCCAACGCCGACCTGTTCGTGGCCACCATGCCCAATGCGCGCAAGGTCGTGCTGGCCGGGATCGGCCACCTGCCGATGCTGGAAGCCCCGGCCGAGTCTGCCCGCGTCTACCGCGAATTCCTGGCCGGCCAGTGAACCGCATCCATTCCGGGCTTGTCGGCGACCGGCCCGGAATGGACAATACGGGCCCTGTGCGGGTGTAGTTCAATGGTAGAACTTCAGCTTCCCAAGCTGACTACGTGGGTTCGATTCCCATCACCCGCTCCAGATTCCCGTGTCAACGCGCCTGTTTCTGCGGTCTGACCGCTACGGCGCTCAGGCCGGCTGGTCGGCCGGCGCATTGCCGAACCATGCGAACGGCACCTGGTAGGTCATCAGGAAGCCGCCGATGGTGATCAGCACGCGCGAGATGGCGATGTAGGAATCGGGAATGCGCACCCGTTTCTCGCGGAACAGTTCCAGCAGGTCGATCATGCTGTCGGCGAGGTTGTTCTGTGCCAGGCGGTCGCTCAGCACGTAACTGGCCAGGTGTTGCAGCGTTTCGGCGTTGCCGCCGACGAAACCGGCCTTCTCGAACAACTCGCCGATCCCTTCCACCTGCCCGCTCACGCAGGCGAACAACAGTCGCGCGTAGTGGTCGCGCTCCACCGGGTCGAGGACGGCCAACGCGCCGAAATCGAGGATGGTGATGTTGCCGTCGGGATCGACGAGGAAATTCCCCGGGTGCGGGTCGGCCTGGTAGATACCGAACTGCGTCACCTGCTGGATGTAACTCTGGAACAGTTCGGTGAGCAGGTCGGCGGCGCGGCCGGGATGCGCGTCGAGGTGGTCGCGCAGGCGCTCGCCTTGCACCCAGCCGGTCACCAGCACGTCCTCGTCGCTCAGGTTGCCGAACAGCACCGGTACGCGGATACGCGGACGGTGCGGCAGCGCGGCAAAGCGCTCGAGGTTGCGCGCCTCGTTGCGGAAATCCAGTTCGGTGAGGGTCATCGCCAGCAACTGGTCGATGACCTGGTTGAGGTCCAGTTCGCGCACCAGCGGCGCCAGCATGCCGGCCAGCAGGCGGAAGGTGGCCTCGTCCTGGTGGAAATGCTGCACCACGCCCGGCAGGCGGATCTTCACCGCCACCTCCTCGCCACTGGCCAACCGCGCACGGTGGACCTGGGCGATGGAAGCAGTAGCGATCGGCGTGGTATCGAACTCGCTGAAGCGACTCTCCCAGTCGTCACCCCAGCGGGCCTCCAGCACCGGGCGCAACTCGTCGTCGAAATCCACCGGCGCAGCGTCGTTCTGCAGCTTCTGCAGGGCGAGGATGTATTCCTTGGGCAGCACGTCCGGCCGGCAACTGAAGAATTGCGCTGCCTTCACCCAGCCACCGCCGTTCTGCTCGCAGAGCCGGGCCAGCCGCTCCGCGGCCTGCGCATGCGCGCGCGACAGGCCGTCGGCACGGGTATCTCCCGCCTCGCGCTGGAGGGTCAGGAAGTGCCGCCGGTAAGTGCGCAGGATGGACATCCCGGCCGCCACCGCACGGGCATGGCGGGCACGCCCGGCCACGATGTGGCGGACTCGGCGGAGGTTGCGGCGCAGGAAGCCGGCGGGACTGGACATGCGGGTCTCATTCGGGCGCGGGGTTCCGGAGTATACGCAAGGAACCACGGAAGGCGACTGGCCGCTGGCACGCGCCCGGCCGACCGGCGGCCAAGGCGGTGCCGTCGCGGTCTTTGCGGGGCGCGGTGCCGGCCGCGGAGCGCTAGAATGGCGGCCCGACACACACCGCCAGACGCCCGCATGACCAGCCCCGGCCCCAGGGACCGCATCTACGCCACCGCGCGCGACAACGTCGAGCCGTTCCGCTTCGACGAGGCGGTAGTGCGCGTGTTCCCCGACATGATCCGCCGCTCGGTGCCCGGGTACGCGACCATGGTGGAAATGACCGGCGTGATCGCCGGGCGCTATGCGCAACCGGGCAGCAACCTCTACGACCTCGGCTGCTCGCTGGGCGCGGTCACGCTGGCCATGCGCCACCAGTTGCCGCACGCCGACTGCACGCTGGTGGCCGTCGACAACTCGCCGGCGATGATCGCACAGGCACGCACGCTGCTGGCCGGCGACGGCGCGCCGGTGGACCTGCGCTGCGAGGACATCCGCGACACGCGCTTCGCGCGCGCGTCGGTGGTGGCGCTGAACTTCACCCTGCAGTTCATCGACCCGGCCGACCGCCCCGCCCTGCTGGCACGCATCGCCGACGGCATGCTGCCCGGCGGCGCGCTGGTGCTGTCGGAGAAGATCCGCTACGCCGACGCGCACGAGCAGCAGCTCAACGAGGCGCTGCACCACGCCTTCAAGCGTGCCGAGGGATACAGCGACCTGGAAATCGCCCAGAAGCGCAGCGCGCTGGAGCGCGTGCTGGTGCCGGACACGCTCGACGAGCACGTCGCGCGCCTGGCTGCCGCCGGCTTCACGGACATCACGCCCTGGTTCCGCTGCTTCAACTTCGCCTCGCTGATCGCCCGCAAGCCGCAATGAACCCGTTCGACGCCGACTCCCTGCCGGCGGCGCTGGCCGCCCATGGCTCGCCCGCCTGGGGCGACTGGCTGGCCGCGCACTGGCCTGCACTGGTGAGCCGCGAGCGCAACGCCGACCTCGATCGCTGGCAGGCGGCGGTGCAGGCGCTGCCGGCGGTGGCGCCGTCGCATGTCGTCATCGATGCCGATACGGTCAGCGTCGGCACGCGCGCCGACCTCGATGCCGCGCAGGCCGCCGCGCTGGAAACCGCGCTGCGCACGCTGCATCCGTGGCGCAAGGGCCCTTTCGATTTCTTCGGCACGCACATCGACACAGAGTGGCGCTCGGACTGGAAATGGCAACGCGTGGCGCCGCACCTGTCGGCGCTGGCCGGCCGCCGCGTGCTCGACGTGGGCTGCGGCAGCGGCTACCACCTGTGGCGCATGCGCGGTGCCGGCGCCGCCTTCGTGCTCGGCATCGACCCGGCCCTGCTGTATTTCGCGCAGTTCGCCTGCCTGAAGCGCTACCTGCCGCACGAGCCCGTGCACTTCGCGCCGGTGAAACTCGAGGAACTGCCGGCGGGCGCGGCGTTCGACACGGTGTTCTCGATGGGCGTGATCTACCACCGCCGCGACCCGCTCGCACACCTGTCCGAACTCATGGCCGCGCTGGTGCCCGGCGGCGAACTGGTGCTGGAAACGCTGGTGATCCCCGGCGACGACGACGCCGTGCTGCAACCGCCGGGCCGTTACGCGCAGATGCGCAACGTGCTGGCCATCCCGACCTGCGCGGCACTGTCGCGCTGGCTGGCGGAAGCAGGCTACAGCGACATCCGTATCGTCGACGTCACACCCACCACCACCGCCGAGCAACGCGCGACGCCGTGGATGACGTTCCTGTCGCTGGCCGATTTCCTCGACCCGCAGGACCCGTCGCGCACCGTCGAGGGCCACCCGGCGCCGGTGCGCGCGGTGGCGATCGCGCGCAAGCCCGGGGGCACGCCATGAGCCACCCGCGCGAACTGTGGCCGCTGTCAGTGCATGAAGCCGCCGAGGGCGACGACCCCGGCTACTACGTGGCGAAACCATGCCGCGACGCGCTGCTGCTGGTGCACGTCGACGAGGAAATCATCGTCATCGACAAGCCGTCGGGGCTGTTCACCATCCCCGGCCGCGGCCCGGAAAACGCCGACAGCGCCATCACCCGCCTGCAGGCGGCGTACCCGGAGGCGATCATCATCCACCGCCTGGACCTCGACACGTCCGGCCTGCTGGTGGTGCCGCGCACCTTCCTCGGCCGCAGCACGCTTTCGCGGCAGATCCGCGAGCGCACCATGCGCAAGGAATACGAGGCGGTGGTGTGGGGAATCGTCGAAGACGACGAAGGCAGCATCGACCTGCCGCTGGAACGCGACATGGAAAACCGCCCGAAGGTGAAGGTGGACCACGTGAACGGCAAGGCGTCGCTCACGCGCTGGCGCGTACTGCGGCGCGACGCGGCAAACAACCGCACGCTGCTGCGCCTTTCACCGCCCACCGGGCGGCAACACCAGTTGCGCATCCACCTGGCCAGCATCGGCCACCCCATCCTGGGCTGCGACCTGTACGCGCATGAAGACGCCTACCGCGCCATGCCGCGCCTGATGCTGCACGCCGCACTGCTGGGTTTCGCGCACCCGGCAACCGGCGACTGGATCGAATTCGAATCGCCGTCGCGGTTCTGACCGGCAGCGCCGCGACGCGCAAAAAAAACGGCGGGACCAGCCCGCCGTTTTTCACCATCAGTGATGGTCCGCCTCAGTGGTGGTGACCGCCTTCGCCGTGCACGTGGCCGTGCGCCAGCTCTTCGTCGGTCGGCTCGCGCACCTCGGTGACTTCCACCGCGAAGTGCAGCGTCTCGCCGGCCAGCGGGTGGTTGCCGTCCAGGGTGATGTTGTCACCCTCGATGCCGACGATGGTCACCACGCGAATGCCTTCCGGCGTCTGCGCCTGGAACTGCATGCCGACTTCCAGGTCCGGCGCGCCGCCGAACGCCGCGCGCGGCACTTCCTGCACCAGGCCATCCTCGCGCAGGCCATAGGCCTCGGCCGGCGGGATGCTCACCTTCAGCTTGTCACCGGCTTTCTTGCCGGCCAGCGCGTTCTCGAGGCCCGGGATGATGTTGCCGAACCCGTGCAGGTAGGCCAGCGGCTCGCGGCCATCGGACGAATCGAGTACCTCGCCGCTGTCGCTGGTGAGGGTGTAGTGGATCAATACGACCTTGTTGTCGCCTGCCTGCATGGGAATGGTCCTGTGGGGGAAAAGGGACTTGCGCGTATCACTCGTGGTGCGCGTGGCCGTCCGCGCCGTGCGCGTGGCCATGTTCGAGTTCGACCGGCAGCGCGGCGCGCACGTCCTTGACCTCGATGTCGAAGCACAGGGACTGGCCGGCCAGCGGGTGGTTGGCGTCGATGTCGACGGAGAACTTGCCGACCTTGAGCACCGTCACCATCTGGGTGCCGTGCTCCAGGCGCAGCGGCACCTGCATACCCGGGCGGAGTTTCTGCGAGCCGCCCAGGTACTTGGCAGGAATGCGCTGCTTGAGGTCCTCGCGGCGTTCGCCGTAGCCGTCCGCCGGGGCGATGGTGACCTTGAGCGTGTCACCGGCCTGCTTGCCGGCCAGCTCGCGCTCAAGGCCCGGGATGATGTTGCCGGCGCCGTGCAGGTAGGTGACCGGTTCGCCACCGTCGCGCGACGACTCGATCAGGCTGCCGTCCGGGCGCGAGAGGGTGTAGTCGAAGGTAACGACGGTCTGGTCGGCAATCTGCATGGCTGGGCTCCGGTGGCGGGGCCGGCATTATACGCCAAGCGATCACGCCGGGCCGCTGATCGAACTGGCCAGTCGCCGGCGCACCGCCTCCAGTCGCGGCGCCAGACGGCCACGTACCGCCAGCCACCCGGTCGCCATCGCTGCGAGCAACGCAGCGTGCTCGGGGGGGGCAAGGCAGGCATCCAGCCCCGGCAGCAAGCCCTGCTCCTCGCGGCTCTCGTGGTGCTCCACGACGTTCTTCAGCACCCGCTCGTGGTCCAGCAACGCGATGACCGCCCGCCGGTCGGCGATCTCCAGGGCCGCCAGCCGCCGTGCGATGCCATCCAGCAGGTCGAGGATCTTGCCGTGCTCGGCGGCGTATACCCCCGGGGCAAAGCGCTCGCGCACGCGCGGCGCCAGCGGCAACAGCAGGCGGTCCTCGACCTCGATGTGGGCGCGCAATTGCGCCTGCACCAGCGCGAACGCCTCGCTGGCCAGCGCGTGGTCGGCAAGCAACAGCGCTTCCTGGTGCAGCAACAGGGTGTCGTCGATCTCGCGGTGGAAGAACGCCACCAGCGCCAGCAGGGAGTCAGGCTGCTGCATGGCGGGCCATCCAGGCGAGGCTGTCTTCCGTGGTGCCGGCGGGCATGTACTCGGCACCGCACCAACCAGCGTACCCGGCGCCGTCCAGCGCGGCGAACAGCCCCGCGAAGTCCAGCGTGCCGCTGCCCGGCTGGTGGCGGCCGGGCACGTCGGCGAACTGCACGTGCCCCAGTCGCGCGCCATGGGCGGCCAACTGTTCCGCCAGCGGCTCGCCCATGCGCGCCATGTGGTAGAGGTCATATTGCATGGCAGCGCCGGGGACTCCGGCCACCACCGCCGCCATCGTCGCGAAGTCATCGACGAGGAAGCGCGGCATGTCATGGGAGTTGATGGCCTCGACGGTGACGGTGATGCCCAGCGGCGCCAGCCGCTCCACCGCACGCGCCAGGTTGTCGCGCAATACCGCCAGGCAACGGTCTCGAGCGACACCGGCCGGCACCCTGCCCGCCAGTACGTTGATGCAGCGCGGCGCCAGCACGCGCGCGTAATCGATGCAGGTTGCCAGCGCATCGGCGAACTGCGCCTCGCGACCGGGCACGCAGGCCAGGCCATCGCCACCCTGCATCAGGTCCCCGGCCGGCACATTGAACAGCACCAGCGGCAGGCCCGCTTCGGCCAGGGCATGCTGCCAGTCAGACACCGGCAACTCGTAGGGGAACTGCACCTCCACGCCGGCGAATCCGGCCGCGCGCGCCGCCGCCGCCCGCTGCGCCAGGGGATGCTCGCGGAACAGCAGGCTGACATTCGCACAGAAACGCGGCATGGACATGACCAGGACAGCGGCACCACGCACGACACCGGACAATGCGCACCTTAGCGAGCGCGCGGCCCGCGGACAAGGACGCCACGCCGGGTATAATCGCGCCATCTTGCGCCCGGTGCGCGCCACGCCGTGAATTCCCGCCGATGCTGACCGCTCCCAGCCAACTCGTCCTGCGCAACCTCGAGCGCCTGCCCGCCGGCGACCTGCTGGTGGTCAACCCGCCCGCCGACGGGCTGGCCCACGAACTGGCGGAACGCGGCGACATCGTGCCGCACCTGTTCACCCAGGACATGGCCGATGCACGTGCACTGCAGGCGCAGCGCACCCCCGTCGAGTTCGCCGCCGTACCGGCCGCCGGCAAGTCCTACGCCGGCGCCCTGCTGTTCCATCCGAAGGAAAAGGCGCTGGCCGATTTCCTGCTGTTCCTGGCGCGCTCGCGGCTGTCCGCCGGCGGCTCGCTGTGGCTGGTCGGCGAAAACAAGGGCGGCATCCGCAGCACCGAGAAGCGCCTGCGCGACGCCGGCATTGCCGTCGACAAGCTCGACAGCGCCCGCCATTGCCAGCTGGTGAAGGTCACCCCGAAATCCACCGGCGCGGCGTTCGCACTGGAGGACTGGCTGGAAGTGCTGGAAATCGAGGTGGGCGACACCGTGCTGGCAGTCGCCGCGCTGCCCGGCGTGTTCAGTGCCGGCCGCCTCGATGACGGTACCGCCCTGCTGCTGGAAACGTTCGACGCACCGATCAGCGGACGCGTACTCGACATGGGCTGTGGCGCCGGCCTGATCGGCGCCACGCTGAAGCGCCGCAACCCGGGCATCGACCTGGAAATGGTGGACAGCAACGCCGTGGCGGTGGTGGCCAGCGAGTGGACGCTGCGCGAGAGCGGGCTGGCCGGCAAGGTACACGCCAGCGACGGCTTCAGCGCGGTGAACGGCAGCTTCGACTGGATCGTCAGCAACCCGCCGTTCCACGACGGCATCGCGACCGACTACCACTTCACCGAGAAATTCATCGCCGACGCGCGCACCATGCTCAAGCCCGGCGGCCGCCTGCGCATCGTGGCCAATGCCCACCTGAAATACGTGCCGCACATCGACCGTGCGTTCGGCAACTGCCGGACGATCGCCGAGAACACCCGCTTCCGCGTCTACGAGGCAGTACGGCGGTGAGCACGCGCTTTGCGGCGCCCTGGTGCCGCACGCTGCGCATTTCCTCCTGGGGACTGACGCTGTTGCTGGCCGGCGTCGCGGCGCTGCTCGCGTGGGACAACCGCGAGGCCACGTGGACGGTCATGCTCGCGTCCGCCGTCCTGCCGCTACTGGCCGGGCTCGCCTGCGCGCTGTTCGCCGTGCTTGGCTACCGCGTGGAGCCGGGCTGGCTGGTCATCGAACGTCCGCTATGGAACACCCGTCTGCCGCTGGACGGCCTGCAGGATGCACGCGCCGATACGCGCGCCATGGAGGGTAGCATCCGCCTGTTTGCCAATGGCGGCGGCTTCGTGTTCGCCGGCTGGTTCCGCAACCGCCCGCTGGGCACCTACCGGGCCTGGCTGAACGACCCGGCACGGGCCGTGGTGCTGCGCGTGGCCGGCAAGGTACGCGTGGTCGCGCCCGACCAGCCGGCGGCGTTCGTGGCGGCCGTCAACGCGGCGGCAAACCTTCCCTCGCAGTGAGGTAAAGCTCGACCAGCGTCGACGGATCTCGGTCGAGATTGCCAGCCTCGCCGTGCGCGCGCATCAACGCCGCGCCCTGCTCGCTCATCCTGACCTGACCGCCGACTTCAGCAGCCAGCGCCCGCGCATTGTCCAGGTCCTTGAGCAGCGTGCGCACCTTCCACTTCACCGGCTCGAAGGTGCGCGTGGCCATCTGCGGGGCGAGGATCTGCAACGGCAACGAATCGGCAAAACCACCGGCCAGCGCCTGCGGGATACGCGTGGCATCGACGCCGCATCTTTCCGCCAGCGCCACCACCTCGGCGATCACCAGCGCGTTCACGCCGACGATCATCTGGTTGCATACCTTGGTGACCTGCCCGCTGCCCACCGGGCCCATGTGGGTGACGGCGCGCGCGAACGCCGCCAGCACCGGGCGGGCACGCTCGACATCAGCCGCCTCGCCGCCGGCCATCACCGCCAGCGTGCCCTGCGTGGCGCCCTGCACGCCACCGGATACGGGCGCGTCCACCCAGCGCATGCCGCAGGCGGCGTTCAGCCGCGCACTGAAGTCCCGGGTTGCCGCCGGCGCGATCGACGAGCAATCCACCAGCAACTGGCCGGCGCACGCGCCCTCAGCCACGCCGTCGCGACCGAACACCACCGCTTCGACCGCGGCGGTATCCGCCACGCACAGCAGCACGATGTCGCAGTCAGCGGCCAGCGCCGCCGGCGTCGCGGCCAGGCGCATGCCCGATCCGGCCAGGGCAGCAGCCTTGTCCGGCGAACGGTTCCAGACGGTCACCGTGAAGCCGGCCGCGCACAAACGGCGCACCATCGGTACACCCATGAGTCCCAGCCCGATGAAGCCGATGCGTTCCACGGCGCGATTCTCCCGCTGCTGTTCCCGGTGACCAGGCGGCACGCGCTGCCGCGTTGACAGCGTGCCGGCCCGCGCCGATATTTTGCCAGTCTTGCCACCGAGCACGGAATTCCCGATGACCGATGTCCGCACCGGCTGCGTTGCCCTGGCCGAAATCACCCGCGGCGACCTCGTCGAATCGGCACACTTCGGCGCGCTGGCCGTGGTGGCCGCCGACGGCACCCTGCTGCTCAAGGCCGGCGATCCACGCACGGTGACCTACCTGCGTTCCACCGCCAAGCCGTTCCAGGCGCTGCCCTTCATCGAGGCCGGCGGCGCCACGCAGTACGGCCTCGACACGCAAGACCTCGCCCTGCTGTGCGCATCGCACACCGGCACGGACAGGCATGCTGCCGCGATCGCGCGCCTGCAGGCCAGGACGTCGGTCACGGAAGACGAGTTGCTGTGCGGCACGCATGCGCCATTCGACGATGACACCGCCTTCGCGCTGCGCCGCGACCACGTATCACCGGGCTGCAACCGCCACAACTGCTCGGGCAAGCACACCGGCATGGTGGCCATGGCCCGGATGTCGCAGTGGAGCACCGGCGACTACGTCGCACGCGAACACCCGCTGCAACAATGCATCCTGGAAACCTTCGCGGCCATGGCCGGCGTCGCGACCAGCCAGATCGGCATCGGCATCGACGGCTGTTCGGCGCCAAACTTCGCGGTGGGCCTGGATGCGGCCGCGCTGGCGTGGGCGCGCCTGGTGGACCCGGCCGGCCTGGACCTGAAGCGGGCCGAAGCGTGCCGGCTGCTCACCGACGCCATGATGCGCGAGCCGGCGCTGGTGGCCGGCGACGACCGCATGGACACGCAACTGATGCGCGTCCTGCCCGGCCGGGTGTTGTCGAAGATGGGTGCCGAGGGCTGCCAGGCACTGGCGATTCCGCCCGGCGTGGTGCACGTGCGCGGCGTCGGGGTGTTCGTGAAGATCGCCGACGGCGACCCCGAGGGGCGCGCGCGCCGCGTGGTCACCTGGCAATTGCTGGACAAGCTCGGCTTGCTCGACGCCGGCAGCCGCAAGGCACTGGCGGCGCTGGGACCGTCGCTGCCGGTCAACACCGCGCGCGGCGTGCGTTGCGGTGAAGTGCGCGCCTGTCACCACGCGATCAGCGCGACCTGAACGAAACCTGCCGGCAGCGCGCGGGATTGCCGCGCGCCCGGCACTCAGGTAAGGATCGCCAGCCGCCCCTGCGCCAGTTGCGTGGCGATCGTCTGCAGGCCCAGCACGCCCTGGCGGTGGGTTTCCTCGCTCTCCAGCAGGATGTTTTCGCGGGCGTCCTCGCGCCGCACCACCCGCCAGGTTTCGCGGCGTCCGCCCTCCAGGACCATCATCACGCGATCACCCGCGCGCAGGCCGGCAACACGAGCCATCGCATCGACCTGCTCGGATTGCTCGCGACGGCGCGCGCGGGAACCGGACAGGACTTGTTGCCAGGCGGGCGCGACATCGCGGTCATGCGGGTGCGCCGGCACGGGCAGCGCGCGCAACGGTTCACGCGGAACCGGCGGACGGTAGAGCTGCACTGCGGCCGTCACGTGCAGGCAGTCGAGCAACTCCGAATCCAGCAATTCGATTTCCCGCCGTGCCGCCGCGGCATCGGCGAAAAGCTGCGCGGCGATGTCGCGCCACTCCGCACGGAACTCCCGGATGGCTCGATCGAGCAGGCCGCCATGGATGCTGGCGGCCTGCGGCAACGCACCCAGCAACCAGCCGAGCCGCACCAGCGCGCGGCGGGCGACCATGCCCCGCTCTCCCGCCAGGCCATCGTCACCCAGCCAGGCATGCAGGGACGGCAGCCAGCGCTGCCCCAGTCCCTGCGCGAGCGCGGCACTGGCGTGACGCCCGGCCAGCGTGGTGTTGTACAGGGCGATCAGTTGGACCCGGGTACGGTCGCGCGGGGAGGAATTCACGGCGGCTCAGGCCTCGCGTTGCATGACGTGTCCATCATGAGACCGCGGCGACCACGCGAAATACGTGTTTTGTGCAGCCGCCACGACGAACGGTCGATTGCCGGCGTGAATGGCCGGTCAGCAACAATTCCACAACAACGGACCCGCGACTGCCCCGAAAAGAAAGGCCCGCACTCGGCGGGCCTTCCGGGGTTGCAGCAGGCAACCGGCGTTATCCGGCCGGGAATCAGGCGCGCTCGGGCGACCCGTCCACCGGCGGCCGGTAGCCGTAGGTGTGCTTCATCAGTTCCGGAATACCGCTCTCCCAGTTCTGCTTGCCGGCCAGCAACTTCTCCTCGGGGGAGGCGTACTTCTGGTCCCACTCCAGCAGCTTCGGCACCATCAGCTTGTTCCACAGCGGCGGCACCAGCGTCAGCACGATCACGCTGAGGTAACCGTTCACCATCATCGGCGCGTCCTGGTAGGGCTTCAGCTGGTAGAACGGCACCTCGCCCTGCGCGTGGTGGTGCGAATGGCGCGTCAGGTTGAAGGTCGCCCACGAGGAGATCTTGCGGTTGGAATTCCAGCTGTGGTGCGGCTGCACCGGCGTACCGATCACGCGGGTGACGCCGTAGTGCTCCATGTAGTTGACGATCTCCAGCATGATCTTGGCGCCCAGGCACATGCCCAAGAAGAACAGCACGCCCGTCCAGCCGGCGATGGCGTACGAGGCCAGCGCAATCGACAAGCTCATCAGCTGGCCGCGGATGAAAGCATTGCGCAGCGACCACACCGCCTGGCCCTTCTTCTCCAGGCGTTTCTTCTCCAGCATCCAGGCGTTGCGGTTGGTCTTCCAGCTGGCGATGACGATCTGCTTCCACACGCTGCGGCCGCGCGGCGCGGTGGCCGGGTCCTCGGTGGTGCCCACGTAGACGTGGTGGCCGTAGACGTGCTCGGTGGCGAAGCCGACGTCCCAGCTGAACGCCAGCAGCCAGCGGCCGGTGAACATCGCCACCGGGTCCCAGGTGCGGTGGGTCAACTCGTGCGCGTTGAGCGTGGAGATGGTGGTGACGATCAGCGCCGCGGACAGGAACCCGCCGATGTAGTCGAACGCCGTGGTGGCGTCACGCGCCGCCAGCGCATCGTAGCCGAAGGTGTTGAACACCCAGGCGCCGTAGCCCAGCGGATCCACGCCCGGCGCCGCCGCGTGCCAGATGAACACGAACCAGTAACCGATCATGATCGGCAGGCCGAGGTAAAGCGTCAGGTTCAACCACGCGGGCTGCTTGTAATCCGGCACTTCCTTGTCATCGCCCAGGAACAGGTCGCCCGGGATGTAGATGGCAAGCGTGCCCAGCCAGCCGTACCACATCCAGTGGCCGCCGGCGGTGGTGGCGATGATCACGGGGATCGTCACCACCAGGTACAACAGGTATTTCGCGTAGTGGAACAGCATGGCAATTACCTCCCGGTCATGATCAGGGGCTTGCGGCACCCTTCCCGGCCGCCGCGGTATGCGACTGGTCGAGGAACTTGTCGAAGAAGATGTTGTTGGCGCGGAAGCTGAAACGCTCCAGCTCGGCAATGGCGGCATCGATCATCGGCGGCGGGCCGCACATGTACACCTGCGCCTGCGGATCGATGCGCTTCTCGATGAAGCCCGTGACGAAGCCACGCGCACCCTGCCAGTCGCTGCCTTCCGGCTCGTGCGACAGCACCGGGATGAAGATGAAGTCGGCATTCCACTTCGCCTTCAGGGCGGCAAAGTCGTCCAGGCAGTACAGGTCCTTCTGCGTGCGCGCGCCGAACACCAGCACCACCGGGCGGTTGAGCTTGTCGTTGAGCGCCTGCTCCAGCAGCGCCTTCACCGGCGCCAGGCCCGAACCGCCGGCCATCGCGAAGATCTGCGCACCGGAGTCGCGCAGGTAGAACTCGCCGTACGGGCCCTCCACCTGCACGCGGTGGTTGAGGGCGGCGTCGCCCTGCAACCAGTTGCTCATCTGCCCGCCCGGCACGGCGCGCACGTAGAACACCACCGTGCGGTTGCCGTCGGCCTGCGGCGCGGTGGCGAACGAATAGGAACGCGCCTGGTCGATCACGCCGGGCACCGACAGCGCCGCGAACTGGCCGGCGGTGTATTTCATCGGCTCGTCGAGGGTGACGGTGAGCTCGACGATGTCGTGGGTCAGCGCGCGGCGGCCGCTGATGGTGCCGCCGGTGGTCACCAGCGGGTGCGCCGGCGCACCGGCGTCGATGTGGTCGACATGTACCACCACGTCGGTCTTCGGCACGGCCTGGCAACCGAGGATGTAGCCGGCCTTCAACTCCTCGGCGGTAAGGATGTAGGCGCTCTCGGTGAGTTCCTTGACCTTGCCGGACACCAGCCGGCACTTGCATGCACCGCAGCCACCCACCCGGCAGTTGTTGGGATAGCGAACGCCGGCCTTCAGGGCGGCGGTGAGGATGGTTTCCTTGCCGTCCGACTCGATGGGTGTCTCGACCCCCTCGATGGTCACTTTCTTCGGGCTGCGGCCGAAACCGAGAAAACTGAGCATTTCTTGTTCTCCTGCGGAAGGTATACACCGTGTCTCCGCGGGAGAGAGTATTCCTTGTCGAGGCTGGGGACTACAGGTTATGGTCAGACATATTTCGGTGAATTCCGGCCAACCCGTGATTTGCGGCCACCATGCCCCCAGCCGATAACAGCGGCCAGTCGTTCCGGGTCCCGACCTGGTACCTGTCCAACGTCGATGACTACGTGGTGCGCCAGGGCGCCCGCCCCGGCGAGTTGTATGCCGCTGCCGGCATCGACCCGGCGCGCGTGCAGGCGGGTGGCTGGATCGACTCCGCGCAGTTCTTCGCGGTGCTGCGCCACGCTGCGCGGTTGAGCGGCAACCCGGGCTTCGGCCTGGTGGTCGGCAGCGAGATGACCCCGGCCTCGCACGGCGCGCTGGGCATCGCCGTGCTGTCCAGCCCCACGGTGCGCGACGCGGTATTGACCCTCACCCGCTACTTCCGCACGCGCACGCCGCTGGTGATCATCGAGGCGAGCCTCGAGGGCCAGGCCGGCGAGGATGCCTGGATCCGCATCAGCGACGCGGTGGTACTGGGCGATGCCCACCAGCCGTTGACCGAACTGGTGATGAGCACCGTGGTCAACGCGCTGCGTGCCCTCACGCTGGGCCAGATCCGCATCAGCGAGATCAGTTTCGATTTCCCCCCGCCGCCGCACGTGGCGGTGTACGAGCAACAGCTGCGTGCACCGCTGCGCTTCGGCGCGGCAGCCAATGCCGTTCACTTCCCGGCGAAGTACCTCGATGCCGCCCTGCCGCTGGCCGACCGCGTGGCGGCGCGCACCGCCATCGAACAATGCCAGCGCGAGCTCGATGACCTGAACCGTCGCACCGACCTGCGCGACCGCGTGCGGGCCCGGCTGCTGCGCACCCCGGGCGAGCTGCCCGGCTGCGCGCAGGTGGCCACGGACCTGCACATGACCGAGCGCACCCTGCGCCGCCGGCTGGCCGAACTGGACACCTCGTTCCAGCAGTTGCTGGCCGACACCCGCCGCCAGCTGGCCGAACACTACCTGCGCGACACGCGCCTCGGGGTGGGCGAGATCGCCGCGCGGCTGGGCTACAGCGACCCGTCGAACTTCGGCGCCGCGTTCCGCCAGTGGACCGGGCATGGCCCGCGCGAGTATCGCCAGCAACAGCAGCGCAGCGGGGACATGCGGGACAACACGACGAATCGACGCCCCGAACCCGGCACCGGCGACTAGAATGTGCGGTCTTCTTGCTGCCGGACCGCCCGCATGACGCGCTTGCTGCTACCCCTGCTGCTCCTGCTGGCGACCACCGGCGTGCACGCCGCCTCCGTGACCTACGGCAAGTCCGGCGAGTTCCCGGGTTTTTCCGCCATCCAGCGCGGCAGCGGCCTGTCGCTGCACAAGGACAACTACATCCTGCCGTTCACCTACAGCGATCGCTGGCATGGCGACGAGACGGAAGTGATCTTCCAGTTCAGCATCAAGCAGCGGCTGTTCATGAACAACCTGTACGCCGGTTACACCCAGAAGTCCTTCTGGCAGGCGTACAACCACGACGTGTCGGCACCGTTCCGCGAAACCAACTACAACCCGGAAGTGTTCTATCGCTGGCTGCCGGGCGACGACATGCTGCGCCGCTGGCACCTGGACGAATGGGGCTTCGATGCCGGCATCGAGCACGAATCCAACGGCCTCACCGTGCCCGGCTCGCGCAGCTACAACCGCGCCTACTTCGCGCCGTTCCGGTCGTCCTCCGGCGGCACCAGCCTGTGGTACATCAAGGCCTGGTACCGCTTCCCCGAAAGCGACAAGAACGACCCGCTCGATCCCGGCGGCGACGACAACCCTGACCTGTACAAGTATTACGGCTGGACCGAGGCAACCTACCGGCACGAGTTCCCCAGCAAGCGCATGGTGAGCGCCACCATGCGCGGCAACCTGTCGAGCGGCCGCGGATCGCTGTGGGTACGCGCCAGCCGCCCGGCCGGCAACGGCGAGTTCTTCTGGGTGGTGGATCTCTTCACCGGCTACGGCGAGAGCCTCATCGACTACGACCGCGAGGTGACGCGGATCGGCCTCGGCTTGATGTTCAGTCGCTGACGGCCTTGCCGCCGCCGTCCAGCAACCACGCCTGTGCCGCCGCCGCGGGCTGCCCGCCGGCAAACACCAGCCAGCAGGTATCAAGCGGCGCCGCGCCAAGCGTGACGGTGCATTCGCGCAACTCGTCACGACGGAAGGCGTGTACCCGCAACACGTCGCCGGCACGCCGGCCAGCAATCATCTTCTCGAGATTGCCGTGGGTGGCGCGCAACCCGTCCAGCGCGACGATGACATCCCCGGCGGACAATCCCGCCAGCATCGCCGCACCGCCCTCGTAGCAGTGCTGCAGTCGCGCGCCCAGCGGGTCCTGCTGGGTACGCACGCCCAGTGACGCCCGTTCGCGGTTGCCACGGCCGGCCTTGCCGCCGTTGTCGGACTGGGCTTCGGCCGCACGCAGGCGCAACTCCACGCCGACTGCCGCCAGCAAGCGCTCCAGCGGCAGGTCCTCGGTACCGTGCACGTACGCGGCGAAAAACTCCGCCTGGCTGCCGCCGGCAATCTCCCCGGCCAGCGCCTCGATGCCGTCCTCGTCGACGCCAAGGCCGGTGAGACCGTGTCGCTGCCAGAGCGCGCGCATCAGGTCGTCCAGCGAGCGCTGGCCACCGGTGCGCGCGCGGATTTCCAGGTCCAGCGCCAGGCCAACCAGCGCACCCTTCGCGTAGTAACTGACGATGGCGTTGGGCGAGTTCTCGTCCTGGCGGTAGAAGCGTGTCCAGGCGTCGAAACTGGACTCGGCCACGCTCTGCTTGTGACGGCCGGGCGTGCGCAGCACGCGGGTAATGCCCTGGCCGAGCAACTCCAGGTAACTGGCAGGCGTGATGACGCCGGCACGCACCAGCATCAGGTCGTCGTAATACGAGGTGAAGCCTTCGAAAGCCCACAACTGCGTGGTGTAACTCTCGCAGGACAGTTCGTAGGGCACGAACGCCGCCGGCTTGATGCGCTTGACGTTCCAGGTGTGGAAATACTCGTGGCTGCACAGGCCGAGGAAGGTACGGTAGCCATCGCTGACCGTGGCCGGGTCGTCATGCAGCTGCGGCAGGTCGTCGCGCGAAGCGAGCAGCGACGTGGACGCGCGGTGTTCCAGCCCGCCGTAGCCATCACCCACCACCATCACCTGGAACAGGTAGCGGTCCATCGGCGCGGGCGTGCCGAACAGGCGGATCTGCGCTTCGCAGATCTTCGCGAGGTCGCGGCACAGGCGCGCCGTGTCGCAACGGTGCACGCCGGTGATGACCACGTCGTGCGGCACGCCGCAGGCCTCGAAACGGGCGTGCGTGAAGGTGCCCATTTCCACCGGGTGGTCGACCAGTTCGTCGTAGTCGGCGGCCTCGTACTCACCGAAGGCCCACAGGGCCGTGCCCGGCCGCGTGCGCAGCGTGGTCGCCACGCGCCAGTCGCGGTAATCATCGCCGGCCGGCGGCAGGATGGTAACGTGGCAGGGCGCCGCTTCGCGGCCCACCGCGGCGAGGAACACCGAGGTGCCGTTGAAATAGCCGTGCGTGCTGTCGAGGTGCGCGGCACGCACCGACAGGTCCCACGCGTAGACGTCACAGGTGACGGTGAGCGGGCCGTCGACCGGCTCGCAGCGCCAGGTGGACTTGTCGAGCTTGCTGCAGGCGACGATGCGGCCACCACTCTCGGCCCACAACTCGACGACGTTCTTCGCGAACTCGCGGATCATGTAGCTGCCGGGAATCCACGCCGGCAGCCGGAAGCGTTGTCCGGCCGGATCAGGATCGCTCACCGTACAACTGACGCGGAACAGGTGCGCCGCCGGATCAAGCGGCTCGATGCTGTAGCGGACGGGCGTGTTCATGCGAGCGCGGCGGCGACCTCGGCGTTGATGGCCTCGAGCACGCGCACCGGTTCGCGGGCACCAGTCACCGGCCGGCCGATCACCAGGTAGGTGGAACCGTTGCGGATGGCATCACCGGGCGTGACGACGCGGCGCTGGTCGCCGGCTTCGCTGCCCGCCGGACGAATGCCCGGCGTCACCGTGATGAAGCCGGGGCGACGCTCGGCGGCGAGCATCTGCGTTTCCCGTGCGCTGCACACCACGCCATCGAACGCGCATTCCTCGGCCAGCAACGCCAGCCGCGCCACCTGCTCCTCCACCGGCACCTCGATACCGATGTCGGCGAGATCGCCCGCCTCCATGCTGGTCAGCACCGTCACCGCGATCAGCAGCGGCGGCCGCTCGAAGGCATCTACCGCCTCGCGCGCGGCCAGCATCATGCGCCGGCCGCCACTGGCGTGCACGTTCACCATCCACACGCCCAACTGGGCGGCGGCGCGGCAGGCACCGGCCACGGTATTGGGAATGTCGTGGAATTTCAGGTCGAGAAACACCTCGAAGCCGAGCTCGTGCAGCGACTCCACCACCGCCGGACCGGCGGCGGTAAACAGTTCCTTGCCGACCTTCACGCGGCACTGCGCCGGATCGAGGCGGCGCGCGGTGTCGATGGCGGCACGCGCGTCGGCATGGTCAAGGGCGACGATCACGCGACGGGAATCTTGGCGCATGGTCAGGGATTCCTGGCAGGTTCATGGGGGCGTGCGGCCGACGGGCGCAGCGTGCCCCAGCCGTGGCAACCCGGGCACATCCACACCACGCTGCGCGCGTGGAAGCCGCACTGCGCGCAGACATACTGGCCACCGGCATGCGGCGGTTCGCTCTCCGGCATGGCGGCGGCAATGAGCGCTTCCGGCGAAGGCGACGGCTGGCCGGCCGGCACCGGCAGGCGCGCCAGCCAGCGCGCCAGCACGTCGCGCGCGAGCGGAGCGATGCCGGGATTGTTCTGCAGCAGATCGCGCAGTTCGGCGATGGCGCTGTCGACGCCACCGCCGAGCATTTCCAGTTCGATCAGGTCCAGGCGCGCGCGCACGCACGCGGCATCGAAATCCAGCGCGCGGCGCAGCAATCGGCGGGCCACCACGGCCTCGCCGGCGCCCAGCTCCTTTTCCGCCAGCTCGCAGCAGTAGTGCGCGGCGGACGCGCTCACCGACGGTTCCACCGCCGCCAGGCGCTCGGCCACCGTCAGCGCGCTGTGCCAGTCGCGCTCCAGTTCGTAGATACGCGCGAGCTGGCGCAAGGCTTGCTGGGCGAACTGGCTCTGCCGGTCCACCAGCCCCTGGAATTGCAGTTCAGCGCGATCGAGCATGCCGGCGGCGAAATAGTCGCGACCCAGCTCGAAGTCGGCGTGGTCGGCCTGTTCGCCGGTGATGCCCGGCATGCCGCGCAGGCGCTCGTGCAACTCGGTGGCGCGGCCCAGCTCACCACGCCGGCGGAACAACGCCCCCAGCGACAGGTGCGCCTCGAAGTTCTCGGCGTCGAAGGCCAGCGCGCGCGCCACCGCGGTCAGCGAGGTATCACCCGGCGTTTCGCTCTCGCGCGTCACCTGCTTGAGGTAGGAGCGGATGTTGCGCGCCTCCTCGAGACGGCGGCGCAGGCTGCCCTGGCGGAAGCCCAGGTACCAACCGGCGGCCACGGCCGCCAGCAAAACCGCGAACAGAAGAACGGTGGCCGTGAAAGTCACGGACGTCCCCGCGGCGGCAAGGGCGGCAGGTCGCGTCCGCGACGACGGACCGCTGCCAGCGTGGCAACCAGCAGCCCGGCCACTGCACCGGCCACGAAGGCCAGCACCAGCGCCAGGCCGGCACGCAGCGTCACCTGCGGCCAGAACAGCAGGTCGAGCACGATCAGGTCACGGTTGGCGGCGCTGATGTAAAGGCCGGCCACGCAGGCCGCCAGCGCCACGACGATAAGCAGAAGGCCACCCAGGCGTTTCAAGGCGACCTCCTGTGCAACTGAAAGGGAAGTGGAACCGGCGGCCAGCGGCCGCGTCAGTCATCCAGCGTGGACGCCACGCGGATCGTCGGCGAACCGCCGCGCTGCAGTTCTTCCTGCAGGCTCTCGTTCACGCGATCGCGCAGTTCCTTGCCGGGCTTGAAATGCGGGACGTACTTGCCCTGCAGGTCGACCGATTCACCGGTCTTGGGGTTGCGCCCCGTGCGCGGGGCACGGAAGTGCAGGGAAAAACTGCCGAAACCGCGGATCTCTATGCGTCCGCCGTTGGCAAGCATCTCGGACATGTCCTCGAGTATGGTCTTGACCGCGAGTTCCACGTCCTTGATCGACAGCTGGGGCTGGCGGGCGGCAATGCGCTCGATCAGCTCCGACTTCGTCATGGATCCGTTGCTGTCGTGTTCCACGACAAACCCCCGTTCCTACACCCGAGAAAATGGGCCGGCCCGTTGCCGGGCCGACCCGCTTCTTGCTGGCGCGATTACTCGCTCTTGCCCATCTGCGCCTTGATGAGGTCGCCGATGGTCTTCGGACCTTCGGACGGCACATCCTGGTTACGCAGGCCTTCCATTGCTTCACGCTCGTCGCTGACGTCCTTGGCCTTGATGGACAGGCCAATGGAGCGGTTCTTGCGGTCCAGGGCAACGATCTTGGCCTCGACCTCGGCGCCGACCTTCAGGACGTCACCGGCGTTCTCCACGCGGTCACGGCTGATTTCGGAGACCTTGATGTAACCCTCGACGTTCTCGGCCAGGGTCACAACCGCACCTTTTGCGTCAACTTCCTTCACTACGCCTTTGACAATACTGCCTTTTTCATTGACGGCCGTATAGTCCGCATACGGGTCCTGGGCCAGTTGCTTGATGCCCAGGGAGATGCGGCCGTGCTCGGCGTCGATGGACAGGACGGTGGTGTCGACTTCCTGGCCCTTGGAGTAGCGACGAACGGCTTCCTCGCCCGCCTCGTCCCAGGAGATGTCGGACAGGTGGACCAGGCCGTCGATGCCGCCGTCCAGGCCGATGAAGATGCCGAAGTCGGTGATCGACTTGACCGTGCCCTTGATGCGGTCGCCCTTCTTGTACTTGTCGGCGAAGGACTCCCACGGGTTCTTCTTGCACTGCTTGATGCCCAGCGAGATGCGGCGACGCTCCTGGTCGATGTCCAGGATCATCACTTCCACTTCGTCGCCGATCGACACGACCTTGGACGGGTGGATGTTCTTGTTGGTCCAGTCCATCTCGGAGACGTGCACCAGGCCTTCGATGCCCGGCTCAAGTTCGGCGAAGCAGCCGTAGTCGGTGAGGTTGGTGACGCGCGCCTTGACCTTGGTGCCGACCGGGTAGCGGCCGACGATGGCGTGCCACGGATCCTCGCCCAGCTGCTTGAGGCCCAGCGACACGCGATTCTTCTCGCGGTCGAACTTGAGGACCTTGACCTGGATTTCCTGGCCGACTTCGACGATCTCGCTCGGGTGCTTGATGCGCTTCCACGACATGTCGGTGATGTGCAGCAGGCCGTCGATGCCACCGAGGTCCACGAACGCGCCGTAGTCGGTGAGGTTCTTGACGATGCCTTTGACTTCCATGCCTTCCTGGAGCTGCGACAGCAGTTCCTGGCGCTCGGCGCTGTTCTCGGCTTCCATCACGGCGCGGCGCGAAACAACGACGTTGTTGCGCTTGGCGTCCAGCTTGATGACCTTGAACTCGAGCTCCTTGCCTTCCAGGTGCGTGGTGTCGCGCACCGGGCGGACGTCAACCAGCGAACCCGGCAGGAACGCGCGGATCGTCTCGATGTCGACGGTGAAGCCGCCCTTGACCTTGCCGTTGATGACGCCACGCACGGTGGTGTTGTCGGCGAACAGCTTTTCCAGCTTGATCCACGACTCGGCACGCTTGGCCTTTTCACGCGACAGGCGGGTGTAACCCATGCCGTCGTCGATCGCGTCGACGACCACGGTGACTTCGTCACCGACGCGCACGTCGAATTCACCGCGATCGGTGAGGAATTCTGCTTTCGGGATCACGCCCTCGGACTTGAGGCCCGCGTTGACGATGACCCAGTCGTTGTCGATGGCGACAACGCTGCCAGTGACGACGGCGCCACGATCGACGTCAAGACCCTTGACGCTCTTCTCGAAGAGTTCGGCAAAACTTTCCATTTCAGATATACCTTGCAGTTACCGCACCAGCCAGACGGCGCGGGTCAGTTGATGTAAAACGCCAGGCACCTGCGCGCTCCTGGCATGGCGCAGGCTGGCTCCCTCAGCGAGATCGGTGATGCAGGTGTCGCGAGCCGGACGGCCCGCCGGTTCAGGCGAGGCCGTGCTGGCGCACGATGGCCATGACTTGCTGAAAGACTTCCTCGCGGCTGAGGTGCGTGCTGTCGATCACGACGGCATCGGCGGCAGGCTTCAGGGGCGCTACCGGCCGGTTGCGGTCGCGGTCGTCACGCGCGCGCAGCTCTTCCACGAGGCGCGGCAAATTAGCACTAACCCCTTGGCCAAGCAACTGTTTTTCCCTCCGGCGGGCACGCTCCTCGACGCTGGCGTCGAGGAAGATCTTGGCCGGGGCCCCGGGGAAAACCACCGTGCCCATGTCCCGCCCGTCGGCCACCAGGCCGGGGGCGCGGGCAAAGGCCCGCTGGCGGGCCAGCAGGGACTCGCGCACGGCCGGGAAGGCCGCCACCCGGGACGCCATCTGGCCCACGTCCTCCTCGCGGATACGGTCGCCCACGTCCTGGCCGGCCAGCAGTACCCGGGCCGGCTCGCCCGGTGCACCCTCCTCGAAGGTCACCGGCAGGTCCAGCGCCGCGGCAGCCAGGGCGGCCTCGTCATCGGCGGCAATGCCCTTCTCGAGGGCAGTCAGGGCCAGCAGGCGGTACAGGGCACCGCTGTCCAGCACGTGGTAGCCCAGCGCCCGGGCGACCATCAGGGCAATGCTGCCCTTGCCGGAGCCGGACGGGCCGTCGATGGCGATGACAGGGACGCTGGTCATTGCGGCTGCTCGACCCGGATGCGGATACCCAGGCGGGCGGCCAGCTGGTCGAAGCCGGGGAAGCTGGTGGCGACCGTGGCGCAGTCGTGGATGAGGATCTCGCCCGCCGCCCGCAGGCCGGCGACCGTGAAGGACATGGCGATGCGGTGGTCGTTGTGGCTGGTGATCTCGCCGCTGCCGAACACCGGGCCATTGCCGCCCTTGCCCTGGATGACGATGCCGTCGGGGGTGGGCTCGGCCTGCACGCCCAGCACCTTGAGGCCGTCGGCCATCACCTGGATGCGGTCGGACTCCTTCACCCGCAGTTCCTCGGCACCTGTCAGCACGGTGCGGCCGGCGGCACAGGACGCCGCCACGAACAGCACCGGGAACTCGTCGATGGCCAGCGGCACCAGGTGCTCGGGAATGTCGATGCCCTTGAGCGGGGCGTAGCGCACGCGGATGTCCGCCACCGGCTCGCCACCCACCTCGCGCTCGTTCATTACCGTGAGGTCCCCGCCCATCAGGCGCAGGATGTCGATGATGCCGGTACGGGTCGGGTTGATGCCGACGTGCTCGAGCACGATATCCGAACCCGGCGCGATGGACGCCGCCACCATGAAAAAGGCCGCGGAGGAAATGTCGGCCGGCACGTCGATACGGCAGGCCTTGAGCTTGCCACCGCCGGTGAGAGCGATGCGGTTGCCGGTGACGCGCACGTCGTAGCCGAAACCGCGCAGCATGCGCTCGCTGTGATCGCGCGTGGGCGCCGGCTCGGTGACCGACGTCTCGCCCTCGGCCCACAGGCCGGCGAGCAGGATGGCGCTCTTCACCTGGGCACTGGCCACCGGCAGGTCGTAGTGGATGCCCTTGAGATTGCGGCCACCCTTGATCTTCACCGGCGGGGTGCCGCGCTCGCCGGTGGTGTGGATTTCGGCGCCCATCAGGCGCAGCGGCTTGGCGGCGCGCTCCATCGGGCGCTTGCTCAGCGACGAGTCGCCGGTCAGCTCGCTGTCGAAGGACTGCGCGCAGAGGATGCCGGACAGCAAGCGCATCGAGGTGCCGGAGTTGCCCATGTACAGGGCGCCGGCCGGTGCCTTCAGGCCGTGCATGCCCACGCCGTGGATGCGCACGCGCCCGGCGTTCGGGCCCTCGATCACCACGCCGAGGTCACGGAAGGTCTGCAGCGTGGCCAGCGCGTCCTCGCCCTCGAGGAAGCCTTCCACCTCGGTCACGCCCTCGGCCAGCGAGCCGAGCATGATCGAGCGGTGGGAAATGGACTTGTCACCGGGCACGCGGGCGCGTCCGCTGACGCTGCCGCCGGGTTGCACGCGGTACTTGGTGTCGCCGTGGGTCATGATCGATTTCCGGTCCAGCAATTCGGGTTCGGCGTTCGCCACCAGCTGGTGGGCGGTGACGTACGCGGTCTGCAGGTTCAGGGCGGTGAAATGGTCGCGCGCCGCCTTCGCGCGGGTGAACACGCCGAGCATCGCCTCGCCGTCGCCGGTGGCGATCGCCTGGCGCATGGCCTCGAGGTCGGCGTTGAAGCGCGCCAGCACCTTGAGGGCGGAGTCGCGGTTGCTCAGGAAAATGTCGCGCCACATCACCGGGTCGCTGGAGGCGATGCGGGTGAAGTCGCGGAAGCCGCCGGCCGCGTAGCGGAAGATCTCGCGGTTGTCCTGCAGGTGCGCCAGGCAATCCACCAGCGTGTAGGCCAGCAGGTGCGGCAGGTGGCTGGTGGCGGCGAGCACCTCGTCGTGGTGCGCCGGCTCCATCACCAGCACGTTGGCGCCCACCGCGGCCCACAGGTCGCGCACGCGGTGCAGCGCGTCCACCGAGGTGGAATCCAGCGGCGTGAGGATGACCTTGTGGTTGATGTAGAGGTCGGCGTTGGCGGCCCCTACCCCGCTCTTCTCGGCGCCGGCGATCGGGTGGCCCGGCACGAAACCCGGCGGCAGCGTGCCCAGCGCGACGCGCGCGGCATCCACCACCGCGCCCTTCACGCTACCCACGTCGGTGATGATTGCATCCGGCGCAAGCACCTCGCGCACGCTGCGCAGGACCGCCTCGGTAGCGCCCACCGGCATCGCCAGCACGACCAGGTCGGCACCGCGCACGGCATCGCACGGATCGGCATGGCCCTCGTCGATGAGGCCCATGGCACGGCCATCAGCCAGCGTCTGCGCGGAGCGCGCACTGGCGACAATGGACTGCGCGAGCCCACGCTTCTTCATCGCCGCGGCCAGCGAGCCGCCGATCAGCCCGAGGCCGAGGAAGGCCACGCGGCGGAACGCGGGCGACACGGACGGCGTGCTCACGCCAGCACCTTGCCCAGCGCGGCGAGGAAACGCGCGTTCTGCTCGTGGGTGCCGATGCTGACGCGCAGGTGGTCCGGCATGCCGTAGTTGCCGACCGGGCGCACGATCACGCCCTCGCGCAGCAGCGCCTGGAACACCGGCTGCGCCGGGCGACCGCAATCGAAGGTGATGAAGTTACCAATGGACGGAATCACCGCGAGGTCGAGCAGGCGCAGGCCGTCGGCCACTTGCGCGAGCCCCGCGCGGTTCACTGCCACTGAGCGTTTCAGGTAGTCGTCGTCGCCCAGCACGGCCTCGGCGGCGGCCAGCGCCATCGACGAGACGTTGAACGGCTGGCGCACGCGGTTGAGCATGTCGGCGATTTCCGGCGACGACGCGCTGTAGCCCACGCGCAGGCCGGCCAGGCCGTAGGCCTTGGAAAAGGTGCGGCACACCACCAGGTTCGGGTGCTTCGCCAGGTACTCGAGGCCGTTCGGGTAGGCCGGCTCGTCGACGTACTCGCTGTACGCCTCGTCGAGCACCACCAGTACCGACTCCGGCACCTGCGCCATGAAGCGCTCGAATGCGGCGCGATCGAACCAGGTGCCGGTGGGATTGTTGGGGTTGGCCAGCCACACCACCGCCGCGTCCTGCGCCGCGGTGGCCATGGCGTCGAGATCGTGGCCGTACAGGAACGCCGGGACTTCCACGGCCTGTGCACCCACCGCCTGGGTGGCAATCGGGTACACGGCGAACGAGTACTGCGCAAACACCGAGCGACGCCCCGGCGCCAGGAAGGCGCGGGCAATCATGTCCAGCAGGTCGTTGGAACCGTTGCCGAGGGTGAGCTGCGCGGGCGTGAGGCCAAAGCGCGCGCTGATCGCCGACTTCAGCGCGAAACCGCTGCCGTCCGGGTAGAGCGTGAGCTCATGCGCCGCACGCTCTACCGCGCGCAACGCCGCCGGACTGGGGCCCAGCGGGTTCTCGTTGCTGGCCAGCTTGACGATGTCGGAAATGCCCAGCTCGCGCTCCAGCTCGGCAATGGGCTTGCCGGGTACGTACGGCGACAACGCCTGCACGCCGGGCACCGCGAGCGCGCGGAAGTCACAGGCCATGGTCAGAGCACCGCCCGCGGGTAGGAACCGAGCACGCGCACGTCCAGCACCTCGTCGGCCACCGATTTCAGCACCGCCTGCACCTTCGGGTCGTCCTGGTGGCCTTCGCAATCAATGAAGAACACGTAGCTCCAGTTGGCGCTCTTCGACGGCCGGCTTTCCAGCCGGGTCAGCGACACGCCCTCGCGGTTGAACGGCTCGAGCAGGCGGTACAGTGCACCCGGCTTGTCGCGGGTGGACACCAGCAGCGAGGTCTTGTCATCGCCACTGGGCGCCACCGGGTCACGCCCGATCACCAGGAAGCGCGTGGTGTTGTTGGGGTTGTCCTCGATGTTCTCGGCGGTCTTGCTCAACCCGTAGAGTTCGGCGGCCACGTCACCGGCGATTGCCGCCGCGTGCCACTCGCCGCGAATGCGCCGCGCCGCCTCGGCGTTCGAGGACACCGCCACCCGCTCGACGTTGGGCAGGTGGGTGTCCAGCCACTGTCGGCACTGCGCCAGCGACTGCGAATGCGAATACACGCGCGAGATGTTCTCGCGCTTGTTGTTCTCGCTGATCAGCAGGTGCTGGTGGATGCGCAGCTCCACCTCGCCGCAGACGCGCAGGTTGAAGCGCAGGAAGCTGTCCAGCGTGTGGGTGACCATGCCCTCGGTGGAGTTCTCCACCGGCACCACGCCGTAGTCCACCGCGCCGGCTTCGACCTCGCGGAACACGTCGTCGATGGAGGCCAGCGGCACCGTCTGCGCGGCATGGCCGAACTGCTTGAGCACCGCCTGCTGGGTGAAGGTGCCTTCGGGACCCAGGTAGGCCACCTTCATCTGCTGCTCGAGCGCCAGGCAAGCCGACATGATCTCGCGGAAGATGCGCGCCACGGCCTCGCCGGCCAGCGGGGCGTTATCGGCCTCCTTCATGCGCCGCAGCACCTGCGCCTCACGCTCTGCGCGGTAGAACACGGTGGCATCCGGGTCGGCAGCACGCTTGACGTCCGCCACCCGGTGCGCACAGCGCGCCCGTTCGACCAGCAGCGCGCGGATGCGGTCGTCGATGCCGTCGATCTGCTCGCGCAGCTTTTTCAGTTCGTCGCTCATGGGCGGCTCATCCGTGGCGGCGGGCGAAGTCCTTCATGAAGGCGATCAGCGCCTCCACCGCGGCGTCCGGCACCGCGTTGTACAGGCTGGCGCGCATGCCACCCACCGAGCGGTGGCCAGCCAGGTTCAGCAGACCGGCGGCCTCGGCTTCCTTCACGAACGGCTTCTCCAGCGCGACGTTTTCCACCGTGAACGGGATGTTCATCCACGAACGGTAGCGCGGATCGACCGGGTTGGCGTAGAAGCCGCTGCCATCGATGTAGTGGTACAGGCGCGAGGCCTTGCGCTGGTTGACCTCGCCCATGGCCGCGACGCCACCCTGCTTCTTCAGCCACTTGAACACCAGGCCTGCCAGGTACCAGGAATAGGTCGGCGGCGTGTTGTACATCGAACCGTTGTCGGCCTGGACCTTGTAATCGAACATGGTCGGCGTGCCCGGGATGACCTCGCCGATGAGGTCGTCGCGCACGATCACCACCACGATGCCCGCCGGTCCGATGTTCTTCTGCGCGCCGGCATAGATCAGCCCGTACTTCGACACGTCGATGGGGCGCGACAGGATGGTGGAGGACAGGTCCGCAACCACCGGCACGTCCACCTGCGGCACGAACTCGAACTCCACGCCGTGGATGGTCTCGTTGGGCGTGACGTGCAGGTAGGCCGGCTTCTTCGAATGCTTCCAGGAGGCCAGCTCGGGCACGGTGGTGAAGTTGACGTCCTCGGCGCTGGCCACGACGTTAACGTCGCAGTACTTGCGCGCTTCCTGGATGGCCTTGGTCGACCACATGCCGGTGTTCAGGTAGTCGGCCGACTTGTGGCCGCGCAGCAGGTTCATGGGGATCATCGCGAACTGCGACGTCGCCCCGCCCTGCAGGAACATCACCTTGTAGTTCGACGGGATGGCCAGCAGGTCACGCAGGTCCTGCTCGGCCTCCTCGGCGATGGACACGAAGTCCGCACCACGGTGGCTCATCTCCATCACCGACAGGCCCTTGCCACGCCAGTCGAGGATCTCGGCTTGCGCCTGTTCGAGTACTTCCTGCGGCAGCGCGGCAGGACCCGCGCAGAAATTCCAGGCCCGGGACATCGTCACTCCGCTCCTGCACTGTTGTCATTGCTGTTGTCGACGGCGGCGTCGCCGTCACCCGCGGCCAGCGACGCGTCGTCGGCCTCGTCGTCATCCACCTCGGCGACCCGCACCAGGCCCACCAGCTTCTCGCCGGCATCGAGCTTGATGAGCGTGACGCCCTGGGTATTGCGGCCGGTCTCGCGCACTTCTTCCACGCGGGTACGCACCAGCGTGCCCTGGTCGGAAATGAGCATCAGCTGGTCGGCCGGGTACACCTGCACCGCCGCCACCAGGTCGCCGTTGCGCTCGCTGGTCTGGATGGCGATCACGCCCTGGCCGCCACGGCCGCGGCGCGGGAACTCGCCCAGCGCCGTGCGCTTGCCGAAGCCCTTCTCCGAGGCGGTGAGCACCTGCGCGCCACTCTCGGGAATGATCATGGAAATCAGGCGCTGGCCTTCCGGCAGGCGCATGCCGCGCACGCCGCGGGCGGTACGGCCCATGGTGCGCACGTGCTTTTCCTTGAAGCGGATGACCTTGCCGCCGCTGGAGAACAGCATCACGTCGCGCGCGCCGTTGGTGACCGAGGCGGCGATCAGCGTGTCGCCATCGTCGAGGCGCAGCGCGATCAGGCCGGCGCTGCGCGGACGGCTGAACTGCGCCAGCGGGGTCTTCTTGACGATGCCGCTGGCGGTGGCCATGAAGATGTAGGCACCGGTCGGCTCCTCTTCACCCTCATCGACAACCTCGGCGTCCTCGCCGTCGGCGACTTCCACCTCGTCGATCTCGGCAACGGCGTCGATGGCCCCATCATCCAGTTCGTCTTCCTCGCCGCCCGCCTGGGCAGCCAGCGCGCGGAAGTCGACCAGCAGCAAGGCGGTGACCTTCTCGTTGTCGGCCAGCGACAGCAGGTTCACCAGCGGCTTGCCACGCGAACCGCGGCCACCCTGCGGCAACTCGTAGACCTTGATCCAGTACACGCGGCCGGCGGAGGTGAAGCACAGCACGGTGTCGTGCATGTTCGCCACCAGCAGGTGCTCGATGTAGTCCTCTTCCTTCACCGCCGTGGCGCTCTTGCCGCGACCGCCTCGCTTCTGCGCGCGGTAATCCGACAGCGGCTGGGTCTTGGCGTAGCCGGTGTGCGAGAGGGTGACCACCACCTGTTCGTTGGCGATCAGGTCCTCGGTGGTGAGGTCCTCGCGGCTGGTGAGGATCTCGGTGCGGCGCGCGTCGCCGAACTGCTCGCGCACGGCGACCAGCTCGCTGCGGATCACCTGCATCAGGCGCTCCGGGCTGGCGAGGATCAGGCCGAGCTCGCGGATGGTATCGAGCAGCTCGCCGTACTCGGCGATCAGCTTCTCGTGCTCCAGGCCGGTGAGTTTCTGCAGGCGCAGGTCGAGGATGGCCTGGGCCTGGTCCTCGCTCAGGTAGTACTGGCCGTCACGCAGGCCGAGGTTCGGCGCCAGCCCTTCGGGGCGGCAGGCCTTCTCGTCGCCGGCACGCTCGAGCATGGCGGTGACGATGCCCGGCGCCCAACCCTGCGACACCAGCGCGGCTTTCGCCTCGGCACCGGTCGGCGAGGCCTTGATCAGCGCGATCACCGGGTCGATGTTGGCCAGCGCCACGGCGAGGCCTTCGAGGATGTGGCCGCGTTCACGCGCCTTGCGCAGTTCATAGACGGTGCGACGGGTCACCACTTCGCGGCGGTGGCGCACGAAGGCGGAGATGAAGTCCTTGAGGTCCAGCAGGCGCGGCTGGCCATCGACCAGCGCGACCATGTTGATGCCGAACACGCTCTCCAGCTGCGTCTGCGCGTAGAGGTTGTTCAGCACCACCTCGGCCATCGCGTCCTTCTTGATCTCGATGACGATGCGCATGCCGTCCTTGTCGGACTCGTCACGCAGCTCGGCGATGCCCTCGATCACCTTCTCCTTCACGAGTTCGGCGATCTTCTCGATCAGGCGCGCCTTGTTGAGCTGGTAGGGGATCTCGGTGACGACGATCGCCTCGCGGCCGGAACGCTCGTTGGTCTCGACGGTGGCGCGGGCGCGGATGTAGATGCGGCCACGACCGGTACGGTAGGCCTCGATGATGCCGGCGCGGCCGTTGATGATGGCGGCGGTGGGGAAATCCGGGCCCTTGATGTGTTCCATCAGGCCGTCGACGGTGATGTCCTCGTTCTCGATGTAGGCGAGGCAGCCGTTGATGACCTCGGTGAGGTTGTGCGGAGGGATGTTGGTGGCCATGCCCACCGCGATGCCGGCCGAACCGTTCACCAGCAGGTTGGGGACGCGGGTGGGGAGTACCGCGGGGATCTGCTCGGAGCCGTCGTAGTTCGGCACCCAGTCCACGGTTTCCTTGTCGAGATCGGCCAGCAGCTCGTGGGCGATCTTCGACATGCGCACTTCGGTGTAACGCATGGCCGCGGCGGAGTCGCCGTCCACCGAACCGAAGTTGCCCTGGCCGTCCACCAGCATGTAGCGCAGGGAGAACGGCTGCGCCATGCGCACGATGGTGTCGTACACCGCCGAGTCGCCGTGCGGGTGGTACTTACCGATCACGTCACCGACCACGCGGGCCGATTTCTTGTACGGCTTGTTCCAGTCGTTGCCGAGCTCGTGCATGGCGAACAGCACGCGGCGGTGCACCGGCTTCAGGCCGTCGCGCACGTCCGGCAGCGCGCGGCCGACGATCACGCTCATGGCGTAGTCGAGGTACGACTGCTTGAGTTCTTCTTCGATGTTGACCGGGGTGATTTCGCGGGCGAGGTCTGCCATGGTCCTGCTTTCTTGTCGGTCTGCGGACACCCCGGGCGGGATGTCCGGGCGGGGCCGGCACGGGGCTCCGCCCCGCACCTTTTGACCCTGCCGGAAAAGCCGGGAAGTCTAGCAGAGAAAGCCCCTCGGCCCCACCCTCGCCGGGGGCGGGGCGCGACCCGCCGGACACGGGTGGAATGCCTGCCGCCACAAGCACTTGGCGGCGCCCTCCGCTATACTCCCGCGACCCATTTCGCCCCCTCGCTACACGTGAAGCAGGCTCCATGACCAACCCCGACAGTCCCGTGCTGGTCATCGCTGCCGGCCACGTGCTGACCGTGGACCGCAAGGACCGCGTGCTGCGCGACCATGCCGTGGTGGTGCGCGACCGCAAGATCGCCGCCGTCGTCCCCGTCGAGGAGGCCAGCCGCCGCTGGCCGAAGGCCGAGCGCCTCGACCTGCCGGACCACGTGCTGATGCCCGGGCTGGTCAACGCCCATACCCATCTGGCCATGAACCTGCTGCGCGGGCTGGCCGACGACCTGCCGCTGAAGGCCTGGCTGGAAGACCACGTGTGGCCGGCCGAGGCGCGCTGGGTGAGCGACGAGTTCGTGCTGGACGGGTCGCTGCTGGCCATCGCCGAGATGATCCGCGGCGGCATCACCTGCTTCGCCGATAACTACTTCTTCCCCAATGCCACCGCCCGCGCGGCCGCCCAGGCCGGCATCCGCGCCATGCTGCACCCGCCGGTGATGGAGTTCGCCACCGCCTGGGCGGCCAACGCCGACGAGTACATCCACAAGGCACTGGCCCTGCACGACGACTACAAGAACCACCCGCTGGTGAGCGTCGGCATCGGCCCGCATGCGCCCTACACGGTCAGCGATGCCGCCCTGCGCAAGATCATCATGCTCACCAACGAGCTGTCGGTGCCCATGCCGGTGCAGATGCACGTGCACGAGGCACCGCACGAGATCGGCGAGGCGCTGGCCAGCGACCAGCGGCGCCCGCTGGCGCGCCTGCACGCGCTGGGCATCACCGGGCCGTCGTTCCAGTGCGTGCACATGACCCAGGTGAACGACGAGGACATCGCCATCCTCGCCGCCACCGGCAGCCACGTGATCCACTGCCCGGAATCCAACCTCAAGCTGGCCAGTGGCTACTGCCCGGTGGCGAGACTGCTGGACGCCGGGGTCAACGTGGCCTTGGGCACCGACGGTGCCGCCTCCAACAACGACCTCGACATGTTCAGCGAGATGCGCACCGCCGCCATCCTCGCCAAGAGCGTGGCCGGCGATGCGGCCGCCTTCCCGGCGCGCGCCGTGCTGCGCGCCGCCACCATCAACGGCGCGAAGGCGCTTGGCCTGGACGCCGTCACCGGCAGCCTGGAAACGGGCAAGAGCGCCGACCTCATCGCCGTCGATCTCGGCGGCCTCGAATCGCAACCGCTCTACCACCTCGAATCGCAACTGGTCTACGCCACCGGCCGCCACCAGGTGACCCACGCCTGGGTCGCCGGCACGCCGCTGATGACCGGGCGCGTCCTGACCACCCTCAACGCGGGCCACATCGCCCAGCGCGCCGCCGAATGGGCGGCACGCATCAGCCCGCGCAACTGACGGTCCCAACCATGAGCAATGAAACACGCAACGTCGATGCCGCCGAGGTCGCCAAGTTCGAGGCGCTCGCCAGCCGCTGGTGGGACCCGCACAGCGAGTTCAAGCCGCTGCACGACATCAACCCGCTGCGCCTGAACTGGATCGACGGCAAGGTGAAACTGGCCGGCAAGCGCGTGATCGACGTGGGCTGCGGCGGCGGCATCCTCGCCGAGAGCATGGCCCGCCGCGGCGCGGTGGTCACCGGCATCGACATGGGCGAAGCGCCGCTGGCGGTGGCCCGCCTGCACCTGCTGGAGACCGGCGCCGAGGTGGAATACCTGCACGGCACCGCCGAGGAGATGGCCGCGCAGCGCGCCGGCCAGTACGACGCCGTCACCTGCATGGAGATGCTCGAGCACGTGCCCGACCCGGCGGCGGTGGTGGCCGCCTGCGCGCGCCTGGTGAAGCCCGGCGGCGACGTGTTTTTCTCCACCATCAACCGCAACCCCAAGGCCTGGCTGTTCGCCATCGTCGGCGCCGAGCACGTGCTGCGCCTGCTGCCGCGCGGCACGCACGAATACGCCAAGTTCATCCGCCCCTCGGAGCTGGCCGGCTGGTGCCGCGACGCCGGCCTCGACACCGTCGACATCACCGGCATGCACTTCAATCCGCTCACCGGCAGCTACTGGCTGGGCCGCGGCGTGGACGTGAACTACCTCGTACACACGGTGCGCCGCGCATGAACCACGCTACTGCGACTGTCGGCCAGCCGGCCGGCCGCGCCTGGCGCGGCGTGCTGTTCGACCTCGACGGCACCCTGCTCGACACGGCGCCGGATTTCATCGTGGTGCTCAATGCCATGCTCACCGACCGCGGCCACGCGGCGCTGCCCGCGGACGACATCCGCGCGGTGGTATCGAACGGCGCCCGCGCGCTGGTGGCACTGGCTTTCGGCGGCGCGCCGGGCGAAGCGGAATTCGAGGCGCTCAACACCGAACTGCGCGATCGCTACGCACGCCACCTGGCGGTGCATACGCGGCTGTTCCCGGGCCTCGACGACATCCTGCGCCGCCTCGAGGCCGCCGGCATTCCCTGGGGCATCGTCACCAACAAGCCCAGCATCTACACGTTGCCGCTGCTGGAAGCACTGGACCTGCGCGCGCGTTGTGCCAGCGTGGTGTGTCCCGACCAGGTGACGCACACCAAGCCGCACCCGGAACCGATGTACAAGGCCTGCGCGGAAATCGGCATCGCCGCCGGCGACTGCCTCTACGTGGGCGACCACGAGCGCGACATCGCCGCCGGCCGCAACGCCGGCATGGCCACCGTGGTCGCCGGCTGGGGCTACATCGGCGCCGACGAGCACCCGAGTGACTGGCAACCCGATTTCATGGTCGACAGCGTGCGCGAATTCGGCGCGCTGCTGTTCGCCGACTGATCCTGCGTGGAGAAACCATGAGCAACACCCTGCCCGCCGGCTGGCAAGCACGCCCCGGTTGCCTGAACGACAAGATCCTGCTGGTGACCGGCGCCGGCGACGGCATCGGCCGTGCCTGTGCGCTCGCCTTCGCGAAGCTCGGCGCCACCGTGGTGCTGCTGGGCCGCACCCAGGACAAGCTCGAGGCGGTGTACGACCAGATCAAGCGCGACGGCGGCAAGGAGCCGGCCATGGTGCCGCTCAACCTCGCGGCGACCACGCCGGTGGAGTACGCGCAGCTGGCCGACATGCTCGACACCGAATTCCACCGCCTGGACGGCATCGTGCATTGCGCGGCCGTGCTCGGCGACATCACGCCCATGGAACTGTACAGCGCCGAAACCTGGTCGCAGGTGATGCGCGTGAACCTCGACGCGCCGGTTTTCCTGACCCAGGCCATGCTGCCGCTGCTCAAGGCCTCGCCGTCGGCATCGGTGGTGTTCACCAGCTCCAGCGTCGGCCGCAAGGGCCGCGCTTTCTGGGGCGCCTACGCGGTGAGCAAGGCGGGCATCGAGTCGGTGACGCAGGTGCTGGCCGACGAGATGGAACACCTCGGCACCCTGCGCTTCAACGCGGTGAACCCCGGCGCCACCCGCACCACCATGCGCGCGAAAGCCTACCCGGCGGAAAACCCGCTGACGCTGAAGACCCCCGACGAGATCGTGCCGCTGTTCACCTGGCTGGTGAGCGACGACAGCCGCGCCGTCAACGGCCAGTCGCTGGACGCGCAGCCGAAGCCCTGAGGCCGCTCAGCCCGCCGGGGTATCCCGGCGCAGCCACTCGCGGAACGGATACAGCATCTGGCCACGGAAGCCTTCCGGCGGCGGCGCACCGACCGTGCTGAATTTCGTCGCGGTGTGCGCCGGCAGGTAGGCGGTACGGAACAGCCAGTCGTACACCGGCAGGAAGGCCGCGTAGTTGCGGTCGATCGCCTCGGCCTGCGAGCTGTGGTGCCAGTGGTGGAACTCCGGCGTCGCCAGCACCCAGCGGAAGTACGGGAAGCGGAAGCGCACGTTGGCGTGGATGAAGATGGCGTGGAACGAGATGAACACCAGGTAGGCATACACCGCCGGCGCCGCGAACCCGAGGATGAAGATCGGCAGGTAGCCGACCAGCCGGTTGGCAATGATCTCGAGGAAGTGCAGGCGCGATGACGCCAGCCAGTCCATGTGCTCGCTGGAATGGTGTACCGCGTGGATCTTCCACAGCGCCGGTACCTCGTGCAGCGCGCGGTGGATCCAGTAGCTGAAGAAGTCCACCACCACCAGGATCTCGATCACCTGCAGCCACAGCGGCTGGGCAGCGATGGCGCGCTGGAAATCCGCATCGATGGCCCAGGAAAAGAAATGGTGGGCCGGCACGATCGACAGGAAGGTGAACAACTGGATGCCGACGTGCCCGAACAGGAAATAGTTCAGGTCGGTGGTCCAGCCGCGCCGCAACATCTTCTGCTGCGGATTCTGCGGGAACAACCGCTCCAGCGGGATGAACACCAGCGCCAGGATGAACAGGGTCAGCACGAAGTAATCGAGCCCGGCATAGACGCTGCGCTGCTCGACCGGGCCGCCGGCAGATTCCATGCTGCCCAGCACGGCGGCCAGCGTCGCCAGCAGGATGCCGGCCAGCCCGAAGCGGCGCGTGCCACGGAATACGGCTACCACGCCGGCGAAGAAGGCTGCGGCGATCACCCCGTACAGCAGATTGCGCAGCAACGGCACGTTGTACAGGCGACGGAAATCGGGGGTGGTGAAGATTTCCGGGAACAGGAAGCACAGCGCGCCCAGAACACCCAGCATGCCCAGCGACACGGCGAGGAAGGCCGCCACCTGCCCGCGCCCCTGCACCAGTTCGATGTCTTCAAAACGACGACGGATAGCTTCACTCATGTCCTGTCCTTGACTGTGATGCCGGCAGGTCGGCGTACCGACCGGCCACGAATTCCTCAGCGACGGCCGCGCAGGTAACCGCCGCCGCGGCGCGGGCGATCGCCGTCACGCGCGCGATTGCCGTCCGCCTCGCCGTCCCGGCCCCCACGCGGCGCAGGATCGTTGGCACGCTCCTGCCGTTCCGCCAGGCGCTTGGCGCGGCCGTACAGGCCGGTGTGCTTGCGCGGCGGCATGCGGCACAGCTGCTCCAGGCGCGCGATGTCCTCGGCGCCCAGCTCGATCCATGTGCCCTGGCGCAGCGTCGACGGCATCATGTAACTGCCGAAGCGGATGCGCATCAGGCGGCTCACGGTCAGCCCCTGCGACTCCCACAGGCGGCGCACCTCGCGGTACTTGCCACCGGTGAGGCTGCAGCGGTACCAGTGGTTGGTGCCTTGCCCGCCGGCATCGGTGATGGCATTGAAGCGGCTGATGCCGTCCTCCAGCAACACGCCGCCCAGCAGTGCCTGGCGCTTGTCTTCCGTCAGCTCACCCATCACGCGCACGGCGTACTCGCGCTCGACCTCGGTGGTCGGGTGCATGAGGCGGTTGGCCAGCTCGCCGTCATTGCTGAACAGCAGCAGCCCGGAGGTGTTGATGTCGAGGCGACCGACGCTGACCCAGCGCTGGCCGTTCAACGGCGGCAACTGGTCGAACACGCTCGGACGCCCCTCGGGGTCGTTGCGCGAGACCACCTCGCCTTCCACCTTGTGATACGCAATGACGCGACGTTCCATTTCATCCTCGGCCACCACTGCGACGCGCCGGCCGTCGACGCGGATATCGTCGCCGGAGCCGACACGGTCGCCCAGCGTGGCGGGCTTGCCGTTGACAGTGACGCGTCCGGCGGCGATCCATTCCTCGGCGACGCGTCGTGAGGCCAGCCCGGCCCGGGCCAGCACCTTCTGCAATTTCTCGGTCATCACCGCCGCTCAGGGCTGGCCGTCGCCGACCGGCCCCTCGCCGGCAGCCGGCTCGTCTTCCTTGCGGCGGAAACTCTCTTCCACCCGCTTGAGCACCTCGTCGACTTCCTGCATGTCCATCTTGATCTCGTCGAGGCCGTCGTCTTCCGGCTCGGCACCGATGATGTACTGGTGGCCGGACTGCTCCTGGGCGGCGCCATCGGCCAGCGCGGCATTCTCGGCGGCCAGGATCGCCGCGGCCGGCGCCACTTCGAGCTGCAGTTCCTCGTTGACCTTGTCGAGGTCTCGGATCTCCGACAGCGTCGGCAACTCCTCGAGGCTCTTGAGGTCGAAGTAGTCGAGGAAGTCGTGGGTGGTGGCGTAGAGGGCGGGACGGCCCGGCACGTCGCGGTGGCCGACAATGCGGATCCAGTCGCGCTCGATCAGCGACTTGATCATCTCCGAACTGACCGTCACGCCGCGGATCTCCTCGATCTCGCCACGGGTGATCGGCTGGCGATAGGCGATGAGTGCCAGGGTTTCCAGCAGCGCACGCGAATAGCGCGGCGGCTTTTCCGTCCACAGCCGGCTGACCCAGGGGCCGATGTCCTTGCGCACCTGGATGCGGAAACCGGAGGCAACCTCCTTCAGCTCCATGCCGCGGCCCTCGTACTCGGCGGCAATTTCGCCGAGCATTTCGCGGATGGCGGCCTCGTCCGGGCGCTCGTGGTCGTCGAACAGGGTGCCGAAGCGGTCGATGGCCAGCGTCTCGCCGGCGGCCAGCAGGGCGCCCTCGAGGATGCGCTTGATGGTGGCGCGGTCGGGTGCCGGGCGCTGCACCGGCTCGACCGGCACGTCCATCGCCTCATCGATCGCCTGGTCCATCGCTGCATCGGCGTGCGCGACGTCTTCCGTGGCAACCACTTCCCCTACCGGCGCTTCCGGTGCGTCGTTGTCGTGCGTGTTATCCATTGTCTTCCTCCGGGCTCACCCGGCTCTCGTACTCGTCGACCTGGATGCTCTCGTCGAGCGTGGCCACGCGCGCGCGCACGTGGATGGGGCTGTACGGGTCGGTCTGGATCAGTTCCACCAGCTGGTTCTTCACCAGTTCGAGGATGGCGATGAAGGTCACCACCACGCCGAGGCGGCCCTCTTCGGCGTCGAACAGCGACACGAAGGGCGCGAACTCGCGGCCCTGCAGCGACTCCAGCACCTTGCCCATGCGCTCGCGGGTGGACAGCTTCTCGCGCGAGATGTGGTGGTGCTCGAACATCTCGGCGCGCTGGAACACTTCCTTGAGCGACAGCAGCATTTCCTTGAGGTCGACGTCCGGCAGCGGCTTCTCGCGCACGAAATCCGGGCGGTAGGCGCGTGCCGGGAAGATGTCGCGCTCCAGGCGCGGCAGCGCCTCGATGTCCTCGGCGGCCTTCTTGAAGCGCTCGTATTCCTGCAGGCGGCGCACCAGCTCGGCGCGCGGGTCGACTTCCTCGCCCTCCTCGGTCTTCGGGCGCGGCAACAGCATGCGCGACTTGATCTCGCCGAGCATGGCCGCCATCACCAGGTACTCGGCGGCGAGCTCGAAGCGAACCGCCTTCATCAGCTCGACGTATTCCATGTACTGGCGGGTGATTTCCGCCAGCGGGATGTCGAGGATGTCGAGGTTCTGCTTGCGGATCAGGTACAGCAGCAGGTCGAGCGGGCCCTCGAAGGCCTCGAGGAACACCTCGAGGGCATCCGGCGGGATATAGAGGTCTTCGGGCAGCTTGGTGATGACCTGCCCCTGCACGAGGGCAAACGGCATCTCGGCCTGGTGCGGCGCCTGGGCGCGCAACTCCAGAAGGCCCGGGTGGTGGCCTTCGTCGGCATCGACGGGCTGTCCGGCCTCGACGGGCTGTTCGTCCCCGGGCAAGGCCTGCGCCTCCATCGAGGCGTGTTCACTGTCTGTCATCACGACAATTCCGTTGTGTCCCGTGCAGCGCTAGCGGTAGGCGAGCCCCATGGCCTTGCGGACTTCTGCCAGCGTGGCCTGGGCGGCGGCGCGGGCTTCCTCGCGACCCTCGGCCAGGATCGAACGCACCAGGTCCGGGCGCTCGGCGAAATGCTGCGCCCGTTCGCGTACCGGCGCCAGTTCGGCGTTGATCGCGTCGATGACCGGCTGCTTGCATTCCAGGCAGCCGATGCCGGCACTGCGGCACCCCTGCTGGACCCAGCCCTTCACGTCCTCGCCGGAATAGACCTCGTGCAACTGCCAGACCGGGCAGCGCGCCGGGTCGCCGGCGTCGGTACGACGGACGCGCGCCGGGTCGGTCGGCATCTTGCGCACCTTCTCCTGCACGACCGCCGGCTCCTCGCGCAGGGCGATCGAGTTGCCGTAGGACTTCGACATCTTCTGGCCGTCGAGGCCCGGCATCTTCGATTCGGGGGTCAGCAGCGCCTGCGGCTCGGGCAGGATGATCTTGCCACCACCCTCGAGGTCGCCGAGCAGGCGCTCCTTGTCACCGAGGGTGATGTTGCCGTTGTCCTGCACCAGCGCGCGGGCGACATCGCGCGCCGCCTCGTCGCCGCGTTCCTGCCAGGCGCGCTTGTTGTCCACGAACACCTTCGCCGGCTTCTTGCCGAGTTTCTTCACCGCGGCCTCGACCAGCTGTTCGAAGCCCGGCTCGCGGCCGTACATGTGGTTGAAACGGCGGGCCACCTCGCGGGTGATCTCCACGTGCGCCACCTGGTCGGCGCCCACCGGCACCTGGCCGGCGCGGTAAATGAGGATGTCGGCGCTCTGCAGCAGCGGGTAACCCAGGAAGCCGTAGGTGGCGAGATCCTTTTCCTTGAGCTTTTCCTGCTGGTCCTTGTAGGTCGGCACGCGCTCCAGCCAGCCCAGCGGCGTGATCATCGACAGCAACAGGTGCAACTCGGCGTGCTCCGGCACCTGCGACTGGATGAAGAGCTTCGCGCCCGACGGGTTGACGCCGGCCGCCAGCCAGTCCACCACCATGTCGAACACGTGGTCTTCCAGCGAGCCCGGTTCGTCGTAGTGGGTGGTCAGCGCGTGCCAGTCGGCCACGAAGAAGAAGCATTCATAGGCGCGCTGCAACGCCACCCAGTTCTTCAACACGCCGTGGTAATGGCCGAGGTGCAGGCGACCGGTCGGACGCATGCCGGAAAGGACGCGCTGCTGGGGATTCACGGAACTCAAGCGGGTCTCCTGTCTGCCTTGCTGCCTTGGGCTTGGCCGCCTGGTACGGCCGGCGGACGGCGCCCGGCCGGTGGCCAGGTCCCGTCATGCAAAGCGGGAAAGTATAGCGGCAAACGCCGTGCGTATCGGCAGTAGCGCCGCGGCGACATGCCGCGGCACGCGCCAGAACCCCGGCAGCCGCAAGGCGCCGGGGAACAACGATCGCAAGGAAAGAATGGAGCGGGAAACGAGACTCGAACTCGCGACCCCGACCTTGGCAAGGTCGTGCTCTACCAACTGAGCTATTCCCGCCCGGGAAGCCCGCGCCGGACGGCGCGGACGCACTACGAAAGATGGCGTCCCCTAGGGGAGTCGAACCCCTGTTACCGCCGTGAAAGGGCGGTGTCCTAGGCCACTAGACGAAGGGGACGTGGCGTAAGAGGCGCGCATTCTAGGAAGCGTTCCGGGGGTCGTCAACAGTCTGTCGGGAATCTTTTTTCGATCGCTGTTTTTTTATCCAGGCCACCCCTGGCCTGCCGGGACGACCCGGCAGGCCAGCCGGTGCCCGCGCGCCGTGGACAGGCTGTGGATATTTCTGTGCATGAATTGGCCGGCCGCGCAGTTGCGGGCAGCGGACCAGCACCGGCGGCACCGTGCGGCACGTCACAAATCAAAAATAACCATTTACTTTCAATGAATTACAAGCGCATTCAGGGCGCACACGGGCGCCAGACGGTGGAACAATGGTTCCACGGCGAGCAGTCACTAACTGTGCACAACTTCATGACTGATGCACGAACCGGCCGCCGGCACAACCCCCGAACCGGGGATATTTCAGCGACCGTCCGGTTCCAGCTCGACGGCCACCGAGTTGACGCAATAGCGCAGGCCGGTGGGCGCGGGGCCATCGTCGAACACGTGGCCGAGGTGGGCATCGCAGCGCGCGCAGCGGATTTCCACGCGCACCATGCCGTGCGTGTGGTCCGGCAGTTCCCGGATGGCGGCCGCCTCCACCGGTTGCCACCAGCTCGGCCAGCCGGTCCCGGAATCGAACTTGTGCTCGGAGCGGAACAGCGGCGCCCGGCAGCACACGCAGCGGTACAGTCCCGGCGTCTTCGTGGCCCAGTAGCGGCCGGAAAACGGCGGTTCGGTGCCGCATTGCCGGCACACCCGGTACTGCTCGGCATCCAGCTGGCTGCGCCACTCGCCGTCACTCTTTTCCACCTTGTCGCTCATGGCCGTCTCTCCTTCCCTGCCCGGCGCCGCCGGATGCTGACCCCGCGGTCGATTCCCCACATATACACGACCCGGACAACGCCGGTAATATCCCGCGCTTACCGCGAAAAATCACGCGGATTGACCGGGCGAGCCGACATGACCACGCGACACCAGCAACCGATCCTCAAGTCCACCAAGCTGCACAACGTCTGCTACGACATCCGTGGCCCGGTGCTGGAAGTGGCCAAGCGCATGGAAGAGGAAGGCTCGCGCCTGATCAAGCTGAACATCGGCAACCCGGCGCCGTTCGGATTCGGCGCGCCGGACGAGATCCTGCAGGACGTCATCTACAACCTGCCGAACGCCACCGGCTACTCCGACTCCAAGGGCCTGTTCTCCGCGCGCAAGGCGGTGATGCAGCACTACCAGGAAAAGGGCGTGTTCGGCGTCACCATCGACGACATCTACCTCGGCAACGGCGCCTCCGAGCTGATCGTCATGGCGATGCAGGCGTTGCTCAACAACGGTGACGAGATCCTGATCCCGGCGCCGGACTACCCGCTGTGGACGGCGGCCGCCAGCCTGGCCGGCGGCAAGCCGGTGCACTACCTGTGCGACGAGCAGCAGGGCTGGATGCCGTCCATCGAGGACATCAAGCGCAAGATCACGCCGAACACGCGCGGCATCGTGGTGATCAACCCGAACAATCCCACCGGTGCAAACTACACCAGGGACCTGCTGCTCGACATCGTCAAGCTGGCGCGCGAGCACGGGCTGATCATTTTCGCCGACGAGATCTACGACAAGATCCTCTACGACAACGAGGTGCACGTGCCGATGTCGTCGCTGGCCGACGACCTGCTGGTGGTCACCTTCAACGGCCTGTCCAAGGCCTACCGCGCCGCCGGCTTCCGCAGCGGCTGGCTGATGGTCAGCGGCAACAAGGCGCGCGCGAAGGACTACATCCAGGGCCTGGACATGCTCGCCTCGATGCGCCTGTGTGCCAACGTACCGGCGCAATGGGCCATCCAGACCGCGCTGGGCGGCTACCAGTCGATCAACGACCTGATCAAGCCCGGCGGCCGCCTGTGCCGCCAGCGCGACCTGTGCCACCAGTTGCTCAACGACATCCCCGGCGTTTCCTGCGTGAAGCCGCAGGGCGCGCTGTACGCGTTCCCGCGCCTGGACCCGAAGGTGTACGAGATCCACAACGACCAGCAGTTCGTGCTCGAATTCCTGCAGGAAGAGAAAGTCCTGCTGGTGCAGGGCAGCGGCTTCAACTGGCCGCACCCGGACCACGTGCGCATCGTGTTCCTGCCCAACGAGGACGACCTGCGCGAGGCCATCGGCCGCTTCGCCAACTTCCTGTCGCGTCGTCGCTGAGCACGCGGGCGGACGGGCAGATGGCCGACATCCACATCGACGATTTCTGCCGCGACGTTGCCGTCGTGCTGGTGACGCTGTGGAACGCCTTCCCGCGCCGCCACACCATCTACGTCGAGGACGTGTCCGGCCCGGACGAGACCGACGAGGTGGGGCTGCACAGCAACCGCTTCCACGCCTGCCTGGGTTCCATGCTGTGGCTGGCCGACGAGGGCTACATCCGCTACGAATCGCTGGTCTACCGCGAGGGCATCGACCAGGCGACGCTTACCGAGAAGGCCTTCGTGGCGTTGTCGGCGGCCAGCGACGTGCGTTTCGACGACCCGATCGACCCGTCGCTGCCGGAATCGGTCGCGCAGCAGAAGCAGACGCTGGTGGCGCAGATCCGCATGGCGCTGCGCAGCGGCTCGTCGAACAACATCAACCAGATCGTCCGCTACTTCTTCACGCGCGCCAGCCTGTAACGAGCGGGCCATGCCCGCGACGGGCACGCTCGGGCGCATGGCGCCCTCGCTACAGGGGCGGCAGGTCGGCCGGCCGGGTGTAGCGGTAATGCACCACCTTGAGCGCGGCCTGCGGGTCGCTGTCGGCGAATTCCGCCGGGTTGGGCAGGCGCGCCACGCGCACCGCGCCCGGCAGTTCCTGCGCGAACACGGCGTCGAGGAAGTCCTCGCCCAGGTGCGGGGCATTCAGGCAGGCCAGGATGTCGGCCTCCGGCTTGAGCAACTTGGCGAAGCGCCGCACCACCTTGCCGTAATCCTTCTCCACCACGAAGCTGCCCTTCTGCAGGGTGGGCGGATCCATGATGGCGATGTCGTAACGGCCCAGCTTGTGCAGCTTGTTCCAGGAGCGGAACAGGTCGTGGTCGAGGAAATGGATGTCTTCGGTGCCCAGCCCGTTCAGGCGATGGTTGTCACGGCCGATGGACAACGACGGCCGGCTGAGGTCGATGTTCACCACCCGCCCGGCGCCGGCGGCGCGCGCCACCACCGAAAATGCACAGGTGAAGGCAAACAGGTTGAGCACCGAGCGGCCGCCGGCGCGCTCGCGCAACCAGGTACGCGCTTCGCGCATGTCCAGGAAGAAGCCGAGGTTCTGCCCACGCGTCGGGTCGATGCGGAACGCCAGGCCGGCTTCGTGCGCCAGCATGTCCGCCGGCAGGCTGCCGTGCACCACCTCGAAGGCGACGTCCGCGCCGTCCCCGCGCCGCTGCACGGCCAGGCAGTCGCCCTCTGCCAGCCCCAGCCGCTGCACCAGGCCGGCCAGCAGCGCCTCTTCAAGCTCCGGCGCCAGTGGACGGAACAGGGTCACCAGCACCAGCGGCGGGAACCTGTCGATACACACGTGTTCAAAGCCGGGATGGCAACGCCCCCGCCCGTGGAACAGGCGACGCGCCTCTCCGCCGGCCCCGGCGGCGCGGACAGCGCAGGTATCGAGAATGCCCTGCAGGTCCAGGGGGCTTTCGGCAGGCGGGCGGGTCGCGGGGAAATCTGTCACAGGAGGTAAAGGCACACTCGTGCCACCTTGAAAACGCAACGCGGGACCCGCATTGTAGCGCCCGTGTGAGACAGCACAACGAACCGAGTAACCAGGAGCGTTCTACCACCATGTTGCGCATCTTCCTTTTCCTGCTCACCAACATCGCCGTGATCGCGCTGGCCAGCATCACGCTGAGCCTGCTGGGCTTCACCGGTTTCATGCAGGCCAACGGGGTCGACCTCGACCTCGGCCAGCTGCTGGTGTTCTGCGCCGTGTTCGGTTTCGCCGGTTCACTGGTGTCGCTGCTGATGTCCAAGTGGATGGCCAAGCGCGCCATGGGCGTGCACGTCATCGAGCAGCCGCGCAACCAGACCGAGCAGTGGCTGGTACGCACTGTCCAGGAGCTGTCGCAGCAGGCCGGCATCGGCATGCCGGAAGTCGGCATCTTCGACGCCCCGGAATCCAACGCCTTCGCCACCGGCTGGAACCGCAACAACGCGCTGGTCGCGGTGAGCACCGGCCTGCTGTCGCGCTTCCGTGAAGACGAGGCCCGCGCGGTACTGGCGCACGAGATCGGCCACGTGGCCAACGGCGACATGGTCACCCTCACCCTGATCCAGGGCGTGGTGAACACCTTCGTGATGTTCTTCGCGCGCATCATCGGCCACACCGTTGACCGCGTGGTGTTCAAGACCGAAGAAGGCCACGGCATCGGCTTCTACATCGTGACCTTCGTGGCCGAGATCATCCTCGGCATCCTGGCCACCATGGTGGTGATGGCCTTCTCGCGCTGGCGCGAATACCGCGCCGACGCGGCCGGTGCCCGCCTGTCCTCCAGCGGCGCCATGATCCGCGCCCTGGAGCGACTCAAGGCCGAGCACGAGGCCGGCGCCGAGGTGCACATGCCGGACACCATGCGCGCCTTCGGCATCGCCGGCGGCCTGGGCAAGTTCTTCGCCTCGCACCCGCCGCTCGACGCGCGTATCGCTGCCCTGCGCAACGCCGCCTGAGCAAGACCGTTCGACAAAAAGCCGCCCCCGGGGCGGCTTTTTCATTGGTGTGCCGGCGATGCGGGTGTTTCAGGCCGGCAGGTCGGCCGCCGCCACCCGGTACAACACCTGCCGGCGATAGCCGGTGATCACCGTGCGCAAACCGGCCAGCCGGTGATCCAGGGCGCGGTCGCCGGTATCCACCAGCAGCGGCCTGCCCGCCAGTTCATCCAGCTTGTTGCGCGTGGCGAGGATGAGCATGTTGTCGATGCCGATGCGCGCGAGCACCGCTGCCGACAACTGCTGGTTGCCGCGCCCGAACAGGAAGCCCTGGCCTCCGGTGACGGTCACCACCAGCTTCACCCGCGGATGCGCATCCAGCAGCTGTTCCAGCGCACGCGCATCGAGGTCCGCCGCCAGCAAGCCGCGGTCGAGTACCGCGTCGATCCCCAGCAGCGACCCGGCAAGGCCCAGTTCCGCCAGCACCGCCTTGGGCGTCGTGCCGGTGCCCACCAGGTACAGCACGCCCTCCTCCATGTCTTCGGCGATGCCGGCGGCAATCTCCTGCTGCGCCAGCGGCTCGGCCTCCTTGCCACCGCACTTCACGTGTTGCACGTAGCCACGCACGCCAGGCACCCGCAGTTCGCCGTACCAGCGCGACTGCACGCGGTCATGGCGGAAGGCCTCCTCGTCGATGTCGCGCACCTCCGCCTGCTCGACCGACACCGCTTCCCCGCCCGCCAGGCGCGCGACGATTTCCGCGGCCGCCTCCGGTGAGACCGCGAACACTCCCGAATACATCTTCACGCCGGCGGGGATGCCCAGCACCGGCACCCGCTGGCCGACCGCATCGCAGACATCGCGGGCGGTGCCATCGCCGCCGGCGAACAGCAACAGGTCGATGCCGGCCTCGACCAGGGCACGGGCTGCGGCCCGGGTGTCGGCCGGAGTGCTCGGCTCACTGGCTGGCTGGCCCAGCACGCCTGGCTGCAGCCCGGCCGCACGGACGACGTCCGCACCCATCCCACCACCGAAGCAGTAAACGGCGACATCGAGCGGGCGCGCGGCCAGCGCGTGCAGGCAGCGCAGCGCCCGTTCACCGGCCAGTGGCACCGCGCCGAGCGCGACCGCCCGGTCACGGATTTCCGTGCCGTCGCTGCCACGCAAGCCGGCGGGGCCGCCAATGCCGGCCCAGGGATTCACCACCAGGCCGATGCGGAAATGCGAGTGATTCACGACTGTAATCCTTGCTAACAATTGGCGCGGCATGCCGACATGTCGCGTTCATGCACGAGAGTCTAGTCTGTACCCGTACCACGTCGCAGACAGGGCAACGGGACCGCACAGGCGGCAGACCGACCCGGGAGGAACCGACATGCAGGCCAACATTCCCGCGGATTCCCGCAACAGCGACGCGCGCCGCGATCCGGACGCGCCGGTGGGCTGGGGCGCTGCCATTGTCGACGAGCAAGGCAACGAAACGCCGATCACCGAATCGATGATCGCGCGCGCCTGCGACGAACTGGCCCGCCACTGGACCTTCCCGGTAGGCAACCGTACGCGCGGCGCCCTCGCCGGCTAGTCCTCCACTCCGAATCCCAGCGCCGCGAGCAGCTGCAAGGTTGCCCGCGGCGTTTCTTTTTGCGCGTCATCCGCAACGCCATGCACCCGGTAGGCGGAGAATTCGCGGCGCTCGGCGTAATGACGGCGCAAGCGGTCGAACGCCAGCGCCGTCTCGCCGGCATCACCGCTGACCACGGCACGCAGGCGGGTATCGTCGCCACGCACGTCGCAGCAGGTGGCCAGCAGGCTTGCCAGCGAGCCGGGCCAGGCCACCTCGCGCGGGGCGTCGCCGGCCCGTGCGCGGATATCCGCCAGGCTGACGCGCGGAGCGATTCCCAGTGCGCTGCACGCCGCGCGGTAAACCTGCTCGGTGCCACGCCACTTGCCCTCCACCGAGTAACCGGCAATGTGCGGCGTGCCGAGCCAGCAGCGCGACAACAGTGCCGGCGGCACCGCCGGTTCATCTTCCCAGACATCAAGGACGGCGCGGCGTGACGGCTCGCGGGCCAGCAGTGTGTCCAACGCCGCGTTGTCCACCACCGGTCCGCGCGCGGTGTTGACCAGCAGTTGCCAGCGACCTGCACGCAGGCGCGCCTCGTCGAGCAGGTGCCAGGTAGGCGCGTCACCGCCGCGCGTCAGCGGCACGTGCAGGGTCAGGATGTCGGCGCGCGCCAGCAGCGTGTCGAGGTCCAGCAACGTCGCGCCGGCCGGCAATGCATCGCGCGGCAGCAGCGGGTCACAGACGACCACCTGCAGGCCGAGCGCCTGCGCGCGCGGCACCACTGCCCGGCCGACATTGCCGCAGCCGATCACGCCCAGGCACTGCCCGGCCAGTTCACGTCCGCTGCGCGCGGCATGCAGTGCCAGCACGGTGCACACGTACTCGGCCACCGCGACGGCATTGCAACCCGGCGCGGCGGCAAACGGTATGCCACGCGCGGCCAGCCAGCCGGTATCGACGTGGTCGGTGCCGATGGTGGCGGTGCCGACGAAGCGCGGCGCTGCCCGCGCGAGCAGTGCGGCGTCCACGCGCGTCACCGAGCGCACCAGCAACAGGTCGGCATCGGCGACGTCCACCGCTGTCATGGCGCGGCCCGGCAGGCGGCGGATCTCCCCCAGCCCGGAAAAGAATTCATCCAGCAGCGGCATGTTCTCGTCGGCAACGATCAGCATCTCGTTCACTCCTGTTGCAGCATCGCGGCACGCAGCGCACGGGCACTGCCGGCCGGCAGGCCGAGCGAAGCGACCGCTTCGTCGACCTGCGCCGCCGGTGCGGGCCGGAAGCGCAGCGACGACACCCGCGGCAAGCCGGTGGCCCGGCGCGACAAGGTCACCAGGCGCAGGTTCAGGCGCACGCGCGGCGCATGGTCCGCCAGCAGGTCCGCCAGCCGTGGGGCACCGCGCAGAGGCAGGCCGGCCACCCGCTGCGGCTGCGCCAGCAACTCCTCCACGTGCCGGCAATGTCCGAGCAGGGCCAGCGCGGTACGCGGACCGATGCCGGGCACACCCGGCACGTCATCGACCGGGTCGCCGGTGAGCGCCTGCAGTTCCGGCAGGCGCTCCGGGTGGATGCCCAGCCAGCTCGCCACGTCATCGCGGTCCAGCAGGCGATCGCGGGCCGCCTGCCACAGAAGGTCGTGCGGGCCGGCCAGCGCCTGCGCCAGGTCCTTGTCCTCGCCGGCCAGCACGCTGAAACCGCCCGCCGCCGCAACCCGCGCGGCCAGCGTTGCCAGCAAGTCATCGGCCTCGAACTCGCGACTGGCCATCGCGCGCAATCCGAGGCGCTCCACGAGCAGCCGGCAGGCCTGCATCTGCCAGGCGAGGTCCTCGTCGGGCAACACCCGGCTGGCCTTGTAGCCGGGATCGAGGCGGTGGCGGAACCCGCTGAACAGGGACTCGTCAAACGCTATGGCGACCGCAGCGGGACGGGCCTCGGCGAGCAGGCGCGCCAGCGTGCGGGCAAAGCCCACCACGGCGTTCAGCGGACGGCCTCGCCGGTCGGCAAAGACGTCGGGCACGCCGAACCAGGCCCGGAACAGGTAAGCCGAGGCATCGACGAGCAGCACACCGCCAGCGGGCGGTCGGGGACGGGAGGGTCTGGTCACGCCCGGCATTGTATCGGTGGCCGTGCTGTGCGTGGGTCGACACTCCTGACAATTCATGGTGTTGCAATGGAAAGGCTATGTATCTTGCTAAGGAATTCTGGCTATACTCGGGCGCCTCCTTCTCAGCGGAAGGGGTGGCAATACCCGGTGCAATGCGCGACCGGGACCGTCTGTTTTTTTATGAAAATCAGTCGGTTGCACCTAAAAAGAATCCGTACAGACGGGACAAGAAAAATAATGGCCACTTTTGTCCGCATCCTGTTTACCGCCGTTCTGGTGACCCTTGCCGCCACGGGCGCGCAGGCAGCCGAACAGGCCAGCCGCGACCTGCAGGCACTGAAGCAGAACGTCCTCGACCTCAACCGCGAGCTGACCACCCTCGAGCAGCAATTGCTGTACCCGAGCACCCAGGTCGCCATGTTCCTGTCGATCGACGTCGGCACCCCGATCCGCCTGGTCGACATCAACCTCGCCATCGACAACAAGAACGTCGGTTACCACTTCTATTCCGACCAGGAATTCCAGGCCCTGACCAAGGGCGGCATCCACCGCCTCTACACCGGCAACCTGTCCAGCGGCGAACACACGCTGCGCGCGACCATCACCGGCTACGACCCGCAGGGCAAGGACTACCAGCGCACCACCGCCTACAAGTTCGTCAAGGGCGCCGGCCGCAAGATGATCGAACTGAAGGTGGTCGACGACGTCGAGACCCGCCAGCACAAGTTCGAATTCAAGGAGTGGAGCGAGTAACTCGCCCGTAGCCCCGCCAGCAACCCGCACAGGCACGGTCTCGCGCATGTCGATACGCCGCCGGAAATTCACGCTGCCCGCCGTGGCCGCCCTGGTAGCCGCCGTCGCCTGCAGTGCGGCCATTGGCGCCCCGGCCTCCAAGCGCAGCTTCGTGCCCGACGATTACGTCGAGCCCCTCGATCCGCCTGCCGTACTGTTCGGCGAGGTGATGTACGAGTACTACAACAACCGCAACCTGCCGGCGATCACCCACCTGCTGATCGCCCGCCAGCAGGGCCTGCTGTCCGAGCGCGACGACTACTCGGAAATGCTGCTCGGCGACCTGTACACCAACTTCGGCCTGGTCGACCGCGCGCAGGCGATCTTCTCGCGCCTGGTCACCCGCGACATCCTCGCCAAGACCCGCAACGAGACCTGGTTCCACACTGCCGAGCTGCAGTACAACCAGGGCAAGTACGACGAGGCCGCGCGCATCCTCGAGAACAAGATCGAGAACCTGTCGCCGGCCATCGAGAAGGAGCGGCTGGTGCTGCTCGGCAACATCTACATCCTGCGCGGCGAGTACCAGCGCGCGGCCGACCTGCTCTCCTCCGTGAAGGCCGATGACGTGGTCGGCGCCTATGCGCTGTACAACGCCGGCGTCGCCTTCGTCCGCTCCGGCGAGATCGAGCGTGGCATCCCGCTGCTCAAGCGCGTGCGCGACCTGCCGCCGGGTGACGAGGAAACCAACGCCCTCAAGGACCGCGCGGCACTGGCCGTCGGTTTCACCTGGCTGCAGAAGAACAACCACGACCTGGCGCGCGAATCCCTGCTGACCATCCGCATGGACGGCCCGTTCACCAACCAGGCGATGCTCGGCCTGGGCTACGCGAACTTCCAGCGCGGCGACTACAAGAAGGCCCTGCCGCTGTGGCTGGAATTGCTGCAGCGCAACACCTCCGACACCACCGTGCAGGAAGCGCTGATGCTGGCGCCGCGGGCCTACGAGGAACTCGGCGACCTGCCGCGCGCCCTGTTCGGCTACCGCTACGCTGCCGACACCCTGCGCGGCGAACTGAAGAAGGTCGAACGCACCATCGTGCGCATCCGCGAGAGCGACTGGATCGACTCGCTGAGCCCCGAGACGGCGAAGGACTCCGCGATCCTCACCGACCCGCTGGCGCCGGTGACCGGCTACACGCCGGCCAACATCCCGGAAGCGCCCTACCTGTATGCGCTGTTCGCCTCGAACTCGTTCAGCGAGGACTACAAGGTCTACCTGGAGCTGAAGCGCATCGAGAAGTTGCTGGACTTCTGGCAGGCACAGTTGCCCATCTACCAGTCCACGCTCGCCCAGCACCGCGTCCAGCTGGCCACGCTCAAGCCGCGCCTCGACGACACCATCAGCCGCCGCAAGCGCGACGTGGAAGCACTGCGCGCGCAGGTCGCGCCGCTCAAGGCGCGCATCGAGAACGCCATCCGCAAGGGCGATCTCGAACAGACCGCGACCCTGCAGCAACTGGCGCAACTGGACGTCGCGCGCGCCATCGAGGCCAGGCTCGGCAACAGCACCGGCGCCCAGGCCGAACGCCTGCGGCGGGTCAAGGGACTGGTGATCTGGGACATCGCCGCCAGCGCCACCGCCCAGCAGCAGCAGGCAGTCAAGGACATCGAGATCGTGCGCAACGACATCGAGATGGCTGCGTTGCACGTCGAATCGCTGGAGACCCTCCGCACGGACATCCTGCGGCGCATGGGTCCGGAATATGACCAGCGCATCGCCGCTGCCGGCGAGCGCCTGCGCGCAATGAAGGATGAAATCACCCAGCGCCTGAAGGCACAGACCGTGGCCCTGCAGAACCAGGCGCTCGTGGTACTGGCTGAAAACCGCCGCAACCTGGGCGCGCAGCTCGCCGAGACGCACCTGTCCATCGCCCGCCTGCAGGACACCTCGGTCAGCGAGGCCATCGAGAAGAGGAAGCGCCAGTGACGTTTGCTGCCCGCCATCGCCTGCCGTTCCGGCTGACCCCGCTGGCCCTTGCCGCACTGCTGGCAGCCGGTTGCGGCACCACCGGAAGCACACCAACGGGCACGGCCGCCACGCAGTCGGCACAGAGCCGTTATGCATCGCAGACACTGGCCGACCTCGAGAGCGTCGAGGTGGAAGTCCAGCAAGGCAGCATCGAGGAATCCGCGTCCATCGAAGGTGCGCTGGAGAGCTACAAGCAGGCCGTGCAGTTGTTCAACGACCCGGAAAAGCGCGTCGAGTCACTGCGCCGCATGGCCGACCTTGCCATGGCCGCATCCACCGAGAAGGAAGGTGAAGCCCCGGTTTCGCTGGAAGAAAAGCCGGTGGTGCCGGCGCAGCTTTCCGAGTCCGAGGAAGTCAAGCTCGACCGCGACATCGACGCCATGCTGTTCAAGAGCTTCATGGAAGGCGCCACCAACGCCAAGTCGCAGGAAGAGATGTACCGCATGCTCGACCTCGCCGGTGGCATCGCCCCGGAACTCGAGGGCACCGAGCTGGCGGCCAACTATGACACCGCGGTCATCCTCTACCAGTCGGTGATCAAGAACACCAAGGATTCGAAGGAAAAAGCCGAGGCCTATTACCTGCTGGCCAAGGCCTATGACATCGGCGGCAAGCACGAGGAGTCCGTCGCCACCCTCAAGGAACTCGGCCGCCTTTACCCGGACAGCACCTTCTACCTCGAGGCGCAGTTCCGCCTGGGCGAGAGCTACTTCAGCGAGGGTGAGTACGACCTCGCCACCGCCGCCTACTCCGAGGTCATCCAGGCGGGCGCGACGACCGCATTCTTCGAGCAGTCCATCTACAAGCGCGGCTGGAGCCAGTACAAGGTCTCCGAGTACGAGAAGGCGCTGGTCGACTTTTTCAGGTTGATTGACCTGGTGTCTGCCCAGCCGGCCCAGGGCAAGGACGCGGACCGCAACGCCCGCCTGCTCGACGACACCTTCCGCGTCGCCAGCATGTCGTTCAACAACCTCGACGGCGCGAAGTCGGTGAAGGCCTGGTTCGCCCGCAACGGCCACAAGCCGTACGAGAACCGCGTGTACCGCGCGCTGGGCGACATCTACGTCAAGCAGGAACGCTACGCGGACGCCGCCGAGACCTACGAGGCGTTCGTCACGCTGTACCCGGATGACGACCTGGCGCCGGAATTTTCCTCCAGCGCGATCAAGGCGCTGCAGGACGGCGGCTTCCCGACCCAGGTACTGCCGGCCAAGGAACGCTTCGTGAAGGCCTATGGCCTCGACAGCGCGTACTGGAAGAAGCATGCAAAGCAGCGCCAGGAATACCTGCCGCTGCTCAAGTCGCACCTGCTCGACCTGGCACGCCACTACCACGCCACCGCGCAGAAGTCCGGCGACAGCGCCGGCTTCCTGGTGGCCGCGGGCTGGTACGAGCAGTTGCTGCGCACCGACCCGGCTGATGCCGGCGCGGCCACCGTCAACCAGCTGTACGCCGAGGCGCTGTTCTCCGGCAAGGAATTCGCGCGCGCGGTGCGTGAATTCGAACGCACGGCCTACGAATACGCCGGCTACGACAAGGCCTCCGAATCGGCCTACTTCGGCCTGGTGGCCTACCAGGCGTGGAGCGACAACCTCGAGAAGGACCAGGCGCGCGCCGCCGAACTGCAGCAACTGCTCGGCCGCAAGATCGACGCCGGCCTGAAGTTCGCGCGCACCTTCCCGTCGCACGAAAAGACCCCGAAAGTGCTGCAGAGCATCACCGAGGACCAGCTGGCACGGAAGGATGTGCCCGGCGCGGTCGCCACCGCGGGTATGCTGGTGTCGCTCAACCCGCCGGCATCCATCGACCTGCAGAAGTACGGCTGGCAGACCATCGCCAACGGCGAATTCGACCTCGGCCGCCACAAGGTCGCGGAGTTTGCCTACGGCAAGGTGCTGGGCTTCCAGGACCTGACGCCGGCCGAGCGCAAGACCTACAACGAGCGACTGGCCGCCAGCATCTACAAGCAGGGCGAGAAACTCATCGCCGAGGGCAAGGAGCTGGAAGGTGCGCAGGAATTCCTGCGCGTGGGCACCGTGGTGCCGGACGCCGAGGTGCGCGCCAACGCCGAGTTCGATGCCGCCACCATCTTCCTGAAGAAGGAGCAGTACACGGCTGCCATCCCGGTGCTCGAGCAGTTCCGCACGCGCTGGCCGAAGAACACCCTGGCCGACACCATCCCCGACAAGCTGGCGCTCGCCTACGAGAAGACCGGCAACTGGGCCGGCGCCGCGCGCGAGATGGAAACCATCCACGACGTCAACCTGAAGGCGCAGCCGGAACTGGCCCGCGTGGCCTTGTGGCAGGCCGCCGAGCTCACCGGGAAAGCCGGCAACGAGGATGGCGAGCTGCGCCTGTACGCGAAGTACGTGGCCGAGAACCCGGCACCGCTCGAAGCGCGCATGGAAGCCCAGTACCGCTTGCTGAAGATCCACGAAAAGCGTGGCGACCTGAAGGCACGCGACACCATGCTGGCGGCACTGTCCGCGGGTGCGCGCGGCGCCGGCGGCGATGCCACGCCGCGCACCAACTACCTGGGCGCATTCGCATCGTTCACGCTGGCCGAGCCCACGTTCCTGCGCTTCACCGAGTACAAGTTGCGTGCGCCGCTGAAGACGTCGCTGGCCGAGAAGCGCCGCCTGATGCAGTCGGCGCTCGACGCTTACTCCACCACCGCGAAGCTGGGCGTCGCCGAGTACACGTCGGCAGCCCAGTTCCGCACCGCCGAGGTCTACCGCATCCTTGCCGCCGACCTGATGTCGTCGGAGCGACCCAAGGGCCTCGACGAACTTGAACTCGAACAGTACGACCTGCTGCTCGAGGAACAGGCCCTGCCCTTCGAGGACAAGGCGATCGAGCTGTACACGATCAACGCCAACCTCGTGAAGCAGGACGTCTACGACGAGTGGGTCAGGAAGAGCATCAAGGCGCTGGCGGTCCTGCAACCGGGTCGCTACGGCAAGAAGGAACAGGCGGAAGACTATGTCGATGTCATTTACTGACCGCGCTCCGCGCCTGCTGATCGCCGCGACGCTGGCCGCGGCGTTGGCGGCCTGCAGCAGTGCGCCGAAGCAACAGGGTGGCGACACCGCCGGCGTCGACAACGTGAACGTGATCAAGCCCGTGCGCGCCCAGGCCGCCGCGCCCGCCGCGGTTGCCAGCGACACCGCCCACGTGACCACCGTGACCGCCAGTCCGCAGGCGCAGGCCGCCGCGCAGCAGGCGGCACCCGAGTACTTCGCGGCCATGCAGCTGTTGCAGGCCGGCAAGCTCGACGAGGCACAGAAAGCGTTCGCTGCGCTGGCGGTGAAATTCCCGAGCCTGTCCGGCCCGGTGGTCAACCAGGCGCTGATCGCGCTGCGCAACGAGCGCTGGGACGACGCGCTGGCACTGGCCGACCGCGCGCTCAAGGTCAATGCGCGCAACCCGTTCGCCTGGAACATGCGCGGCATGGCACTGCGCGAGCAAGGCAAGTTCGCCGACGCCCGCAAGTCCTATGAGAGCGCGCTGGCCATCGACCCCAATTACGCCAAGGCACACTTCAACCTCGGCGTGCTGGCCGACCTGTACCTGCAGGACCTGCCGCTGGCACTGGCGCACTACGAGAAGTACCAGTCGCTGCAGCGCAAGCCCGACCAGGCCGTAGGCAACTGGATTGCCGACCTGCGCAACCGCCTGGGGCTGCCCGCCCCGGCAGCTCCCGCAGCTCCGGCAGCACCTGCACCGGCAGCAGCGCCGGCCGGCGGCGAATCCGCGCCGGCGGCGGGCGACCCCGAAACCGGCACCGATACCATCCCGGCCCAGGCAGGGTGAACGACATGAACAGACTCGCACGCATGGCCACCGTCCTCGCCGCCCTCCTCGCCGTCCCGGCGTGGGCAGCCGACCCGCAGCCCGCCGCCAAGCCGGGCAGCAACGGCAAGGCAGACGCGCTCTCCACCAACGTCATCGGCTCCCAGGAAGCACCCACGGTGCTCAACGTCGTGCCGTGGAAGGACAAGGAAGTGAAACTGGAGAAGAAATCTCCGACCACCTCCATTCTCAACCAGGTCCTGCAGCCACTGGATCGTGACGTACTGCGCCGCGAGGTGCAGTACTTCCGCAGCCTGCAGGAAAACAAGACCAACTGACAAACCCCGGCGCGTCCACCGCGCCTCGCTCCACCCGCCAACACCACAACCACAAACTGACATTCGATTCACATACAGGAGATACCCATGGCAACTGCAGCCGACCCCGGTTTCATGATGAGCAGCGTCCGCTTCTTCCAGGATGGCGGCCCCTGGATGTGGCCCATCCTCGTGGTATTCCTGCTCGGCATTGCCCTGGTCGTCGAACGTTTCATTTACCTGCAGATGGTGACCGGCAAGAACAGCCGCGTGTGGGGTGAGATCTACCCGCTGCTTGCCAAGGGCCAGTTCAAGCAGGTCATGGAAATTGCCAAGGGCAACGACACCTTCATTTCCGGCATCATCGGTGCCGGCCTGACCCGCGCCACCATTACCCGCCGCCACGAGGATATCGGCCTGGCGATGGAGGAGTCGCTGATGGAGGTCATGCCGCGACTCGAGCAGCGCACCCCTTACATCGCCACGCTGGCCAACATCGCCACCCTGCTTGGCCTGCTCGGCACCATCATGGGCCTGATCGATGCGTTTACCGCCATCGCCAGTGCCGACCCGGCACAGAAAGCAGCCATCCTGTCGTCGTCGATTTCGGTCGCGATGAACACCACGGCGTTCGGCCTGATTGCCGCCATCCCGCTGATGCTGGCCTTCACCTACCTGCAGTCGAAGACGGCGAAAGTCGTCGAGAGCATGGAGATGGCCTCCGTCAAACTGCTGAACATCTACCGCCAGCTGTCCGCTGCCTCCGAGAAGAACCAGGGTGACTGACCGGCGGGCCTGCCCAGGCTCGCCTTTCTACAGTGCCCGGATGATCCGGAGGACCGAACATGAGTTCACGCAAGAAACCGCGTGTAACCGACGTCGAGCTGAACATCACGACCTTCATGAACCTGATGGTCGTCCTGATTCCGTTCCTGCTGCTCGACGCGGTATTCACGCAGATGTCGATATTGCAGCTGACGCTGCCCTCTTCGGCCGAGGCACCGCCTTCGCCGGAGGAGGACCGCAAGCCGTTCTCGCTGGAAGTGCTGATCTACAAGAACCGCTATGAGCTGGTGGACCGCAAGTCCGAATCCGTGCTCTCGGTGATTCCCGTTGCCGCCGACGGCAAGCACGATACCGCCAAGCTTCACGAAACGCTGGTGCGCCTGAAGGGCCGCGCCGACGAGTTCGGTGAGCCGGTACGCGACATTGCCATCCTCTGCGAGAAGGACACGCCCTACGAGATCCTCATCATGACGATGGATACCGTGCGCGTGACCGATACCATGGTGAACGGCACGTCGATCAAGAAGGAGCTGTTCCCGGACATCTCCATCGGCACGGCACCGGCCGACCAGTCGGGTGTGGCACCGGGAGGTGCGGCATGAGCCTGCAGAAGCCTACTGCCAAGCAGCGGCGCATGCAGCGCCGCGCCAAGCACCTGGCACCGACGACGTTGAGCCTGACGTCCCTGATGGACATCTTCACGATCCTGCTGTTCTTCCTGCTGGTGAGCGTTTCGACGTCGCAGAAAATGCCCGACGAGCGCTACATCCTGCTGCCGAAATCCAGCGCCGAGGAGTTGCCCAAGGAGACGCTCACGGTCGAGGTCAGCGGCAACACGATCATCGTGCAGGGCCAGCTGATTGCCGAAACCACGCAGGTCGCCGCCCAGGAAGGCGTATTGATCGCCAAGCTCAAGGAAGAACTGGACTACCAGGCCGCCAAGTCGGCAGCGCCGCTCAATGAGGCCGGCGTTCCGGAGCGGGAAGTCACGATCCTCATGGACAGCAAGGTTCCCTATGCCGTCCTCGACAAGATCATGAAGACCTGCATGGTGACCGAGTACAGCAAGATCTCGTTCGCGGTGATGCAGGACAAGAAGAAGCCGGCCACCGGCGGGGAGGGCTCCTGATGAGCAGCCCACGTCCCGCCATGCCCTCGCGCGGCATTGCCTTTGTTTCCGGCTACCTGCCCTGGGATACGGTCGGTTCCGAGGAAAAACGTGCGCGCTGGCTCCTGTTGGCCGCCCTGTTGCTCGCGTTCGTGCTGCTCGTGGTGCTGCAGAGCATTACCCTGCCGCCGGTCGACCGCGCGCAGGCCGAGAAGATGCCCGAACGGCTCGCCAAGCTGGTGATGGAGAAGAAGAAGGAACCGCCGCCGCCGCCGCCCAAGGAAGAAGTGGTGAAGGAAGAGGAAAAGCCCAAGGAAGAGAAGCCGAAGGAGGAAAAGCCGGTCGAGGAGAAGGTGCAGAAGGCCCGTGAAAAGGCCAGCAAGGCACTGGCCGAGGCCAAGGAAGAACTCGCGGCCATGCAGGACCTCGCCGCGGCATTCGACTTCGGTGCAGACCAGCCGCTGTCCAAGGCCGGCGCAGCCAGTCCCTCGGAAGGCGCGCTGTCGCGCGACCTGATCACCAGCCGCACCGGCAAGGGTTCGGGTGGCGTGAACATCGGCACCGCGTCCAGCGGTGGCGGTGGCGCCGGCGTGGCCGGTGGCGGCAAGCTCGGCGGTGCGCAGGTTGCCAAGGTGGATTCCAACATCACCGAGGGCGGCATCGGCGCGACGCGCAAGAGCGCCAGCGGCAAGCTGGAGCGTACCGAGGAAGAGATCCGCCGCGTGATGGACCGCAACAACGGTGCCTTGCAGGCGATCTACCAGCGTGCGCTGCGCAGCAACCCGACGCTCAAGGGCGCCATCGTCCTGCGCCTGGTGATCGCGCCGGACGGCTCGGTGACCTCGGCTGACCTGGTTTCCAGCGAACTGGGCGACGCGGAGACCGAGAAGAAGCTGCTCACCCGCATCAAGGCCATCAACTTCGGCGCCATCGAGGGCGTGGCCGTGTGGGATGACAAGTACACGCTCAACTTCTTCCCGAGCTGACGTGTAGTGCGTGTGTAACACCGACAAGGGGCGCTGCGGCGCCCCTTGTTTTTTGCGGTATCTTGTCGTCGTTCAGAGACGGCCGGAGTCCGCCATGCGCCACACCACCCTGTTTTCCCGTGCCTGCCTGCTTGCCGCGGTCGTGGGCCTCACCGCCTGTATTCCGCCACCGGCGGACATCGGCGTCGACTACTCCGGCCCCATCTACCGCAAGCCCGGCGCCGATGCACCGCGCACGCAGTCCTCGTCACTGCCGGCACAACCGGCCGGCAGCGAGTGCGCGAAACTCGAGGAAACGCCGACCCGCAAGCGCAGCGCCTGTGGCGTGCGCGAGATCATGACGCGCTACAACGGCGGCCTGCAGATGCTTTACCAGCGCCGACTGGTCGACAACCCGCGCCTGCAGGGACAGGTCGTGTTGCGCCTGAACATCGCCGCCGATGGCAGCGTGCAGGCCTGCGACATCGCCTCCAGCACCCTCAACGACAGCGAACTCGACCGGCAGATCGCCGCCTACGTGCGCACCATCAACTTCGGGGCGCTCGAAAACGTACCGGCCTGGGCTGACACCTACACGCTGGAACTGACGCCGCCGGTGGCCGGCAAGCGCTGAGCCACGCGTTCAGCCGGGCGGCGGCAGGAAGCGCCCGGCCGGCAATGGCCAGGGCTGGCCATAATGCGCGGCCAGCCGCGCGCCCAGTTGCGCCGCGCGCGGCGGCAGCTGCCCGTCGACGCAGCGCAGCACCTCGGCATGCACCGCACGCCACAGCGAGCCTTCATCGAGCGGGTCCTCGCAATCGAGGTTATCCATGCTGACGCGAAAGGACTTGCCGCACGCCGCGGTGAGCACCCATTCCACCGCCTGGGGCCTCGCTTCCACGCGCTCGAACTCCGCTTGCCGGGCGCCACTGCGGCCATCGGGGTCGTACCAGTAACCGTAGTCGACCTGCCGGCGCCGTTCGCTGCCGGCCACGCACCAGTGAGCGATCTCGTGCAGCGCACTCTGGAAATAGTCGTGGCGGAACACGATCTCGTTCCAGCCGTGCTCGTCGGCGGCCGGGACGTAGAGGGGCTCTTCGCCGCCAGCGACCAGCCGCACGCGATGCGATTGCGCAAACGTGGCGGCAAAGATCGCCGCCAGCTCATCGGCATCGAAGCGGTCAGCACCCATCGACATCACCCTGTAGCGGGGGCGCCATGCGCCCACCCGTGTTCCTGTATGATCATCCGCCGCCGTGGTCCGCCGCCCCGCCGCTGGCAACCGCCAGTCCCGGGGCCGGGATCACCCGAGCCGGCAACGTGGTGCGCACCCTACCTTGAGCCTCCCCTCGCCTCAATCCCCGTCCGCCACCATCCCGCCACCACGCGGTGAACTGCGCGCGTTGCTGGCGCTGGTACTGCCGATCCTCGGCGGCCAGGTGGCGCAGACCGCCAACGGTTTCGTCGATACCGTGATGGCCGGCCAGGTCAGCCCGCTGGACCTCGCTGCCGTCGCCGTCGGGGCCAGCATCTGGGTGCCGGTGTTCCTGTTCATGGTCGGCGTGATCATCGCCGCCACGCCCATCCTCTCCCAGCACCTCGGCGCCGGCCGCCACCACCACGTGGTGCCTACCGCCTGGCAGGCGCTGTGGCTGGCGCTGGGCGTGGGCATCGCCGGCCTGCTGGTGACGCGCAATGCGGGCGTGCTGTTCAGCGCGCTGGAGGTGCCGGTGCATTTGCGCCAGCTGACCGGGCGCTACCTGGACGGCCTGTCCTGGGGCCTGCCCGGCGTCGCGCTGTTCATCGGACTGCGCAGCTACACCGAGTCGCTGTCGCACACCACGCCCGTGCTGGTGATCAGTTTCATCGGCCTGTTCGCCAACATCCCGCTCAATTACCTGTTCATCCACGGCGCGACGCTGCCGGCCGGCCTGACGATCCCGGCCATGGGCGGTGCCGGGTGCGGCGTCGCTACCGCCATCGTGATGTGGCTGATGGCCGGCCTGATGTGGCTTTACGTGCGCAACGCCAGCCACTATCGACGACGTGCACCGGCCGGCACGCGCATCGACGGCGGCCCGCACGCCCCGGACGTCCGCGCACTGGCGGCGATGCTCGCCCTGGGCCTGCCGATCGGCCTGGCCATTTTCTTCGAGGTGAGCATCTTCTCGATCATCGCCGTGTTGCTGGCGACCATGGGTGAACGGGTGGTGGCTGGCCACCAGATCGCCCTGAATTTCGCTTCCCTGACCTTCATGTTGCCGCTGTCGGTGGCGCTGGGACTCACCGTGCGTACCGGGCTGGCCGCCGGCGCGGGTGACCTGGCCGCGGTGCGCCGCGCGGTACGCACCGGCATGATGCTGTCGACGGTGCTGGCCCTGTTCAACCTGTGCGTGTTGCTGCTCGGACGCGAGGCCATCCCCGCGCTGTACACCGATGACCCGGGCGTACGTGCACTGGCGGGTGCACTGATCGTCTATGCAGCGATTTTCCAGTTGCCCGACGCGCTGCAGGTGACCGCCAGCGGAGCGCTGCGCGGCTTCCGCGACACGCGCAGCCCGATGTGGATCACCCTGCTGGCGTACTGGGGCATCGGCTTGCCGGTGGGATGGGCGCTCGGCTTTGGCACGCTGCTCGGCGTGCCGGTCACCGAACCACTGGGACCGCAGGGTTTCTGGGTGGGCCTGATCGTGGGCCTGGTGTGCGCCGCGGTGCTGCTCAACCTGCGGCTGGCCGGCTACCTCTCGGGGCGACGGACCTGGCAACGCGGCAGTGACTGACGGCAAGAGCCCGCCCGCGACTCCCCTGCTATGCTGGAGCGGCCATGTCGTCTGAAGGGACGCAAGCCATGCGCAGCACGTCGACACGTACCACCGGCGCCAATGTCCGTGCCCTGATGGAATTCCTGCAGGCCTGGGCGCCGTTCAGCCAGATGGAAACGGCGCACCTCGCCGCGCTGGTGGAATGCAGCGAACTGCATTACTTCGCCGACGGCGAGGTGGTCTTGCGCCCGGAAGACGGCCCGGCGCGACGGTTCTGGGTTGTCCGCCAGGGCCGGATACGCGGTGAACGCAGCGGCAGTGACGGGCGCGCGGAAACCACCTTCGAGATCGCCCGTGGCGAATGCTTCCCGCTGGCGGCGCTGCTGGGCGAGCGCCCCACCCGCACCCTGCACCGCGCCGTCGGTGACACCTTCTGCCTGAGCATCGACCGCGCCGATTTCGCTCGCCTGATGACCATGAGCGAGCCGTTCCGGGACTACTGCCTGCGCGGCGTCAGCAGCCTGCTCGACGAGGTCAACCGCGGCATCCGTCGCCAGGCCCAGCAGGCCGTGGTGGATGACGCCAGCCTCGACCAGCCGCTGACGCGCTACGCGCAGCGCCGGCCGGTGACCTGCGCACCGGATACGCCGCTGCGCGCTGCCGTGCAGCACATGCACGAAGCCAATGTCGGCTCCATCGTGGTCACCGACGAACAGCACAAGCCGCTGGGCATCTTCACGCTGCGCGACCTGCGCGCACAGGTTGCCGCCGCGGTCGCGATGGATGCGCCCATCGCCTCGGTGATGAGCCATGACCCGGTCTGCCTGCCGCCGGACGCTACTACCTTCGACGCCTCGCTGCAGATGGCCGCCCGCCACTTCGCACACGTTTGCCTGGTGGATGCCGGCGGTGCGCTGGCCGGCGTGGTGTCGGAGCGCGACCTCTTCTCGTTGCAGAAAGTCAGCCTCGTGCGCCTCACGCGCACGCTGGGCACCGCACCCGACCTCGCCACCCTTGCCAGCCTGCGCGAGGACATCCGCCAGCTGGTTGATGCCATGCTGGCGCGAGGCGCCGCGGCCCGCCAGGTGCTGCGCGTGATCACCACCCTCAACGACGTCACCGTGAGACGCATCATCGAGCTGCAACGGGCGAAGCAGGATCCCGGCATACGCTTCGCGTGGCTGAGCTTCGGCAGCGAGGCCCGCCAGGAACAGACCCTGCACACCGACCAGGACAACGCCATCCTTTTCGACCCGCCCGCGGGCATGGGCAACGACGAGGCGCGCCGGCGCCTGCTGCCCTTCGCGCAGGCAGTCAATGCCGACATGGCGCAGTGCGGATTCGCGCTGTGCAAGGGCAACATCATGGCCGGCAACCCGGAACTGTGCCTGTCGGTGGAAGAATGGGAAGCGTGGTACCAGCGCTTCATCGAGAGCTGGACGCCGAAGAACCTGATGTATTCGGCAATCTTCCTCGACGGGCGTGCCCTGTGGGGCGATACCGCCATGGCCGATGCACTGTTCGCGCGCGTGCGCACGCGCATACGTGCCCACAGCCTGTTCCAGCGCATGATGGCCGGCGCGGCGCTGGAATCGCGGCCACCGCTGAATTTCTTCCAGGGTTTCGTGTACGCCAAGGGCGGCGAGAAACACACCATCGACCTGAAAGTTCAGGGACTCACGCCATTCGTCGATGTCGCCCGCGTATTGTGCTACGCCGAAAACCTGCCGGCGGTGAACACCTTCGAGCGCCTGGAGGCGCTGCGTGATGCGGGACGCCTCGATGCCAACGACGTGAATGCGTGGCTGGAGGCCTACGGGCTGCTGCACCTGTTGCGCATGCGCCACCACCAGGAGCGCATGGCGAGCGGCCAGCCGCTGGACAACCGGCTGAACCCCGACACCCTCAACCCGCTGGATGCACGCATCCTGCGCGAATCCTTCCGCCAGGCGCAGCGCCTGCAGCAGTCGCTGGCGCTGGCCTACCAGTTGTGAGGACGCCATGAGCTGGCTCACCCGCCTGCTGGGAAAAAGCCACGCCGGTGACGCCAGTCTGCAACAGGCATTGGCGGAATTGCCGCCCTGCCCGCCGCCGGCGCAACTGGCGCTGGCCGACACCCGTTTCGTGGTGGTGGATACCGAGAGCACCGGGCTCGACGTGCAGAAGGACAAGTTGCTGTCGATCGGCGCCGTGGCCATCGAGGGCGGCAGGTTGCGCGTGGGCGACCAGTTCGAGGCCGTGCTCGCCCACGCCGACGCCGATACCCGGCCCACCGTGCTGCTGCACGGCATCGGCGCGGATGCGGTGCGCGCGGGACAGGCACCTGCCGAAGCGTTGCTGGCGTTCTACCGCTGGAGCGGACCCTGCGTGTTCATTGCCTTCCACGCCGGCTTCGATCGCGCGCTCACCGAGCGCTCGCTGCGCGACGTTGGCGGCAGCGTGCCGCAACGCTCGTGGCTGGATCTTGCCGTCGCGCTGCCCGCCCTGTACCCGGCGCGGCGGGACAAGCGGCGCAGCCTGGACGACTGGACCTCGGCGTTCGGCCTGTACAACCCGGGACGCCACCAGGCCGCCGCCGATGCCTTCGTCACCGCCGAGCTCGCGCTGGCGATGCTGGCGGCGGCGCGGCGCAACGGGCTGCACAGCGTGGCCGACCTGCAGCGCGTCATGCAGGATTACCAGCGACTGCAGCAACTGCACCCGCGCTGATTGCACCCTGAAAAAAAAAAGCGGGCGCCGAAGCGCCCGCCAAAGACCGGAATCCGTCCGGTTCAGTGATCGACCGCCGCCCCGGCACCACGCGGCACGCGGATGTGCTCGACCAGGTCCTGCACGTGCTGCGGCGGCGGCGCGGTGAGGTGGCTGACCACCATCGCCACGGCGAAGTTCAGCAGCATGCCGACCACGCCGATGCCTTCCGGCGAGATGCCGAGGAACCAGTTGGCCTTCACGTTCTCCGCCATCGGCGCCATGAACACGCCCTTGAAGTAGAGGATGTAGGCGATGGTGAAGGTGAGGCCCACCACCATGCCGGAGATCGCCCCCCAGTTGTTCATGCGCTTGTAGAAGATACCCAGCACGATGCACGGGAAGAACGATGCCGCAGCGAGGCCGAAGGCAAAGGCCACCACCTCCGCCACGAAGCCCGGCGGATAGATGCCGAGGATGCCGGCCACCACCACCGCCACCGCCGCGGCGATGCGCGCCGCCACCAGTTCCTGCTTGTCGGTGATGTGGGGCATCACCATCTTCTTGAGCAGGTCGTGGGAGATGGCCGCGGAGATCACCAGCAGCAGGCCGGCCGCGGTGGACAACGCCGCCGCCAGCGCACCGGCAGCCACCAGCGCGATCACCCACGGCGGCAGGTTGGCGATTTCCGGGTTGGCCATCACGATGATGTCCTTGTCGATCTTCATCTCGTTGCGCTCGTCACCGGCGTAGAACATGCGGCCATCGCCGTTCTTGTCTTCCCACGAGATCAGGCCGGTCTTCTCCCAGTTGGTGATCCAGGACGGCGCCTCGGTGTACAGCGTGCCCTGCTGGTCCTTGCCGTTGATGGTGTCGATCATGTTCAGGCGGGCGAACCCGGCGATGGCCGGCGCCGTGGTGTACACCAGCATGATGAACAGCAACGCCCAGCCGGCCGAGCGGCGGGCATCGCGCACCTTCGGCACGGTGAAGAAACGCACGATCACGTGCGGCAGGCCGGCGGTACCCACCATCAGTGCCAGTGCAATGCAGAACACGTCGATCATGTCCTTGGTGCCGCTGGTATAGGCGGCAAAGCCCAGTTCCGTGCTCAGCCCGTCGAGTTTCTGCAGCAGGTGCTGCCCGGAACCATCAGTGAGTTCGGCACCGAAGCCGAACTGCGGGATCACGTGGCCGGTCATCATGATCGACAGGAAGAACGCCGGCACCATGTAGGCGAACAGCAGTACGCAGTACTGGGCCACCTGGGTATAGGTGATGCCTTTCATGCCGCCAACCACCGCGTAGAAGAACACCAGCGCCATGCCGATGATCACGCCGGTGGTCACGTCCACCTCGAGGAAGCGCGCGAACACGATCCCGACACCGCGCATCTGTCCGGCCACGTAGGTGAACGACACGAAGATGGCACAGATCACCGCCACCAGCCGCGCCAGGTCCGAGTAGTAGCGGTCGCCGACGAAATCGGGCACGGTGAATTTGCCGAACTTGCGCAGGTACGGCGCCAGCAGCAAGGCCAGCAGCACGTAGCCGCCGGTCCAGCCGAGCAGGTACACCGAGCCGTCATAGCCCATGAAGGAAATGAGGCCGGCCATGGAAATGAACGACGCGGCGCTCATCCAGTCGGCGGCGGTGGCCATGCCGTTGGTGACCGGGTGCACGCCGCCACCGGCGACGTAGAATTCCTTGGTGGATCCGACACGGGCCCACCAGGCAATGCCGATGTAGAGGGCGAACGACAGGCCGACGATGAGGTAGGTCCAGGCTTGGATGGACATGATGCGCGCCCTCAGTCCTCGTGGACGTCATGTTCCCGGTCGAGCCGGTTCATGCGCCACGTGTAGTAGAAGATCAGCAGGGTGAAGACGAAGATCGATCCCTGCTGCGCGAACCAGAACCCCAGCTTGAAGCCGAAGAACTGGATGTGGTTGAGCGGGCCGGCAAACAGGATGCTGGCGCCGAAGCCGAAAATGGCCCAGATCGCCAGGCAGATGAACAGCACGCGCAGGTTCGCGCGCCAGTAGGCCTGCCCGGACGAGTCGTCGCGTTGGCTCATGGTGGTCTCCCTCGGGCGCAGCCGCGCCTTCTTGTTTTGGCGATCCCACGCTAGCGCAGGGCGGCATGGCCCCGCCCTTAGACCTTGGTCGAAGCCACGGCCGGCGGCCGCCGATGGACGGCCGCGCGACGCTGTTCCATAGTCGGGATGTCGCCCACCGGGAGCCTCCATGCCAGCCTGGCTGCTGCCACTGACCGCACTGGTCTACATCGCGCTGCTGTTCGCGCTTGCCTTCTGGGGCGATCGCCAGGTGGGGCGCTTCAGCCAGCGCCAGCGCATGGTGCTGTTCAGCCTGACCATCGCCGTCTACTGCACGTCGTGGACTTTCTACGGTGCGGTGGGCGCGGCGGTGCAGGACGGCTGGTCGTTCCTGCCCATCTATCTCGGGCCGCTGCTGCTGTTGCTGTTCGGTCACCGCCTGTGGGAGCGACTGGTGCTGGCCAGCCGCACGCAGGGCATCACCTCCATCGCCGACTTCATCGCCGCTCGCTACGGCAAGGCCCCGCATCTCGCCGCACTGGTGGCGTTGTTCGCGGTCATCGGCGTATTGCCATACATCGCCCTGCAACTGAAGGCCGTCTCCCTGAGTGCGCAGGTGATGGCCGACCACGGCATGGCCATGGAGTTGCTGCCCGGTGACACGGCACTGTGGACGGCGCTGCTGCTGGCCCTGCTGGCGATCCTGTTCGGCACCCGCCGGCTCGACGCCAGCGAACACCACCTCGGGCTGATGCTGGCCATCGGCCTCGAATCGCTGGTGAAACTGGTGGCGCTGGTGGCCGTGGCACTGTTCGCGCTCGACGCACTTCCGCTGGACACGCTCTGGCAGGACGAACGCGTGCGCCACCTGGCGGCACCGGGCGACCTGCCACCGGGCTTCCTCGCGCAGACCCTGCTGGCCTTCGCCGCGTTGTTCTGCCTGCCTCGCCAGTTCCACGTCGGCGTGGTCGAATGCGACGACGTGCGCCACGTGCAGGGCGCCCGCTGGCTGTTCGGTGGCTACCTGGTGCTGGTCACCCTCGCCGTTCTGCCGATTGCCGCCGTTGCGCTCACCGATCCGCGGCTGGCGGGCCTCAACCCGGATATCGCCGTACTGGCCCTGCCACTGGCGGCCGGCCAGGATGGCCTGGCGCTGCTGGCCTTCCTCGGCGGCTTCTCCGCCGCCACCGGCATGGTGATCGTGGCGACCGTGGCGCTGTCGACCATGGTCAGCAACGACCTGCTCGTTCCCGCCCTGCTGCGCCTGCAAAGGTTGCGCCTCGGCGAGCGACGGCAGATGAAAGGGATGCTGCTGGCCGCCCGGCGGCTGTCGATCATCGCCATCGTGCTGCTCGGCTATGGCGGTTACCGGTTGATCGACCAGTACCAGCAACTGGCCAGCATCGGCCTGCTGGCCTTCGCCGCAGTAGCCCAGTTCGCGCCGGCCATCATCGGCGGCCTGTACTGGCGCGGCGGCAGCCGCGTTGGCGCCACCGCCGGGCTGTGCGCCGGTTTTGCGTTGTGGGTCTACACGCTGCTGCTGCCGGCGCTGCTGCGCAGCGGCGGCGCCGGCCCCGAGTGGTTGCTGGCCGGCCCGTTCGGCATCGACTGGCTGCGTCCGGAGTCGCTGTTCAAGCTCGCCGGCTGGGATGCGCTGACACACGGAGTGTTCTGGTCGTTGCTGGCCAATACCAGCCTCTACGTGCTGCTGTCGCTGCGCTTCCGGCCTACGCTCGGCGAGCAGATCCAGGCCACGCCTTTCCTCGACCCGTGGGCAACGCAGGACACCCCGGTGACACCGGCGGAATGGGCGCGACTGCCGGTCAGCGACCTGCTGGCACTGGCCGGGCGCATCGTCGGTGACGGCCCGGCTACGCAGGCATTTACCGTGTTCGCGCAGCAGCGCGGGGAAGCGCTCGATACCCGTCGCGTCGCGGATGCCTCCTGGTGGCAACTCACCGAGCGCCTGCTCGCCGGCGCCATCGGCGCCCAGTCGGCACGCGCGATGATCACCACCACGCTGCGCGGCAGCGGCATGGAAATCGGCCAGGTCATGGCCTTGCTCGACCAGACCTCGCAGCGCCAGCGCTTCAACCGCGACCTGCTGGCGACCATGATGGAAAACATCACCCAGGGCATCAGCGTGGTGGATGCCGACCTGTGCCTGGTCGCCTGGAACCGCCGTTACCTGGAACTGTTCGACTACCCGCCGGGCATGGTCTACGTCGGCTGCCCGGTCAGCGATCTCATCCGCTACAACGCCCTGCGCGGAGAGTGCGGCCCCGGCGACGTGGACGCGCACGTACGCAAGCGCATCGACCACATGCGTGCCGGCAGCGCGCACGTGTTCGAGCGCGTGCGCAGCGACGGCCGCGTGATCGAGATGCGCGGCCAGCCGGTCCCCGGCGGCGGTTTCGTCACCACCTTCAGCGACGTCACCCATTTCAAGCGCACCGAACAGGAACTGGCGGAAGCCAAGGGCGTGCTCGAGCAGCGCGTCGAACAACGCACCACCGAGTTGCGCGCGGCGCTGGCAGCGCAGGAAGAAGCGCGCCGGCACGCGGTGGAGGCCAACCTGTCGAAGACGCGCTTCATCGCGGCCGCCAGCCACGACCTGCTGCAGCCGTTGAATGCCGCCCGGTTGTTCGTTGCCGCGCTCGAACAGCAGCACCCCGACGACAGCACCGGCGAACTGGTGCAACGCCTGGACGGCTCGCTGCGCGGCGCGGAGGAGCTGCTGTCGGCGCTGCTGGAAATCTCCCGGCTGGACGCCGGCGCGCTCACCCCGACGGTGACCGCGGTACCGCTGGGCGAACTGTTCGACAGCCTGCGCACGCAGTACGCCCCGCTGGCCGAGCAGCGCGGCCTGGCCTTGCACGTGGTAGCCACCAGCGCCTGGGTCTCCAGCGACCGCCAGTGGCTGCGCCGCATCCTGCAGAACCTGCTGAGCAACGCCCTGCGCTACACCCGTGAAGGACGCATCACCCTGGGCGTGCGACGCCGTGGCGACCGCGTGCGCATCGAGGTTCGCGATACCGGCCCGGGCATTCCGCCGGGCCGGCAGTCGCAGATCTTCGAGGAATTCCACCGCGGCGGCGAGGCATCGCCCTGGGGCGAGAAAGGCATGGGCCTTGGCCTCGCCATCGTCGATCGCATGGCGCGCCTGCTCGGGCATGCGGTGGACGTGTCCTCGGCCCCTGGCCACGGGGCAGTGTTCTCGCTGACGGTGCCGCGTGCCGGCGCGCAACCGCAACCGACGGCACAGAGCCGCGCGGATACGCGCAGCGAGTCACTCAGCGGACTGGCCGTACTGTGCGTGGACAACGAGCCGGACATCCTGGCCGGCATGCAGGCGCTGCTCTCCCGCTGGGGCTGCCACGTCATTGTCGCCGGCAATGCAGCAGAGGCTGAAACGCAAGCACGCACGCACGCCGTGGACGTGCTGCTGGCGGACTACCACCTGGGTGGCGAGGAAAATGGCCTGGCCTTGCTGCAGCGACTGGCCGGCGAACGCCCCGCGGCGCTGGTCACCGCCGACCAGTCTGACACCCTGGCCGCCAGCGTGCGCGAGGCAGGCTTCGTGCTGCTGCGCAAACCGGTTAAACCGGCGGCGCTGCGCGCATTCCTGTCGGCCCAGCGCCGCACGCACTGAACACCCGACCCGGACGACGGCTCAGTCCTCTTCCACCACCGGCAGGCGGGTCGACGGATCGAGTTGCAGGCGCGAGGCCGCCACCACCGCCTGCGTCCGGTTGCTGGCACCGAGTTTCTTCAGGATCGCCGTCATGTGCGCCTTCACCGTGGCCTCCGACACGCCGAGCTCCCAGGCAATCTGCTTGTTGAGCAGGCCGTCGGCCAGCATCATCAGGACACGGAACTGCTGCGGCGTGAGATCGCGCAAGCGACGCGCGATGTCCGCCTCGTCGGCCGGCAGCCGGTGGCCGGCCGCGCGCGCGTCGGGTGGCATCCAGGTATCGCCGTCCAGCACCACCTGGATCGCCTCGCCCATCTGCGCAGTGGGCAGCGATTTGGGAATGTAGGCGCTGGCGCCGTGCGCCATCGCGCGCCGCATCACCTCGGCTTCCTCGTTGCCGGACACCACGATCACTGGTACCTGCGGGTAATGCGCCCGCACGAACACCAGCCCGGAAAAGCCGCTGGCCCCGGGCATGTGCAGGTCGAGCAGCAACAGGTCTATGTCGCTGTCGCGCTCCAGCGCTGACTGCAGCGCGGCAATGCTGTCCACCTCGGCGATGCGCGCCGATGGCAACAACGTCGCCGCGGCGCGGTGCAGCGCGTCGCGGAACAGCGGGTGATCATCGGCGATCAGCAGCTTGAGCATCTTCATGCCCCCACTGTAGCAGCCGGCGGGCAGGCGGCTGGAGTGCAGCCCGCCTGCCGTTCGTCAGGCCGTCAGCCGGCGACCGTCGACCAGCTGGTCCACCACCGACGGATCGGCCAGCGTCGAGGTGTCACCGAGGCCATCGAGCTCATGGGCGGCAATCTTGCGCAGGATGCGCCGCATGATCTTGCCCGAGCGCGTCTTCGGCAGCCCCGGGGCCCACTGGATCACGTCGGGCGAGGCGATCGGGCCGATCTCGCGGCGCACCCACTCGCGCAGCTCCACGCGCAACTTCTCGTCCGGCACGCGATCGGCCTGCAGGGTGACGTAGGCGTAGATGCCCTGCCCCTTGATGTCGTGCGGCACGCCCACCACGGCGGCTTCCGCCACCGCCGGGTGTGCCACCAGCGCGCTTTCCACCTCGGCGGTGCCCAGCCGGTGGCCCGAGACGTTGAGCACGTCATCGACGCGGCCGGTGATCCAGTAGTAACCGTCGGCATCGCGACGCGCGCCGTCGCCGGTGAAGTACATGCCCGGGTACGTGGAGAAGTAGGTCTCGATGAAGCGGGCGTGGTCGCCGTACACGGTGCGCATCTGGCCCGGCCACGAGTCCAGCAGCACCAGGTTGCCGTCGGTCGCACCCTCGAGGAGCCGGCCCTCCGCGTCCACCAGCGCCGGCCGCACGCCATACAGCGGCCTGGTCGCCGAGCCCGGCTTCATCGGCGTCGCGCCCGGCAGCGGCGAGATCAGCGTGCCGCCGGTCTCGGTCTGCCACCAGGTATCGATCACCGGGCAGCGCCCCTCGCCCATCACCCGGTGGTACCACTCCCAGGCCTCCGGGTTGATCGGCTCGCCCACCGAGCCCAGCAGGCGCAGGCTGCGCCGGTTGCTCAGGTGCACATGGTGGTCGCCTTCACGCATCAGCGCGCGGATCGCCGTCGGCGCGGTGTACAGGATGGTGACCTGGTGCTTCTCGATCACCTGGCCCATGCGCGACCAGTCGGGATACTGCGGCACGCCCTCGAACATCACGGTGGTCGCGCCGTTGCTCAGCGCACCGTACAGCAGGTAGCTGTGGCCGGTGATCCAGCCGACGTCGGCACTGCACCAGAACACGTCGTCGGGGCGGATGTCGAATATTTCGCGGAAGGTGCTGGTGACGTAGACCAGGTAGCCGCCGGTGGTGTGCAGCACGCCCTTGGGCTTGCCGGTGGAGCCGGAGGTGTAGAGGATGAACAGCGGCGCCTCGGCGCTCATCGAACGCGGCAGGCACTCGGTGGACTGGCCGACCAGCAGATCGTGGTACCAGCGGTCGCGCTGCGGCTTCCAGCTGACCTGGCCGCCGGTGCGGCGAACCACGATCACCTTCTCCACGCAGGCCGTTGATTCGTGCGCCAATGCCGCATCGACGTTCGCCTTCAACGCCACTTTCTTGCCACCGCGCAGGCCCTCGTCGGCGGTGATCACCAGTTTCGAGTTGCAGTCGGCGATGCGCCCCGCCAGCGAATCCGGCGAAAAGCCACCGAACACCACCGAGTGCACGGCGCCGATGCGCGTGCAGGCCAGCATCGCCACCGCCGTTTCCGGGATCATCGGCATGTAGATGGTCACGCGGTCGCCGGCCTGGATGCCCTCCGCCTTCAGCGCATTGGCGAAGCGACTCACCTCGCGATGCAGTTCGCGGTAGGAAATGTAGCGCTGCTCCGAGGGATGATCGCCTTCCCAGATGATCGCGGTCTTGTCCGGATGCGTTTCCAGGTGGCGATCGAGGCAGTTGTACGCCAGGTTGATTTCGCCGTCCTCGAACCAGCGGATGCGGAAATCCTCGCGGCGGAACGACACGTCCTTCACCTTCGTGAACGGTTTGCTCCACGCCACGCACTGCGCTTCAGCGGCCCAGAATGCCTCCGGGTCCGCCAGCGAGGCGGCGTAACGGCGTTCATACAGTTCAGCGCTCTGGGCAGTGCCGGCGGCGTAGTCGGCGGGCACCGGATGGATCCTGCTATCGCTCATGGGCTGTCCTCCTCGGGAATGGCCCCGAGTATCGGCAGCACCGCCGGCAGGCGGTATTAGCCAAAGGTCTAAACACCTGCCGCCGCCTTCGACCAAAGGCCAATGGCCAGCACCTGCGGTCCGTCCTATACCGGTAGCCATCCGCGCAGGCCGCGCGGCCAACCGCCAGGAGCGCCACCATGCCGATCCGCCAAACGACCCGCCTCGCCCTGCCGGCAGCCCTGCTGGCCCTAGCCGGCGCCGCGCAGGCCGCCGACACCACGTTCACCTTCAAGGGCTACGTGAAAGCCGATGCCCTGTTCAGCCGCTTTTCCGCCGGCGAAGTCGCCAGCACCAACGGCCTGCGGGATTTCTGGTCGCCCTCGGCCCTGCCGGTGGGCAACGGCTCGTCCAGCTCGGTGTTCGATGCCCACGCCAAGCAGACGCGCTTCATCTTCAACACCAGCACCCCCGCCGGCGAGCAGGCGGTGAAAACGCACATCGAACTGGATTTCATGAGCGCCATCGACGGCAACGAGCGTGCCACCAACGGCTACGAGCCGGAATTGCGCCAGGCGTTCATCCAGTACGACCGCTGGCTGGTCGGCCAGGCCTGGAGCACGTTCCAGGACGTGGCGGCGCTGCCCGACAGCCTGGACTTCGTCGGTCCCAGCGAAGGCACGGTGTTCGTGCGCCAGCCGCAGGTGCGCTACAGCACGCCCGGCGGATTGTCGCTGGCGCTGGAAAACAGCGAAACCACCGTCACCGCTTTCAACAACGCCTCCAGCACCGTTTCCGGCGACGGCCGGCTGCCGGACTTCGCTGCCCGCCAGGTCTGGAAGCACGCCAAGGGCCACCTTTCGCTCGGCGCCCTGCTGCGCGAAGTGCGCACTGTCAACAACGCCGGGCGCGACCGCAACGAACTGGGCGCCGGCGTGACGTTCTCCGGGCGCTACAACGTCGATGACGCCAATGACGTGCGCTGGATGGTGACCACCGGCGAGGGCATCGGCCGTTACGTCGGGCTGAACATCGCCAACGACGTCGCCGAGGACGCTACCGGCGAACTCGACACCATCGGTGTTACCGCCGGCTTCGTCGCCCTCCACCATCGCTGGGCACCTGCCTGGCGCTCGATGGCCGGCGTGTCGCTGTTCAGCGCCGACAACCCGGTGGCGAGCACCGGCGGCACCGTCACCGCGGAAGTGCGCTCGATGATCGCCAACCTCGTGCACACGCCGGTGGAACGGCTGGACGTCGGCGTCGAACTGCTGCATGCCGAGCGCGAGACCGAGGCCGGCAGCGACGGCAATCTCGACCGCGTGCAGTTCAGCGCGAAATACAGCTTCTGATCGGACCGGGTATTTGCCAACACGGCGCGGTGGCGTTATCGTCGGAAACGCACGGTTACGCATCGTGCCGTGCAGGCAGGTGCCCATGAGCAGGCCGACAGGCGAGCCAGGTGGTTCGCACGGCAAGGTCATCAACCTGGAATCACGACGGCCCCGTCGCGACGGACCCGGCCGCATCGTCAGGATCGCCCCGGAAAACGACGGCCTCCGCACCCTCTACAGCAACGACAACCATCCCGACCGCTGCACCGCCCTCGACATCGTCGGCTGGGCCCTGCACGAATCCGGCGACGTCTGCGCCCTCGTCCCCTGGCTCAAGGACGTGGTGCCAGCCCCGCAACTGGCCGACCCGCTGAACGGGCATTGCGAGGGCTACTGGGACCCGTATGCCAGTCGCCTGTTGCAGTCGGCACCGCCGCACAAGGTGGCCGAGCTCACCGCCGCACGCGACTTTTTCGGTACCGCCGCCAACGACCACCGGGTGGTCGTGCAATCCATTCCCGATTCACCGGGCACCCACGCGGTGATGTCCACCGACGGCTTCCGCAGCGTGCAGTTACTGGAAGTGGTGGGATGGCAGTTGCGCGGCGACGGCCGCGTGCTGGCCATGCTGGCCGACGAGGCGCACGTGATCGACACCCCCGTGCTGGCCACCGACGAGTGCCTGTACCCGGCGCAGGAACACCGCGCCTTCCGCTATTTCTTCCAGCACTCGGTGGCCAACCAGATCAAGCGGCGCGAACCGGAGGCCCTCGCCTGCCTGGCGATGCTGGCCGGCGGCGGCCGGGGACAGGAATCCTGAAGGACGCTCAGTCCTTGCGGCGCACGAAGAACACGTAGGTCTCGCCGTCGGTGGATTGCGCCAGCAGCGCATGACCCAGGTGGTCACAGAACTTCACGATGTCGCGCGTGGTCGACGGGTCGGTTGCGACCAGTCGTACCACCTCCCCCGCTGCCATGCGGCGGATGCGCGCGTGCAGCATCATCACCGGCTCCGGGCAGCGCAGCCCGCGGGCATCGATCTCTTGCTGGAATTCCGGCTGGTCGCTCATGTGTTTCGCTCCGTCGCCACCGCGGCGCTCGCCGCGGTGCGGAAATACAGGAATACCGGCAGCAGCGCCAGCACGGTGAGCGCCGCACCGGCGATGAACACCGTCTCGTAGCCGGCGGCGCCGGCCAGCACCCCGCTGCCCAGCGCGAAGATGCCGCTCACCGTCACCTGCAGCGACGCCTGCAGGGTGTAATCGGTGCCGGGCGCATGGGCCCGGCAGGCATCCATCATCGCGGTGAACAGCGCCACCGTGGACAGGCCATCGGCAAACTGCTCCACGCACACCACCGCATACAAGATCGGCAGGTCATGCGCGCCGCCGGCCACGAGGACATAACCAAGCAGACCGAGCGCCTGCAGCAGGCCGAACAGCAGCAACGCATTGCGATGCCCCATGCGCAGCAACAGCACGCCGCCCGCCAGCGCACCGCACACGCCGGCCAGCGCGCCGGTCACACCGGTGAGCAGGCCGATGTCGGCCAGCGTCAGGCCGGCATCGGACAGCAGCGGCCCGATCATGCGCGAGGCCAGCGCATCACCGGCCTTGAACACCCCCACCGCCAGCAGCCACCAGCCCAGTCCCGGCCGGCGCATGAAACCGGCGAACAGGCGCGCATAACCGCGCACGCCCTGCCAGTCGGCGTGGGTCGCCGCGCGCGCCTGCGGCGTGCGCTCGTCACGCATCAACCACACCGGCAACAGCGTCAGCGCCACCAGCGCGGCAATGCCGCTGTAGGACGCCTGCCAGCCGTAACGGTCGATGAACCACAGCAGCAGGCCACCACCGATGATCATGCCGACCTTGTAGCCGATCACCTGCACGCTGTTGCCGATACCGCGCAGGCGCTCGCCGAGGCGGCTCACCGCCAGGCCGTCGGTGGCAATGTCCTGCGTCGCCGCCACCAGGTTGAGCAGGAAGAGCATGGCCAGCAAGGGCACGAAGGCGCCCTGCACCCACGCGGCGAAATCGCGCCCGGCAATGGCGAACATCAACGCCATGGTCAGCAGGTTGAGCGCCAGCAACCACCGACGGCGCGTGCCGAAGCGGTCGATGAACGGCGCCCACAGGAATTTCAGCGCCCACGGCAGCGCCAGCAAGGACGTGAAGCCGATGGCCGCCAGTGAAATTCCCTGCTCGCGCAGCAGCGCCGGCAAGGCCTTGCCTAGCAACCCGCCGGGCAAGCCCTGCGCCAGGTAGAGCAACGCCAGCAGGCCGAGCAGGCGCGCATCGGCCAGGCGCTCGCTGCGCGGCAGCACCGTCATTCCGCGTGGCGACCGGTCACGCGCACGTACACGGTGATTTCCTCTCGGTCGTGGTAGAGCTGGCGCGCATGCATCTCGTACTGCAGGCCGGCGCCATCCAGTTCCTCGCGCAGGCGCCCGAGGTCCTGCTGCGCCTCCGCCCAGCGGCTCTTCATCGGCAACTTCAGGTTGAAGATCGCCTGGCGGCACCAGCGCCGCGTGAGCCAGCGCGCCACCAGCGCGTTCACCCGCGACGGCTTCTCCACCATGTCACACACCAGCCAGTCGACCGGGCGCTTGGGCTGCCAGGTGAAGCCATCGGCGCGATGGTGGGTGACCAGCGGATCATCACCCACCACCGGTGCCAGCGGCCCGTTGTCGATGGCTTCCACGCGCATGCCGCGCCGCGCCATCTGCCAGGTCCAGCCGCCGGGCGCGGCACCGAGGTCCACGGCGGTACGCCCCGGCACCAGCATGTTGCCCCAGTCCTCGCGCGGGATGAACAGGTGCCAGGCCTCCTCCAGCTTGAGTGCGGAACGGCTGGGCGCCTCGCGCAGCAGGCGCAGGCGCGGCACGCCGAACGGCCAGGGCGGCGCCTGGCGGGCAGCGCCCAGGCAGAGGTAGGCAGTGGCGCCGTCGGCCAGGAACAGCACGCAGCGACCCGGGTTGGCCTCGCCGATGCGCACGCGGGCATCGGCCAGCGCGGCGCGCAGCGGCTTCTCCAGCTGGCGGACCAGGGTGGCCAGTTCGCGGCCGTCGTTGGTGTCGGGCGCCCCCACCTGCACGTCGCGCACCGGGCCGAGCGCGGCCAGGTGCGGGCGCACCGGCGCCAGGCGGTCCGGCGGGGCAATGGCGATCGGCGCGCTGGCCGCGTACACGTCGCGGGCAAAGATCAGCTCGTCCAGCGACAGGCTGCGCACCACCTCGCGGGCATCGGCACCGTGCAATTCAAAGCGGGCATAGCCACTGTCGGGCTCGGCACGCCCGAAACCGGACAGGCCGCGGCGTGCACAGGCATCGGCCAGGGCAGCGATACATTCCTTTTCAAACCCCGGGCGACAGGGTGTCAACAACGTCTGCATGGGCGCTCGGGTTACTGTTTTTAACTATAAAGGGGGATGGGGGGCTGGGTATGATCGGCGCCCATGATCCCACAAGACGCCGCCAACATCGCCCGCCACCTGCGCGGAACCTTCGCTTCCCTGCTGCTGCTGGCCGGACTGCCGGCCGTGGCCGAGGAACTGCAGCCGTTTGACGCGCCGATCGAGGAAGGTTGGTCGGGGCCTTCTCCGCTCGACGACCCCTCCGCGCCCTTGCCGGAATTCAATACCTCGCTACCCGTGTTCGAGGACGCGGCGGCTTCCGGACCGGTCGAGCAAGCGAGCGGACAGGACTATGCGCCCCCCGCCATCGACGCCTATGTCGACCTGGCCTTCACCAACTCCACGTTCGACGCCCTGGGCTTCAACGACGGCTCCGGCGGCTACCGCTTCATGGCCGGCTGGATCCTCGAGTCGGCCAGCAAGGGCCGCTGGCGCCTGGGCCCGGAGGTGGGTTACTCCCGCATGGGCACCACCGAGCGAGAGACGGTGACTGTCGATCGCAACCTCACGCGACCCGGCTACAACACCACCCGCACGGACCTGGTGGAGCTCGACGCCTCGGCACTCGACTTCGGTGCACGCGCCGGCTACACGCTGTCTGCTCGCATCGAGGGTTACCTGCGCGGCGGACTGGGCTTCTATCACAGCGCGCGCAGCGAACAAACCACGCGGACCTATACACCGAATGAATCTTGCCCGCTGCCCTGTCCCGCGCTGCCACCGGACACGCAACTGGCCAACAGCACCACTGACAGCGGTCTCTCGCCATTCATCGCCGGCGGCATCAACGTGCGCCTGGGTGACGTCCCGTCCGTCTACTTCGAGTACGGCGTGCGCCGCTTCGACCAGGAACAGGTCGACACCGGCGCCATCGGCTTCCTGCTGAACTTCTGACGCATCCGCGACGCGGCCGGCTCAGGGCGCGTCGCCACCCTCTTCACTGCCAGCCGGCGCCTGCACGCCCATCGCCGCGTCACGCGCGGCATCGGCCTGCGCCGCCATCGCCGCGGACACATCCTCCGTCGCCCGCGCTGCTTCCGCGGCCACGTCGACCTGCTCCATCTGGCGCTCGATCGCCGCCTTGTCCTGGCGATCTTCCTTCACGAAATACCACACCGCCACGAACACCAGTACCAGTGCCACCAGCAAGCGCAACATGACGCGACCCTCCTTCGGTTGACGGGGATTACTTCACGAACACCACGGTCTTGTTGCCATCGACGATGACGCGATCCTCGAGGTGCCACTTCACCGCGCGCGCCAGCACGCGGCGCTCCACTTCCTGGCCGAGCACGCGCAGCTCCTCGGCACTCTGGCGGTGCGACACGCGCGCCACGTCCTGCTCGATGATGGGCCCCTGGTCGAGCTCGGCGGTGACGTAGTGGCTGGTGGCGCCGATCAGCTTCACGCCCTTCTCGTAGGCCTGCCGGTACGGGTTGGCCCCGGCGAATGCCGGCAGGAAGGAGTGGTGGATGTTGATGATGCGGTTCGGGTGGCGGGCAATGAAATCACCGGTGAGCACCTGCATGTAACGCGCCAGCACCACCAGGTCCACCTGGTCGCCGAGCAGCGCCAGCATGCGCGCCTCGGCTTCTGCCTTGTTCTCCTTCGTCACCGGCACGCAGTGGTACGGGATACCGAAGGCCTCGACGTCGGCGCGCAGGTCCTCGTGGTTGGAGATCACCATGGCGATGTCCGCCAGCAGGTCGCCACGACGCACCTGCCAGAGCAATTCCATCAGCGCGTGGTCGTACTTCGACACCAGCAGCGCCATCTTCTTGCGGTCGGCGGCATAGGCAATGTGCCACTTCATGTCGTGCTTGTCGGCCACTGCCTTCTGGAAAGCGTTGCGCAGCACGTCGCGGCTGACATCGATGTGCGGCGTCTGGAACTCCAGGCGCATGAAGAAGGTTCCGCCCTCGGCTTCCGACGAATGCTGGTCGAGGTCGGTGATGTTGGCGCCGTGGTTGTAGAAGAACGTGGAAACGGCGCTGACGATACCCGGGCGGTCCGGGCAGCGGATCAGCAGGCGCGCGGTGGTGTCGGGCCTGGCGTTCTGGTTGTGCATGTCAATCCGGGTCGTTGAACATTTCCTTGCGGAAGGCGGACGGCGTCTTGCCGGTCCACTTCTTGAAGGCGCGGTGGAAGGAGCTCGCCTCGGAGAAGCCCATGAGCATGGCAATCTCGTCGATCGAGAGGTCGGGCTTGGACAGGTAGTAGATCGAGGCATCCTTGCGGATGGAATCCTTGATCTCCTGGTAACTGGTGTTGCCTTCCTTCAGGCGGCGCCGCAGCGTCTGCGGCGTCATGTTGAGCTTCTCGCAGATCACCTGGAAGTCAGGAAAATTGTTGCCGTATTCCTTGGAGATGATCGCGCGGATCTGCGCCGGCAGCCCGACGCTGTGGAAGTTGCCGTCGATCAGCTGGGCCAGCGAATCCTTGAGGAACTTCGACAGCGACAGCGGATTCTGCACCAGCGGCAGTTCCATGTAGCCGCGGTCGAGCACGATCTGGCTGCGGCTCTGCCCGTAGAGCACCGGGCACGGAAACAGCTCCTTGTACTGCTCGGCTTCTGGCGACGGCGGAAAATCCAGGGTGATGCGCATCGGCACGATCGGCTTGCCAATGAGCCAGCCGAAGAAGCGGATGGACAGGAACACCAGCGTCTCGGTGATGAACTCGCGGAACTCCACCGGGCCGACGTTGAACAGGATGACCGCCTCGTTCTCGCGCAGGTCCAGGCGAGCCACCGCCTGCACGCCGAACAGCTCGTAGAAACTCAGCGAGCGCCGCATGGCGTGCTCGAGCGTGGCGCAGTTGATCACCGCGTGCGCCATCATCGAGAACGTGCCGGGGCGCGTGCGGTACAGGCCCTGGCCGAAGCCCATGAACTCGTCCTCGGTCTGGCGCATCACCGCCAGCATGAGGTCGATGAACACGCGGCGGTCGATGCGCGCCGCCGGGTCCTGGAGGATCCCCGGGTCGAGCCCGAGCTCGCTGACCAGGCGCGGCAGGTCGATGCCGGTGCGCGCGGCGCCCTGCAGCACTTTCAGCGCGACTGCGACCGGCAGGCTGGTGCCGGTGACGACGCTTTTCTGCATCAGGGACAAGGGCCGCTCTCCGTGGACTGACAGGTGGACTCACCGGTGCGCAACCCGGCGCGGCCGGGTCTCGCAACTGCTTGAAAGCAGCGGGGAATTTGCTCAGGCGCCATGATAGTTAATGTCAACCAATTTGGCACATTGCGTCATTGTCGGTGATTGACCCCTTCACCACCATCATGACCCTGCCTGACCCGCGCCTGCCGCGCGGTCCGCTGCCGGGAGCACCGGCCGGCAGGCATGTAACCCGTTGATTATACAGATTGGCCGCCTGCACATCCCGGACCTGGGCGGCCCAGTATCCCGAGGGAAGAGCACCACCATGAGCAACCGCGCCCACTTCGAGCAGGACCACAACGTCTTCCGCGACAACTTCCGCAAGTTCCTCGAGGCGGAGGTCAAGCCGCACCAGGAGCAGTGGCTCGAGGACCGCATCGTGTCCCGCGAGGCCTGGAAGAAGGCCGGCGAGAACGGTTACCTGTGCATGTACGTGGACGAGAAGTGGGGCGGCCTGGGCCTGAAGGACTTCCGCTACACCCAGATCCAGATCGAGGAAATGTCCCGCATCGGCGAGTCGGGCTTCGCCATGTCGCTGCACAGCGACGTGATCGGCGTCTACCTGGACTCCTTCGCCAACGACGAGCAGAAGGCGCGCTGGATGCCGGGCATCATCTCCGGCGAGAAGATCCTGGCGGTGGCCATGACCGAGCCGGGCACCGGCTCCGACCTGAAGAGCATCAAGACCCGCGTCGAGGACAAGGGCGACTACCTGCTGCTCAACGGCGCCAAGACCTTCATCTCCAACGGCATCATCTCCGACATCGTCATCGTTGCCGCCAACTGGGAAGGCAAGGGCATGACGCTGGTGGTGGTCGAGCGCGGCATGGAAGGCTTCAAGCGCGGCCGCAAGCTCGACAAGATGGGCATGCACTCGCAGGACACCGCCGAGCTGTTCTTCGAGGACGTGAAGGTACCGAAGGCCAACATCCTCGGCCAGCCGGGCATGGGCTTCATGTACCTCATGCAGAAGCTGGCCCAGGAGCGCATCGTCTGCGCCATCGGCGCCATCGCCGGTGCCCAGTACGCCTTCGAGGAAACCCTCAAGTACGTCAAGGAGCGCAAGGCGTTCGGCAAGCCGATCGGCTCGTTCCAGGCCAACCGCTTCACCATGGCCGAGATGAAGACCGAGATCACCATCGGCCAGACCTTCGTCGACCAGTGCGTCATGAAGTGCGTCAACGGCACCATCACGCCGGACGACGCCTTCATGGCCAAGTACTGGACCACCGACCTGCTCAACAAGGTGGTCTACAACGGCGTGCAGCTGCACGGCGGCTACGGCTACATGATGGAGTACCCGATCGCGCGCGCCTACGTGGATGCCCGCATTACCACCATCTTTGCCGGCACCAACGAGATCATGAAGGAAATGATTGGCCGCGGTATGGGCCTGTAAGCAACGCAAGTCACCGACTCACGAGGAGAAACCCCCATGTCTGAAGTCCGTTTTGATGATCGCGTAGTCATTGTCACCGGCGCCGGCAACGGCCTCGGCAAGAGCCACGCCCTGGCGTTCGCCAAGCGCGGCGCGAAAGTCGTCGTCAACGACCTGGGCGGCTCTGCCCACGGCGAAGGCGCTTCCACCACCGCCGCACAGACCGTGGTCAACGAGATCAAGGCCATGGGTGGCGAAGCCGTCGCCAACTACGACTCGGTCACCGACGGTGACAAGATCGTGCAGTGCGCCCTGGACAACTTCGGCAAGATCGACGTGGTCGTGAACAACGCCGGCATCCTGCGCGACGTATCCTTCCACAAGATGACCGACGCCGACTGGGACCTGGTGTACAACGTGCACGTCAAGGGCGCCTACAAGGTCACCCACGCTGCCTGGCCGCACATGCGTGACAAGCAGTACGGTCGCGTGATCTTCACCGCTTCCGCCGCCGGCATCTACGGTAACTTCGGCCAGGCCAACTACTCCATGGCCAAGCTGGCGCTGCACGGCTTCAGCCAGACCCTGGCCCTGGAAGGCAAGAAGTACAACATCACCTCGAACACGATCGCGCCGATCGCCGGTTCGCGCCTGACCGCCACCATCATGCCGCCGCAGATCCTCGAGCAGCTCAAGCCGGAATTCGTTTCCCCGCTGGTGCTGAAGCTCGCCTCCGAAGGCCACACCGAGACGTCGGGCCTGTACGAAGTGGGCGCCGGCTGGATCGGCAAGCTGCGCTGGAACCGTACGCTGGGCCACGGCTTCCCGATCAGCGCCGAACTGACCCCGGAGCAGATCAACGAGAAGTGGAGCGTGATCACCGACTTCAGCAAGTCTTCCCACCCGGGTTCGGGCCAGGAAGCGCTGATGCAGATCATGCAGAACCTGCAGAACAAGTAACCACGCAAAGGGGACGCTCGACGTCCCCTTTCGGTCTTCAGACCAGGAGAACACCATGAGCAAGAAGGTCTATGTGATCGGCGTCGGCATGACGAAGTTCACCAAGCCGGGCGAAGGCCCGGATTACCACCAGGCCGGCAAGGAAGCGATCCTCGAAGCCCTGGCCGACGCCGGCGTGGGCTACGACAAGGTCCAGCAGGCCTGGACCGGCTACGTGTACGGCGACAGCTGCTGCGGCATGCGCGTCGTGTACGAAGTGGGCCAGACCGGCATCCCCATCTTCAACGTCAACTCGAACTGCTCGACCGGTTCCTCGGCGCTGTTCGGCGCCCGCCAGGCCGTCGAGTCGGGCATGGTCGACTGCGCGCTGGCGCTCGGCTTCGAGAAGATGGAAAAGGGCATGCTGATGTCCAAGTGGAACGATCGGATGAACCCGATGGAACTCCACGCCATGACCATGATGCGCCTGCAGGAGTTCAAGCCGGCCCCGCCGGCCGCGCAGATGTTCGGTGGCGCCGGCATCGAGTACCAGAAGCGCTACGGCGCCAAGGACACCACCTTCGCCGCCATCCAGGTCAAGGCGCGCAAGCATGCCGCCAACAACCCGAAGGCGCTGTTCACCGCGCAGGTCACGGTTGACGAAGTCATGGCTTCCCCGCACCAGTACGGCCCGCTGACCCGCCTGCAGTGCTGCCCGCCGACCTGCGGCGCCGGCGCGGCAATCCTCGCCAGCGAGGAGTTCTGCAAGAAGCACGGCATCGACACCAGCAAGGCCGTCTACATCGCCGGCCAGCACATGGAAACGGACCAGCCGGACTCCTTCAAGGACTCCATGATGGACATGGTCGGCTACGGCATGGCCAAGCGCGCCGCCGACGCCGTGTACAAGCAGACCGGCCTCGGCCCGAAGGACGTGCAGGTCGTCGAACTGCACGACTGCTTCACCGCCAACGAGCTGATCACCTATGAATCCCTCGGCCTGACCCCGGAAGGCACTGCCGAGAAGTTCATCCTGGAGAACCAGAACACCTACGGTGGCCAGGTCGTGGTCAACCCGTCGGGCGGCCTGCTCTCCAAGGGTCACCCGCTGGGCGCCACCGGCCTCGCGCAGTGCTACGAGCTGGTACACCAGCTGCGCGGCACCGCCGACAAGCGCCAGGTTGCCGGTGCGAAAGTTGCCCTGCAGCACAACATCGGTATCGGCGGCGCCTGCGTCGTCACCATGTACCGCAAGGGCTGACACCCGCGTCATCCATGCCCGCCCGCCTGGGTCGGGCATGCGACGCAGCGGGCCGCACGGCCCCGCCAAGGGCCGCCTCCGGGCGGCCTTTTTCGTGATGGCGGCGATTGCGCGCCGCGCCGTCGCCGCTATCATCCGCCGCATGGACAACATGCTGCCCGCCAACGACCTGCCGCCTCCTCGCCCCGGCCTGCTGCGCGGCCTGTTCCGCGGCCTGCTCGAGCGCATCCTGCGGCTGGCCTACACCGCCCTGCACGCCGACACCCCCGGCCGCCTGCGCATTGCCAGTGCGCTGGTGCTGGTTTACTTCGTGGTGCCATTCGACCTGGTCAGCGACCTGCTGCCACTGCTCGGTTTCGGCGACGACGCCATCGCCATCGGCGTGCTCGCCTGGCGCCTGTCCCGCCACACCACGCCGGCAATCCGCCTGCGGGCGCGTGCCGAGGCCTTGCGCATCATTCCCTGAGCGGCCCTGCGCGCCCTCTGCGGGCGACATCCCGGAGAATTCCCATGACCTTCGTGCTCCATGAACGCCTCGCCGCGGACACCGTGCGTATCGGCAGCCTGCCGCTGTGCGAACTGCTGCTGATGAACGACGCCCGCTTCCCCTGGTGCATCCTGGTGCCGCGTCGTGCCGGCGCGCGCGACGCCATCGACCTGGACACGGCCGACGGCGACCAGCTGCACCGCGAATCGATCGCGCTGCAGCTGGCCATGCGCGAGATCTTCGCGCCCGACAAGCTCAACGTGGCGGCCATCGGCAACATGGTCCCGCAACTGCACGTGCACCACATCGCGCGCTACACCACCGACAGCGAATGGCCGGCACCGGTCTGGGGGCGTGGCAAGCCACAGCCCTGCCCGGAGGCGCTGGTCGAAGAACGCGCCGGCGCCCTGCGCGCGCGACTGGCCAGCTTGCTGGAAGCAGGTGAAGCCCGCTGAGCAGCGAGCCGCCCGTGCGACTCAGTCGTGCAGGCGGATATCGTGCCGGTTGAGTTCGAAGGTCTTGCCACCGAAGCCCTTCACCTCGCGCAACTGCTCCACCGAGCGGAAGCGTCCGTGCTTCTCGCGGAAGTCGACGACCTGCTGCGCGCGCTTGATACCCACGCCGCGCAGCGCCTCGGCAATCTCCTCGGCGCTGGCATCGTTGATGTTCACCGGTGCCGCCCATGCCGGCACACCCGCCAGCAGCGCCAAAGCAAGCGCCGCGACCATTGTGCGTTCCATGCCCATCCTCCCTTGCTTCAACGGCGCACCCAGCGGCGCCGGTTGCACCATTCTTCACGCACGGGGAATGCGGACCAGCAGACAGCGGCGCACGGCGCCGTGCGACAGCGCCGTCGTCAGTCGGCGGTAAAGACCTTCTCGACCGGCCCGAGACGGGCCATCTGTCCCTGGATCCAGGCGGCACGCCGGCTCACGTAGCCGGAAGGCCTGGCGGGGTTGCGCTTGCGGGGTGCCGGCAGCACCGCGGCCAGCAGCGCGGCCTCGCGTGACGACAGCTTCCCTGCCGGCTTGCGGAAGTAGTACTGCGCGGCGGCTTCCGCACCGTAGATGCCACGGCCGAACTCGGCGCTGTTGAGGTACACCTCGAGGATGCGCTCCTTGCTCCACGCCGTTTCCATCAACAGGGTCAGGTACGCCTCGAGACCCTTGCGCACGTAACTGCGACCCGGCCACAGGAAGAGGTTCTTGGCCGTCTGCTGCGAGATGGTGCTGCCGCCACGGATGCGCTTGCTGCGCTTGTTGTGCATCAGCGCCTTCTGCATCGCCTCGATGTCGAGCCCGTAATGGTCGAGGAATTTCTGGTCCTCGCTGGCGATGACCGCGCGCTGCAAGCGGGGGGAAATCTGCTCCAGCGGCACCCAGTCATGGCGCAACGTGTAGGGCTTTTCCTCGAGCAGGCCGGTCACGCTGCCCTGCACCATGAAACTGGTGAACGGCACGGGCACGAAGCGGAACACCGCGAAAAATACCAGCGGCAACACCAGCAGCAGCACGATGCCGGCGATCGCCAGGCGCTTGAACCAGCGCCACAGGAACGCCCCGGCACCACGCGTACCGCGGCGCTTTTTGTCAGAAGCCATCGACGGGGCCGGCACCTTCGCGCAGCACTTCGGGCGCGCCGTCCACCAGGCTGACCACGGTGGTCTCTTCCAGCGAACCGAACCCGCCATCGATCACCAGGTCGACCTGGCGCCCCAGGGCATCGCGGATTTCTTCCGGATCGGTGCGCGCATAGTCCTCGCCCGGCAACAGCAGCGTGGTGGTGATCAGCGGCTGCCCCAACTCCGCCAGCAATGCCTGGCAGATGGCGTTGTCCGGCACGCGGATGCCGATGGTCTTGCGCTTCTCGTGCATCAGTCGGCGCGGCACTTCGCCGGTACCCTGCAGCACGAAGGTGTAGGCGCCCGGGGTGTGCGCCTTGAGGAAACGGAACTGCGTGTTGTCGACCTTCGCGTAGGTGGAGATGTCCGAGAGGTCGCGGCAGAGCAGGGTGAACAGGTGCTTCTCGTCGAGCCGGCGGATGCGGATGATGCGATCCAGCGCCGCCTTGTCGGCCAGCTGGCAACCGATCGCGTAGGCCGTGTCGGTCGGATACACCACCACCCCGCCGCCACGCAGGATGTCGGCCGCCTGCTTGACGAGGCGGACCTGCGGGTTGTCGGGGTGGATGCGGAAATACTGGCTCATGGCGCGCGCACGATAGCCGAAAAGCCGCGCACGGCAAACTGGCTCAGAACAACTCCCAGACGGGGCGTATGCCGGGCAGCAGCTCGCCGGCGGCGCCCAGTTCGGCCCAGGGCATGTGGCCGCCGTGGAAATCGCTGGCCACCGAGCCGGCCAGCCCCAGCTGGTTGCCCATGAGCATCAGCGACTGCACCTGGTTGGGTTGCTGGCGGGGCAACTGCACCTCGAGGGCCTGGCCGCCGGCGGCGGCGAACTGCACCAGCAGGCGCTTGAGCTTCGAACGGGTGAGCTTGTAGCGGGAGGGGTGCGCCACCACCGCCACGCCGCCGGCACCACGGATCCAGCCCACCGCGTCCTCGATGCTCGCCCAGGGGGTCGGCACGTAGGCCACCTGGCCCTGCTTGAGGAAGCGGTTGAAGGCATGCTCGATGTCACGCGCCTGGCCGGCCTCGACGATGGCGCGGGCAAAATGCGGCCGCCCGGGCCGGTCGGTGCCCGCCAGCTGGCAGGCCCGCTCCCAGCAGCCCGCCGCGCCGGCGCGCGCCAGGCGGGCCGCGATCTGCCGGCCGCGTTCGCGGCGCGCCTCGTGCTGGCCGGCCAGCCCGGCCACCAGCACGGGGCTGTCCGGGTCCACGCGCAGGCCGACGATGTGGATGTCGTGGCCTTCCCAGCGGCAACTGATTTCCACCCCGGCCACGAAATCGATGCCGGCGGCCGACGCCGCCGCCTGCGCCTCGGCCACCCCGTCCGTATTGTCATGGTCGGTCAGCGCCAGCAGCCGGACGCCGCGGGCCACCGCACGGGCCACCACGTCCGCCGGCGCCAGCTCGCCGTCCGAGCAGTAGGAGTGGCAATGCAGGTCCGCTATCATGCCCCCGCCCTCCCCCGCCCCGGCGCCGCGCGCATGAAATCGTTGTTCGACCTGTTTCCGGCCATCGTCTTCTTCGCCGTCTTCTACGCCACGGGGAAGGACATCATACAGGGCACCGCCGCCCTGATGATCGCCAGCGCCCTGCAGGTGGCGCTCGGCTGGCTGCTTTGGCGCAAGGTCGACCGCATGCACCTGGTGGTACTGGGCATTGTGCTGGTGTTCGGCGGGCTGACGCTGTTCCTGCACGACGAACGCTTCATCAAGTGGAAGCCCACCATCGTCGACCTGGTGTTCGCGGCAGTGCTGCTGGGATCGGAGTTCATCGGCAAGCGCAACCTGCTGCAGGTCGGCGCGGAAGCGGCGGTGAAGCGCATGGGCGAAGGCGCGACCATCACCGCGCCAGCCGCCACCTGGCGACTGGCCAACGCGGCCGCCATCCTGTTCTTCATCGGCTGCGGCGCACTCAACCTGTGGGTCGCCGACCACTTCGACACCGAGACCTGGGTCAACATCAAGACGTTCGGCTACCCGGTGCTCAACATCGTGTTCATGATCGCGTTGCTCGCGTGGTTGTGGCGCTACGTGCAGGTACCGGAAGCGCCGGCCGCCACCGGCGGCGACACGCCGGCCACTCGCGAAGACGCCGGCCCCACGGCCGGCAAGGGAGACTGAAACGCATGTACTACGCCTTCATCGCCGAGGACCATCCGGGCACGCTCGAGCAGCGCCTGGCCGCGCGTCCGGCCCACCTGGCCCGCCTGGAAGCGCTGCAGGCCGCCGGCCGCCTGTTGCTGGCCGGGCCACACCCGGCCATCGACAGCGACAACCCCGGTCCGGCCGGCTTCACCGGCAGCCTGGTGGTGGCGGAGTTCGACTCGCTGGCGGCCGCCGAGGCCTGGGCGAAGGAAGATCCCTATGTCGCCGCCGGCGTGTACCGCGCGGTCACCGTCAAGCCGTTCCGCAAGGTGCTGCCGTGATGAATACCGTCCGCCTGCTGCCCGCGCTGCGACTGGCCTGCGCGCTGTCGGTGCTTGCCGCCCTGCCGGCGCACGCCGAGATCCAATACATCAGCGACTCGCAGAGCATCACGCTGCGCAGCAACCCGGTGAACGATGCCAAGGCCGTGGGCAGCCCGCTGGTGTCGGGCAACCCGGTGGAAGTCCTGCAGCGCTCGCCGGACGGGCGCTGGGCGCGCGTGCGCTTCCAGCAGGTCGAGGGCTGGCTGCCGGCCGTTTACCTGCAACGCGAACAGGCGGCACGCGATCGCCTTCTGGAACTGCAGGCACGCTACGACGCCCTCGACCGGGAGCAACGCACCGGCGGCGGGCGCCTGAAGGAGCTGGAAGCCGAGGTGCAGTCGCTGCGCGCTGCCCTGCAACAGGCACAGACCGAGCGTGACACCGCGCTGGCACAACTGGGCGACCTCAAGCTGGTCGCCGCCGGCCCGGAAAAACTCGCGGCCAGCAACCAGGCGCTGAACAGTCGCGCCACGCAGTTGACGGTGGACAACGAGCGACTGCAGGCGGAAGTGCTGCGGCTGACCCAGGACGAGAAGTCGGACTTCTTCCTCTACGGCGGGCTGGTGGTATTCGGCGGCATCGTCGTCGGCTGGCTCATGGCCCGGCAGACGGGACGTCGCTCGTCGGGCTGGTGACCGGGGGCGCGGCGTTGGCGCTGGCCGGCGGCGTCGCCGGGGCCCCACCGTCGCGCGAGTCACCCAGCCAGATTTCCACGCGGAAGGCGATGCCCGGGTTGGTGTTGAAGCGATCGTCGCGGATCGCGTCGATGAACGGCTCCACCTCGAAGAAAAACCACGGACGGAAGGCGCGCTGCCGGTAGCGCACGCTGGTGACGTAGGCCTGCGCCTGCCAGGCCGGGTCCGACTTCACGGTCATCGCCAGGTTCCAGCTGATCGCGCGGTCACGGTCGATCTGGCGCAGCAACTGCAGGCCATCGCGCAGGTCCAGTCCATTGGCCTCCTCGGAGAGGATCGCCTGCGTGCTCCAGCGCAGCAGCATGTCCTCGGCCAGCATGCGCTCGACCTCGAACAGCGACGTTTCGCCAAAACCACTGCCGTCACGGAACCAGAAGGACTGCGTGTAGCGGGTGCGCAGCTGCCCGGCAAGCTGCCAGCTGCGGTAGTAGCGCGCGCGCGCGAAGAATTTCAGCTGCGAGCGCAGGCCGATGTCGAAATCGACGCCCGAGTCCGCCGCACGGCGTGCCAGGTAGCGCAAGGCGGCACTGGTATCACGGTCGGCGGCATTGGCCTGCTCCGGTCGCTCGACCTCGCCGGGCAACAGGCCGGCGCTCTCCTCGGCATCGCCGTTGACGACCAGCGAGAAGCGATCGCGCAGGTTGGGCAGGTTCACGCGCGCCTTCAGGCGGATACCACTGTCGGTGAAGTCACGGTCGCTGTACTGCAGCGAAGGCACCACGCGCACCAGCGCGCTTGCCACGTCCTCGTCGCGTTCGTCGCCGAAGAAGCGGTCGAACCACACGGCCGGCGTGCAGGCACGCTGCGAAAAGAAGCCCTGTGCGCGGTCGAACCAGCGCGGGTCATCGACGTAGTAGCCCAGGCAGCTGTCCGGGACCATCAGCGGCACCGCGACGCTGGCCGCCTCGCCGGCCGACGGAACCGCCGACGCCTCCGGCGCAGGCGCGACCTCCTGCGCGGCCGTCATCGCGCCCGGCAGCAGCATCAGCACAACGGCAATCAGGCGGGGAAAGGGGCGCATGCCCCAAGCCTAAAAGAAAACGGCGCCGCCCCGATAGGGACGGCGCCGCCACTTCTTCCCGCGGCAGGTGCCGGGATCAGGCGATCACGCCGGCCTTGCGCAACGCCGCCAGTTGCCCGGCATCGATGCCGACGCCGCCGAGGATCTCGTCCGTATGGGCGCCCAGCGGCGCGCCGATGTAGTCATAGCGCGGCTTGGTCTTCGAGAACTTGATGGCGCTGGCGATCTGCTTCTGGGTGCCGCCACCGGGCTTGGGCACGTCGACCAGCATGCCGCGCGCCTTCATCTGCGGATGCTCGCAGGCCTCGGCGAAGGTCAGTACCGGCTCGGTGCAGGAATCCAGCGCGGCGAATACCGGCAGCCACTCGGCGTAGGTCTTCTGCTTCATGGCCTCGGCGATTTCACGCTTGACCTCGGCAACGATGTCCGGGCGCAGCACCAGGCCCTTGGTGGACAACTCCGGCTTGCCGATGGCATTGCAGAACTGGATGAAGAACTGCGGCTCCAGGCCACCGACCGAGAAGAAGCGGCCATCCTTGGTCTCGTAGCAGTCGTAGAAGCTGCCGCCGTTGAGCTGGGTGTCTTCCAGGCCCGGCTGCTGGTTGGCCACCAGCGCCGGCGGCGCGGTGAGTGCGTGCATGGAGAACGCCGCGTCGGTCATCGAGATGTCGACGTGCTGGCCTTCGCCGGTCTGCTGGCGGTGGATCACCGCGGCGAGGATGCCCATCACCGCGTGGAACGAGCCGCCGGCGACGTCGGCGACCTGCACGTTGATCGGCGCCGGACCGGAGGCCTTGCGGCCGTTGTAGCCGGTGATGCCGGCGATCGACAGGTAGTTCATGTCGTGGCCGGCGCGGTCCTTGTAGGGACCGTCCTGGCCGTAGCCGGTGATCGAGCAGTAGATCACGCGCGGGTTGGCGGCCTTGAGCGCTTCATAGCCGACGCCGAGGCGATCCATCACGCCCGGGCGGAACTGCTCGACGACGATGTCGTATTCCTGCACGAGCTTCTTCACCAGCTCGACGCCCTCGGGCTTCTTGAGGTCGACGGCCAGCGATTTCTTGGAGCGGTTCAGGTAGGCGTGGCAGGCGGAGACGTTGTCTTCCATGGGCGGCAGCGCGCGGACCATGTCCGGGCGGCCGGGCGACTCCAGGCGCACGACGTCGGCACCCATGTCGGCCAGCACCATGGTGCCGAACGGCCCCGGCAGCAGGGCGCTGAAATCGAGGACTTTGAGCGAGGACAAGGGACCGGCCATGGGAGCCTCCTGCAATAGGGTCTGGGGGAACAGGCGCCGCTACTGTAGGCAGCCCGGCCGGGGGAGCCCATGACCGCCCCGCTCAAAATTCCTGACCGCACGCAACAGGCGCCGCCTTTGGTTGCTGCCGCGCAAGGGCGGCCGATACCATAGCCCGGCACCGGGGCCCCCCGGTCGTCACGCCCGCACCCCGAGCGCATGAACGAAAGCAGCGTCGCCATCAACTACATCCGCAGCGCCCTGCAGGCCGCCCGCGACGCCGGGCTGGACGTGGGCGCGCTGCTCGAGTCCGCCGGCATCCCCGCCAGCCTGCTCGGGGAAAGCCGCGCACGGGTGTCGCACGCGCAGTACCTGCGCCTGACCCTGGCGGCAATGCGCGCGCTCGACGACGAGTTCCTGCGCCGCGGCGGCATCCGCCGCACGCCGATGGGCACCTTCCCGCTGATGTGCCGCGCGGCCATCCACGAGCCGAACCTGCGCCGGGCGCTCGTGCTGGCACTGCGTTTCTACGACACCCTGTTGCCGGACGTGCAGTTGTCGCTGCATCGGCACGGCGAGTCGGCGGTGCTGTCGGTGGCGCTGGCTGATCCCGGCGTGGACCCCGATCACGTCATGGTCGAGGTGATGCTGGTGCTGGCGCAGCGCTTCGCCAGCTGGCTGGTGGACCATCGCATCGCGCTGACCGCGGCGGAGTTCACCTATCCGCCACCGTCGCACGTGGACGAGTACCGCATGCTGTTCCACTGCCCGCTGGCCTTCGACGCCGCGCGCAATGCCATCCATTTCCAGGCCCGTTACCTGGACTGGCCGGTGGCACAGACGCCACGCTCGCTCAAGCGCTTCCTGCGCGACGCGCCGGGTAACCTGCTGGTCATTCCCGACAACGACAATTCCGTCACCGCGCAGGTGCGCGCCTGCCTGGGCCGCGACTTCTCGCAGGAACTGCCGGACTTCGAGGAAGTGGCGCTGCGCCTGAAGATCACCCCGCAGACACTGCGCCGCCGCCTGCGCGAGGAAGGCACCTCCTACCAGGAGATCAAGGACAACATCCGCCGCGACGCCGCCATTGCCTACCTGTCGCGACCACAGCTGTCGATCATGGACATCGCCCAGATGATGGGCTTCTCCGAGCCCAGCACCTTCCACCGCGCCTTCAAGAAATGGACGGGGCTCACCCCGGGCGCCTACCGGCAGGGAAGCGCCGACCGCGACGGCACCACCGACGCCGACGACTGAACGAGGACCACATGCTGACCTTCCTGCCCGTGTTCCTGCGCGCCCCGCTGGCCGCCCTGATCATCATCGTCAACACGCTGGCGCACTGCCTGCCGCTGTTCGGGTTCGCGCTGCTGAAATTCCTGCTGCCGGTGCATGCCGCGCGCACGTTCCTGTCGCGCGTTCTGATCGTCATCGCCGAGAGCTGGATTTCCGTCAACGGGTTCACGCTGTGGCTGTTCACGCGCATCGACTGGCAGGTGGAAGGCCTGGAAGGGCTGCGCCACGAGGGGCACTACCTGGTGGTGAGCAACCACCAGAGCTGGGTGGACATCCCGGTGCTGCAGCGCACCTTCAACCGTCGCATCCCGTTCCTGAAATTCTTCCTGAAGCAGGAACTCATCTGGGTGCCGGTGCTGGGCCTGGCCTGGTGGGCGCTGGACTTCCCGTTCATGAAGCGCCACTCGAAGGAATACCTCGAGAAGCACCCGGAAATGAAGGGCAAGGACCTGGAAACCACCCGCGCGGCCTGCCAGAAATTCCGCCACGTGCCGGTGTCGGTGATGAACTTCGTCGAAGGCACGCGCTTTACCGACAGCAAGCACGCCGCGCAGCAATCGCCGTTTGCGCACCTGCTGAAGCCCAAGGCCGGCGGCGTGGCCTTCGTGCTCAACGCCATGGGCGATATCCTGCAGTCGATCGTCGACGTGACCATCGTCTACCCGCAGGGCCGCCCCACGTTCACCGACCTGATCGCCGGGCGCATCGCCACCGTGCGCGTGCACGTGCGCACGCTGGAGATCCCGCGTGACCTGCTCGGCGGCGACTACGAGAACGACCCGGCCTATCGCGAGCGCTTCCAGCGCTGGCTGACGCAATTGTGGAGCGACAAGGACGCGCTGGTCGCCCGGCTGTCCGCGCGCCGCTGAAACCCGACACCCACGCGGAAAAACGCCACCATGTTCGAGAAGCTCACCGGCCTGTTCCGCCGCGGCAAGACTCCCGCCCCGCCCCCTCCATCCCGGCCCGCGGCCCCGCCGGTGGACACCGCAGGCGAGGCGGCGCGCGCCGAGCGCATCGCCCAGGCGTCCCGCGAACTCGACAACCAGCCGTCCGTGGCAACCGCCACGCGCATCGTCCGCGAGGAATTGCCGGTCGAACTGCGCCTGCGCGCGCTGGCACTGGTCACCGACACCGCCCTACTGCGTAGCCTGGCGCTCGACGACAAGGTCGTCCGTATCCGCCTCGCGGCGGCCGGGCGACTGTCAGACGCGTCCGACCTCGAGGCCTTGCGCCGCGACAGCGGCGACAAGGCGGTACAGCGCCATGTGCGCGACGCGCTGAAGGCACTGCGTGACTCGCAGAGGGCCGCGGAGGAAACCCGCGCCCGCATCGCCCAGTTGCTGGCGTCCATTGCCCAGCACGCCGGCCGCACCTTCGAGCCGCTGTATGACGCCAGGCTGGATGCGCTCGAGCAGGCATGGCGCGAAGTGGTCCAGCACGCGGCCGCCGCCGAGCAGGAGCGCTTCGCCGAACTGGCCGCCCTCGCCCGCGAGACGGTGCGCCGGCACGCCGCGCAGATTGCCGCCCGCGAGTCGGCCATTGCCGCAAAACAGGAACTCATCGCCGCCTGCGCGGAACTCGAGGCGCTGCTGGCACGGCTGGCACGCGAGGACCTCGCCGCCGACGCCTCGTCGGTGGCTGCGGTGCGTACCGTCCAGCAGAACCGCTGGGATGAGGCAGCCGGCAGCGTCGATGCCGTGGATGCGCCGCTCGCGCGCCGCTGGCACGAGGCCGCCGCGGGTATCGATCGCTGGCTGGTCGCTGCCGGTGAACTGCCGCGCCTTGCGCCACTCGCATCCGCGTTGATCGGCGAGATCGCCGCCAACCCGCAACCCGACGCGGACACCCTCGACGACTGGCAGGACCGCCTGGCCGCGCTCACCGACAGCCTGGACTGGCCGTCGGCCGTCCCCGAACCGGCGCTGGTTCGGGAACTGGCGCAGGCCCGCGGGCAACTGTCGACGCTGCGCAAGGCACGCCAGGCCGACCGCGAGCAGCACCTTGCGCACCTGCGCCGGCGCCGCCATGCACTCAAGCGCATGATCGAGGAAGGCCAGTTGCGGCCGGCCACCCGCACCCACGCCTGGCTGGAGAAACAGATCGCTGCACTGCCGCCGCGTGACGCCGACAGCGAACGCACGGCACTGGCGCCGGTGAGCGAGGCACTGCGCCAGCTGCATGACTGGTACGAATTCGCCTCGGTGCCGAAGAAGCTCGAACTGTGCGAACGCATGGAGGCGATGGACGCGCGCCCCGCCGACATCAGCGCGCACGCAGAGCGCGTGCGTGAACTGCGCGAGCGCTGGAACACCCTGTGCGCGGCCGACCCGCTGGCCGATCCGGAACTGCGCGAGCGCTTCGAACGCGCCGCGGCGCTGGCCTGGGCACCCTGTGCCGCGTGGTACGCCGAACAGCATCGCATCCAGGACGAGAATCTCGCCAGGCGCAGCGCGCTGTGCGATCGCCTGGCCGCGGAAATCGCCGCCGTGGACAGCAACCCGCCGCGCGACGCGGCCGGCTGGCGCAACCTCGAAAAGCTCGATCGCGACGCCCGCGCCGAGTGGAAATCGCACGAGCCGGTACGCTGGCCGGAGGCCCGTGCGGTGCAGGATCGCTTCGGCAGCTTGCTCGGTGAACTGCGCGCACGCGTGGATGCCGAGCGCAAGCGGAACGGTGCGCGCAAGCAGGCGCTGGTGGCCGAAGCGCGGGCCCTTGCCTCGCGCGAGCCGCTCGACGCCGCCCTGGCCGAAGCGCGCCGCCTGCAGGACGCCTGGAAGCAGACCGGCTACACGGACCCCCGCGAAGATCGCGCCTGCTGGCAGGATTTCCGAGCAGCCATCGATGCCGTCTTCGCGCGCCGGGATGCCGAACGCGACGCCGAGCGCAGCGCACGGGAGGCCCAGCTAGCCGCCAGCGCCGCCCGTGCCGCTGAGGAAAGCGAGAAGCGCGCGCGCCGGCAGCAGGAACAGCAGGCGGCGCGTCGCGAGGAAATCAACGCCGCGCTGACGCTGGCTGAACTGGAGTCACGCTGGCTGGAAGGCGAGACGCCCGACGCCGCGCTGCTCGAGCGCGTCCCGACGGCAGGCGCCGGCAAATCCTCGCTGGCGCCCCTGTTGCGGGCGCGTGTCGCGCGCATCGCGGCCAACGACCGTCCCGACGCCGCAACGCTGGCGGCCAATGCGGCACGGCTCGGGGAACTGACGCTGGACGTGGAAATCGCCTTCGACCTGCCCTCGCCGCCCGCGCTGGCGCAGGCGCGCATGGCGCGCAAGGTGGAGCGGCTGAATGCCTCCTTGCGCAGCAGCAAGGAAGGCGGCCCGGCAGGCCAGCAGGCAGCGCTGCTGGATGCCTGGCTCGGCACCGGCCCGGTGCCGGCCGCCGACCGTGCACCGTTGCAGGAACGCATCAGGCGGTTGCTGGTCGACCCGCAGTAGTGTCGCGGCCGGCGACGCCGGCCCGGCCGCTGCTCAGCGCGCGGCCTTCAGCATGGGTTCCAGCACCGGCCACACCGTGTCGACCATCACCGGCTGTGCCAGCGAATTGGGGTGGATGCCGTCGGACTGCATCATGTCCGGGTCGACGGCGACCTTCGCCAGGAAGCCCGGCAACAAGGTCGCGCCGGCTGCCTGCGCAACACCGGCGTAAAGCCCGGAAAATTCGCGCGCGTATTTCGGGCCGTAATTGGGCGGGATGTCGATGCCCAGCAGCAGCACCTGCGCACCGGCCTTGCGCGACAACTTCACCATCTGCGTGAGGTTGTGGCGCGTGGTCTTCACCGGCAGCCCGCGCAGGCCGTCGTTACCGCCCAGCTCGATCACCACCACCGCCGGACGGTGCTGGCGCAACAGCGTCGGCAGGCGCGACAGGCCACCGGCAGTGGTGTCTCCGCTGACGGAGGCGTTGACCAGCTTGTGCGGATAGCCCTTCTGCGCCATGCGGGTTTCCAGCAATTTCACCCACACCTTCGCGGGTGGCATGCCGTAACCGGCGCTGATACTGTCACCGACGACCAGCACCGTGCCGGCAACGGCAACGGCCGGACCCCACAGCAACACCATCGCGCAGGCCAGCAGGCGGAGGAAACGCGGCATGTCGACACCCCCAGTTCAGTCTCCAGCAGCGACGGTAGTGGCGGCACGCAACCTTGGCAAGCGCGTGAACGACGGCGCACTGGCGATTCTCGACGACGTGTCGTTCAGCGTGACCGACGGCGAGAGCGTGGCCATCGTCGGCAGTTCGGGCTCGGGCAAGTCGACCTTGCTGTCGCTGCTGGCCGGACTGGACACACCGACCACGGGCGAAGCCTGGCTCGCCGGCGAGCGCATCGACGACCGCGACGAGGACTCCCGCGCCGCCTGCCGGGCCGGACGCGTCGGCTTCGTGTTCCAGTCCTTCCAGTTGCTGCCGTCGATGACCGCGCTGGAGAACGTCATGCTGCCGCTGGAAATTGCCGGCGCCACCGACGCGCGCAAGCAGGCCGGTGAATGGCTGTCACGGGTGGGCCTCGATGCACGACTGGGCCACTACCCGCGGCAACTGTCCGGCGGAGAACAGCAGCGCGTCGCCATTGCCCGCGCATTTGCCATGCGGCCGCGCATCCTGTTCGCCGACGAGCCCACCGGCAACCTCGACAGCGCGACGGGCGCGCAGGTCGCCGACCTGCTGTTCGCCATGAACCGCGACACCGGCACCACCCTGGTGCTGGTGACCCACGATGCGACGCTGGCCGCGCGTTGCGCGCGCCGCATCGAACTGGCCGCCGGCCGGCTGGTGGCGGACTCCCATGCACGCTGAACTCGTACTGGCCTGGCGCCTGGTGGCGCGCCAGTGGCGCGCCGGTGACCTGCGGCTGATGGCGGGCGCCGCCATGCTGGCCGTCGCCGTGGTGACGTTGCTGGCAGCATTCGGCGACCGCCTGGAGCGCGGTCTGGTGAGCCGCGCCGCCGACCTGCTGGGCGCGGACCTGGTGCTGGCCGGCACGCGTCCGCCGAGCGACGACGCCCTCGCGATCGCCGCTCGCCACGGTCTGCTCATGGCCCGGGCCGTGGACTTCAGCACCATGCTCGCCGGCGCGGACGCCGGCGACGATGCCCCGACCCTGCTGGTGTCCGTGCGCGCCGCCGCCGACGGCTATCCGCTGCGCGGCGAACTGCGCACCGGCGAACCCGGTGCGGACGGCGTCGCCAGCCACGGCCCACGCCCGGGTGAAATATGGATCGAGCCGCGCGTGCGCGACGAACTCGGCATCGACGTGGGCGCACGCGTTGCGGTCGGCTACGCGACCCTCACGGTGACGGCATTGCTCGCCCACGAACCGGATCGCGCCGCCGACTTCTCCGCCTTCTCGCCGCGCGCACTGATGCACCAGGCGGATCTCGACGCCACCCGCGTGATCCAGCCCGGCAGCCGGGTGCGCTATCGCACCCTGTTTGCCGGCAACAGCGACGCCCTTGCCGCGGCCCGGCAGGAACTCGAGTCATTGCGCGCGCCACACGAGGAACTGATCGACGTGCAGGGCGGCAGCCGGCGCACCGCCACGGCGCTGTCACGCACGCTGCAGTTCCTGTCACTGACCGGCGTGCTGGGCGTGGTGCTGTGCGGCGCCGCCATCGGCATCGCCGCGGACCGGCAATCGCGGCGCCTGTACGACACCGCCGCGCTGCTGCGCACCTTCGGCCTGCCGCAACGCGCCCTGCAGCGCGTACTGGTGCTGCAAGTCATGGTACTGGCGCTGGCCACCGGCATCGCCGGGACGCTCGCCGGCCTGGCCGCGCAGGGCATGCTGGCCCGCCTGCTCACCGGTTTGTTGCCGGCGGCACTGCCGCCACCGGGGATCACCCCGGCGCTGGTAGGCCTGGCCACCGCCTTCATCGCGGTGCCCGCCTTCGCGCTGCCGCCGCTGGCACGACTGGCGACCGTATCGCCGTTGCGCGTACTGCGCCGCGATCTCGACCCGCCCACGCGCCGCACCGCCGCGCACTACGCGCTGGGCCTCGGCCTGCTGGCACTGCTGGTGGTCGGCGTGGCCGACGACCGCACGCTGGCGGCCACGCTGCTCGGTGCCACGCTGCTGCTGATCGCCGTCACCGTACCGCTGGCCGTGTTGTTGCTGCGCGTACTGCGGCACCTGCGCCCGCGCCTGTCGCTGCCGCTGCGCCTGGCGGCCGACCGGCTGGCCTTCACGCCCTGGCGATTCGGCGCACAACTGGCGGCGTTCGCGCTGATCATCGCCACCATGACGCTCACCGGCCTGCTGCGCGACGACCTGTTCGCAACCTGGCAGAAGCAGTTGCCGGCCGACGCGCCCAACCTGTTTGCCGTCAACCTGCTGCCCCACGAGCGCGACGACTTCCTCGCGCTGCTCGCCGCGCGCGACATTGCCGCACCGCCCATGTACCCGGTAACGCCCGGCCGGCTGGTGCGCATCGGCGATGCGCCACTGGCCGAACGCGTGCCGCCGGACTCCGACGCCGCCCGCTCGCTGGACCGGGACATCATCCTCACCCAGGGCGCCATCGACCCCGACAGCGTCACCGATGGCGAGGGCTGGGACCTGTCGGCCGCCCCGGGCCTGGTCTCGGTGGAGGAGCGCCTGGCGGGCCGCATGGGACTGGCCATCGGTGAACGCCTGGTGTTCATCATCGAGGGCCGCGAAGTCAGCGTGACCGTCGCCGGCTTCCGCCGCGTCGACTGGGACAGCTTCCGTCCCAATTTCTTCATGATCCTGTCGCCCGGAACGCTCGGTGATGCGCCCTACACCTGGCTGGCCAGTTTCCGCGCCGACGACCCGGTCGCGACCACGCGTGCGCTGCGCGCGGGTTTTCCCTCGCTGTCGGTGATCGAGATCGGCCCGCTGCTGGAACGCATGGGCACCTTCGTCGGCACGATGGCGCGCGGCATCGAGTTCGTGCTGGTGCTGATGCTGCTGGCGGCGCTGCTGTTGCTGGCCGCCTCGGTGGCCGCCGGCATGGACGAACGGCTTGCCGAGGCGGCCGTGCTGCGCGTGCTGGGCGCCCGCCGTCGCTTGCTGCGCGTTACCCTGCTGGCGGAATTCGCCCTGCTCGGGCTGCTGGCCGGCCTGCTCGCCATGGTCGCCACCGAGGCCGCGCGTTCGCAACTGTACGAGCGCGTGCTTGACCTCGCATGGACGCCGCTGGGCTGGCCCTGGCTGCTGGTACCACTGGCGGCGGCCACGCTGCTGGCGCTGGTCGGGCTGGCGGCGGCGCGTGGCAGCCTGGCGGCCGACGCCGGCCGGGTACTCAAGGAAGGCTGAAACCTGCAGGACACGACCATGGCCATCGAGATCGAACGCAAGTTCCTGGTGAAAGACACCACCTTCCTCGCCGGCCGCAGCGGGCGGCGGCTGGCCCAGGGTTATCTGTCCGACGACGGCACGACCAGCGTGCGCGTGCGCCTGGACGGCGAGCGCGGCACACTCACGGTCAAGCACGGGCGCGACAGCCTCGGACGCCTGGAGTTCGAGTACGCCATTCCCGCCGACGACGCCCGCCGCCTGCTGGCCGAGGCCTGCAAGGGCCCGCTCATCGACAAGACCCGCTTCGACGTCATCGTTGACGGCAGTCACTGGGAGGTCGATGTCTTCCATGGCGAGAATGACGGCCTCGTGGTCGCCGAGATCGAACTGCCTGCTGCCGACGCGCCCTATGCGCGCCCGGCCTGGCTGGACAGCGAGGTCACCGCCGACCCCCGTTACCTCAACGTCAACCTGGCGCGCCACCCCTGGAAGCGCTGGTAAGCGGGCACACCGGATGGCCACCGTACTCTCGTTGCACGACCCGTTGCGCCAGTTGCAGCTGGACATCGTCGCCTTGCTGGAAAAATCCGCCACCGACCTCGGCGACGAACAGACGCCGCTGGCCACGCGCGTGCATGAACTGCGCAAGCGCCTCAAGCGTGCCCGCGCGTGGGCGCTGCTGCTGCCGAAGGCCCTGCGCCGCGAAGCCGACCGCGCGCTGCGCGACGTCCACCGCAGCCTTGGCAACCGCCGCGACATCGATGCCACGCTCGAGGCCATCGCGCGCCTGCAGCCGGTGGTGCGCCGCGCCCGTGGCGACGGTGCGACCTCCGCCTTCGCGGCGCTGCGGCATCAGCTCGCTGCGCAACTCGACCGGGACACGACCGCCACGACAGTCAAGCAGGTGCGCGCAACCCTGGCGGCACTGGCAGCCACGCTGGCCGTACAACCCCTGGCAGGCGATTTCCCGCAACTGTCCGCCGGCATCGCCGCCATCGCCCGTCGCAGCCGCAAGGCGATGCGCCGCGCGCTGGCCAGCGGCGATCCCGCGCACTTCCACCGCTGGCGCAAGTGGATGAAGTACCACATGTTCCACCTGCGCTACGTTGCGCCCCTGTGGCCTGACCTGATGCGCGCACAGGCCATTGCCGCCGAACACACTGCCGAGTGGCTGGGCCAGAGCCAGGACCTGGAACTGGTGCGCACCGCGCTGGCCAGCGCGCCGCTGCCCGCCGCGCAACGCCGCACCGCGCTCGCGGTGGTGGACCGCGAGCAACGCCACCTGCTGCGCCTGGCGGCGAGCGCGGGCCTGCACCTGCATGCCGAATCGCCGCGCGCACTGGCTACCCGGCTGGACAACTACTGGCTGGCGCGCGCGCAGCGCGCCGGGCACTGAGGACAGCGGCATGCCCACGCACATCGACCCTGCACAACGCCCGCTGTTGCTGACCCTCTACCGGCACGCCAAGGCCACGCGCGACGATCCCGACCTCGACGACTTCGACCGCCCGCTCACCGACCGCGGCAAGCGCGACGCCCGCCGCATGGCACGCTGGCTTGCCCGCGAATTGCCCGCCATCGACCAGGTCCTGCTGTCGCCGGCCACGCGCACCCGCCAGACGTTCCGCCGTCTGCGCAAGGTCGCCGGCATCCGCCGCCGCAACGTGCGACGCGACCACGCCCTGTACCTGGCGCCACACACGCGCCTGGCCGCGCGCATACGCATGTTCGGCAACGGCCGGCACTTGCTGGTGGTCGGCCACAACGACGGCCTCAGCCAGCTGGCCAGCGGGCTCACCGGCGGCCAGACCAGCGAGTTGCCGACCGCCGGAGTGGTGCACCTCGCCTGCCACGTCGGCGACTGGCGGGAACTGGCCGCGGGCTGTGCGGAACCGCTGGCCAGCGCCTGGCCGGTACGCGACGACGACCCCGCGTGAGTGCGGATGCACTGGTAGGATAGGCGCCGTCGCCCCTGCCCGGATTGCCCATGTCCCGCCGCCTGCTTCGCTGGCTGATCGTCATCGTGCTCGCCGTGCCGCTGGCATTCCTGCTGGCGGGGGCCGTCGCCACCTGGCCGTTCTGGTCACTGCCCGTCACCACCATCGACATCGAGAACGTCCCGGCCCGGCCGGCGGCTGAGCGCCCGGTACTCGAGGCCGGCGTCGCCGTCCGCGACATCACGCCGCCTATCGGCCTGCCCAAGTTCGGCTACTCCGCGATGGCCCACGATGCCGACGGCTTCCGTACCCGCCTGCGCGCGCGCGCCTTCTGCATCAAGCCCGCCAGCGGCCTCCCCATCGCCATCGTGCAGGCCGACCTCGGCGCCAGCTCGTTGCTGCTGCACCACCGCGTGGCCGAGAAAGTCGCTCCACTCACCGACCTTCCCGCGCAGAACCTCGCCATCGTCGCCACGCACACGCACAGCGGACCCGGGCAGTACCTGGAGAGCGATTTCTACAACGTCTTCGCCAGCAACCGCGCCGGCTTCGACCCGCAACTGTTCGATTTCCTGGCCGGCCGCATGGCCGACGCCGTCACCGAGGCCTGTACGCGGCGCCGTCCCGCGCGCCTCGGCATCGGCCAGACCAGCGTGTGGGGCCTGACGCAAAACCGCTCGCTGGCTGCATGGGTGCAGAACTTCGAAGTCGCCGACAAGACCGTGAGCCCGGACCGCGCGCTGGAAGCGGTCAACCCGGTGATGACCATGGTGCGCATCGACCTGCAGGACGATAGCGGCCGCTGGCTGCCGGCCGGCGCGCTGACCAACTTCTCCATCCACGGCACCGGCATCCCGGCGTTTCGTGGCCCCTACCACGCCGACGTGTGGGCCGCCTTCGAGCAGGAAATCGAGTGGGCCATCCGCGCGCGCTACAACCCGCCGTGGCCGGTGGCGCACGCCACCTTCGAGGGTACGCACGGCGACAACAACCCCTACTGGCGCGACGGCTGGCGCGGCGACGACGAGACCAACCGCATCGGCAAGGAGCTCGCGCAGGTGGCCACCCGCCTGTACAACGCACTGGGCACCAATCTGGGCAGCCAGGTGACCATCGCCGGCGGCATGCGCGAGATCGACCTGCTTGCCGCCGATGCCGACACCCGCTACCCGCTGTGCGACCGCGCGATCATGGGCGCCGCGACGGTCGGCGCCGCCAATGGCGACGAGATGTTCCCGATCGCCTGGCTGCCGTACTTCCAGGAAGGTTGGCCGCGACGTCTCTTCACCGGGGGCTGCCAGGGCAGCAAGCAGTGGCTGCTGTCGCAGGCGCAGCCGCTGTTCTTCGCCGCCGAACGCTTTCCGCACCGTGCCGCCATCCAGGTACTACGTATCAACGAGCTGGCACTGGTGATGCTGCCGTGGGAAATCACCGCCAGGTCCGGCGAACGCATTGCCGCCCGCGTCGATGCAGCACTGCGCGAGCAAGGCGTCGCCGGCAAGGTCGTGGTCGCCAGCCACGCCAACGGCTACCTCGGCTACGCCACCACGCCCGAGGAATACAGCCTGCAGTACTACGAGGGCGGCCACACGCTGTACGGCCCCGGCACCACCGAGTTCCTCGCCCGGCAAAGCGCCCGCCTCGCCGGCGAACTGGCGGGCGCCGGCACGGTCGCGGACCTGCCACCGCGCTGGCGCTTCGAACTGGTCACGCGCAGCCACTGGCCGGCGCCGGGACAACCCGCGGCCACCCGCACGCTGCTGGACGGCCCGCGGTTCGTGCCCGGCGAGGCTGAACACGAGCCCTACTGGTCGGTCACCTACCGTGACGTCGCACCCGGCAACCTTTCGCTGCACGAGCCGCTGCTTTCCATCGAGGCCTTCCGTGAACCGGACAGCTGGGTGCCGCTGCTCAACAGCGGCCGGCCGATGAACGACCTGTGGCAGCGCGACCTGCAGATCCGCTGGCTCGGCAACGAGCCCGACGGCATGGCACGCTACGAGTTGCGCTGGAACAATCCGCCGGCCACGCCGAATTTCCGCTTCCGTTTCGCGGTGCGACCGCGCGCCGGCCTGCCCGCCTGGTACTCACCGCAGTTTCCGCCCTGAAGGCACCCGAGGAATCACCATGTCGCGTCATCTCTGCTCTTCGTTGCTGCTGGCAGTTGCCAGCCTCCTGCTCACGGCCTGCGCGTCCACCACCGATTTCGTGCGCACCAGCGTCGAGGACAAGCCGCTGAAACCGGCCGCCACGCTGCTGGTCGCCGGCGTCACCACCGACGACGCCGTGCGCCGCCGCTACGAGGACACCTTCGTGGCCGAGCTGGCGCGCTCCGGGCTGGCGGGCGTCGCCAGCTCGTCGATCATCCCCAGCCTGTCGGGCCTGACCATGCCGCAGATCCGCGAGCAGATGCTGCTCGCCGGCGACCGCGCCGACGCCGTCCTGCACGTACAGCTGGTGGATCTTTCCGTCGTGCCGGCACTGGCGCCCACCGACCTGCCGCCGGACGCGCCGAGCGCCACGCGCACGGTGGGCGGCGTTTCGGTGAGCATCAATGCACCGGCCACCGACCGCACCGGCCAGGTGACGGAAATCGAGCTGGAAGCGAATCTCTACGAACTGCCCGGCCGGCGCCTGCTGTGGACGGCGATCACCCGTACCTACGAGGCCAACGCCATCGAGAAGGTGGCGCGTTCGCACGCGCGCGCCCTGATCGCGCGGATGCAGGCCGAGGGCCTGCTGGCCACCGGCCGTTAAGCCCTGGCACCCGAAGGCCCGCACCCGATGTCATCGATTACCCGCCCCGCACTGGCCTTCCTCGGCCTGCTTGCCTTCACCCTGTGGCTACCGATCGCGGCAGCCGTGTACCTGCCGGGCTGGCACGCCGCCAGTTGCGACTGGCACAAGCGCTGCACCGGATACGGCGAGGAACGCGCACGGCAGCGCATCGACGAGTTGCGCGGCTTCATGCAGCACCGCGCGGAACTGCCGGCGCAGGCATGGACGGCAAAGGAGCGCGCCCACCTGGCGGAAGTACGCACGCTGCTCGAACGCGCCACGCTGCTCGCGCTGCTGGGCGCATTGATCTTCTTCCATGCGCAGGCCCGCCAGCGCGCCGCGGTGGCACGCGCCGCGATGCTTGCCGTGGCAGCCTGCGTGATCGTGCTGCCGTTCTTCGGCACCTTCTGGCGCGAAATCTTCCACCCGCTGTTGTTCGACAACCTGATGTGGAAGAACTACCCGGCCGATACGTCCTGGTGGGTCATGCCGCGACTGTACTTCCAGTACACCACCGGCATGGTGATCGGCGTCGCCACGCTGCTGTGCGCGCTGCTGCGCTACCAGGCACTGCGCGAAGCCCGGCGCGCCGGCTGAACACCGGCGCGCGACCTTCCCCGGTAACGGTCAGGCGCGACCGCGGATGCGGTCGGCGATCTTCTCGGCGATCATGATGGTCGGCGCATTGGTGTTGCCACCGACCAGCGTCGGCATCACCGAGGCATCCACCACGCGCAGCCCGGCGATGCCCTTCACGCGGCAATCGGCATCGACCACCGCGTCCGCGTCCACGCCCATGCGACAGGTGCCGACCGGGTGGTAGATGCTTTCCGCCTTCTGGCGGATGCAGTCCACGATCTGCTCGTCGGTCTGCACGGCCTCGCCCGGCACCTCCTCCTTGCCGCGATACGGATCGAACGCCGGCTGGGCGAAGATCCGGCGCGCAACCTTGACCGCCCTGAGCAGCACTTCCACGTCGAACGGATCGGACAGGTAGTTAGGCTGGATCACCGGCGCGGAGAAGGGGTCCGCCGACGCCAGCGTGACGAAACCACGGCTGCGCGGACGCAACTGGCAGGCATGCAGCATGTAGCCATGGCCGGGCCCCACCTGGCGGGCATGGTCGAGCATGAACGCCGGGATGAAGTGCAATTGCACGTCGGGCATCGCCAGCGACGGATCGGTCTTCACGAACGCCCCGGCTTCCAGCGCGTTGGTGGCGCCCGGACCGCCGCGGGTGCGGTAGTACTCGATCAGCGTCAGCAGCACGCGGTGGAACTTGGTCAGCTCGTACAGCGTCACCGGCTGCGTGCAGTTCTGCTGCACCATCACGTCGAGGTGGTCCTGCAGGTTCTGGCCCACGGCCGGCTTGTGCAGTTTCACCGCGATGCCGAATTTCTTCAGCGTCTCGCCATCACCGATGCCCGACTGCATCAGCACCTGCGGCGACTGCACGGCACCAGCGCACAGCAACACCTCGCGCCGGGCCGACACCGTCTGCATGCCGCCCAGGCTGCCGCGGCGGTACGTCACGCCGATGGCGCGGCCGCCGTCGATGTTGATCGCCTTTACCTGCGCGCGGGTGATCACCGTGAGATTGGGCCGCGACTTCGCGGCGTCGAGGAAGGTCACCGCCGTGCTCTGCCGGCGCCCGTCCTTGATGGTGAGCTGGTAGGAGCCGTAGCCCTCCTGCTGAGCACCGTTGAAATCGCTGGTGGCGGGAATGCCGGCCTGCTGCGCGGCCTGCTTGAACACGTCGAACAGCATGTGGCCCGACGGGTCCTGGGTGATGCCCAGCGGACCACCCGTGCCATGGAAACCGGCATCACCGCCGGCGAAATCCTCGCTCTTGCGGAAATACGGCAGCACCTCGTCGTAAGACCAGCCGGACAGCCCCAGGTCCTTCGCCCAGTGGTCGTAGTCGGCGCGATGGCCACGGATGTAGACCATGCCGTTCATCGAGCTCGAACCACCGAGTCCCTTGCCGCGCGGCCAGTACAGACGGCGATTGGCCAGGTGCTTCTCCGGCGCGGTGTCGAAATACCAGTTGAACAGCTTTCCCTTGAGCAGTTCGGCCACGCCCGCCGGCATGTGGATGAACGGGTGCCAGTCGGACATGCCCGCCTCGAGCAGCAGCACCGTGGTGTCGGGGTCCTCGGTCAGGCGATTGGCCAGCACGCAGCCGGCCGAGCCGGCGCCAACGATGATGTAGTCGTACATGGTCACGGGTTTCCTGCGGTCGTTGGCCACCGACTATAGGACCGCCCTGCCCGGCCTGCCAATCGGTTGACCCGGCCGGTGGCGCGGCCACCGCCGGCCCGCGTACCATCGCCTCGCCCCCGCTGACCACGGATCAACCCATGTCCCTCCCGCGTGCCGCCGTCCCCGTCCTGTTGCTCGTTGCGGCCGCCGCCGGCTGGTGGCTGTGGCAGGACGGCCACTGGCGGACGCTGGTCAAGGACCTGCGCAGCGACCGCCCGGTGCGCGCGGACGACCTGCCCGCCACGACCGACCAGGCGCCGGTACACGAGGCCCTGCAGGTGCGTACCTGGCGCGACGAGCATGGCGTGGTGCATTTCGAGCAGGCCGGCTCGGCCCCTGCACGTGCGGCTACCCACGCCGTCGGCCAGGCTGGCACGCTGGCGGACTACGAACGCGAACTCGAGGCACGTGAAGGCATCAGTGTCGAGGACGTCGCCCGTGCCCGCGCGGCGCGCGAGCGCGCCGAGGCGGAGGCGGCCGCTGCCGCCGCCAATCCCGAAGACGCCGTGCGCCGCGAGCAGATGGCCGGCAACGACGCCGCCGGCACCGCCAGCCAGCAGGCCCGCGAACTGATGGATCGCTACCAGCAGGCGCTGGACAAGATCCGCGAGACCAACAACCGCTGACCCCCGGCCCATGCAGCAACCGTCACCTTCCCGCCTGGTCACCGCCGACGGCCGCGTGCTCACCGGCCACTTCGCCGGCTCGGTACGTGACGTCAACGGCCGTGACTTCGACTACCGCACGCCGATGGGTGCGCCGCAGAACGCGCTCGCGCGACACTTCCACTACAAGCAGTTCCAGTATTTCGGGGTGCTGTCCGACCGCCTGCTGGCCGGCTGCGCGCTCGCCCATACCGGCTGGCTGGGCCTGGCCTTCGTCTACGTGTACGACACGCATTCCGGCCGCCTCGTGTCCGAGACCTTCCGCCTGCCGCTGGCCCGCGGCCTGGCCATGAGCACCTCGCCGGTGGCCGGCGACAGCCTGTTCGCCACCCGCGGCGCCGACATCCGCCTGGGCTACCGCGAACACGCCGGTGGCGTGCTGGAAAAGACCCTGGCCGTGCGCACCGCCAGGGGCCTGCGCATCGACGCCACCATGACCGAAGCACCGCCCTTCACCGTGCAGGCGCTGTGCACGCAGACCGGCATCAACGGCTTCACCTACGCCAACAAGGTGGCCGGCATCCCGGTCAGCGGCCGCATCGACAGCCCGCTGGGCCACTTCGAACTCGCCGACATCGGCGCCATGGGCCACCACGACTTTTCCGCCGGCTACATGCGCCGCGAGACCTTCTGGAACTGGGCCTGCCTGTCCGGCCGCGCCGGCGACCATGCCATCGGCCTGAACATTTCCTGCGGCGTGAACGAAACGAGTTACAGCGAAAACTGCCTGTGGCTGGACGGTCGCCTGCTACCCACCGGCCTGGCCCGCTTCGACTTCGACCGCGACAATCCCGACAGCACCTGGCGGGTCACCACCGGCGACGGCGCCGTCGACCTGTCCTTCACGCCGGCCGGCGTCCACCGCGAGCGCCTCGACCTCGGCCTGTTCGCCAGCAATTTCCGCCAGTATTTCGGCCGTTTCCACGGCAGTATTCGCACTGAAGGCACGCACATTCCCGTCGACGGCCTGTGGGGCTTCGTCGAAGACCAGTACGCCAAATGGTGAGCACCAGGAAATCCACCCGATGAACGAACCCGTCGACCGCAAGCCCGCCAACGCCGACGAGCCACCGGCCCAGGTGCAGGAAAACGCCCGCCGCGCCTGGCTGTGGGTGGTGCAGTACTGGAAGGCGCTGTTCGACTTCTCGTTCGAGCGCTACATGATCATCCAGATGCTGCCCATCCTCTACGGCATGATGCTGTTCGGGCTGGGCGCCGGCATCCTCTACCTGGTCGTCGAGGCCTTCCTGAACGGCAGCCCCTGGCGGGCGTTCTTCTACCTGTTCTTCGCCGGCCCGCTGGCCTTCGTGGTGATCGCCTCGATGCTGCGCGCCATGCTGGAGTTCTACATCGTGATCTTCCGCATCGCCGAGGACGTCGACGAGCTGGTGGGCATCCGCGACACCGTCGACAAGTTGTCCGGCCTGCAGGAGACCGTCGGCCAGATGGCCTCCATCACCCGCCGCATCCCCTTCTGGAAGGTGATCGTCGGCAAGGGCGGCAATTCCAGCTCCCGCCGCCTGTCGGCCGAGCGCCGGGATGCCGAGCAGAAGGGCGGTGACGGCCGGCCGCGTGACGGCAAGTCCTGAGGCAACCGGCCCCGGTGGACATCCGTCGGCACGACCGGGCCGACCGGTACCCGCGTGCTATGATCGGGGCTGACCCGGGTCAAGGCATGACCCACTGCGGGTCCCTTATCGTGGCCAGGGCTGGCCAGCATCCGCCGCCACAACAACGAGAGAGACTGATGACCGTCGAGCGCAAGCCGGGCGATCAAGAAGCACCGCGCATCTGGTTGACCACCCTCCTGTTCGCCATCACCGGCCTGGCCGCGCTCATCGCCGTGCCCTGGTACGGTTTCACCCACGGCTACACCCTGGGCGCCTGGATCGCCTGCGGCGTGCTGCTGTGGGCCAACGGCCTGTCCATCACCGGCGGCTACCACCGCCTGTGGTCGCACAAGACCTACGAGGCGCACTGGTCGCTGCGCCTTTTCTACGCCATCTTCGGCGCCATGGCGACGCAGAACAGCATCCTGATCTGGGCCTCCGGCCACCGCGTGCACCACCGCCACGTCGACGACGCCGACAAGGACCCCTACGCCGCCACCCGCGGTTTCTGGTTCTCGCACATCGGCTGGATGCTGCGCGAGTACCCGAGCGGCAAGGTCGATTTCGGCAACGTCAACGACCTCAAGCGCGACCCCATCGTGATGTGGCAGCACAACAACTACCTGGCCATCGTGCTGGCCACCAACTTCGGCATCCCGCTGGCGCTGGGCTGGCTGATGGGCGACGTGTGGGGCTACCTGCTGCTGGCCGGCGTCCTGCGCCTGGTGCTCAACCACCACTTCACGTTCTTCATCAACTCGCTGGCGCACATGTGGGGCAGCCGCCCGTACACCGACGAGAACACCGCGCGCGACAACGGCTTCCTGGCCTTCCTCACCTACGGCGAGGGCTATCACAACTACCACCACATCTTCCAGACCGACTACCGCAACGGCATCCGCTGGTACCAGTGGGATCCGACCAAGTGGCTGATCGCCTCGCTGTCGTGGGTGGGCATCACCCGTGACCTCAAGCGCGTCAGCGACTTCAAGATCCAGCGTGCCATCGTCTCCATGCAGTTCAAGCGCGCCGAGCAGCAGGCCGAGCACGTGGCCAACACCGAGCGCTGGAAGAAGATGCTGGAGCAGGAGTACGAGTCGTTCCGCGCTACGCTGAACGCCTTCACCGAGCTGCAGATGAAGCGCTACGAGCAGAAGCGCCGCGAACTGGCCGGCAAGTGGGAGAACGCCACCGTGCGTACCCGCCTCAAGGAACTGGAATACGCGCTGCGCATGCAACGCGAGCGCCTGCAGATCCTGAGCAAGGAAATGCTGCGCCAGCCGTCTGCCGCCTGACGCCTCCCGTTTTCGATCCAACAAAAAAGGGCCCTCGCGGGCCCTTTCTCGTTATCGCGCCGCAGCGTCGATCAGGCAGTGATGGCCTTGATCTTGGCCTGCAGTTCTTTCTGCTTGGCGGACGGCTGAACGGTGTTCATGACCATCAGGCGGCTCATGTCGCCTTCGATCTTGATCTGGCCGCTCATGAAGCCCTGCATGCCGGCGGACTGGTCGTTGTCGATGAAGATGCGGTGGGCCAGGTCGACCGGGATCGTCATCTTGGTCGGGGCGGAAGCGTGGTGGCCACGCTCGAACTTGCCACCGACAACGGCCATGTTCTTGTCGCCTTCGTCGGTACCGGTAACGGTGACGTTCAGGACGAGGTCGTGAAGGGCAGCCGGGGCCTCGAGGTCGCCAGCGGCGGCGATCAGGGCGTCGACTTCGTTGAACCAGGCGTCGGTCATGAACTTGGCGGCCATGGGAATCTCTCCTGCATTGGATTGGGTTTTGGCTTCTCCCGGAGCGCCCGGCGTGTTCAAACGGGCGTTCGAGCGAGCCCCAAACCTACTGACGCCCCCTCCCCTTGGCAATAGCTTTTTCGTCCACCGACAGGCCACTTCCGGTCAATGTGGCCAGCCGGCCATAAAAAAGGCGGGGCCATTGCCAGCCCCGCCTTTCAGGAGTACCCCCGCCGGGGTACGCAGTCAGCGGATGTCGTAACCGCGCTCGTCGTGCAGCACCAGATCGAGGCCCTCGGTTTCCTCGTCGCTGCTCACGCGCAACGGCGTCACCAGGCCGACCAGTTTCAGCAATACCCAGGTCACCGCCGCGGTGTAAAGGCCGGTGGCAACGATGCCCAGCAACTGCACGCCTACCTGGCTGCCCATGGTCACGCCCTCGGCATAGCCCTGGCCACTGAACACGCCCAGCGCGTCGGACGCAAAGATGCCGGCGAGGAAGGTGCCGAGGATCCCGCCCACGCCGTGCACCGGGAACACGTCCAGCGAATCGTCGATCTTCAGCTTGCGCTTGATGGCCATGGTGGCGAAGAAGCACACCACGCCCGCGCTGAGGCCGATCACCAGCGCGCCGCCCGGGCCCACGTAGCCGGATGCCGGGGTGATGGTGCCGAGGCCCGCCACCATGCCGGTGATGATGCCCAGCGCGCTGGGCTTGCCGTGGCGGATCCACTCGATGCACATCCAGGCGAAGGCACCGGCCGCCGCGGAGATGTGCGTGGACAATGCCGCCATGGCGGCATTGCCGTCGGCAGCCAGTGCCGAACCGGCGTTGAAGCCGAACCAGCCGACCCACAGCAGGCCCGCGCCAGTGGCGGCCATGGTGAGGTTGTGCGGCATCATCGGCTGCTGCGGGAAGCCCTTGCGCGGGCCCAGCACCAGCGCCGCCACCAGCGCGGCCACGCCGGCGGTGATATGCACCACGGTACCGCCGGCGAAATCCAGCAGGCCCTCCTTGAACAGCCAGCCATCGCTGTGCCACACCCAGTGGGTGATCGGCGCGTACACCGCCAGCAGCCACACCGCGCTGAACAGCAGCATGGCACCGAAGCGCATGCGCTCGGCATAGGCGCCGCAGATCAGCGCCGGGGTGATCACCGCGAAGGTCATCTGGAACATCGCGAACAGCGACTCGGGCACCATCACGTCGGCCGACAGCGTCGCGGTCAGGGTGTTCTCGAACACCTGCGCCAGCATGACGTTGCCGAAGCCGCCGATGAACCCGTTGCCACCGGCACCAAACGCCATGGTGTAGCCCACCACCAGCCACAGCAACGACGCCACGCAGGCAATCGCGAAGCACTGCATCAGCACCGACAGCACGTTCTTGCTGCGCACCAGCCCGGCGTAGAACAGCGCCAGGCCTGGCAGCGTCATCATCAGTACCAGCGCGGTGGCGGTCAGCAGCCAGGCACTGGCACCGGGGTCGATACCCTCGGCGGCAAAGGCGCCTGCCGGCAGCAGGCCAAGCGAGAGCAGGGAAAGCAATTTGTTCATGGCGGCCCCCTTACAGCGCGTCGTCGCCGGATTCGTGCGTGCGGATGCGGATCACCTGCTCCAGCGCGGTCACGAAGATCTTGCCATCACCGATCTTGCCGCTGTTGGCGGCAGCGCGGATGGCCTCGAGGGCGTCTTCCAGCTGGTCGTCGCGCACCGCGACCTCCAGCTTGGCCTTGGGCACGAAGTCCACCACGTACTCGGCGCCACGGTACAACTCGGTGTGGCCCTTCTGGCGGCCGAAGCCCTTCACCTCGGTGAGGGTCATGCCCTGGATGCCCAGTTGCGACAGTGCGTCGCGCACGTCGTCGACCTTGAACGGCTTGATGACGGCGGTGATCATTTTCATGTCGGTTTGCTCCCGGTCTGGTGGGTGGCTGCCCCGGCCCCGGGCGAAAGATGCACCGGGAGATGGCACGCGCACGAGGCTGGTGCATGCAGGTTTCAGGCCAGCCTGCAGCAACCGCAGAATCAGCGAGTTAGCGGATCGAGTAGCGCCCCCAAGCACCATTTCGGGGCCGCAGGCCCGGACATGCCCGCGATTGGTGCAATCGCCGCCGGTGGCCGGCCACGAAAAAGGGCGCCCGCAGGCGCCCTCTTCACGACTCACCATGCCGCTACCGGCACTCAGTTCCCGATGACCACCTCGCCGCCGGTGTAAGGCGCATCCATGGCGAAAACGCCCTGCAGCGACTGAGTCGTATCCAGGGTCTGCACGTCGAAGGCACCGACGATGCCGTGCACCTCGGTACTGCCGACGAAACTGGCCTGGATGGTGCCCTGCACGCCGAGCGCGATGGACGACTCGAACGGCAGGTAGTACGAGTTGGCCTCCACGCCATCCTGGCCGGCGATCACGTTCAGGTTGAGGCCGGAAGCCGAGGCAGTGCCGCTATAGGCCAGCGACCACTGGTTGGCATCCACCGTGGTGAGGGCAAGCGAACCGGACGCGCTGCCGCTGCCGAGATCGACCAGCATGTTGCCGGTGTAGGTTTCCGGTACACCGTACGTAATGCCGTTCTCGAGCACCGCCACGGTATCGATGGTGAACTCCGTTTCACCCACCAGCGACGCCTGCACCACGGACGCATCGGGCGTGCTGCTGGAGAGCACGAACAGGCCCGGGTTACTGAGGGTCGGGCCAGTGCCATCGAGGGCGTCGTTGCTCAGCGCCATCTCGCTGCCGGCCGCCCAGTAGCCCCAGTACACCTGCGTACTGGACTCGTAACCGACTGACGTGCTGAAGACCTGGCCCGACTGGAACGACGACGCCGAGTTGATGTAGCTGAAGTCGGTGCCGATGGTCGGCGACTGCAGGGCCAGTGCGCTGACGCTGCTGTAGTCACCGATCACGAACGCACTGCTCACCTGCAGCAGGCGCTCCGGACCCCACTGGTTGGTGTTACCCACCACCGCGTAGCCGCTGTACGACGGATCGCGCTCCATCACGAACACGCCCTGCGCGGTGTGGAGCAAGTCCTGGGTGTATACATCGAACGCGCCGACGATACCGTCGACTTCCTGCAATCCGATGAAACTGGCACTGATGCTGCCATCGACGCCCAGATAGTCGCCTTCATCGGTCCAGTTGAACGGCGCGAAGTAGGAACCGGCACCCGACGCGTCGCTGCCGGCGACGATGTCGAGGTTCATGCCGCTCGCCGACACCGTGCCGTCGAACGCCAGCGTCCAGGCATCGAAGGTCGAATTGTTGTACAGGCCCAGCTTGCCGTCGACGCTGCCGGTGTCCATGTTGACGAACATGTCGCCGCTCAGCGTGGTGCTGCCGGCCACGCCGTTCTCGACCACCGCACCACCCGCGAGGTCGAAGCGGGTGTTGCCGGTGAGCGATGCCTGCACGACAGCCTCCGGCGATTCGCGCGACAGGACGAAGGCGCCGCCATTGAGCAGCGTGCTGCCGGCCTCGCCGGGCGCCGCCGCGAGGTCGACGCCACCATCGCCCTGCCAGTAGCCCCAGTACACCTGGGTGCCCTTGTCGCCGTAGCTCAGCCAGGCGCTGCCGATCTGGCCGTAGTCATAGCCCACCGGGTTTAGGAACTGGCCCGCCAGGGTCGGCGACGACAGCGACCAGTCGTTTACCGTGTAGTAGTTGTCGTGGCGCACGCGCGCCCAGTCGACGTCGAGCAGGCGCGTGCTGCCCCACGGGTTGACGCCACTATCGTCGCTGGCCACCGCGAAACCGGTGTAAGGCACTTCCAGTTCCATGCCGAACACGCCCTGCAGGCTGGCGGAAACCGGGTTGTCGATGGTCGCTACCGAGAAAGCGCCGACAACACCGTCCACGCCATCGGAGCCAACGAAGGCCGCGTCAATGTTGCCGGCGATGGCCATCGGGCCGCCGGCTGCCGGCGTGTAGTAGGAACCGTTGGCCGGCGCGCCGGCGTCGGTGACAATCGACAGGTCGAAATCACCGGCGCTGTATTCGCCGGCGAACAGCAACCGCCACGCATTGGACGAATAGTCCGCCAGGTCGATGTTGCCGCTGACCGCGCCGCTACCCATGTCGATGTTCATCAGGCCTTCCTGGCCGGCCAGGTAAACCGAGGAGCCGCTGCCGTCCAGCGCCATCACGTCGCGCAGCAGGAAGTTCACCGAACCGGTGAGCGTGGCGATGTCGCCGGGCGATGCCCAGTCACCGACCACGAACATGCCGGCGTTGGGCACCAGCGTGTCGGTCGGCTGCAACGGATAGTTGCCGAACGACACGTTGTCGTAGTTGTACCAGCTGCCGAAGAACACGCGCGTGCCGCCCAGCACGCCGTAATCGTAGCGGTTGACGTATCCGGAGGCGTAACTGGCCGAGCCGCCGTAGGCGGCCACGGAATTGATGTAACCCGCCGCGGTGCTGGATTTCAGCGTCCACACGTCGCGGTAGCCGCCGTAGCCGGCGCCGTACAGGTCCGCGATGTAGGCGTTCTGTTCGACGTCGGCGAATTCGACGTTCAGCAGGTCCGCCGTGCCCCACGGGTTGCTGCCCGCCGACTGGCCAACCACGGCAAAGCCGCTGAAGGGCAGCAACTGGCGTTCGATGGCCGCACTGTCACCGGGGATGAACAGCACGATGTCCTCGTCGAGCATGTCGCTGCGCAGGCGGTCGAAGATCGAGCCGTCGCCGCCGACCTCGTCGGACGACTCGTCATCGCCCAGTCCCTCGGGCGGCGCATTGAGCCCCTGGCCACGGCTGCCATCGACCGGGATGAAACCGAAGCGGTGCTCGACATCGGTACCGAGATCCAGGCAACCGTTATCGTTGCACGCGGTGATTCCACCGTCCCATACGCCCATGCCGAGGCCGGATTCGGGGTCGAAGTCCGCTTCGTACACTGTACCGCGGATACCGATGGTGGCCACCGGCGTGTTCACCTTGTAGGCGCTCTTGTTGAGCTTGCCGATGGCGCCGGTCATGGTGCGGAAGCCGCCCTTGATCAACGACATCACCGAGCTGGCGGCACCGTCCTCATAAGCGTACTGGTCGATGCGCAATTCACTGCGCGGCTTGAGCGAGACAATGGCGCCATCGCTGAACTTCACCTGTGCACGCGCGCTGCTGCCGGTCACCAGGCGATCACCGGCGTACACCGTGGAGCGGCGCGACAGGTCGCGCGCGGTGCCATCGGCGGACACGGCCTTCACGCCACCGGTTGCCACCAGCACGGTGGCCGCCGGCCCGGAAGCGGCGGCGATTCCGGCCGCCAGCGAGGACACCGCCGCGAGCAGCACGCGACCCCTTGCACGATTCCTGGTCTGGTTCGTTCCCTGTTTCATGGCTGTGTCCCTCCGCTCAGAAGCGCCAGGTCGAGCCCAGGCGAACCTGGACACGATCATAGTCATACAATGCGTTGTCGGCCGAGTCGTTGTTGGCATACGACAGGTCCGCATTCACTTGCCAGTCACGCTCGAGTTGCCACTGCCAGCCACAGGAAACGTCGGCGAGCATGTCCTCGCGCTCGAAACCGAGCACCGGCTGGTCGTCCTGGTATTGCGAGTACTGCGCGCCGATGCCGCCGTACAGCAGGTGGCTGGCGTTCAGCGAGTAGCGCAGGGTCGCGCGCAGCGCCACGTAGTCACGGCCGTTGTATTTGAAATCGGCATCCTCGGCCACATCGGTACCCAGGTGCAGGCTGGTGCTGACGCGCAGCGGCATGGACGCCGCGGCCCAGTTATACGACCCGCCGGCCAGCAACTGGTTGGTGTTGCGGTCATCCTGCGAGGGGTAATGCATGTGGCCGCCCTGGCCGAACCAGGTAAGCGAGGTATGCGAACTCAGCGCGCGGTTGTATTCAAGGCCGAGGGTCATCACGTAACGGTCGTCGTTGACCGGGCCCACGCTCTCGCCCTCGACCCACAGCGCCTGCAGGCCCACCGGGATGCGCCAGGTCGCGGCACCGCGACGCAGCATCCAGCCGGCGTTCAGGCCCATTTGCGAGTAGTCGAAGTTGCCGCCGGAAAATACCTCGTCGTTGTCACGACGCTGCGCGCTCAGGTTGAGGAACTGGATGGTGCGCTGGCTGACCGGCCGTACCACCTCGAGGGTACCGCGTGCATCGACAAATCCGGCATCGGTTTCCAGCGATACCGGGTTGAGGGTAACCGGCAGCGGGCCGAGATCGTGCTCGACCGTGGCGGTAGAACCGTTGATGTTCGAGTCATAGCCGCCCGCCAGGGTCAGGCTGCCGCGCACCTGCGTCTTCTGCTGGCTGTCCCGCGCCTCGATGGCCCCCAGGTAGGTACGGATGCGCGCCTGCACGGCGTCCGGCGGCGTGCTCGCCAGCACTTCTTCGAACAGGCGGCGCGCCTGCTGCGTGTTGCCGAACTGGAAGTAACTGTCGGCCAGTTCGAGCTTGGCGCGCGGGTTGTCCGGTTGCTGGGCAACCACGCGCTCGAAGGCGAACACCGCCTGCTGCTTGTGGCCGGCGGCCTTGGCCGCGAGGCCATACCAGAAGTCGAACTCGGCGTCGCCGGCATTGTCCGGCTCCATGCGCTGGGCCATCGCCCAGGCATCGGCGGCGCTGTTGGCGTCCACCAGTGCGCGCAGTTCATCGACGCTGTCGGCCAGCGCCAACGGCGCGGCAACTGCGAGCGGAATGGCAACAAGGGACAAACGGAGGGCGTGACGGAGGAAAGGCAGGCCTGGCATGCGAGATCCCTGCAGGTACGAGTCCATGGGTGCGCTGATTATAGCCTGCCGATCAGTGAACTCCGCGTGAATTGTCACCCATCGTGCCGACTGATACTGACATCAGGGCACCTCAGTACAGGAAACTGGCCAGCCGGCGCCGGTAGCGGGCGGTCAGCGGGTCGTCGCGCCCGAGCAGGTCGAAGACGTCAAGCAGGGTCTTGCGGGCGGCGTCCTCACCGTACTGGCGGTCGGCACGGAAGATTTCCAGCAGCAGTTCCAGCGCCTCCTCGATGCGATTGGCGGTGACCAGGCGCAGGGCGTAATGGAAGCGCGGCTCGGTCTCGCTGCCGCGCGCCGCCACCTCGAGCTCGCGCAGCGACGGCAGGCCGGCGGTGCGGCGCGCGAAGGCCAGCAGCGCGCGCGGCCGCTTGAGTTCAGCGGCCGTGGCCGGACCTGCCGCCAGCACGACCTCGGCCTCATCGAGCGCACCTTCCTGGAGCAGGATGTCGACCAGCAGGGCCCGCGAGCGATGGTCATCCTTGTCGGCCTCCAGCTGGGCACGCAACGCCGCGACCGCATCCTCGATACGACCATCCTGCAGCGCGGCCAGCACCTGGTCGTGGAAACCGGCGGCCGGCTCCTCTTCCACGGCCGCGCCAAGAAACGGCTCCAGCAACTTGCGGATGGCGGCCTCCGGGTGGGCACCCACCAGTTCGCCGGCCAGTTGCCCCTGGAAAACCACCTTGAGCGTCGGCAGGCCACGCACGCCGAATTGCTGGGTGACCAGCGGCTCGTGGTCCGCATTCACCTTGGCCAGCACGAAGCGGCCCTTCATTTCATGCGCCAGTTTCTCCAGCACCGGGCCGATCTGACGGCAAGGCGCGCACCAGTCCGCCCAGAAGTCCACCAGCACCGGCACCTGGCGCGAGCGCCCAACGACCTCGGCGAAATTGGCCTCGGTGAGGTCAACGATGTAATCCACGGCGGCGGCATTCATGAGGGGCGGACTCCGGAACAGGGATTTGGCGCGCACTTTAATACATGGGCATGGCGGCGGGCAGCGCATTGCTCCACGTGTGCGCCAAGTGCCTCTGGCCACATGCGAACTTACCCACAGAATCTGTGGATAACTCTGTTGAGCGATTGTCAGGAAGAGGGGCTGCCGCCTGCCAGCATGGGTATTTGTACTTATCGGTTATTTTTTAACCAATCAAGCAAGCCTTGCAAATCATGGACTTAGACAATCAGCCTGAAAAATCAGCGGGTTGGCTTGGATTCTTGAGGTACGGAAGGAAGTTGTCCGACACTGTGCACAAATGCACCGGGACAGGTCGCCACGGCAACCGCCCGCACCGTCTTGCGGCAGGGGATAAAAATCAGAAGCGCAGGCTGATGCTGGCGCCGAGCTGGGGGACCGGTTCGATGTCGCTCTCGGCGGGAGCACCATCGCCACTGCCCTCGCCGGCCAGGCCCATGCCGGCGTGCAGGGTCATGCGCAGATGGGTGGTCACCCACTGGTAACCGATCTCGCCGCCGGCACCGAAACGGTTATAGCCGGCACCGCCATCGATGTCGCCGGCATAAATGCCGCCGAAGTAGGCGCTCTGGTCGAACTTGCCATCCTGGAAACGACGCAGGCCGATGATGGCGGTGATGTTCTCCGGCTCGTAGCCGGTGTCGGAGACATAACTGCCCAGCACGACGTAGGCGCTGCCGGGCTTGCCGGTGAGTTCGATGTTCACGCCGGTTAGCCCGCTGTTGGTGGTCAGCCCGACAAGCAGGTCGGCACGCGCCGCTTGGGTGGACAGCAAGCCCGCGGCCAGGACCGCGGCGGACAGCGCCAGAGCGCGCATGACTAATCTCCTTGCACCAGACGCGCCGCATGATGCCCAGCGGCCAGCGCGCACTTCTGTACGTTTCTTGTAATCCGGGCAGCGGCGCTCGCGCTCAGAAGCCGAAGCGTTCCGAGAACTTGCGTTTCTTCTTCTTGCGCAGCGACGGCCTGTCGACCGGCATGTCGTCATCCTCGACCGCCGGCCCGGCGACGGGCTCGGCCGAGCGGGCAGGCGGCTGCACGGGACGCGGGTGCGCAGCGGCCGGGGGGGCGGCAGACACGGCAGTCCCAGCCGCCGCCGTCGCCGCCGCAGGGGCAGTGACGGGCGCAACGGCCGGGGCAACGCTGGCCGGCGTCGCGCGTACCGCGGTGCGCGCGGGAACGGATGCCGGCGGCTTGAAGGGCGACAGTTGCCGCCGCAGCATCAGCGAGGTCGGCTCGCGCGGCGGTGGCAGGGCACGGGAATAGTTATACGGCGGGTCGACCGGCACGCGCGCACCGCGCGGCGTCGAGGCCAGGTACTGCAGGTCGGACGGGACGACCTCCGGTGCCGGCTCCACCTGGGCGACCAGCCCGCTGGGGCGCTCACCGCGCACCCGCGCGATGCCGGCCATCGGCGCGTCGTAGAAGGCGTTCTTCAGCACCCAGGGAATGGCGCCACCCACGTGGTAGCCGATTTCCGCGCCAGCCGTACCGGTCACTGCGGCAGGCGCCACGGCGTAACCCAAGGGGTCGTCGGCGGCCAGACCGATCGGGGCCGCCACGAGGGAGACCGGCAGCGCGACCAGCGCGCCCACGGTCAAACCCAGGTAACCCACGGCCAGTGCCGGGTACCTGACGAAGCCGCCTTCTTTTGCGAGATAGGGGGGGACCTGGTCAAGGGTCCGCGCCTGGGCGGTGCCCATGGCGAGGAAAAGGACCATGACCACCGTCGCTGCCCTGCGCATGTGCATGAGGGTCACGCTGTTGTTGTTATCGGTGTGACAGTCTGGGAGTTTTAAAGCAAAGCGACCCGCCCGGCAACCGTCGGGCAGACCCGCTGACCGGTGCCCCGGCCTCAGAGCGGTACTTCGTCGACCGAATCGGCGGCGGTATCAATGCTGGCGTCGACCTTCTCCAGGGTGGCATCGGCCGAGTTGCCGACCACCGGGACGATGGAGACCACGGCGCCGGTGACCGCCACCGCCGAACCGACCACCCGCATGGGGACACTCACCAGCTTGGTCAGGAAGCAGCCGCTCAGCAACGAGGCCAGCAGGGCGAGCACGGCAGCACGGGCGAGAATATTGCGCATGGGGATCTCCGGGTCAGTCCTTGTACGGGAAGGCAGCCTGTCGGACGCTATTGAAACCGCGGGCGACCGCTCAGTCAAACCGGATGCCCAGGCGCCGCCCGACTTCCTCGTAGGTCTCGATGACATCACCGAGGTCCTGGCGGAAGCGGTCCTTGTCCATCTTCTTGCGGGTGGCCTTGTCCCAGATGCGGCAGCCGTCCGGGGAGAACTCGTCGCCAAGCAACAGTTCGCCCTCGAAAGTGCCGAACTCCAACTTGTAGTCCACCAGCATCATGCCGGCGTCGTCGAACAGTTTTTTCAGCACGTCGTTGACGCGGTAGGTCAGCGCTTTCATCTCGTCCAGCTGCGCCTGCGTGGCCCAGCCGAAGGCCAGCGCGTGCGATTCGTTGACCATGGGGTCGCCGAGCTTGTCGCTCTTCAGGAACAACTCGAAGGTGGGCGGGTTGACCGCCAGGCCTTCCTCGAGCCCGTAGCGACGACAGATCGAGCCGGCGCTGTAATTGCGCACCACGCACTCCAGCGGGACCATGTCCAGCTTCTTCACCAGCGACTCGGTGTCATTGAGCAGTTGCTCGAAATGGGTGGGAATGCCAGCCGCCTGCAACTTCTGCATGACGAACGCGTTGAACTTGTTGTTCACCATGCCCTTGCGATCGAGCTGCGCGAGCTTCTTGCCGTCAAAGGCGGAGGTGTCGTTGCGGTAAACCATGACCACCCGCTTCGGGTCGTCGGTGGCAAAGACGCTCTTGGCCTTGCCCGCGTAGAGTTGCTCGCGCTTTTCCATAGTCATGCTCCGCTGTCACCCGCGATGCGGGCCTGTGTTGGATGTACCGGCAGCCAGTCGTGCCCGTCGGCCTGGCTGGCTGCCACGACCTGCTCCTCGGGCCAGCCCAGCGCGGCGGCGGCCGCGCGCCGTGCCAGGTGCTCGAGGTTATTCTTCTCGCTCAGGTGCGCGACCACCAGCGTCCGGAGCCGCTGCCGGTCGACCTGGGCCAGCAACTGCGCCGCCTGCGTATTGCTGAGGTGGCCGAACTCCCCGCCCACGCGTGCCTTCAGCGACGGCGGATACGGCCCGCTGGCCAGCATGTCCACGTCGTGGTTGCATTCCAGCAACAACGCATCGCAGCGCGCGTAGGCCTCGACAATCTGCGGGGTCAGGCTGCCGGTGTCCGTCAACACCCCGAGGCACGCACCGCCGGCCTCGAACAGGTACTGGCAGGGTTCCTGCGCATCGTGCGGCACGCGCACCGGAGTGACCTGGATGCCGCCGACCCGGAAGCCGATGCCGCGCACCACCCGCCGGCAATCGACCGACAGGCCCTCGAAATGGCCACGCGCACTCATCGCCCGGTGGGTGCCGGCGGTGAGGAACACCGGCACGTCGTGGCGCGCGGCGAAACCGGCCACGCCGTTGGCGTGGTCGCTGTGCTCGTGGGTCACCAGGATCGCCGCCAGTGACCCGGGCTCGACGCCGCGCGTCGCCAGCCGGCGCGTGGCCTCGCGCACGCTGAAACCATTGTCGACCAGCAATCGCGTACTGCCGGCCTCCACCAGCAAGGCGTTGCCGCGGCTACCACTGCCCAGCGAGGAAAAACGCAGCGTGGGGGACTGCCGCAGCGCGTTCACCGGGTGAGGCCGTCCCGCAACCGGCCCATCAGCACGGCCGCCAGTTCCCGCGGGGCCATGGCGTTCTCATCGACCTGCAGGGCGACCTGGATGCCGTTGGCGGTGTAGTTGAGCTTGAGTTGCCAGGGCTGGTCGGCGGCATTGCGTTTGCCGTCCACCTGCACGAAATAGACACCGCGGCCGCGATCGAGGTCGTCGACCTTGACGCCGTCCAGGCGCGGCAGCGCATCGCCGACCGCTTGCCAGGCACGATCGAACGCCACGCCGAGCATCAGCACCGGGTAGCCGTTGCCATCGGCGGTCAGTTCCACGCGATCGGCCGGCAGCGCGCCGGCCTTGCCAGTTGCCGGTGCAGACGAGGCGTCCGCCGACGGCGCCGCCGCCACCAACAGTTGCGGCGGCGGCGGAATCTCGACCTCGGGCTTCTCGCCGGCCACCAGTTGCCGGCGCTGCTCGACTTCCGGCACCGGGTACAGTTCGCGCGCGGGGATGGGCGTGATGCCCTCCGGGTAAACCAGCGGCTTGCCCGTCTCGGCGCGCAGGTAGTCGTAACCCCGGTCGCGGAACAGGCCGTGCTCGCCGCAGCCGGCCAGCGCCAGGGCCAGGCCCAGCAGGGCAATGCGCCGCATCATGCGTTCACCAGCCCGGCGCGCGCCAGCGCCGCACGCACCACCGGCCGCTGCGCTTCCGACAGCACCGTCAACGGCAGGCGGATGCCGGTGCCCATGCGGCCCATCGCATGCAGTGCCCACTTCACCGGGATCGGGTTGGACTCGACGAACAGCACGCGGTGCAGTTCGGCGAGTTTCTCGTTGACGGCACGCGCGGTGGCGGCATCACCCTGCAGCGCGGCGGTGCACAACGCGTGCATTTCTGCCGGTGCAACGTTGGCGGTCACGGAAATGTTGCCGTCGCCGCCCTGCAGCATCAGTTCGACCGCGGTGGCGTCATCGCCCGAATAGACGGCAAAGCCGGCCGGCGCACCGGCGCGGATCTGCTGCGCGCGCGCCAGTTCGCCGGTGGCTTCCTTGATGCCGACGATGTGCGGGACGCGCGACAGGCGGATGGCCGTCTCCGGCTTCATGTCGCAGGCGGTGCGGCCGGGCACGTTGTAGAGGATCTGCGGCAGCGCCACCGCGGCGGCGACCGCCTCGTGGTGCTTGACCAGGCCTTCCTGGGTCGGCTTGTTGTAGTACGGCGTGACCAGCAGCGCCGCGTCGCAGCCGACGTCCTTCGCAGCCTGCGTCAGCTCGATGGCTTCCTTTGTGGAATTGGCGCCGGTGCCGCCGATCACCGGCACGCGCTTCTTCGCGCACTCGACGATGAACTTCATGACGCCGACGTGCTCTTCCATGTCCAGCGTGGCCGACTCGCCGGTGGTACCGACGGCGACGATCGCGTCGGTGCCGCTCGCCACGTGCCAGTCGACAAGCTTCGCCAGCGCGTCGCGGTCGACGTCGCCGTTGTCCAGCATGGGGGTGACGAGAGCAACGATGCTGCCCTTGATCATGGGATCTCCGCAGGGTGCGTGGTGCGCCGGCCGCCCGGCCGGGAAAGGGCGTAATGGTACGGCGCCGGCCGGGGGATTTCGATAGCGGCCGGCCGGTCAGTCGCCCCTCTTGCCGGCGAACCGCCCGGCCACCGACACTCGCGGTCCGTCCCGGCTGCCGCCGACCCGGCGACCCCTGCCCCATGGAGACCGCTCATGAGCAACGAATACCTCGTACTTTCCGCGCTGGGCAGCGATCGCCCCGGCATCGTCCGCCAACTGGCGAAGGCCGCCGCCGCCAGCGGCTGCAACATCGAGGACAGCCGCATGACCGTGCTGGGCGGCGAGTTCGCCGTGCTGATGCTGGTCGCCGGCAGCGAGGCGGCGGTTGCCGCCATGGAGAGCGCCGCGCCGGAAGTCGGGCGAGAGCTGGGGCTGATGCTGCTGTGCAAACGCACGCGTCCGCGCCAGCCGCAGCCGGCCGCCCGCCCCTACCGCATCGAGGTCAGCGCCCTCGACCAGCCGGGCCTGGTCCACGAACTGGCCGATTTCTTCTCCAGCCGCCACCTCAACATCGAGGCGCTGGACACCACCACCTACGCGGCGCCGCACACCGGTTCGCAGATGTTCGGCCTGTCGATGACCGTGAACATCCCGGCCTCCGTGCAGGTGGCGGCCTTGCGCGAGGAATTCCTCGACCATTGCGACGCGCGCAACCTCGACGTGTCCTTCGAAGTCGCGCGCGGCTGACCCCCCCTTCTTGTACCGACCAGAGCAGGAGATGACGACCATGACCGTGACCGTTGGCCAACCGGTTCCCGATTTCACTGCCGCCGCCACCAGCGGCAAGGACATCGTGCTGTCCGCGCTGAGGGGCTGGAATGCGGTGATCTACTTCTACCCCAAGGACGACACCCCCGGCTGCACGCTGGAAGCCCAGGGTTTTCGCGATCACTACGCGGAATTCAAGGCGGCGAAGACCGTGGTTTTCGGCGTGTCGCGTGACTCGCTGGGTTCGCACGACAAGTTCCGCTGCAAGTACAGCCTGCCCTTCGAGCTGATCAGCGACGACAGCGAAACGCTGTGCCGGCTGTTCGGCGTGATCAAGCAGAAGAACATGTACGGCAAGCAGGTGATGGGCATCGAGCGCAGCACCTTCCTCATCGACGGCAACGGCGTGCTGCGTCGTGAATGGCGCGGCGTGAAGGTCGACGGACACGTCGCCGAAGTCCTCGCCACCGCCCGCGAACTCTGATCGGTGTAGCGAGGGGGCCATGCCCCCGATGCTTTTCGGGATGTGAAGAGCAAGAGCGTCGGGGGCATGGCCCCCTCTCTACATGGGAATCAAGGCGAAGGGCCGCGTTCGATCCAGAACAGGTACTGGCCGCCGGACACCGCGCTGCCCAGCAGGCGGTGCGGCGCCTGGCGCAACCAGGCCGGGATGTCGCGCGCGGCACCGGCATCGGTTGCCACCACTTCCAGCACCGCGCCGGCCGCCATGCGGTGCAGCAACTGCTTGGTGCGCAGCAACGGCAGCGGGCAGCGCAGGCCGGTGCAGTCCAGGTGCTCGTCGATGCGCGCCGGCGGGTGATCGGTTTGCTCGGGATCGGTCATGGCACCAACGCGTCCGGCCGTGGTCTACTCGGTCGTACAGCATACCCAACCTGCCGGAAGCGATGCGAACGTGCGCCTGACTGCCCTTCTCACCCGGCCGCTCGCGGGTCTTGCGTTGCTGGCGCTTGCAAGCGCCGGCACCGGTCCGGCCGTCGCGGCCAACGATGCCGAACTGCCCTCACTGGGGGATGCCGGTTCGGGCATCGTATCGCTGGAAACCGAGCGTCGCCTGGGCGCGGCCTGGTTGCGCGCGCTGCGCGCACAGGCAACGCTCTACCAGGATCCACTGGTCACCGACTACGCCGAGAACCTCGCCTACCGGCTCGCCTCGCACAGCGACCTGGTGGAACCGCGCTTGTCGCTGGTGATCCTCAACAACGCGGAAATCAACGCCTTCGCCGTGCCGGGCGGCGTGATGGGCCTGAATGCCGGCCTGCTGCTCAATGCCGGCAGCGAGGACGAGGCGGCCTCGGTGATCGCGCACGAACTGGCCCACCTGTCGCAACGCCACTACGCGCGCAGCCTCGACACGCAGCGTCGCCAGCAGCCTCTGGCGCTGACCGCGCTGCTCGCCAGCATCCTGGTGGCAGCCACCGTCGGCGGCGACGCCGGCGCGGCCGCCATTGCCGGCACGCAGGCCGGCCTGCTGCAGAACCAGCTGGCACATTCGCGTGACCACGAACGGGAGGCTGACCGCGTGGGGATGCAGACGCTGGCCCGGGCCAGCTTCGACCCCCAGGCCATGCCGGCCTTTTTCGAGCGGCTGAACCGTGCCGCACCGCTGGATCCCGACCGCTACCCGGAGTACCTGCGGACGCACCCGGTGACGGAAGCGCGCATCAGCGATACGCGGAATCGCGCCCGGCAGCTGCCGGTGCCACCGCTGCATGCCGACAGCCTGGATTTCCTGCTGGTACGCGCGCGCCTCGCCGTGTCCTTCGCGCGGGACCCGGCCGTATCGGTGGCCGGCTTCCGCGCCGCGCTGGCGGATGCCGCGGCGGCGCAACAGCCAGCCCTGCGCTACGGGCTGGCGCTGGCGCTGCTGCGCGCGGAGCGGCACGCCGAGGCACTGCAGGCGCTGGCGCCGTTGCGCAGCGAGGCACCCGAGCGCATCGCCTACCGGGTCACCGAGGGCGAAATCCTGCTGGCGATGGACCAGCCGGCGCAGGCCGCCGAACTGCTCACCGCCGGCCTGGCGGTCGCCCCCGACAATTACCCGCTGGCGATGACCGCCGCGCAGGCCTGGCTGCGCGCCAGACGCGCCGATCGCGCGCTCGCCTTGCTGGAGCGTCAGGCGCTGCTGCGGCGCGAGGACCCGGTAGTCTGGCAGGCACTGGCACGCGCCCGCGGCGATACCGGAGACATTGTCGGCGTGCACGCGGCCCGCGCCGAGGTGCTGTTCCTGCGCAACCAGCCGGACCAGGCCAGCGAGCAACTGGAACTCGGCATCGGCAAGGCCGGCGAGGATTTCGTGCGCGCCGCGCCGCTGCACAACCGCTTGCGCGAGATGCAGCAGACGCGCAACGATTTCAAACCCTGACCCACCCGACCGGAGCACCACCCATGTCCGAGCACGGCGCCACCCTCGAGTGGAAGCTCGCCGCCGACCGCGAGTTCACCTTCGATACCTACAATCGCGATCACAACTGGCTGTTCAAGGGCGGGCACGTGGTGCCTGCCTCCTCCGGCGTCGCCTTCGGCGGCAATCCCGACAACGTCAATCCCGACGAAGCGGTCATTGCCGCCTGCGCCGGCTGCCACCTGCTCACCTTCCTGGCCATCGCCGCGAAGAAGAAGCTGAAAGTGCTCTCCTACACCGACCACCCCACCGGCACCCTCGACAAGAACGAGGAAGGCCGCACCGCCATCGTGCAGATCACCCTGCGCCCGAAAGTGCAGTTCGCCGCCGACACGCCGGTGGACGACGCCACCCTGGCCGCCCTGCACGACAGCGCGCACCGCAACTGCTTCGTGGCCAACTCGCTGCGCTGCCCGGTGCACATCAAGCCGGTCTACGTGGTGCACGGCTGACATGTTCACCGACACCCTGCACGTGCTGGAATGGGTGGCACTGGCCGCCATCGCCATCAGTTTCGCCGGAGCGCTGGTCCTGTACCTGCTGTGGTACTGGGCGCGACGTACCGACCGCGAACGCAAGGCCATGCCCGGCGCGTCGCTGCAGCCGCTCAACCCCCTGCTGGGGCTGGCCGCCATCGTCCCGGAAGCCTCCAGTTTCGCGCTGCTGGTACTGACCTACCCGCTGCGCATCATCCACGACCTGGCACCGTTCCGTGCCCAGGAACACGGCCGCGAGCCGATCATCCTGGTGCATGGCTGGGGCGCCAACAGCGCCTGTTTCCTCGGCGTGCAACTGTGGCTGAAGGCACGCGGCTACAAGAACGTGTACGCGGTGAGTTACACGCCGCCGGTGATCCGCGCGGAAAAACTGGCCGCGCAACTGGCGCGCCATGTCGACAAGGCCCTGGCGGCCACCGGTGCGCCGAAGGTGAACATCGTCGCGCACAGCATGGGCGGCCTGCTGACCCGCTACGCGATCAAGCACCTGGACATGGGTGGCAAGGTCGGCAAGGTCATCACCCTCGGCTCGCCGCACATGGGCTCGAAGCTGGCGTCCTTCGTGCCCGGTGGCGGCAACGTGCCGCAGATGCGCTACCGCTCGGATTTCATCAACGCGTTGGCCGACGGCGGCCTCACCCCCGGCGACCAGGTGCGCTACTACTCGATCTACTCGGAGTTCGACAACTTCGTGCTGCCGGCACATTCCTCGGTGCTCGAGGGTGCCGAGAACATCCACGTGCACTACCACGGGCATTGCGCGCTGCTGTACAGCCCGGCGGTATTCCGTCGCATCGAGCAGTGCCTCGAGGACGACTGAAAAAAGCCCGGCATTGCCGGGCTTTTTCGTTTCGGCTGCTCAGCGGCGGCCGGGCCTGGCCGCCAGTTCCTTGCCGAAGGCCAGCATGCGCTGCAGCGGCACCACCGCCTTGGCGCCCACGACCGGGTCCACGTGGATCTCGTTCTGCGCCGCGTAGCCGCTGTCTTCCAGCACGCGGCACAGTGCCTCCAGGCCGTTCATGGCCATCCACGGGCAATGCGCGCAGGAGCGACAGGTCGCACCGGTACCGGCGGTCGGCGCCTCGATGAATTCCTTGTCCGGGCACAACTGCATCATCTTGTAGAAGATGCCCTTGTCGGTGGCGACGATGAAGCGCCGGTTGGGGAGGTTCTGCGCGGCCCGGATCAGTTGCGAGGTGGAACCGACCACGTCGGCGAGCGCCACCACCGCTGCCGGCGACTCCGGGTGCACCAGCACGGCGGCATCCGGGTAGACGCGCTTGAGGTCTTCGAGTTGCTTCGCCTTGAATTCCTCGTGAACGATGCAGGCACCGTCCCACACCAGCACGTCGGCGCCGGATTTCTTGGTGACGTAGTCGCCCAGGTGCTTGTCCGGCGCCCAGATGATCTTCTCGCCGCGCTCGGCCAGGTGCTCCATCAGCTCGACGGCGATGGACGAGGTGACGACCCAGTCGGCGCGCGCCTTCACCGCCGCCGAGGTATTCGCATAGACCACCACGGTACGATCCGGGTGACGGTCACAGAATTCGCTGAAGCGGTCGATCGGGCAGCCGAGGTCCAGCGAACAGGTGGCTTCCAGCGTCGGCATCAGCACGCGCTTTTCCGGGGAGAGGATCTTTGCCGTCTCGCCCATGAACTTCACCCCGGCGACCACCAGCGTCTTTGCCGGATGATCATGGCCGAAGCGCGCCATCTCCAGCGAATCGGACACGCAGCCGCCGGTTTCCTCGGCCAGCGCCTGCACGTCGTGGTCGGTGTAGTAGTGGGCAACCAGCACCGCCTCCTGTGCCTTCAGTTGCGCCTTGATGCGGCGGATGAAGTCGTCCTTCTGCGCCGGGCTCAGCGCCGGCGGATCGTTCTCGTGGGCCAGGTGGTCGCGGACGAAATCGATGGTGCTGGACATGGGGCCTCCGTCAGGGAGCGGGAGGATAACAAACCTCGCGGCGAGGATCGGGCCTGACATTCCCATACACTTTGCATGGTCTATTGACCGGCGTCATGGCAGGCCCATATGACACCCACGCACCCGGGTGAACGTTGACGGGCATCAGCATTCGCGCGAACGGTCGGCTTAACGTGGCGGCGCTTCTTTCCTTCAACGAGGTTCCGTCATGAAAGTCACCGTGCTGAAGTCTGCTGTAGCACTTGCCCTGGTCTCCGCCGCGCCGCTGGCGCTGGCCTACGAGGAGGGGTCCTGGCTGGCCCGTTTTGGCTATACCGTGGTCGCCCCCGACGCATCTTCCTCCTCTGCGCTCGGTGACATTGCCGACGTGGATGACGGTTCCTCGCCGGGCATCAGTTTCACTTACATGCTGACGCCGTCGCTGGGCGTGGAAGTGCTGGGCGCGCTGCCGTTCTCGCATGACATCAACGGTGCCGGCGCGCTGGCCGGCGTGCAGATCGGCGAGACCCAGCACCTGCCGCCGACCGTGTCACTGCAGTGGTACCCGGCGATGGCCGGCAAACTGCAGCCTTACCTCGGCGTGGGCCTGAACTACACGACGTTCTTCGAATCGGAAACCACCGCCGCCTTCACCGCCGCTGTCGATGGACTGGCCCCGGGAACCACCAGCACCGACATCGAACTGGATGATTCCTTCGGCCTCGCCCTGCAGGCCGGCGTGGACTATGCGCTGAACGACAAGTGGCTGATCAACGCTGCCGTGTGGAACATCGACATCGAGACCACCGCCGACGTGAAGCGCAACGGCGCGCACCTGCTCGACGTGGATGTCGCGATCGATCCGTGGGTCTACATGATCGGTGCCGGCTACCGCTTCTGATCAGTTGATCGCGCGGTACGACGAGGGGCGACCGCCACGCGGCCGCCCCTTTTCATTGCACGAAATTCCGCGGAAGTTGCGCAGCCAGTATCCGCGCGGCCAAGGCATGCCCCGACAGCCAGGCGCCTTCCACCCGCCCGCCGCTGCACCAGTCGCCGCACACGCCCAGTTGCAGCGCCTCATCGTAGGCTGACGCATCGACCACCGCGTGCCCGGTGCGCGCGAAGCGCCAGCGGTGCGCGGCGAGCCAGGCCGGCTCCGGTGCCTGCGGCGCCACCACCTGTGCAAACCAGCGATGCAGGTGACGGGCGACGGCGTCGGCCGGCGCCTCCAGGTGTTCCTCGGACCACCCCGGCGCGGCGTGCAGCACCCAGGTTTCCGGCATCATCGCGCGCCCGGGCTTGCCGCTGTTGCGCGCCAGCCAGCTCACCGGCTGGCCACGGGCGAACGCGGCATCCAGGCGGATGCCGCTCGGCTCGTCGTAACCGACCACCACCGCCCAGCAGGACTCCATCACCGCGCCGGTGGCCAGCGCATGCAGCACCGGGGACGCCACCAGCAGCGGCGCAGCCTGCGGCGCGGGTGCTGCCACCACCAGCACATCGAAGCCGTCGAACACGAGGTGTTCTGCGGCGTGCAGCGACCAGCGGTGCGCACCGCGCGACACCGACTCGATGCGCGTGCCAGTACACAACACGATCTGGCGGCCGAGCAACTGCTGGGCGATCGCCGTCATCGACGGCGTGCCCACCCAGCGCGGCGTGTCGTCGGGCGACGGCAACAGCCGGCCGGTGGCGTCGATCACGTGCGGCTGGACATCCCAGCGCGCCACCGCGCCGGCGGCGCGCCAGGCATCGACCTGGGCGACAAAGGCAGGGTCGCGCGCGGTGAAATACTGCGCACCGAGGTCGAAGCCGGTCCCGTGGTCACGGCGCGTGGCCAGCCGCCCGCCGGTGCCGCGGCTCTTCTCGAACACATCGACGCGGCAACCGGCCGCTGCCAGGCGGGCGGCACAGGCCAGGCCGGCAATTCCGGCACCGATGACGGCAACGCGCAGCATGGAAAAATCCGAGTGACCCGGTGCGCCCATTCTAGGGCGCGACCGGCCGACGGACCCTCAGGAATTACCCGGAGCGACCGAAGCGTGCCACCACCCGTTTGTCGGTAATGTGGCCGTTGCGCACGAACCAGGTAAGGGCATCCCGCAGCGTTTCGTCCAGCGGTCGCGTAACCAGCCCCAGCTCGCGGCGGGCCTTGCCGGCGTCGCAGACCAACCCCTTGCCGGCCTGCTGCATGTCGGAGGGCGTCATGAACGGGGCCTTCTTCGTGAATCCCGCCACCAGCTTCATCACCATGGCCATCGGCATCAGCAAGGTCGGCGACACCTCCACCACGCGCCGCTCGATACCCGTCAGCGCCAGCACGCGCCGCACCACCTCGACGTGCGTGTAGTTGTCGCCGCCCAGCAGGTAGCTCTCCCCGGTGCGGCCCTTCTCCAGGGCCAGCACGTGGCCCATGGCGGCGTCACGCACGTCGATCAGGTTCATGCGCGTGCGCAGCGCCGTCGGCAGCGGCGAATTGAAGATCTCCGTGAGGATGCGGCCGGTCGGCGTCGGCGCGACGTCGCCCGGTCCGAACGGTCCCACCGGGCAGACGATCACCACGTCCAGGCCGCGGCGGGCGTATTCCTCGGCGACCCGGTGCGAGGCGATCTTGCTCTCCGCGTAGGCGTGGCCGTGCATGGCGAACGGCGAGGTCTCGTCGCATACGGTGTCCAGCCCGTGGCCACAGAAACACACCGCCGAGCTGGTGTGGACCACCCGGCGCACCGCGTGCCTGCGGCAGGCCTCGAGGACGTTGCGGGTGCCCTCCACGTTCACCTTCGGGATCAGCGACATGTCCGGCAACCACACCGCGTAGATGGCCGCCAGGTGGAACACCACGTCGCAGCCGGCCACCGCACGATCGACATCCGCCGGGCGGGTGACGTCACCGGCCAGCAGTTCGATGCCGGCCACGCCGTCCAGGTTCTGCAGGTTCTCGCGCGGCAGGTGCAACACCCGTACGGCGGCCTGCGGGTAGCGCTCGCGCAGCAGCCGGACGACGCTGGCGCCGATGAAGCCGGCGCCGCCGGTAACGAGGATGCGTTGGGGGGTGGTCATGGGATGGGCTCGGTGGGCAGGGAGGCCCCGATCATCCGGGCGTGACCGGCCAGTCGGCAAGGGCCGATCCTGACGCTGACCATGGCAATCACTGACATGGGAAAAACCGTCATTCCCGACAGGCCCGCCGACCGATAATTTAGGCCACCCGGAACCCGCCGGTTCTGTGTCACCCTGTCGACCCAGCCCCCGGGCACCCCCACAGCGCAGGAGTACCCCGCCATGACCGTATCGCTTGCCGACCTGAAGGCGCAGGTGCGCGCCCAGAAGACCCTGATCCCGTCGCTCTACGGCGACATCGACTTCGACATCGTACCGGAGCGTTTCACCACCGATCCGAAGGCGGCCTCGATGCTGCCACCGAATTTCGCGCGCAAATACCGCAGCGGCATCCTGGCCGACAAGGACCAGATGGAGCGCATGCTGGCGTACACCATGCTCGGCGACAACACCGCCGATGCCTACGCCGCGCTGATGACCCGCTACGGTTTCCGCCCGCTGATCGACATGCTGGTGCTGGCCTGCGACAAGGGCATCGACGCCGTACCGGATGCCCCGGAAGAGCTGGCGCGCTTCATCGCCGACATGGAAAAGACGCCGGACTGGGTCGACCGCAAGCTGGTGGAGGAAGGCGCCCGCGCCGGCCGTACCGCGATGGCCAACCTCGCACCGTTCGCCATCCGCGGCGCGTTCATCGCCACGTTCCTCAACAAGTATTCCGGCCTGCCGATGGCGCTCACCGGCGCGCTGTCGCACGAAACCTCCGTGCAGCGCGTCAAGGAAACCGCGAGCTTCTTCACCACCGCGACCCTGCCCGGCGCATTGACGCGCTACGGCAGCGGCTTCAAGGCCGCGGCAATGGTGCGCCTGATGCACTCGATGGTGCGCTTCAATATCCTCAAGCGCGCGCGCGACAAGTGGGACGTGAACGTCTACGGCATCCCGGTTCCGCAGATCGACCAGATGCCGGCCGGCACCATGCCGTCGTTCATCGCCGCCTTCAAGACGGTGCGCAGCGGGCGCAAGGAGTTCAACCGCCGCGAGCGCGCCACCGTGGAGTTCTGCCGCTACCAGTGCTACCTGCTGGGCCTGCCGGAAGACCTGCTGCCGGATACCGCGCAAGGGATCTTCGACATGATGTTGCGCTATGCGGCCACGCTGCGTGACGGCTATGACGACCAGACCAACGGTGAACTGGTGCGCTCGACCATGTCCGCCTACCTGCCGCCGGACGAAAGCCTGCGCAGCCAGGTGTTCAACACGGTCGAGAAGGGCTTCTCCAAGGTGTTCTTCCGCCACACCTTCCAGGTGCCTAAGGAAAAGGCCCGCCTGATGGGCGCACTGCCCAGCCCGGTCGACTACGGCCTGTTCGCCGCCGGCAACCTGTACGTGATGCCGCGCATGGCGGCGCACACGGTCGCCGAGCGCATCCCGGTGGTGAACAAGCTGGCCGACAAGTTGCTGGTCAGCCAGATCAACGACCTGCTGGTGAGCTACGGCCACGCCGAGTACACCACCGATCCGGACAAGTACCGCACGGCCTGAGCCAGCGATCCTGCGCGCAGGTCCTTGCCGGGTTACAGTAACAGCAGACCGACCGGCACCGCGCCCCCGCAAGGGCGCGGTTGCCGGGTGGCGATCCGGGAACCATCGGCAGGCGAGCCAGGAACGGCATGCACGGAACACTCAGGACGGCCAGGATCTGCCTGGCACTGGCCACCCTTCTCTTCTGCGCGGGGCAAGCCCTCGCCGGCGCAGACACACCCGCCACCGGCTGGCAGCTGGTATCGGACCGCAACGGCATCCAGGTCTACCGCCAGGACGACGATGCCTCGCGCATCAAGACCTTCCGCGGCGTCACCCGCTTCACGCTGGAAAAGCCGGCGGCCATCGAGGCGATGATCAACGACTACGCCACCGTGCCGCGCTGGTTGCGCTTCGTTTCCGCGGTGCAGGAACTCGGCCGCAGCGACTACGCACAGCGCAAGTTGTGGTTCACCACCGAACTGCCCTGGCCGCTGTCGAACCGCGACGTGGTTGCCGACCTGACGATCCAGCAGGGCCCGGACACGCTCACCATCACCGCCAGCAGCAACCCGCTGGCCGCGCCGCACGCGGACTACCTGCGCATGCCGGAAATGCGCGGCATCTACCGCTTCCGTTTCATGCCTGCCACCCGCGAGGTGGAAGTCACCTACGAGATGCGCGCCGACGCCGGCGGCAACGTGCCGGCGTGGGCATCGAACCTGGTGGTCAAGGATGCCCCCTACTTCACTTTGCTGAAGTTCCGCCGCCTGATCACCGACGCGCGCCACCGGCAATACGAAGACGCGAAGTTCACCTATCCCTGGTGACCGCTACGCTCAGCCCGCCCAGCCGCGCGCGGCGGGCACGTGCTTCGGCTTGGCCATCAGCACCTGGCGGGTGCCGATGACCCGTTCGCGGAAGCCGCCCTCGCAGTAGCACAGGTAGTAGTCCCACATGCGCACGAAGGTCTCGTCGTAGCCCTGCGCGCGCACCTGGTCGATATTGGCGAAAAACCGCTCGCGCCACTGCTTCAGCGTCTGCGCGTAGTGCAGGCCGATGTCGTCGAGGTGGACGATCTCCATGTCGGTGCAGCGCGCCACGCGGTCAGCGATGCTCGCTACCGACGGCAGGAAGCCGCCCGGGAAGATGTAGCGCTGGATAAAATCGACGCTTTCCAGTGCCTGCTCGTAACGCTGGTCGGCGATGGTGATGGCCTGCACCAGGCCCAGGCCATCCGGCTTGAGCAGCGACGACAGCTTCGCGAAGTAGGTATCCATCCAGTCATGACCGACTGCTTCGATCATCTCGATGGAGACCAGCTTGTCGTAACTGCCCTGCAGGTTGCGGTAATCCTCGAGCAGGAAGGTGATGCGGTCCGCCACCCCCGCATCAATCGCCCGCTGCACGGCGACCGCGTGCTGCGCCTTCGAGATCGTGGTGGTGGTAACCCGGCAGCCGTAGTGCTTCGCCGCGTGCACCGCCAGGCCACCCCAGCCGGTGCCGATCTCGATGAGATGGTCGGAAGGCTTGAGGTCCAGCTTGCGGCAGACCACGTCGAGCTTGTGCACCGCGGCCTCGTCGAGGCCGGCTTCGGCATGCGGGTAGATCGCGCTCGAGTACATCATGGTCGGGTCGAGGAACAGGCGGAACATGTCGTTGCCGAGATCGTAATGCGCGGCGATGTTGCGGCGCGCCTGTGCCTCGGTGTTGCGGTTCAGCCAGTGCAGCGTGCGCAGCGCCGGTTTGGCGGCGCGCGCCAGCGGACCGTCGAGCGCTTCCAGCGTGGCCAGGTTGGCGCAGAACACGCGCACCACCGCCGTCAGGTCCGGGCTGGTCCAGTAGCCCTTCATGTACGCCTCGCCGGCGCCCAGCGTGCCATTGGCCAGCACGTCCACCCACAGGTTGGGGTGGCTCACCTCGATCACCGCGTGCAGTTCCGGGCGCACGTGCGCGCTGCCGAAGGTTTCCTCCACCCCGCCCTCGCGCACCGTGAGACGGCCCTCGCGCAGGCCGGCCAGCGTGCGACGGACAGCGGTGCCGGCGAGCCGCGTGCGCCAGTTGGCACCGGCGGCGGCAACGTTGGCCCGGGTGATGGCTCGCGTATTCATGGCAGTCTCCCTGGATGAATCTTCACGGGTCATGGGTGGATGTTTGCGGATGCGGATGGAAGCGCACGCCCTTGAGCAACAGGCGCAGGGCGTGCCAGTAAATGCCGATAACCACCTGGGCGGTCATCAGCGGGTAACGCAACAGAACCAGGTTCAGGGCGCGGCCGCTGATCTCGCGCCGACGCAGCGACAGCGTCGCGTCGAACACGCGCTCGCCGGCGGCAATGTTGTCCATGTGGAAGGACAGTCGCTCCCCGGGCGTGTCGAAGCGGAAGTGATAGGCCATGTCCATGCCCATGAAGGGCGACACGTGGAAGGCCTTGTCCAGCGACACGGTGTGCGAAACGGCGGCGTCTACCGGCAACAGGTAAAGGTGCCGCTCGTTCCACGGCGTGTTGTGCACTTCCAGCAGCAGGTGGCGCAGGGTCACGCCATCGCGGTCATAGCAGTAAAAGAGACTGATCGGGTTGAACGACAGTCCCCAGTAGCGCAAATGGGTGAGCATGCGCACCGGGCCGATGGCCGCGTCATCCACGCCACGCTCGCGCAATGCCGCCAGCACCGCCTCCCGCAGCGTGCCCGGATACCGCGGGAGCCAGTCGGCGCGCCGGAACCAGGCCGGGGCAAAGCGGCGCGCCGACCACAGCGGCGACTGCGCACAAACGGCGTCCACCTCGTCGAGATCGAGGCAAACCATGAACAGGCGGTACTCGAAGGCATGCGCGCGCTCGCCATGGCGGCGATGGCGCACCTTGCCCTCGTAGAGCGCGCTGGCCAGCGTCACAGCGACTCCCCGAACTTTTCCGCCACGCGCAGCGCGCTCCACACGCCGTCCTCGTGGAAACCGTTGCGCCAGTACGCACCGCAGAAATGCGTGTGGCGCACGCCATCGATCTCCGCGTGGCGCTGCTGGGCGGCGATGCCGGGCAGCGTGAACACCGGGTGGTGGTAGGTGTAGCGGCCGAGCACGCGCGCCGGGTCGATGTCCTGCGCCTGGTTGAGCGTGACGCAGAAGGTTTCCGGTGACGCGATGCCCTGCAGGATGTTCATGTTGTAGGTCAGCTGCACGCGGTCGCCGCGCACCACCGGCAGCCAGTGGTTCCAGCTCGACCAGGTCTTGCGCGACACCGGCAGCACGCGGGTATCGGTATGCAGCACCACGTCGTTCTCCTGGTAGGGAATGGCGCCCAGTACCTCGCGCTCGGCGGCAGTCGCGTCACCACCGAGGATGGCCAGCGCCTGGTCGCTGTGGCAGGCAAACACCACTCGGTCGAAGCGCTCGTCACCCATGGCGGCGGTATTCAGCGTCACGCCGGACTCATCGCGGCGCACCGTGCGCACGCCCTGGCCGGTGCGTACCTCGGCGGAACAGCGCGCCTGCAGCGCGCGCACGTACTCGCGCGAACCACCCTCAATCACGTACCACTGGGGGCGATCCACCAGGTTGAGCAGGCCGTGGTTCAGGAAGAAGCGCACGAAGAACTTCGCCGGGAAGTTCATCATGGTGGCGTCGTTGGCCGACCAGATGGCAGCACCCATGGGCACGATGTAGTAGTCACGGAACATGTCCGAGTAACCGTGGCGGCCGAGGTACTCACCGAGGGTCAGTTCGCCCTCGGCACTGTCGAGCAGCGCCGGCGCCTGGCGATTGAAACGCACCACGTCCACCAGCATGCGCCAGAAGCCCGGTCTGACCAGGTTGCGCCGCTGCGCGAACAACTGGTCGGGCCCGCCGCCGGCCCACTCCAGCCCGGTGGCCTCGCAGTGCACGGAGAAGCCCATCTCCGAGGGCTTGCGGCGCACGCCGAGCTGTTCCAGCAGGCGGAAGAAATTGGGATAGGTCCAGTCGTTGCAGACGATGAAGCCGGTATCGACGGCGTGGCGCGCACCGCCGGCGACCACGTCCACCGTATGGGTGTGCCCGCCAACCCGGTCATCTGCCTCGAACACCACCACGTCGTGGTGACGCGCCAGCAGCCAGGCGGCAGTCAATCCGCTGATGCCGCTGCCGACGATGGCGATGCGCTGTTTGTCACTGCCTTGCATGTTCACTCCGCTTTGCGCACGAGGCGCTGGTAGAGACGGTTGCGCAGGGATACCGGCAGCAGGCGCAGGGTGCGCAATGCACCGCTGAAGGCCGGCGGGAAATCGACTTCGGGGCGACCGGACGCCAGGCCGGCCAGCAGGTAGTCCACCGCGGCATCGACGCTGATGCGCATCGGCATGGCGAAATCGTTGCGGTCGGTAAGCGGCGTTTCCACGAAGCCTGGCGCGATGGTCTGCACCGTGAAACCTTCGCCGGTGAGGTCCACGCGCAGGCTTTCGAGGAAATAGTGCAGCGCCGCCTTCGAGGCGCCGTAGGCCTCGGCACGCGGCAGCCCGGTCCACGCCGCCGTGCTGCCCACGCCGGCGATCACGCGGGTCTTGCCGGCACGCAGCAACGGCAGCGCCGCCTCCACGGTATGCACCGCGCCCTGGAAGTTGACGCGCATCACCCGCTCGAACAGCGTGCTGTCGAAGGCCTGTACGTCCACGTACTCGCAGGTGCCGGCGTTGGCCACCAGCACGTCGAGGCTGCCGGCGCGCTCGCGGATATGGCCGGCGGCGGCGAGCATCGACGCATGATCGGACACATCACACGGCAAGGGCTCGATGCCGTGTGCGGCCTGCAATTCGCGCAGCGCCGCCGCATCGCGCGCGCTGCCGAACACCCATGCCCCTTGCGACGCCAGGCGCACGGCCAGGGTGCGACCAATGCCCGACGAGGCGCCGGTGATCCACACGGTCCTGCCTTTCCAGTCACGGATGCCACCCATGGCTCACACCCTTCCCTTGATGAACCGCACCAGGCCACCGAGCACCGGCAGGTTCTCGTACAACAGGTTGCCGGCATCGAAGTAATCGCGGTGCAGGACCACCTTGCCAGCGGCATCGAACACCAACCGCGAGCAGCCCGGTACCGTCACCGGTGCACCGCCGGCAATGCGGCGGTGGCTGTAGGTCATCTGCCAGTACAGCACCAATTCGTCGACGGCGCGTGTCTCGCCGTCGAAGTCGAAACGGATCGACTGCACGTTGGCGTACATGTTCCGGTAGTACTCGCGCAGCGCACTGCTGCCCTCCACGCGATGGAACGGGTCGACGAACACCACGCCGGGCGCATACAGCTCGTCGACCAGATGCAGGGTGTCGCGTCCCATCGCATTGAAGATGGCGCGGACACGATCAGCGTCGAAGCGGTTTTCCATGTCTTCCTCTCCGTGGCAGTCAGGCAGCCGTCGATGCGGCGGCGCGGAACGCCGCCAGCACGCGCGCCTTGGCGCGTTCGTGGTCGATCAGCGGTGGCGCGAACGACGGCCCGCCGGCGAACAGGTCGGCGTGTTTTTCCGCCGCCAGCCAGGGCGCATGCACCCAGCGTTCGGGTACCGCGGCCAATGCCGGCAACCAGCGGCGCACGAAGGCGCCGTCGGGATCGAAGCGCTCGCCCTGCCGTACCGGGTTGAACAGGCGGAAATACGGCGCCGCGTCGGTGCCGGTGGAAGCACTCCACTGCCAGCCACCGTTGTTGGCGGCGAAATCCCAGTCAACGAGGTGGCGCGCGAAGAACGCTTCACCCAGACGCCAGTCGATCAGCAGATCCTTGCTCAGGTACATGGCGGTGACCATGCGCAGGCGGTTGTGCATCCAGCCGGTGGCGACCAGTTGGCGCATGGCCGCATCGACCAGCGGAATCCCTGTTTCGCCGCGGCACCAGGCGTCGAAATCACGCTGGTCGCGGCGCCACGCCACGCGGTCGGTTTCGCGGCGGAAGGCACGGCCCATCGACACGTGCGGATGGTGGAACACCACCTGCCGGTAGAAATCCCGCCACGCCAGTTCCGAGATCCAGGTCACCACGCCGGCATTGCCTTCGGCGAAATCACCGCGGTTCGCCGCGCGGGCAACCGCCAGCGCGCGGCGCGGCGACAGCACGCCGGCGGCGAGGTACGGTGACAGCACACTGGTGCCCGGCTCGGCCGGCAGGTCACGCCGCGCCTTGTAATCGCGCAGTGCTTCATCAGCGAACCCGGCGAGGCGACGCTGCGCTTCATGCTCGCCGGCCGGCCAGGCTGCGCGCACGCTCTCGGGTACCTGCAGCCTGGCGCGCAATTCAGCGATGACCTGCTGTGCACGGGCGCCCGCGGCCGCCAGCGCGGCGGCATCGGCCCGCTGCCGCGGCGCCCGGAATGCCATCGGCGCAATGCCGCCGTCCGCCGCCAGTTCCCGGTACCAGGCCTGCCGGTAGGGCGTGAACACCGTGTAAGGCGTACCCGCCTTGGTCAGCACGGCACGCGGCGGCACCAGCATGCCGTCGTGGTGACGGCAACCGACGATGCCGGCCGCCGCGCAGGCGGCATCGAACGAGGCGTCGCGGCGCTGTTCGTTGAGCGGATACTCCTCGTTGTAGTGCACCGCGCCGGCGCCGTTGGCGCGGGCAATGTCCAGCACGGCACGGACACTGCCGGCGAAGTCCCCGGCATCGACGACGTGCAGGACGATTCCCGCTTCGGCAAGTGCAGCCTGCAACTGCAGCACGTTGTCGAGCAGGAATCCGCGGCGGTTGTCGCCCATGCCGTGCGCATCCCACTGCGCCGGCGTGGCGCACCAGACGGCGTGCACCGCCTCGCCGGCAGCATCGGCGACGGCGACTGCCGCGACCAGCGCACGCTGGTCATCGGTGCGCAGGTCCTCGCGGAACCAGACCAGCTGGGTCATGGCACGCTCCCCGCCGGTGCAACGGCACGCAGCGGCATGACCTGGCGCGCGGCGGCGGCCAGCGACGGGTCGACCAGGGACACGGCGCCGGCGGTTTCGATCAGCTCCCGGTGAATGCTCGCCGTGGGGCCGGCAACGAACACCAGCCGCCCGCAGCCACCCGCCAGTTGCGACAACAGGCGGACCAATGAGACCGGCTCCTGCGCCTGGGTGCCGTGCAGAACGATGGCGGATGCAGACACCTTGTCGCAGGCCACCATGAGGTCGGTCGCCGGCAGCGCGGCCGGCAACAACACCACCGGGCGCTCCAGTGCATGGAAGGCCACCGCGAGGATCAACAGCGCGACCGCGTCGGCGTCGCCGGGCAATGACGCCAGCAGCACCGGCGCCTCGCTGCCGATGTGGCGGGCTCCGAGTTGCACGCGGGTGGCAAGCTTGCGCGCCAGGTAACCTTCGACAAACGCCTGCTCGGCACGATCACCCGGCGCACCCTGCCAGCGCCCGGCCAGGTTCTGCCCGAGCGGATGCAGCAGTCGTTCGCACACGGTGGCGAACGGGTACAACGCCAGCGCCTCGTTCACCACGTCATCGAGGCGGTTCTCGTCGAACTGCGCCACGGCGCGCACCACGCGCGCACCGTAGGCCTGCCAGTCACCCCCGCTGCTGTCCGCCGGGACGGCATCGCCCGCATCACGCTCCAGCAGCGCACGCACCTGGCTGATGGACACGCCGCGGTTGATCCAGCCGACGATGTGCTCCACGCGGGCCACGTCGTCCTCGCTGTACAGGCGGTGCCCCTTGGGCGTGCGCACCGGCTTGAGCAAGCCGTAGCGACGCTCCCAGGCGCGCAGCGTCACGGTGTTCACGCCGGTACGCTGCGATACCACCCGGATGGGAAACAGCCCGGGGCGCTCTTCGGCGTCGATGTCGTTCATGAGGTGACCTCAGTGGAAGCTGCGCAGTCGCAACTCTTCCGGGTGCGGCGCCAGGTACACCTGGCGCGACAGGTAGGGATCCGGGAAGTCGGCGAGGAAGTGGTTGATGAGCGCCAGCGGTGCCGACAGCGGCAGCAGGCCGCGGCGGTATTTCTCGATGCTGTCGCGCAGGCGCTGGCGATGCGCCGGCGGCAGGTGCTCGCGGAAGTAGCCCATGATGTGCTGCAACGCGTTGGCATTGCCGCCGCGGGTGACCGGCCGGGCCAGCCCCTGCATGAGCGCGGCCACGTAGGCGTCACCGACGTCGGCGATCGGCTGCCCGGCCAGTTGCGCCAGCAGGCGACCGGTCTGCTGGTAGGCAGGGATGCTGTGCGCCATCAGCAGGTACTTGTGGTCGGTATGGAAATCGAGCAACGCCTTCGCGGTGAGGCCCTCGCGGCACAGTTGCCGCCAGCGCCACAGCACGAACACGCGCATCACGAAATTCTCGCGCAGCTGCGGGTCGTTCAGCCGCCCTTCCTCTTCCACCGGTACCAGCGGGTTGGCGGCCATGAACAGGCGCGCGTACACGCCGGTACCTTCGGCGCGGTCGGGCATGCCTTCGTGGGTGTACACCTTCACCCGCTCCATGCCGCAGGTGGGCGAGCGCTTGGCGAAAACGTAACCGCACAGTTCGCCCAGGCCGGCCACCTTCGGCCGCGACCAGGCCTCCATCGCATCGGTGTGGTCCACGCCGGTCTTGCCGGCGACCAGGCGGATGGCGCCATCGGCGCGTTTCTGCAGGCGGATGGAATCGCGCGGCGCGCCCAGGCCGATGGCCATCTCCGGGCATACCGGTACCCAGTCGAACCACTGCGCGAGTTCACCCGTGCAGTACTGGTCGCGCTTGTGGCCGCCGTCGAAGCGCACGGGCGCCCCAAGCAGGCACTGGCTGATACCCACCGGGATGCGCGGAGGAGCGGTCGCTTCGGCAGAACGGTCGAGGGATTCAGGCATTACACTTGTACAGTGACTATGTGTTTGTACAAGTATCTGCGAACCCCGGGGCTGAGGCAAGGGGGCCAAACTTCCCGCCAGGGCGACCCGGCGTACCTTTACCGATATGTTTTATAAGGCCTTTTTACAGATAGCCAACAATTCACCCGCGTACAAGCCCTTGTACAGCCCGCCAACCAGAGGGCCCCGCCGTACAGGATTCCCTTAGCTCCGGGGCGCCGGCTTGTCCCCCGCGCCCTGCACCATGCCGGCAATCTTGCGTACGTCCGGGACCCCGTCGTCGCCGGGCACGGCAATGCCGCGCTGCACGGCGTCGCGCGCGCGGATGGCATCACGCCAGCGCTGCAGGTTGTCCAGCCCGTCCACGCTCACTCCCGCCCAGTCGTGGATGCGCACCCACGGCCAGGCGGCCATGTCGGCAATCGAGTAATCGCCGGCCAGGTACTCGGCCTCGCCGAGACGGCGGTCCATCACCTCGTACAGGCGGCGCGTTTCGTTCTGGTAGCGGCTGATGGCCAGCGGCACTTTCTCCGGCATGTAGCGGGACCACACGTTGGCCTGCCCCTGCATCGGGCCGAGACCGCCCATCTGGAACATCAGCCACTGCAGCACCCGTGAGCGACCACGTACATCGGCGGGCAGGAAGCGCCCGCACTTCTCCGCCAGGTACACCAGGATGGCGCCGGACTCGAACACGCAGAAGTCGTCGTTGTCGTGGTCGATGATCGCGGGAATACGGCCGTTGGGATTGATCTTCAGGAACCAGTCCTGCTTCTGCTCCAGCTCCATCAGTTTCAACGCGCGGAAGGTATAGGGCAGGCCCATTTCCTCCAGCGCGATCGATACCTTGTGGCCGTTGGGCGTGTTGGCGGTGAACAGTTCGATCATGGCGGCATTCCTCCGGAAGTCAGGCGCTGGTGACGGCCTTGGTCAGCGAGCCGGTGGCGATCAGGCGCTCCTTGCCGGCCGCATCGCGCGCATACGTCTCGCTGCGCATGAAGGCCAGCGTGCGGCCGAGGCGATCGACCGTGGCGCGCACGATGATGGTCTCGCCGCGGTTGGCCGGGCGCAGGATCGACAGGCTGGTGTCGCAGGTGACCGCGTGCTTCTCCGGCGGCAGCAGCGTGGACACCGCCAGGAAAACGCCCACGTCGTGCATCACCGCCATGATGCCGCCATGCAGCATGCCCTGGATGTTGGCGGTCATGTCGTTCACCTCGTAGGCGATCTCCGCGCGGCCATCAGCCGCGGACAGCAGGCGCAATCCGGCGGCAGCGTGCAGCGGCTGGGCCAGCACGTCGGCCAGCACGCGATCCAGCATCAAGGCCACGGCTCAGCCCTCCAGCCAGCGCTGCGCGCCGACATCCGACAGCACCAGGTTCAGGCGCGCATCCTCGCGCAGCACGGCGTACTTGCGGCGGATCTCCGCCAGCGAGCGCGCGTGGTACTTCTGCACCTCCTGGGTGAAATCGACGCCGTCGATGTGCACGCTGAAGGTGGCCTGGCCGGCCGCCAGCGCACGCGCGTTGGCATCCGACCAGGGCAGGAAGCAGGCCGCCACCTCGTCGCGCAGCAGGCGCGACAGTCCCGGCATGAGGTTGGCCATGGGCTCGAAGTCACCCAGTGCCTGCGGGTCTTCCATGCGCTCGACGAAGGCGACCAGGTGCGGGGTGTTGCCGCGCAACCAGGTGCCCGCCGTCGGATCCGACAGCAATTCCTTGAACTGGCCGTAAATGCCGAAATCCGCCATCGCCGGACGGGCACCGAACAGGTAGGCGCGCTCGCCCAGGTGGGCATCGAGGATCTGCGCGGTACGGATGAACGAGCGCTCGATGAACGCCGCGTTCGCGGTGTTGCCGCGCCCGGAACCGACGAACGACAGGCGCGGCACCATGCGCTGCTCGAGCGACGGCGCCATCTGCCCGGCCGCCCCGGCCGGCGAGCCGGCCGGCACCACTTCCTGCGCGATGCGCAAGGCCGCCGACTTCGCGTCCGGTTCGTAGTACCAGCGGTAGTGGAACATGTGCTTGTTGCACCACTCGTCGGCGTATTCCTCGATCAGTGCCGACAGGAAGTCGAGTGCCGCATCGGGAATGCGCACCGACGGCTCCGGAAATTGCGCCTCCAGTTTCTCCATGATCGGCGTGGAGTCCTGCAGGCCGGTGCCGTCCGGGCAGGCCAGGCAGGGTATCAACGGCAACTTCGCGTACTTGCCGAACTCGGCCATCTGGTCCATGGAACGCACCACCCAGCGGTGCGGGATGCCCTTGTAGCGCAGGTAGGCGCGCACCTTCACCGAGTAGGGTGACATTTCGGCGCCGAACAGCCGGTATTGTTCCTGTGTCATGACAACTCCTCGTGGGTGCGTTCAGGCAAAGATCGCGACGGTCTGGCGGCCGATGGCCAGCAGCGTGCCATCATCGCGCCAGGTACGCGACTGGATGTGCGCGTAGCCCTGGGTGGAAAAGTCCGTCTGCGCGAGGTACTGCACGAAGCCCTCGCCGCCCTCGGGCATGGCGGCATCGGTGAACTCCAGCGTCCAGGTGAGTGTACTGATCGGCGCCGGGCGGGCGAACATCGGCAGCACCGCCGGCGGCCAGGCATCCACCAGCCCGAGCAGATGATCGAAGCCGAATGCCGGCGACCGTTCACGGAAGCGCACCCAGCCACCCATGTCGCCGGTGGTGGCCGGCGGCTGCGTGAACGGCATCTGCCCGGCCGCGTAGCGGAAATCGAAGTGCTGGATGAATTCCAGCGTCAGGCCGGCGATATAGGGGACCGGCGTGATGTCCGCCGGCGCGGTGAACAGCGGTGCCGGCTGCGGCGCGATCAATACTGTCGAGGTCCGCGTGGCACCGAAACTGCCGAGCATCACCGCCGCCACCTGGCCATCCTGCTCGATACGCGCCTGCACCTGCACCACGTTCTTGCCGGCGCGCAGCACCTCGGCGGACACGTGTGCCGCCCCCGGTGCCAGCGGAGCCACCAGCGAAAAGGTCAGCGAGCGCGGCGGCTTTTGTTCGGGATCTTCCCCGGACGCGCGCAACACCGCGGTCGCACGACGATACAACAACGCGGCGACCAGTCCGCCGAAGGTGGCGCGCCCCTGCCCCCAGGTCGGCCGCACCTCGACGCGCTCACCGCTGTCCAGTGGCAACAACATGTCATCGAACTGCATCAGTTCAGCACTCCCAGGATGAGATCGACCTGCGCATCGAGGCGCGCAGGATCGCGTTCGTGGCGCGCCGTGGCCAGCAGACCGTACAGCGCGGTGAGCAGGAAGCCGGCGGCCACGTCCACGTCGAGGTCACGGCGCATGACCCGCTGCGCGATGCCCCGCCGGACGGTGTCGGCCAGCGCCGCCCGCATGCGTGCGGTGCCGGCCGCGAGGCGCGGCGCAACGGCCGGCAGCCGGGCGGACGGTTGGGCCAGCGTATTGGCCAGCAGACAGGCGCGGTAGGGACCGCGCGCGCGGTAGACCGAGGTGAAGAACTCGCGCAGGCCCGCCAGCGCGTCATCGTGCGCAAGGTAACGCCGGATGCGCGCTTCCACCACCCGCTCCAGGTAGTGATCGAGCGCCGCGGCAAACAGGCCGTCCTTGCTGCCGAAGCGATGATAAAGGCTGCTCGCCGGCAGACCGGTCGCGGCCTCCAGCGCGCGCGTGGACACGCCCTCGTAACCGTCCTGCCAGAAGGCCAGCATGGCAGCGTCGAGCACCTGGCTGTCGTCAACGGAACGCGGCCTGCCCATGGCGCCTCCTATATTGTATCGATCGATACAATATTCCCCGCCGGGGGTGGCTGGCAATAGCCGCCGGCGAACGGCGGCCAAGGGCCGGGCCGGCACGCTAGCCGTGCGCGTCGCGGCAGTTCTCGCCGGGCAACTCGATTTCGATGGTGGTGTGCGCGAAGCCGAACGGCGCCAGACGCGCCTCCACGCGCCCCTTCAATACGGTCATCTCGCCAGCATCAAGGCTCCGCGCCGCCACCACGTGGGCCGTGAACACGTGTTGCTCGCCGTCGAGCGTCCACAGCCGGCCATGATGCACGGCAGCGACGTCCGCCTCCGCGCGCAGCGCCGCCTCCACATCCGCCAGCGCGGCACCGGCGGGCACCGCCTGCAGGAACACGCCGATGGTCGCGCGCAAGGTACGCAGCACGTTGATCAGGATGAAAGCGGTGAATACCACCGACAGCAGCGGATCCAGCACCGGCCAGTCCACGAACATCAGCACGATGCTCACCACCAGCACGGCGATCCAGCCGAGCATGTCCTCGAGCAGGTGCCAGCCCATCGCCTGCGCGTTGAGCGTGCCGCTGCGCTTCAGGCGCCAGGCCGCGAAGCCGTTCACCGCCACGCCCAGCAACGCCAGCAGGAACATGCCCTCGGCATGCGGCATCTCCGGCGCCCACAGGCGTGGCACCGCCTCCACCAGGATGAACACCGAACCGCCGACCAGCACCAGGCTGTTGATCAGCGCACCCAGCAGCGAAAAGCGCTGGTAACCGTAGCTGAAGGATGCGTCCGCACCGCGGCGCGCGACACGCGACAGGTACCAGCCCAGGCCCAGGGCCAGGCTGTCGCCCAGGTCATGCAACGCGTCGGCGAGGATGGCCACGCTGTTGGTCAGCAGGCCGCCGACCAGTTCCACCAGGGTGAAACCGAGGTTGAGGAAGAACGCCACGCCGATGGCGCGCGACTCATCATGCGCGTGGTGATGCGCGTGGTGGTGATGCCCATCATGGGCGTGCGGATGACCGCCGTGCCGATGCTCAGTGCCCATGCACCTGCTCCAGGGTCAGCCGGTTGACCACGTGCCCGAGCAACCGCTCGGTGGCACGCAGGCGCGCTTCGGTATCCGCCAGGCACGCCAGCTGGCGCGCGCCATCGCGTGCTTCCAGCAACACGCACGGCGAGCGGTCCGCCGCCTCGCGCAACGCCCGCTGCACGGCCACCAACTCGTGTGCGTGCGCCGCCAGCAGGGCGGCACGGCGCGCGGGATCCTGCTCGCCAGCCTGCGCCGCCCAGTCGCGATCCAGCACCAGCAGGCTCTTGTGCAGGCGCATGGCACGATCCTCCATGTCACCGTCGTGGGCGTACGCACCGGCGGCAAGGCCTGCCGCCAGCAACAGACACGCTATCCTGGTCATGTCGAGCTCCCCGCCGGACCGGGCCGGAAAAACCGCAGGCGATTGGCATTGCTGACCACCGTCACCGACGAGAGCGCCATCGCCGCGCCGGCGATCATCGGGTCGAGCAGCATGCCGGTGAACGGATACAGCACGCCGGCGGCCAGCGGAATGCCGGCGACGTTATAGACGAAGGCGCCGAACAGGTTCTGGCGGATATTGCGCAGCGTGGCCGCGGAGATCTCGATGGCATCGGCCACGCCGTGCAGCGAATTGCGCACCAGCGTCACGTCGCCGGCCTCGATGGCCACGTCGGTGCCGCCGCCCATGGCGAAGCCGACCCGGGCCGCCGCCAGTGCCGGTGCGTCGTTGATGCCGTCACCGACCATGCCGACGCTGGCTCCACCGGCTTTCAGGCGCTCGACCACCGCCGCCTTCTGTTGCGGCGGCACGCCGGCAATCACCTCGTCGATGCCCAGTTGCGATGCCACTGCCCGCGCGGTGCGTTCGTTGTCACCGGTCAACAACACCAGGCGCAGGCCGAGACGGCGCAGGCGATCCATGGCCGCAACACTGTCCTCGCGCAACGGATCACTGATGGCCACCAGCCCGGCCAGCCGGCCATCGATGGCCACGTAAACCGGCGTCGCGGCGCGCGCGGTGACCTCATGCGCCGCACCGGCCAGCGCTTCGATACCTATGCCCGCCCCGGCCAGCAGGGCGGCGTTGCCTGCCAGCACCAGGCGCCCGCCAGCGCGACCACGCACGCCCTCGCCGGGCACCGCCGTGAATTCCTCCGGCGCAGCCAGCACCACGCCCCGCTCACGCGCCGCCTGCAGCACGGCCTGCGCCAGCGGATGCTCGCTGCCCTGCTCCAGCGACGCCACCAGGCCCAGCAATTCCGCCTCGGTCACACCGTCGACCACGTGCACCGCCGTCACCGACGGTTTGCCGCGCGTGAGCGTGCCGGTCTTGTCCAGCACCAGGGTATCGATGGACGCCGCGTGCTGCAGCGCTGCCCCGTTGCGCACCAGCACGCCGTACTCGGCCGCCTTGCCGATGCCGACGATCACCGCGATCGGCGTGGCCAGGCCCAGCGCGCACGGGCAGGCGATGACCAGCACCGTCATCGAGGTGACCAGCATCCACGCCATTGGCGGCTCGGGGCCGAATGCATACCAGGCCAGCGCCGTACACACGGCGATGAGCACCACCGCCGGCACGAACACCGCCGCCACGCGATCGGCCAGGTGGCCGATGGGCGGCCGCGTGGACTGCGCCTGGCGCACCAGCGCGACGATCTGTGCCAGCAGCGTGTCACGACCGACGCGTTCGGCCACGTACACCAGCGTACCGTTCTGGTTGACGGTGCCGGCGGACAGCGGATCGCCGGCCTGCCTCGCCACCGGCAGCGGTTCACCGGTGAGCATGGCCTCGTCCACCAGGCTGCTGCCGGATTCGACGCGACCGTCCACCGCGATCTTCTCGCCCGGACGCACGCGCAGGCGGTCACCGACGCGCACCGATGCGAGCGGCACATCGACTTCCTCGTCGCTCCCGTCGGCCCCGCGTCGCAGCAGGCGGGCGGTTTTCGGCGCCAGCCCGAGCAGGCGGCGAATCGCTGCCGATGCCCGGCCGCGCGCACGCTGCTCCAGCCACTGGCCCAGGTCGACCAGGCCGATGATCATCGCGCTGGCCTCGAAGTACACGTGGCGCGCCTCGTGGGGAAACACCGCCGGGAACGCGACCACCAGCATCGAGTACAACCAGGCGGCGCCGGTGCCCAACGCCACCAGCGTGTCCATGGTGGCGTGGCCGCCGCGCAGGGCGTGCCAGGCGCCGGTGAAGAAATGCCGGCCCGGCACCAGCAGCACGAACAGCGTGGCGAGTCCGGCCAGCCCCCAACCAATGCGGGACTGCTGCGAATGCACGCCCATGTCGCCGGTGATCATGCCGTACAGCATGATCGGCACGCCGATGGCCAGCGCGAGCAGCGCGTGGCGGAACAGGCGTTGGCCCCCGGCGACCTCGGCCGCCTCGCGAGCGGCCTGGGCGGCGTCTTCATCGACGATCACTTCCGCCGAGTAACCGGCGGCACGCACGGCTTCCACCAGCCGCGCCGGGTCAGCCGGCCCGCTCACCAGTGCCGTGCGTTCGACGAGGTTCATGCTGGCGGCGGTGACGCCGGGCACGGCGGCGAGCGCCTGCTCGATGCGCGCCACGCAACCGGCGCATTTGGCGCCGTCGACGGCCAGGCGACAGGTGTCGCCGGCAACATCCTGCTCACTCATGACAGCACTCCCCGGGCACGCGCGTGCCGGTCGCCTCGTCGATCAGGTGGCAGAGACTTTCGCCGGTGGGCGCGCAATCCGGCAGGCGCTGCCAACGGCGCAACAACCGCCGCATGCGCTCGCGCTGCGACGACAGTCGCGCAATTTCCGTCTCCACTTCCGCCAGCCGGCGCGCATAGATACCGCGCACCTGCGGGCACGGCGACGCACCGCGATCGGCATCGGCAAGGATCTGGCGGATGTCATCGAGGGAAAAGCCAAGGTCGCGGGACGCGCGGATGAAGCACAGGCGACGCAGGTCCTGCGCCGAATAGCGACGGTAGTTGTTGCCACGGTCACGCTGCGGCACCAGCAGGCCAAGCCCGGTGTAATGGCGCACGGCCTCGGCCGTGGTACCGGCCTCGCGCGCCAGCTGCGTCACGGTATACATGACCATCCCCCTCGGGTCGGCGGGACCCGGCTCGCCATCGATGCCTGCCAGCATCAAACATGGGGGTTACCCCCGGGTCAAGCCGCCTGCCGGAAGCCGGACATGCGAAAGCCCGCCGGACGGCCAGCCGACCGCGGCAGGATGAACGAATGGAGGGATACAGGAAGAGATGGTGGGTCGTGAAGGATTTGAACCTTCGACCAACTGGTTAAAAGCCAGCTGCTCTACCGACTGAGCTAACGACCCCCGTCAGGAGGCGCATATATTAGCGGCCGATTCCGGTTTTGCAAGTGTGCAGATGACGAATCTGCAACTGGCCGCCACGATCCGGGAAATCAGTCCCGGTAACGCGTGGGATCCGGCACGCCGGCCGCGGCAAAACCCTCCGCGCGCAGGCGGCAACTGTCGCAGCGACCGCAGGCGCGGCCGGCATCGTCGGCCTGGTAGCACGAGACCGTCTGCGCGTAGTCCACGCCCAGCGCCATGCCGCGGCGGATGATGTCCGCCTTGGACAGGTCGATGAGCGGCGCGTGCACGCGGAAACGCCCGCCTTCCACGCCCGCCTTCGTGGCCAGGTTGGCCAGTTCCTCGAACTTGGCGATGAACGCCGGCCGGCAATCGGGGTAGCCCGAGTAGTCCACCGCGTTCACGCCGATGTAGATGTCGGTGGCGCCCAGCACTTCGGCCAGGCCCAGCGCATAGGACAGGAACACCGTGTTGCGCGCCGGCACGTAGGTGACGGGAATGCCCTCGCCCGGTTCTTCGGGCACGGCAATCGATGTATCGGTGAGCGCCGAACCGCCGAAACTGCCCAGGTCGATGCGCACCACGCGGTGGTCGCGTACGCCGAACGCCGCGGCCACGCGCCGCGACGCATCCAGCTCGGCGCGATGGCGCTGGCCGTAATCGAAACTGATGGCCGCCGGCAGGAAACCGTCCGCCTGCGCGATCGCCAGGCAGGTGGCCGAATCCAGCCCGCCGGACAGCAGGACCACCGCCCGCTTCGCGCCGCTCATCGCGCCCGCTCCTCGCCCCAGATCACCTTGTGCAACTGCAGTTGCATGCGCACCGGCAGGCGATCATCGAGGATCCACTGCGCCAGGTCGCGCGGCGCCACCACGCCATGGCCCGGCGACAACAGCACTTCACCAACGCGCGCCAGCAGGTCGTGTTCGTCGATCTTGAAGCGCGCCCACTCGTAGTCCTGGCGATCGCACACCACGAATTTCACCTGGTCGTGGCGCGTGAGGTGGGCGATGTTGGCGTAGAGGTTGCGATGCACCTCGCCGGAGGCCGGCGTCTTCAGGTCCATCACCTTCGACACGCGCGGGTCGACCAGCGACACGTCCAGCGCGCCGGAGGTTTCCAGCGACACCTCGTAGCCGCGGTTGCACAGCTCCACCAGCAGCGGCAGGCAATTGCGCTGCGCGAGCGGCTCGCCGCCGGTCACGCAGACGTAGCGCGGCCGGTAGCCGGCCACTTCGTCAACAATGTCCTCGATGGCGCGCACGCTGCCGCCGCTGAACGCGTACTCGGTGTCGCAGTAACCGCAGCGCAGCGGGCAACCGGTGAGGCGCACGAACACCGTCGGCAGGCCGGCGGTGCGGGCCTCGCCTTGCAGCGAATGGAAGATTTCGGTGATGCGCAATTCGGACATGGGGCAACCGGCGCCGGGCGGCAGTCAGGTGGCGGGCGTGTGCCTCAGCGGCACTGCTGCTTCAGCGCGTTGTCGGCCAGCTTGGCGTCCGGCGAACCCGGGTACTGCACGATCACCCGGTTGAGCGTGACGCGCCCCTTGGTGACATCCTCCTGGCACTGCACGATGCCGTGCTGGTACATGGCATTGCTGGCCAGCGGACTCTTCGGGTACTCGTTATAGACGCGGTAGAAATAGCGGCCGGCCTTGGGGGCATCCGGCTGCGACGCGGCCAGCCACATCTGCCCCAGCCAGAACATCGCGTTGGGCACCAGTTCGCCGCGCGGGAATTGCTTGAGTTGCTGCTCGAAGGCGCCGATCGCGTCGTCGTATTTCTTCTCGCGGACCAGCGCGCGGCCGCGTTCGAACAGGACCTTCTCGTCGTCACCGGCAGCCGGCTCGGCCGCCGTCTCGACCGGTGCAGCAACCGGCTGCGCCGCCTTCGGTGCCTGCTCCAGCGCCTTCAGGCGGCCGTCGACATCGAGGTAACGGGCGCGTTCCTGCTCGCGGGCCTGGGACAGCGCATGCTCGAGTTCCTCGACCCGGCCGGTGAGGGCCTCGATCTGCGCCTGGTATTGCTGGAACTGCTCGAACACGGTGACCGACACGTCGCTGGCGGTCGCCGTGGCCGACGCGGCAGCCCCGACCGTCACCGCCGGACGCTCCTCGATGCCCGGGCCGGTCTTGCCGGCCATGGCGACGCCCGCGGCCAGCAAGGCCACGGGCAGGAGCAGCAGCGGCGACCGGCGGCTCACGGGCATGGCCTGTGCTTACGGCTGGCCAGCGGTGTAGTTGAGCTGGCCGCGGCGGTTCTTCGCCCAGGCCAGTTCGTCGTGGCCGAGTTCGGCCGGCTTCTCTTCACCGTAGCTGACCACGTCGAGCTGGCCGGCCTTGGCGCCGTTCAGGGTCAGGAAGCTGACGATGGACTTGGCGCGACGCTCGGCCAGGGCCACGTTGTATTCCGGCGTGCCGCGCTCGTCGCAGTGGCCTTCCACGGTCAGGCGGGCGGCCGGGTTGCCGGCGAGGTGCTTGGCATGGGCCTTCAGCGTGGCGTAGGCGGCCTGCGGGATCTCCGAGCGGTCGAAGCCGAAGTAGATGGTGCGCGTACGGGTGTCACCGGTGTAGTTGGCCGGGTTGTTCTCGAAACCCTCGGCACCGATCGCCATCGGGGCGACGTAGCCGGTGTCATCGCCGGCGCCGGTGTCGGCACCCTGCACGCCGGTGTCGGCGGCCGGGGCCACCTCGGTGGACGGGGCCTGGGCAACAGTGGTCTGCGCGGAGTCATCGGCCTTCTTGGACGCACAACCGGCAACAACGGCAACGAGCAGCGCGGCGGTCAGGGACTTCACGACGGTGGCACGCATTTCACGCTTCCTCTTGGAGTAAGGGGGCAAAAACCGGCGGATTATACGCAGCAACCGCCTTTTTGCACCCGTGTGGGATCGGACAATCTCACAAAAAACCGGCGAAAAACCGGGACTTCGGCCAGGCACCCACCCGGCGGGGCCTCAGCGCAGGAACGGCGACCAGGCCGGCTCCCGCACCTCGCCCTGCTTGGCCGGCAGGCGGAACTTCACCCGCCCGTCGATCGAGGTCGCCGCCAGCACCGCCTGCCCCTGGTACTGGGTGGCGTAGATCACCATGGCCCCGTTGGGGGCAATGCTGGGCGACTCGTCGAGCCTGGAATCGGTGAGCACCTGCAACGTGCCGCGCTCCGGGTTCGCGTAGGCGATGCGGAAGCGGTCGGAGGTGTCGCGATGCACCAGCACCAGGCCCTTGCCGTCCGGTGTGACACGCGCGCGGGCGTTGTAGTTCCCCTCGAAGGTCAGGCGGGTGACAGCCTTGCTGGCGATATCCAGGCGATAGATCTGCGGGCCGCCGCTGCGGCTGGAGGTGAACACCAGCGAGCGGCCATCCGGCGCCCACGAAGGTTCGGTATCGATGCCGGGATGCGAGGTCAGGCGGGTGAGCGCACCGCCGGCCAGGTCATACAGGTAGATCTCGGCGTCGCCGTCGCGCGACAGCGTCAGCGCCAGGCGCGTACCGTCCGGCGACCAGGCCGGCGCCCCGTTGATGCCGGCGAACCCCGTGACCTTCTGGCGCTTGCCGGTGGCGCGCTCCTGCACGTAGATCGCCGGGCGGCCGCCCTCGAACGACACATAGGCGAACTTCGCGCCGTCCGGCGACCAGGTCGGCGACATGATCGGCTCGGCGGACTGCAGCACGGTCACGGCGCGCGCACCGTCGGCGTCGGCATATTGCAAACCGTAGCGGGACTTCACCTTGCCGGCCGACTTGTAGCGTTCCACCGTCACGTAAAGCAGCCGGGTGCTGAACGCGCCCTTCACACCGGTGATGCGCTCGTAGACGGTGTCGGCGATGTAGTGCGCCACGTCGCGCAACTGCGCGGTGGTGGCCGGCACGCGTTGCGACACCAGCCGCTCGCCGCGCGCGACGTCGTGCAACTGGAACAGCACGTCGTAGTTGCCCGGCGTGGTCTGCGTCACCTGGCCAATGACGAGGTATTCACTGCCTACCGCCTTCCAGTCGCGGTAGTACACGTCCTTCTCGCGCGTCGGGCGCGCCAGCATGTCGGCGCGCGGGATGCCGCGGAACTGGCCGCTGCGCACCAGGTCGTCATTGACGATCTGCGCGATGTCCTCCGGCAAGGGCGACGCACCCGGCAAGCCGAACGGCACCACCGCGACCGGCACCGGGTTGTCCACGCCCTGGGTGATTTCGATGGTGATCTCGGCGCGCGCCAGCATGGCCGCGCACAGGGTAACGAGCAGCAGTACCGGCTGGAGGAAGGATCGCATCATCACTGCCTGAGGCCCTCGGGTCGGAACAGGAACTTGAACTGGCGGAAATAGGTGTTGAACAGCGCCGCGTCGGCCGGCACCGGCAGGCGACCGGCCAGGCGCACCGCGTTCTCCGCGGAACGATCGAAGGCCGGATCACCGCTGGACTTGATCAGCTGCACGTCGAGCACTTCGCCGCCGGGAATCAGGATGATGCGCAGCTCCGCCTGCATGCCGGTACGCGCGCTCGGCGGGCGACTCCAGCGGCGCTCCACTTCGGCGCGGATCAGTGCAGTGTATTCGCTGACCGTCTTCGCGTCGGCGGCGGCCTTCGCCGACGCCTCGCGCTGCGCCTGCTGCGCCGCGGCGCGGCGATCGGCGTCGCTGGCGGCCAGGGCGCTTTCCTCGCGCTCGAGCAGGGCGCTGAAGTCAGGCGTCACCGGCTTGGGCTTTTCCTTCGGCTGCGGCTTTTCCACCGGTTTTTCAACCGGCTTGGCGGCGGGCTTTTTGGGCTCCGGCTTTTTGGCCTCGGGTTTCTTCGGTTCCGGCTTCTTCGGTTCGGGTTTTTTGGGCTCAGGTCTTTTGGGCTCAGGTCTTTTGGGCTCGGGCTTCTTCGGCTCGGGCTTTTTTACCGGCGGCGGGGGTACGGGCTCCGGTTGCGGTTCCGGCACCGGCACTGCGGCGGCTTTCGGTGCCGCCACGCTGCGTTCGACCAGAACCGCCTTCACGTGCGCCGCCGGCGGCGGCAACACCACCTCGGAGCGGCAGAACGACAGGTTCAGGGTCATGAGCGCGATCACCAGCGCATGCAGGCCCAGCGACACCGCCACTGGCGTACGCCAAGGACTGGCCCGCGAGGAGACCGCCATTGCCTGTGCCATGCGTCAGCGCGTGCCCTTCACGGGTGCCAGCGCCGGCTCGGTGATCAGCCCCACATCGGCCACACCAGCTTTCTGCAGTGCCGCCATCAGCGTCACCACCCGGCCGTAGGGCACCTGGTCATCACCTTCCACCAGCACCAGCGTATCGGGCTTCTGGCGCTTCACCGCGCCCACCCGCGCGACCACGTCCGCCACCGAGGCAGCGGCATCGCGCTGCTCGCCGACGTTCAGCAGGTAGGAGCCGTCGCGGCGCACGCTCACCACCAGCGACTCGTCCTCCTTCACGGTGATCGGCTCGGCATTGGCGTCCGGCAGGTCCACCTTCACGCCCTGCGTCATCATCGGCGCGGTGATCATGAACACCACCAGCAGCACCAGCATCACGTCGATGTACGGCACGACGTTGATCTCGCTGACCAGCTTGCGCTTCACCCCGGTGCGGAAATCGGCTTGCGGCTTCACGACGCTTCTCCGTGCCGGTCAGCGACCGGCGCCCTGCTGCGACTGGCGGTGCAGGATCGCGTAGAACTCCTCGGCGAAGGTGGCGTAGCGGTTGAGCAGCGCCTCCACGTGCGACGAATAGCGGTTGTAGGCGATCACCGCCGGGATGGCGGCGAACAGGCCGATGGCGGTGGCGATCAGCGCCTCGGCGATGCCCGGCGCCACCACCTGCAGGGTGGCCTGGCTGACGGTGGCCAGCGAACGGAAGGAATTCATGATGCCCCACACGGTGCCGAACAGGCCCACGTACGGGCTGGTGGAACCGACGGTGGCGAGGAACGGCAGATGCTGCTCCAGGCGCTCCTGCTCGCGCGACATGGCGATGCGCATGGCGCGGTGGGTGGCTTCCATCACCGCCTCCGGATCGGCACCCGGCGAATTGCGCAGGCGGGCGTACTCCTTGAAGCCGGCGGTGAAGATCGCCTCCATGCCGCTGTCGGGGTTGGGCGCCTTCTTCACCTGGCCGAACAACTGCGTCAGGTCACCGCCGGACCAGAAGCGGTCCTCGAAGTCGCGGGCCGACTTGTCGGCACGCGACAGCACCTGGAAGCGGTTGACGATCAGCACCCACGACACCGCGCTGGCTGCCACCAGCATCAGCATCACGATCTTCACCACCCAGCTGGCGTGGCTGATCAGTGTCCAGATTTCCATCGAATGCGGGTCCACGCGCGCGTCCTCGTGTCGTCAGTCCATCAGGCGCCGCCCGCGCACCAGGCGCGGACGGCGGCGTATATGTTGTCGGGCATGGGCCGCGGCGCGAGTTTCGCGCGCGACACGCAGGCCACCTTCACCAGTCCCTCGGCCAGCACCTCGCCGTCGGCCGCACGCACCACCTGCTGGCGGAACAGCAGGCTGGCGCGCCCGTGCCGTTCGACTGCCGCGGTCACGCGAAGTTCATCGTCGATGCGCGCCGGTCGCCGGTAGTCCACCTCGGCGCGGTGCACCACGAACAGGAAGTCGTCGTCGAGCAGCGTGTAGTGCTGGAAGCCGATCGAGCGCAGCCACTCGGTGCGGGCCCGCTCCATGAACTTCAGGTAGTTCACGTAGTAGACGATGCCGCCGGCGTCAGTGTCCTCGATATACACCCGCACCGGCAGTACGAACTGGCGATCCATACGCAATCCTTACGCGCCGGTGAACAGGTCGGGATCGACGCTGCCGCGCGGCGCCTTCAGGCCGAAGTGCCGCCAGGCCTGGGCGGTGACCATGCGCCCGCGCGGGGTGCGGATCACGAAGCCCTGCTGGATCAGGTAGGGCTCCACCACGTCCTCCAGCGTACCGGCATCCTCGTTGATCGAGGCCGCCAGGCTGTCCAGGCCCACCGGACCGCCCTCGAAGTTCTCGATCATGGTCAGCAGCAACTTGCGGTCCAGCGCGTCGAAGCCGTGGCTGTCCACTTCCAGCATGTCCAGCGCGGCGGCGGCCACCGTGGCATCGACGTTGCCGCCGGCCTTCACCTCGGCGTAGTCGCGCACGCGGCGCAGCAGGCGGTTGGCGATGCGCGGCGTGCCGCGCGCGCGGCGGGCCACCTCGGCGGCGCCGCCCTCGTCCATGTTGATGCCGAGGATGGCGGCGGAACGCGCCACGATCGATGTCAGGTCGCGCGCGCTGTAGAACTCCAGGCGCTGCACGATGCCGAAACGGTCACGCAGCGGCGAGGTAAGCAGGCCGGCGCGGGTGGTGGCGCCCACCAGCGTGAACGGCGGCAGGTCGATCTTGATCGAGCGCGCCGCGGGGCCCTCGCCGATCATGATGTCGAGCTGGTAGTCCTCCATGGCCGGATAGAGGATTTCCTCGACCACCGGCGACAGCCGATGGATCTCGTCGATGAACAGCACGTCGCCCTGCTCGAGGTTGGTGAGCAGCGCGGCGAGGTCGCCGGCCTTCTCCAGCACCGGGCCGGAGGTGGACTTCAGCTCGCCGCCCATTTCGCGGGCGATGATGTTGGCCAGCGTGGTCTTGCCCAGGCCCGGCGGGCCGAAGATCAGCGTGTGGTCCAGCGCGTCGCCGCGCGTGCGGGCGGCGCTGATGAAGATCTCCATCTGCCCGCGCACCTTTTCCTGGCCCACGTAGTCGGCCAGCGAGGTCGGGCGGATGGCGCGGTCGAAGGCCTCCTCGCGCTTGCCGGTGGCGCCGGGGCCCACCAGCCTGGAATCGGGATCACGCTCTGCCATGAGTCAGGCCTCAACCGGTCTTCGCCAGCGAGCGCAGTGCCCGCCGGATGAGTTCTTCGCTGGTCAGCCCGGCCTCGGGACCGGCGGCCTTGTCCACCGCGGCGATGGCCTTGGCGGCCTCCTGCGGCTTGTAACCGAGGGCCTCCAGCGCGCTCTGCGCGTCCTGCGCCGGGGTGGGCGGCGCCGCGGTGATGAACGACGGCGCACCGCCCTTCACTTCCACCTCGCCGATCGCCTTCAGGCGGTCGCGCATCTCCACCACCAGCCGCTCGGCGGTCTTCTTGCCGATGCCGGGAATGCGCACCAGCGTGGACACGTCGCCGTCCTGCACGCAGCGCACGAAGGCCTCGGCCTCGATGCCGGACAAGATGCCGAGCGCCAGTTTCGGGCCCACGCCGTTCACCTTGATCAGTTCGCGGAACAGCGTGCGTTCCTCGAGGGTGGCGAAGCCGAACAGCAGGTGGGCATCCTCGCGCACCACCAGGTGGGTGTGCAGGGTGATGTCGTCGCCCAGGCTGCCCAGCCGGTAGAAGGTGGTCATCGGCGCCGACACTTCGTAACCAACGCCGTTCACGTCCACGAGCAGTTCCGGCGCCTGTTTCGCCGCCAGCTTGCCGCGCAGTCTTCCGATCATGGGGCTTTCCCGTGTGGCAGCGGCATGGTGGTCAGCGCACCCGGCCGCGGCGCACCGCGGAACCGGCCATGCGCACCAGGCTGCTGCGCGTGTTGGCGTGGCACAGGGCGATGGCCAGCGCGTCGGCGGCATCGGCCTGCGGGATCTCGTCGAGCTTGAGCAGCAACTTCACCATGTGCTGCACCTGGTGCTTTTCCGCCGCGCCCTTGCCGACCACCGCCAGCTTCACCTGGCGCGCGGAGTATTCGCTGATGGACAGGCCGCTGTTGGCGGCGGCGACGATGGCCACTCCGCGTGCCTGGCCGAGCTTGAGGGCGGAATCGGCGCTCTTGCCGAGGAACACCTTCTCGATGGCGCATTCCAGCGGCAGGTGGGTGGCGATGACCTCGCGCAGGCCCTTGTAGATGGCCGTGAGGCGGTCGGTCATGTCCTCCTCGCCCACCTTCAGGCAGCCGCAGGCCACGAACTCGTTGCGCGAGCCGACCTGGCGTATCACGCCGTAGCCGGTGATACGCGAGCCGGGGTCGATGCCGAGGATGAGGGTCATGGCGGCATTGTGACTGTCACCGCCAAAAAAACAACGCCCCCGGTGACGGGGGCGTGGCAGGTCAGCCCTTGGGCTGTTCCTTCTCGCGCAGGCGGATGCCCAGTTCGCGCAACTGCTTCGCGTCCACGTCGCCCGGCGCGGCCGTCATCAGGCAGGCGGCGGTCTGGGTTTTCGGGAAGGCGATCACGTCGCGGATGGAGTCGGCGCCGGTCATCAGCATCACCAGGCGGTCCAGGCCGAAGGCCAGGCCACCGTGCGGCGGCGCGCCGAAACGCAGCGCGTCGAGCAGGAAGCCGAACTTCTCCTGCGCTTCCTCGTCGCTGATGCCGAGGGTGTCGAACACCGCCTTCTGCATGCGCGGGTCGTGGATACGGATGGAACCGCCGCCCAGCTCGGTGCCGTTGAGCACCAGGTCGTAGGCGCGCGCGGTGGCCGTGGCCTTCTGCGCGGCGAACTGCTCCACCGGCACCTTCGGCTGGGTGAACGGGTGGTGACAGGCAGCCCAGGAGCCGTCATCGCCTTCCTCGAACATCGGGAAATCGACCACCCACAGCGGCGCCCACTGCTGGGTGAACAGCTTGAGGTCGTGGCCGAGCTTGATGCGCAGCGCGCCCATGGAGTCGTTGACGATCTTCGCCTTGCCGGCCCCGAAGAACACGATGTCGCCGTTCTCGGCGCCCACGCGCTTCATCAGGTCCAGGGCGATGGGCTCGATGAACTTGACGATCGGCGACTGCAGGCCGGCCACGCCCTGCGCCAGGTCGTTGACCTTGATCCAGGCCAGGCCCTTGGCGCCGTAGATGCCGACGAACTTCGTGTAGTCGTCGATCTGCGAGCGCGACAGCTGCTCGCCGCCCTTGGGCAGGCGCAGCGCCACCAAGCGGCCTTTCGGGTCCTTGGCCGGCTCGGCGAATACCTTGAAGTCGACGTTCTGCATCAGGTCGGCCACGTCGACCAGCTTGAGCGGGATGCGCAGGTCCGGCTTGTCCGAGGCGTAATCGCGCATGGCGTCGGCGTAGGTCATGCGCTGAAGCGGCGCGAACTCGACGCCCATCAGCTCCTTGAACAGGGTGCGGAACATGCCCTCGGCCACGCCCATCACGTCCTCCTCGTTGACGAAGGACATCTCGAGGTCGATCTGGGTGAATTCCGGCTGGCGGTCGGCGCGCAGGTCCTCGTCGCGGAAGCACTTGGCCACCTGGTAGTAGCGGTCGAAGCCGGCCACCATCAACAGCTGCTTGAACAGCTGCGGCGACTGCGGCAGCGCGAAGAACTGGCCCGGGTGGGTACGCGAGGGCACCAGGTAGTCGCGGGCGCCTTCCGGGGTGGCGCGGGTGAGGATCGGGGTTTCCACGTCCAGGAAGCCCTGCTCGTCCAGGTAGCGGCGCATCAGCGAGGTGACCTTCGAGCGGAAGCGGAAACGCTCGATCATCTCCGGGCGGCGCAGGTCCACGTAGCGGTGGCGCAGGCGCACTTCCTCGCCCACGTTGGCGTACTCGTCCACCGGGAACGGCGGCGTATCGGCCTGGTTGAGGATCTCGATCTGCTTGCCCAGCACCTCGATGCTGCCGGTGGGGATCTTGCTGTTGCGCACCGCCTCGTCGCGCATGCGCACGCGGCCGGTGATCTTCAGCACGTACTCGCTGCGCACCTTGTCGGCCAGCGCGAAGGCTTCCTGCGTGTCCGGGTCGAACACCACCTGCACGATGCCGGCGCGGTCGCGCATGTCCAGGAAGATCACGCCGCCGTGGTCACGGCGACGGTGCACCCAGCCGCACAGGGTGACGGTCTCGCCGATGTGTTGTTCTCGCAGGTCGCCGCAGTAATGGGTGCGCATCGCAGGTTATCCGGACAGGGGTGGTACGGGCCCGGGGTGGCGACACCTCGCACGAGGCGGCGCCCGGACCGGAAGGGGCGCAAATTATAGCCACGCCGACCGGTGCCAGCCACACGCGTCGCCAGGCGACCGACCCGCGGCGCGACGCGCGCCGGGCAACGCAGCGGGCGAACCGGCGCTCGCCGGTGCCCGGAACGGGTGCAACGGGCATTTTTCGCGGAAAAACACGGGAAAAACCCCGCTACGAGTATTGCCTGCCCCCGGTGATTGCAATATAAAGGGCCCACGTACGCGCCTGCGTGCGGCAAAAACACCGGAAAAACCCGTGTTCGCGCTGCATCCGGACAGAAAAGTACGACTACCCTCCCAGACGAAGGAAGCAACAATGGCCGCCAAGAAGAAAGCCGTGAAAGCCGCCAAGAAAGCCCCCGCCAAGAAAGTCGTCGCCAAGAAAGCGCCGGTGAAGGCCAAGGCCGCGAAAGCCACCAAGGCCGCCGCCAAGCCGGTCAAGGCTGCCGCCCCGGTCAAGCTGGGCGCCGTCAGCGAGCCGATGGCGAAGTCCGCCCTGCTGCAGCACATCGCCACCAACACCGGCCTGGCCCGCAAGCAGGTTGCCCAGGTGTTCGAGGAGCTGACCGCGGCCGTTGCTGCCCACGTCAACAAGAAGTCCAAGGGCCAGTTCGTCATGCCGGGCCTGTTCAAGATCACCGTGGTCCGCAAGCCGGCCCAGAAGGGTGGCAAGAAGGTCATGATGATGGGCAAGGAAGTCATCACCAAGTCCAAGCCGGCGCGCAACGTCGTACGCATCCGTCCGCTGAAGAAGCTGAAGGACTACGCCGCCTGATACCTCCCGGTATCCGCAGCGCAAGCGAAAAGGCCGGCATATGCCGGCCTTTTTCGTTTCCGCCCCCGCTCTTCGTAGAGAGGGGGCCATGCCCCCGATTACCGAAAAGCAAAGAGCGTCGGGGGCATCGCCCCCTCGCTACGAAAGACAACGAACCTCATCGAGTCCACAGCGACTTTTCAAACGTCATCAGATAGTCCAGCGAAACATCCGGATTGGCACGGCCAATCCCACGCTGACCATGGCGATTCCAGCCCATGTACCGGACAGCGCCCGACTTATTAACACACGCAAAGGCCACCGGACCCGCCACCAGGGCGCTGCACGAGACCCCGCGAGAAATGACCACCGGGCGGTCGAGTCGCAGCTTCCTTGACGCCGGCGCCTCCAGAGAGGACCCGTAAACCAGATTTCCCCAGTAGATCAGGTCGCCCGACTTCGAAAGCGCGACCATGTAGTCAAATCCGGCCGCAATTTGCGTGATTTCGCTCAACGTCTCGAGACGCTTTGGCGCGTACTGCGACTCCACGTCCCCAAGGCCCAGCCTTCCGGACCCGTTCCATCCCCAGACCCACACCTGTCCATTCTCAAGCAACGCAACGCCGGCCATAACAGAAGAAAGACTTGCCTGAACAACGCGCCCCGGAAGCGCCACCCTGCCAACCAGAGAATCAGGGCCAACCTTGGCCGACTTCCGTCGACCACACTCATCGCGGACGCCGGCGGTTATCAGATTTCCATCCGCATCGATTCCTGCAATCACCGAGGAGCTGGCAGTAATCGAGACAATCCTTTCCATGCCATCAATGCGCAAAGGCCGACGACTCTCACGGGGCCCGCCATTTTCCGCAAACGGCGACCAATCCCCATCGCTTCCCCAAGCCCAAACCGATCCATCCTCGGCAAGCGCCACACCAATCTCCATGGCTGCAACTGCCGCTTTTATGCGTGGCAACCCGGGTATTACATGAGGCGTCAACGAGAAATTCCCGCGCACCTCCTCTTCGGAACGTTCTTGCGCATACATCTCATCATCAAGATCGTATCCAAGCTGACCGTACCGATTGCCGCCCCAGCTCCAGACGGATCCATCCTTGGTTACAGCAAGCGCGAAATCCGAGCTGGCGGAAACAGATACTGCATCCCTGACTCCATCCACAACACCAGGCCAATATCCCTGTTCGGCACTTGACAGTCTTCTGGCCAAGACGCCATTCCGGTCAGTACCCCATGACCAGACCGATCCATCCTTCTTGATTCCGATGGAAAATCTGTCTCCCACCGAAAGCACGGGCCCATCGGACGAAACAACAAGCGGCTCACGAAGCGGCACATCCTTCATGCCTGCAAGAGGAAAACTGGCGCCATCGCACCCGGTCACCACCAGCGACATAACGACACCAGCCACCACGCGATAGAGTGCCTTCATGAGTTCTCGCCTTCCGCCACTTCCCGAATTCCTGATTGACCTGTGCATCACCTACCGCCCTTCCCTGTCTGCCTCACTTTTTGCGAGGCAATTTCAATCCGCATGGCATCACGAGTCTTTACGGCCTCAACGATATGACCACTTCGACACTTCCGGCGTCCGCCAATAGCGATCATCCGGTTTACGAACAATCGCACCAGTCCCTCGCTGGCCTTGTGCGTTGCTGACCCAGTACCGAACTCTCCCCAGAGAGTCGATTACGGCGTATGCATCAAACCCGCCTACCAACTGAATGGCTGGAGGGTTATCAAGTTCGCTGACAACGTGGGGAGAATGGAGATCCTTGCGGGGAAAAGGCGCGGGAGGCGGCGGTGCCAAGGCGGACACACCCCACGTTACAACCATGCCGCTATCCGTTACTGCGGCCGCCCCTGCCAAATTGCTGGCCAGCATCACTACCCGGGAGAGACCAGGCACGCGCTTGGGCAGCACCGTGGACGCAATGCCGGGAATACCCAACTGTCCGCCATTGTTCGCGCCCCAACTCCAGACTGTTCCGTCTGCCAGCAAGGCATAGGCCGCATCACCACCACCAACTGGAACTACATCCACGACGCGCCCGGGAAGCGCGACCGGGGCGGGCGTAAGTGTTAGCGCCGACGTAAAACTGACCCCCTAGCGCCGAAGTAAATTTGACCCCCCTGGCGCCATCATGGCTGCTTTTTGAGCAGCCCTATGTTGACCCAGGAGTTGTCAGTGGAGATCCACGTTCTGTCCCGGCAGGGGCTCAGCATCAAGGCCATCGCCCGCCAGTTGGGCCTGTCCCGCAACACCGTCCGGCGCTACCTGCGCCAGCGGCCCAGCACACCCCAGTACGCCGCCCGGCCCCCGCGCCCGACCAAGCTGGAGCCGTTCCATGCCTACCTCGGCGAGCGGATCGAGGCGGCCCACCCCTTCTGGATTCCGGCGACGGTCTTGCTCCGTGAGATCCGCGAACTGGGCTACACCGGCGGCATCAGCCAGTTGAAGGCGTTCATCGGTTCTCGCAAGCCACGCACCGCCGACCCCGTCGTGCGCTTCGAGACCGGCCCCGGCGAGCAGATGCAGGTCGACTTCACCACCATCCGTCGTGGCCGCCAGCCCCTCAAGGCGTTCGTGGCCACGCTCGGCTACAGCCGCGCCACCTACGTCCGCTTCTTCGATCGCGAGGACAGCGCGGCCTGGCTCACCGGTATTC
>JADFDG010000020.1 GCA_018262975.1 Gammaproteobacteria bacterium
TTGCTCGCAACCTCAAGGTATCAGGGGCTACCGATGGCCCCACCCCGTTCCCCGCAAATGGGCGAAGAACCTTTTTTTTCGCCCCCGGGCTGCTAGAGTCGGGGCATGCCCAGACTACTCATCGCCCTGCTGCTGTCCCTGCTGGCCATCCACGCGATGGCCCGCGATTGCGACCCCGCGCATTCACCGCAACTCGAGGACGCCTGGCTCTCTGCCGGCGTGCGCGTCACGCAGCCACCCATCCGCCTGCTGTACCTGCCACCCGGCAGCCGCGAGGTGTTCGTGCACGCGCGCACGCGCGGGCCCGGCAAGGTGACATACCGCTGGTTCCGCGACGGCAAGCGCGTGATCGACGTCGGCGCGCAGGTCGGCGACGGCGCATGGAATAGCCACTCCCGCCTGCGCCTGCCACCACCGCTGCCGGAGGAAGTGCGCGTGCAACTGATCGGCACCGACGGCTGCCTGCTGCGCGAACTCACCCTCGCCGCCTCGGCATTCGTCGACGTGCCGCAGATACGCGACGCCTGGCAGCAACTGGCCGGCGGCGACGCCACCGGCGCCAAGATCACCCTGAAGTTGCTGCTCGAGGAAACGCCGCGCAACACACCCCTGGCCCGTCACGCACAACGCATGCTCGATCGCGACGTCGCCATCGCCCAGGCGCGCGAGCGCATCGCCGCGGGGGAGTTGTTCCTCGTGGAGTCGTCGCTGAAGGACGTGGAGCGCAGGCTGGGGCGCAGCGCCGGCGACCGCGCCGCCCGCACGCGCATTGCCGACGTGCGCATGGCCGCGGCACGGGAAACCGCGCGCTTGCAGAGCGAAGGCAACCTGGTGGCACTGGCCACCCGCCACCTGCTGGAAACCGAGAAACTGGTGAACGGCGACTATCCGTTGCTGCGCGAGGACGCCGAGCGCCTGCTCACGCCGGCACTGGCACGTGCCGGCGACCACTACGCGATCGTCGACTGGAAACCCACCCTGCGCGGTTACCGGCTGGTACTGCAGGACAAGCGCACCGGCGGTGCGCTGGAAGTGACGCCGGACTGACTCAGGCCAGCTTCAGGCGGCTGGTGTCGGGATTCACCGCCTGCTTTTCCTCGCGGATCTGGCCGAGATCGACACCGGCGGCAGCCACCGACAGCTTGCTGGTATCGACGACCACCGGTACCACCACCCGCTTCTCGCTTTCCTTGAGCACTTCGGTGTTGGGCGGCGCCATGCTCAGGGCCGACACATCCACCTTGACCGGCGCGACCACCGGCTTTTCCTCGGCCTTGATGAGATCGCTGCCCGCCGGGGCGATGCGGATGGCGCTCAGGTCCGGGATCGCCACCGGTGGTGGCGCCAGTTGCGCACGCTCCTCGGCCTTGAGCAACTCGCTGCCTTCGCGCGCGAGACTGATGTGGGTGACATTGGGCAACATCGGCGCCGGGCGCGGCCTGGCCTCGCTGAGCAGCGAGCCCGGCGGAAAGAGCCTCCAGGTTTCCACGCGCGCTACATCGGCCGGCGGCGGCGGCGCATCCGGCCTGGGCTTGAGCGCCTCGGCCTTTGCCTGCTCGGCAGCCAGCGCGGCAATGCGCTCCGCCATGCTCGGCGCACGCGCGGGCGGCGCTGCCACTGGCACCGGAGCAGGCGGCGCCGGCGGCGCAACGGCAGCAGGACTGGCCGCCGCCAGGGGCCGCCCTTGCGCATCCGCCTCCTCGATCACCGCCACCGCGCCGGCCTGCTTCATCACCGCCCGGTACTTCATGGCGGTGGCCTGGTCCACGGCCTTCTTCACCGCGATGCGCTGGCCGGAGAAGAGTTTCTCCAACATCGCGTCGCTGGCCTTGAACAGGCGGCCGATGTTCGCCCTCACCGCGGCCGGGTCGGCACCGCGGGCGATCTCACCGGCAAACACCACGTTGAAGAACTCGGCCATGCACTCCTCCTGATCGCCCGATGGTAGCCAACCGCGGCGCCGGACGCCACGCGGTTGCCTAGGCCCGCACCAGTTCCGCAGCCCGCTCGGCCAGCGCCGCGATGGTCTTGGACGGATTGGTCCCCAGCGAAGTCGGCACGATGGCACCGTCCGCCACGTACAGGCCCGGATAGCCGAACACCGCGCCGGCGTGATCGACCACCCCCTCGGTGGCGGTGGCGCCCATCACGCAGCCGCCCAGCGGGTGTGGCGTCACCAGGTTGCGCAGCACGCTCCAGGTCGGCGGGGTGACCGGCACGCCGCCGGTGGCCACACTGAGATCCTTGTGCAGGTCGCTGATGGCCTCCATCACCGCCTCGTTCGGCCGGTAGTCCCAGCGCATCTTCAGCACGTCGCGACGCCACGGCGCATACCAGGGCCGGCCCAGGTAAAGCTCGCCATTGGACTCGTCGCGGCTCTGACCGAACCAGGGCATCAGGTTGACCAGCGGATCGCGCCGGCGCAGCGAGAACAGCAGGCTGTCCGGCACCAGGCCGAGGCGACGCAGTTGCCAGCGACCGAGCCAGGTGGAGGCCATTTTCTCCAGCAGGTTGCCGACGAGGTCCGGCAGGCCGCCGTCCTCGATGAATACCGGCCGCCCCTGGTAACTGCCATCGAGGAAATCGATGCAGGAGGAAATCGTCGGGCCCTGGGTGGGCGACAACGCGCGCGACGGATAGATCGCGGGCGTGAGGAAGTCGCCGTTGGCGCTCCAGCGCTTGCCCAGCAACGGCGACAACGCCGGCAAGGTGCGATCGCGATCACGGCACTTGAGCAGCAGCTCCGTGCTGCCGATGGAGCCGGCGGCCACCACCACGTTGCGCGCGAGCACGTGCCCGTCGACACCACGCGCGAGGTCACGGAACAACACGCGATAGCCGTCGGCTTCCGGCGCGATGTTGCGCACGTGGTGAAGGGCGCGCACCTGCGCACCGTGCCTTTCCGCCAGCGGGATGTAGTTGAGGTCGAGGGTGTTCTTGGCCTGCACCGGGCAACCGATGTCGCAGTTGCCGCAGTGGTTGCAGGTACCCTGCCGCTGGCCGAACTCGTTGACCCAGGTCTTCGAGCGTTCCGGCGCGAAGGGATCCGGCTGGTCGTACGTCCATTCCGGGTCGAAGGTGATCGCCTGCGGCACGGTACGGAAGCGTTGGCCTTCGCCCAGCCGCTCGGCAGCTTCCTTCATCAGCAGCGTGCGCGGCGTCCACTGGCGCTCGGGCAGGTGCGCCGGCTTGAGCATGGCAGCGACGCGATCGTAGTAGGGTCGCAGCGTGGTGGCATTGATGCCCTCCGGCCAGCCGCGGGCAAACACCTCCGGCCGCGCATCGATCGACACGTTGGCATAGATCAGCGAGCCGCCGCCCACGCCGCATCCGGCGGCCACGGACATGTCGCCGAAGGCACGGAAATCAATCCAGCCGTGATGCTTGTCAGGGTTGGATTCGCGCCACAGCCAGTTGCGATTTGACACGCTCGGATACTCGTCGGGCTTCCAGCGCTTGCCACGCTCCAGCACCAGCACCCGGCGCCCCTGCATGGCCAGGCGGCAGGCCATGACCGCGCCACCAAACCCGCTGCCGATCACGACCACGTCAAAACGATCCATCGTCACGCCCCCGACTGCCCGTTGCCGGCGGATGCCGGCGAGACCACCACCTTGTCGACACGCACGGCGCGCGCGGCCAGCGCGACGCCGTCAGCCGGCTCCACCCACGGAGCACCCGCCCGGTGCTGCGGCGCGGGCACCATGCGCCAGCGCCGGCACACGCGCGGGATGCCGATGGCGTGCACCGTCAGGGTGCCATCCGCCGCCACGTGCAGCCGGAGAAAATTTTTCCAGTCCTCGAGGCGACACGCCGAGAAAGCGTTCTGGCGGTGCAGTCCGGCGAGCTGGTAGCCAACCAGCAGCCAGGCACCAAACAGCAACCCCGATGCCGCGGACAACACCAGCAGCATCTGCAGCCAGGCGAGGAAAAACACGAAGGGGCCATCGACGGCGCGCGGCATCCAGTCCACCGCCAACCATACCGCCAGCCACAGCTGGAGCGCGGCGTGCGCCGTACCGGCCAGCCAGCGCACCACCCGTTGCCGCCGCGCCGGCCAGTGCGCTGGTGGCGTCTCGAACGCCACCAGCCCACCAAACCAGGCGAGCAGCGCCGCACTCAGGAAGGGCGACGCCGGCAACGTTTCCACCAGTGCAAACAGGCCGGGCAGCACACCGCCCTGCACAGCGCCGCCGAAGATACCGTGGCTGGCGGCGTCGGCGCCCCACAACAGCAGCGCCAGCAGGCCGCCCAGGAACAACGCGAAGCTCGGGTTCAGCAGCGGAAAGAACAGCAGCCGCCACAGCGCGAGGCGCGACGCCGTCGCCGAGGGAAACTCGGCAGCACGCCGCAGCTTGCCACCATCGGCCTGGATGGCCAGCGCCGGCTGCCAGGCCGTGCCGTGGGTGAACGCACCGCCGCCGCCGGCCACCACGCACTGCCTGCCGTCGGCACCGGCATGCCGCTGGTAATGATGCAGGTCGCCGGCCAGCGACAGGCGTACCTGCGCGCCACGCTCTTCCACCAGGCGCCGCTGCAGGAAGGCGATGTTGCGGCGCAGCGGACTGTCGCCCTCCTCCAGCCAGTACGGGACGGCCACCAACAGCAACACGCTGTCACCGGCACCGATGTCGCGCGTGGCATGCAGCAGGTACTCAAGCTGCGGTGTATCGATGTCGTTGTCGAGCTGGACATCCACCGCGACCAGCCACCAGCGCTGCGGCAGCCGCAGCACGAAATAGCTGCGCCGCTGGCGAGTGCGCCAGCCGGCAAACCACCGCCCCTGCAGGAACAGGCGCGAGAAGGAGGCGAGCCCGTCGTACCAGTCGTGGTTGCCCGGCAGCGCGAACAGATCACGGGGGCTGTCCGGTGCGGAGACCGGCTTCAGGCTGTAGTACGGCGACTCGAGGCGGGAGAGGTATTCCGCGCGCGACGCGCCCGGGTAGACCTGGTCACCGCCCATGAGCAACACGCGTCCGTGCGGCAGGCACTCGCCATCGACCTGCAACTGACGCTCGGCCAGCACGCCGGCCACCGTGGCCGTGGAGTTCCAGCCATCACCGAGGTCGGCAACGTAATCGAGCCACAGGGAATCGACGTCGTCGTAGCGGTATGGCCCGTCGAGGGGCTGGCCGGCATCGCGCTCGCGGCGATCGGCATAGACGGCAAAGACGCGCGCGACCAGCAACTGGACGAGCGTGCGCAGCAGCAGGCGGGGATCGAACCAGCGCACCATCGGTCGCCAGTGGTGACGACCGACACGGCGGGCTATGGCGGGGGGAATGATTTCGCCATCCTTCATGGACGACACGGGAAATTCCTGGTGGACCGGAAGGCTCCGACTCTACCAGCAAGCTCACCACCACCGCCAAGCGATGGTGGCGTCGCGATCAGAGCCCGCGCTGGGCGCGCTCGAGGGCTGCGGCACTGACCATGCCGAGACCGCGCAGGATGTTGGCGGTGAGGTTGCGATCGTAATCGCGGCCCACGTGACCGTCGGCAACGCGCAGCATGCCCGCCACCAGCGCACCGATCACCAGGTCCGGCGCGGACTCGTCGGCCTCGGCGGTGAACTGCCCCTTGCCGATGCCGTCGATGATGTCGTCCTCGAGGCCGGCCAGCAGGGCCACGCGCACCGGGTACTCGGCGCGCACCACGAACTGGGCCAGCAGCCGCGCCCACAGGGCGTCGTCCCGGGCCCGGGCCAGATGGGCGCGCATGACCTGTGCCATCCGGGAACCGGGGTCGCGGGCGCGCTGGCGGCTGCGGGCATTGGCTTCCACCTGCTCGCGCACGCCCAGGGCCAACTCCTCGATGATGGCCTCGAGGGAGGGGAAGTAGTTGTAGAAGGTGCCGGGGGCCACGTTGGCCAGGGTCACAATGTCATTGACCGTGGCGGCATCGATGCCCCGGTCGGCCACCAGGCGGGCAGCCGCCTCCAGCAGCTGGGCGCGGGTGCGCTCCTTCTTCTTCTCGTTCCAGGCCTTGTCGGCGTCCGGACGGGCCTGGTCCAGGGGGGTAACATTGTCCGGGATGTGCATGGTCCTGCAACCCTTTGAAAATACTGCGCAAAAGCAACCGTTGGACGAAAAATACCCACTATTGACGAAACACTCAATAGTGGATGGCCGCTGGCGGCGCGGATTTTGCCAGAAACGCCAATGCGGTCACATGGAAAGTGCATGGATTGCGACGTTCGGCGCACGGTCCGCCCGACGCCAACCACAACATCAACGTAAACCAATCATCATTCTTATCTGTTTATATTCTTTTACTCATTTATCTTTCTGCGTTGGTACCCATATACGCTTTTAAATACTTGTTCGCTTGCCACTGCACGCATTTGAAAGATAGATCCGACACAGTATGCTGCCCGCACATGCAGGGAGACCCACGATGAAACAACTCGACTTCGTCGACCAGGTCGACAAGGAAGCCGCCACGCCGGCCACAGCCCCGAACAGCCGCAAGGGCGCCAAGCCCAAGCGCAAGAACCGGCCGGCAGGCACCCGCGAGGACATGCAGCGCCTGAACATGGAAATCCCCCGAGCCCTGCACAAGCGGCTGAAGCTGAAGGCGATCTACGAGGACCGCACGGTGACCGATATCGTCCTGCAGGCGATCAACGAATACCTGCACGCGCACTGAGGAAGCCATGAACATTCTCATCGTCGGTGCCGGCGCCACCGGGACCGTGTTCGGCGCCGCCCTCGCCCGGGCCGGCTGCGACATCACCTTCCATGTGCGGGAACACCACCGCGAGCGGTTGGCGGCGGGAATCAACCTCTACCACCAGGGCTACTTCGCCATCCGCGAACAGCGCATCAGCGGCTACGGCGTCACCACGGACCTGCAGGAAGTCGCCGCCGGGCACTGGGACCAGGTGTGGTTCACCACCCCGTCCGACGCGCTGCGCGGCGAGTGGCTCCCGCCGTTCCTGGCAGCGTGTGGCCAGGCGACGCTGGTGGTGCTGCAACCCGACCCCGAGGACATCGAATACGTGCGCCAGCACGGCGCTGCCGGCCACCGCATCGTGCAGGGCATCATCCAGTTCTCCGCCTGGCAGTCACCGCAACCCCACGAGCCGGCCGACCAGCAAGGCATCACCTGCCTGCTGCCGCCGGGGCCGCACGCGTTGTTCGACGAGGAAAATGCGTCCGGCGCGACCATTGCCGCCACCCTGCGCCGTGGCGGCCTGAACAGCGGCACGCGCAAGGACCTGGCCGCCTACGCGGCGCGCATGTCTGCCACCATGATTCCGCTGGTCGCGGGACTGGAACTGGCCGGCTGGCAACTGGACCGCTATGCGCGCCACGACGTGCTGGACCTGGCCATGGCGGCTGCCCGCGAGGCGGTCGCCGCCGAGTGCGCACGTTTCAGCGTGGCGGTTCCGCTGGGCTTTCGCGCACTGCTGAACCGGGCGGCCGGTCGTGCCGTGCTGCACGTCCTGCCCTGGGTTCCAGGGTTCAACGCCGAACAATTCCTGCGCTGGCATTTCGGCAAGGTCGACCGGCAAACCCGCCAGATGCTGGAAACCTACGAGCGTCACGCCCGCCAGAACGGCCTGCCCTGCGATTCGCTTGCCCGGCTGCGCGGGGCACTGCCGCCGCCACGCCACTGACCGCCAGGCTCAGTGCTTGCGGTCGTGCTTCGAGCCGCCATGGCATGCCGGCGAATCCGGCGCCGCGCCGTGCGCCGCGTCCCACTCGGCCGCCGTGTAGGTATGCAACGCAAGCGCATGCACGCCGCCGGCCAGTTGCTCGCGTACCAGCGCGTACACCGCCTGGTGGCGCTTCACCAGTGACATACCGTCGAACGCCGGCGACACCAGCACCACCTTGAAATGCGTTTCGCTGCCGCGCGGCACGTTGTGGCCATGGCTTTCGTTGATGACCTCCAGGTGGATCACCGGCAAGCCAGCGCGGATGCGGTCGTCGAGTTGCTGCTGCATGGACATGGAAGTCTGGTCCCCGTTGACTGGAAGGGAAGTTGGCGCCGGTGCCGATTGTAGCCGGTGGGTGGATGAACACCCGGGGACTCAGGCGAGGAATTCCCAGAACGCCAGCAGGTCCGCGTCGAACAGCCGGCCCGGCCGCGTCTCCCTGCCCAGCAGCAGCACCTGCCCGTCCTGCCAGCGCGGCCATCCGCCCCCGGCGCGCAGGCGCGGCACGCCATCGCGGGCGAAACCGGCCCAGGCCTCCATGACCAACTGAGCGAGTTCCCCCGCCTGCTGGCCGCCACCGGTGAAGAACTGGCCGGCCGGGCCGTCGGTGCCACCGAACACGAACGGCACGTCGACCACGTGGCAGGCACCCAGCCGGCCACCGAACTGCGGACATTCCCAGTCGAATTGCGCACCCCAGACATTTGGCTGGTGCGCCGCCTGCGCGTCCAGCAGGCGGCACGTCGGCACCCGGAACATGCGGTCGCTCTCCATCCAGCACAGCAGGTCGGCGGGCAGGCCATTGTCCTTGCGCCCGCGCACCTGGCGATAGCGCGCCAGCGCCGCGCCACCGCGCCCGGGCAACGCACGCTCGAAGAGTTGCGCCAGGCGCTCCTCGTCGAGGCGCTCGGCCTTTTCGTTGCGACCGCCGGCGAACTGCGGCTGGTGCACGAACAGGTTCCACTCGTCGCGGGTCACCGACGCCAGCAGCGGGATGTCACGTGCGGCACCGGCAGCGACCGCATCGATCGGACGCACCGGCAGGAAGTCACCGTCCACGACCGGCAAGAGCGTCATGCCGAACTGCGGCGTGTCCGGACGCAGGCCACGCCGCACGGTCTGCCTGACCGCCTGCCGCTGCGCGCGGACCACCGTGCCGACCTCGCCATGCACCAGGGCATCGACCTGTGCGCCGCGCGTGGCACCGAGTGCTTCGATTGCCGCGGACGCCACCCGTGCCGCATCGTCCCGCGACACCACGAAATCGCCACCGCCCGATTGCACGATGGCGCGATGAAAAAGGCCGCGCGCCGCCGGCACGGCCAGCAGCGTGGCCACGCTCATGCCGCCGGCGGATTCACCGAACAGCGTGACACACGCCGGGTCGCCACCGAAGGCGGCAATGTTGTCACGCACCCACGCGAGTACCGCGACCTGGTCACGCAGACCGATGTTGGTTGCTGCCGGAAAGTCCCCGCCGAGCGCATCGGCCAGGTTGCCGAAACCGAACAGGCCCAGGCGGTAATTGCAGGTGACCACGACGCAGTCCTGCCGGGTCGCCAGCCGCGCGCCGTGATAGAGCATCTGGTGGCCGCAGCCGGACAGGAAGCCGCCGCCATGCAGCCACACCATCACCGGGCGCTGCCTGTCATCGGCGGCCGGCGTCCAGACGTTGAGGTAAAGGCAGTCGTCGGCAATGCGGTCCACACCCATCACCGGCGACAGCTCCTGTGGCGCCGGCGCACCGAACACCTGCGCCTTGCGCACACCCGTCCAGCCGGGGTGCGGGCGCGGCGGCAGGAAACGCGACTCCCCGGTGGGAGCCGCCGCGTAGGGAATGCCGCGGAACTCGAGGTGCCCCTCCCGCGCCAGGCCTTCCACGAGCCCGCAGGTGGTGGCAACGATGGCATTCGACATGCGGACTCCGGCGCGAGGTCATACGGTCAGAAGGACGAATGCGCCTAGAATCACGGAACGATCCGGCCACGACAAGACCAAGGGGTGCCCATGACATCCGCCGCACGGCCTGCCCGCTGCACGCTGTACGACGCGCCACAGCTCGACGCCGTGCTCGACACGATGGCGCGCCGTGCGGCAGCACTGTTCCCCGGGGACGCACCGGTAGCGCTGGTCGGGATCGTGCGCCGGGGGCTCCCGCTCGCCGAGCGCTTGCGCGAACGCTTGCAGGACTTGCTGCCCGGCCAGCAGTTACCGGTATTCCCGCTGGAGCTCAAGCGTTACGCCGACGACCTCACGCTGCTGCACCCGGGCACGTTGCTGAAGGAAAACGCAGACCTCGGCGCACGGCAACTCGCCGACACCCGCGTGCTGCTGGTCGATGACGTGCTGTACGGCGGTTATTCGCTGCTGCGCGCTGCCGGCTGGCTGGCGCAGGCCGGCGCCGCGGAAATCCGCACCGCGGTGCTGGTCGACCGCGGCGTATCCCGTCTTCCGGTGCGCGCCGACATCACCGGCCTGCGACTGGACGTGGCCCCGGGCGACATCGTCGAATGCCACGTGCCGCCCTACGAGCCTGCATTGCGCATCGATGTCTGCCGGGGCGGCGCCAACTGATCAACGCAGGCAAGCGCTGAACCAGTCACCGGCCAGGCGCGCCACGGCGTCCAGCGCGCCCGGCTCTTCGAACAGGTGGGTCGCACCGGGCACCACGGACAGTTCGTGCGGTGCGCACAAGGCAGCCGCCGTCGCGCGGTTCAATTCGAGTACGTCCTCGTCGAACTCCCCCACGATCAGCAGGACCGGTGCTGCCACGCGCGTCACCGCCGCGCCGGCCAGGTCGGTACGCCCGCCACGTGACACCACGGCTGCCACGCCTGCCGGGCGTTCCGCAGCCGCGATCAGCGCCGCGGCTGCGCCGGTGCTGGCCCCGAACAGACCGGTCCTCAATTCCGCGAGCGCCGGCTGCGCGGCAAGCCAGTCGAGCACCTGCGCCAGGCGGTTCGCCAGCAACGGAATGTCGAAACGGAATTCACGGGTGCGTTCATCGACGCGGTGTTCCTCGCCGGTCAACAGGTCGAACAGCAAGGTGGCCAGGCCCTCGCCATTGAAATAGCGGGCCACCTGCCGGTTGCGGGGACTGAAGCGGCTGCTGCCGCTGCCGTGCACGAACACCACCAGGCCGCGGGCGCCGGCCGGCACCGCCAGTTCGCCGCCGAGCGTCGCGCCGGACAGTTCGATGACGATGTCCCGCGGGGCGCTCGTAGTTGCGTCATTCATCGCGCGTCCTCCCGTGCCCAGGCGCGACGCAGCAGGCACAGCACCTGTTCGTCGGAGGTCTGGTCGAAATCCACGTACCACTGGCCAATGGCGTAAAGGGGTTCGGGCGTGAAAGGACACACCACGCGATCGGCCAAGTGCGCGAGCTGGCGCACCGTATCCGCCGGCGCCACCGGCACCGCCACGACGATTTCCGCTGCCTGCTGCTGGCGCACGGCATCGACGGCGGCCCGCATGGTGGCGCCAGTTGCCAACCCGTCGTCAACGAGAATGACGCACTGTCCGCGCAGTTGCGGCCACGGACGGCCCGCGCGATAGGCCTGGTCGCGGCGCGCGAGCTCGCGCGCCTCCGTTGACGCCACCGCGTCGATCGTTGCCACGGAAACGTCGTGCATTCGCACCACGTCGTCGTTCAGTACCCGGATGCCGCCGGCGGCAATCGCGCCCATGGCCAGTTCGCGGTGCGCGGGCAGGCCGAGCTTGCGCACCAGCATGAGATCAAGCCGCGCGCCGAGGGCATCGGCAATCACCGCCGCCACCGGCACACCGCCACGCGGCAGCGCCAGCACGATAACGTCCGGTCGGGAGCGATATTCCTCGAGATTTTCTGCCAGCAATTGCCCGGCAGCCGCGCGATCAGGCAGGGGTAGCTCCCCTGCCCTGTCAACATCGTGACCGTTGCGCATGGATCCATCCTCCGCATCGCGAAGGATGGATTATCCGCCGGCGCCATCGCGCCGGCGTTGATCCCGGTCGTGGTCCCGGGGCGTCAGCGATTGCCGCTGCGCTGGCCACCCTGGCCGCCACCGCCGCGGTGGCCCCCACCCGGGCCGCGTCCGCCACCGCCCGGAGAGGACGGTCCGCGACCGCCGCCACCGGCACCGCCCTGGCGCTGGCCACCCTGTCCGCCCGCGCGCGACGGCCCGCCGGAGCGGCCGCCGCGCCCCTGGCCACCACCACCGCCGCCACCGCCATGACGGCGCGGCGGCATCGGCGGACGCGGCCGGTCATAACCATCACCGCCGGCCTGCTGCTGCACCACCGCCGGCACGAAGCCTTCGGCCTGCGCGCGCGGCACTTCGCGCTTGATCAGGCGCTCGATGCTGCGCAGGTAGGACTGCTCTTCCGGGTCCACCAGCGAGATCGCCTCGCCGGTGCTGCCGGCGCGACCGGTGCGGCCGATGCGGTGCACGTAGTCTTCCGGCACGTTCGGCAACTCGTAGTTCACCACGTGCGGCAACTGGTCGATGTCGAGACCGCGCGCGGCGATATCGGTGGCCACCAGCACGCGCAGCGTGCCGGCCTTGAACTCCGACAGCGCCTTGGTGCGCGCCGACTGGCTCTTGTTGCCGTGGATCGCCATCGCGGTGAGCCCCTGCTTCTCGAGGAACTCGGCCAGGCGGTTGGCACCGTGCTTGGTGCGCGTGAACACCAGCACCTGTTCCCACGCGCCCTGGGTGATCAGGTGCGCCAGCAGGTAGCGCTTCTGGTCCTTGGCGGTGAAATACGCGCGCTGCGTGACCAGCTCGCTGGCCGTGTTGCGGCGCGCCACTTCCACCGAAGCCGGGTTGTGCAGCAATCCGTGCGCCAGCTGGCGGATCTCGTCGGAGAAGGTCGCCGAGTAAAGCAGGTTCTGGCGTTGCGCCGGCAGCAGCTTCAGCACGCGCTTGATATCGTGGATGAAGCCCATGTCGAGCATGCGGTCGGCCTCGTCGAGCACGAGCATCTCGATGCCCGACAGGTCCAGCGTCCGCTGCCCGGCATGGTCGAGCAGGCGGCCGGGCGTGGCCACCAGGATATCGACGCGCTTCTTCAGCTTGTCGACCTGCGGCTGCATGCCGACGCCGCCGAACATCACCATCGAGGTGAGCGGCAGGTGCTTGCCGTAGGTCTGCACCGATTCCTCGACCTGCGCGGCGAGTTCACGCGTGGGCGTGAGCACCAGGCAGCGCGGCGTGCCGGGCTTCACCACGCGCGCCGGGCGGGTGGACAGCAGCTGCAGGATCGGCAGCGTGAAACCGGCGGTCTTGCCGGTACCGGTCTGGGCGGCGGCGAGCAGGTCGCGGCCGGACAGCACGACGGGAATGGCCTGTTGCTGGATGGGGGTCGGCGTGGAATAGCCGGCTTCCTCGACGGCGCGCAGCAGCGCCGGCGCGAGCCCGAGGGCCGCGAACGTGTTTTGTGCTTGCATGATTACTCAAGTGCTCCTGCGACGGCCTGTTGCGCGTACGCGCAACACCAATCGAGGCAGACGGATGCGGGCCGGAGTGCGGCCGGGGATCATCAGGGAGGTGACGCACCCGCTGATTGGTATGGCGGGTGGCGGACGCAGTGTAGGGTCAAACGGGACAAAAAGCGAATCAGGCAATACCCGTACGTCCCGGATCACGGCCCAGCGGCTCGCGCGCCAGCAACGACAGCGGCGGCGTGAAGTCGAAGCGCGGCTGGCGGGTGAAGAACGCCCGCTTGCACCCGGTGGTGGTCATGCCGGCGGCAAAACCGTTCATCAGCGTATCGGCCACCACGTGCCGCAGCAGCCCGTAACTGATGGGCAGGAACTTGTAGAACAGCTTGGCCAGCGAGCGGCAATTGTCGATGTCGCCGCGCACGATGTCGGAATACTCGTCATAGAGCACGCGCGCGCTGCCATTGGAGGCAAGCGCCAGCACGATCGCGTTGGCCGCCATCTGCCCGGTGAGCACCGCGTTGTGGATGCCCTCGCCGAGCAGCGCCTCGGCCATGCCGGCGGCATCGCCCACCAGCAGCACGCGCTCGCTGGCCGGCTGGTACTTCTCGCCGCCGGTACCGATGGGGAAACCCACCAGGTGTTCGATGGATTCACCGTGCACGCCGAGCCGGCGCTGCACGTAATCGCGCAACTGGTCCTTGGAAAACTCGGTTTCCTCGGGACGGCGCGTGTAGATGCCGACGTTGACGTGGTCACCCTTGGGGAACAGCCAGCCGTAGCCCTGCCCCACCACGCCGAAATCGAAGGTCACCGGCGGCAGCGGCACGCCGGCCGGCAACTGCACGATGCCCTCCATGGCCACCGCGGTACGGTCCGGCACGAAGCCACCGGTGAGCTTGCGTACCTGCGAGTGGGCGCCGTCGGCACCCACCAGGTAGCGCGCGCGCAGCACGCGGCCGCTGTCGAGGGTGACCGCAACGCCGTCGGCCGACTCGTCGATGGCACGGATGGGACCGATCTTCTCGAAGCGGGCACCGGCCGCCAGCGCGCGCTCGAAACACAGTGCGTCGAGCTCGGTGCGCACGGTCATCGCGCAGATGGGCGCCGGCCCCTTGAGCAGGGCCTCACGACGCAGGTACATCGAAATCCGCATGTCGCTTTCGACCTGGCGGATCACCGGGGCGATGGAGAACCGGTAGCGGTGCAGCGCCTTGGTGGTCACCCCGCCGGCGCAGGCCTTGAAGCGGGGGAAGTCGCGGCGGTCGACCAGCAGCACCGACAGCCCGGCCATGGCGAGGTCCAGCGCGCAAGCCGCACCGGCCTGCCCTGCCCCGACCACGATCACGTCCTGCTGCATGCCGACTCCTCCCGGATCCTGACCACCCGGCCCGTCCGGGGGGCCGCGATTATCGGCCAAAGGCCCGACCGGTGGCGACCGCAGGCCGTGTCAGATCAACGATTTCCTTGCTTGTCATCAATTGCCCCCCGCTTGTCACCGTGCAACTGTTGCCGGGCCGGTCGGGGGGTGGCGACTATCCCGACAACCAATACGGGTTTCCAGGCCCGTGTTCCCGAAGAAGAACAACCCGCGCGGAGACATCCATGGCCCTGAGCCGCCGCCAGTTCATCACCCTGAGTGCGGTCGGCGCCGTTGGCGTTGCCGCCGTCGGCCTGCCCATCTACCACTTCCGCCGCGGGACCCCGCACCCGCTGCCGACCGGCGCGCCGCACACGGCCACCCGGGAGGCACGCAAGCTGTCCAACTGGCAGGACCTCTACCGGGAGCGCTGGACCTGGGACCACGTCGCCCGCGGCACCCATGGCTGGCTCAACTGCCGCAGCGCCTGCAACTGGAACATCTACGTCAAGAAAGGCGTAGTGGTCCGCGAGGAACAGGCGGCCAACTACGAGTCCTCCGAGCCGGGCGTGGTACCGGATTTCAACCCGCGTGGCTGCCAGAAAGGCGCCTGCTACACGGAGGTGATGTACGGCCCGAGCCGCCTGACGGTACCGCTCAAGCGCGTCGGCGAGCGCGGCAGCGGCCAGTGGGAAAAGATCAGCTGGGACCAGGCCATCGGCGAGATCGCCGGCAAGTTCCTCGACATCGCGCAGAAGCACGGCACCGATGCCATCTACCACGACCTCGGCCCGCACTTCGACCAGGGCGGCACCACCGCCGCGCGCGTCAAGTTCTTCAACCTGATCGGCGCCTCCATCGCCGATGACTGGGCGGAGATCGGCGACCTCAACGTCGGCGCCACCATGACCTTCGGCTTCCCGCACATGGGCGGCAGCTCGGACGAGTGGTTCCTGTCCGACTTCCTCGTGGTGTGGATGATGAACCCGTCGGTGACGCAGATCCCCGACGCGCACTTCCTCTACGAGGCCAAGTACGCCGGCGCCGAGCTGATGGTCATCGACCCGCAGTACAGCGCCACCGCCGTGCACGCCGACACCTGGATCCCGATCAAGCCCGGCACCGACGCCGCCCTCGCCCTGTGCACCGCCCGCCACATCTGGGACAGCGGCCGCATGGACGAGGACTACGTGCGCGAGCAGACCGACCTGCCGATCCTGGTGCGCCTCGATACCGGCCGCTTCCTGCGCGAGTCGGAGATGGTGAAGGACGGCAAGCCCAACGCCATGTACTACTGGGACACCAAGTCCGGTGCGCCGGTGCTCGCCCACGGCAGCGAGGGCGCCGAAAACCCGATGCTGCACCTCGAGGGCCGCGTACCGGCGATCGAAGGCCAGTGGGACGTCAAGCTGGCGGACGGCAGCACCACGCGCGTGACCACCGTCGGTTCGCTGCTGCGCGAGCAACTGCAGCACTGGACCTTCGAGGCCACCGCCGAGGTCACCGGCCTGCACATCGGCATGATCTCGCACTTCGCCGAGGGCTTTGCCAAGGCGCAGCGCCCGCTGGTGCTGTCCAGCTGGGGCGGCAACCGCTTCTTCCACTCCGACCTGATGAACCGCGCCAAGATCCTGTGCCTCGCGCTCAAGGGCGCCATCGGCAAGCGCGGCGCCGGCCTGAACGCCACCGGCTGGTTCGGCATGGAAGGCTTCGAGCTGTCGGCGGAAATGACGCGCACCGGCATCCCCGGCGTGCTCGGCGCCGCCATGCAGCACTACTCGATGAAGGACATCTTCTACACCGGCATCGACCTCGCCATGCGCAAGAAGTCGATGCACGACGTCATGCGCGACAGCTCGCACAAGGGCTCGACGCAGAACACCTGCATGACCAACTCGGCGTCGATGAACTACAACTACGCCGGCGTGAAGGACGTGCTCGCCGAGGAACAGAAGGACCTCGCCAAGCGCCCGCTCGACGCCTACGTGCAGGAAGCGCAGGACAAGGGCTGGATGCCGGTCTACCCGCGCAAGACCGCGCCCAAGGCCTGGGTCACCGGCGGCAACAACGTGCTGCGCCGCTCCAACCAGCCGCAGAACATGCTGGCCACCCTGTGGCCGCAGATGGAATGCATCGTCGACGTGAACCCCAAGCTCACGTTCACCGGCATGCACGCCGACTACCTGCTGCCGGGCGCTGGCTACTACGAGAAGCCGGGCATCAAGTACCCGGTGGCCTACGTGCCATACATGCACTACTGCGACGCTGCGGTGCGCCCGGTGGGTGAATCCAAGGACGAGTGGGAGATCTACTACCTGCTGGCGCGCGAGATGGCGCGCCAGGCGCGCGAACGCAACCTGCAGCCGGTCGCCGGTTGCGGCGACAAGATCGTCGATTTCCGCGAGCTGGAAACGAAAATGTCGTCGCACGGCGCCTACGGCCCGCTGGATGCCGAGGCAGTCACCCAGCAGGTTCTCGACCACTCGACCAGCACCGTCGGCTTCACCACCGACGACCTCAAGCAGACCGGTATCCGCAAGTACACGTCCACCGGTTCGACCATGGTGCAGTCGCAACTGTACAACAGCGACTGGAAAGGCGAAGGCGTGCTGACCGTCGCCCAGCACCAGGTGAAGGACAAGTGGCACTGGCCGACGCTCACCGGCCGCCAGCAATTCTACATCGACCACCCCTGGTTCATCGAGAACGGCGAATCGCTGCCGGTGCACAAGGAGAGCCCGAAGGCAGGCGGCGACCATCCGTTCCAGCTGATCTCCTGCCACGCCCGCCACTCGATCCACTCGGTGTGGCGCGACACGCCGATCCTGCTGCGCCTGCAGCGCGGCGAGCCGGTGGTGCTGCTGAACCCGAAGGACGCCGAGCGCCTGGGCATCGGCGACCACGAGTGGGCAGAGTTGTCCAACCGTGTCGGCAGCATGCACTGGCGCGTGAAGTACTCGACCATGGTGCGCCCGGGCGTCGCCTACCACTACCACGCCTGGGAGCCGTACCAGTTCCCGGACCACAAGTCCTACAAGTGGATGACGCCGGGCCTGATGAACCCGATGCACTTCGCCGGCGGCGAAGGCCACCTCGGCTGGCGCTTCGCCATCTACCAGCCGGGCACCCACGTGCAGGACACGCGCGTGGACATCAAGCCGTGGAAGGAACAGAACGACCGCGAGCGCGCCGAACGGGCGCAGGCGGCGAAACAGAAGAAGACGGCGTAAGGAGCCGACGACATGGGAATCAGCCGACAGCTCACCCCGCCGAAGCACCAGGTCGCCATGGTGCTGGACCTCAACAAGTGCCTGGGTTGCCACACCTGCACGGTCGCCTGCAAGACGCTGTGGAACCGTGACCAGGGCACCGACTACGCCTACTGGAACAACGTCGAGACGGCGCCCGGCAAGGGCTACCCGAAGATGTGGAGCGCCACCGGCTCGCGCACCGAAACCGGTGAAGTGAAGCGCGGCGAGATCCCGGACGTGGACCAGGATTACGGCCGCAGCTGGAAGTTCAACCACGACAAGACCTTCTTCAAGTCGAACGGACCGCGCGAGTGGCTGAAGCCGGAAGGCAACCCGCAGTGGGGCCCGAACTGGGACGAGGATCGCGGCGAAGGCGAGTACCCGCAGGACAACCACTACTTCTACCTGCCGCGCCTGTGCAACCACTGCACGCACCCGGCCTGCCTCGATGCCTGCCCGCGCAGCGCCATCGACAAGCGCCAGGAAGACGGCATCGTGCTGGTCAACCAGGACAAGTGCCACGGCTACCGGTTCTGCGTGGAAGCCTGCCCGTACAAGAAGGTCTACTTCGACCCGAAGCGCCAGGTCGCCACCAAGTGCATCTTCTGCCTGCCGCGCATGGAAGAAGGCACCGCGCCGGCCTGCGCCCGCCAGTGCCCGGGCCGCCTGCGCTTCGTGGGTTACCTCGACGACGAAAACGGCCCGATCTGGAAGCTGGTGCACAAGTGGAAGGTGGCCATCCCGCTGCACCCGGAATTCGACCTCGGCCCCAACGTGTTCTACGTACCGCCGATGAGCCCGCAGGCGATCGGTCCGGACGGCCAGCCCACCGGCGAGCCGCGTATCCCGATGAGCTACCTGGAGTCGCTGTTCGGCCCCGCCGTGCGCGACGCGCTGGCGATCGTCGAAGCCGAGCGTGCCAAGAAAAAAGCCGGCCAGCCCAGCGAGCTGATGGACATCCTCATCGCCTACGACTGGAACAACAACTTCCACATCGACCCGGCCGTACACCGGGAAGTGATCTGACGGACAACCGGGAACGACACAGATGAATACTCGCAGCATCAAGCTGGTGGTCGCGCCCACGGGCTTCCAGCCGGGCGGCTACATCGCCAAGGCCTATGCCGACCGCAACACCGCGCTGACCGGCAAGGCCGACGTCGGCGTCGACACCGCCAACGGCTTCGTGATCAGCCTGCGCTGGAAATGCCAGCACCCGATGATCGATGCCAGCGACAACCCCAGGCAGTTCATCGATGCCTGCGCACTGCTGGTGCCGGAAAAGGCCGATGCCCCGTGGATCACCATGGGTGCGCCGGGCCTGCCGGTGGCCGGCGTGCTGTGGCGCGCCGACAAGACGCAGCCCATGGCGATCCGTGCCGAGGGCCTCGGCAGCGTGCAACGCAGCGAGGCACCGAACAACTGGAAGGCAGAGTCGAACTATGCCGACGGCTACTGGCGGGTCACCTTCACCCTGCCGCAATGGGCACCGCTGGCCGAGCACAGGCAGTTCGCCATCGCCGTCTGGCAGGGTGCGCAGAGCGAGCGGGCCGGCCTGAAGTCGATCAGCGAAGGCTGGCTGCCGCTGTGAGCGACGACAACGAGGTAGAGCTGTCGCCGCACGCCATGGTGTTCGTGGCGTGGTCCCGCGTGTGGAGCCCGCTGGTGGACGACGCCCTGCGCCGCGAGGCCTGGGAGCAACTGGCCCTGCCCGCGGATTTCGACGCAGTCGCCACCGACTTCCTGACCGCCTTCCACGTGGCGATGCCGCAACCCCCGGCCACGCTGCTGCTGCATGCCGCGCTCAACCAGGACGGCGGCAACGTGCGCGAGGACTTCGTGCGCATCATGGAATACCTCGACGTGGAGTACGACGAGGCCGGCCGGCTGGCGCCGGACCACCTGGCCTGTGCCTGCGAGCTGTTCGCGCTGGCGATCCACCTCGAGGAGCCGGTACTGGTGCAGGGCTTGCGCGAACGCTACCTGGGGCCCTGGAGCCAGATGGCACAGCAGGCGCTGCAAGGCCACCCGGCGCTGGCCGGCGTGGTCGCCCAGTTTGCCGAGGACGTCGGGGCGCTCTGAGCACCCCCTCCGCGCCCGGCGCACCTTGCTGGTGCGCCCCGCACCGAGGCTGAGTACCTGCCGACCGCAGCACCCTGATCCGGTCAAATCGCCAGCCGGTCGCCGTTCATCAAAATTTACAGTCCGGCACGGGGCGCGTATCATCCGCGCCGCCCGGCCACCCCCCGGGGGGCGGTCGTCTCTCAACGTCGAGACGGGAGCTACTGGCGTGTCCCCTACTGAAACCCTTGCCCAGTACTGGTCCCTCGGCGCCTTTATCGTCCTGGTGATGGTGATCATCGCCTTCATGGTGGCGGTACCCGTCTGGTTGGGCGGCCGCTACTGGGGTCGCGCCAAGGCCGAGCCCTTCGAATCCGGCGTGGTCTCCCAGGGTGGCGCCCGCCTGCGCCTGTCCGCCAAGTTCTACCTGGTCGCGATGTTCTTCGTGATCTTCGACGTCGAAGCCCTCTTCCTTTATGCCTGGGCCGTGTCGGTCCGCGAGGCCGGCTGGGCCGGCTTCGTGGTGATCAGCATTTTCGCCGCCGAGCTGCTGCTCGGCCTGGTCTACCTCTGGCGCATCGGCGCACTCGACTGGGCGCCTGCCCAGCGCCGTCGTCGCCAGCAGCGGCAGGATGCCACTTCTCCCTCTGCCACGCCGTCGCCCTGAGCGAGGTCCCGCATGAAATACACGCTCACCCGCATCGACCCCAACCAGGCCGATCGCTATCCGCACGAGCAGAAGCAGGTGGTGGACGATCCCATCGAGGAGAAAGTCCGCAACTCGGTCTACATGGGCAAGCTCGAGGAGATGGTTCACGCCGGCGTGAACTGGAGCCGCAAGAACTCCATCTGGCCGTACAACTTCGGCATCTCCTGCTGCTACGTGGAGATGACCACCGCCTTCACCGCCCCGCACGACATCGCCCGCTTCGGCTCGGAAGTGCTGCGTGCCTCGCCGCGCCAGGCCGACCTGATGGTGATCGCCGGCACCTGCTTCGTGAAGATGGCGCCGGTCATCCAGCGTTTGTATGAGCAGATGCTCGAGCCGAAGTGGGTCATCTCCATGGGTTCCTGTGCGAACTCCGGCGGCATGTACGACATCTATTCGGTGGTCCAGGGCGTGGACAAGTTCCTGCCGGTGGACCTGTACATTCCCGGCTGCCCACCGCGCCCGGAAGCGTTCCTGCAGGGCCTGATGATGCTGCAGGACTCCATCGGCAAGGAGCGCCGCCCGCTGACCTGGGTCGGTGGCGAACAGGGCGTGTTCAAGCCGGTGATGCAGGCCGAGCGCGAGCGCAAGCACGCCGAGCGCATTGCCGTGACCAACCTCCGTACGCCGGACCAGGTGTGACGCGATGACCGAGACCGCCACCCCTGCCCCGCTCGCCGGCGGCGAGCACGAAGTCGTCCGCGAACTCGCGGCGCGCTTCGGCAACGATGCCTTCGTTTTCCAGAAGACGCTCGACAAGGTGCCCACCCTGTGGGTGCCGCGCGCGCAGGTCAGCGAGGTACTGAAGTACCTGCGCGGCCTGCCCAAGCCCTACGTCATGCTGTACGACCTGTCGGCCATCGACGAGCGCCTGCGCACCAAGCGTGACGGCCTGCCGGCCTCCGACTTCACAGTGTTCTACCACCTGATGTCGCTGGACAGGAACAGCGACGTGCGCATCAAGGTCGCGCTGTCCGCCGACGACCTCAGCATCCCCACCGCGCGCAACATCTGGCCGAACGCCGATTGGTACGAGCGCGAGGTCTGGGACCTGTTCGGCATCACCTTCGCCGGCCACCCGCACCTGGTGCGCATCCTGCTGCCGCGCTACTGGCAGGGCCACCCGCTGCGCAAGGACTACCCGGCGCGCGCCACCGAGTTCGACCCGTTCATCCTCACCGCCGACCAGCAGGACATGGCGCAGGACGCCCTGCTGTTCAAGCCCGAGGAATGGGGCATGCAGCGCAGCACCGGGAGCGAGGACTACATGTTCCTCAACCTCGGCCCGAACCACCCGTCCGCGCACGGTGCGTTCCGCATTGCGCTGCAGCTGGACGGCGAGGAAATCGTCGACTGCGTGCCCGACATCGGCTACCACCACCGTGGCGCCGAAAAGATGGCCGAGCGCCAGACCTGGCACTCGTACATCCCGTACACGGATCGCATCGACTACCTCGGCGGGGTAATGAACAACCTGCCGTACGTGATGGCGGTCGAGCAGCTCGCCGGCATCACCGTGCCGGACCGCGTGAACGTCATCCGCATCATGATGACCGAGCTGTTCCGCATCAACAGCCACCTGCTGTTCCTCGGCACCTACATCATCGACACCGGCGCGATGACGCCGATCTTCTTCATCTTCACCGATCGCCAGAAGGTCTACGACGTCATTGAGGCGGTAACCGGCTTCCGCATGCACCCGGCGTGGTTCCGCATCGGCGGCGTGGCGCACGACCTGCCCAAGGGCTGGGAACAGCTGGTGCAGAACCTGCTGGACTGGATGCCCAAGCGCCTGAAGGAATACGAGAAGGCCGCGCTGAAGAACAGCATCCTCAAGGCCCGCACGCGCGGCGTCGCGCAGTACAACACCGACGAGGCGCTGGCCTGGGGCACCACCGGTGCCGGCCTGCGCGCCACCGGCATGGCCTTCGACCTGCGCAAGGCACGCCCGTACGCCGGCTACGAGAACTTCGACTTCGAGGTGCCGACCGGCAACAACGGCGACGCCTACGACCGCTGCCTGGTGCGCGTCGAGGAAATCCGCCAGAGCCTGCGCATCATCGAGCAGTGCATGAAGAACATGCCGGCCGGCCCGTACAAGGCCGACCACCCGCTGTCGGTGCCGCCGCCGAAGGAGCGCACGCTGCAGGACATCGAGACGCTGATCAACCACTTCGTGAACGTGTCGTGGGGCCCGGTGATGCCGGCCGGCGAGGCGAGCATGATGATCGAGGGCACCAAGGGCCTCGGTGGTTACTACCTCACGTCCGATGCCTCGACCATGAGTTACCGCACGCGCATCCGCGTGCCGAGCTTCCCGCACCTGCAACAGATCCCGTCCGTGATCCGCGGCTCCATGATCCCGGACCTCATCGTCTACCTCGCCTCCATCGATTTCGTGATGGCGGACGTCGACAGGTAATGCCCCATGACAACCGGTAACTGCGGCTGTGCAGGTGGCCAGAACACCTGCGGTGGCAACAAGGGGAAAGATAACTTCGTGTTGTCCGACGCCGAGCGCCACGACATCGAGCACGCCATGGAGCACTACGAGGACCCGCGCGCGGCCTCGATCGATGCGCTGAAGACCGTGCAGGCTTCGCGCGGCTGGGTGAGCGACGGCGCCATCGACGCCATCGCCGCCGTGCTGGGCATCCCCGCCTCCGACGTGGACGGTGTGGCCACCTTCTACAACCGCATCTACCGCAAGCCGGTCGGCCGCCACGTGATCAGCGTGTGCGACAGCATCGGCTGCTTCCTGACCGGCTACGAGGACGTGAAGTCCGAGCTGCAGAAGCAACTGGGCATCGAGTACGGCCGCACCACCGCCGACGGCCGCTTCACCCTGCTGCCGATCTGCTGCCTGGGCAACTGCGACAAGGGCCCGGCGCTGATGATCGACGACGACACGCACGGCCCGGTCGCGCCCGCCGACGTGGCGAAGCTGCTGGAGCAGTACAAATGAGCCACCACGTCCTGTACTCCGGCAAGACCGGCGAAACGCACCCGCTCACCTTCCGTATCCGCGACGACCGCCAGCCGGTGTGGCTGGCCGAGTACGAAGCGCAGGACGGCTACGCCGCCCTGCGCAAGGCGCTCAAGGAGATGGACCCGGCCGCCGTGCAGGCGACCGTGAAGGATTCCAACCTGCGTGGCCGCGGCGGCGCGGGCTTCCCCACCGGCGTGAAGTGGTCACTGATCCCGATGGGGCCGGACGCCGGCAAGAAATACCTGGTGTGCAACGCCGACGAGATGGAGCCGGGCACCTTCAAGGACCGCCTGCTCATGGAAAACCTGCCCCACCAGCTGGTGGAGGCGATGATCCTGTCCGCGTACGCGATCCAGGCGTACCGCGGCTATATCTTCCTGCGCGGCGAGTACGTGGTGGCCGCCGAGCGCCTGAACAAGGCCATCGCCGAGGCGAAGGCCGCCGGCTACATCGGCAAGAACGTGCTGGGCACCGGCTGGGACTTCGAGCTGTACGTGCACACCGGCGCCGGCCGCTACATCTGCGGCGAGGAAACCGCGCTGATCAACTCGCTGGAAGGCCGCCGCGCCAACCCGCGCGCCAAGCCGCCGTTCCCGCAGATCGCCGGCGCCTGGGGCAAGCCGACCATCGTCAACAACGTCGAGTCGCTGTCCAACGTGCCGCACATCATCCTGCGCGGCGCCGAGTGGTTCAAAGGGCTGTCGCAGGGCAAGAGCCCGGACGGCGGCACCAAGCTGTACGGCATCTCCGGCCGCACCAGGCGCACCGGCGTGTGGGAACTGCCGATCGGCACCAGCGCGCGCGAGATCTTCGAGGAGCACGGCGGCGGCATGCAGGACGGCCTGTCGCTGAAGTGCTGGCTGCCGGGCGGCGCCTCCACCGACTTCCTGCTGCCCGAGCACCTCGACCTGGCCATGGACTTCGACACCATCATGAAGGCCGGCTCGCGCATGGGCACCGGCCTGATCATGGCGGTGGACAACCGCCAGAACATGGTGTCGGTGGTGCGCAACCTGGAAGAGTTCTTCGCGCGTGAATCCTGCGGCTGGTGCACGCCCTGCCGCGACGGACTGCCGTGGACGGTGAAGGTCCTGCGCGCCATCGAGAAGGGCGAAGGCAAGCCCGGCGACATCGAGTTCCTGCAGAAGATGACCCGCGACCTGTGGATCGGCAAGACGTTCTGCGCGCACGCGCCGGGCGCCATGGAGCCGCTGCAGAGCGCGATCAAGTTCTTCCGCGACGAATTCCAGCAAGGCATCCCGTCGCAGATTCCCGCGACGGCAGTGAACTGAACTGGTGAAGCACTGACATGGCCACCATCCACGTAGACGGCAAGCAATTCGAAGTCGACGGCAGCGACAACCTGCTGAAGGCCTGCCTGTCGCTGGGCATCGACATCCCCTACTTCTGCTGGCACCCGGCGCTGGGCTCCGTGGGCGCCTGCCGCCAGTGTGCGGTCAAGCAGTACGCCAACGCCGACGACAAGCGCGGCCGCCTGGTGATGAGCTGCATGACGCCGGCTACCAACGGCACCATCATCTCGGTGACCGACCAGGAAGCGAAGGACTTCCGCGCCTCGGTGGTCGAGTGGCTGATGACCAACCACCCGCACGACTGCCCGGTATGCGAGGAAGGCGGCAACTGCCACCTGCAGGACATGACCGTCATGTCCGGCCACAACCAGCGCCACTACCGCTTCACCAAGCGCACCCACCAGAACCAGGACCTCGGCCCGTTCATCAACCACGAGATGAACCGCTGCATCGCCTGCTACCGCTGCGTGCGCTACTACAAGGACTACGCCGGCGGCACCGACCTCGGCGTGTTCGGCGCGCACGACAACGTCTATTTCGGCCGCAACTGCGACGGCAAGCTGGAGAGCGAATTCTCCGGCAACCTCGCCGAGGTCTGCCCCACCGGCGTGTTTACCGACAAGACCCACTCCGCGCGCTACAACCGCAAGTGGGACATGCAGTTCGGCCCGAGCATCTGCCAGGGCTGCGCGGTGGGCTGCAACACGTCGCCGGGCGAGCGCTACGGCGAACTGCGTCGCATCGAGAACCGCTACAACGGCTCGGTGAACCATTATTTCCTCTGCGACCGTGGCCGTTTCGGCTACGGCTACGTGAACCGCCAGGACCGTCCGCGCCAGCCGCAGCTGCGCCGTGACGGCGAACTGGTCGCGGTGTCGCTGGACGACGCCGTCGGCATCGCCGGCCAGCAACTCAAGGGCGCCCGCCGCGTGCTGGGCATCGGCTCGCCGCGCGCCTCGCTGGAAGCCAACGCCGCGCTGCGCGCGCTGGTGGGCGCGGAGAACTTCAGCGCCGGCGTGAACGCCGCCGAACTGGCGCTGCTGCACGCCGCCCGCGACACCCTGCGCGACTGCGGCGTGCGCACGCCGAGCCTGCGCGACATCGAGAAGTTCGATGCCGTGGTGGTGCTGGGCGAGGACGTCACGCAGACCGCCCCGCGTATCGCGCTGGCGCTGCGCCAGTCCGCCAAGCAGCGCGCCAAGGCCGACGCCGCCGCGCGCAAGGTCGCCGAGTGGCAGGCCTACGCCATCAACGACATCGGCCAGCGCAACCTGAGCCCGGTGTTCATCGCCTCCTTCACCGCCACCCGCCTCGACGACATCGCCGCCGCCACCGTGCACGCGGCCGCCGATGACATCGCCCGCCTGGGCTACGCGGTGGCGCACGCCATCGACCCGCAGGCACCGGCGGTGCCGGGCCTGGATGCCGACAACGCCGCGCTGGCGCAACGCATCGCCGACGCGCTGCTGGCCGCCAGCCGTCCGCTGGTGGTCTCCGGCACCGGCGCAGCCAGCGCCGCGGTGATTGCCGCTGCCGGCAACATCGCCCGCGCCCTTGCCGCGCGCGGCAAGGCCGACGCCGGCCTGACGCTGGTGGTGCCGGAAGTGAACAGCCTGGGCATCGCGCTGATCGACGGCATCGCCCTCGAGGACGCCCTGGATGCACTGGCCCGCCGCGACGCCGACGCCGTGGTCGTGCTGGAAAACGACCTCTACCGCCGCCTGCCGGCCGCGCAGGTGGATGCCGCACTGGCTGCCGCGCGCCACCTGATCGTGGTCGACCACCAGCGCACCGCCACCGCCGACAAGGCCGGCCTGCTGCTGTCCGCCGCCTCGTTCGCCGAGGGCGACGGCACGGTGGTCAGCAACGAGGGCCGCGCGCAGCGCTACTACGCCGTGTACGACCCGGCCTACTACCGCAACACCGACGTGATCCGTCCGTCCTGGCGCTGGCTGCACGCGATCGACTGCGCGCGCCACGGCAAGGCCGTGGACTGGGCGACGTTCGACGACGCCACCCACGATTGCGCCGCGCAACTGCCGGCCCTGGCACGCATCGTCGATGCCGCACCCGACGCCACCTTCCGCGTCGGCGGCCTGAAGATCGCCCGCGAGCCGCGTCGCTACTCCGGCCGCACCGCGATGCGCGCCAACCAGAACGTCAGCGAGCCGCGCGCGCCGCATGACGCCGACTCGGCCCTGACCTTCTCCATGGAAGGCTACGTGGGCCCGATGGAACCGGGTCCGCTCACGCCGTTCGCCTGGAGCCCGGGCTGGAACTCGCCGTCGGCCTGGAACAAGTTCCAGGACGAGATCGGTGGCCACCTCAAGGGCGGTGACGGCGGCGTGCGCCTGATCGAGCCGCAGGCCGCCGGCGGCTACGCCACGGACATCCCGGCCGCGTCCGGCGCATGCACGGATACCCTGCTGGCCGCGCCGCTGCACCACATCTTCGGCAGTGACGAACTCACCGCCCGCGCCGACGTCGTGGCGGGCCAGGCACCCGCCGCCTACGTCGCGCTGGCCGCGGCAGATGCCGCCCGCCTCGGCCTGGCTGACGGCGAACAGGTGCGCGTGACTGCCAACGGCAGCGTGACCGTGCTGCCGCTGCGCATCGACGCCACGCTGGCCGCCGGTATCGCCGGTCTTCCTGCCGGCGTAGCCGGCGCCCCGGTCATCCACGCGGCGACCCCGGTCACGGTCACCAGGGCGGTGGCCGCATGAGCATCGCCGACATGTGGAACGCCGTCGTCGCCTGGTTCACCCCGGAAGTCGTCACGGTGCTGATCGCGATGATCAAGACCGTGGTGATCCTGCTCACCGTGGTGATCGGTTCGGCCATCATCATCTTCATCGAACGGCGCCTGCTGGGCCTGTGGCAGGGTCGCTACGGCCCGAACCGCGTCGGTCCGCAGGGCATTTTCCAGCTCGCCGCCGACATGGTGAAGATGTTCTTCAAGGAAGACTGGACGCCGCCGTTCGTCGACAAGCTGACGTTCTGGATCGCGCCGATGGTGGCGATGAGCGCGCTGCTGCTGGCGTTCGTGGTGATCCCGGTAACGCCGTCGTGGGGCGTCATCGACATGAACATCGGCATCCTGTTCTTCCTGGCGATGGCCGGCCTGGGCGTCTACGCGGTCATGCTGGCCGGCTGGTCGAGCAACAGCAAGTACGCCCTCCTCGGCGGCGTGCGCTCGGCGGCGCAGACGGTGACCTACGAAGTGTTCATGGGCATCTCGGTGATGGGCGTGGTCGCACTGACCGGGTCGTTCAACCTGCGCGACATCGTGCTGGCGCAGCAGGACACGTGGTACGTCATCCCGCAGTTCCTCGGCTTCCTCACCTTCGCCATTGCCGGCGTGGCGGTGGCGCACCGCGCGCCGTTCGACCTGCCGGAAGCCGAGCAGGAACTGGCGGCCGGCTACCAGACCGAGTACTCCGGCCTGAAGTGGGGCATGTTCTACGTGGGTGAATACATCGGCGTGGTGGTGGTCTCGGCGATCATCGTCACGCTGTTCTGCGGCGGCTGGCTCGGACCGGGCCCCGAGTGGCTGGCGCCGCTGTGGTTCGTCGCCAAGGTGATGCTGTTCGTGGTGCTGATGATCCTCATGCGCGCCGCCATGCCGCGCCCGCGCTACGACCAGCTGATGGACCTGGGCTGGAAGGTCTGCCTGCCGCTGACCGTGCTCAACCTGCTGGCCACCGGTGCGTACATCCTTTACACCGGCAGCACGCCGTGAGGAATGCCATGAAAGCCGTCATCGATCTGTTTGCCGGTCTGTGGAGCCAGCTGCGCAGCATGGGCCTGGTGTTCATGAACGCGTTCAAGAAGCGCGAAGTGATTTCCTACCCGGAAGTGAAGCCGTACGTGCCGCCCCGCTACCGTGGCCGCATCGTGCTGACCCGCGATCCCGATGGCCAGGAGCGCTGCGTCGCCTGCAACCTGTGCGCGGTGGCCTGCCCGGTCGCCTGCATCTCGCTGCAGAAGGCCGAGACCGAGGACGGTCGCTGGTACCCGGAGTTCTTCCGCATCAACTTCTCGCGCTGCATCTTCTGCGGCATGTGCGAGGAAGCCTGCCCGACCACGGCCATCCAGCTGACCCCGGACTACGAGATGGCCGAGTGGCGCCGCCAGGACCTGGTGTACGAGAAGGAAGACCTGCTGATCAGCGGCCCAGGCAAGAATCCGGACTACAACTTCTACCGCGTCGCCGGGATGGCGATCGCGGGCAAGCCGAAAGGCGCGGCCCAGAACGAGGCCGAGCCGATCGACGTCAAGAGCCTGCTGCCGTAACGGCCCGAGGACAACCGACGTGGAAATCGCCTTCTATACCGCCGCTGCCGTCGCCGTGATCGCGACGCTCGGCGTTGTCATCGGCAAGAACCCGGTGCACGCGCTGCTGTGCCTGGTGGTGTCACTGCTGGCCGTGGCCATGGTGTTCTTCAGCCTTGGCGCGCCGTTCGCGGGCATCCTCGAGATGATCGTCTACGCCGGCGCCATCATGGTGCTGTTCGTGTTCGTGGTGATGATGCTCAACCTCGGCGAGGAAACCGTCGCCCAGGAAAAGCAGTGGCTGAAGCCCGGCGCCTGGGCGATGCCGGCGTTGCTGTCGGCGGTGCTGCTGGTGCAATGGTTGCTGGTGCTGCCGGAGTCTGCAGCCGCCGGCGCGCAGACCGTCGATGCCCGCCAGGTGGGCATCACGCTGTACGGACCGTACGTGCTGATCGTCGAACTGGTGTCGATGTTGCTGCTGGCGGCGATGGTCACCGCCTGGCACATCGGCCGCCGCGAGCCCACGGAGTGACGCCATGAACTCGATTCCCATGGAACACGGCCTGGCGCTCGCCGCCCTGCTCTTTGCCATCGGCTTCGCCGGCCTGCTGGTGCGCCGCAACATCCTGTTCGTGCTGATGTGCCTCGAAATCATGATGAACGCCGCGGCGCTGGCCTTCGTGGTCGCCGGCAGCCGCTGGGGCCAGGCCGACGGCCAGGTGATGTTCATCCTGGTGCTGGCGCTCGCCGCCGCCGAGGCGGCCATCGGCCTGGCCATCGTCTTCCAGTTGTACCATCGCTTCCACACCCTGGACGTTGACGCAGCCAGCGAGATGCGCGGATGAACCAGCTCTATCTGACCTTCCTGTTCCCGCTGCTCGGCTGGCTGCTGCTGTCGCTGTCGCGCGGCAAGCTGTCCGAGAACGCCGCCGCCACCATCGGCGTCGGCTCGGTGGGCCTCGCGGCACTGACCACGCTGTGGGTCGGCATCGATTTCATGGGCAGCATGCCCGCCGACGGCGTGTACGTGCAGACGCTGTGGACCTGGTTCAGCGCCGGCGGCCTCGCGCCGTCGATCGGCCTGCACCTCGACGGCCTGGCGCTGACCATGCTCGGCGTGATCACCGGGGTGGGCTTCTTCATCCACCTGTTCGCCAGCTGGTACATGCGCGGCGAGGAAGGCTACAGCCGCTTCTTCTCGTACATGAACCTGTTCCTCGCCAGCATGGTCATCCTGGTGCTGGGCGACAACCTGCTGTTCCTGTACTTCGGCTGGGAAGGCGTTGGCCTGTGCTCGTACCTGCTGATCGGCTTCTACTACCGCGAGACGGCCAACGGCAACGCGGCGCAGAAAGCGTTCATCATCACCCGTATCGGCGACGTGTTCATGGCCATCGGCCTGTTCATCCTGTTCGCCACCTTCGGCACGCTGAACATCGCCGAGTTGCTGGAAAAGGCCCCGCAGGCCTGGAAGGCCGGCGACCCGATGGCGCAACTGGCGGCGCTGATGCTGCTGGGCGGCGCCGTCGGCAAGAGCGCGCAGCTGCCGCTGCAGACCTGGCTGGCCGACGCCATGGCCGGCCCGACGCCGGTGTCCGCGCTGATCCACGCCGCCACCATGGTGACCGCCGGCGTGTACCTGATCGCGCGCACCCATGGCATCTTCCTGCTGGCGCCGGACGTGCTGGACCTGGTCGGCGTGGTCGGCGCGGTGACGCTGCTGCTGTCGGGTTTCGCCGCGCTGGCGCAGAACGATATCAAGCGCATCCTCGCCTATTCCACCATGAGCCAGATCGGCTACATGTTCCTGGCACTGGGCGTGGGCGCGTGGAGCGCGGCGATCTTCCACCTGATGACGCACGCCTTCTTCAAGGCGCTGCTGTTCCTCTCGGCCGGCGCGGTGATCATCGCCACCCACCACGAGCAGGACATCTTCAGGATGGGCGGCCTGCGCAGGAAACTGCCGTTCGTGTACGCCTGCTTCCTGGTCGGTGGTGCCGCGCTGGCCGCGCTGCCGCTGGTGACCGCCGGCTTCTACTCGAAGGACGAAATCCTCTGGGAAGCGCTGGCCAGCGGCAACGAGCCGCTGCTGTGGGCTGGCCTGGCGGGCGCGTTCCTGACGTCCATCTACACGTTCCGCCTGATCTTCATCGCCTTCCACGGCGAGGCGAAGACCGACGCGCACGCCGGCCACGGCATTTCGCACTACCTGCCGCTGGGCGTGTTGCTGGTGCTGTCCACCGGCGTCGGCGCGCTGATCCATCCGCCGCTGGCCGGCGTGCTGCCGGAGAGCGCGGGTGCCGCCGGCGGCCCGGCCAAGCATGACGTGGCGCTGATGTCCGGCGCGGTGGCCATCATCGGCATCGCCATCGCCGCCTGGTTGTTCCTCGGCAATCGCCGTCTGGTGACCGCGCTGGCGGATTCCGCTGTCGGCCGCTTCTTCCGCGCCTGGTGGCGCGCGGCCTGGGGCTTCGACTGGCTGTACGACGTGCTGTTCGTGCGCCCGTTCCGCTTCATTGCCCGCCCGGGTCGCGGCGACGGCATCGACCAGGCCGCCGGCCTGCTCGGCACGCTGTCGCTGCGCACGCACATCGCCCTTTCCAACCTGCAGGACGGCCGCCTGCGCCGCTACGCCTTCGTCACCGGCGTCGGCCTGGTGCTGCTGCTGTCCGTGCTGGCGTTCGCGTAACCGGGAGACACCATGACGATTACCTGGCTTCTCCTCATCCCCTTCCTCGGCGGCCTGCTGGCGTGGCAGATGGAGCGCGCCGGCCGCGATGCGCCGCGGCACATCGCGCTCGCCTGCACAGTACTCATGGTCGCCTTCAGCGCCGGTATCTGGCTGGGCGGCGACTTCAGTTACGGCCCCGGAGAGCACCCGTGGCTGGTCGAAGAGCAGGCACCCTGGATTGATCGCCTCGGCATCACCTTCCACCTGGCGCTGGATGGCCTCGGCCTGGTGATGATCGTGCTCACCGGCATCCTCGGCGCGGTCGCCGTGCTGGCCAGCTGGAAGGAAGTAACGCACCGCACCGGCCTGTTCCACCTGAACCTCATGTGGACGCTCGCCGGCGTGGTCGGCGTGTTCCTCGCCGTGGACCTCTTCCTGTTCTTCGTGTTCTGGGAAGTGATGCTGGTGCCGATGTACTTCCTGATCACGGTGTGGGGGCGCGACGTCGCCGGCGGCCTCACCCGCGCGCAGGCCGCCACCAAGTTCATGATCTACACGCAGGCCGCCGGCCTGCTGATGCTGCTGTCGATCCTCGGCCTGGTATTGGCGCACGTCGATGCCACCGGCGTGCTCACCTTCGGGCTGGACGACCTGCGCAACACGCCGATGTCACCGACGGTGGCGTACGTGCTGATGCTGGGCTTCTTCATCGCCTTCGCGGTGAAGCTGCCGGTGGTGCCGCTGCACGGCTGGCTGGCCGACACCCACGCCGCCTCGCCGACCGCCGGCTCGGTGGACATCACCGGCCTGCTGCTGAAGACCGCCGCCTTCGGCCTGCTGCGCTTCGCACTGCCGCTGTTCCCGGAAGCGTCGCGCGACTTCGCGTACATCGCCATGGCGCTGGGCGTGGTCACCATCGTCTACGGCGGCGTGCTGGCCTTCGCGCAGACGCACACCAAGCGGCTGATCGCCTACGCCAGCCTGTCGCACATGGGCTTCGTGCTGATCGGTATCTACGCGGCCAACGTGCTGGCCATCCAGGGCGTGGTGATCCTGATGCTGGCCGGCGCGCTGTCCACCGCCGCGCTGTTCGTGATCGCCGGCCAGGTGTTCGAACGTACCGGCAGCTTTGACACCGCGACCCTCGGCGGCCTGTGGGCGCGCATGGCGCTGATCCCGCCGTTCGCACTGTTCTTCGCCGCTGCCACCCTCGGCCTGCCGGGCCTGGGCAACTTCGTCGGTGAGTTCCTGGTGCTGTTCGGCGCCTGGCAGGTGGACCCGGCGCTGACCGCCGCCGCCTGTATCGGCCTGGTGCTGGCCGCCGTCTATGCGCTGGCGCTGCTGCACCGCGTGTTCTATGGCCCGGCGAAAGCCGAGGGCGCGCTGGCCGGTGCGGACGTGCGCGAGGCGGCAGTGCTGTTCGTGCTCGCCATCCTGCTCGTGCTGCTCGGTCTGTACCCGCAACCGGTGCTCGACATGAGCGATTCGCTCGCCACCCGCATCGCCGGCGCCGTCGCCGTCGCCAGCCCCTGAGCCGCACGCCATGATCAACAACGATTCGCTCATCGCCCTGTTGCCGCAACTGGTCAGCAGCGCGCTCGTCATCGTCGTGATGATGCTCATCGCCATCCGGCGCAACTACAACCTGGTGGCCGGCGTCACGGTGGTCGGCCTCGCCGCCACGCTGGCAACCATCCCCTGGGCCAGCCAGGTGGCGCCGCAGACCGCCACCGCGCTGTTCATCGTCGACGGCATGTCGCTGTTCTACACCGGCCTGATCCTTGCCGCCGCCATCGGCAGCACGCTGCTGCTGTGGACCTACATGGAGAATGCCGCCGGCAACCGCGAGGAAGTGTTCCTGCTGCTGACACTGTCGGTGAACGGTGCCCTGCTGCTGGTGACCGCGCGCCACATGGCCTCGCTGTTCGTGGCGCTGGAACTCATGTCGGTACCGCTGTACGGCATGGCCGGCTACCTGTTCACCCAGCGCCGTTCGCTGGAAAGCGCGACCAAGTACCTGGTGCTGTCCGCCGCCGCCACCTCGGTGATGCTGTTCGGCATGGCGTTCCTGTATGCGCAGTCCGGCCGCCTGGATTTCGGCGGCGTGGCCGCGCTGTTCACCTCCGGCCATGGCCTCGATGCCTTCCTGGCCCAGGCCGGCCTGGTGCTGCTGATCGCCGGCCTGGCGTTCAAGTTGTCGCTGGCTCCATTCCACCAGTGGACGCTCGACGTGTACGACGGCGCGCCGGCGCCGGTGGGCGCCTTCCTGGCCACGGTCGGCAAGGTCGCCGTGGTGGCCGTGCTGCTGCGCCTGCTGCAGATGGGCGGCGTGTTCGGCGCCAACGGCGAATACCCGGCCGGGCCGGCTTACAGCCTGCTCAACGTGCTGGCGGTGGTGGCGGTGCTGTCGATCCTGGCGGGCAACCTGCTGGCACTGCGCCAGGAGAGCCTGAAGCGACTGCTGGCGGCCTCCTCGATCGCGCACTTCGGCTACCTGCTGGTGGCGATCGTTGCCGGCGGCGTGTTCGCCAACGAGGCAGCCGGCATGTACCTCACCGCCTACGTCTTCACCTCGCTCGGCGCCTTCGGCGTGATCAGCGTGCTGTCACAGGCCGGCGACGGCCGCGACGCCGACACGCTTGCTGCGGTGCGCGGCCTGGGGCGCCGGTCGCCGCTGCTCGCGCTGGCACTGTCGGTGATGCTGCTGTCGCTGGCAGGCATTCCGCTGACCGCGGGCTTCATCGGCAAGTTCTACGTGCTGGCCGCCGGCATGGCGGCCGGGCTGTGGTGGCTGCTGGGCGCCGTGGTGATCGGCAGCGCCCTCGGCCTGTACTTCTACCTGCGGGTGATCGCCGCCATCTACGCGCCCGCCGAGGGCGAGCCGGTGCGCGTGGCGCACGGCATCGCCACCCTCACCGTGATCCTGGCGCTGGTGACGGTGCTGGTAATCGGCGTGTGGCCGCAGCCGCTGGCCCACACGCTGTACTTCGCGCCCATCGCCCAGGTTCCCTGAGCACCCGCCGGGGCATCCCGGCGGACTTGCGCCGGGTCAAGGTCCCGGCCATCGAAGGTTTACCTCCCCCTCCGCCGCTGGCACAGTGCATCGACACGCTGCACCCGCCACCGCCATCCGGGCGGCCGGTTGCGTGCCAGCTGCTGCAGGGGAGTTGTCATGTCATCGCTGGAAGACACCTGGGGACGCGAGCGCCTGGTGGCGACGCTCTACGACTTCGGGGTGCACAACCCGGTGGTAGGGCGCGTTGCCGCGCTGGGACTGTGGGGCTTTGACATCCGTCGCCTGTTTTCCAGCATCGAGCGCCTGCGTGATGCCGCTCCCGGCAGCCGCGTGCTCGACGTACCTTGCGGCGGCGGTCTTGCGTTCGGAGGCCTGCAGGCCAACCACGGGCTGGATTACACCGCGCTCGATTTCTCGCCGGTGATGCTGCAACGCGCCAGCGCGCGCATGGAGAAACTGGGCCTCGACGGCATCCGTTTCCGCCAGGGCGACGTCGGTGCCCTGCCCTTCGACGACGGCAGCATGGACCTGTGCCTCACCTACAACGGCGTGCATTGCTTCCCGGATCCCGCGCGCGCGGTGCGCGAGATGGGACGCGTGCTGCGCCGCGGCGGCGTGCTGCGCGGCTCGCTGGTGGTGCGCGATGCCGGCCTGCGCTACGACATGCTCATCGCCCTGTTCCGCCAGCGCGGCTGGTTCGGGCCGGGCTGCTCGCGCGACCAGTTCATGGGCTGGCTGGGCAGCGCCGGGCTGATGGTGCGCGCGGTGGACGTCAGCGGCGCCTTCGTGGTGTTCGAGGCGGTCAAGCGCTGACGCACCGGCCGGTTAACCCACGCTGGCAAGGAACTGCCGCCAGCCGCCCAGCGCGGTGATGTCACGCGCGCCGGCGGCGGCACAGCCCTCGCCGATGAAGCCTTTGACCTGTCGCCCATCGTCCAGCTCGACCGTACCGATGCCCAGCGGCGCGGGGATCAGTTGCACGAAGTCCCCCCAGCGATCCGCCGGCAGCGACCAGCGTTCCGCGTCGATCGAACCGCCGCGCTCGCCGGGGGCCACGCGCACCAGTGCGGGACGGAACGGTGGCCCCCCGGGCAAGGCATAGAAGCGGTAGCACGGCGCGGTGCGCACCGCTTCGCGGAAGATCGCGCCGCGGCCGGTGAGTTGGCCGTTGAGCGGCAAGCCGGACATGTGTGCGCCGCACACCAGGATGTCGATGCGCGCGACGTCGTCGCTGACCGCGGGCATCGCGGCACCGGACAGCGCCGGGAACAGTTGCGCCGCCAGCGCCAGCAAACGCGCATCGCTGCCATGATCGGCAAACAGCGTCACACCCGCCGGCACGCCACTGGCGTGGGCGCCGTGCGGTACGGCCAGCGCGGCCAGGTCGAGCAGGTTCATGAAATTCGTGTAATAGCCCAGCTCGCTGTTCAGTTGCACCGGGTTGGCCTCAACCTGCGCACGCGTGAAATGCGTGCCGATGGTGGGCGTGAGTATCGCGGTGACCGAAGCCAGCGTCGGTTCCACTGCCCGGCGCAACGCGGCCAGCCGGTACATGGCGGCAAACGCGTCGGCTGCCGCGAGGTGCTCGCCACCACCGATGATGGCGCGCGTCACCGGCAGCAGCGCATCCGGCTGCGTCGCCAGCAGGTCCTTCGCCACCAGGTAGCGCTCCGCCACCCACGGCCCCTCGTACAGCAACTGCGCTGCTTCCACGAAAGGCAGGAAATCGATCTCGACGATATCCGCGCCGATGCCTGCCTGTGCGACTGCCGCCGCGAACAGCGCCCGGGCCTCGGCATTGCCGAAGAAAGCCAGCTGGTCGTCGCGCGGCACCCCGATCACCGGTCGCGCAGGCAGCGTGGCATCCAGTGGCAGCGCGCGACTCCACGGGTCGAGCGGGTCGTGACGGCGCAGCAACGGCAGGAGCAGCGCCGCGTCGGCGAGGTCACGCGTGAACAGGCTGACGCAGTCGAGCGAACGACAGGCCGGCACCACGCCACGGGTGCTGAGCAAACCACGCGACAGCTTGACGCCGACCAGGCCGTTGAGCGCCGCCGGCACGCGTCCGGAACCGGCGGTGTCGGTGCCCAGCGCGAAGGCGACCTGGCCGAGCGCCAGTGCCACCGCCGAACCGGAGCTGGAACCACCGCTGATCACTGCCGGCACATACGCGTTCTGCACCTCTCCATACGGCGAGCGCGTGCCGACCAGGCCGGTGGCGAACTGGTCGAGGTTGGTCTTGCCGACGACGATGGCGCCGGCCGCGCGCAGGGCCGCCACCACCGGCGCGTCGGCATGCGCCATGCGCGCGAAGGCCGGGCAGGCCGCGGTGGTCGGCATGCCGCCAACATCGATGTTGTCCTTCACCGCGAACGGGATCCCCCACAGCGGGTGGCTGGCCGGATCGAGCGCCCGCAGCCGATCGAATTCACGCGCCAGCGCGAGGTCGTCCGCCACCGTGATCCACACCGGATTGCCGGCATGGCGGGCGATGCGTGCGCGCACCGTCGCAAACACCGCCTCGAGACTGGTGGCATCGGACAGGTAACCGTCACGCAACGCGGCGACGGTGAACGGGATGGGAAAGTCATCGTTGCTCATGAGGTACCTCACAGGTACTCACCCACGGCGAGCGGCGTGCCCGGCTGCACCTGCGCACCGGGCGACACCAGTACGCGCTTGACGCGCAGCCGTCGCGGACTGGCGACGGGGATTTCCATCTTCATGGACTCGACGATGACCACCGGCATGCCGTCGTCCAGCACGTCGCCGGCCTTCGCGGCCACTTGCCAGACGCTGCCGGGCACGTGCGACTGCAACAGCACTTCGTTGTCCTGCAGTTGCACGTCGAGGTCTTCGCCGGTCTCCGCTTCCAGCGGCAGCATCAGGTCGCCGTGCCCGGCGCTGCGCCAGCGCTCGCGCTCGGCGTCGAAAGCCGCTTGCTGCACCTGCTTGAAGGCATCGATGCCGGCGGCATTCTCCGCGAGGAAGCCGTTGTACTCGCGCAGGCTGAATGTGGATTCCTCGATACGCAGCGAATAACCGCCGCGGGGGAACGCCTCGCGCATGTCGAGCAGCTCCTCGCCGCTGACCGGGAAGAAACGCACCTTGTCGAAGAAGCGCAGCAGCCACGGCTCGCTGAACTCCGGCGTCTTGCGCCAGCGGTTCCACATCTGCACGGTGCGGCCGACGAACTGGTAGCCACCCGGCCCTTCCATGCCATACACGCACATGTAGGAACCGCCAATGCCCACGGCGTTCTCCGGCGTCCAGGTGCGCGCAGGGTTGTACTTGGTGGTGACCAGCCGGTGGCGCGGGTCCATCGGCGTGGCCACCGGCGCACCGAGGTAGACGTCGCCCAGGCCCATGACCAGGTAGTCCGCGCCGAACACGATGCGCTTCACCGCTTCCTCGTCGGCCAGGCCGTTGATGCGGCGGATGAACTCGATGTTCGACGGGCACCACGGCGCGTCCTTGCGCACCGATTGCATGTACTTCTCGATGGCCAGGCGCGTCTGCGGGTCGTCCCAGGACAGAGGCAACCAGACGGTGCGGGCCGGGACCGACATGTCCGCGATGCCGGCCAGCTCGCCTTCCGCACGGACCAGGATGTCCATGAGGCGCGAACGCGGCAGCCGCTTGCTGTCGTAGTGCACCTGCAGGGAGCGGATGCCCGGCGTCAGGTCGATGATGCCGTCGATGCGCGCCGCCTTCAGCCACTGCCACAGCGCGTGCACGCGGAAGCGCAGGTTGATATCAAGCACCAGCGGCCCGTACTCCACCAGCAGGTACCTGTCGCCCGCGGCGCGCCAGGTCACGCCGACCGGGTGCTCGCGCTCGCCGATGACGCGGATGATTGCCGGCGCGCGCAACGGCTCGACGCGCGGCGGCGCCGGCGCGCGCAGGTCGCGGATCATGTCGTCCTGGGCCGCCTCGATCGCCACGGCAATCTCCGGTGCCACGGGCACGAAACTGACCTTGTCACCCGGGCGCAACTGGCCGAGTTTCCAGCGGTCGGCGGCAATCACCGTGGCCGGGCAGACGAAGCCGCCGAGCGACGGGCCGTCCGGGCCGAGGATCACCGGCATGTCGCCGGTGAAATCCACTGCACCGATGGCGTAGGCGTTGTCATGGATGTTCGACGGGTGCAGCCCTGCCTCCCCGCCGTCGGCGCGTGCCCACTGCGGTTTCGGACCGATCAGGCGCACGCCGGTACGCGACGAGTTGTAGTGCACTTCCCAGTCGGTGGCGAAGAATGTCTCGATGTCGCCGTCGGTGAAGAAGTCCGGCGCGCCGTGTGGACCGTACAGGCAGCGCAGTTGCCAGTGGTTGCCGATTACCGGACGCAATTTTTCAGGCAGCGCCAGCGGCGCGCAGGGCTGCGCGACGGCGGCGAGGTGCAACACGTCACCGACGCGCAGCGTGCGCCCGCCGTGGCCGCCGAACTGCCCGAGGGTGAACGTGGACTTGCTGCCCAGGTAATCGGGCACCTGGATGCCGCCCTGCACGCACAGGAAAGCACGCGCACCGGTGCTGCCGGCGCGGCCGATGCGCAGCACGCCGCCAGCGGGAATCCGCACGGTTTCCCACCAGGGCACTGGCCGTTCGTCGAGGGTGGCCGGGAGGTGTGCACCGGCCAGCACGATGGTCGCCGCCGTACGGAAGCGAAGGGTCGGGCCGTTGAGCGTGATCTCCAGGCCTGCTGCCCTGGTGTCGTTGCCAAGCAGGCGGTTGCCGAGGCGGAAGGCCAGGTCATCGAACGGCCCCGACGGCGGGACGCCCACGTCCCAGTAGCCCTGCCGGCCAGGGAAATCCTGCACTGTCGTGTGGGTGCCGCCCTCGAGGACGTCGATGGTCAATGGGTGGTAATCAAAGCCGTTCAGGTAGCGGGTCGTCATGTCGCCGCGCAGGAACACCGCGTCGTCGCACAACTGGCGCAGGTAGGCGCGGTTGGTCTCGATCCCCGCCACCGCGGTTGCATCGAGTGCCGTGGCCAGTGCTCGGATGGCACCCTCGCGATCGTCGGCGCAGGCAATCACCTTGGCCAGCATCGGGTCGTAGAACGGCGGTACCGTGAGGCCGGCCTCGATCCAGTGGTCGATGCGCAGCGACGCGCCATCCGCCGGCGGGAATGCGACGTGGGTGAGCAGGCCTGACTGGGGCCGGAAGTCCTTGCCAGGATCCTCCGCGTACAGGCGCGCCTGCACCGCATGGCCGCGCGGTTGCACGCGGATGCTCTCCAGTGGTGGCAACTCGCCGGCCGCTTGCAGCAGCATCAGCTCGACAATGTCGATGCCGGTGACCATCTCGGTGACGCCATGCTCCACCTGCAGGCGGGTGTTCACCTCGAGGAAATAGAAGGCCTCCGTCTGCGCGTCGTAGATGAACTCCACGGTGCCGGCGTTGGCGTAGTTGACCGCCGCCGCCAGCCGCACCGCAGTCGCGTGCAGGTCGGCGCGCACCGCGTCGGACAGCCCCGGCGCCGGGGTTTCCTCGATGACCTTCTGATTACGGCGCTGCAGCGAGCAGTCGCGCTCGCCGAGGGCGATCACCCCGCCCCGGCCGTCGCCGAATACCTGCACCTCGACGTGGCGCGCCCGCTCGATGTACTTCTCGAGGAACAGCCCGGCATTGCCGAAGTTGTTGCGCGACAGTCGCTGCACGGACTCGAACGCGGCCGCCAGATCGGCGGCGTCGCGGCAAACCTGCATGCCGATGCCACCGCCACCGGCGGTGCTCTTGAGCATCACCGGGTAACCGATGTCTCCAGCCGCCGCAATCGCCGCGTCGACGTCGTCGAGCAGACCGGTGCCCGGCGACAGCGGAATGCCGTTGGCGGTGGCCAGTGCGCGTGCCTCGTGCTTAAGTCCGAACGCGCGTACGTGTTCAGGGCGCGGACCAACGAAGGCAATACCGCGGGCGGCGCAGGCCGCGGCAAACTCCGTGTTCTCGGAGAGGAAGCCGTAGCCGGGGTGGATGGCATCCACGCCCAGACGCACCGCGACTTCGAGGATGCGATCACCCTTCAGGTAGGAGTCCGCCGCGGGACCCTCGCCGATGCACTCGGCATGGTCGGCCAGCCGCACGTGCAGCGAATCGGCATCGGCGCGCGTATAGACCACCACCGGTGAGATGCCCAGCCGGCGCAGGGTTCGGATGATGCGAACCGCGATGGCACCGCGGTTGGCAATCAGTACTTTCTTGAACATCGGGCTCCTGGTGGCAGGCCGTCCTGCCGCGGGCTCGCGCGGACCCCGGGTCGTCCCGGGCCGCTGGCACGACTGCCGCTCAATCCCAGACCACGACCTCGATCGGCGTGGGGTTGTAGGCATTGCACGGATTGTTGAGTTGCGGACAATTCGACAGCAGCACGATCACGTCCATCAACGCCGTCAGCTCCACGTACTTGCCCGGGCCGGAGACGCCGTCGGCAAAGGTGAGCCCGCCATCGGGCGTCACCGGCACGTTCATGAAGAAATTGATGTTGTGGGTGATATCTCGCTTGTCCAGGCCGTATTCATCATGCTCGGTAACCGCCAGCAGGTAGCTGTCGCGACAGGCGTGCATGCACTTCTTTTCCAGCGCGTAGCGCACGGTGTTGCTCTCGGTGGCACAGGCGCCGCCCAGCGTGTCGTGGCGCCCGCAGGTGTCGGCGACGACTTCCAGCATCGGCCGGCCGGCGGTCGAATACAGGCACGTGCCGGTACCGATATAGAGATTCGCCTGGCGCTGGATGGTGTCGACGGCGCTGTAACGCTCGACCGGGTTGGCGGCACTGTAGAACAGCGTGTCGGCGGCCTGGTTTCCTTCCACGTCGACGAAGCGCAGCGTCTGGCCCGCCTTGAGTACGTGCATCCAGTAGTCGCCGGCCTCGACCAGCTGGCGGTACACGGCATCACGCGGATCACGGGAACTTTCACGCAGCATGTCAGTGGCCCCCGCAGCCGGCTGCAGAACAGCCGGCGAGATACAGGCGATTGTTCAGCAGCCCGCGGCTGTTCTCCGCGCGCGCCAGCACCCGCGGATCGTCGGCCGAGGACCGTGGCGTAGCGAGGATCTCGTAGCGCACCGGTCGCGCCGGATATGCCTGCGCGACATCCAGCGGGTGCGGCGCGGCGTGCATCACCACCAGCGTGTCCATCTCGAAGCACAGTTCCACGGAGGCGCCCGCCGGCGCCTTGCCGGCCAGTCGCAGGTTGCCCTGCGCATCGGCCGACACCCGGCTGAACCAGTTGAGGTTGGCGGCGAGATCGCGCTTGCCCATGCCGTGCTTGGCCAGCTCCACCAGGAAGCCGTCACGGCCGTTGCGGTGCATGCCGTTGCGCGCCTGCTGGTAGGTCAGTCGTCCCCAGCGGGACTCGACCAGTGCGCGGTCACAGGTCCCGCACACGCTGTCGTGCCAGCCGAAGTCGTCGCGGGCAATGCTGCAGAACACCCGGCCCATGTCCGAGTAAAGGCAATGGCCGGCCGTCAGACGGAACGTATGCTGGCACTTGAGCGTATCGGGGATGTTCAGCCGCTCGAGGTGATCGAGCGGGTTGTACAGGAGCATGCCCACGTTGGCGCCGCCCTGGACATCGGTCAGGCGCAGCAGATGGCCGCGCGGCATCAGCAGCGACCAGTGGCAGCCGGCGCCCAGCGTATCGGCATACAGCAGTTCATCGTTCATGGATCGGTCCTGAGCGGCAGGTCGTAGGTAATGCGCGCGCCGTAGCGTTGCGGCGCCTGCGGGTCGTTGCGCACGCGATCGAACACCAACAGCCGTGAACCAAGGCTGAAGCCTTCCTCGATGTCGTGGGTGACCATGAACACCGTGAAGCGATGGCGCTGCCACAGCGACTTCATCAGCGCGTGCATGTCGGCGCGGATGCCGGGATCCAGCGCACCGAAGGGCTCGTCGAGCAACAGGATCTTCGGCTGCGCCACCAGCGACTGCGCCAGCGCCAGGCGCTGCTGCATGCCGCCGGAGAGCTCGTGCGGATACTTGCCGGCGCTGTCGGCCAGGCCGACCGCCTCCAGCATCGCCATCGCCCGCTCGTCGGCAGCACGCCGACGCGCGCCAAACAGGCGGGCGAGCAACGGAGCGCCACTCACCTCGAGAAACAGGCGGGTATTCGCCAGTGCGGTCAGGTGCGGAAACACCGAGTAGCGCTGGAACACCACGCCGCGGTCGGCACCGGGCTCCTGCGGCCAGGGCTTGCCGTCCAGCAGCATCTCGCCGCGACTCGGTTGCTCCTCGCCGAGCAGCATGCGGAAGAAGGTGGTCTTGCCGCACCCGGAAGCACCGACGATGGACACGAACTCACCGGCATGGACGTCCAGCGACAGGTTCTCCAGCACCACGCGTTCGCCGTAGGACTTCCACAACCTGCGGATGCTGATCTGCGGCGCCGCGGCCGTCATGGCGACACTCATGCGCCCTCCTCGGCCTTGCGGCCCGTATACAGCCAGCCGAAGGCACGGCGATTACCCCATGCCAGCAAGCGATCCATCACGAACGCCAGCAGGGTGATCCAGGCGACGTACGGCAGGATCACGTCCATGGCCATGTAGCGGCGTACCAGGAAGATGCGATAGCCAAGACCCTGTTCCGCGGCGATCGCCTCGGCGGAGATGAGGAAGATCCACGCGGATCCCAGCGACAGCCGCACGGAATCCACCAGCCGGGGCGTTACCTGCGGCAACACCACGCGCAGGGCAATCTGCCAGCTGGACATGCCCAGCGATTGCGCCTTCACCAGCTGCTCGACGGGTATCTCCAGCACCCGCGACTGGATGTCACGGATGATGAACGGCGCCACGCCCAGCACGATCAGCACGATCTTCGACAGCTCGTCGAGGCCGAAGACGATGAACAGGATCGGCAGGATCGCCATCGGCGGCACCAGCGACAGCACCGAGACGAACGGTGACAACGGTGCACGCGCCAGCGGCAGCATTCCCGCCAGCGTGCCGAACACGATGCCGAACAACGCCGATACGCCGACGCCCCAGGCGAGGCGCTCGAGACTGGCCAGCGTATCGACCCACAGGATCACCTCGCCGGTGCGACGGTCTTCCTCGAAGGCCACCTGGTTGACGCCGGCGACCAGCTGGCTGATGCCGGGCAGCAGGCGATCTTCCGGGTTTTCAAGGTGACGTTCGGCAGACGCCTGCAGGTAGAGCGCGAAGAGGACGATGAAGGGCAGCGCCGCCAGCAGCAGCGCCGCCCCCCGCGAGGGCCGCTGGTTGACCAGGCGCTTCACGGGAAGGTCCGCGTTGCGGATGCGGGGAAAACGACGTGGCGCATGCAAGACCTCCGGTGAACGACAAGGGCACGACGGGAAACGCGAAAGGCGTGACTCCAGCGCCTTCCATCTCCCGGGCTTTTATCCCTCCGTGTCACCCGGGGTGCGCGCCCCTGGCCGGCAACTCTCGGACCTGGCGCCCGCGCCGTGGCGGACCGGAACCCTAGTCACCTGTTTGCGTCACGACGGACACGCCAAGCGCCCGTCCCATCGCTTGCGGGATTACAGAGCACAATGCGTGCCAACCCGTTGGTGCCCGCGCCACTGCTGCATTTACTGGCACGCGGCATGCGCGCTGCGCCATCGCAGTGCACAAGCAGCGCGCCGGCGGCGCACCGGGCGCACCAACCTTGTGCGCACCAACATTTCATGCCTCGGACACCCCGGCGGCAGGCGCGCGTGCCGCCGCGTCGCGCGCATGGCGGCGACGCAACGGAACGACTCACGAAGTGTTGGCAAAGATCTTGCTGTGTTCTTCGCGCATCGACGAACCCGCAGCCGGACGACCGGCCGCGCGCCCATCGCCGCGGGACGGCCCGCCCTGGAAACCCGCATGCCGCGTTTCAAACATGCCGACGCACGCCTGCCCAACTTGCTGGCCTTCAGTTACGCCTTTGGCGGTGTTGCCCTGGGCTTCTGGCTGATTACCCGCACCAGCCCCGCCGGTAACGCCGCCGGCGTGCTGCTGCTGGGCCACGCCATGACCATTGCCGCCTACCTCGTGCACGAATGCGCACACAACACGCTGTTCACCACCAACGAGGCCAACGCCCGACTGGGCCGCACTCTGCTGTGGCTTTGCGGTGGGTGTTACGCGACCTACGAGGACATCCGCCACAAGCACTTCCGCCACCATGTCGACCGCGGCGACGTGGTGGCATTCGATTACCGCCCGCAACTGGCACGTCACCCGCACGCGGTGAAGTTCCTGCATGCCCTCGAATGGGCGTGGATCCCGGCCTTCGACCTGCTCATGCACCTGCTGGTGATCGTGCTGCCCTTCACCTGGGCGCCGCGCCGGCATCGCCGCGCGCACGTGCTCGCAGTGCTGGCGATACGGGTGCCGCTGTTCGCGCTGCTGGCCTGGCATGCGCCGCGCGTGCTGCTGCTCTACCCGCTGGCGTACCTGCTGATGCTGCACGTGCTGCGCTTCATGGATGCTTTCCAGCACACCTACGAGGTGGATGACCGCCTCGAGCAGCCGCGGCCCGCGCAGCCCCCCTACGACGCCGCCTACGAACACCGCAACACCTTCACCAACCTGCACTCCACCCGCCACCCGTGGCTGAACCTGCTGACCCTCAATTTCGGCTACCACAACGTCCACCATGACCGCCCCAACCAGCCCTGGCACCGCCTGCCGGCGCTGCAGCGCGAGCTGTACGGCGACGGTGACGACCCCACCGGCCAGGGGCTGGCGCTGGCCAACCAGTGGCACGCCTATCGCCGCTACCGCACGGCACGGCTGCTCAATGCCGACCCCGCGGACATGGGCCTGGAAAAAATCCCGTATGCCGAACGCGGCCGCGATTTCATCGGGGTCGACGGCGTGTCATTCCTGGTAACCCACTGAGTACCCGCCGTGACCGACGTGAAGAGATTCTGGCCATTGCTGCTGGGCACGCACCGCTACGACAAGTCGTTGTCCACCCGCGACACCGGCACAGGTACGCTGATCGAGGCACCGATCCTCGCCTACCTCATCGAGACCCGCCATGGGCGCATCCTCTACGACGTCGGCTGCGACCACCGCAAGGTGGACGACCCGGCATTGCGTGCGCGTTTCTATGAAACACCGGAGTTCGCCTTCGGCCCGCCGACCGTGACCCCCGAACAACGCATGCCGGCACGCCTGGCGCAACTCGGCCTTTCACCGGCCGACGTTGACTGCATCGTCTGCGGACACCTGCACTTCGACCACGCCGGCGGCCTGCACGAATTTGCCCACGCCGAAGTGCACGTGCACGAGTGCGAACTCGCCGCTGCGCGCGAACCGGCGGACAGCGCCTACTTCGGCAGCGACTTCCTCGTCGACCAGGGCAGCCACCCGGTGAACTGGTGCGTGCAGGCTCACGAATTCAGCCTGTGCGACGGAGTGCATGCGATCGAGACGCCCGGACATACCGCCGGTCACCTGTCGCTACTGGTCAGGTTGCCGCGCGGCGCACCGGTGCTGTTGTGCGGCGACGCCGCCGACCTGGTGGAAAACCTGCGCGACGAAGTGCCGCCCGGACTGTGCTGGCAGGAGCGCACCGACCTGGCGCTGGGCAGCATCCGCAAGCTCAAGAAACTGGCGATCCATGAAGGCGCCGACCTGTGGCCAAACCACGACATGGACTTCTTCCGGGCCCGCAACCGCTTTCCGCTGCCCTGGCAGTAAGGACCGACCATGGAACTGCACCTGTACCGCACCCTGTGGGGCGCCACCGGCGACATCGACGCGATCGCCGCCGAAGCGGCTGCCGCCGGCTTCCACGGTCTCGAGGGGCAGGTCCCGGAAACCGAGGCCGCTCGCCGGCAGCTGCGCGATGCGCTGCAGCGCCACGGACTTTCCTACATCGCCGAAGTCACCACCGCCGGCAGCTACGTGCCGGCGCGCCGCGCCAGCGTCGATGACCACCTGATATCGCTGGCGCAGCGGCTGGCATGGGCACGCGAACTCGGGCCCGAATTCATCACCTGTATCGGCGGGTGCGATGCCTGGCCATTCACCGCATCGCTGCGCTTCTTCCGCGAAGCGATGGCACTGGCCGATCGCGACGACATCACCATCAGCTTCGAAACCCACCGCGCACGCTCGTTGTTCAACCCGTGGATAACACTCGACTTCGCGCGGGCCATGCCGCAGATGCGCTTCACTTTCGACTTCAGCCACTGGTGCGTGGTATGCGAACGCCTGCTGGACAGCGAACTGGACATCCTCGCCCTGCTGGCGCCACAGGCCCACCACGTCCACGCGCGGGTCGGCTACGACCAGGGACCGCAGGTGCCGCACCCCGGTGCCCCGGAATACGCCGAGGCGCTGCGCGCGCACCAGCACTGGTGGGAAATGTTGTGGAGCGCGATGGCGCAGCGCGGCCGCCAGGTGATGACCATGACGCCCGAGTTCGGCCCCGACGGCTACCTGCACGAGATTCCCTTCTCGCGTATCCCCGTGGGCGACCTGTGGGAGATCAATCGCTGGATGGCCGACAGCGAACGCGCGCATTTCGAACGCTGGCGTGAGGCGCAGGCGCGCCGCAGCGCCTGAACCGGATGACAGCCATGCCCCGTCAACGCAACGCCGTGCCGGTCCTGTTCGCCGCCTCCGTGCTGTGGGGTTGCACCTGGTGGCCGCTGAAGGAGGTGGCGGTACTGGGGCTGGAAGGCTTGCCGCAGATCCTGGTGTCCTACGGCGGCATGGCGCTGCTGATGCTGCCGTTCCTCTTCCTGCAATGGCGTCGCTGCCAGGGCGACGGCCGCGCACTGGCCGGCATCTTCCTGCTGGGCGGGCTGGCCAACCTGAGTTTTGCCTGGGCACTGATCCACGGCGAGGTGGTCCGCGTGATGGCGCTGTTCTACCTGCTGCCGGTGTGGGGCGTGCTGGGCGGGCGGATCTTCCTTGGCGAGCGCATCGACACGCAACGTGCACTGGCCGTGGCGCTGGCGCTGGGCGGGGCCTTCCTCATCCTCGGCGGGCCGCAGTTGCTGAGCCACCCGCCGTCATGGGTGGATGCCGTCGCCATCGCCTCCGGGTTCTTCTTCGCCATGAACAACCTGTGCTTCCGCGCGGCCCAGCGCGCACCGGTGCCGGCCAAGGTGGCGGTGATGTTCCTCGGCTGCGGCGTGTTCGCCCTGGCGCTGATCGCGGGCGGCGTGCAGGCGCTGCCCGCGACCTTGCCGGCCAGCGCGTGGCTGGCCGCACTCGCCACCGGCCTGCTGCTGCTGGCCGCCACCAGCGGCTCGCAGTACGGCGTCACCCACCTGGAAGCCGGGCGTGCCTCGGTGATCATCATCATGGAACTGGTCACCGCGGTCATCACCGCCGCCTGGTGGGCCGGCGAGACCCTTTCCGCCATCGAGTGGCTGGGCGGCGCACTGATCCTTGCGGCCGCCCTGCTGGAAGCGTGGCGGCCGGCTACGGCAACAGGCCCAGCTGGTTCGCCTTCAGCGCCGCTTCCGCACGCGAGGTGATGTTCAGCTTGCGGTAGATCGACTTCACGTAATCGGATGCGGTGTGCGGACTGATGCCCATGGTCTGCGCCAGCGACTTCACCGACACGCCGCGCGCCAGCAGCGCCAGCGCCTCCTGCTCGCGCACGCTCAGGCGATGCTCGGCGGGCGCCTTGAGCGCCGGTGCCTGGAAATGATGGATCAGCTTGCGCGCAATCGCCGGCGACAACGGCGGCACGCCGTCGATCATGCCGGTCAGCTGGCGCAACAGCGCATCGCGCGGCTCGTCCTTCAGCAGGTAGCCGTGCGCCCCCGCCTGCAGGGCCGGAAACAGGTGGCCGTCGTCGCCGTAGATGCTGCTCACCACGATGCGCGCCTGCGGGCAGCCCGCATTGAGCGTGGCGATCACGTCGATGCCATTGCCGTCGGGCAGGTGCAGGTCGACCAGCGCCAGGTCCCAGGCGCGGCTGCGCGCCAGCACCTGGGCCTCCGCCGCGGTCGCCGCCCCGCTCACCCTCGCTTGCGGGAATGCCTCGCGGACGATACCGGCCAGCAGCTCCTGCGCATCCGGGTGGTCCTCGACGATCAGTATCTCGCGCATGACCTTCACTCCTCTTCCCGGCCATCCAGCGCCGCCAGCGGCAACGCGCACTGCAGGCAGGTGCCGCACTTGTTGCCATCGGGACCCTGCAGGTCCTCCCAGTGAAGGGTTGCCCCGATCTGCGCGGCACGCATCTGCAGGTTACGCACGCCCACGCCGGCCTTCCACTGCGCGAACGGCGCGGACGATGCTTCGTCCTCCACCTCGATGCGCAACCGTTCGCCGGTCGACTGGATGCGTACCCTCACCCGCGTGCTCTGCGTGTGCTTCAGGATGTTGGTGACCGCCTCGCGCAGGACCCGGCCCAGCGTGATCTTCTGCCGCGTGCCGAGGCGCATGGCCGGCAGATCGCCGGACTGCCAGTCGAGCTCGCGGCCGGCGGCCTCGCAGCGCTGGCCGATTTCCGCGCGCCAGTCCGACACAGCCTCGTCGAGCATGCCCTCGGGGGTGTTCAGGTGGCCGATGAGGATGCGCAGGTCGGACAGCGCCTCGCGCGCCGATTCGCTGGCTTTCTCGTCCTGCGAGCGGTGCACCAGCGTCAACAGGCGCGCCCCGAGATCATCGTGGAGGTCGCGGGCAATCCGCTCTCGCTCGTCCCGGGCGGCCCGCTCCTTCTGCAGTTGCACGGCCTGCGCATAGCTGTCCTCGATCTCGCGGGTGACCAGGCGGACGCGCTGCTCCATTTCAGCGCGCGCGTTCTCCGCAACGGTAAGCGCCTCGGCGTGACGCGACAGCAGGCGGACCATGAAGGCCAGCAGCAATACCGGCATGACCACTTGCAGCAGCGGGCGGTCGACATAGGTGAGCACGCGCAACTGCACCAGGTAATCGTGCAACCCGGTGGCCATGATCACCAGCGCCGCCACGTAGAAGCCGCGCTGCACGCCACCGGCGCGGTGCATGGCGCTGAGCGACAGGACCAGCGTCACGCCCACCGTCAGCGCACCCAGGCCGTAGGCAAACTGGGCAACCGTCGCCAGCATGCCGGACGGCACTACCAGCAAGGCACCGATGGCAACGATGCAGGCCTGCAGGCAGGTGTGGTAAAGCCGCGTGCGCAATCCACCCAGCGAGCCGAGGCTGCCGACAATGCCCAGGCAGATCAACACCGCCACCACCGGCACCAGGCGCTCGACCAGCAGGTTGTCCAGGCCGGGAACGGTGATGAACACCCGGGCGGTACCCAGCGCCGACGCCGCCATGGTCAGGCCGAAAAACCCGTAGACCGGTTCGCGCCGGTAACGCCACCAGAGCAACAGCAGCATGAAACCGGCGAAGCCCATCAACGCGCAGGTCACGCGTGGCAAGGTGATGCGGATCAAGTACTCGCGCTGCTGCACCACCTGCAGGGACTGCCAGCTGTCGAGCACCACCGGCGACAGGTGGCCCTTGCGCTGCTCGCTGGTCAGCGAGGCCGCAGCCTCGCTGTGCAGGCGGACCAGCAACTCGTTGGCGCCGGGGCGCTGGGCATCGCGGGGCCAGGCAGCCAGTACCGGGAAATAGCAGTTACGGTGGACGCGCGGGCCCTCCAGCGGGCCTCCGCCGCTGTAGATCAACTGGCCGTTGGCATAGATCCAGACATTGTTGCAGGCGCGTTTGAGGAACACGCCAAGCAGTTCCCGGGGCTGGTCGATGTCGACCCGCAGCCGGTACCAGGTGGCGCCGGACAGGTCAGGCCGCGAATCGCTCCAGTGATCGGGCAGCACCACCGGCTGCCAGCGGCCGTCAACGAGTACCTCGCCACGGAGCAACTCCGCAGCATGGGTGGACTGCGCCCACCACAGCAGGCCGCACAGACCGGCGCACAACCACCACCACCTGTTCATCGCGCTCCCGGTCCGTCCCACCCACTGCCGGCGGCAACCGGCGGCTGCACAGTCAACGGCATCGCGGGCACGCTAGCAAGCCAGCGGCATGCGCAGAATCCCGCGAACGGGGGGATGACCCGGACAACCGCGCGGCGTCGGCTGCAGGCAAAAAAAAGCGCCCTTCCCGGGCGCCCTTTCCGCTGCTTGCTCCGTCCCTGTCCGGTTGCATGAACCGTTGCGTGGCACGCCCCGGGGCGCAAGGCCCCTGAGCCGGCACTCGCCCGCGCCGCACCTCCTGTGCCCGCGGGCCGGCATGCCACGCCGATCTCCGTAATACCGCCACCTTGCCCTGAACCCGTTAAGGTTTCATTACGCAGTTGCCGCGCTGCCGACGCGCGGCACCCGCAGGGGCGACCGGCGGCCTACAACTTGCCGTCCATCGCCATCTTCACGTAGCTGGCGTCGTAGCGCAGCTTGATGTTCTTCGGGTTGCCCAGCACCTTGCCGTTCGGGAAGCTGATGCCCACGGCATCGACACTGGTGGCGCCCTGCCCCAGCAGGCCCTTGTCGAAGCTGAACTTGCGCACCTTGTCCATGCCGCTGACCAGCGCCGGCGCCACGGTGAAGTCGTACGCGGCTTTCGGCGTGTAGAACAGCATGGTCGCCTTGAGTTGCGCCTCGTAGCCGGCCAGGTCCGTGCCGGACAGCTTCGCCATCATTTCCTTGGCGGCCTTCGCCTTCGCATCGCCCTTGCTCATGATCGCCAGCGTCTCGAACCAGGCACCCACCAGCGCCTTGCCGAAGGCCGGGTTGTCCTTGAGCACCTGCGTGTTGACCATCGCCATGTCGAGGATCTCGCCGGGGATCTTCGAGGAGTCGTACACCAGGAAGGTGTTCGGCTGTTTCATCATGGTCGCCAGCTGCGGGTTCCAGGCCGCAGCGGCCGTCACCCCCGGGGTGCCCCAGGCGGCCACGATGTCGGCGTCGGAGGTGTTCACCACCTTCACGTCGCGCTCGCTCATGCCCACCGACTCCAGCGCGCGCGCCAGGAAGTAGTGCGACACGGACAGCTCCAGCAGGTTCACCTTCTGGCCCTTGATGTCCTTCAGCGACTTCTTGCCCTTCAGCACCAGGCCGTCGTTGCCGTTGGAGTAGTCGCCGACGATCAGCGCCGTGGTGTCCACGCCGCCGGCCGCCGGGATGGTCAGGGCGTCCATGTTGGTCATCAGGCAGGCGTCGAACTGGCCGGCCGTGTACTGGTTGATCGACTCGATGTAGTCGACCTGCTTCACGTCGATGGTGATGCCGTACTTGTCGGCCCACTTCTTGATGATCCCGCTCTGGGCGGCATACGGCCACGGCATCCAGCCGGCGTACACGCTCCAGGCGAGGCGGAAGTTCTTCTTGGGCGCTGCCTGCGCCTGGCCGGCGCTGAACGCCAGCAGCAGGCAGGCCGCGAGGGCAACGGTGAACAGGCGGGCCAGCGGGAGGGACGCCGGTCGGGTGGTCGCGGTCATGGATCTGTCCTCAAGGGGAATGGGTAAGGCACCTGCCGACACGTTCGCGGATCTCCCGGGCTTTTATCCCTCCGTGCAACCCGCCCTCCCGGCGGGCCGGCGACTCTCGGACCTGGCGCCTGCCCCATGGGTGGAGGTCGGCCGGAACCCTAGTCGCCTGGCGAATGCTCCTGTCCCGGGCCGCGAGGCCACGACCGGACGGCAAGCGCGCGTGGTATCCCTGAGCAAGAGCCGCGCCAGCCACATTCAGCCATTACTATTCATATAGTTATGAGCTATTGTTAAAGTGAATTGGCATTCTGGAATGCCCGTTGGCGGGCACCCGCCGCACGCCACCGCACCATCCGGGGGCAGGACCACCCTTTCCGCCGCCAGCGGGGTGGCGCCTCGCCACCCGCCGCACGCGATTGCACGGGGCCGAAAAGCGCGGTTACAGCACGCGCCTGACGCCCTATAATCCGCGCCGCCTTTCCCGGGCCTGCGCGCCCGCCCTCGGTCCCACTGGAGACAACCCATGTCGTTGAAGAAGCCCGTACGCGTGGCCGTGACCGGCGCCGCCGGCCAGATCAGCTACTCCCTGCTGTTCCGCATTGCCTCCGGCTCGATGCTCGGCCCGGACCAGCCGGTGATCCTGCAGATGCTGGAAATCACCCCGGCCCTCGGCGCGCTGCAGGGCGTGGCCATGGAACTGGATGACTGCGCGTTCCCGCTGCTGGCCGGCATGGTGATCACCGACGACCCGAACGTCGCCTTCAAGGACGCCGACTACGCCCTGCTGGTAGGCGCCCGTCCGCGCGGCCCGGGCATGGAGCGCAAGGACCTGCTGGAAGCCAACGCGGCCATCTTCTCCGTGCAGGGCAAGGCGCTGAACGCCGTCGCCTCGCGCAACGTCAAGGTGCTGGTGGTCGGCAACCCGGCCAACACCAACTCGCTGATCGCCCAGCGCAACGCGCCGGACCTCGACCCGCGCAACTTCACCGCCATGACCCGCCTGGACCACAACCGCGCACTGTCGCAGCTGGCGGGCAAGACCGGCACGTCGATCAACGACATCCGCAAGATGACCATCTGGGGCAACCACAGCTCCACGCAGTACCCGGACATCAGCAAGACCACCGTCAACGGCAAGGCCGCCGAAGGCCTGGTCGAGCGCGCCTGGTACGAGAGCGAGTTCATCCCGACCGTCCAGCAGCGCGGCGCCGCCGTGATCAAGGCCCGTGGCGCCTCCTCGGCCGCCTCCGCCGCCAACGCCGCGGTAGACCACATGCGCACCTGGGCACTCGGCACCGCCGAGGGTGACTGGGTGTCGATGGCCGTCTACTCCGACGGTTCCTACGGCATCGACAAGGGCCTGATCTACTCCTTCCCGGTCACCTGCAAGAACGGCGACTGGCAGATCGTGCAGGGCCTGGAGATCAGCGACTTCTCGCGCGAGCGCATGAAGGCCACCGAGAAGGAACTGCAGGAAGAGCGTGACGCCGTGAAGCACCTGCTGCCGTAAGCGCAGCACGCGGCACGACAGGAAAAGGCCCGCTCTGCGGGCCTTTTTCGTTGGCGGGCGGACTTCCCATACCGGCCGCCGTCCCCCACAATCGGGGCCAACCGCAGCATGGACACGTAACGGGGAACAGGATGACGACCGCGCCGGCACAGAACGAGCACCTCGTCTGGAGCCTCGAGAAACTCACCGACCACCAGCGGGCCACCCGCTTCGTGATGCAGTTCCAGAAGACGCTGTGCGTCTACTCGGGCCCGGTGCAGCAGTTGTACACCAACTACGAAATCATCGTGCCGGAAGACAACGCCCGGAAGCTGTTGATCCTGCCCAACCCGTATGCCTTCCACGACACCTTCAACCACATCCCGGAAGCGGCCTGCAAGCAGACCGGCTTCCTGATCATGCCGGACGAGCGCGGCGCGCTGCTGCTGCACATCCCGCTGAAGGACGGCACCAGCCGCGAAGTGCCGCTCAAGGTCGGCCTGAACGCCATCCGCAAGCGCCAGCGCCCGGAGGACCCGTTCCTGCCGGTGGTCACCAAGGGCGACCTGCGCGAATTCAAGAAATCCCAGCCTGCGCTGCACCTGCACCGCATCGTGCTGCCGATGCTCACCAAGCAGTCCGACATGGAAAAGCGCGGCATCCAGAAGGTGGTCGAGGAGCGGCTGAAGCCTTACCTCATCTGAATCGACACCGGGCACGAAAAAGCCGCGCACTGCGCGGCTTTTTCGTAAGCGGGCGGCAACGGCGCCGCGGCAGTCAGATCAGCTTCTTCGCCGACACCACCACGCCGTTGTTGTCGGCGTAGACGTACTCACCGCTGCGGAACGTCACGCCGCCGAAGGTCACCGCGATGTCCTTCTGGCCTTCACCGCGACGGTTGGACTTGAGCGGAATGGCGGCCAGCGCCTGCACGCCCAGATCGAGGGTGCCCAGCGCATCCACGTCGCGCACGCAGCCGTACACGATCACGCCTTCCCAGCCGTTCTTCACGGCGTCCTCGCCGATCATGTCGCCCAGCAGCGCGCAGCGCAGCGAGCCGCCGCCGTCCACCACCAGCACCTTGCCGGCGCCCGGCGTGCCCAGGGTTTCCTTGACCCGCGAGTTGTCCTCGAAACACTTCACGGTGACGATCTCGCCACCGAAGCACTCGCGCCCGCCGAACTGGCTGAGCATCGGCTCGAGCACACGGACGTCATCGGGGTTCTCGTCGCAGAGGTCGCAGGTCACGAAGTTCACGGCAGTTCTCCTGGCAGGACGGCTTCAGGGGGCAATTCGGTCAGCGCGGCGCATCGAGGCGCGCTGAAGCGGCCATGATGGCGCGCCAGCGCAGCCTTGTCACCGCCGGGCCCTGCGGCGCGCGCGCCTCGGCCAGCATGGCGCGGGCCACGTCGCGCGCCTGCACCGGGCGGTAGCTGTCGAGACGGCCGACCAGCAGCGGCGAGAACAGCGGCATCAGCGCGCCACCCAGTGCCTCGCCGCGGCGCAGCGGTCCCTCGCGCTCGCCCAGCAGCAACGAGGGCTGGAACAGGCTGAGGCGCGCAAAACCCAGTGACTGCAGGTCGCGCTCGGTCTCGCCCTTCACGCGGCTGTAGAACACCGGCGACGACGCATCCGCACCGATGGCGGACACGGCGATGAAGTGGCGCACGCCCAGGCGCTTCGCCCAGCGCGCGCAGGTGAGCACGAGGTCGTGGTCCACCGCCCGGAACGCCGCCCGGCTGCCGGCGGCGCCGATGGTGGTGCCCAGGCAGCAGAACGCCACGTCGACATCGTGCGGCCAGTCGTGGCGTTCGAGGTGCGTAAAATCGGTGATCAGGTTGGACAGCCGCGGGTGGCGCGCCGGCAACGGCCGACGGGTGGCGGCGGTGACGTGGCCATCGATACCGCCGGCGAGCGCCTCGTGCAGCAGGTGGCTGCCGATGAGGCCGGTGGCACCGAACAGCAGGGCATTGCGGGGAAGCGGCATCGGATGACTCCCGGACAAAGGTGTTCAGCGACGCGGACGAAAGCGGTCGATGCGCGCGGCCAGGCTCGCCAGGCTCACCGGCTTGGCGATCACGTCGTCCATGCCGGCGGCGAGGAAGCCGGCTACCTCGGCATCGCCGGTGTGCGCGGTCATCGCCACGATGGGCAGGCGCGGCCGGTTGCCCTCCTGCTCCCAGGCACGGATGCGGCGGGTGGCCTCGCTGCCGTCCATGCCCGGCATCTCGCCGTCCATGAGCACCAGGTCCAGGCCACCGCGGCGCACGCGCTCCACCGCCGGTTCGCCGCTGTCGAGCATCTCGATGTCGCAGCCGAGTTTCTCAAGCATGCCGCGCGCCACCGCCTGGTTGATGGCGTTGTCCTCCACCACCAGCACGCGCAGGCGCGCGCTGGCCAGCGCGCCCCCGGCACTGGCGGCCACGTCCACGCCGCCGATGCGACCGAGCAGCGGGTAGAGACGGTGGCGGCCGACCGGCAGGCGCAACCGCTCGGGCGCCAGCTTGAGCACGTCTTCCGGCAGCGGCAGATCAACCTGCGGACTGAGCGCGACGATGCGCGTTCCCTTCAGGGCGCGCGCATCGCGCAGCGCACGCACCGTCTGCACGAAGCCGTAGACGTCGCGGGCATCGAGCAACACGGCGAGCGGCTCCAGCGAGGCGATGGCGTCAGCCAGTTCAGGCGGTTCGCAGGGCACCGGCACCACGTCGAGCACGCGCAATTCCGCGGCGATGGCCCCGGCCAGCGTCGGGGTGAGGCCGGCCAGCACCACTGATTTGCCGCGCAGCGCCGCGCGCAACCCGCCGTCCTCCTCGCCCTTGTCGACCACGTCGAGCGCGACATCCAGCGCAAGGGCCAGCGACTCGTCCTGCCCGGCCAGCGACAAGCGCCCGCCCAGCGCCCGGGCAATCTCGGCGGCAACGGCCAGCGGCAGCGGCACATCCGGGTCGGTCATGCCGCCGCCCTGTGCGGTGCGATCCAGTCCGCTGCGCAAGGCGGGCGGCAGGTGCAGGCCATCCAGGTCGATGGCGCAACGCAGGCGGTCGTCCTGCGCGCCGGCCGCCACGTGGAAACGCATCACCAGTTCGCCACCCGGTGGCAATTGTTCGAGGGTCCATGCGGCGAGCACGCGCACGGCACGGAACAGCAGCGAGAAATCGGTGCGGATGCGCGCCGGCAGTTCGACGCCGTAGACGGTGGTGCACAGCACACCGCCCTCCGCCGCCACCACGCCAATGTCATCCACCGCTTCCTCGCAGCGACGCCGCAGGCCGCCAGCCACCGGCTGCGGCACGCGATCGCCACGCAGGAAGGCAGCGGAGTCCTCGAGCACCTCGATGCGCTCGACCAGCCGCTGCGCGGCGCGGCGTGCCGCCGACACCATCGCCGGGTCATCGCGACCGCCCTGGGCGAGCGTCAGGGCATCGGCCACGATGGCCACCGGCTGGCGGAATTCCTCGGCGGCGCGCAGCAACAGGCGCGCCGGCACGCTGCCGGCCACCACCACCGGGGCCGCGGCCGCCTCGCTACGCCCGAGCACCCGCCAGAACAGCCGGAAATGGTGGTCGGATACACGCGCCAGCGCATACAGGAACACGGCAAGGAACACCGCGGCCAGCCAGGCATCGGCGGTGCGCTGCCAGAGCAACACGACAATCGCCGGCAGCAGGCTTACCGCCAGGTAGATCCGTACCGTCCAGATGTCCGCCAGCCAGGTAGCAGCCAGGGCGGCCGCCAGCGTCAACGGCAGCAACATGGCCAGGAAGAACAGCTGGTCGTTGCCCCAACGCAGCAGCAACGCCACCGTGAAGGCGCTCCACACCGCCGCCCGCAACTGCAGGGTGACGGCAAAACGCCGCCGCCAGCGCTGGGGACCTCGCGGATAGAGCGCCTCGAAGCCGATGATGAGGCCGGCCTGCAGCAATCCCACCAGCACCATGCCGGCACCGAACAGCACCGTCAGGCGCGGCTGATGTCGCCAGAGATCCCCGATCAGGACGATGGCCACGAAGCTGGCGAGGGTGGCGAGGATGCCCAGCGCGACCTGGCGGATGGCCGCCTCGTCGAGGCGACGCAGCACCTTGCGGTCATTGGCGGGAAAACGGTCCTGGGGTCTGGGCATGGCGTCCTGGCTCCGGCGCGGCTGGGGCGCAGTCTACTACCGCAGCCGGGGTATGGCTGGTACTTTACGTTAACGTAAACGTTACTCATAATCGGCCCGGCATCCCCAACCGCGGACCCCGTTCATGGCCCCCAAGCAGTCCTGGAGCATCGGCGAGCTGGCGCGCGAATTCGGCGTGACCACCCGCACCATCCGCTTCTACGAGGACGAAGGCCTGATCACGCCGGAGCGCCGCGGCCAGGTGCGCATCTACTCGCCGGCCGACCGCGTCAAGCTGATCCTCATCCTGCGCGGCAAGCGCCTGGGTTTCACGCTGGCCGAGAGCCGCGAAGTCATCGGCATGTACGACCCCACGTCGGGCAACGTCGCACAGCTGGAACGCCTGCTGGCCAAGCTTGCCGAGAAGCGCGCCCTGCTGCTGCGCCAGCTCGAGGACATCCGCCAGATGCAACTCGAGCTGGACGACGTGGAAAAACGCTGCCGCGACGCACTCGCCGAGGCACAGCGCACCGACGCACACCCCGCCACACCATCCGCCACACCATCCGCCACACCATCCGCCACACCATCCGCCACACCATCCGCCACACCATCCGCCACCCCTGGCACCACCGGAGGCCATCGATGAACACCCCCTACCCCATGCTGCGCTTCGACCTGGGCGAGACCATCGACGCCCTGCGCGACAGTGCGTACCAGTTCGCGCAGAAGGAAATCGCGCCGCGCGCCGCCGAGATCGACCGCAGCAACCAGTTCCCCATGGACCTGTGGCGCAAGCTGGGCGACATGGGCTTCCTCGGGATGACGGTTTCCGAGGAATACGGCGGCGTGGCCATGGGTTACCTGGCACACACCATCGTCATGGAGGAAATTTCCCGCGCCTCGGCGTCGGTCGGCCTCTCCTACGGTGCCCACTCGAACCTGTGCGTCAACCAGATCTTCCTGAACGGCAACGACGCGCAGCGCGCGAGATACCTGCCGAAACTGGTCAGCGGCGAACACGTCGGCGCCCTGGCGATGAGCGAACCGGGTGCCGGCTCGGACGTGGTCAGCATGAAACTGCGTGCCGACCGCAAGGGCGACCGCTTCGTGCTCAACGGCAACAAGATGTGGATCACCAACGGTCCCGACGCCAGCACCTACGTGATCTACGCCAAGACCGACATCAACGCCGGCCCGCGCGGCATCACCGCGTTCATCGTCGAGCGCGACTGGAAAGGCTTCTCCCGTGCCCAGAAGCTCGACAAGCTGGGCATGCGCGGCTCCAACACCTGTGAACTGGTGTTCGAGGACTGCGAAGTGCCGGAAGAGAACGTGCTGGGCAAGGTGGGCGACGGCGTGCGCGTGCTGATGAGCGGCCTGGACTACGAGCGCACGGTGCTGTCCGGTGGCTGCACCGGCATCATGCAGGCCTGCCTCGACGTGGTGCTTCCCTACGTGCACGAGCGCAAGCAGTTCGGCCAGGCCATCGGCGAATTCCAGCTGATGCAGGGCAAGCTCGCCGACATGTACGTGAAGCTCAACGCCTCGCGCGCCTACCTCTACGCCGTGGCAAAGGCCTGCGACCGCAAGGAAACCAGCCGCAAGGACGCCGCCGGCGTCATCCTGTACACGGCGGAGAACGCCACGCAGATGGCGCTGGACGCCATCCAGTGCCTGGGCGGCAACGGCTACATCAATGACTACCCCACCGGCCGCCTGCTGCGCGACGCCAAGCTCTACGAGATCGGCGCCGGCACCAGCGAGATCCGCCGCATGCTGATCGGCCGCGAACTGTTCAAGGAATCGACCTGATGCCTGTCATCACCTCGAAAATCGACCCGACCGGCAACGCGTTCGCCGACAACGCCGCGCACATGCGCGCGCTGGTCGAGGACCTGGATGCGCTGCTCGGCAAGGTCCGCCGCCAGGGCGGCGCGGAAGCCTGCGCACGCCACACCGCCCGCGGTAAATTGCTGGCGCGCGAGCGCATCGCCCGCCTGCTCGATCCCGGGTCGCCATTCCTCGAACTGTCCCCGCTGTGTGCGCACGAAGTCTACGGCGAGGACGTGCCGGCCGGCGGCGTGGTCGGCGGCATCGGCCGCGTGTCCGGCGTGGAGTGCATGATCGTCGCCAACGACGCCACGGTGAAAGGCGGCTCCTACTACCCGCTCACCGTGAAGAAGCACCTGCGCGCGCAGACCATCGCCGCGGAGAACCGCCTGCCGTGCATCTACCTGGTGGATTCCGGCGGCGCCAACCTGCCGCGCCAGGACGAGGTGTTCCCGGACCGCGAACACTTCGGCCGCATCTTCTTCAACCAGGCCAACATGAGCGCGCGCGGCATCCCGCAGATCGCCGTGGTGATGGGCTCCTGCACGGCGGGCGGCGCCTACATGCCGGCGATGGCCGACGAATCGATCATCGTGAAGAACCAGGGCACCATCTTCCTGGCCGGCCCGCCGCTGGTGAAGGCCGCCACCGGCGAGGAGGTCACCGCCGAGGAACTCGGCGGCGGCGACGTGCACACGCGCATTTCCGGCGTCGCGGATCATCTGGCGCAGAACGACGAGCACGCCCTGCAACTGGCGCGCGACGCCATCGCGCGCATCAACCACGTCAAGCAGGTCGACATCGACGTGGCGGTTCCGGTCGCGCCGCGCTACGACGTGAAGGAGCTGTACGGCATCATCCCGAAGGATCCGCGCCAGTCCTACGACGTGCGCGAAGTGATCGCCCGGCTGGTCGACGGCAGCGAGTTCGACGAATTCAAGGCGTTGTTCGGCCCCACGCTGGTATGCGGCTTCGCCCGCCTGCACGGCTACCCGGTGGGCATCGTCGCCAACAACGGCATCCTGTTCAGCGAGAGCGCGCAGAAAGGCGCGCACTTCATCGAACTGTGCGCACAGCGGCGCATCCCGCTGGTGTTCCTGCAGAACATCACCGGCTTCATGGTCGGCAAGAAGGCCGAGCACGGCGGCATCGCCCGCCACGGCGCCAAGATGGTCACCGCCGTGGCCTGCGCGCAGGTGCCGAAGTTCACCGTGGTGATCGGCGGCAGCTTCGGCGCCGGCAACTACGGCATGTGCGGCCGCGCCTACGACCCGCGTTTCCTGTTCATGTGGCCCAATGCCCGCATCTCGGTGATGGGCGGCGAACAGGCCGCCGGCGTGCTGCTGGACGTCAAGCGCGCCGGCGCGGCGAAAAAGGGCGGCGGCATGACGCCGGAAGAAGAGGCGAAGTTCAAGGCCGGCATCGTCGACGACTACAACCGCATGGGCCACCCCTACTACTCCAGCGCGCGCCTGTGGGACGACGGCGTGATCGACCCGGCCGACACGCGCCGCGTGCTGGCCCTGGCGATCTCCGCGTCGCTCAACGCCCCCGTACCGGAAACGCGCTTCGGCGTGTTCAGGATGTAACCATGCCGCATACCCGCGACGACCTGGTGCAGGTCGAAAAAAGGAATGGCATCTGCTGGCTGTGGCTGAACCGGCCGTCACTGGGCAACGCCTTCGACGACCGCGTGATCAAGCGCCTGTCCGACGAGATCGCCCAGGCCACCAAGGCCAACGATGTCCGCCTGCTGGTGATCGGTGGCCGCGGCAAGCATTTTTCCGCCGGCGCCGACTTCAACTGGATGCAGCGCATGGTCGACCTGTCCTTCGAGGAAAACGTCGAGGACGCCCTGCAACTGGCGCGCCTGATGCGCCAGATCCACGACTGCCCGAAACCGACCATCGCCGCCGTGAACGGTGCGGCCTACGGCGGCGCGCTGGGCCTGATCTGCGCCTGCGACCTGGCCATCGCCGCCACCAACGCCACCTTCTGCCTGTCGGAAGTGAAACTCGGCCTGATCCCCGCGGTGATCTCCCCTTACGTGATCGGCGCCATGGGACGCCGCCAGGCCGCGCGCTACATGCTCACGGCCGAGGTATTCAACGCCCCGACCGCGCGCGAGATCGGCGTGGTGCACGAGATCGTCGAACCGGATGCGCTGCTGGCCACGGTGGAGTCGTGGGCACTGTCGCTGGGCAGGAACGGCCCGCGCGCGCTGGGCGAGGTCAAGAAGCTGGTCCGCGACGTGCATGGCCGGCGCGTTGACGACGACCTCGCCGAACTCACCGCCGAGCGCATCGCGCGCATCCGCGTCAGCCCGGAAGGCCAGGAGGGCCTGCGCGCCTTCCTGGAAAAACGTGAACCGGCCTGGCGCCTGAAGTTGTAGGGAGCGGGCCATGCCCGCGATGAACCCGGTCGGGGGCATGGCCCCCTCGCTACACATATTTGGTGGAACGCATGTTCAACAAGATCCTGATCGCCAACCGCGGTGAAATCGCCTGCCGCGTGATGCGCACCGCGCGCCGCCTCGGCATCCGCACCGTGGCGCTCTATTCCGACGCCGACGCCAATGCCCAGCACCGCCTGCAGGCCGACGAGTCCGTGCACCTGCCCGGCAACGCGCCGCGCGACACCTACCTGCTGATCGACAAGGTCATCGCCGCCGCGAAGCAGGCCGGCGCCGATGCCATCCACCCCGGTTACGGCTTCCTGTCGGAGAACGCGAAATTCGCCCAGGCCTGTCGCGATGCCGGCATCACCTTCATCGGCCCGCCGCCGTCGGCCATCGAGGCCATGGGATCCAAGTCCGCCGCCAAGCGCCTGATGGAAGCCGCCGGCGTGCCGCTGGTGCCGGGCTACCACGGCCAGGACCAGGACGACGCCCTGCTGCTCGCCGCGGCGCAGCGCATCGGCTTCCCGGTGCTGCTGAAGGCCGCTGCCGGCGGCGGTGGCAAGGGCATGCGCGCGGTGATGGCGGAACATGAATTTGCCGGCGCACTGGCCGCTGCCCGCCGCGAGGCGATGAACGCTTTCGGCGACGACACCATGCTGGTCGAGAAGTACGTGCTGCAGCCGCGACACGTCGAAGTGCAGGTGTTCTGCGACAGCCATGGCAACGGCGTCTACCTGTTCGAACGCGACTGCTCCATCCAGCGCCGCCACCAGAAGATCGTCGAGGAAGCGCCGGCGCCCGGCATGACGCCGGCATTGCGCCAGCGCATGGGCGACGCCGCGGTGAAGGCGGCCCGCACCATCGGCTACGAGGGCGCCGGCACCATCGAGTTCCTGCTCGATGCGAGCGGCGAGTTCTGGTTCATGGAGATGAACACGCGCCTGCAGGTCGAGCACCCGGTGACCGAGTTCATCACCGGCCAGGACCTCGTCGAATGGCAGATCCGGGTGGCCGCCGGCGAGCGCCTGCCGCTGGCCCAGGAGCAACTGCAGATCCGCGGCCATGCCATCGAGGTGCGCATCTGCGCCGAGGACACCGACAACAACTTCATGCCGTCCACCGGCACGCTGGCGCTGTTGCGCACCCCCACCCTGCGTGCCGGCGTCCGCTTCGATAGCGGCGTCGTCGAAGGTGACGCGGTCAGTCCGTTCTACGATCCGATGCTCGCCAAGCTGATCTGCCACGCCGGCACCCGCGACGAGGCCGCCAGCCTGCTGGCCGAGGCCCTGCGCGAATTGCGCATCGCCGGCGTGAGCAGCAACGTGTCCTACCTGCACCGCGTCGTCACCAGCTCACCGTTCCGAGGTGCCGACCTCGACACGCGCTTCCTCGAGCGTCATGCATCCTTGCTGAAGCCGGATGCCGGCACGCTGCCACTGGCGGTCGCACTGGCCGCCGCGCACCTCGCGTCGCAACAGACCACGATCACGCCCCGCCAGCACGCCGCGGACCCCTGGTCGCCGTGGGCGGTGAGCGACGGCTGGGAACCGGCCGGTGCCCGCGTGCAACCGGTGGCGCTGCGCCTGCGCGACGACACCCTGCGCGCGTCGGTCACGGCCCTCGACGACGGTGCATTCCGCGTCACGCAAGGCAAGTTCGAGCTGCAGCTGCACTGCACGCACTGTCCGCAGCATGGCCTGGTGGACTGGCGGACCGGCCAGCACCAGGGCACGGCCTGGGTGCACGCACTCGACAACGGCGCCCTGCACGTCTACCTCAACGGCGAGCACTACCCGCTTGCCATCCCGCCGATCACTTACGAGGCCACCGATGCCGGCCACGGTGGCGACTGCCGCGCGCCCATGCATGGCCGCGTGGTGGCGCTGCTGGTGAAGCCCGGTGACGCGGTGAAGCGCGGCCAGCCGCTGCTGGTGATGGAAGCCATGAAGATGGAACACCCGGTTTGCGCGCCGACCGACGGCACCGTGCGCGAATTCCTGGTCAGCGAAGGCGCGCTCGCCGACGAGGGCGCCACCCTGCTCTCCTTCGAGGCCGCCTGAGATGAGTACGTCCAGCGAGCACCGCCTGCTCTGGCAACCGTCCGCGGCGCGGATCGCCAACGCGCGCATCACCCGCTTCCAGCAGGCCTACGAGGCAATCCGCGGCACGCGTTTCGCCGACTACCGCGAATTCCAGCGCGACACCTGTGAAAATGCAGGGACGTTCTGGCAGGCCGTCTGGGACGACGCCGGCATCATCGCCGGCACCGCGCCGGCGCAGGCCCGCAACGCCACCACCGACATCCGCCAGGCCCGCTGGTTCGACGGCGCACGGCTGAACTTCGCCGAAAACCTGCTCAAGCCCGGCCGCGACCCCGCCAACGCCGACCGCGTCGCGCTGGTCAGCCGCCACGAGCAGGGTCGCCACTGCACGCTCACCCACGCGCAACTGCACGAAGCGGTGCGGCGCGTGGCCGCGCAGTTGCGCGCCCACGGCATCCGCCCGGGCGATCGCGTCGCCGGCTTCATGCCCAACATCGCCGAGACGGTGGTGGCCATGCTCGCCGCCACCAGCATCGGCGCCACCTGGTCGTCCTGTTCACCGGATTTCGGCATCAACGGCGTACTCGACCGCTTCGGGCAGATCGGCCCGCGCGTGCTGTTCTGTGCCGACGGCTACCTGTACAACGGCAAGGAAATCGACTCGCTGGCACGGGTGCGCGAGATCCGCGCCGCCATCCCTTCCATCGAGCAGGTGGTGGTGGTCCCTTATCGCGACGCCGCGCCCGTGCTCGACGGCCTCGGCAGCAATACCTGGCGCTACGACGACTACCTGGCGCAGGCGCCCTCCACGCCGCTCGCCTTCGAGCAACTGCCCTTCGACCACCCGCTGTACATTCTCTACTCGTCCGGCACCACCGGCGTGCCCAAGTGCATCGTGCACGGCGCCGGCGGCACGCTGCTGCAGCACGCCAAGGAACTGCTGCTGCACACCGACCTCAACGCGGACGACGTGTTCTTCTACTACACGACCTGCGGCTGGATGATGTGGAACTGGCTGGTGTCCGGCCTGCTGACCGGCGCCACCGTGGTGCTCTACGACGGCTCGCCGTTCGCGCCGGACGCCAACGTACTGTGGGACCTGGCGGTCGAGGAGCGCGTCAGCATCTTCGGCACCAGCGCCAAGTACATCGCCGCGCTCGACAAGGCCGGCGCGAAACCCGGCCACAACCAGGACCTGTCCCGCCTGCGCACGCTGCTGTCCACCGGTTCACCGTTGCTCCACGAACACTTCGACTACGTGTACCGCGACATCAAGGCCGACCTCTGCCTGTCGTCGATTTCCGGCGGCACCGACATCGTCAGCTGCTTCGTGCTCGGCAACCCCACCCTGCCGGTGTACCGCGGCGAACTGCAGTGCATCGGCCTGGGCATGGCCGTGGACATCGTCGACGACCACGGCACCCACCTGCCGGCCGGCAAGGGCGAACTCGTCTGCCGGCGCGCCTTCCCGTCGATGCCGGTGTTCTTCTGGAACGACAGTGACGGCGACAAGTACCGCAAGGCCTACTTCGACCACATCGCCGGCGCCTGGGCGCACGGCGACTACGGTGAACTGTGCGCGCACCCGACCCACGATGGCGTGGTGATCCACGGTCGTTCCGACGCGGTGCTCAATCCCGGCGGCGTGCGCATCGGCACGGCGGAAATCTACCGGCAGGTGGAGAAGATCGACGAGGTCGTGGAAGCGCTGGCCTGCGGCCAGAAGCAGGCCGACGACGAACGCGTGGTGCTGTTCGTGGTGCTCAAGCCGGGGTTGACCCTGGACGACGCCCTGCGCGCGCGCATCCGCACCACCATCCGTACCGGCACCACCCCCCGCCATGTCCCGGCGAAGATCGTGCAGGTGCCGGAGATCCCCCGCACCATCAGCGGCAAGATCGTGGAACTGGCCGTGCGCAACGTGATCCACGGCGAACCGGTGAAGAACACCGATGCGCTGGCCAATCCGCAGGCGCTGGCGTATTTTCGGGAGCTACCCGACCTCGCCGACTGAAGCCACGCGGACCCCATGCGCACGGACAGGCACCGCACGCTACCTGCATCGCCACTGCTGATTGGCGGCACCGTAGCACTGCTGTACTTCCTGACCGCGCGCCTGGGCCTTGGCCTGTACATCGCCGAAGGTACCGCCACGCTGGTCTGGCCACCGACCGGCGTGGCCATTGCCGCGTTGCTGCTGTTCGGCCAGCGCCTGTGGCCGGCCGTGACCGCCGGCGCGCTGGTCACCACGCTGTCCATCGGCGTGCCGCCGCTGGCCGCCGTGGCCATGGCCATCGGCAATACCGCGGAAGCAATGGTTGCCGTGCTGTTGTTGCAGCGGCTGGCGATCGCCGCCAATCCCTTCGATACGGTGCGCGGCAACCTGCTGTACGTGCTGGTCGCCGCGCTGGCCGCCACGCCGGTCAGTGCGCTGGTCGGCGCTGCCGCCACGGTGGCGTCCGGCATCCGCCCGCCGGAATCCTTCGCCAACCTGTTCCTGATGTGGTGGATCGGCGACCTGGCCGGCGCCCTGTTGCTGGCGCCCTTGCTGTTCCTGCTGGGCATTCGCTGGCTGGACCAGGGCCGCCCCGACGGCACTGTCCGCTGGGGCATGACCGGCCGATACCTGGAATTCGCACTGGTCACCGTGCTGGCAGTGACCGCCGCCATGGCCATCCACGGCAGCTGGTTGCCGCAACGGATGGCTGGCCATCTCTCCTGGCTGCCCTTCCTGCTGCTGCTATGGGCGGCGCGCCGCTTCAGCCCGCTGGCCACCGTCGCGGTGAGTTTCCTGGTCAGCCTGGCCACCGTTTCCTGCGTGCTCGACTCCGGGACCCTGCGCGACCAGGGGCATGTCACCGAGCGGCTGTTGTACCTGTACACCTTCCTGTTCGTGCAGGCCATCGCCGCGCTGGTCACGTCCTCGTTCGTGCATGAACGCCGGCTGATGGTGCGCGAACTGCAGCGCACGCGCGAGGAAGCCCGCGAGGCCTCGGCGCAGAAGAGCCGTTTCCTGGCCAACATGAGCCACGAGATCCGCACGCCGCTCAACGGCATCATCGGCATGACCTCGCTGCTCGAGGAGGAAGCCACCAGCCGCGAGCAGCGCGAGCGCCTGCGCATCATCCACAACAGCGCGAACAGCCTGCTCAACATCCTCAACGACATCATCGACCACGCGCGCATCGAGGCCGGCAAGCTGTCCATCGACCCGCGCGTGTTCCCGCTGCAACCGCTGCTGCGCGACGTCGTCGGCCTGTTCCAGCCACAGGCGGAGGTGAAGGGCATCAGCCTGGGGGCGCGCCTGGCCGGCGACCTGCCGTCGCACGTGCTGGCCGATGACACGCGCCTGCGGCAGATCCTCGTGAACCTGTTGTCGAACGCGGTGAAGTTCACCGATCGCGGCCGCATCACCCTGGAGGTGTTCCGTGACGACCGTCAACCGGACACGCTGCTGTTCGTGGTGACGGACACCGGCATCGGGATTCCGGCCGACGCGCTCGAGCGGGTGCTGCAGCCATTCACCCAGGCGGACGCCTCCACCACCCGCCGCCACGGCGGCAGCGGCCTGGGCCTGACCATCAGCCGCCAGCTGGCCGAACACATGGGCGGCAGCCTCACGCTACGCTCGCACCCCGGCAACGGCACCGTGGTCGAAGTGCGCCTGCCGCTGCCGGAAGCCACGCCCGCCAGCGCCCCGGTGCGGCAAGCCGGTGGGCTGCCCATGCGCAACGGCATCCGCCCGGTGCGCGTGCTGCTGGCCGAGGACAACCCCGTCAACGTATCGGTCACGCGCCAGTTGCTGGAAAAGCTGGGCTGCCAGGTATCCATCGCCACCGACGGCGAACAGGCCCTCGCACGCGCCGGCGAAGGCCATGACCTCGTGTTGATGGATTGCCACATGCCGCGGCGCGACGGCTATGAAACCTGTCGCGCCATCCGCGCCCGCGAACGCGCCACCGGCCGGCACGTGCCGATCATCGGCCTCACCGCCAGCACGCTGCCCGACGAGCGCGACCGCTGCCTGGGTGCCGGCATGGACGACTACGTGGCGAAACCGGTGCGGGTAGCCGACCTGGCCTTCATCCTCGGCCGCTACGTCAGCCGGGCGTGACGGCGCACAACGCCCTCAGCCGTAGGTACGCCGCAGGTAGTCGAGGATGTCGGTCGACTCGAACAGGCCGGTACCGGTGTCCGGGTCGTAGAGATAAGGCACCTGCACCTTGCCGGCACGCGCCAGCAGCTCGGCGCGGTTCTGCTCGGTGGGCTGGTAATCGGGCACCAGGCGATCGCGCAGCGGCGGCAGCAGCCAGTCCTGCCACTGGGTGCGGCCGACGTTGTGCAGCACGTAGGGAATTTCCATCTCGCACAGCAGTTCCTTCACCGGCCGTGCGAACGGGCTGCCCTCGAAGCTCCACAATTCCAGCAACTGAGAAGGCACGCGCGCCTTGCGCTTGTGCAGGCCACGACCGCCACGCAGCGCCGACGCCGCCATCGAACCGGGCAGCACCAACGTTTTCAGGCGCAGCGGCGACGGCGCCTGCCGGCCGCTGTAGGTCGCATACAGGTAATCGACGATGTCGCTGCTTTCGTACAGCGACACCCCGGTATTCGGGTCGACCAGGAAGGGGAACTGCTCCTTGCCGCCGAGCTCGCGCACCAGCGGCCGGAAACGCAGCCCCCCTTTCGGGCACGGGTAGATCACCGCATCGAGGTCCAGCGCGGTGAGCGCCTCGCGCACGATGCGGCAGAACGGGCAGCCTTCCATCTCGTACAGGGCCAGCGGCTGTTTCGGCTTCATCGCCGCCGGATCGCTGGCGATACCGCGCCCCAGCGTCACGCCGGTGGCGGCCATGTTGTTCAGGAATTCGCCCGCTCGCATGTTGCCTCCCTCAGCGCAGGCCGCCGTCGGTATCGATGCAACGGCCGGTGAAATAGTCGTTCTCGAGGATGAAGATCGCCGTCTGCGCGATGTTCACCGGTTCGCCCAGGCGCTTGAGCGGCACGCCCTGCACCAGCTTCTCGCGGGCTTCCGGCTTCATCGCCGCCAGCATGTCGGTGTTGATGGTACCCGGGGCGACGGCGCCGGTGCGGATGTTGTAGCGCGCCAGTTCCTTGGCCCACACCTCGGCCAGCACCGCCACGCCGGCCTTGGCCGCCGAGTAGTTGCTCTGGCCGAACGAACCGTAACGGGCCACCGACGAGATGTTGATGATGCAGCCTTCATCGACCTTGCCGGTGATCATGTGCTTCGCCGCCTCGCGGCCGCACAGGAACACGCCGGTCAGGTTGACGTCGATCACCGCCTGCCACTGCGCCAGCGACATGGTGGACACCTCGCCGTCCTTGGCCTTGACCAGCAGGCCGTCGCGGGTGATGCCGGCGTTGTTGATCAGGCCATGGATGGCGCCGAAGCCGGCCACGATCGCCTCGAAGGTCTTCACCACGTCCTCTTCCTTCGCCACGTTGGCCACGAAGGTCTGGCACTCGCTGCCGGCTTCCTTGACCAGGCGGGCGGTCTCGGCCAGGTCGTCGGCGTTCATGTCGATGGCGGCGATCTTCGCGCCCTTGCGGGCGATCTCGACGGCCATGCCACGGCCAAGGCCACGACCGGCACCGGTAATGGCGACGACTCGGTTCTTCAGTTGCATTCGGGGACTCCTGTTCGGTGGTGAATCGGGCCGGGCGTGACTGGCCGGCCACGGGGCGGGCATTATCGCAACCCGGCCGGTCCACCGGTACCCCGGCCTTCTGGTATCTTCGCCCTGAGCACAAGAACAAGAACACCCATGTCCCTACTGCCCGCGCTCCTGCTGCTGCCCCTGCTGCTGGCCGGCCCGGCGACCTTCGCGGCCGGCGCGCCCGCGGCAACGTCGCCAGCCCACGCGCCACCCGCCGCCGGCCCGGCGATGCGCCTGCCGCGCATCACGTTCCACGGTGACGCCCTCGCCGGGCAGACACGCGTGCTCGCGGTCGACGAGATCGAGGCGCTGGGTAGCCTGGTCGAATGGACCATCCGCGACCCCTATCGCAACCGCACCAACAGTTTCAGCGGCATCACCCTGCGCGACCTGGTCAACAGCCTGGCGCCGAAGGCCCAGCGAGTGCGCATGCGCGCGGTCAACGACTACATCGCCTGGTTCGACCGGCGCGAATGGGAGACCCTGCCCATCATGCTGGCCACCCGCGACAGCGGCGCACGCATGACCGTGGCGAACAAGGGGCCGGCCCGCATCATCTACCTGCAGGATGCCGACAACGAACTGCAGATGCAGGTGCACGCGCCCAAATGGATATGGCAGGTGGTCGATGTCGAATTCCACAGCCGCTGAACCGGCCGCGCGCGGCAAGCGCGCCCTGCGACGCCTGGCCCGCTGGCAGGCCATGCTGGGCGTACCGCTGATCGTCATCCTGCTGGTACTGCACCTGGGGCTGTCCAGCACCAGCGAGATGCTCATCCAGACGCAGTTCACCTTCTACCAGGCCAACACCTCGCTGCAGAAAGCGGCACTGGCCATGGTGCAGGCACGCCGCGCCGTGGAAATCGCCGCGGAAAAGCGCGACCTGGAGATGATGTACCACGCCAGCGACGTGCTGAACTCCAGCCTGGCGCTGCTCAGGGAAGGCACCTGGAACACTCCCGGCGTGCGGGTGCAGATGGTCGAGCCGATCTCGCTGGCAGAGCCGGAGCGCGACATCGTTGCGCTCGACGCACAGTTGCAGCAGGCCGCGGTGCAACTGCAGGCACGCAAGCCACTGCCGGACCTGACCGGGGTCGCCGACCGCCTCGACGTGCTGTACATCACCTTCCGCGAGATGCAGGCGCGCCACGAGCGCACGGTATTCGACGTCTACACCCGCCTGGCCGTGCAGCAGCGCCGCTACGAGTGGGCCGTACGCGCCACCCTGGCCCTGCTGCTCACCCTCTACGGCAGCCTGATCTGGCTGTACGTCAGCCAGCGCCAGACGCTGGCCGCCCTGCGCGAGGCGCGCGATGCCGCCGAACGTGCCACCCGCGCCAAGAGCGACTTCCTGGCGGTGATGAGCCACGAGATCCGCACCCCGCTCAACGGCGTGATCGGCGTCTCCGACCTGCTCGACGCCACGCAACTCGATGCCACCCAGCGAGAGTACGTCAACCTGGTGCGCGACAGCGGTAGCCACCTGCTGCGCATCATCGACGACGTACTCGATTTCTCGCGCATCGAGGCCGAACACACGTCGCTGGCCGAGGCACCGTTCGACCTGCGCGAGGTGGTCAGCCAGATGACCGCGCTGCTGGCCGGCGAAGCCCATGGCGACGTCCACCTGGAGGTCGCCATCGGCGAGGAAGTGCCGCCGCTGATCGTCGGCGACCGCACGCGCTACGCGCAGATCCTCACCAACCTGGTGAAAAACGCCCTCAAGTTCACCCACGAGGGCGAGGTGATGCTGGACATCGACGTCACCGACCGCGAGGAACTGGTGATCCGCGTGCGCGACACCGGCATCGGCATCGAGCCGGCGCAGATCGACACCATCTACCAGCCGTTCGCCCAGGCCGACAGTTCCATCGCCCGCGCCTACGGCGGAACCGGCCTGGGCCTCGCCATCACCCGCCGCCTGGTCGACCTGATGGGTGGCGACATCACCGTGCGCAGCGTACCCGGCCAGGGCACCGAGTTCATGGTGCACCTGCCACTCAAGCGCCCGGCCCCGGGCACCGGCATCAACAGCAGCGGCGAATCCGCCACGCCGGCCCGCCGCGGCCTCAATGTGCTGGTGGTGGAAGACAACCCGGTGAACCAGATGGTGACGCGGCGCATGCTCGAATCGCTCGGGCACCACGTGCAGATCGCCGCCGACGGTCGCGAAGGCGTCAGCCTGGCGCGCGGCAACGACTACGACCTGATCCTGATGGACCTGCAGATGCCGCACATGAGCGGCATCGATGCCGCCGCGGAGATACGCCGCGCCGGCAGCCGCGCGCAGATCGTGGCGCTCAGCGCCAACGCCTTGCCGGAACACCGCACGGCGGCGGAAGCGGCGGGCATGAGCGGATTCCTGGCCAAGCCGGCCCGGCTGGGCGACCTGGAGAGACTGCTGCAGTCGCTGTTCCCGGCCGGCGCCTGAGGCGCCGGCCACCACTCACGCACCCGCGCGCCAACCGGACATCAGACGAAATAATTGCTTTCGTTGTTGTTGATGTGCTCGGCGATGTAACTGGCAAGCGCGTGCACCGTCATCTGCGGCGACACCACCAGGCCCGACGGCAGCAGGCTGGCATCGGCCACGAACAGTCCCGACACCTCGTGCGTTTCGCCGGTGGGCTTGACCACCGAGTACTCGGCATCGGCACCCATGCGCGCTGTGCCCTGCGCGTGGATGGCGATGGTGCGGAAGGTGAACATGCCCTGCACGCCGTAGTCGATCTTCTTGATCGCCTCGTCGAGTTCGAACACGCTGGCCGGCGCCAGCTTCTGGAAGGTCGGCAGGTAGACGCGCTGCGCACCGGCAGCGAAATAGATGCGCGCGGCAATCGCCGAGGCCTTCTTGAGATTCTCCACGTCCTCGCGCGCCAGCTGCCACTCGACGCGGTAATCGCCGTAGCGGGTGCCGTTGTCGACCCAGCGCACGCGACCGTGGTTGGCGTCCTGCACGAACAGGTTCAGCGAGGAGAAGTACTTGAACTCCTTCATGAAGGCGATGTGCTCCTCGCCGGAGCCGTGCTCGTTGGCCGTCAGGCCCTGCTCCGGGCCGGACAGGCCCGAATAGAACATGAAGTTGCCCTTGGCCGGGTCGAGGAACTGCTCGATCACCACGCCGGTGAGCGCACCACGCCAGCCGTACACCGGCTCCGGGAAACGGCCCATCACCTGCGCCATCGGGTTGCCGGCGAAGTTGCGGCCGACCTGGTCGCCGTAGTCGGGGTACTCGGAACGCTTGAGGATCATCGGCGTCTGGATGGCGCCGGCGGCCAGCACGACGATCTGCGCATCCACGCGCATGTCGGCCACCTTGCGTCCGGACTCGCGGTCGATCACCTCGGCTTCCACGCCGGTGGCGCGACCGTTGGTGGTGCGCACGCGCACCACGCGGGTATCGGCGTAGATCTTCGCGCCCTCGGCAATCGCCCATGGCAGGTAGGTCACCAGCATGGACATCTTGCGGTCCGACGGGCAGCCGGCCAGGCAGAAGCCGGTAAGCGCGCACTGCTTCACGTTGCGGCGCGCCGGCTTCCACTCATAGCCCAGGCGCTCGCAGCCCTGCACCACCTTGTTGGCGCACTCGTTGATCTCGTGCGCCTCGTTGTCGTGCACGTACAGGCGCTGCTCGAGTTTCTCGTAGTGCGGCGCCAGCGTCTTCTCGTTGAGGGTGTCCTTCAGGCCGAAGCGGTCGCCCCACTCGGCGAGTTTCCACTTCGGCGCACGTTGGGAGATGGTGGCACTGACGTTGGACGAACCGCCCACGCAGCCGCCCTGCTCCACCAGCAGGTCACCCCAGGTATTGGTCTGCGCGCCCTG
>JADFDG010000021.1 GCA_018262975.1 Gammaproteobacteria bacterium
AACCCAGCGGCCCAGGGGGTCAATTTTCAATCGGCGTTTTAGACCCAAAGGGGGTCAGTTTTCAGTCGGCGTTGACACGTAAGGCAGGCGTCACGATCTGCGGCGGTTTCCCGGCCCAGCGGTGCCACACAGCTTCCATATGTCCACAGCACGCCGCGCTTATCGATGGAGAAGCCGGGAACGCTGCGCACGATATCAACCAAGCCTGAAATCGGTGATGGCGCTTCATTTTCCCTGAGCTTGGTTGGTCCAAGTCCACCTGACTTACCCCAACCCCAACCGACAACAGTGCCGTCTTCAAGCAACGCATGGACAGCGGCACCAGAGATAGCGACATCGACCGCCCCGGAGATCCCCGGCACGAGCTTTGGCTCAAGCTGGGAATCTCCTGCGACCGGATGTCCCAATGTCCCGTAGCGCGCTGGCCCCCATGTCCAGACGCTACCATCCCGCTTGAGAATGACCGCCACGTCAGCCGCCACTACAGACCTTGCCCCGTCAAAGTCGGGAATCCGTGCCGGCAGCCACCCTTCTTCCTGCTTGGACACCTTTCGACCCAAGCTCCCTTTAACGGGGCTTGTCCCCCAACTCCAGACGCTGCCATCCGGCTTGATGCCGACCGAGAAGCCGCTGCCTATCGCCAACACCCTCGGCCTCGTATTGATCGGCAGCGGCTTCTCCAGTGGCTCGTCCTTCATCTGGACCGGCTTGGGGTCAGCACCGTCACACCCGGTTATCAGTAGCGACAGAAGCACCCCAACCATCACTCGACCAATCGCGCTCATGAGTTCTCGCCTTATTTGCCGGCGTGCGGCGGCGGGCACTTCCGCGTCACAAGGAGCGGACTGAAGGGAATGCGGCTGGCCTGGCAAATGTTGTCCGGCCGCCAGAGGAAATTCGCGGAGGGAAAACGCAACGTGCAACATGGCTCGCCGATCCTTGTGAGCGCGTCAACGGCGCGGGCCCATCCATGAGCAAGGGCATCGTGCCGGCTGACGAATCCTGATGGCTTACGCTAGCGCATATTTCCCTGCCAGCGGAAGGGAATAAAGCAAGGGGATATGTAGAGAGGGGGCCATGCCCCCGATTACCGAAAAGCAAAGAGCGTCGGGGGCATGGCCCCCTCTCTACAACTTCATTTTTTCGGCGAACAGGCCGCTGCCCTGCTCGCCCATCCAGTCGCCGATTTCCACGCGGAAGCCGCGCTTCTTCAACGCACCGCCCACCGCGAACAGGTAGGCGGAATCGGCGGTGCCGGAGAACAGCGCGAACACTTCGCGCCCCAGGCGGGTGAACGGCCGCGCCGGGATGGCCAGCTCCTGCCCCACGCCCTCGATCACCAGCGCCTTGCCATGGCAACGCAGCACGGCGCGGAAGCCACGCTCGGCCACCGTCTGCAGGGTCACCGAGGCGTCGGCGTCACTGGCCAGCAGGCCCATTTCCTCCAGCGCGGCGAACATCGGCTCGTGGATGTCGGCGTGGAAATAGCCGGCGGCATCGCGGCAGACGAACCCGCCCAGGTCCAGGCGCGACACGATGCGGATGGTTTCCACGTCGGCGCGCGACAAGGTCGCCAGCCAGGCCAGCGTGCGCAGGCTGTGGCTGCCCGGCTGGCGCACCTCGTCCACCAGCACACGCGCCCACAGGTCCTGGAAATCCGGACCCACGGCGCGCGCCGCCGATTCCTGCCAGCGCAATAGCCAGTCCGGATCCACCGGGCGCTCGGACTGGCCGGCAAATTCCAGCGTTTCGGCAATGGCCTCGGCGCGCAAACCGATGCGGCGCACGTTCAGCGAACGGCGCAGCGCACCGATGTCCGCGTCCAGGCGGATGCGGCGCAGCGCGGCGGCGGTGTCGGGCACCGCCAGTTCGGCGGCGGGGTCCTCGGGGGCCACCTCGATGATGGCGTTCAGGCGGATGTGGCTGGCGGAGCGCCGGTCATCGGCCTCGACGATGTCCCCGGCGCGGTTGAACTCCTTGCGCCCGGCATGCAGGTCATCGAGCTCGCCCAGCATGGTGTGGATGGCCTTCAGCTCGGCCTCGCGCACCCGGGCACGGTCACCGGGACGGTCGCGCATGCGCCAGGGCGCCAGCAGGGCGGCGTCACCGCCACCGAACAGCGTCTGCCAGATGCGATCGACCAGTTTTGCGCGCCTTTCGGCGATGTCCGGACCCGCCATGCCGCTCCTCCTGCCTGCCACCGAGCCTAGCATGCCACCCGCCGTGAGCACTCCGGCCAGCCATCGCCGCCCGCGCAGGTCATTTACATCTGCCCGGCCGCACCTAGACTACGCCGTCACGTTACCCATCCCGTCCCGAGGACAGCCCATGGACATCTCCCTCAGCCCGGCCGAGCAGCAATTCCGCGAGGAGGTACGCACCTTCCTCGCAGAGAACCTTACCGAAGACCTGCGCAAGGCCGGCCGCCTGATGACCAGCGTGTTCGCCGACTACGAGGCGGCCATGGCCTGGCAGAAGATCCTGCACGAGAAGAAGGGCTGGGCCGCGCCGCACTGGCCGAAGAAATTCGGCGGCACCGACTGGACGGTGATGCAGCACTACATCTACGGCGAGGAATGCGCCAAGGCCGAGGCGCCCAACCTGCTGCCCATGGGCCTGCAGATGCTCGGCCCGCTGCTGTGCGGCAAGGGCACGGCGGAACAGCAGCAACAACTGCTGCCGCGCATCCTCACCGGCGAGGACTTCTGGTGCCAGGGCTACTCCGAGCCGGGCAGCGGTTCCGACCTCGCCTCGCTGGCCTGCAAGGCCGAGAGCGACGGCGACCACTTCGTCATCAACGGCTCGAAGATCTGGACGACCTACGCCCACTTCTCCAACAAGATGTTCTGCCTGGTGCGCACCGACAACACCGGCAAGCCGCAGCAGGGCATCACCTTCCTGCTGCTGGACATGAAGACGCCGGGCATCACCGTCGACCCGATCATCTCCTTCACCGGCGAGCACGAGCAGAACCAGGTGTTCTTCGAGAACGTGCGCGTGCCGAAGTCCGGCATCGTCGGCAAGGAAAACGACGGCTGGACGGTGGCCAAGTACCTGCTCGAGTTCGAGCGCGGCGGCAACGCCTACGGCCCGCGCATGCGCGTGGCCATCGACAAGGTCAAGCGCATCGCCAGCCGCGAGAGCGGCTCGCTGGGTGGCCGCCTGATCGACGAGCCGGCCTTCCGCAACAAGCTGGCCGCCGCCGAGATCGAATTGCTGGCGGTGGAGTTCTCCGAGCACCGCGTGATGGCCGCGCTGACGCATGGCCAGAACCCGGGCGCCGCCGCCTCCATGCTGAAGATCCGCGGCACCGAGATGAGCCAGAAGATCACCGAGCTGGCCGTTGAAGCCCTCGGCTGGCACGCGCTGCCCTTCCAGGAAGAAGCGCTGGACCCGCGCGGCAAGCCGGAATACCTGGTCGGCCACGAGGACGGCGTGCCGGTGGCCAGCCACTACTTCAACACCCGCGCCGCCTCGATCTACGGTGGATCCAACGAGATCCAGCGCAACATCATCGCGAAAATGGTACTGGGGCTCTGAACATGGCAACACGCAAGGACAAGAAGCAGGTCATCGGCGAGGAACTCACCGACGCGCAGGTACAGCGCTTCCTGGCAGCGGAACCGCCCGCCGGCGTCGACCGTGATTTCCATTGCCTGGAGCGGGCCTACCGTGGCCTGCGTGCGCACGACTTCGAGCGTTTCCTGGGCTTCTTCGTGGCCGCCGGCCGCAACGTCGACGCCACCGACCCGCGTGGCCACACGCTGGCGGCGGTCATCGCCGGGCATGAAGCCGGCGCCGACTACCGTGAGGCGCTCACGCGCGCCGGCGCCCGCTGATCAGGCGCCGGCATCGAAGCCGACCGGGGCAAGATCACCGGACCACGGAGACACTTCGACGCGGTTGCGGCCGTTGCGCTTGGCCGCATAGAGCGCACTGTCCGCGGCCATCAACAGGTCGCGTGGCGCGTGCAGCGGCGTCGGCACGATGCAGGCCACGCCGACACTGGCCGTGACCACGTCGGCGGCCGCCGACGCGCGGTGCGGGATGCGGTAGGCGGCGATGTCACGCACCACCCGCCAGCCGATTTCCCGGGCATCCTCGCCGCTGGTGGCCGGCAGGATCATCGCGAACTCCTCGCCACCGTAGCGCGCTGCGAGGTCCCCGGAACGCTGCGAGTGTGCGCGCAGCACCGAGCCCATCACGATCAGGCAATCGTCGCCCGCCTGGTGCCCGTAGGTGTCGTTGTAGTTCTTGAAGAAATCCAGGTCGATCAGCAGCAGGCTGAGCGGATAGCCGCCGCGGCGCGCACGATTCCACTCGGCCGCCAGCTGCTCGTCGAAGTGGCGGCGGTTGGCGATGCCGGTGAGGCCATCCTGGTCCACCAGTTCCTGCAACTGGTGGTTGGCCATTTCCAGCTCGTTCTGCTTGAGCCACAACAGGCGGCGGTGCAGGAACTGGCGCCGGGCGGAGTGCTCGACCCGGTAACCCGCGTACAGGGCCATGAAGGCAGCGGTGACGTAGAAAATGCTGTAGGCGGCCACCAGTTCCGGGGCCTGCGGGCGCAACTCGCCGATGAACACCAGGTAACCACCACCGATCAGCAGCAACAGCGTCAGCGCCAGCCAGAAGCGCAGGTGCAGGAGCATGCCGGTGAACATCGCCACCAGCAACACGCCGGGCGAATAGACCAGCACGAGCTGGGCGTCGCCCAGGCTCATCAAGCCGAACATCATCGCCGCGGTGACCAGCACGAACGCCGCCAGCACCGGCTGTTGGCGCGGCCCGAACCAGCGGCTGCGACTGAAAAGCACGATCAGTGCCGCCAGCGGGCTGACCACCGCGTAGCGCAGCACCATGGCCTGCGACTCGGCACCGTGCACGAACAGCATGTCGAGGATGCCGGCGGCCAGCAGCACGAGGAACGCCACCAGCAACACGCGCCGGCGGTAGTTGATGTAACGGGCAGAGAAGTCGGCGACGAATTCGCCCTCGAGGTCGCGCGGAAAACGCAGGAAGCGATGCCCGGAGGCAACCAGGCCCTCCAGGCGATCGATTTCGCGGTCATGCGCCTGGATGGCTTCGGCCCGTGTGTTGGGCATGGAAACGAGTGACCCCCTTGGTCAACTGCGCCTGGCCGGAACCATCGGCTGATACTCGTGAAAGCCCTATAGTAGAGAGGGGGTCGCTGTATGGCTACACCACCCGTTCAAGGGGGGGTTGCGCAACGACCATCAGGCAATGACGAGAAGAATCACGCCGACACCATGAGCCTTTACGAAGATCACGTATTCCCGGTATTGCTCGATTTCGCCACCCGCCCGTTCCGTCGTGACCGCCAGGCCCTCGTGGCCCGGGCACGCGGGCGCGTGCTGGAGATCGGCATCGGCACCGGTGCCAACCTGCCCTATTACACCGATGCCGCCACCGAGGTGGTGGGCCTGGAGCCGTCGCGCGCCATGCTGGAAGACGCCGCGCGGGTGGCTGCCGGACTGCATGGCAAGACCCGCTTCGAGTTCGTCGCCGGCGGCGCCGAGGCGCTGCCGTTTGCCGACCAGAGCTTCGATACGGTCATCGCCTGCCTGGTGTTCTGCACCATTCCCGAGAACGAAGCCGCGGCGCGCGAGGCATTCCGCGTGCTCAAGCCCGGCGGGCAGTTCCTGTTCTTCGAACACGTGGCGCACCCGCGCGCCAGCGTGCGCCGCTGGCAGGAGCGCCTCAATCCCGCCTGGAAGAAGGTGGCCTGCGGCTGCAACCTCAACCGCGACACCGCGGCCCTGTTCCGCCAGGCCGGCTTCCGCATGGACGAGTGCGACGCTTTCGAGCACCCCAAGGTCCCGGCACTGGCCGGCGCCATGATCCGCGGCCGCGCCACCCGCGACTGACCCCGCGCTTCCTGCAGAGAGGGGGCCATGCCCCCGACGCTCTTGCCCCTTGCGGGAACGAATCGGGGGCATGGCCCCCTCTCTACAAGGGCGGCGGCGCCTTGACCGGATACGGTAGGGGGTATAGTATCTGCCCTGTCCATAGCAGCACCGGACAGCCCCCATGCAAGGCCACGACAGCAAGACCAAGAGCGACGTCACCAACCGCCTGTCCCGTATCGAGGGCCAGATCCGCGGCATCCGTCGACTGATCGACGAGGACGCCGATTGCGACAAGATCGCCCAGCAGATGGCGGCGGCACGCAAGGCGCTCGACAAGGCCTTCCACGAGATGCTCGCCTGCATGATCGAGAAGGACGTGCTGTGCAGCCGCGGCGACGAGAATCCCGAAGCCAACATGGCGCACATCCGCGACCTGTTGAGCAAGTACGCCTGACACCACCGAACCCACTGGAGGCAATGCCATGAAAATGACCATCAACCAGGGCCTGCGCCTGATGGCCGGCTTCTTCACCCTGCTGAGCCTCGCGCTGGGCTGGTACGTGCACCCCGGCTTCTTCCTGTTCACCGCCTTCGTTGGCCTGAACCAGTTGCAGAGCGCCTTCACCGGCTGGTGCCCGGCCATGTGGATGCTGGAAAAAGCCGGCTTCCGCAAGGAAGCACCGGTAGACGGCCCGGCCTGCTGCAACTGAACCGGGAGTACATCGCCGTGGAAAAACGCATGATGCGTCGCCTCGCCGGCCTGGTGCTCGCCACCGGCACGGCGCTGGCCGGAACCGCCACGATGGCCGCCGACCCCGGCGGTGAAGCCGAGTGGGCTGCCCGCGCCGCGGTGGTGGCCGGTGACCTCGGTGCGCGCCTCAAAGCGGAGCTGCAGGCGGCCATGGCCGCCGGCGGCCCGCTGGCCGCCATCGACACCTGCCACGGCAAGGCCATGGCAGTCGCCGTCGAGCAGAGTGAATCGAGCGGCTGGGACGTGGGTCGCACCAGCCTGCGCGTGCGCAATCCCGACAACGCCCCCGACGCCTGGGAGCGCAGTGTGCTCGAATCGTTCGAACAACGCATCGCTGCCGGCGAAAGCCCGGCGACGCTCACCGCGCAGAAAACGGTGAAGGTCGGCGACCACCACTATTTCCGCTACATGAAAGCGATCCCCACCGCCGAGATGTGCACGATGTGCCACGGCAAGGCCATTGCCCCCGAGGTGGCGGCCAAGATCGGCGAGCTGTACCCGGACGACCGCGCCACCGGCTTTGCGCCGGGCGAACTGCGCGGCGCGTTCACGCTGACCCGGCAGGTGGACTGATCGCGATACCCCAAGGACAACAACCACCAGCGCGCAATGATGCGCAGGAGAGAGCACCATGGCACACGTCGTGATTCTCGGAGCAGGCCTCGGCGGCATGGCCGGCGCCTACGAAATGCGCGCCGCGCTGGGCAAGGAACACAAGGTCACGGTGGTCAACGAACGCCCGGACTTCCAGTTCGTGCCGTCGAACCCCTGGATTGCCGTGGGCTGGCGCAAGCGCCCGCAGACCAGTTTCGCCATCGAACCCGCGCTGAAGAAAAAGGGCATCGATTTCGTCGGGAAGCGCGCCGAGCGCATCGACGCCGACGCGAAGCAGATCGGCTTCGGCGACGGCAGTTCGCTGTCCTATGACTACCTGGTGATCGCCACCGGCCCGCGGCTGGCCTTCGAGGCCGTGCCCGGCGCCGGCCCGCACGGCGGCCACACGCAATCGGTGTGCACACTCGACCACGCCGAGAAGGCCTGGGAAGACGTGCAGAAACTGGTCGCCAACCCCGGCCCGGTGATCATCGGTGCGCTGCCCGGTGCCAGCTGCTTCGGCCCGGCCTACGAGTACGCGCTGATCCTCGAGACCGAACTGCGCAAGCGCAAGATCCGCAACAAGGTACCCATGCTCTACGTCACCGCCGAGCCCTACATCGGCCACCTGGGCCTGGGCGGCGTCGGCGACTCCAAGGGCATGCTGGAAAGCGAGTTCCGCTCGCGCCACATCCAGTGGATCACCAACGCGCGCACCACGAAGATCGAGGCCGGCAAGATGTTCGTCGAGGAACTCGACGACGCCGGCAACGTGAAGAAGAACCACGAGTTGCCGTTCGTGCACAGCATGATGCTGCCCTCCTTCACCGGCGTGGACGCGGTGGCGAAGGTGGAAGGCCTGTGCAACCCGAAGGGCTTCGTCATCACCAACGAGTTCCAGCGCAGCCCGAAGTACCCGTCCATCTACTCGGCCGGCGTGTGCGTGGCGCTGCCGCCGCTGGAGGCCACCCCGGTGCCCTGCGGCATGCCCAAGACCGGTTACATGATCGAATCGATGATGACGGCGCTGGTGCACAACATCCGCGACGAACTGGCCGGCAAGCAGCCGTCGCACAAGGGTTCGCTGTCGGCGTTCTGCCTGGCCGACATGGGCGATACCGGCGGCGCCTTCGTGGCCATCCCGCAGATCCCGCCGCGCAATATCACCTGGTTCAAGAAGGGCAAGTGGGTGCACTGGGCCAAGGTGGGCTTCGAGAAGTACTTCCTGTTCAAGATGAAGACCGGTTCCAGCGAGCCGTTCTACGAGAAGACCATCCTCAAGCTGGTGGGCATCAAGCGCCTGGACGAGCCGCCGGCCGGCTGAAGCCCTCGCAACGAAAAGGCCGGCAGATGCCGGCCTTTTTCATGGCAGCGCCGCGCCGTTACAGGCCGGCAATGCGCTTGAGCAGGCCGCGGGTGAAGCCACCCGGCAGTGCCCGCGACAGCGGCCACGCGAGTTTCAGTTGCGCGGTGACTTCGCGGTGCACGGCCGGCGCCTGCACCAGTTTCCACACCTCCTCCGCCACGTCGGCCGGGCCGATGTTCACGCCCAGCCGTTCGACGATCTTCGAGCGGAACGGCTGCGACGACACCATGTGCGTGTTCACGAACGGCGGCGCCAGGTCGCTCACGCGGATGCCGTGGCGCTCCCACTCGATGTCCAGCGCCTCGGTGATGGCGCGCACCGCGTGCTTGGTGGCCGAGTAGGTGGCGAAGGTGGGAATGCCGTAGGTCGCCGACGCCGAACTCATGTTCACCACGTGCGCGCCGGGCGTGGCCTTCAGGTAGGGAAACGCCGCGTGCAGGCAGGTGAGCACGCCCTTGAGGTTGATGTCCACCTGCAGGTGCTGGTCCTCGAGCGGCATCTCCTCGAAGTGACCGATGCGCAGCACGCCGGCGTTGTTGTGCAGCACGCGCAGCTGCCCACCGGTGCCGGCGGCAAACTCCGCGAACGCGCGGGCGACCGACGCCGGGTCGCTGACATCCATCGGGTGCACCGAGGCGCTGCTGCCGATTTCCCCGGCAAGTTTCGCCAGCCCGGCTTCGTCGCGATCGCCCAGGCCCACGCGCCAACCCTCGCGGGCGAACAACAGCGCCGTCTCGCGGCCGATGCCGGCGGCGGCGCCGGTGATGAAGATGGTGTTCATGGGTTCTCCTTGCGGGCAGGCAATGCGTAGCTGCCGGTGACGTGCGCGACCATGTCGCTGCCGCCTTCCGAGTAGATCTCCACCTCGAGGAAGGCGAGCCGTGAACCCAGGCGCAGCACGCGCGCTTCGGCCAGCAGGTCGGCCTGTCCCGGGCGGCTGAGGAAGTTGATGTTGAGGTTGCTGGTCACCGCCATCTCCACGCGGCCCAGCCGCGCCATGATGGCGGCGTACATGGCGGCATCGGCCAGCCCCATCAGCGTGGGACCCGACACCGTGCCGCCGGGCCGGACCATGCTGGGGCGGAACGGGTAGCGTGCCACCACGTGGTCGCTGTCCACCCGGTCGATGCGCAGGTCGATCTCGTCGGCGGCCGGCACCCCGGTACGGATGATGTGCTGGATCTCGGCGGCGGTCAGCGTCATGCACGATTCTCCGGGCAAGCGGGCATCCTGTATACCAGCAAGGCACGGCGACCGGCAGTGGCCGCGCTGCCTGTACGCTCCCGGCCGCCCCGCCTACAATCACGGTCCTTCCCTCTCCCGCCGGCCCAGTCCCCGCCATGCGCACCAGCCAGTACCTGCTCGCCACCGTCCGCGAAACCCCCGCCGATGCCGTCGTCATCAGCCACCAGTTGATGATCCGTGCCGGGATGATCCGCAAGCTGTCCTCGGGCCTGTACAACTGGCTGCCGACCGGCCTGAAGGTGCTGCGCAAGGTCGAGCGCATCGTGCGCGAGGAAATGGACCGCTCCGGCGCCCAGGAAGTGCTGATGCCGGTGGTGCAGCCACTGGAGCTGTGGCAGGAATCCGGCCGCGAACAGGGCTACGGCCCGGAGCTGCTGCGCTTCAAGGATCGCCACGGCAACCCGTTCGCGCTCGGCCCGACGCACGAGGAAGTGATCACCGACCTGGTGCGCAACGAACTGCAGAGCTACAAGCAGCTGCCGGCGAACTTCTACCAGATCCAGACCAAGTTCCGCGACGAGACGCGCCCGCGTTTCGGCGTGATGCGCGCGCGCGAGTTCATCATGAAGGACGCCTATTCCTTCCATGCCGACCACGCCAGCCTGCAGAAGACCTACGACGTGATGCACGCGACCTACTGCCGCATCTTCGATCGCCTGGGCCTCGATTACCGCCCGGTGCTGGCCGACACCGGCTCCATCGGCGGCACCGGTTCGCACGAATTCCACGTGCTCGCCTCCTCCGGCGAGGACGCCATCGCCTTCTCCGACAGCAGTGACTTCGCCGCCAACGTCGAACTGGCCGAGGCGGTGTCGCCGGCCGGCGCCCGCCCGGCCGCCACCCAGGCGCAGGCCAAGGTCGCCACCCCGGGCAAGCACAGCATCGAGGACGTCTGCGAGTTCCTTAACGTCAGCGCCGACCGCGTCGCCAAGACGCTGATCGTCTACGGCAAGGCCGACGAGAAGGGCAAGCAGGGCCTGGTCGCGCTGGTGGTGCGCGGTGACCACGAACTGAACGCCATCAAGGCCGAGAAGCTGGCTGCCGTGCACGCGCCGCTGGCGTTTGCCTCCGACGCCGACATCCGTGCCGTGGTCGGCGCCGGCGCCGGTTCGCTGGGCCCGGTCGGCCTGTCCATTCCCGTCTACGTCGACCGCAGCGCGGCGCACCTGGCCGACTTCGTGTGCGGCGCCAACGAGGACGGCTTCCACCTCACCGGCGTGAACTGGGATCGTGATGCCACGCCGACCGCGGTGGTGGACATCCGCAACGTCGTCGAGGGCGATCCGTCGCCGGACGGCAAGGGCTCCATCGTCATCAAGCGCGGCATCGAGGTCGGTCACATCTTCCAGCTGGGCGACAAGTATTCGTCGGCGCTGAAGGCCACCGTGCTGGGCGAAGACGGCCGTCCGCTGGTGATGACCATGGGCTGCTACGGCATCGGCGTGTCGCGCGTGGTGGCGGCCGCCATCGAGCAGAACAACGACGCCAACGGCATCATCTGGCCGGACGCCATCGCGCCGTTCGAGATCTGCATCGTGCCCACCAACATCAAGAAGAGCGAGCGCGAGAAGGATGCAGCCGAGCGCCTGTACGCCGACCTGCTCGGCCTGGGCTATGACGTGCTGTTCGACGACCGCGAGAAGGAACGCGTGGGCGTGAAGTTCAGCGACATGGAACTGATCGGCATCCCGCACCGCATCCTGGTGAGCGAGAAGGGCCTCGACGGCGGGACGCTGGAGTACAAGAACCGCCGCACCGGCGAAGTCAGCCACGTGCCGGTCAACGACGTGAGGGACTTCCTGGCGTCGGTGGTCCGTCGCGGCTGACGCCACGCGCATGCAGGGAGGGGGCCATGCCCCCGATGCTCTTGCTCCTCATGTAGAGAGGGGGCCATGCCCCCGACCGCGTTGAAAAACGGTCGGGGGCATGGCCCCCTCTCTACGTCTGGAGCAAGAGCGTCGGGGGCATTGCCCCCTCACTGCATCAGGGGAAGGAAGCGGTCAGGGCTGGCGGCGGACGGCGAGCAGACCAACCATGTACTGGTCGCCCTGCGGCGTGAGTTGCCAGGTGGGCTGGTTGCCCGGGCCCACGCCCAGGCCCTTGCGGATGTAGCCCATCGCGCGGAAGTGCATCTTGATGGTGTTGAACGACACCGGGCTCACCACGATGTCGCGCACCGCGTGCGCCTGCTTGTGCTGGTCGGCCACGTCCTTGAGCGCACCGTCGCCGATGCGCGCGGCGAGCGCGGCACGCATCTGGTCCTCGTTGACCTCGTTCATCATGGTCGGCGCGAGGGTGGCGAATACCGCGTCCCAGGTCATCTGCGTCTTCGCCTGCGTGACGATGCAGTTGCCCTTCACGTAGACGTTGCAGCTGTAGTTGATGTTGGTGAGGTCGGAGCCGCGCGCGAGGACTTCCGGCTTGACCGCGCGGCTGCCGTTGGTGAGCTGGTCGATCTCGCGGCGCAATTCGTCGAGCTGGCGACGCAACTCCTGGTTCTCGCGCACGGCATTGAGGTCGGCCACCTGCCCCGCCCGTACCCAGCCGCTCGCCGGGTGGGTCTTTACCAGCTGGCTCACCACGCGCTGGATGCCGCTGCGCAGGTCGTCAGGCTGGCTCCACGGGCGCACCAGGGTGCCGCGTGCGACCAGTTCCTTGAAGTCGCGCAGGCGTGCCACGCCCTCCGCGGTGCGCTCGCGCTTGTCGACCGGCAGGCCGTCCGGGTGCTCGTGCACCAGCGAGGCCATGGGCTTGCGCTTGGTCTGCGCGTAGATGAATTCACGGTGCGTGTAACTGATGCCGGTGGGCGCCAGGCTGCCGTAACGACCACCGACCACGATGATGTAGTAGTCGCACTCGTCGATCAGCGCCTTGATGGTATTCCACTGCTCGGCACCGGGGTCGCGCGGGCACAGGTCGACGCCCACCGGGATGCAGCCGCAGCCCAGCAAGGCTTCGACCACGCGCTGGCGTTCATCCCGCAGGTCATCGCAGGTCGCGCTGACGAAAACCTGGTACTTCTTGTTTTCGGTGCTCACGATCGACAGGAACCCGGGGAACGAGGGGATGGCAAAGGCCGGAGCGCCGCGGCTGGGCAGTCGCGGGACCGTCGGCGATTATAAACACAGCAGTAAAGGGTATCCCAGCACCGGTGGGCCTTGCCCCCCCTGAACGGGCGGTCGGCGATTGGCTGGCCCTGCCCGAAGGCGGTAGGCTGGGTCGTCGCCAGGGAACGGATGCGATGAGCAACCACAATCACAACGCGCGTCCCGGCCGCCAGCTGAGCCTCAAGCTGCTCGGGTACATCCTGCTGGTGAGTTCCGGCATCACCCTGTTGCTCACCGGCTGGCAGCTGTGGGCCGACTACGATCGCGACCTGCACGGCATCGACGAGCGCTTCCGCATCATCGAGACCACCACGCTGGACCCGTTGACCAACAGCGTCTGGGCGCTCAACGAGGAGCAGATCCGGCTGCTGCTCACCGGGATGCTCAACCTCGAGGCGGTTTCCGCGGTCTCCCTGGAGACCGACCAGGGGCGCACCTATACCTACGGCACGCTGCCACCGGGCGGCGAGGCACTGGTGAAGCAATATACCCTCACCTGGTCCAATCCCGGCCAGCCCGCGGAGCATTGGACGCTGGGCACCCTGACGGTGCACGCGTCGCTGGAGGGCGTCCATGCGCGCCTGCTGGACCGTGCCGCCACCATCCTGCTGGGCCAGGCCCTGAAGACCTTCGTGGTGTCGGTATTCATCCTCGCCATTGTCCAGCAGTTGCTCACCCGCCACCTGGGCACCATCGCCGACTACGCGCGCCAGCTGTCGGTATCGACGCTGGACCGGCCCCTGAGGCTGCAGCGCGAACGCCAGGTTGACGCCGCACCCGACGAGCTCGACCAGGTCGAGAATGCCATCAATTACATGCGCACGACCCTGCTGGAGGACATCGGCCGCCGCCAGGCAGCCGAGCTCCAGCTGCAGCAATCGGAGGCGCGCTACCGGCAACTGTTCGACACCAGTACCGACGGACTGGCGATCTTCGACCTCGAGGGCCGCCTGGTCACCGCCAACCAGGCCTACCTGGCGATGATCGGCCACGGCCTCGACGACGCGCGCCGGCTCACCCGGCAGCAGGTCACGCCGGGGCAGTGGCTGGCACAGGAGGCGGCCATCATCCGCGACCAGGTGCTCGCACGGGCACTCAGCCCCGTCTACGAACAGGAACTCATCCATCGCGACGGCCACGTCTTCCCGGTGGAAGTCCGCACGTGGAGCGTGCGTGACGCCCGGCAGCAACCGCAGTACCTGATGAGCATCGTGCGCGATATCGGTGCCGAGAAGAAACTGGCGGCAGACCGCGCACGCCTCGAGGAGCACATGCGCGAAACCCAGCGGCTGGAAACCGTTGGCACCCTGGCGGGCGGCATCGCCCACGACTTCAACAACCTGCTGACACCGATCCGCGGCTACGCCGAGATGATCATGAATGACGCCAGCGCGGATGCCGCCCTGAAGACGCGCGCCCAGGCGATCTTCCATGCCGCCGAACGCGGGCGGAAGCTGGTGGAGAGCATCCTGCTGTTCAGCCGGCGCGGCACGACACACCGGGTGGATACCGACGTCGCCCAGGTAGTTCGCGAGACCCTTGCGCTGAGCAACCCGGCACGCCCGGCCGGCGTGCACGTGAGCATCGACGTGCAGGCGCACGACACCAGCCTGCGCGGCGACCCCACGCAGCTGCACCAGTTACTGATGAACCTGGTGATCAACGCCTATCACGCGATGGAAAGCGGCGGCGAACTCGGCATCACGGTTGCAGACCGCGACCGCCAGGATACCGAAGGCAAACCCGTGGCCGGACTGGAACTGCAGGTGCGCGACACCGGTTGCGGCATCGCGCCGGAAAACCTGCCGAAGATCTTCGAACCGTTCTTCACCACGCGCGGGATGGGGCGTGGCGGCAACGGACTGGGGCTTTCCGTGGTGCACGGCATCATCAAGGCCCACGAGGGCGACATCGCGGTACAGAGCAGCAGCGCCGGTACCACCTTCACGGTGTGGCTGCCGCGCCACGCCGCCGGCGAGGACGGCGGCGCGGCAGGCACTGGCTGAGCGTCAGTCAACCGCGACGGCGGCGCCGGGCGATCGCCAGCAGCAGCGGCGCCAGGAAATAGACACCGGTGCCGCCCAGGAAGTCGATACCGAGAATGTCGCTGAGGTCATCGTCGCCGAGGATCGCGCCGCCGTTGCCCGTCGGACGATCAATCGTCAGGGTGACAGTGGCCGTGGTTTCGCGACGCAGCGACAGGCACTCCTGGTAGGCCGCATAGAGCGGGTCGGTGACCGGCACCTCTACACAACCGTTACGGTCCTTGACCGAATAGGTAAAGGTCTCGCCGAACGGGTTAAAGGTGTTGTAGGGCGTCCAGCGCATGTCACCGGTCACACTGTCCAGTACCAGGCGCCCGAACTCGCACTCGAAGGTACCGGGCTCGCCGTCAACCTCATCGCAACCAGTGACGGTGAGCGTGGACGGATCAAGGCCGTTGTTGGCCATGATGGTGGCATCGTAGTCCTCGTCGTTGTCGAGCACGTTGAACACTGCCACCTGCCCGACGCCGACCACCACCAGGTCGTTGCGCGCCACCGGCGGCACGTTGAGGACCGCGACCTCGACATCGGTCTGGTTCGAGACTACGCCGCCTTCGGTGTATACCTCGTAATCAAGCGTGCGCAATCCACCGGATGTATCACCGCTGGCCAGCACGCCACCACTGTCGTAGCGAATCACGTAACCCGGCGCAAGCATCGCCGGCGTGACCGCGGTTACGCGGGCGAGCTCGGCGGCTTCGCTGTCGGTGCCGCTCCAGCCGGCGACGAAGTCCTCCGGGAAATCTCCATTGAGATACGCGGCCGGTACCCGGTCGACGGTGATGTCGTCTTCGGCGGGAATATCGAGGATGACACGCAGGTCATCCAGATCGTCCTTGCGCAGGAAATCGATGGTATCCGTGGGGGTGCCGGGGTAGACGACAACGCAGGGGTCGCCCGCGAGGTCGGTATAGCGAACCTGCGGTGCCGCCGACAGGTCGAGCAGCGTGCAGTCGCGCTTGATCGGGTCGATCGAGTCGAAAACGTCGTTGGCGAGCACATCGACCATCACCAGGCGATCACGACGGTTCGTGTTGCTGGCGTTGTCGGACACCGCGGTGACCTGTACGTGCTCGAAGGCACCCTGGTCGCAGCGACCACCGGACTCCCTGCTGCCACCGCGCTGGTCGATCGTGGCGCAGGCATTGCTGGCGCGGGTCAGGGCATCCACCAGGACTGCCGGGTTGCCGCGATCGATGATGAAACCGGCGACGGCAAGCGCCTGCGGGTCATTGAAGCCGTGGGTCTGCGTGCTGCCGCCATTGTCGGCCAGCGGCGCCAGGTACGCAGCGGAAGTGCCGTCGTACACATCGGTGTCCAGCGCGTAGAGGTTGGCCGCGCCGACCGGCCCGATGGGACAGGTGGCATCCGCGAGCATCTCGCCATACAGGTTATAGGTCGCCGCGGCATTGCCGGCGCCGCAATTCGCATCAAGCACGCCGGCGGCAGCACGGTTGGCCGCCACGATGCTGTTGGAGAGCGTGGTGGTGGCACCGCCAGCGCTGAACTCGATGGCGGCCCGCTGCACGGCGGGCGAGGCATAGGTATCGACGCCGGAGAGGTTGTCGACCACGGTGAGGTTGCGCAGCGTGGCGCCGCTGGTTGCACCGGACAGGTCCAGTGCTCCGGAACCGGCGGTACTCTCGTTGCCACTGAATGTCGAGTTGGCGATCACCACCTCGCTGGCAGTCTTGATCGCGAGCACGGCCGCCTGCGCCGCGGACCGGTTGTTGATGAAGGTGGAACCCGACACCCGCACGACGTGGCGGCCGGACGCGCTCATGGCCACCGCGCCACCACCGGAATCGTTGATGCCGGTACTGCTATTGCCGTCAAAAAGGGAGTTGGTCACGACCAGGTTGCTGTTACTCCCCAGCAGGTAAATGGCCCCGCCAGCACGCGCGGAATTGTTGCGAAGCACCGAGTCACTGATGGACACGCCGCCGATGGAGTTGATGGCCCCGCCGTCATTGGTTCCGGCATCACCGTTCTCCAGCACCATGCGCTGGATGACGATACTGCCGCGGCTGTTGATCAACGGGAAAGCCGGGCCAGTTGCGCTTCGGCTGATCGTACAAGTGACCGGACTGTTCTCCGGGCAGCGGATGGTGACACCACCCCAGGCGTCGAGCGTGGCGTTGAGCGTCACCTGCGAAACCGGCACACCATCTTTATCGCGCGCGAACTCGATGATGTCAGGACCCTCGTTGCCATCGAGGCAGTCACCCAGCGTCAGGTTGGCCTGGTCGTTGCGGGCCGTGGAGAGCGCTTCGCGCAACGTGCAAAAGCCATCACCGGGGTTCTCGACCGGGATACCGGACGCGTTGACCGGGTCGAGGCCGGAGTTCACGTAGATGATGTTCTCGACTGCTTGCGCCGGCAGCCCGGCCAGCAACAACAGGCCCGCGCACAGGGCTGGACGCAGGCGGCGTACACGGCCGCGCAGGCCGAGCAACGCCACGGCGAGCAGCCACCAAGGTCCCGCTGCGCCGCCGATGCTGCTGCTGGTGATGCCGCCGGCACTCTCGGTGTTGACGTGGGCAATGCCGCTCAGGGTGCCACGCACGGTAGTCCCGGTTGCGACCTCGTCCGTCTGCCAGCCGGCGGCGTAAGTGACGTTCGTTTCACCGCGGAACCCGGGCACCGGCGTGAACAGGATGGCCTCGTGCAAACCGGCGGCAGCGAGGTCGCGGCAGGTCTGCGGCAGCGCAGGGTCATTGATATCCACCACGTTTGCACCCGGGTGACGGTCGAGGTACTCAACAGGATCGGAACTGGCAATGACCACCTGCGTGCCGGCACGCTCGATGCGAACGATCTCCAGCGAGTAACGCGTGTACCAGGCGTCCCCGATATCGTTGGCGAGCACGTCCAGGCAGGCCGTCTCGTTGACGAGGATGGTCAGGCGATCGTCCTTGCGCCGGCCGATCTGGTATTCCATGGCACCGATATCGCAATCGCTGTCGATGGCGGACGCGCGCTCGCGGTTGGCCTGGTCCGTCGCAGCACAGGAAGCGGACTGCTGCGAACCCGCACCGCGATTGACCAGGCGGTTCTCGGTGAGGGACAGCACGTCCACGGGGTAGCGCGGAATGTACGCGCCCAGGTCGGCATCGAGGGTCTGCACCAGCCAGGTCCAGACTGTCTGGCCGGCAGGCAACTCGAAGTTGGTATTCGCGGGCGCCAGCAGATCGTCGTAGCGCAGGCCGGGGCAGCCAGTGGCCGCCGTGGCGTAGTAGTTGTGCAGGAAGTTGGCGTCGTCGACCGTCACGGCAGTGAAATCACAGTCGGCGGTACCGGCGGGACCGCCACCGGTATTGCCGGCGAGCAGGCTGTTGTAGACCGTCGCGGCATCGGCGGCGACCAGTTGCAGGCCGCCGGTACCATTCGCCGCGGTATTGTCGATCATGGTGACGTTGTTGAGCGCCAACGTGCCCCCGCCCACATCGACCTGGACGGTGGCGCGGTCACCGGCAACGTTCTCGCCGAACGTCGCGTTGGTGATCGTCACGACGCTGCCATTGCCGAGCGCATGGACGGCCGACCCGGCAAGTGCCTGGTTGTCGACCACGCTTGCACGCAGGATCGTCAGCGCACCTCCGATATTGGCGGGCGTGAAACTGACTGCGCCACCGGCAGTGCCGGCGACGTTGCCCTGACCACCGGATTTGCCCAGCACCACGTCGGTCAGCGAAACGGTACCGCCTGCCGATGCGATGGCACCTCCTGCCGCCGCAGCCGTATTGGCGGTGAAGCGGCCGCCTTCGACTGTCAGCGCGCCATTCACCTCGACGTATATAGCACCACCATGGGTTGCCAGGTTGCCCTCGAGGGACACCTTGGCCAACTGCCCGCTGCCGGACAGCAGCAGCGCGCCCCCGTTGCCGGCACCGGCATTGCCGCCGGACAACAACAACGACTTGAACTCGACGGTATAGCCTTCAGTAACGCTGAACAGGCGACTGGCGCCACTCGTGGTCACGACCGAGCCGTCACCGACACCAACAATGGTGACGTTGACGGCCACCGGCACTTCGCCGCGCAAGGCATCGAGGGTATGGACGCCCTCGCGCAGGATCACCGAGTCGAACGATGTGCCGTCATCACAGCCATCGACCTCGTTGTCGGCTGCGAGGCGGTCCAGTTCGCCCTGGTTGGCCACCAGCGTGCGCTCGATCAGGTCGATGGTTTGCTCGACATCGTCAAGATAGACCTTCTCGTCGGGCAGCGCCTCGATGTCAGCGACCTGCGCGGCCACGTCGGCGATCAGCACCGTGTCCTGGTCCAGCAGGTCATAGGATGCGAGTTCTTCGCCGAGCAGCTCCAGTATCTGCAGGACAGTGCCGCGCGGATAGTACTGATTGGGGAACTGCAGGCGCTCGATGTTCTCCGGATCGGCTATGTCGTCGAGGTAGGCCTCGATACGATTGCGGCTGTTTTCGCGGGCATTCAGCCGCGCGGCCCGCTCGGAGGCGGCCACCGCCTCCCGGATGGAGCACAACCCGTCGCCGTCGACGGACTCGCCGAACGTCGTGACCTCGATGGACGCCGCGCCGGCAAATGGCACGACCGAACACAGTGCCACCAAGGCCAGGATACGAGCCCGCAACCGCTTCATCAGGTGTTCCTCGAGAGTCACGGCTGGTCCCCGCGCGGGGGTGCCGCCTGCTTGTTGTTCTTCGTTGTTCTGCTTGTGGAGCCGGTGCCGCCCCAGTCGGGCAGCGGACACCCGAAAACTGCGCACGATGGACGCAGGTTTCCCGCCGGGCAGTTTATCGTTCGCGCGGCGACGCCTAGTGTTGGACTTTTGTTAAGTCCCGGCAAGGAGTTACCGCTCGCCCCGCGACCACGCCGGCGGGTTGTCGGCAGCCAGCACCTGGCGCACGAATGGCAGCGTCAGCCGACGCTGGTGGACCAACGCCTCGCGGTCGAGTCGCGCCAGCAGTGCGACCAGGTCATCGAGGCGGCGGCTGGCCCTGGCCAGCAGGTAGCGCCCCGCATCGCCCGGCAGTTCGAGCCCGCGCCGTGCCGCACGGAACGTCAGGATGGCCAGCCGCTCGTCGTCGTCCGGCGTGCGCAGGCCTATGGCCAGGCCGGAACCCAGTCGCGAGCGCAGGTCGGCCAGGCGGATCGGCAATTGCGCGGGTGGCACCGCGGCGCTGACCGCCAGGCAGGCGCCACGTGCGCGCAGCTGGTTAAAAAGATGGAATATGGCCTCTTCCCAGCGGGCATCACCGGCGATCATGTCGACATCATCAAGACAAACGACACTCACCGCATCCCCCACCCCGTCCAGGGCCTCGAGCGGCGGCCGGCAGCCCGCCGCCAGCGGCATCCACAGCACCGGCGCACCGCGCCGGGCCGCGGCATCGGCGACCGCCTCGAGCAGGTGCGAGCGCCCGGAACCGGGCGCCCCCCACAGGTAGATGAACGATTCGCGCCCGTCGAGCAGGGCCTCGACCGCGGCCAGCGCTTCCGGGTTGCCGTCGGCCAGGAAGTTCTCGAGTGTGTTGCCGTCGCGCAGACCGACCGGCAGCGGCAGCTGCCCGCTCATGGTCATGGCGTGGCCGTGGTCCAGCCGGCCTCGATGACGGTCGTGGTGTCTTCCACCACCGGCTCGCCGCCCACCGTGAGCCGGCCGTCGGTGGCCATGGCCTGGCGGAAACGCTCGATGCTGCCGGCCAGCGTCAGCATGAAGACCCGTTCGCGCGGACCGACTTCGACCAGCACGAGGTCCTTGACCAGCGGCAGGCCCGCCAGCCAGCGCTCCAGCGCCGCGTGGTCCTCCAGCGAGCCGATGCCGGCCACGCGCAGGCGTACCGCCTGCAACTGGTCGGGGCGGGCCACCATCGCGTAGCGGGCACCCAGGCGATCGGCCGCCACCTGCACGAGCTCGCGCAGCGCGGCGCCTTCGTCTGCCCCGGCCGCCTCGATGCGCTCGGCCACGCCCTCGATGGACAGCACGCCCGCCGCACGATGGCGCCCGCCGTTACCCGTCACCGCGGCGGCCAGCACCGCGCGCGCGCCGGCCCGGGTCGCGGCATCCGCCACCGCCGGCGGCACCGTCGCCAGCGGCGCGTCTGTCACGGGCACTTCGCCGGCTGCCGGCAGCAACGCCGGCAGTCCGCGCGCGCCCGCAGCCTCGAGCAGGACGTCGGCGGCCGGCGTACCGAACCCGAGCAGGCTGCGTCCGCCGCCACCCTCGCGCACCACCCACAGATAGACCGGCGGACGACTCGCGCCCCACACCGGCGCACCGGCCCGGTTGAGGATGGCGCGCACGCTGGCCGGGTGGAAGGACAGGCGCAGCAACAGCGGCGCGCTGCCGCCCGGCCGGGGCTGCGACTCGTACTTGAACGAGCCCAGCAAGGCGTCACCCTTGCCCAGTTCCGCCTGCAGCGCCGGCAACGCCAGCACCGAGCGCTGGCCACTGGCCTTCACCAGCACTTGCCGGAAACCTTCCTGCACGGCCCGCGCCCGCTCGCCCGCGCCCTGCCCGCTCACCGGCACCGCCGCATCGAAGAGGCCACCGACATCGGCCGCCCGTGCCGCCACCCCGGGCAGGCAAAGACAGAGCAGCAGGGGCGCCAGGCGCAGCAGGGCATTCATCAGGTGGCCATCCGGCAACAAAAAAACAGGCGCGTACAGTAGCGAGGGGGCACGCCCCCCGACAAGCCGTGGCGAGGGCGCCATGCCCCCGACAAGAGACGCCCGTGACAGGCTAGAATACGCGCCCTCCCGCCGAGCCCTGTCCCGCCGGCCCGACCCACCCGGAAGCCCCGCCATGACCGATACGCGCAAGCCGTCCCTCAGCTACAAGGATGCCGGAGTCGACATCGATGCCGGCGACGCCCTCGTCGACCGCATCGGGCCGATCGCCAAGCGCACCCGTCGACCGGAAGTGATGGGCGGCCTCGGCGGCTTCGGCGCACTGTGCGCGATCCCGTCGAAATACCGCGAGCCGATCCTGGTCAGCGGCACCGACGGCGTGGGCACCAAGCTGAAACTGGCCATGGACCTGGCGCGCCATGACACCATCGGCATCGATCTCGTCGCCATGTGCGTGAATGACCTGCTGGTGTGCGGCGCCGAGCCGCTGTTCTTCCTCGACTACTACGCCACCGGCAAGCTGAACGTCGAAACCGCCGCCTCGGTGATCAGCGGCATCGGCAAGGGCTGCGAACTGTCGGGCGCCGCGCTGGTGGGCGGCGAGACCGCGGAAATGCCGGGCATGTACCACGGCGAGGACTATGACCTGGCCGGCTTCTGCGTGGGCGTGGTCGAGAAATCGCAGATCATCGACGGCAAGGACGTGGGCGCCGGCGACGTGGTGCTGGGCCTCGCCTCCTCCGGCCCGCACTCCAACGGCTACTCGCTGATCCGCAAGATCATCGAGGTGTCGAAAGCCGATCTCACGCAGGAAGTCGACGGTCGCCCGCTGGCCGACGCGCTGATGGAACCGACGCGCATCTACGTGAAGCAGATCCTCAAGCTCGGCACCCAGGTGAAGATCCACGCCATGGCGCACATCACCGGCGGCGGCATCACCGAGAACCTGCCGCGGGTGCTGCCGCCGCACTACCGCGCGGTCATCGACACCAGTGCCTGGCGACGCCCGGGAGTGTTCAGCTGGCTGCAGGAAGCCGGCGGCGTGGACGCGCGCGAAATGTTCCGCACCTTCAACTGCGGCATCGGCATGTGCGTGGTGGTGGCCAAGGAAGACGCCGAACGCGCGAAGGCACTGCTGGAAGCGGAAGGCGAGACGGTGAGCGTGATCGGCCGAATCGAACCGGGCGACCTCGAGGAAGCGTACGTCGAGCTGACCGGGATCGCGTGATGGCGCAACCGTTCCGCCTGGTGGTGCTGATCTCCGGCAGCGGCAGCAACCTGCAGGCCTTCATCGACCGCGTCGCCGACGGCTCGCTGCCGGCCACGATCGCGGCGGTGATCAGCAACAAGGCGGACGCCTTCGGCCTGGAGCGCGCGCGTCGCGCCGGCATTCCCGTCGACGTGGTCAGCCACCGCGAGTACGCCAGCCGCGAGGACTTCGATCGCGCGCTGGCCGCGCGCATCGACGCGCACCGCCCGGATCTCGTGGTCCTGGCCGGCTTCATGCGTATCCTCACGCCGGCGTTCGTGCACCACTACGCCGGCCGCCTGATCAACATCCACCCGTCGCTGCTGCCGAAATTCACCGGCATGGACACCCACGCGCGCGCCATCGCCGCCGGCGAGAAGGAGCACGGCTGCAGCGTGCACTTCGTCACCGAGGAACTGGACGGCGGGCCGGTGGTCGCACAGGCAAGGGTGCCGGTGTTGCCGGATGACACGCCCGACTCGCTGCGCGAACGCGTGCAGCGCGCCGAGCACCGCCTGTACCCGGAGGTCGCCGGCTGGCTGGCCACCGGCCGACTGGTGCTCACCGCCGACGGTCCGCGGCTGGACGGACGCCCGGCACTGGCTGCGCACGACAACGTGCACTGATGACGCACTGACGAGGCTCCATGAAAAAGACTCTTGCCCTGCTTGCCGTCCTGTTGGCGCTACCGCTCGCCGCCGGCGCCGCCCAGCCGCTGGCGACGCTGACGCCGTTCAGCGCCAGTTACGAAGTGCGCCTGAACAACCTGCCGTTCAAGGCCGATGCCCGCCAGAGCCTCGCCGCACTGGGCAACGGCCGCTGGCGACTGGAGCTCAAGGTCGAGTCCTTCCTGCTCGATACCGTCGAGTGGGCAGAGTTCCGCTGGGACGGCAACAACTGCCGCACCATGCCCGAGCGCTACAGCTACGTGCGCAAGGGCATCGGCAAGAACCGCAAGCTGGACATGCGCTTCGACCCGGCCACGCGGCAGGTAACGCGCACGGACCTGAAGTCCACTTCCACCTTTGCCTACACCGCGGAGACCGAGGATCGCCTCAGCCACACGCTGGCACTGGCCTGCCGCATCGCGCGCGGCGCGCGCGGCACGGTCGGCATCGACGTGGCCTGGGACCGCGACGTGCGCCACTTCGACTACAAGGTGGCGAGCAGCGAGGAAAACGTGAAGACGCCCTACGGCACGTTCCGCGCCCTGCGCATGGAGCGCCTGCGCGCCGACAGCGATCGCGTGACCACCTCGTGGATCGCGCCGTCCGCCGGCTGGCAGTCGGTACAGATGCAGCACACCGAGGGCGACGGCCGCCTGTTCCAGCTGCGCCTGCTGGACATCGACAATGGTGCCGCGCGCTAGCAACCGGTTCTCAACGGCGCGCACCGTCCGCTGGTGCGCGGCACTCTGGCTGTTCGCCAGCGTGGCGGTGGCGGACGTGGCGCCGCGCCCCTACCAGGCAAGCTACGCGGCAACCCTCAACGGCATGCCGCTGGGCTTCGACGTGCACCTGACGCTGGCGGGCGCCGGACAGGACACCTGGGAGCTCGCGGTGGCGGCCGGCTCGAACATGCTGCACTACCGCGAGTCCAGCCGCTTCCGCTGGCAGGCCTGCCAGGCCACGCCGCTCGCCTATCGCTACGAGTTCCGCGGCTTCGGCATCGACCGCAAGCTGTGGCTGGACTTCGACCACGCGCGCCGCGTCGCCAGCGGCGAATCGCGCCGCGGGGCTGTCAGTTACGCATTTCCCGCCGACGCCACCGACGAAGTCAGCCTGTCGTATGCCGCGCGCTGCCAGCTGGTCGGCGGCCAGTCGCAGGTGGGTTTCAACGTGGCCACCACCACCGGCATGAAGCGCTTCGATTACCGCATCGACGGCCGTGAAACCATCAGGACGCCCTATGGCCGCCTGGATACGCTGCGCATCGTGCGCGTACGCGACAAGGGCGACAAGCGCCGCAGCGTGCTGTGGGTGGCGCCGGCACTGGACCACATCATGGTGAAGATGGAGCACGTCGAAAAACTCGGCGTGCGCGGCGGCATCAGCCTGAAGACCCTCACCGGCATCACGCCGGCGACCGTGGCGCCGGCGATCCGCTGAACGCGCGCGCTCAGGCGCGCGGCAGGGTGACGCCGCGCTGGCCCTGGTACTTGCCACCGCGATCGCGGTAGCTGGTGGCGCACACGTCGTCCGGGGTCGATTCCAGGAACAGCATCTGCGCCACGCCCTCGTTGGCGTAGATCTTGGCCGGCAGCGTGGTGGTGTTGGAGAACTCCAGCGTGACGTGGCCCTCCCATTCCGGTTCCAGCGGCGTCACGTTGACGATGATGCCGCAGCGCGCGTACGTGGACTTGCCCAGGCAGATGGTCAGCACGTTGCGCGGGATGCGGAAGTACTCGACGGTGCGCGCCAGCGCGAACGAGTTGGGCGGGATGATGCACACGTCGCCCTTGATGTCGACGAAGCTGCGCGGATCGAAGTTCTTCGGGTCGACGGTGGCCGAGTAGGTGTTGGTGAACACCTTGAACTCGTCGGCGCAGCGCACGTCGTAGCCGTAACTGGATACCCCGTACGAGATCAGCTTGTGGCCGTGCGAGTCACGCACCTGCTGCGCCTCGAACGGCTCGATCATGCCGTGTTCCTTCGCCATGCGGGTGATCCAGCGATCCGACTTGATGGCCATTGCAGCGTGCTCCTCCTGGGTCCGGTCTGCCCCCCGGGTCCACCCGGGCAGGCAACAGCCGGCCATGATACACGCGCCGCTCAGGCCAGTCCCCCCGCCGGGGCCCGGTGCTATGCTCCGGCCGGATTGCGATACCAGCCCCGGAGCCCTCGATGAGCCTGATGCACACCGGCAAGGACCTGCGCCGCCTGAACGAGATCGGCGGCGTCCTGTGGAAGTACGGTTTCCATGACCTGGTCGAGCGCATGGACCTGCATTCCTCGCCGGACAACCCGCGCCTGTTCCGCTTCCGCATACCGAAGGAAATCGCCGCCCTGTCGACCGCCGAGCGGCTGCGCCGGGCGCTGGAGGAAATGGGCCCGACCTTCGTCAAGCTGGGACAGATCCTCGCCACCCGCGTCGACCTGTTCCCCCAGGACATCATCCACGAACTGGAGAAACTGCAGGACCGCGTGCCGGCAGTGCCGTTCGCCGACCTGAAACCGCAGATCGAGAAGGCGCTCGGCAAGCCGGTGGACCAGGTGTTCAGCAGCATCACCGAGGCGCCGCTGGGCTCGGCGTCGATGGCCCAGGTGCACCGCGCACGCACGCGCCGCGGCGAGGAAGTGGTGCTGAAGGTGCAGCGCCCGGGCATCCGCGGCACCATCGAGACCGACCTGCGATTGATGGAGTATTTCGCCCGCCTGCTGCACAGCCAGGTGGTGGAGACGCGCCGCTACCGGCCGGTGGAACTGGTCGACGAGTTCCGCCGCTCGCTGCTGCGCGAACTGGACTTCACCCAGGAAGCGAAGAACGCCGAGCGTATCGCGGACAACCTGAAGTCACTGGAGTTCGTGAAGATCCCGCGCGTGTACAAGGAGTACAGCAGCACCACGCTGAACGTGCAGGAATTCGTCGACGGCATTTCCGCCAAGGACCTCAAGGCGGTGGACCGCGCGGGCCTCAACCGCAAGCTGCTGGCCAGCCGCGGCTGCAAGGTGGTGTGGAAGTCGATCTTCGAGGACGGCTTTTTCCATGCCGATCCGCACCCGGGCAACATCATCCTGCTGCCGGGCAACCGCATCTGCCTGATCGACTTCGGCATGGTGGGCCGGCTGTCGGCGCAGCGCCGCGAGCAGCTGGTGCGCATCATCAAGGGCACGGTGATGCAGGACGTCAACCTGGCGGTGGGCGTGCTCATCGAGTGGGCCGAGGGCGTCGAGATCAACGTGCCGCTGCTGGTGTCGGATTGCGAGGACCTGCTGGCCAACTACTACGGCCTGAAGATCTCCGAGATCGACATCGGCCGCATGCTGCTCGACGTCATCGCCGTGGTGCAGCGCCACGACCTGCAGTTCCCCTCGGACATCGCCCTGATGTCCAAGGCGGTGCTGACGCTGGAAGGTTTTGGTCGCGGCCTCGACCCGGACATCGACCTGATCGCCGAGGCCGAGCCGCTGCTGCTCAAGGCCTTCCGCGACCGCTACAACCCGGTGAAGCTGGCGAAGAAACTCGGCAACACGGCGCTGCGGCTGGTGGACAAGGTCTACGAGGACCCGGGCGCCAGCGTGACGATGCCGCGTGGCGGACGCGCGCCGCAGGTAACGCCGCGACAGATGAGCGGTTACGTGACGCGCCTGGAGAAAGCGCAGCACCGCAACGTGATCGGCACCGTGATCGGCGGGCTGTCGATCAGCTCGGCGATCCTGCTGGTGACCGACGCCGGCCCGCAGATCTGGGGCATCAACCTGCTGCACGTGCTGGGTGTGTTCGGCCTGGTGGGCGTGTGGACCGGCATCTGGTGGCTGTTCATGTCCATGTGGCAATCCGCCAAGGATCGCCTGTAGCGAGGGGGCAATGCCCCCGACCGCTCTTTGCAGAGAGGGGGCCATGCCCCCGACTTGACCTCCAGGGAGCCCGCCATGAGTGACTTCCAGATCCTGATCGCCGTGCTGGCCGCGGTAGTGCTTTTCCTCCACGCCCTGCAGAGTCTCAGCCACGAACTGCAGAAGCTCGGCCGCGACCGCCTGCGCGCGTGGCTGACCGGGCTGACCCGCCACCGCTGGCAAGGTCTGGCGGTCGGCACCGCGGCCACCGCGCTGGTGCAATCGAGCAGTGCCGTGACGGCGATGACAGTCGCACTGGTCGATGCCGGCGTGCTGACCTTCCGCGGCAGCCTCGCCATCATGCTCGGCGCCAACATCGGCACCACCGCCACGGCATGGCTGGTGTCATTCAAGCTGACCGGCATCGGCCCGCTGTTCATCGTGCTGGGCACGTTGATGACGCTGATGCCGCTGCGCATGCGGGTGATCGGCAAGAGCGTGTTCTATTTCGGCTTCATTTTCTTCGCGCTGGACCTCATCTCCGGCGCACTGGCGCCGCTGCGCGAAGATCCGCGGCTGGTCGACGCGCTGGCACTGGCCGGCGATCCGGTCGTTGCCGTGACCGCAGGCATCATCGCCACTGCACTGCTGCAGTCGAGCAGCGTGGTGACCGGGCTGGCGATCCTGCTGGTGCAACAAGGTTCGCTGGAGATGCATGCGGCGGTGGGTATCGTGCTGGGCGCCAACGTCGGCACCACCGCGACGGCGCTGCTCGCCAGCCTGCCCATGCAGCCGGCGGCCAAGCGCGCGGCGATGGCCAACCTGCTGTTCAACGCCACCGGCGTTTTGCTTGCGCTGCCGTTTGTCACGTTGATCGGCGACTGGGTGGGCGCGCAGACCAGCAGTGCGGACATGGCTGTCGCGCTGGCACACCTGCTGTTCAACGTGGGCATCGCTGCGCTGTTCCTGCCGCTGCTGACGCCGGTGGCCCGCTGGCTGATACCGGCGTCGGCCAGCGAGCGGCACGGGAACAGCAGCGAACCGCTGTAGCGAGGGGGCCAGCCCCCTCGCTACATGCCAGGTCAGCTCTCGCGGGTCATGGCGAGGGCAGTGTCGCGGTCGACGCGCTCCATGCCCAGTGGTTTCACCACCGCGGGATTCTTCGCCAGGTGCTTGTCCAGCCGCGCCAGCCACGCCTTGCGATAACGGTAGAACGGGATGGTCGGGTACAGGTGATGCATCAGGTGGTAGTTCTGGTACACCAGCAGCGGTGACAGCAGCCATTCCCAACCCTTGCGGATGGTGGTGGCCTGGTAGGGGTCCTGCTTGTCGGTGACTTCGTGCGGCCAGTGCGGCAGGTACATGAAGGTCGCGCAGATCATCCACGCCATGAAGCGCGCCGGGATGAACCACAGGAACAGCATTTCCCACGGGAAGTACCAGGCCAGCGCGACGATCGCCACCAGCGGCACCCACAGGTCGTACTCGATGCGCGCGTAGTTGCTCTTCTGGATGTCGTCCTTGTGTGCGCGGTAGTAGGCGCTGTACGAAAAGTCCCACCAGAACCAGCTCCACAGCGCGCCCTTGATGCTGTGGCCGTGCGCATGGTCGGGATCCATCACCGGGTCGTTGAGGTGCTTGTGGTGCTGCATGTGCATCACGCGCAGCGCATGGCCGGTGGACAGCGGCACCGCCGGCTGCACGGTAATGAACAGCAGCAGTTCATTCAACCAGCCGATGCGCGACATCGAGCGGTGCATGCCGTCGTGCGACGGCGTGAACAAACCGTAGAAGGCGATGCAGTTGATCACGCAGCCGGCCCACATCGGCAGCTGGTCGGTGAGCACCCCGTACCACGAGAAACCGATGGCCGCGTGGCAGGCGAGCATCAGCAGGACGGTCGGCCAGGCCACCAGCGGCTTGGCGCGCAGCGTCTGGAAATAAGCCTCATTGTTGATGAGGCTTTCACGGTGCTTGGACATAGGCGTAATGACTCCCGGTTCAGGGCGCCATTACAGACTCACCCGCGTGGCGGTGTATACAGGCCGGGACTGCCAGCGCCGGGGCTTTCCTCGCCAGCGGCCTGCACCACGCGCGGGAAGGCGCGCTTGCCGGCCACCGGCCGCGCGGCCAGGCGCGCCGCGAGGCGACGCGCGATGCGCCGGTACGCTTGCGCCAGCGGGCCGTCCGGCTCGGCGATCACCGACGGCCGGCCGCCGTCGGCCTGCTCGCGGATGCGCACGTCCAGCGGCAGGCTGCCGAGCAGTTCGCTCTGGTAGTCGCGCGCGATGCGTTCGCCGCCGCCGCTGCCGAAGATGTGCTCCACGTGCCCGCAGTTCGAGCACACGTGCATGGCCATGTTTTCCACCACGCCCAGCACGGCGATGTCGACCTTGCGGAACATCTCGATGCCGCGGCGCGCGTCCATGGTGGCGACGTCCTGCGGGGTGGTGACGATCACCGCGCCGGCAACGGGAATGCGTTGCGCCAGCGTCAACTGGATGTCACCGGTGCCCGGCGGCATGTCCACCACCAGGTAATCGAGTTCGTCCCACAGCGTGTCCATGGTCAGCTGGGTGAGCGCGCCGGCCAGCTTGGGGCCGCGCCAGACGATGGCGGTGACCTGGTCGGCGAGGTAGCCCATGGACATCGACTGCAACCCGTGCGCGAGCACCGGCACGAAGAATTTCTGGTCCTTGACCTGCGGGCGCCGGCCGTCGGGCACGCCCAGCATCATCTGCTGGCTGGGACCGGTGACGTCGGCATCGAGGATGCCTACCCGGGCGCCCTCGGCGGCCAGCGCCAGCGCGAGGTTCACCGCGGTGGTGGACTTGCCCACCCCGCCCTTGCCGGAGGCCACGGCGATCACGTTCTTCACCGCGTCGAGGCTGGGGATTTCCTGCTGGGCCTGGTGCGGCTGGATGCGCACCTGCAGGGCGACCTCGGCGGACTCGGCCCCGGCCTCCACGGCCGCCGCCTTCACCGCGGCCACCAGGGCATCGCGCAGGCCGGCGCAGGGGAAGCCAGCCACCAGGGTGACCAGCGCCCGCTTGCCGGCCATCTTTACCTCCACCGCGATGCCGGCGCCGGCCAGGTCGGTGGCCAGGTCGTCGATCCGCAGCGCGGACAGGGCTTTCTGTATACGTTTTTCCGTGGATCCGAACATCGGCAAAGGCTCCCCGCGTCAATCCCGACCATTTTACTCAACTTTGATCGGCAAAGCCCGGCAGCAGCCGGCAATTTCCACTATATTTGCCGCCTTCCCGGCCCCCAGCCCAGCGAATCCCGCATGACCGTGCAACCACGCCGCATCCTCGTCACCAGCGCCCTGCCCTACGCCAACGGGCCGATCCACCTCGGCCACCTGCTGGAGTACATCCAGACCGACATCTGGGTGCGTTTCCAGAAAATGCGCGGGCACACCTGCCACTACGTGTGTGCCGACGACACCCACGGCACGGCCATCATGCTTAAGGCCGGCCAGCTGGGCATCACGCCGGAACAGCTGATCGCGCAGGTCAAGCAGGAGCACGAGGCGGACTTCGCCGATTTCCTGGTGGCCTTCGACAACTACTACAGCACGCACTCGGACGAGAACCGCGAGTTCGCCAACTACATCTACCTGCAGAACCGCGACAAGGGCCACATCGTCTCGAAGACGATCACCCAGCTGTTCGACCCCGAGAAGCAGATGTTCCTCGCCGACCGCTTCGTGAAGGGCGACTGCCCGAAGTGCGGCGCCGCCGACCAGTACGGCGACAACTGCGAGTCCTGCGGCGCCACCTACGCGGCGCATGAACTGAAGAACCCGCGCTCGACCATTTCCGGCGCCACGCCGGTGATGAAGGAAGTCGAGCAGCTGTACTTCGACCTGCCGCAGTTCCAGCAGATGCTGGAAACCTGGACGCGCTCCGGCACCCTGCAGGACGAGATCGCCAACAAGCTCGCCGAGTGGCTGAAGGCCGGTCTGCAGCCGTGGGACATCTCGCGCGAGGCGCCCTACTTCGGCTTCGAGATCCCGGACAAGCCCGGCAAGTATTTCTACGTGTGGCTGGACGCGCCGATCGGCTACCTCGCCAGCTTCCGCAACCTGTGCGAGCGCGTGGGAGGCATCCGCTTCGACGACTACTGGGCGAAGGACGCCACCGCCGAGGTGTACCACTTCATCGGCAAGGACATCATCAACTTCCACGGCCTGTTCTGGCCGGCGCTGCTCACCGGCGCCGGCTTCCGCACGCCCACCGCCATCTACGCGCACGGCTTCGTGACGGTGAACGGCCAGAAGATGTCGAAGTCGCGCGGCACCTTCATCAAGGCGCGCACGTACCTGGACCACCTCGACCCGCAGGCGCTGCGCTATTACTTCGCCGCCAAGCTCAACGACCGCGTCGAGGACTTCGACATCAACCTCGAGGACTTCGCCCAGCGCGTCAATGCCGACCTGGTCGGCAAGCTGGTGAACCTCGCCTCGCGCACCGCCGGCTTCGTCAGCAAGCAGGGCGGCAAGCTGGCTGCACACGTGGGCAACAAGGCGCTGATGGACGAGGTGCAGGGCGCCGCCGACGGCATCGCCGCGCTGTACGAGGCGCGCGAGTTCGGCAAGGCCGTGCGCGAAGTCATGGCGCTGGCCGACAAGGCCAACCAGTACATTGCCGACGCCGCGCCCTGGGCGCTGGCCAGGCAGCCGGGCAACGAGGCGAAGGTGCTGGAAGTCTGCACCGACGGCCTCAACCTGTTCCGCCTGCTGATGATTTACCTCAAGCCGGTGCTGCCGGCACTGGCGCAGGATGCCGAGGAGTTCCTGGCAATCCCCGCCCTGCAATGGAGCGACGCGCGCCGCCTGCTGCTGGGCCACGACATCAACGCGTTCAAGCCGCTGATGCAGCGCATCGACCCGGTGCAGGTGCAGAAGATGGTGGAGGCCTCGAGGGAGGGCCTGGAGGCGGCGCCGGCAAAGGCTGAAAAAGCGAAGAGCGTCGGGGGCATGGCCCCCTCGCCACAGGAAGGTGGCGAGGCAATCGGGGCGGAGATCGGCATCGACGACTTCCTCAAGGTCGACCTGCGGGTGGCGCGCATTGCCGCCGCCGAGCACGTGCAGGGCGCCGACAAGCTGCTCAAGCTGACCCTCGACCTGGGCCACGAAACGCGCACGGTCTTCGCCGGCATCAAGAGCGCCTACGGCGATCCGGAGCAACTGGTCGGCCGGCTGACGGTGATGGTCGCCAACCTGGCGCCGCGCAAAATGAAGTTCGGCATGAGCGAAGGCATGGTGCTGGCCGCCGGCCCGGGCGGCAGCGACATTTTCCTGCTGTCCCCTGACGAGGGCGCGAAGCCGGGCATGAAGGTGAAGTGAGCACAACGCGGGCGGAGGCGACATGGAGCAATATGCGCTGCTGCTGATCAGCACCGTGCTGGTCAACAACTTCGTGCTGGTGCAGTTCCTCGGGCTGTGCCCGTTCATGGGCGTGTCCGGCAAGCTGGAGTCGGCGGTGGGCATGTCCGCCGCCACCACCTTCGTGCTGACGCTGTCGTCGGCACTGACCTTCCTCGCCTACCAGTACGTGCTGGTGCCGCTGGACCTGGTGTACCTGCGCACCATCACCTTCATCCTGGTGATCGCCGTTACCGTGCAGTTCACCGAGATGTTCGTGAAGAAGTCGTCGCCGGTGCTGTACCGCACGCTGGGCGTGTTCCTGCCGCTGATCACGGTGAACTGCATCGTGCTGGGCGTGGCGCTCATCAACCTCAAGAAGCCGGACAACACCCTGCCCACCGCTCTGCTCACCGGGCTGGGTGCCGGCCTGGGCTTCTCGCTGGTGCTCGTCCTGTTCGCCGCCATGCGCGAGCGCATCGCCGTGGCCGACGTGCCGGTGGCCTTCCGCGGCGCCGCCATCGCCATGGTCACCGCCGGACTGATGTCGCTGGCGTTCATGGGTTTCTCCGGCCTGATCAGGATCTGACGCCGTGGACATGGTTCTCATCGCGATACTCGCCCTGGTGGCCCTCGCGCTGGTGTTCGGCGCAGTGCTCGGCTTTGCCTCCGTGAAATTCCACGTCGAGGGCGACCCCATCGTCGAGCGCATCGACGCGCTGTTGCCGCAGACGCAGTGCGGCCAGTGCGGCTACCCCGGCTGCCGCCCCTACGCCGAGGCGGTGGCCAACGGCGACGTGCACAACAAGTGCGTGCCCGGCGGCGCCGAGACGGTGGTGAAACTCTCCGAACTTCTCGGCCGCGAGGTGCTGGCGCTGGACGCCGACGAGGCCGACCAGGTGCCGGTGAAGAAGGTCGCGTACATCCGCGAGGCCGAGTGCATCGGTTGCACCAAGTGCATCCAGGCCTGCCCGGTGGACGCCATCCTCGGCGCCGCGCAGAAGATGCACACCGTGCTGGTGGACGAGTGCACCGGCTGCGACCTGTGCGTGGAGCCCTGCCCGGTGGACTGCATCGAGATGCGCCCGGTGGCCGTGACCGTGCAGACCTGGACCTGGCAGAAGCCGGACGGCATCGGCAACGCGCCGGCGCGACGGATCCCGGTCACGAACGAGGCGGCGTGACATGGGCAGCCTGATCATCGGCGGCAACAGCCGTCCCGTTTTCGGATTCCCGGGCGGCGTGCATCCGCCGGAGCACAAGACCGATTCCAGCGAAGCACCGATCCGCGTGGCGCCGCTGCCGCCGCGCCTGGTGCTGCCGCTCAGCCAGCATGCCGGCGCGCCGGCCGAGCCGGTGGTAGCGGTCGGCGAGCGCGTGCTGAAGGGCCAGCTGGTCGCGAAGGCGAAGGGCGTGGTCAGCGCCAACGTGCACGCACCCTCCTCGGGCACCGTCACCGCCATCGAACTGCGCCCTGTGCAGCATCCCTCGGGACTCGAACAGCCCTGCATCGTCATCGACACCGATGGCCGCGACGAATGGATCGCGCACGCCGGCATCAGCGACTGGCAGTCACGCGACCCCGCCGAACTGGTGGCGCTGTTCCGCGAGGCCGGCATCGCCGGCATGGGTGGCGCCGGCTTCCCCACCGCGGTGAAAGTGGCGCCGCGCAAGCCCATCGACCAGCTGATCCTCAACGCGGTCGAATGCGAACCCTATATCACCGCCGACGACCGCCTGATGCGCGAACGCGCGCGCGATGTCGTCGAGGGCCTGAAGATCCTCCGCCACATCCTCAAGCCGCGCGAAGTGCTGGTCGGCATCGAGGACAACAAGCCGCAGGCCATCGCCGCCATGCGCCAGGCCATGGACGGCACCGGCATGGAAGTGGTGGTGGTACCGACCAAGTACCCGTCGGGCGGCGAGAAGCAACTGATCGAGAACCTCACCGGCAAGGAAGTGCCCTCGGGTGGCCTGCCGGCCGACGTGGGCGTGGTGTGCTGCAACACCGGCACGGCGCACGCGGTATTCCGAGCGATTGAACACGGCGAACCGGTGATCTCGCGCATCACCACGCTGACCGGCGACGCGCTGGCGCGCCGCGGCAACGTGGAGGCGCTGATCGGCACGCCGGTGATCGACCTGCTGCGCGATGCCGGCATCGACGAACGCAAACTGCACCGCCTGGTGATGGGTGGCCCGATGATGGGCTTCACCCTGCAGTCGCCGGCGGTACCGGTGGTCAAGACCACCAACTGCCTGATCGCCGCCAGCGCCGCCGAGCTGCCCGATCCCGCACCCGAGCAGCCCTGCATCCGCTGCGGCGCCTGTGCCGAGGCGTGCCCGGCGTCGCTGCTGCCGCAACAGTTGTACTGGTTCAGCAAGGCCGGCGAGTTCGACAAGGCGCAGGACCAGCACCTGATGGACTGCATCGAGTGCGGCGCCTGCGCGTACGTGTGCCCGAGCAGCATCCCGCTGGTGCAGTACTACCGTTACGCCAAGGGCGAGATCCGCAAGAAGCAGGCCGAGGAGCGCAAGGCCGAGCGCGCCAAGCAACGCTTCGAGGCACGCAAGGCGCGACTGGAAGCCGAACACGCCGAGCGCGAGGCGAAGCGCAAGGCGCGCGCCGAGGCCGCGAAGAAGCGCGCCGAGGCACCGGCTGCCACCGCGGTGTCGGCACCGGCCGTGGATGAAGCCGTGCTGGCGCGCCTGAAATCGGCGTCACTCAGCGCGTCCTCCGAGTACAAGGCCGCCGTCAAGGCGCTCAAGGATGCCGAGGCCAACGGTGGCGCCGACATTGATGCGCTCACCCGCCATGTCGAGGAACTGAAGGCGCGCGCCGATGCCGCCAAGGCCGCGGTGCGTGCCGCGCAGCAGGGGGAGGCACCGGCCGCCGCACCCGCTGCACCGGCGATCGACCTCGAAAAGCTGAAGCACGAAGTGGGCGAAGCCTCCAGCGCCTACAAGGCGGCGGTGCGCGCGGCGAAGGAAGCCGAGGATGCTGGCGCCGCGAATGCCGGCGAACTGCGGGCGCACGCCGAGCAGATGAAGCAGCGCGCCGATGAACTGAAGGCAAAGCTGCGCGATGCCAAGGCGGAAGCGCCGGCTGCAGCAGCGGTGGCACCGGCCGTGGCGGACACCGCGGCGACCGCGCCAGCCGCTGCGGAGGTGTCGGCGCCGCCGGCCGCGCCAGCCATCGGCCCCGAGCAGATGAAACAACTGAAGGCCGCCGTGGCCACTTCCACCAGACAGTACAAGGAAGCGGTTGCCGCGCTGGAAACCGCCGAACGCGCCGGCGCCGACAACCTCGACGCACTGCAGGCGCGCGTCGATGGCCTGAAACAGAAGGCCGACGACGCGAAGGCCGCGCTGGAAGCCGTGGTCGCGCAGATGAAGGCTGCGGCCGGCAACAAGGAATCCTGAGCGATGTCGCTGATCACCGTCACCTCGCCGCACGCCCACGGTCCCGCCAGCACGCAGCGCGTGATGCGCGATGTCGTGCTCGGCACCTTGCCGGGCGTCGCCGCCCTCACCTGGTTCTTCGGCTGGGGCACACTGGTGAACCTCGCCATCGCCATCGCCGTCGCGCTGGCCTGCGAGGCACTGGTGCTGAAGGCACGCGGCAAGCCGCTCGCTTTCTACCTCGGCGACCTCAGCGCGCTGGTCACCGCCGTGCTGCTGGCCTGCGCGCTGCCGCCGGCGGCGCCCTGGTGGCTGGTGGTGGTCGCCACGTCGTTTGCCATCGTGTTCGGCAAGCAGTTGTACGGCGGCCTCGGCATGAACCCGTTCAACCCCGCCATGCTCGGCTACGCACTGGCGCTGGTGTCCTTCCCGGTCGAAATGACCACCTGGAACCTGCCGCGCGACGTGGCCGGCAACGTGCTGCCGCTGGCCGAAACGCTGGCGCACAAGTTCGGCAGCGGCGCAGTGCTCGACGGCTACACCGGCGCCACGCCGCTCGACGCCTTCCGCCAGTTCCATGACCAGCCCGAGCGCCTGGCTGCCCTGCCCTTCATGCACGGCGCCTTCGCGGGCGCCGGCTGGGAGTGGGTGAACATCGCCTTCCTCGCCGGCGGCCTGTTCCTGCTGGCGCGCCGCGTGATCACCTGGCATATCCCGGTGGCGTTCCTCAGCGCGCTGGCGCTGGTGTCGGGGATGGCGTGGGTGGTGGACGATGCGCGCTTCGCCAGCCCGTTGTTCCACCTGCTGTCCGGCGGCACCATGCTCGGCGCGTTCTTCATCGCCACCGACCCGGTCAGCGCCGCCACCAGCCGCACCGGCCGGCTGGTGTTCGCCGCCGGCATCGGCGTGCTGGTGTGGGTGATCCGCAGCTTCGGCGGCTACCCGGATGCGATTGCCTTCTCGGTGCTGCTGATGAACCTGGCCGCGCCGACCATCGACTACTACACGCAACCGCGCACCTACGGACACGCGCGGCGCGGCGGCGGCATCGGGGGGCAGAAGAAATGACCATCACCCGCGCAATGCTGCGTAACGGCGTCATCCTGGCCGTGTTCGCCGCGCTCACCACCGCCGCCGTCGCGCTGCTGGTGTGGGCGACCAGCGAACGGGTGGCCGACAACCAGCGCAGCGCACAGGTACAGGCGCTCAACGCCGTGATGCCGGCCAGCCGCTACGACAACGACCTGCTGGCCGACACTGCCACCTTCACCGACCCGCGCCTGGGCGACAGCAAGCCGCGCACCGTGTACCGCGCGCGCCAGGGCGGCGCACCGGCCGGCGTGGTGATGGACATCCTCGCCCCCGAGGGCTACGGTGGATCGATCCGCCTGTTGGTGGGCGTGGACGCCGCGGGCACCGTCACCGGCGTGCGCATGGTGCCGCCGCACCCGGAAACGCCGGGCCTCGGCGACAGGATCGACATCAAGAAGTCCGACTGGATCCTGTCCTTCGACGGCAAGTCGCTGGCCGCGCCCGACGACGCACGCTGGGCGGTGAAGAAGGACGGCGGCGACTTCGACCAGTTCACCGGCGCCACCATCACGCCGCGCGCGGTGGTGACCGCCGTGCGTGACAGCCTGCACTGGTACCGTGACAACCGCGACGCGGTGTATGCCGCGCCGGCCCCGTGAGGCCCCCGAGGGAGGAAGCCTTGTGAGCAGCGATTCCCCGGCGATCAGTTATCGCCAGATCATCGTCGACGGCCTGTGGGCCAAGAACGCCATCACCGTGCAGCTGCTCGGCCTGTGCCCGATCCTCGCGGTGAGCGGGTCGGTGGTGAACGGCCTGGGCATGGGCCTGGCCACCGTGTTCGTACTGGCGCTGTCCAATGCCACCGTGTCACTGGCGCGCGCGCAGGTGCCGGCGGAGATCCGCCTGCCGGTCTTCGTGATGATCATCGCCTCGGCCACCACCTGCATCGAGTTCATCATGCAGGCCTACGCCTTCGAGATGTACCAGGTGCTGGGCATCTTCATCCCGCTGATCACCACCAACTGCAACGTGCTCGGCCGCGCCGAGTCGTTCGCCTCGAAGAACCCGCTGCTGCCGTCGATGGTGGACGGCGCCATGATGGGCCTGGGATTCCTCGCCGTGCTGGTGCTGCTGGGCGGCATGCGCGAGCTGCTGGGGGCCGGCACGCTGTTTGCCAACATGGACCTGCTGTTCGGCCCGGCCGCCAAGGACTGGGTGGTGCATCCGTTCGGCGATGGCTACCCGGGTTTCCTGTTCGCCATCCTGCCGCCGGGCGCGTTCTTCTTCCTGGGCCTGATCATCGCCGGCAAGAACCTGGTCGATCACCACCAGAAGGAGCGCGAGAAGGCACGCGCCACCCCGGCGGTGAAAACCTCGCGCCGCGTGCGCACCACGGGCTGAGCACTTGAACCCGGCGCGGCAGTGGCGATGGCTGGCCGGCGCCGCCCTGGTACTGGCAGTACTGCTGGCGGTGTTGCGGCCGGGCATGGAGCGCTCGCCGTGGGCGATGTTGCGCCTGTTCCACGCCGACGTGCGGGTGGAGAATTTCCGGCACCTGGAGCGCGTGTTCCCCGCCGTGCCTCTGGCGGCCAGCAGCCAGCCGCGGCCGTTCGCGCAGGCACCGGCAGCGATCAGCACACAATACGTTTTCGCCGGCCAGCAACGCGCGGTCGATGATTTCCTCGCGCGCACGTACACCACCGGCCTGCTGGTCGTGCGGGACGGCGTGGTCATCCACGAGCAGTACCGCCTGGGCGCCGACGCGGACTCGCGTTTCACCTCCTTCTCCGTGGCCAAGAGCGTGGTGGCCGCGCTGGTCGGCATCGCCCTCAAGGACGGTGCCATCCGCTCGCTGGACGACACCGTGGAAACCTACGTGCCGGACTACGCCCGCAGCGCCTGGGCGAAGGTGACCGTGCGCGACCTGCTGCGCATGGCCAGCGGCATCGCCTTCGACGAGCGCTACGACGCGCAGTTCTCCGATATCCAGAAAGTGTTCCAGCGTGCCTACCTGCTGGGCATCCCGCTCGACGAGACCGTGCGCGGCTACCCGGCGGCGGGCGGCGAGCAGCCGCCCGGCACGCGCTTCCACTACATCTCGGTGAACACGCAGGTGCTGGCCAACGTGCTGCGCCACGCCACCGGCCAGCGGCTGGTCGACTATGCGCACGACAAGCTGTGGGAACCGCTGGGCATGGAGGACGACGCCCTGTGGGCGGTGGACGGCGAGGACGGCACCGAGGTCGCCTACTGTTGCCTGAACACCACCCTGCGCGACTACGCCAAGCTCGGCCAGCTTTACCTGCAACAGGGCCGCGCGGGCGACCGCCAGCTGCTGCCGGCCGACTGGGTACACGAGAGCACCCGCCGCGCCGAGTCCTGGCTGGCCGCCGGGGTGGCGCAGCCGGAGCGTGGCTACGGCTACCACTGGTGGGTACCACCGGCCGCCGACGGCGAGTACTTCGCCAACGGCATCTGGGGCCAGTCGGTGTGGGTGGACGAGCGCACCCGCACGGTCATCGTCAAGACCAGCGCGGACCCGGCCTTCGAGGCCAACATGGGCGAACTCATCGCCGTGATGCGGGCCATCGCCCGCCCTGGCGGGACGGTCCCGCCGCCGGCGACTACGCCCCCCTGACCGGGGGGTCACCGGCAACCGCCCATCGGCACCCGCGCTACCCCGCCTGCCCATACCTGCACACCGGTCAAAAAAACCAAGAAATTGGTGGTCAAGGTCCCGGTTTAGAGGTATTAAGGGCATCGGGTTTTCTGCCTTTCAGGCGGGCCCACGCAATGCCAGCCACCTGGCTGGCGATTTCATGTTTTGAGGAAAGCAAGGTCATGGCAGGTCAGGTCAACGGCGTCGTCAAATGGTTCAACGACGAGAAAGGTTACGGTTTCATTTCGCGTGAAGGCGGTCCGGATGTGTTCGTACACTTCCGCGCCATCAACGGCTCCGGCCGTCGCACGCTGAAGGAAGGCCAGAAGGTCACGTTCGACGTCACGCAGGGCCAGAAAGGTCCGCAGGCTGAAAACGTCACCGTTCTCGGCTGAGACGCGTAGCGTTTGGAAGCGCCCCGCCCGGGTAACCCGGCGGGGCGTTTTCTTTTGGGGGCCGCGGCGACTGCCGTAGAATGCCGGGCCAGACCGCACCGGAATCGCCCTGCCGCATGCTTCGCCTTACCGAGCTCAAGCTCCCGCTCGACCATACCGACGCCGACCTGCGTGCCGCCCTGCTGGCACGCCTGGGGCTGGCCGCGGCAGACCTGCGCGGCTTTTCCGTTTTCCGCCGCGGCTACGACGCCCGCAAGCGCGGCCACATCCAGCTGGTCTACACGCTGGACGTCGACACCCCGCGCGAAACCGAACTGCTGGCGCGCTTCGCCGCCGACCACCACGTGGGCAGCACCCCGGACACCACCTACAAGGCGGTCGGCCACGCGCCGGCCGGCGGCCTGCCGGAACGCCCGCTGGTCATCGGCTTCGGCCCCTGCGGCCTGTTCGCCGCGCTGATCCTGGCCGAGGCCGGCCTGCGCCCGATCGTGCTCGAGCGCGGCAAGGCGGTGCGCGAGCGCACCAAGGACACCTGGGACCTGTGGCGCAAGCGCAACCTGCACCCGGAGTCGAACGTGCAGTTCGGCGAGGGCGGCGCCGGCACCTTCTCCGACGGCAAGCTGTACAGCCAGGTGAAGGACCCGAAGCACTACGGACGCAAGGTGCTCACCGAGTTCGTGGCCGCCGGCGCCCCGGAAGAAATCATCTACGTCAGCAAGCCGCACATCGGCACCTTCCGCCTGGTGACCATGATCCAGCAGATGCGCGAGAAGATCATCGCGCTGGGCGGCGAGATCCGTTTCTCGCAGCACGTCACCGACCTGCTGCGCGAGAACGGCGCGGTGACCGGCGTGGTGCTGGAAAACGGCGAGCGGCTGGCCAGCCGCCACGTGGTGCTGGCGGTGGGCCACAGCGCGCGCGACACCTTCGAGATGCTGCACGCACGCGGCGTGTACATCGAGGCCAAGCCGTTCTCGATCGGCTTCCGCATCGAGCACCCGCAATCGCTGATCGACCAGTGCCGCTTCGGTCCGCAGGCCGGCCACCCGGTGCTGGGCGCCGCCGATTACAAGCTGGTGCACCATTGCCGCAACGGCCGCTCGGTCTACTCGTTCTGCATGTGCCCGGGCGGCACCGTGGTGGCCGCCACCAGCGAGCCAGGTCGCGTGGTCACCAACGGCATGAGCCAGTACTCGCGCAACGAACGCAACGCCAACGCCGCCATCGTGGTGGGCATCACGTCGGCGGATTTCCCCGGCGACGCGCAGGCGAACCCGCTGGCAGGCATCGCCCTGCAGCGCGAACTGGAGTCGCGCGCGTTCGAACTGGGTGGCGGCAACTACGACGCACCGGGGCAACTGGTGGGTGATTTCCTCGCCGGCAAGCCGTCCACGGCTTTCGGCAACGTGCAGCCGTCCTACAAGCCCGGCGTGCACCTCACCGACCTCGCGTCGGCGTTGCCGGACTACGCCATCGAGGCGATCCGCGAGGCGCTGCCGGCCTTCGACAAGCAGATCCGCGGCTTCGCCATGAAGGACGCGGTGCTCACCGGAGTGGAAACGCGCACCTCGTCACCGATCCGCATCAAGCGCGATGACAGCAGTTACCAGAGCCTGAACACCCGCGGCCTCTATCCGGCCGGCGAAGGCGCCGGTTACGCCGGCGGCATCCTTTCCGCCGCCATCGACGGCATCGAAGTGGCGGAAGCCGTCATCCTCGACATGCTGGCCGCGCCCCGCGCGACCACCCACGCACAGGAGGCCTGACCATGGCCGGTTCACTGCGCGACCAGTTGCTGAAGTCCGGCCTGGTCGACGAGAAGAAGGCAAAGCAGATCGCCAAGGAGAAGCGCGACGAGCACCGCCAGCACAAGCAGGAAACGAAGCACAACGGCAAGCAGGCCGCGCAACAGGCCGCTTCCGCCGCGCAGCAACGCGCCCGCGAGCAGCAGGCGGCGCGCAGCGAGAAGGACCGCGAGGCGAATCGCCGCAAGGAAGAGGCGCTGCGCCGCAAGGCCCTGCGCGCCGAGGTGCGCCAGCTGGTGGACGCCAACCGCATCGAGCGCAAGGACGGCGACCTGTCGTATCGCTTCAAGGACGGCACCCGCCTGGAAAAGATCTACGTGAATGCCGCGCTGCAGCAGCGACTGGCGCGCGGCGAGCTGGCGATCGTGCGCGTGGTGCGCCGCTACGACCTGGTGCCGCTGGAGGTCGCCGACCGCATCCGCGCGCGCGACCCCGAGGGCACGGCCGCCGCGGTGGTGACCATCAGCGCGGACAACGACACGCCGGCGGCCGACGATCCGTACGCGCAGTACCAGATTCCCGACGACCTGACCTGGTGACGAACCCATGAGCGAGCAACGCCGCGAGAACGGCGGTATTGGCACCGTTGGCGAAGTCGCGTGGCTGAAGGTGGTCACCGTCAACAACACCGGCGCCTTCCTCGACTGGGGCCGCCCCAAGGACCTGCTGCTGCCCTACGGCGAGCAGGGCGGGCGCGTGGTGGTCGGCCAGCACGTGCTGGTGTTCATCGCCGAGGACGAGGACGACCGCCCGTTCGCCTCGATGAAACTCGACGATTTCATCCGCGACACCGTCGACCCGCGCGATGCCGGCTACGGCACCGGCGACGTGGTGGTGCTGACCGTGCACGGCCCCACCGACCTGGGCGTGAAGGTGGTGGTGGACCACCGTTACTGGGGCCTGCTCTACCGCGAGGAGATCTTCCGCACGCTGCGCACTGGCCAGGTGCTGCGCGGCTTCATCAAGAAGCAACGCGACGACGGCAAGCTCGACGTCACCATCAACCCGCCGGCGCACGTGGCGGCGTCGGCCCTGACCGACCGCATCCTGGCCGCCATCGATGCCGCCGGCGGCAAGCTCGCGCTCACCGACAAGAGCTCGCCGGAGGACATCCAGCGCGCCTTCCAGGTGAGCAAGGGCGTGTTCAAGCAGGCCGTGGGCGCGCTGTACAAGGAGCGCCTGATCGTCATCGAACCGGGTTGCCTGCGCCGCGCCGCGCGCCCCGGCAGCGGAGGCTGATGCCATGGTGGTGACCGTCAACGACCACATCGCCATTCCCGACCACGAACTGGAGTGGCAGGCCATCCGCGCCCAGGGCTCCGGCGGCCAGAACGTCAACAAGGTGTCCACCGCCGTGCACCTGCGCTTCGACATCCGCGCCTCGTCGCTGCCGGAGGAATGCAAGGCACGCCTGCTGGCGATGAACGACCAGCGCATCACCGAGGAAGGCGTGGTGGTGATCAAGGCGCAATCCTTCAACAGCCAGATCAAGAACCGCGACGACGCCGTGGCGCGGCTGATCGAGCTGGTGCGCGCGGCACTGGTGGTGAAGAAGAAACGCCGGCCGACCAAACCGTCGAAGAGCTCGCAGGTCAAGCGCATGGACAGCAAGACGAAGCACGGTCGCGCCAAGGCGCTGCGCGGCAGGGTGCGCGACTGAAAACGCCGCCATGAATCCTGCCAAGCGACGCGCCATCCTCGAGCGGCTGCGCGCGGAGAATCCCGCGCCCACCACCGAGCTGAACTACAGCACGCCGTTCGAGTTGCTGGTGGCGGTGATCCTGTCGGCGCAGGCCACCGACAAGGGCGTCAACAAGGCCACCGACAGGCTGTTCCCGGTGGCCAACACCCCGCAGGCCATCCTCGACCTCGGTCTCGATGGCCTCAAGGACTACGTGAAGACCATCGGCCTGTTCAACACCAAGGCCGCCAACGTCATCAAGACCTGCCGCCTCCTGCTCGACGAGCACGCCGGCGAGGTACCGCAGGACCGCGAGGCGCTGGAAAAGCTGCCCGGCGTGGGGCGCAAGACCGCCAACGTGGTGCTCAACACCGCCTTCGGCCACCACACCATCGCCGTGGACACGCACATCTTCCGGGTGTCCAACCGCACCGGCTTCGCACCCGGCAAGACCGTACTGGCGGTGGAGAAAAAACTGGAGAAGTTCACGCCGGAGGAGTTCAAGCGCGACGTGCACCACTGGCTGATCCTGCACGGCCGCTACGTGTGTACCGCGCGCAAGCCGCGCTGCGGCGCCTGCACCATCCACGACCTGTGCGAGTACCGGAAGAAGACCGATGAATGAGCGGCCCGCCAGCGTGCCGTTCGGCGAGGCGCTGCGCTGGTGGTTCCGGCTGGGCTGCATCAGCTTCGGCGGGCCGGCCGGGCAGATCGCCATCATGCACCGCGAACTGGTGGAGCAGCGGCGCTGGATCAGCGAGCGGCGCTTCCTGCACGCGCTCAACTACTGCATGGTGCTGCCCGGACCGGAAGCGCAGCAGCTGGCCACCTACATCGGCTACCTGATGCACGGCACGCGCGGGGCAATCGCCGCCGGTGCGCTGTTCGTGTTGCCGTCGCTGTTGCTGATCGTGGCACTGGCCTGGCTGTACATGGCGTTCGGCCACCTGCCGGCCCTGCAATCGGTGCTGTGGGCCATCAAGCCGGCGGTGGCGGCGATCGTGGCGCACGCGGCCTGGCGAATCGGCTCGCGCACCCTGAAGCACCCGCTGCTGTGGGCACTGGCGGCCGGCGCCTTCGTGGCGCTGCTGTTCGCGGTGCCCTTCCCGCTGGTGATAGGCATGGCGGCCGTGGCGGGCATTGTCGCGGCGCGCACGCTGCCGGGTGCCTTCGCGGCCGGGCACGGACACGCCGCGGCGAACAGCCAGCCGCACGCGCCGGCGCTGATCGACGACGACACGCCGGTGCCGGCGCACGCGCGCTGGTCGCGTGCACGTTTCCTGCTCATCACCGGCTTCTTCCTCGGCCTGTGGATGCTGGTGCTCGGCGCACTGGCATTGCTGCTTGGCTGGGGGTCAACGCTCACCGACATGGCGCTGTTCTTCAGCAAGGCCGCGCTGCTGACCTTCGGCGGCGCCTACGCCGTGCTGCCGTACGTGACCGACGCCGCCGTCAACGTGTACGGCTGGGCGACGCTGCCGCAGGTCATGGACGGCCTGGCGCTGGGCGAGTCCACGCCGGGCCCGCTGATCATGTTCGTGAGCTTCGTGGGCTTCGTCGGCGGCTGGACGCAGGATGCCCTCGCGCCGCTCACCGGCACGGGCCTCGCCTGGGCCGGCGGGATCGCCGGCGCGCTGGTGGCCACGCTGTTCACCTTCCTGCCGTCCTTCCTGTTCATCCTCGCCGGCGCGCCGCTGGTGGAGGCCACGCGCACCGACCTGCGCATCGGTGCACCGCTGACCGCCATCACCGCCGCGGTGGTGGGCGTGATCGCCAGCCTGGCGGTGTTCTTCGGCCTGCACGTGCTGTGGCCGGCCGGCACGGACGGCGGCCCCGACATACCGGCGCTGCTCATCGCGCTGCTCGCCTTCGTCGCCCTGTGGCGCTTCAACCTGTCGGTGCCGCGCCTGGTGGCAGCCTGCGCGCTGGTGGGGCTGCTGCGCGCCCTGCTGTAGCCCGCGGCCGCTCGCCGTGGCCCACCTGCTGTGCTAAAAAACCCTTGAGGCAGGGCCGCCAAGGGCCTCCGCCGCCAGCAAGGGAGATGCCGCATGAGGACCGTCGCCGACATCCTGCTCACCAAGGGCAACGCCCCGACCTGGACCATCGCGCCCGGGCGCACCGTGCTCGAAGCCATCACGCTGATGGCGGAAAAAGGCATCGGTGCCCTGGTGGTTGCCGATGACGACCAGGTGGTGGGCATCGTCAGCGAGCGCGACTACGCGCGGAAGATCGTGCTGATGGAGCGTTCGTCGTACAACACCGAGGTGCGCGAGATCATGTCGCCGCACGTGATCACCGTGCAGCCTTCGGACCGCGTGGCACACTGCATGGAACTGATGACGGAGAAGCGCCTGCGCCACCTGCCGGTCATCGATGGCGGGAAGCTCGCCGGCATGGTGTCCATCGGCGACCTGGTGAAGGACATCATATCGGACCAGCAGTCGCTGATCCGCCAGCTCGAGTCCTATATCCGCGGCGAATGAAGCCCGCCCGGGCGCCGGTCACTCCGGCGTCGGGCGGCAGCCGTGCAGGCCACAGCGCGCCAGCGCGCGCATCGCCTGCTCGTCCACGATACGCACCTCGCGCGCATGGATGGCAATCATTCCGTCCTGCTGCAGGCGCGCAATCACCCGGCTGACCGTTTCCTGGGTCAGCCCCAGGTAGCTGGCAATCTCGCCGCGACTCATCGGCAACATGAAGCAGCGGGTTTCCAGTCCGCGCCGCTGCAGCCGGTCGGAGAGATCGAGCAGGAAGCCGGCAAAAGTCGCCGGGGCGCCGGCATGACGGGCGTCGGCGAGGCGCTCCTGCGCATCGTTGAGCTCCCGGCTCATCACCCGCACCAGTTGCCGGCGCATGGTCGGGATGCGCACGCTCAGCGCATCGAACTGATCGAGCGGAATGCGACATACCAGCGAGGTGTCGAGGGCCACGGCGGTGTGGGTATGCGCACCGTTGGCCAGCGACTCCAGGCCGACCACCTCACCGGGCAGGAAGAACCCGGTGACGTGCTCGGCGCCTTCCGGCGTGACGCGGAACGACTTCAGCGACCCGGTGCGCAGGGCGAACACGCTGTCCGCGCGGTCACCCGCGCGGAACAGGCAGGCACCCTTGCGCACCGGCCGCGCCCGCTGGACGATCTGGTTGAGCGCCGCGCGGTCGGCGTCGCTCAACTCACCCGGCAGGCACAACGCACTGATCGAGCAGCGGTCACAGGAAACTTCCTGGACCTCGTTGATGATGAGTCGCTCCATCACTGCCTCCCCGGCGGGCCGCGCGCTCAGGCGCGCTTGCGCACGATCTGGTAACCGCTGCGCCACAGGTACTTGAACGGTACCACCACGCCGCTGAACACGTGCACCAGGCGAGTGAACGGGAACAGCACCAGCAGGGTCAGGCCCGTGAGGATGTGCAGCTTGAAGATCAGCGGCTCATGCAGCACGTGTTCGGCCGCACCCGGCTGCAGCGTGACGATGTACTGCGCCCAGTGCGACAGCGCCAGCATGCTCGAGCCGTCCAGGTGCTGTGCCGACACCGGGATGGTGAGCAGGCCCAGGCACAGCTGCACGAACAGCAGCAGCAACACCAGGATGTCCGCCGTGCTGCTGGTGGCGCGGATGCGCGGGTTGAACAGCCGGCGGCGGATCAGGATCACCATGCCGATGAAGCAGATCACGCCGAACACGCCACCGGCAGCCATCGCCAGCAATTGCTTGGTCTGGACCGAGATGAACTGCGTGTAGATCGCGGTGGGCGTGAGCAGGCCCACCGCGTGCCCGACGAGGATCAGCAGCACGCCGATGTGGAACAGGTTGTTTCCCCAGCGCATGCCGTCATCGGCCAGCAGCTGGCTGGAGCTGGTCTTCCAGGTGTACTGGTCACGGTCGTAGCGCAGGATGCTGCCGATGACCATGATGCCGATGGCCACATAGGGGTAAACGCCGAACAGCAGGTGGTTGATGTAGTCAGCCATGTTCGATCACTCCTTACGGGTGTGCGGCCGGTGCGGCGCCCTGGCGCGGCATCGACGAGCAACTGTTGCAGTCGGCCTCGGTCTGGCCGGGCCCGAAGATCACCTCGGTGTCCTGCCAGGCCTTGTCCAGTTCGATGCCGGTTTCCGGCTGCAGCGGCACGTTGGCGCTGGCCCTGGCGACCGCGTCCTCGTCGGGGCGCACCCCGGCCAGTTCCTCCAGTGCGCCGAAAATCGCGGCGTAGGGCGAGCCGCGCTGCAGCAGGCGCCGGCCGAGCACGGCGACGATGGTCACCGGATCTGCCAGCATGCCCCTGGCCTCGTCGGCCGGCAGCGTGGACAGGAACTCGAGGTACAGCGGCAGGTAATCCGGCAACTCGCGCGCGCGAAGTTGCATGCCGTGCTGCGCGTAATGCTCCAGCAGGTCCACCATGGCCTGGCCACGGTCGCGGCTCTCGCCGTGCACGTGCTCGAACAGGTGCAGGCTGAGCGCGCGGGTGCGGTCGAACAGCGACACGTACTCTTCCTGCAGGTGGTAGAGGTCCGCCTGCGCGAGATACTCGCGCAGGCTGTCGAGCGCCTCTAGCGCGGCGGGCGAAACCGCGCCCTCCTCCGCCACAACCTGCACGATTTCACCGGCTGCCTGCACCATTTCCTCGGAAGGATACTGGAGCAGGATGGACAGGGCTTTCAGGGTCTTGTCCATGGATCACCTCCCGCTCATGGTGTTCTTGTGGGTGTTCACCCCGAAGAACTTCACGGTGCTGGTCTCTCCCTCGCTGCAACCGTTGCCGAAGCTGAAGCCGCAGGAGGCGCGCGTGTCGAACGCGTCGTAGGCCTTGCCGGCGTACTCGCGGTGCGACGTCGGGATGACGAAGCGGTCCTCGTAGTTGGCGATGGCCATGATCTGGTACATGTCCTCGACCATGGCTTTCGTCATGCCGACTTGCTGCAACACGCTCTCGTTGACCTGCTTGTGCACGGTCTTGTCGCGCATGTAGGCACGCATGGCGAGCATGCGGTTGAGGGCGTGCTCCACCGGCGCCTCGTTGCCGCCGGTCAGCAGGTTGGCGAGGTAGCGCACCGGGATGCGCAGGTCCTTCACGTCCGGCAGGATGCCGTTCCTGCTGATGGCGCCGGCCTCGGCGGCCGACTGGATCGGCGACAGGGGCGGGATGTACCAGACCATCGGCAAGGTGCGGTATTCCGGGTGCAGCGGGAAGGCGACCTTCCACTCCATCGCCATCTTGTAGACCGGCGAGCGCTTGGCCGCTTCCAGCCAGCTGTCGGGGATGCCTTCGAGGCGCGCCAGTTCCTGGACCTTCGGATCGTTCGGATCCAGGAAGATGTCGCACTGCGCCTGGTACAACTGCTTCTCGTCCTGGATGGACGCCGCTTCGGCGATGCGGTCGGCGTCATAGAGCAGCACGCCGAGATAGCGGATGCGGCCCACGCAGGTTTCCGAGCACACGGTCGGCTCGCCGGCCTCGATGCGCGGGTAGCAGAAGATGCACTTCTCGGACTTGCCGCTCTGCCAGTTGAAGTAGATCTTCTTGTACGGGCAACCGGACACGCACATGCGCCAGCCGCGGCACTTGTCCTGGTCGATCAGGACGATACCGTCCTCCTCGCGCTTGTAGATCGCGCCAGACGGGCACGACGCCAGGCACGCCGGGTTCAGGCAGTGCTCGCACAGGCGCGGCAGGTACATCATGAAGGTCTTTTCGAACTGACCGTAGATGTCGCGCTGGATGCCCTCGAAGTTGTAGTCCTTCTTGCGGCGCTCGAACTCGGTGCCGAGGATCTCCTCCCAGTTCGGGCCCTTCTCCGGCTTGTTCATGTACTCGCCAGTGATCACCGAGTACGGGCGCGCGGTCGGCGGCGTCGGGGCTTCACCCGACTGCTGCAGCTGGCTGTACTCGTAGTTCCACGGCTCGTAGTAGTCGTCGATCTTCGGCAGGTTGGGGTTGGCGAAGATACGCGACAGGATGGTCAGCTTGCCGCCCTGTTTGGGCGACAGCGAGCCGTCGCTGTTGCGCTGGAAGCCGCCCTGCCAGCGCGCCTGGTTCTCCCAGTCGTCGGGGTAGCCGATGCCCGGCTTGGTCTCGACGTTGTTGAACCACGCGTACTCCATGCCCTGGCGGCTGGTCCACACGTTCTTGCAGGTGACGGAGCAGGTGTGGCACCCGATGCACTTGTCGAGATTCAACACCATGCCGATCTGTGCACGGATTTTCATTGCTGTACCCCCGCGTCGAGATTGGTGGTCTGGGGAACCAGCGCCCAGTCGATGTCCTTGTCATCGACCTTGCGGACGATGATGAACTCGTCGCGGTTGCTGCCGACCGTACCGTAATAATTGAAGCCGTAGGACAGTTGCGCGTAACCGCCGACCATGTGCGTGGGCTTGGTGCAGGCACGCGTGACCGAGTTGTGGATGCCGCCGCGGAACCCGGACGCCTTGGCCACCGGGGTGGTGGTGAGCTTCTCCTGGGCGTGGTACATCAGCGACATGCCTTCCGGTACGCGCTGCGAGACCACCGCGCGCGCCATGATGGTGCCGTTGACGTTGTAGGCCTCGATCCAGTCGTTGTCGGCGACGCCGATCTTCTTCGCGTCGACCTCCGAGATCCAGATGATCGGGCCGCCACGGGACAGCGTCAGCATCAGCAGGTTGTCCGTGTACGTGGAGTGGATACCCCACTTCTGGTGCGGCGTGATGAAGTTCAGCGCCACCTGCGGCTTGCCGTGCGCGTGCTTCTCGAACACCGGCTTGACGGTCTTGGTGTTGAT
>JADFDG010000022.1 GCA_018262975.1 Gammaproteobacteria bacterium
ACCGGGAAAGCAGACTTATCCACAGAAACCTGATTAGATCAGGCAACCCCAACCCGGGTCAGTTTTAGATGAGCACCTGGAGTGAACCCTTGGGGCTGGACCAGCAGGGCCTGCTGAACTGATACCCTCCGCCGGGCCTTCAACAGGAGAAGGTCCATGTCCACCCGTACCACCTACCGGCGCCACACCCACACTTTCAAATTGCAGGTCTGCAATGACATCCGCCAGGGCGCCATTGGCCGGCGCGAGGCTCAGAAGCACTATCGGCTGTCTGCCAACCTGATCCAGCACTGGCTGACCCAGTACGATCAGGGCGAACTGGCTATCGAGGACGCCCAGGCCGAAACCATTGCCGAGTACGAGGCCAAGGTTGCCGCTCTGGAGCGCAAAGTCGGTCAACTGACCATGGAACTCGACTTGCTCAAAAAAACGCCACGGCCACCGGTCGCGACGAACAACGAGCAGTCATTGATTATCAGCGGCCCGTTGGTTGCTCCGTCCGTCGGGGGTGCCAAATGATCGGCTTGCCGCGCAGCACACATTACTACCGGTCAACCGCCGCTTGCGTCGAGTTGGATGATGCCCGGCTCACCGGCTTGATCGGCGACATTCAGGATGAGTTTTCCGGGTACGGCTATCGGCGCGTGACCCTAGAGTTGGTGCGCCGCGGGTATCCTGTCAACCACAAGCGCGTGGCGCGCGTCATGCGCCAGCAAGGGCTGGGGATCAAGCCACGCCGAAAGAGCCCCACAGTCCCTGTCGGTCCGGGTGAGCAGCCGGCGTTCCCGAACCTCTATGCAAACATCATCCCCAATGAGGTCGATCGGGTCTGGGTGGCGGACATCACCTACATCCACATTCAAAGTGGCTTCTGCTACCTGGCTGCCATCCTTGACGCCTGCAGCCGCAAGGTAATCGGCTATGCCATCTCCCGACGCATCGACACCCGCCTGACGCTTACCGCGCTACAGGCAGCGCTGGCGAGCCGGCAGCCGACACCGGGAACCTGCATTCATCACAGTGACCGTGGTTGCCAGTATGCGAGTAACCAGTATCGCGAGGCCATGGCCGCCGCAGGCCTGCTAGGGTCCATGAGTGCGCCGGGCAACCCCTACCACAACGCCCAGATGGAGAGCTTCATGAAGACGCTGAAGGTCGAGGAAGTCTATCTGGCCGGCTACGAAACGTTTGCCGACGTTGCCCGGCGTCTGCCCCGGTTCATTGATGACATTTACAATGCCAAGCGGATGCACTCGGCCCTTGGCTATGTGTCCCCAAACCAATTCGAAGCCCAGCACGCCCGGCAGGCGGCTTAGTTTTGCGAACCCTGCTGGTCCAGTCTCAGGGGTTCACTCCAACCCCGGGTCAATATTGGATGAGCGTCAACACATCAAGCCTACTATCGCCCTTTACGCAAACCTGCTCACTGCAATTAAGGCAATCCATCGCCTTAAAGCAGGGCGCCATAACGAAATCATGAGTACAAAACCCGAACTCCGTAACATGGCCAGTCCGCCCCTCCCTCCCCAAAAACGAATCCTCCGAAAGAGGAATTTGCTTAGAAAGACGGTCAACCAAGGCCTGCACAGACTGGTCAATCTCAAGACTACTGTCACGCGCGCGAATCAGAGACGCCATATCCTCCGGACACACATGCTGATAGTGGGAGTTCTCGGAAATGTTCTTCCTACCTGACCACCAGGCGATCTCCTCCGCACTCAACATCCCGCGCAATGCCATCGTCGTTATCTGATGACGAAATTGACCGGCGCGAATCTTATGACGCTCCACATCACTATCTTCCGGAGGATGCCTAGCGAAAAACGGCGTGAAACCAGAGCCATCTGGAGACGAAGGTTCGCCCAGATCATTCGCAACCATTGCCGGGGAAACCCTTGAGACCAAAACGGGGCTGGTAGTTCGGCCTGAATGCATCAGAAATCTCTGAATACAAAAGAGACCCTCGGAGTAACGGATACCGGCCGAACGATCAATCCACGGAAAATCTGCGGGCAGCCGTTTGTAGACGTAGTTGCCAAGCTCGGAAAGGGTCAACGTATACTCTTGCGTCGACAGCTTTGCATTGTAGAGCATTGCCCTTACATGCCTATCACTGCCCTCAGCCCACCCCATCGCTGCAGCAACTTGCTGATACGATAGTGGCTGATGATCTGTAACCTCCGGGCAACCTCGGTGTCGGTAGAATTTCCCGGGATTCTCTTCATGAAACTTCGCAATGCGGCGCGCCTCTTCCCCAAGCGCTCTCAACCTGGATACCGCCTCACGAATAATGGGGGCCATCTCTGGCTGCACATGCTTAACTTTAGGGATCCCGTTCTTTTCAACATGAAAGCGCACGCCTAATGCGGGCCGACCATCCTGCAACTTATCCTCGACGAGACATTCAACAGGAAGGTTCAGGACCTCACCGATCCGCACAGGCAATGGCAACATGATCGCGCACAATGACGTGGTAATGATGTCTCGGGGGTTCGTCGGGCAAGACGAAAACACCTGACCAATCTTCTTTACCAGCTCTGGATCAGGCAGGTTTTCCTTCTCTTTTTTCTTAGCCTCCAGGCTGACTCTTCCACGATCGCGGTCCGCCTTCAACGCAGACCTCCACACAAAGCTGCCCCTCACCAAGCACTTACTAACTAGAAACTCGTGTGCAATCTCCAGCTCTTTTCCAATCCCGTACGCAGTCGTCTTTTTGTAGCGCCGCCGCACGACGTCCTGAGCGACATCCATGGTAGACTCATCCACTTGCCAGACCTGCCGCTCTTGATCGACCAGAGCCTGATGCAGACATTTAAGCATTGGGATGATTTTTGACGCAGTTTTTGTACCTCGCCTGAAGGACTTCTGATAGAAAACCCATGCTTTCGCATAGCTCATATATGGCTCTGGAAATGCATAGTCGGGATTGCCAATCCTTCCCTTCTGCCGAAGATCGCAGAAGTTCAGGCTGAAAGGCTTACCCCAGAAGTAGCTTTCCCAATCTATGGAGCCATAGACGTAGGAGAACTCCCCCTGACAGTGCTCAATGAAAGCGCAAACAGCGGCCTTCGCCGTCGTTACATGAAGCGGCCTTTCATACGGAATCGGCACTTCATCCCACATAGTCAATCACCATCCGAACGAAGCCGCTTACGCTCATTGCAGATACGAATGACCTCAGTAACTGCAACTATCGTGCGGTCACGAATGCTGATAATTCGCATATCGCCCCCCGTCTTCTGCTTGAGTAACTCGCGCTCCACGAGCAGCTCCTCAAGAAGTTTGTCATGAGGGGCTTCGAGCCAAGGCTGAAACTGCGGGCATGTGTAGCAGGCATATGGAGGTCGCTCATAGCAGCCCCCCTCTTTGCTACAGCTGCCACAGCCCGTTTTAGGAGACATGCGTACGATCGACTCAGGCTCGCCCGCCCGCTTAGCGGCGCCATGCCCATCAATGACTTCACCCTTGAAGGCCTGAACAAACTCGGACAGCTGATCTGCGATCGCGTACGTTATCCGATCAAAGTACGCAGGCACATTAGCCACGTACATCTTCAGGCTACTGGTCTTTTCATGATCTAGAATCTCGGAAACAACCATGGGAGGAAGGTTCTCCCTTACCGCCTCCGTGGCAACAGTCCTCCGAAATCGGACCGGGGTAGCCGACAGTCTCTTACCCGGAATGCGTGACGGAAGATCGGCATTCCAGACAAATTCCGCAACCACCGAAGCGAGCTCATTCGATTTCATGTGAAGGAGCTCATCTCCCTCGTATATTCGGAGCCGCCCATCGGGCGTCCTGGAATCCTCAACAAATTTGTCCCAGTCTATAAACAGTGGAAGATTCAATCTGACCTCTTTCGGAATATCCCCGAGATGAAGGACCGCCGTTTCGACCTCTTTCCGAGCGTGCTCACTAATCGCCGCCCAGAATTCCTTGTTGAGCTTGATTTCCTTCCTTTGCGCACGCCAACCGTCGCGCTGCTTGCGCCGCGGACAGTGCAGGATGTATTCGGTTTGGCCGAACTGGCTTTCTCGCTCCTCGAGATCTCCGATCTTCAAGTCGGCCAACTGAGACGGCCGCCGCCCCGTAAACATGACCAAAAGACAGATGCTGAATACCATCAGGCTGATCGTCCCTTTCTCAAAGGAACCGAACAGCGCATCCATCACATCTGCGCGCTCAAACTCTGTGAGCGGACCGTTTACCGGGCAAAGGGTTGCAGCAGCAAAGCCCTTTTCGTTAGGTCGAATAGACACGCTATCAATGTAGATAGCCGCATCCCTACTCACACCTAGATACTTCCGATCCAGGCAAACAGAGAGCATTGCTAACGGAAAGATCATGAAATAGTCTTGGTGCTCTTCAAGGCTCGCCCGATACGCCATTAGGTGGGAGGCATTAACCTCTTCAATGCGATTGCCGTTCTTTTTCCAAAGCCACCTGAACATGGCCTTACTTCGCTCATTTACGTTGCAAGCAGTCTTCGGGGCTGCGCCAACGGCATATTCTGCCAGCGCCCTTTTTGCTGAATCGGCGAGATTTCCGGCAATGTACTTATTGATCCAGTTGGTAATTACGGTTGCATCACGCGACAGGACCCAAACGTCACTCGCGTAATCGAACTCATGCCCGTACCTGGAGCTGTACTTCTCGTTAGCCGCCCCAAAGGAGGACCGCAGGGATGTCACAGGCAATTCAACTTCGAACGATGCGTATTTCGCTGATCGTGACCGGCCGTTTCGGTTGATCGTGACCGGTGGCTGATGGGTCGTTGTGCGCCGTGGTCAGTGTAAAGGGTCGGTCACGATGGTTCTTCTGTTTTCACCTTTTCCGGTTGTTTTCTGCGCAGTGATTCGCCCTTGAGGGCAATGCGGTGCGACCGGTGCACGAGCCGGTCGAGGATGGCATCGGCCACCGTGGGATCGTTCAGCCAGGCATGCCAGTGGTCGATGGGCAGCTGGCTGGTGATGATGGTCGAGCGCGCGGTGCGGTCGTCGATCACTTCCAGCAGGTCGTGCCGGCCGGCCTGGTCCAGCGGGGTCATGCCCCAGTCGTCGAGCAGCAACACGTCGGTACGGGCCAACTGGCCGAGCAGTTTCCCGAAGCTGCCGTCGGCATGCGCCATGCGCAGGGCTTCCGCCAGGCGCGGGACGCGCAGATACAGCACCGAGAACCCCTGTCGGCAAGCGTGCTGGCCCAGCGCACAAGCCAGCCAGGTTTTCCCCGCGCCGGTGGCGCCGGTCAGCAACACGCTTTGACCCTGGCGGATCCAGTCGCCGCCCGCCAGGCCAGCCAGCACACGCTTGTCCAGTCCGCGACCGGGGCCGGTGTGCACATCCTCCAGACACGCATCGGCGTATTTCAGTTTGGCCTGTCGCAGCAAGCGCTCGAGCCGGCGCGAGTCGCGCCAACTGCGCTCGCGATCGACCAGCAAGCCGAAGCGATCCTCGAACGCCAACTCGTGGCAGGCCGGCAGCGCGCGTTGTTCTTCCAGCGCACGCGCCATGCCGTCGAGCTTGAGCTCGCGCAGGTGATCCAGAGTGGTCTGGTGCAACATGTCATCTCCTTCAGTGGGTGGTGGTGGTCGGTGGGGTCAGGTAGTAATCAGGGCCACGCAGGTTGTCGTGCTCGGGGCTGACCCAGTCGGCCTGCGCGGTGGCCGGTAACGGCTGGCGGTCCAGCCCGTTCTGCAGGATCGACAGCACCGAGCGGCGGGTCTTGGTGCCAATGGCCAACGCCCGGGCGCAAGCCGCCTCCAGGCGCGCGTGGCCGTACTGCCGCTCCAACGACAGCAGGCCCAGGCAACTGCGGTAACCCATCTCGGGGTGTGGCCGGTTGGCCAGCAGGTGCTCGACCAGCGCGTGCGTCGCCGGCCCGATGTCGCATGCCCAGCGCAGGAAGCGGCCCGGCGTCCATTCCAGATGCGCCCGATGCGCCGCCGGCATGTGCTCTGCCACCGTGCTGTGCCGTCCCTTGCTGAACGAGCGCACATGGCTGGCCACGCGCCGCCCGCCGTGCAGGATTTCCACAGTCGTGTCGGTGCTGCGCGCCTCGACCTCGCGGCGCACCAGCGCGTGCGGCACGCTGTAGTAGTGCCCGTCGACCTCGACGTGATAGTCGATGTTGACCCGGCAGACCGTGAACCGCGCGATCTCGTACGGTTGCTCCGGCAGCGGGCGCAACGCCGGCCGGTCGATCGACGCGAACCAGGACTGGCGACTTCCCGCCAGCTTCTTGAACGGCTTCGCGTTTAGCTCGACCAGCAACTCGGCAATCGCCTGGTTGAGCGCGGCCAGCGTAAAGAAGCGCTGATGGCGCAAGCGCGCCAGGATCCAGCGCTCGACCAGTTGCACACCGGCTTCGACCTTGGCCTTGTCCTGCGGCTTGCGCGGCCGCGCCGGCAGGATCGCCGTGCCGTAGTGCTCGGCAAAGGCCTGCGTTGCGCGGTTCAGCTCCGGCTCGTAGCGATCAGGGTGCCTGATCAGGGCGCGCGGGTTGTCCGGCACCACCAGCGCCGGAACACCACCGTAAAACGCCAAGGCCTGGCCCAGGCCGCGCAGCCAGTCGGCCTGCGTCTCACCGGCCGTGGCACAGGCATAGGTGTAGTTGGAGGCCCCCAGCACCGCCACAAAGATGTGTGCCGGGCGGATCTCGCCGGTGTCCGCGTTGACGATGTCGACCGTCGGGCCGGCGTAGTCGATGAACAACTTCTCGCCCGCCCGGTGCACCTGCCGCATCGAGCGCCGCAGCGTCCCGGCATAGGCGTGGTAGTGCGCACAGAACTGGGTGTACTGGTAAATCGGCGCCGACGCCGCCTGAGCGTATTCCTGCCAGAGCAACTGCAGGGTCACGCCCTTGCGGCGCAACTCCCGATGCACCCACGGCAGGTCGATGGCCGCACGTTCGCCCCGGGTCGCCGGTGGTTCAGGGCAAAGTCGCCGTACCAGCTCGGCCTCGTCCAGCACCGCCAGCGACGCCCCGTCCAGCCCGGCGATCCGGGCCCGCGCCACGTATTTGCTGACCACGCCCTTGGACAGGCCCAAGGCCTGGCCAATGCGCTCATGCGACAGGTCGCAGTCGAACTTGAGGCGGAGAACTTCCTTGATGTTGCGCATGGGCACCCGCGGTGTCGGCATCTCTCCCCCAAAAAGGGGCGAGGATGGCGACCGGTGAAGTCATGCACAACGAACCCGTCAGGACCGTTTCGGTAAGCCGTGACCGGGATTTCGGAGAGGCCCTGAAATCGGTCACGATCAACCGAAACGGCGGTCACGCCTTACCGAAATGGCCGGTCACACCTTAGCGAAATGACCGGTCACGATGGGCCGAAATACGCAAACGACACTGAATTCTTCATTTTTCTGACCCAAGCCGACCAGCTTCATCTCGACTGAAATGAAGAGCCCGACCTTTAAGAAGATCAGCTTGCATAGAAAGGAATGCTTCGCCGGCTTTCCGGATCACGTGGCGCCGGCTGTACCTCGCACCCTGTTCTGATCCGTCAGCCCACCCGAAGATCTCATTCCTCAGTCTGGCCTCTTCCTCTGGAGAGACTCCCAGCCGGTCCATGGCCTCGGAGAAACGGTCATTTGCCGTGTACCGCCAGATGTGCGGCGAGTGGATCTTTTTGTACTCCGGGTATTTCTCATTGAAGTCGCCCAGAATATCTCTCAGCCCGGTCGCACTTATTGGCTGCCCGGCATAGCGCCCTTTTCGTTGCGAAACCACCAGGAATCCGTGTTTTCTTTTGGCGGCAACGCGGTGACGGTCAGTCATTACATATTCCCTCACGAGGCTATTAAGATCCTCGCTAATCGGGAGCATTCTGGCCTTGGTTTTTGCGACTGGCTGCCTGACTCTGTCATCTTCCACATCGTCAGGGCGACGATGCACCGTCATCGTACAACTCTGCAGATTGAAGTCAGTAGCCTTCAGTGCAAGCAGTTCGCTCAACCTAATTCCGGTTTCCAGGAGACGGAACACCAGATAGTTTCTGAGTCGAAGGTAGCGTGGATACGGATTGTCTTCAGAGTCAGGATGAACAATCCCAATGATTCGGTCGTGATCCTGCTTCGTCAGACCCAACCGTGTCGCACTGCGGTGAACCTTTGTGTTCTTGGGTATTCCCGCCTTGAGCGAGTCCAGCATGATTCGCACGGACTCTCGGCGAAGATTTTCGGGGATCGGAGACGCGCCGCGGCATTGATAGTTTGCCAGCCATTCCAAGTATTTCAGGGTGTACCGAATTCTCACCTCGCGAGTTTCAAGAGAAACACCTTGAGCGGGCTTTCTCAGGTTGGCGCGCGCCCCTTCGAGGGACTTTTTTTTCCGTCGTATTGGAACGACGTTAGTTGGCGCTGGTTCTTTAGAAGAACTCCCCAGCCGCCTGACCAAGTCTTCGACCTCCCAGCGCTCGAGAAACTGCCCCCTGGCAAACCTCTCGTGCAAATGAATCGCATTGCGATCAGCCCATTCATAGAGGATTCCTATGGTCCCGGAGACCTTTAGGAGGGTGTTGGCTGCGCAGCCGGGGTTTCGGTACTGGCTTGTGAGGAATAGACAGGCTTGGGGTACGGGCAGGCCAACAGGACCTACCAGGAGAACGGCGCGCTCCCCCGATGACCGCTTGATCAAAACCGTCCTGTAGGGGGGCCTGCTAGGCATTGGGATCGAATTGCAACAAAAAGGCCTGGTGCGCAAGTACGCACCAGGCCTTGATGGCAACACAACACCAACTATGTCAGAAAATACTGCTAAAACAGTAGGTTATATGCCAATCGTAACATTTGGCTCGTTGGTGTGGGCTAGAACGGGATGTCATCATCGAAATCAGCGGCCGGCGCCGGCTGGGCGGCCGCCGGTTTGCGGGCTGCAGGCGCTGCGGCGGGAGCCGGCTGGTCGAAGCCGTGGTCGAAGCCATGGTCAGCCGCATCCATGCCACCGCCACCGCCGCCACCACCGCGCGAATCCAGCATCTGCATCTCGCTGGCCACGATCTCGGTGGTGTAGTGCTTCTGGCCGTCCTTGTCGTAGGAGCGGGTGCGCAGCGAGCCCTCGATGTACACCTTCATGCCCTTCTTCAGGTACTCGCCGGCAATTTCCGCCAGTCGATTGAAGAAGACCACCTTGTGCCACTCGGTGCGCTCCTGGTTCTGCCCGGACTGCTTGTCCTTCCAGCTTTCACTGGTGGCCACGGTGATGTTGGTCACGGCACCGCCACTGGGCAGGTAGCGCGTTTCCGGGGCACGCCCGAGGTTGCCGACCAGGATGACCTTGTTGATTCCCTTGCTTGCCATGTCTTGTCTCCTTGCGTCCCGTCGCGACCGCGCGGGCTCTCGTTCATTCAGCGGGGATCACTCTAGCATGCACGCCGGGTGGCGCCATGCGGCTTCAGCGGACAAGCGCGTGCAACTGCGACTCGTCGCAGCGTGAGCCATCGACCGTGACATACACGATGCCGTCCGCCGGCACCACGATGGCCTCCAGCACGCCGCGACTGGCCATCAGCCGCTCGGCCAACGCGCGGGCACTGCCGGCATCCAGGCCTGCCGGCAAGGGCAATTCCAGGTGACGCCGGCGGGTCTGCAGGTGCAGGCCGGTGGCCAGGATCGCCCAGCAAGCGAAGACCGCAGCACAGACCATCAGCACCTTGTCCGGCGGCAGCACGCCCGACAGCGCCCCGCCGAACAGGCCGCCGGTAAAGGCGCCGAGGAACTGCCCGCTCGAATAGACCCCCATGGCCGCTCCGCGCGCGCCCGCCGGGCTCATGCGGCTGACCAGCGAGGGCATCAGCGCCTCCAGCAGGTTGAACGCCGTGAAGTACAGCAGCAGACCACCCACCACGCCCCACAGCGACCGGTGCAGCACGGCCAGCAGCACCAGCGACAGGGCGAGACCCGCGGCCCCCAGCACCAGCACGCCGCGGACCCGGCCGCTGCGCTCGGCGTGCATCATCAGTGGCGACATCAGCACCAGCGACAGCAGGATGACCGGCAGGTAGATCTTCCAGTGCTCGGAGGCCGCGAGCTGCTCGTAATGCTCGAGCGACGGCGGCACCACCACGAAGACCGCCACCATCACCATGTGCAGCAGGAAAACGCCGAGGTTCAGGCGGAAAAGGCCCTGGTGGCGGAACACCCGCAGCATCTGCGGCAGCAGCCGTCGCCGCCCGGCCGAGATGACCGCTACCGGCGTCGGCACATACCAGGCGACCAGCGCCAGGCTGGCCAGCGCCATCGCCGAGGTGAACAGGAAGATGCCCGGCAACCCGGCCGCGTCGGCAATCAGCGGCCCGATGACCATGGCCAGACCAAACGACAGCCCCACCGTCACGCCGATGATGGCCATCGCCCGCGTACGGTGCGATTCGCGGGTCAGGTCCGACAGCAGCGCCATCACCACGCCGGACACCGCGCCGCAGCCCTGGATCGCCCGGCCGATGATGACCCCCCAGATGGTGTCCGCCATGGCCGCCACCAGCCCACCGGCGGCGAACAGCAGCAACCCCGCGACGATGACCGGCTTGCGCCCCCAGCGGTCGGACACGATGCCGAACGGGATCTGCAGGATGCCCTGCAACAGGCCGTAGGCGCCGATCGCCAGCCCGATCAGCAGCGGCGTGGCGCCGGCCAGCTCCCGCCCGTAGATGGCGAACACCGGCAGCACCACGAACAGCCCCAGCATGCGCATGGCGAACACGGCGGCCAGCGCGGCAGTGGTACTGCGCTCCACGGGCGACATCGGTTCGGGGCGGGGGTCGGCGGGGGTCATGCGAGGGGCAGATGGACCCGGCTGGCGGGCGGGGGCGCGATTCTAGCAGGCAGCGGGGTACCGGGCTGCTATCTGCGCACGCCGGTAGCGCGCGGGCGTCACTGTGGCATAATACGCCATTGTTCTTACTGCCAGTGACCGCGCACGCAGGACAGCCACGACCGATGAGCCATAACCATAACAACGACCCAGCGACATCGGCCGCCGTGATCATTGTCGGCAGCCAGCAGCTCCAGAACTCCCTGCTCGTCAACCTGCTGGGCAGTGGCGGCATCCCGCGCTGCAGCAGCGCGGCTAGCCCCGGGGTACCGGCGGACGCTACGGATGCCGGCACCCTGCTGTTCCTGGTCGATGCCGCCACGCTCAAGCCGGCGGATGCGCTCGACAGCATCGACGAACTGCCGATTGCCGACCAGAAAGTGCGCATCGCGTTCTTCAATCTCGATGGCAGCGAGGACATCGACTCGCTGTCGGCGCACCCGGCGATGAACGGCGCTTTCCCGCGTGACTGTCCGCAGGACCAGTTGCTCAAGGGCGTACAGGCCATCCTCAACGGCGAAGTGTGGCTGCCGCGCAAGGTTCTCGAGCGTTACATGGCCAAGAGCCGCAGCTGGAAGCGCCCGTCGAACGCCACCGCGGCGTCGCTCACCGAGCGCGAGATCGAGGTCCTGCGCGTGATGGCCACCGGTGCCAAGAACACCGAGATCGCCGACCGTCTCAGCCTCAGCCCGCACACCATCAAGACCCACATCTACAACATCTTCAAGAAGATCAACGCCTCCAACCGCCTGCAGGCGGTCAACTGGGCCCAGGAAAACCTCTGAGGCTTCCAGCCACGAAAAGGCCCCGCACTGGCGGGGCCTTTTTTGTTGCGGCGCTGCGGCAAACACGCATGCCGGCAACCCGCCCGCGACACCCCGGGCGCGTATACTTGGCGGTTTCCCGCCTCCCTTTGCGCCAGCCTTTGCCCACATGGACAAGATCGTCGTCCGCGGTGCCCGCACGCACAACCTCAAGAACATCAACGTCGAGATCCCGCGCGACAAGTTCGTGGTGATCACCGGCCTGTCGGGTTCCGGCAAGTCCTCGCTGGCGTTCGACACGCTGTACGCCGAGGGCCAGCGCCGTTACGTCGAGTCGCTGTCGACCTACGCCCGGCAGTTCCTGTCGATGATGGACAAGCCCGACGTCGACCACATCGAGGGCCTGTCGCCGGCGATTTCCATCGAGCAGAAATCCACCTCGCACAACCCGCGCTCCACCGTCGGCACCATCACCGAGATCTACGATTACCTGCGCCTGCTGTACGCGCGCGTCGGCGAACCTCGCTGCCCGGAACACGGCGCACCGCTCACCGCCAAGACCGTCAGCCAGATGGTCGATGAAACGCTGGCCTTGCCCGAAGACACCCGCGTCATGCTGCTCGCCCCGGTGATCCGCGACCGCAAGGGCGAGCACTTCAACCTCATCGATGGATTGCGCAGCCAGGGCTTCGTGCGCGTACGCGTCGACGGCAAGGTCTACGAAATCGACGAGGTGCCGGCGCTGGACAAGAAGCGCAAGCACACCGTCGAGGTCGTGGTCGATCGCCTCAAGGTCAAGGCCGGCATCGAGACCCGCCTGGCGGAGTCCTTCGAGACGGCACTGCGCCTCGCCGAGGGCATCGCGCTGGTCGCGTTCATGGACGACGACAAGCGCGAGCCGCTGCTGTTCTCGGCGCGCTACGCCTGCCCGCACTGTGGCCACAGCGTCGGCGAACTGGAGCCGAAGCTGTTCTCCTTCAACAGCCCGTCCGGCGCCTGCCCGACCTGCGACGGCCTCGGCGCACGCCAGTTCTTCGACCCGGAGCTGGTGGTCGCCGACCCGGAACTCAGCCTGTCCGAGGGCGCCATCCGCGGCTGGGATCGCCGCAACGTCTATTACTTCCACATGCTGCAATCGCTGGCCAAGCACTACGGCTTCGACATCGACAAGCCGTTCGGCAAGCTGACGAAAAAGACCCGCGACATCATCTTCTACGGCAGCGGCGAGGAAGAGATCGAGTTCCGTTACCTCAACGACCGCGGCGACCGCGTGGTACGCCGCCACCCGTTCGAGGGGGTCATCAACAACATGGAGCGCCGCTACCGCGAGACGGAATCGATGTCGGTCCGCGAGGAACTGTCGCGCTACCTCGCCAATGCCCCCTGCACGGATTGCGGCGGCTCGCGCCTGCGCCTGGAAGCCCGCCACGTGTTCGTCGGCAACCGCCCGCTGCCGGAAATCGTGCGCATGCCCGTGGGCCACGCCGAACAGTACTTCGCCGGGCTCAAGCTCACCGGCAAGCAAGGCGAGATTGCCGACAAGATCCTCAAGGAAATTCGCGAGCGCCTGCAATTCCTGGTCAACGTCGGCCTCGATTACCTCGCGCTCGACCGCAAGGCCGAAACGCTGTCCGGCGGCGAGGCGCAGCGCATCCGCCTGGCCAGCCAGATCGGTGCCGGACTGGTCGGGGTGATGTACGTACTCGACGAGCCGTCCATCGGCCTGCACCAGCGCGACAATGAACGCCTGCTGCAGACGCTGGTGCGCCTGCGCGACCTCGGCAACACCGTGCTGGTGGTCGAGCACGACGAGGACGCCATCCGCAGCGCGGATTTCATCCTCGATATCGGCCCGGGCGCGGGCGTGCATGGCGGCCGCGTGGTCGCCGCCGGCAGCATGCAGGATGTCATGGCGGCGCCGGAGTCGGTCACCGGCCGTTACCTGTCGGGCGCCCTGCGCATCGAGGTGCCAGTTCAGCGCCACAAGCCGGACCGCAAGCGCCAGATCACCATCAGCGGCGCGCGCGGCAACAACCTCAAGGGCGTCAACGTCGAGATCCCGGTCGGGCTGCTCACCTGCATCACCGGGGTGTCCGGCTCGGGCAAGTCCACGCTGATCAACAACACGCTTTACCCGGTCGCCGCGCGCGAACTCAACGGCGCCAGCACCGGCATCGAGGCACCGGCGCCGCACGATGCCATCGACGGACTCGATCAGTTCGACAGCGTGGTGGACATCGACCAGAGCCCGATCGGTCGCACGCCGCGCTCCAACCCGGCCACCTACACCGGCTTGTTCACGCCGATCCGCGAACTGTTCGCCGGGACCCCGGAAGCGCGCTCACGCGGCTACCAGCCCGGCCGGTTCAGCTTCAACGTGAAAGGCGGGCGTTGCGAAGCCTGCGAGGGCGATGGCGTGATCCGCGTGGAGATGCACTTCCTGCCGGACGTCTACGTCCCCTGCGAGGTCTGCAAGGGCAAACGCTACAACCGCGAGACCCTCGATGTCCGCTACAAGGGCAAGACCATCCACGAGGTCCTGGAGATGACGGTGGAGGACGCGCTGGAATTCTTCGCGGCCGTCCCGGTCATCCACCGCAAACTGCAGACACTGATGGACGTGGGGCTCTCCTACATAACACTCGGCCAGAACGCGACCACCCTGTCCGGCGGCGAGGCACAGCGTGTCAAGCTGGCCAAGGAACTGTCGCGCCGCGACACCGGCTCGACGCTCTACATACTCGACGAGCCGACCACCGGCCTGCATTTCCACGACATCCAGCAACTGCTGGCTGTACTCAATCGCCTGCGTGACCACGGCAACACCGTGGTGGTCATCGAGCACAACCTCGATGTCATCAAGTGCGCGGACTGGCTCATCGACCTCGGCCCGGAAGGGGGCGACCGCGGCGGCCAGGTGCTGGTGAGCGGCACGCCTGAAACCGTGGCAAAGACCCGCGGCTCGCACACCGGTCGCTTCCTCAAGCCACTGCTCAAGCCGGCCTGAACGGTCCCCGCAGGGCCCGGTGCTCCTGCCCCTGCAGGAGCCCGGGCCCACAAACGCAAAAGGCCGGGCATCAAGCCCGGCCTTTTGGTATCGCCACCCGAAGGTGCGGCGATCACTCCTTGTCGGCATCCTCGGCAACGCCGGTGGTCGAGCGATCGACCAGTTCGACGTAGGCCATCGGCGCGTTGTCACCGGCGCGGAAGCCGGCCTTCAGGACGCGCATGTAGCCACCCGGGCGGGCCTTGTAGCGCGGGCCGATCTCGTCGAACAGCTTGGCTACGGCTTCCTTGGAACGAGTGCGCGAAAACGCAACGCGGCGGTTGGCGACGGTGTCGTTCTTGGCGAGCGTGATCAGCGGCTCGACCACGCGACGCATTTCCTTCGCTTTCGGCAGCGTGGTGCGAATGGCCTCATGCTCGATCAGCGCGACCGCGAGGTTGCGGAACAGCGCGGTACGGTGCGCCGATTTGCGGTTAAGTTGACGACCACTCTTGCGATGACGCATGGCTCTGTTTCCTGGCTATCAGTACGCGCGGGCCTCTCGGCCGGCGGCGGATTAACGGTATTTGGCGTTCAGGCGATCGTCGTTCTTGAGGCTGGCCGGCGGCCAGTTCTCCAGACGCATGCCCAGCGACAGGCCCTTGGAGGCGAGGACATCCTTGATCTCGGTAAGGGACTTCTTGCCGAGGTTCGGGGTCTTCAGCAGCTCCACTTCGGTGCGCTGTACCAGGTCGCCGATGTAGTAGATGTTCTCGGCCTTCAGGCAGTTCGCCGAACGAACGGTCAACTCGAGGTCATCAACCGGGCGCAGCAGGATAGGATCGATCTCCGGACCGGAGGACTCGACGGCACCCACTTCGCGATCACGCTCCAGATCCACGAACACGGCGATCTGTTGCTGCAGGATCGTGGCGGCGCGACGGATCGCCTCTTCCGGATCAACGGTGCCGTTGGTCTCCAGATCGATGACCAGTTTGTCCAGGTCGGTACGCTGCTCTACACGGGCAGCCTCGACCACGTACGCGACGCGGCGAACCGGGCTGAACGACGCGTCCAGCTGCAGGCGGCCGATCGAACGGGTCTCGTCATCGTCACGGCGACGGGCGTCGGCGGCGACATAGCCGCGGCCGCGCTCGATCTTCAGCCGCATCGACAACTCGGCGTTGCCGTTGATGTGGGCAATGACGTGCTGCGGGTTGACGATCTCGACGTCATGATCGCGCTGGATATCAGCAGCCGTGACAAGACCCGGACCTTTCTTGCGAAGGGTCAGCGTGGCTTCGCTACGGTTGTTCATGCGGATAGCCAGACCTTTCAGGTTCAGCAGGATGTTGATCACATCCTCCTGGATACCCTCGATGGTGCTGTACTCGTGCAGCACGCCGTCGATCTCGACTTCGGTCACCGCCGCGCCAGGGATGCTGGACAGCAGGATGCGACGCAGCGCGTTGCCAAGCGTATGGCCGAAACCACGCTCGAGCGGCTCGAGCGTCACCTTGGCGTGGCTCGGGCTCAGGGCCTGGATGCCGATCGCTTTCGGCGTCAGGAAGTCGGTTGCAGCATTCGCCATGCGGATTCCCTCAGGGATGTCCTTACTTCGAGTAGAGCTCGACGATCAGCTGTTCGTTGATCTCGGCCGGGAGGTCGATGCGCTCAGGACGGGTCTTGAACGTACCTTCCATCTTCTTCTCGTCGACTTCGATCCACGGCGAGAAACCACGCTGGGCAGCCAGCTCCAGTGCGCTCTTGATGCGCAACTGGTTGCGGGCCTTCTCGCGTACCGCCACCACGTCACCCGGGGCAACCTGGTAGGACGGGATGTTCACGGCCTTGCCGTTCACCAGGATCGCCTTGTGGCTCACCAGCTGGCGGGCTTCCGAGCGCGTGGCGCCGAAACCCATGCGGTAAACGACGTTGTCCAGACGCGATTCGAGCAGCTGCAGCAGGTTCTCGCCAGTGTTGCCCTTGGTGCGGGCGGCCCTGCCGTAGTAGTTACGGAACTGGCGCTCCAGCACACCGTAGATACGGCGAACTTTCTGCTTTTCGCGAAGCTGGTTGCCGAAGTCGGACTGGCGGCCACGACGCGCAGCGCCGTGCTGGCCCGGCGGGGTGTCGGCCTTGCACTTGGAATCGAGGGCGCGAATGCCACTCTTCAGCGCAAGGTCAGTACCCTCGCGACGGGAAAGTTTGCACTTCGGACCAATATAACGTGCCATGTATCAGTTCCCCGTATCAGACGCGACGGCGCTTCGGCGGACGGCAGCCGTTGTGCGGAATCGGCGTGACGTCAGTGATGCTGTTGATCTTGTAACCGCAGGCGTTGAGCGCGCGCACGGCGGACTCGCGACCCGGACCCGGACCCTTGACGCGAACGTCGAGGTTCTTCAGGCCGTACTCCTTGGCAACGTTGCCCGCCTTTTCTGCCGCAACCTGGGCAGCAAACGGTGTGCTCTTGCGCGAGCCACGGAAACCGGCACCACCGGACGTCGCCCAGGCCAGTGTGTTGCCCTGGCGGTCCGTCAGGGTGATGATCGTGTTGTTGAAGGACGCGTGGATGTGCGCAATGCCGTCCGCAACCGTACGGTTGATCTTCTTGCGGGTGCGCGCTGCGTCTTTCGCGGATACCTTTGCCATCTGCCTTTACCCGTGAACCCGGTTACTTCTTGATCGGCTTGCGCGGACCCTTGCGGGTACGGGCATTCGTCTTGGTGCGCTGACCACGTACCGGCAGGCCGCGCTTGTGGCGCAGGCCGCGGTAGCAACCCAGGTCGATCAGTCGCTTGATGTTCATGCTCACTTCACGGCGGAGGTCACCCTCTACCGGGAACTTCGCTACCTCACCCCGGATGGCGTCCAGCTGGACGTCGGAAAGGTCCTTCACCCGGGTGGTCGGGGCAATACCCGCCGACGCACAAATGGATTGTGCGCGGGTGTTGCCGATACCGTAGATATAGGTAAGGGCAATCACGGCATGCTTGCCGTCCGGAATGTTTACGCCTGCGATACGGGCCATCCGTATTACTCCAATCGTCGCTACTTACAGCTCAACACATGTCCGCCAGGGACACCGGGCGCCGGGGTTACAGGCCCGAAAAAAGGGCGCTGATTCTATCCCCGGAACTCCCGATATGCAATGACGGGTTATCTCAACCCTGCCGCTGCTTGTGGCGGGGCTCTGCACTGCAGATCACGCGCACCGAGCCGCGGCGGCGGATGATCTTGCAGTTACGGCAAACCTTCTTGACTGACGCCTGTACTTTCATGACTACACCCGATGGGCTGATAAACCTGGATCACCGAACCCCGGAACCGTAGTTCTTGAGGTTCGCCTTCTTAAGAAGTTTTTCGTACTGGCTGGACATCATGTGCGCATTGACCTGCGCCATGAAGTCCATCACCACCACCACCACGATCAGCAGCGAGGTGCCCCCCAGGTAGAACGGCACGCTCAGGGCGGCGTTCAGCCAGATCGGCAACAGGCAAACCGCGGTCATGTAGATGGCGCCGATCAGCGTCAAGCGCCCTACGACGTCATCGATGTACTTGGCCGACTGATCACCCGGACGGATACCAGGGATCAGCGCGCCGCTACGCTTCAGGTTCTCCGCAATCTCACGGGGGTTGAACATCAACGCCGTGTAGAAGTAGCAGAAGAACACGATCAGGCCGGCAAACAGCAACAGGTAAAGCGGCTGGCCCGGCGCCAGCGCCAGGGACACTTCCTGCATCCCCTGGGCCATCAGGCCGGTCTGGCCCGCCCCCACCCACTGGCCAAGACTGGCCGGCAGCAGCAGGATCGAACTGGCAAAAATCGCCGGGATCACACCGGACATGTTGACCTTCAGCGGCAGGTGGCTCTGCTGCGCGGCGTACATACGGCGGCCCTGCTGGCGCTTGGCGTAGTTGACCGTGATGCGGCGCTGGCCACGCTCCACGAATACGACGGCAAACACCACGGCGACGGCAATAATCGCGACCAGGATCAGCGCGAGGACACTCAGCTCGCCCTGACGCGTGTTCTCGAATGCCATGCCGATCGCCGACGGGATACCCGCGACAATGCCGGCGAAGATCAGCATCGAAATGCCGTTACCCACGCCGCGCTCGGTGATCTGCTCGCCCAGCCACATCAGGAACATGGTGCCGGTCGTCAGGCTGACCACCGCCAGGAAGAAGAACGACAGGTCGGCTTTCAAAGCCACACCTTGGCTGGCCATACCGGCGGCCAGACCCCACCCCTGCACCAGCGCGATAGCCACTGTCAGGTAACGCGTGTACTGGGAAATCTTGCGACGACCGGCCTCGCCTTCCTTGCGCAGCTGCTCGAGCTGCGGGCTTACCGCGGTCATCAACTGGATAATGATCGACGCGGAGATGTACGGCATAACGCCCAGCGCCATGATGCTCATGTTCTCCAGCGCGCCGCCGGAGAACATGTTGAACATGGCAAGAATGGTGCCCTGGTTCTGCTCGAACAACTGCTCCAGCCGGATCGGATCGATACCCGGAACCGGGATGTGCGCGCCGATCCGGAAGACCAGCAGCGCCATCAGCAGGAAACCGATGCGGCGCAGCAGCTCGCTGACACCTGCGTCGGACAGGTTCAGGCCAGGGGCACCACTCTGGAGCGTCTTGCCCGTATTCATCTCGCGTCAGTATCCGTTCAGGCTTCCACGACCTTGCCGCCGGCTGCCTCGATGGCAGCACGGGCACCCTTGGTCACGCCAACGCCCTTGACGGTCAGCGCGCGCTTGACGGCGCCGCTCAGGACGATCTTCGCGCGAACCATGTCGCCACGAACGATGTTGGCTGCCTTCAGGCTGGCCATGTCGACCACGTCGCCATCAACGGCGTCGATCTCCGACAGGCGAACCTCGGCAGTACCCATCGCCATGTGCGAGGTGAAACCGAACTTCGGCAAACGACGCTGCAGCGGCATCTGGCCGCCCTCGAAGCCCGGCATGATGCCCTTGCCGGTGCGCGCCTTCTGACCCTTGTGGCCGCGGCCACCGGTCTTGCCCCAGCCACTGCCGATACCACGGCCGATGCGCTTGCGCACCGTCTTGGCGCCCGGCGCCGGGGAGATGGTATTGAGTTTCATGGGATCACTCCTGTACGCGCAGCATGTAGCTGATCTTGTTGATCATGCCGCGCACGGCCGCGGTATCCTCGACCTGCACGGTGTGGCCGATGCGACGAAGGCCCAGGCCGCGTACGCAGGCCTTGTGCGCTTCGAGACGGCCGTGGACGCTCTTGGTGAGCGTTACCGAAATCTGCTTCTTCGCCATGGTCTTCACTATCTCCGCTTTTGGCGTTGCCAACGGCTCAGTTGAGGATTTCCTCGACGGACTTGCCGCGCTTGGCTGCAACCTGTTCCGCCGACGTCTGACCCTTGAGGCCGTTGAAGGTGGCGCGCACGACGTTCACCGGGTTGGTGGAGCCGTAGCACTTCGCCAGCACGTTCTGCACACCGGCAACCTCGAGGACGGCGCGCATGGCACCGCCGGCGATGATACCGGTACCTTCGGAAGCCGGCTGCATGTACACGCGCGAAGCGCCATGCGCGGCATTCACCGGGTGCTGCAGCGTGGTGCCGTTCAGATCAACCTTGATCATGTTGCGGCGAGCGGCCTCGAGAGCCTTCTGGATCGCCTGCGGCACTTCGCGCGCCTTGCCACGGCCGAAACCGACCTTGCCCTTGCCGTCGCCGACCACGGTCAGCGCGGTGAACGACATGATGCGGCCGCCCTTGACGGTCTTGGCAACGCGGTTGACCTCGATCAGCTTCTCGACCAGGCCTTCGTTCTGCTCAACTTTCGCCATGATGCACCTTTAGAATTGCAGGCCGGCTTCACGCGCGGCGTCAGCCAGGGCCTTGATGCGGCCGTGGTAGCGGAAACCCGAGCGATCAAAGGCCACGGCTTCGATGCCTGCCTTCTTTGCGCGTTCGGCGATCAGCTGGCCAACTTTCTTGGCCGCGTCGACGTTGCCGGTCGTGCCTTCGCGCATGTCCTTTTCGACCGTCGAAGCAGCGACCAGCACGCGGTCACCACCGGCAGTGGTGATCTGCGCGTACATATGACGCGGCGTGCGGTTGACGCAAAGACGGTATGCGCCGTTGTCACGGATCTTCAGGCGCGTACTGCGTGCACGACGGAGGCGTGCAACTTTTTTCTCGTTCATCGTCAATGCCTCAACGAATTACTTCTTCTTGGCTTCCTTCTGCCGCACGCGCTCAGCCGCGTAGCGGACACCCTTGCCCTTGTAGGGCTCGGGCGGACGGAAAGCACGGATATTCGCGGCAACAAGGCCCACGAGCTGCTTGTCCAGACCCTTGATGATGATCTCGGTCTGGGTCGGCGTTTCCGCCGTGATACCTTCCGGAAGCTGGTAGGCAACCGGGTGGGAAAAGCCCAGCGTCAGGTTCACGGTGCGGCCTTGCGCCTGGGCGCGGTAGCCCACGCCCACCAGCTCGAGCTTGCGCTCGAAGCCGGCCGACACGCCGGTTACCAGGTTGTTCAGGTTGGCACGGGTCGTACCCGCACGCATCCAGCCATCGGCGGACGGGTTGCGCGGCGCGATGTTCACCTGCTCGCCATCGATGGCCACATCGATGGTCGGGTCGATGGCGATGCTGAGGGTGCCCTTGGCGCCCTTGGCGGTCACCAGCGAATCGGCGACAGTCAGCTGCACGCCCTTCGGAAGGCTGATGGTTTTCTTGGCAACTCGCGACATGATTGTTACCTGCTATCTCGTCTCGTCGTTCCAGCCGTGCCTTACGACACCTGGGCGATGACTTCACCGCTAACGTTCGCCTTGCGGGCGGCGCGGTCGGTCATCAGGCCATTGCTGGTCGAAAGGATCAGGATGCCCAAGCCCTGCTTGACGCGGGTCAGCTGATCAACCTTCTTGTAAACACGCAGGCCAGGGCGGCTCACGCGAGCGATCTGCTCGATGACCGGCTTGCCTTCGTAGTACTTCAGGTCGATGCGCAGGACGGCCTTGGCATCAACCTTGTCGACGGAGAAGCCGCCGATGTAACCCTCGTCCTTCAGGACGCGGGCAACCTCGACCTTCTGCTTCGACGACGGCATTTCTACCGCACTCTTCCTCGCCAACTGCCCGTTGCGGATACGGGTGAACATGTCGGCCAACGGATCCTGGAGACTCATCTCATCGCTCCCGATTCTTACCAGCTGGCCTTGTACAGGCCAGGAATGTCACCGCGCATGGCCGCTTCACGCAGCTTGTTGCGGCCCAGACCAAACTTGCGATAGAAGCCGTGCGGGCGACCGGTCAGACCGCAGCGGTTACGCTGGCGGCTCGGGGACGAGTCGCGCGGCAGCTGCTGCAGCTTGAGCTGCGCTTCCCAACGCTCGTCCTCGGACGACTTCGGATCGCGAATGATCGCCTTGAGTGCGGCGCGCTTGGCGCCGAACTTGACCGCGAGCTTCACGCGACGCTTCTCGCGGTTAACCATCGAAAGCTTGGCCATGCCTTAATCCTGACTCTTTCGTTGTTACTTGCGGAGCGGGAAGTTGAACGCACGCAGCAGCGCGCGGGCTTCCTCATCCGTCTTTGCGGTGGTGGTAATGGTGATGTCCATACCACGCAGCGCGTCGATCTGGTCGTAATCGATCTCCGGGAACACGATCTGTTCCTTGAGACCCATGCTGTAGTTGCCACGGCCGTCGAACGAACGCGCATTCAGGCCGCGGAAATCGCGGATACGCGGAATGGCGATGTTCACCAGGCGCTCAAGGAACTCGTACATGCGCTCGCGACGCAGCGTGACCTTGACGCCCACCGGCCAGTTCTCGCGAACCTTGAAGCTCGCGATCGACTTGCGGGCCTTGGTCACCACCGGCTTCTGGCCGGCGATCTTGGTCATGTCCGTCACCGCGCCCTCGATCGCCTTGCGATCCTGGGTGGCTTCACCAACACCCATGTTCAGGGTGATCTTGGTGATGCGCGGCACTTCCATGATGTTCTTGTAGCCGAACTCCTTCTGGAGCTGCGGCACCACCTTGGAGGTGTAGATATCCTTGAAATTGCTCATGGCGTATTAACCTCAGCCCCCGACGACTTCGCCGGTCGACTTGAAGACGCGGACCTTCTTGTCACCGTCGACCTTGAAACCGACGCGATCGGCCTTCTGGGTCTTCGGGTTGTAAATGGCAACGTTGGAGGCCTGGATCGGCAACTCCAGTTCAACGATGCCGCCAGCCAGACCACGGGCCGGGTTGGGCTTCTGGTGCTTCTTGGCGACATTGACGCCGGACACCACGACGGTGCCGTTGTCGAACACGCGGGTCACGGTACCGCGCTTGCCCTTGTCCTTGCCGGTGATGACGACGACTTCGTCGCCGCTCTTGATCTTCAACATGACACGAGACCTCAGATTACTTCCGGCGCCAGGGAGATGATCTTCATGAACTGCTCGCCACGAAGCTCACGGGTCACCGGCCCGAAGATACGGGTACCGACCGGCTCCTTCTTGTTGTTCAGAAGGACCGCCGCGTTCTCGTCGAAGCGGATGACCGAACCATCGGCGCGGCGCACACCCTTCTTGGTGCGGACAACCACGGCGTTCATGACGTCACCCTTCTTCACGCGAGCACGCGGAATGGCGTCCTTTACGGATACCTTGATGACATCGCCAACCGTCGCGTAACGACGCTTGCTGCCGCCGAGGACCTTGATGCATTGCACTCGACGGGCGCCGCTGTTGTCGGCAACCTCAAGCACGGTTTCTGTCTGGATCATGGACGTTCTCCCGTCATCACTTCCGGCGAGCCGACAGGCTTCAGCCGGCGCGCTCTACGACTTCGACCAGGCGCCAGGCCTTGGTCTTGGAAATCGGACGACACTCTTCGATCGTCACGACATCACCCTCGTGGCACTGGTTCTGCTCGTCGTGCGCATGGATCTTGCTCGACTTGCGGACGAACTTGCCGTACTTGGGGTGCTTGACGCGACGCTCGATCAGCACCGTGATCGATTTGTCCATCTTGTTGCTGACGACCTTGCCGGTCAGCGTGCGCTTGACGTTGCTGGCTGCAGTAGTCATGTCACTTACCCTTCTGGCCAATTACAGTGCGGACGCGCGCAATGGCACGGCGCACTTCCTGCAGGCGGTGGGTGTGGTTCAGCTGACCCGTAGCCTTGCTCATACGCAGCTTGAACTGCTCCTGCAGAAGCTCCGTCAGTTGCTTCGCGAGCTCTTCACCGCTCTTCTTGCGCAATTCGACAGCTTTCATCACATCACCGTCCGCGAAACGATCTTGGTCATGACCGGCAGCTTGGCCTGGGCAAGGGCAAACGCCTCGCGGGCCACTTCTTCCGGAATGCCTTCCATTTCGTAAAGCATCCGGCCGGGCTGGATCTGGGCTACCCAGTACTCGACGCTACCCTTACCGGAACCCATCCGCACTTCCAGCGGCTTCTGGGTAATCGGCTTGTCCGGGAAGATCCGGATGTACAGCTTGCCACCACGCTTGATGTGGCGGCTGATGGCGCGACGCGCCGCTTCGATCTGGCGGGCCGTGATGCGGCCGCGGCTGGTCGCCTGCAGGCCGATCGTGCCGAACGAGACCTTGTTGCCGGACTGCGCCAGGCCGGTGTTGCGGCCCTTGTGCACCTTCCGGAATTTAGTGCGCTTAGGTTGCAGCATGACTCGTTACCTCACTTGCCGGCCGGAGCGCGGCGCTTGGCCGGCTTCTTCGGGGCGGCGACTTCTTCAACGGCAGCCGGGGCAACGGCTTGTGCGCCGCGCTCACCGAGTACTTCGCCCTTGAAGATCCAGACCTTCACGCCGATGCAACCGTAGGTCGTTTCGGCACGCGCGGTGGAGTAGTCGATGTCGGCGCGCAGGGTGTGCAGCGGCACACGGCCTTCGCGGTACCACTCGGTGCGGGCGATCTCGGCGCCGCCGAGGCGGCCGGACACCTGCACCTTGATGCCGAGCGCGCCCTGCTTGAGCGCGTTCTGCACCGCGCGCTTCATGGCGCGACGGAACATGATGCGGCGCTCGAGCTGGCTGGCAATGCTTTCGGCGACCAGGCGAGCATCGACGTCCGGCTTGCGGACTTCCTCGATGTTGATCTGGACCGGCATGCCCATCAGCTTCGCCACTTCGCGGCGCAGCGTTTCGACGTCCTCGCCCTTCTTGCCGATGACCACGCCCGGACGTGCCGTGCAGATGGTGATGCGAGCATTGTCGGCCGGACGGTCGATCAGGATGTTCGACACCGAGGCGTTCTTCAGGCGGCGGAACAGGTACTCACGCACCTTGAGGTCGCTCAGAAGGTAGCTGGCGTAATTTTTCGGGCTCGCATACCACGTGGAGTTGTGCTTGCGCACGATACCCAGGCGGATGCCTACCGGATTGACTTTCTGACCCATCGGGGACTCCGATTACCTGTCCGAGACCTTGATCGTGATATGGCAGGTCTGCTTGCTGATGCGATCAGCGCGGCCCTTGGCCCGCGGTTTGATACGCTTCATGACCAGACCCTCGTCGACGTAGATCGTCGACACCTTCAGCTCGTCGACGTCCGCACCCTCGTTGTTCTCGGCGTTGGCGATGGCCGACTCGAGAACTTTCTTGACGATGCGAGCAGCCTTCTTGGGGCTGAACTCGAGGACGTTCAGTGCGCGATCGACCTTCAGGCCGCGCACCTGGTCAGCGACCAGGCGAGCCTTCTGGGCAGATACGCGGGCGCCGCGAAGGCGAGCTGCAACTTCAATCGTCATGGCTGCGGCCTCACTTCGTCTTCTTGTCCGATGCATGACCGCGATAGGTGCGGGTAGCAGCGAACTCGCCGAGTTTGTGGCCGACCATCTGCTCGGTGACGAACACCGGCATGTGCTGGCGGCCATTATGTACGGCGATGGTCATGCCAACCATCTCCGGAATGATCATGGAACGGCGCGACCAGGTCTTGATCGGCTTCTTCGAGCTGGCGGCCATCGCGGCCTCCACCTTCTTCAGGAGGTGGAGGTCGACGAACGGGCCTTTCTTCAGGGAACGGGACACTGCCGATTACCTCTTCGTCGATTACTTCACGCGGCGATCGCGCACGATCATGTTCTGGGTACGCTTGTTCTTGCGGGTCTTGTAACCCTTGGTCGGCACGCCCCATGGAGTGCAGGGGTGACGGCCGCCTTTCGAACGACCTTCACCACCACCGTGCGGGTGGTCAACCGGGTTCATGGCCGCGCCACGCACCGTCGGACGAACACCCTGCCAACGCTTCGCACCGGCCTTGCCGAGGTTGCGAAGGTTGTGCTCGGAGTTCGAGACTTCACCGATGGTCGCGCGGCAGTCCGCGTGAACCTTGCGCATTTCGCCCGAGCGCAGGCGCAGGGTCACGAAGCCGCCTTCGCGGGCCAGCAGCTGCACGGATGCACCGGCGCTGCGCGCCAGCTGGGCACCCTTGCCGATCTTCAGCTCCACGCAGTGGATATTGCTACCCAGCGGGATGTTGCGCAGCGGCAGGGTGTTGCCGACCTTGATCGGCGCATCCGAACCGGACTGCAGGGTGTCGCCGGCCTTCACACCGCCAGCGGCGATGATGTAACGGCGCTCACCGTCGGCGTATTTCAGCAGGGCGATGTGGGCGCTGCGGTTCGGGTCATATTCCAGGCGCTCAACGACGGCAGGAACGCCGTCCTTGTTGCGACGGAAATCGATGACGCGGTACTGCTGCTTGTGACCACCACCGATATGGCGGGTGGTGATGCGGCCCGTGTTGTTGCGGCCACCGGTCTTCTGCTTGGTCTCGACCAGCGAGGCCAGCGGACGGCCCTTGTACAGGTCAGCGTTTACGACCTTGACGACGAAGCGGCGGCCAGCGGAAGTGGGTTTGGTCTTGACGACAGACATCGGTCAACTCCTCACTCTGCGCCGGCAAAATTGATGTCGAAGCCAGGCTGCAGCGAAACATAGGCCTTCTTGGTGTCGCCGCGGCGACCCTCGAAGCGGCCGAAGCGCTTGCTCTTGCCCGGCATGACAGTCGTCTGCACGGACTTCACCTTTACCGAGAACAACCGCTCGACGGCAGCCTTGATCTCCGGCTTGGTGGCGTCCTTCGCGACCTTGAACACGAACTGGCGGTGCTTTTCGGCTACCACAGTCGCCTTCTCGGACACGTGCGGTGCCAGAAGCACCTGGAATACGCGATCCTGGTTCATGCCAGCGACTCCTCAACCTGCTTGAGCGCCTGCACGGTGACGAGCACCTTGTCAAACGCGATCAGGGCAACCGGATCGATGCCGGCAGCGTCACGCACATCGATGTGCGGCACGTTGCGCGCGGCAAGGAACAGGTTCTCGTCCAGATTCTCGGTCACGATCAGCGCGTTCGAGAGACCCAGACCCTTCAGCTTGGCGACGAGATCCTTGGTCTTCGGGCCGCCGATGCTGAAATCATCGACAACCAGCAGTCGATCCTGGCGAACGAGTTCGGACAGGATGCACTGCAGTGCGCCGCGGTACATCTTGCGGTTCACTTTCTGGTCGAAGTCACGCGGACGGGCAGCATGGATCTTGCCGCCGCCACGCCAGATCGGGCTGCGAATGGAGCCGGCGCGTGCGCGACCGGTACCCTTCTGCTTCCACGGCTTCTTGCCGCCGCCACGAACTTCGTCGCGCTTCTTCTGCTGGGCCGTACCCTGGCGGGCGCCCGCGAGGTACGCGGTGACCACCTGGTGCACCAGCGCCTCGTTGAATTCCTTGCCAAATGCAACTTCGGAAACGGAGACCGTTCCACCGGATGCTTTGTTGAGATTCATCCGTCAGTTCCTCTTGAGGCTCAGGCCTTGACGGCAGGGCGAACGATCACGTCGTTGCCCGGCGCGCCCGGAATGGCACCCTTGATCAGGAGCAGATTGCGCTCGGCGTCCACGCGGACGACCTCGAGGCTCTGAACCGTTACCTGTTCGGCGCCCATGTGGCCGGACATCTTCTTGCCCTTGAACACGCGGCCCGGCGACTGGCGCTGGCCGATCGAGCCCGGGGCGCGGTGCGACACCGAGTTACCGTGCGTGGCGTCCTGGGTGGCGAAGTTCCAGCGCTTCACGGTGCCCTGGTAGCCCTTGCCGCGGGACACGCCCGTGACATCCACCTTCTGGCCGGCGGCAAAGCGCTCGACCGTGATGGCGTCACCGGCCTTCAGACCCGACAGGTCGGAAGCCTCGGCGCGGAACTCCCACAGGCCACGACCCGGCTCGACGCCAGCGGCGGCGAAATGGCCAGCCTCGGCCTTGCTCAGGCGATTCGCCTTCACGGCACCCGCAGTAACCTGCACAGCCGCATAACCATCGGCCTCGGCAGTGCGAACGCGCGTTACGCGGTTCGGCTGCACCTCGATGACCGTCACCGGGATCGATTCGCCGCTTTCGACGAATACACGGGTCATGCCCGCTTTACGACCGATCAACCCAATTGCCATTGTTCAACCCCTTACGTTTGCGCAGCGCCGATCAGCCGAGGCTGATCTGGACATCGACGCCCGCAGCAAGATCCAGCTTCATCAGGGCATCGACCGTCTTGTCGGTCGGATCCACGATGTCGATCAGGCGCTTGTGCGTACGGACTTCGTACTGGTCACGCGCACTCTTGTTGACGTGCGGCGAGGTCAGGACGGTGAATCGCTCCCGGCGAATGGGCAGCGGAATCGGACCGCAGACCTGGGCGCCCGTGCGCTTGGCGGTATCGACGATTTCGGTGGCCGACTGGTCGATCAGCTTGTGATCGAACGCCTTGAGCCGAATTCGAATCCTCTGGCTTGCCATTGCAACCAACTCCGGACACAGGTTTTTCAACGCGAAAAAACCGACCACCCTTGCCAATTCAAGGGGGTAGGCTGAATTCGCAGCCCCGGGAACGATGCCCCGGTTGTAGTGAAATCATGCCCCCTGGCGGACTTGGTCCTACAGGGGGCGCGAACTATACCCCGGATAGCCGGGGTATGCAACACCTTACTTGATGATCTTCGCAACCACGCCGGCGCCGACGGTGCGGCCACCCTCGCGGATCGCGAAGCGCAGGCCCTCGTCCATCGCGATCGGCGCGATCAGGGTCACGTGCATCTTGATGTTGTCGCCCGGCATCACCATCTCCACGCCTTCCGGCAGGACGACGGCGCCCGTCACGTCCGTGGTACGGAAGTAGAACTGCGGGCGGTAGCCCTTGAAGAACGGGGTGTGACGACCACCCTCTTCCTTCGACAGTACGTACACCTCACCTTCGAACTCGGTGTGCGGCTTGATCGCGCCCGGCTTCGACAGCACCTGGCCACGCTCGACGTCTTCACGCTTGGTGCCGCGCAGCAGCACGCCGCAGTTCTCGCCCGCACGACCTTCGTCGAGCAGCTTGCGGAACATCTCGATGCCGGTAACCGTGGTCTTGACCGTGTCCTTGATGCCCACGATCTCGACTTCGTCACCCACCTTCACGATGCCGCGCTCCACGCGACCGGTCACTACCGTGCCGCGGCCCGAAATCGAGAACACGTCCTCGATCGGCATCAGGAACGGCTTGTCGATCGCACGCTGCGGCTCCGGAATGTAGCTGTCCAGCGTCTCGGCCAGCTTCAGGATGGCCTGCTCGCCCAGCTCGCCCTTGTCGCCTTCCAGCGCCTTCAGGGCCGAACCCTTGATGATCGGGGTGTCGTCGCCCGGGAAGTCGTACTTCGACAGCAGCTCGCGAACTTCCATCTCGACCAGCTCGAGCAGCTCGGCGTCGTCGACCATGTCGCACTTGTTCAGGAACACCACAACGTACGGTACGCCTACCTGGCGGGCCAGCAGGATGTGCTCGCGCGTCTGCGGCATCGGGCCGTCAGCGGCCGAGCACACCAGGATGGCGCCGTCCATCTGCGCCGCACCCGTGATCATGTTCTTCACGTAGTCAGCGTGCCCCGGGCAGTCAACGTGGGCGTAGTGACGGTTCGCCGTCTCGTACTCCACGTGCGCCGTGTTGATCGTGATGCCGCGCGCCTTCTCTTCCGGCGCCGCGTCGATCTCGTCGTACTTCTTCGCCTGGCCGCCAAACTTCTGCGCCAGCACCGTGGCGATCGCCGCCGTCAGCGTCGTCTTGCCATGGTCCACGTGGCCGATCGTGCCAACGTTCAGGTGCGGTTTGGTACGTTCAAATTTTTCCTTTGCCACGGTAATTACCCCTGTTGCTGGCTGCTTACTGCTGCGGGCGGCGACCCGCGTCCGAACACATCAAACACCGCGCCCGACGGACGCGCAAAAGCCGGCCGACGTTCTCCGCCGGCCGACCTTGACATGGAGCTCATAACCGGAATCGAACCGGTGACCTCTTCCTTACCAAGGAAGTGCTCTACCGACTGAGCTATATGAGCGTTAACCCAACACAAACACACTTGCCGGACTAGCGCGATGCTGGTGGAGCGGGTAGCGGGAATCGAACCCGCACCATCAGCTTGGAAGGCTGAGGTTCTACCATTGAACTATACCCGCGTGTCCGCGAGGCAGATTCCCCAGTCGAGCCGTCGAGCCTTTCGTCTTGTCCGTAAAACTGGTGGAGGGGGGTGGATTCGAACCACCGAAGGCAGAGCCGTCAGATTTACAGTCTGATCCCTTTGGCCGCTCGGGAACCCCTCCAAAGAGGGCGCTAATTCTCTTTACCGACAGCCCCCTTGTCAACAACAAATCACAGATGATTTTGGTTCCGGGGAATGGAGCTGGCGAGAGGAATCGAACCCCCGACCCACTGATTACAAATCAGTTGCTCTACCGACTGAGCTACGCCAGCCCTTCAGACCGAAGGGCCGGCGATCATAAGAGAGCGGCCGGCTTAGTTCAACGCGGTCAGGGGCAGGCAAGGCGCTCGAGGCGGGCCGAGGACTGCAGGGACAACGGGACGAACTCCAAAAAGCCCTGGGCCGCCGGATTGGCGAGAACCACCCAGGACTGGCGGACATTGCGCACCTGCTGGCGGATCTCGGCCGTGTAGCCCGCCGCCCCGAGGCGGGCCTGGACACCCAGCGCCGAGTCCCTGCTACTGAACGACCCGAGCGAAATGGCATTGAGGTCCTCACCCGAGGTCACGACAAAGCTGTCAATGCCCTTGGCATGCAGCTCGCGCAGCTGGCGCAGCGCCTGCTGGCGGCTGGCAGCAGGCGGGATGTACACCCAGAAAACGGGCATGGCATCCCGGTCAACGGCGACCTCGGCCGCCTCGAAGCCTGCCTTCGCCAAGGCATCGACGACCTGGCCAACATCCTTTTCGGCGAACGGACCAACTGCCGGGCATCCCGGGACGGGGGCGGTCGCTACCACGGCGGGAGGCTCCGCCGACGGGGCGGAGCGCTCGGAAAGCAACTGCAGTCCGGCCGGGAACTGGCCGGCATCGCTGCTCTCCACCTGTGGCGGCACGACGCGATCATCGGCGTCGAGCAGCTTCCAGCCGAGGTACAACAGGTTGAGCGCGACAATTGCAACGAAGACCCAGCGCATCACACTTCCTATGCCGACGGCAGATGGTAGGGAAAAAGCGATCAGGCGGTTGGTTCGGCCAACAGGACGAGCATCCCCCGGAACAGGATGTCCTCGTCCACGACCGCCCTGGCCGACAGTAACAGCGGCGCGATCCGCTGAGCGTCACCACCGGTCAATACCAGTCGGCAAGTATCACCAACGCCCAGCCGCAGTTCAATCATGGCACGATCGACCAATGCCGCGAGCCCGAGCAGCACACCATTCGCGACCGCCTCTGCGGTATCGCGCCCCCAGCCGGTTGCAGGCTCGTGCGCACTGAACCCGACCCTGGCCGTACCGCTGTCCAGCGCACGACACTGCAGGCGCAAGCCCGGGACGATGTAGCCGCCCAGATGGCGCCCGGCGGCGTCAACGGCATCGAGTGTCATGGCAGTGCCCGCATCGACCACGAGAAAGGCCCCGCTCCCAAGCTGGCGCGCACCCAGCATTGCCAGCCAGCGATCAACGCCGAGGCGCTCGGGTTCACGATAGCCATTGCGCAGCCCGCCGGCGACCGCCCGGGACGCCAGGAAGCAGGGCTCGCGCCAGCCCAGTGCGGCAAGCCGCGCAACCAGCGCCGCCCGGCGATCGGGCCCGGCGACGGAACTCACCGCAACCGTTGGGACCTGGCCGGCCCATTCCTGCAACCCATCCTGCGCGCCTGCACCGCCCTCGTCGAGAGTGCCGCGCGCCACCACCCGTTCACCGGAGACGACAACCCAGCGCGTGCGCGTATTTCCCTGGTCGAGCAGCAACTTCATCGGACGCCCCTGACCGAGACTTCCCCCGAGCGGAATACCTGAACGCCGGCCTCAGTGCGTACGCACAAGCCGCCAGTCTGATCAATGCCCTCGGCAGAGCCGGGAATTGGCTCCCCGCCAGCAAAGACATTCACGGGCCGACCGAGCAGGCAATCAAAACGCTGCCAGCGGGACAGGAAGCCGGCAAGCCCATCCCGCTCGAAGTCACGCACCGCGAGGCTCACGCCGTTCAGCAGGGCTATCGCGAGGTCGTTGCGGCGCCCCCTGGGCAGGCCGATACGCAGCAGGTCGATGAGCGGCTGATCGAGCGGGGGCATGTCTACCGAGGACAGATCCACGTTGATCCCCACGCCGATGACGGCGCGACAAGGGCCACCCACATCCCCGTAGACCTCGATCAGGATTCCGCCAAGCTTGGCGTCGGCGGCAACGAGGTCGTTGGGCCACTTCAACCCGACCCCGCGGCAACCCGCGGCCTCGAGGGCTTCGGCTACCGAGACGCCCACCACCAGGCTCAAACCGTCAATCGCCGGGAAGCCCCGCAGGAATTCGTGGACGAAGGTGAAATAGATGGAAGTCGCATAAGGCGACACCCAGCTACGCCCGCGACGACCGCGACCAGCCGTCTGGCACTCCGCGAAACAAGCATAGCCCCCTTCGCCACCGGCTTTCAGGCGGGATGCGGCAACCGCATTGGTGGAGTCCACGACATCGAACACGTCGACGTCGCGAATCATTGCGCGCGCAACCGGCCCCATGCCCGCCAGCAACTGCCCGACATGCAGCAAATCCAGCCCATGCGGAATCCGGTAACCCTTGCCGCGAACGGCATCTACCTGAATGCCGAGCTTCTGCACGGCCTGGACGTGGTTCCAGACCGCGGTGCGACTGATGCCGAGGCGCGCCCCCAACTCGGCGCCGGAATGAAAGGCACCATCGGCGAGCAGATTGATGAGCGGACGCGTTTCCATCGATGAGGCGCTACCTGGATCCCGCCGACATGATGCGCGATGCGCGAAAAATAAAAAACCCCGGTCATTTCTGACCGGGGTTCGGGATAGGTGCCTGACGATGACCTACTCTCGCATGGGCAATGC
>JADFDG010000023.1 GCA_018262975.1 Gammaproteobacteria bacterium
AGGGTAGCCTTGGGGGTGGGTCAGTTTTGGGCGAGCATTACCCCGGGAAGTGGGTCAATTTTCGGTGGGCGTCAACAACTGACTGTCTGCACTGTTGGCAGCAGATGCCAGTAGTTCGTCAGTGAAGACGAGGCTGGCCAGGGCAAGGCGTTGAGCTTCGCGGAGAGAGTCTGTCCGGAGGGACCAGATGAAGTCTCTGGTGCCGAGAAGGGGCCGTAGGCTGAGGGGCACGGCTTTCCGGAAGTACCAAGTCTGGTTCCGGAGGAGGAGGTAAGACCTCAACGGGCTAGGCATCTCTGTTACAACCCCTGTTACAGGGCCTCTCAGAAACGTCCTAACCCGTTGAGTAGCAAAAAGATGGTGCCCGGAGGCGGAATCGAACCACCGACACGGGGATTTTCAATCCCCTGCTCTACCGACTGAGCTATCCGGGCGTTGGAGCTGGCTTGTAGCCCTGCGCCGGTTACCCGGTCGCGAGGGGCGCTATTAAAACGGCCCCGGCCGGGCCGGTCAAGGCGAATCCTTCGGCGGCACGTAACCCTCGGCCCGGTCCACGGCCTCGCCGGCCAGGAACTTCTCCCGCTGGGTGGCCAGGTAGGTGGCGGTGGCCGGGTCGGTCAGGACCAGGCGCTTCTCGTTGATCAGCAGCGTCTGGTGCTTCAGCCACTCCTGCCAGGCCTGCTTCGATACGTTCTCGAAGATCGCCTGCCCGGCCGGGCCGGGGAAGGGCGGGCGCTCGAGGCCCTCGAGTTCCTGCTTGAGGCGGCGGCAAAACACGGTGCGCGTCATGGTCGGTGTCCGGTCGGTTCGTCTGTAGAGAGGGGGCCATGCCCCCGATTGGCGATGAGTCGGGGGCATGGCCCCCTCTCTACATGGGGTTGGGCGGTTGGGCCAGGGTGGCGAGCAGTTTAACAACAGGCGCGGCCAGGCCGAGGGTACCGGGGGCGGCCGGGTCGACCCAGGCTGCACCGTCGGCTTCGCGTACGCGGCCGCGTACGTGCCGCACGTCGACCAGCACGGGTGCGATGTCCAGGTGGAAGTGGCTGAAGGTATGGCGGAACGCCGGCAGCGGGGCGCGTGCATGTTCGCGCAGGGAGCGGGCCGCCAGCGCATCCGCCAGCGATTGCTCGTCGTCGCACTGCGGCAGGCTCCACAGGCCGCCCCACAGGCCGCTGGCCGGGCGCTTCTCCAGCAGCACGCGCCCTTGCGTATCGCGCAGCAACAGCATGGTGGTGCTGCGCACCGGCGTCTTCTTCGCCACGGTCATGCGGCCCGGGTAATCCAGCGGGTTGCCCTGCGCATGAGCGCGGCAGCTGGCGGCCAGCGGGCAGGCGTCGCAGCGCGGCTTGCTGCGCGTGCACAGGGTCGCGCCGAGATCCATCATCGCCTGGGTATAGGCATTCACGCGCGTGTACGGCGTGTGCGTCTCCGCGTGCGCCCACAGCGCCTTCAGCACGGCTGCATCGTTCTTGTCGCCGGCCACCGCGTGGTGGCGCGCCAGTACGCGTTTCACGTTGCCGTCGAGGATGGTCGCGCGCACGCCGCGCGACAGCGCCAGGATCGCGCCGGCAGTCGAGCGGCCGATGCCGGGCAGGGCAGCCAGCTCGTCCACGGTGACAGGGAATTCGCCGCCATGCTCCGCGACGATGCGTTGCGCGGCGCGCTGCAGGTTGCGTGCGCGGGCGTAGTAGCCCAGTCCCGTCCACAGGTGCAGCACGTCGTCGGCGGGCGCCGACGCCAGCCCCTGCACGTCCGGGAAACGCGCCATGAAGCGGTCGAAATAGCCGAGCACGGTGGATACCTGCGTCTGCTGCAGCATGATCTCGGACACCCACACCCGGTAGGGCGTGGGATCCTGCTGCCAGGGCAGGTCCTTGCGGCCGTGCGCGTCGTACCAGGCCAGCACGCGCGCGGCGAAATCGTCGGCGGCCGGCGTTGCGCCGGCCGCCGGTTTGCGACGTGCCATCAGAGGAACTTCTGCAGCGCCTTGTTCATCTGCTTGTTGAGTTCTTCCTTGGCCTTCTGTTCGGCCTTCTTCTTCTCTTCGTCGATCTTCTGCTGCGCCTGCTGTTCGGCCTGGGCCTTCAGGGCCTTGGTATCAATGGTATCAACGCCGAGTTTCTCCGCGAGCTCACCCTTGAGGCGATCCTTGGCGGCATTTTCCGCGGCCTTCTTCAGCATGTTGCCGATGGCCTTGGTATCCGGGCGGCACCAGTCGGCCGGCGCGCCGGCGATGTTGCCCTTGCAGTGTATGGGGAACTCGGCGCCCTTGAAGTACTTGCTGTCGTCCAGCTTGGTGGTGCGCATGGCGATGGTGTAGTCGAAGTCCTTGGTGACCAGGTTGAACTGGCCGCCACCCTTCATGCCGCCATCCTTCACCGCGGCGTTGAACGCCGGGATCTGTGCGATGCCGTCCTTGATCTTCGCGCCGGCGGCCAGCGTCTGGAACGACGTGTCCTGTTGCAGTTCCTTCGGCAGTTTCTGCTGGTAGTCCGGCACCAGCATGGCGAACGCGCCGAGTTGCTGGGTCAGCGACTCGGTGAGCAGGTTGTTGATGTTCATGCCCTTGAGCATCGAATCGGCGAAGCTCACGTCCAGCGCGCCCACCGCCTTTTTCATCAGCGTGTCGATGTCGTTGCCGGTGGCGTCCATGTCGAGGTTCAGCGAGGTCTTGCCGCTGAACAGGTCGCGGCCGGCGTAGCGCTTGATGATGCCGCCCACTTCCACCTTGTCGAGTTTCAGGTGGGTGACGATGCGCGGCTCGGCACCGCGCGCATCCACGCGCACGTCGCCGCGCACGGTGCCTTCCAGCACGGTGGCGCTCACCGGGTTCACGTGGATGTCGCCATCCTTCGCCAGCACGCCCACGGCCAGGTTGGTGGCCGGCCATTCCATGATGGTGATGCGGCCGGCGGACAGCTTGCCGTCCACGTTCAGCTTGCGCAGCGTGTCCACCGGCAGCAGCGGCTCGGGCTTGCCGGCCGGCCTGGCGGCGGCAGCGGCCGGTGCGGCGGCTGCCTTGTCACCGCCGGCGGCCGGCTTGGCGGCCGGCGGCAGGTAGCGGTCGGCGTTGATGGCGTCGATGGCCAGGTCGAAGGCGATCGCCTGGGTGGCGAGGTCATTGAGCGCGGCGCTGCCCGTGATGTGGGTGTCGTCGAGCGTGATGGCGAGGTTGGAAAGCGCCGCGCGCGTGAGTGCACCCTCGAAATCCGTCTTCAGTGCGACCTTGGTCATGGCTGCGGCGTCGGTCGTGTTCGGCGGGGTGATGCCGAACTGGCGCATCGCGTGCTTGGCGTTGAACGCCGCGACATCGAGCGTGCCGCTGTAGGCCAGTTCCTTGGTCAGCGCGGTCACGGCCGTCTTCAGCGTACCGCTCACGCCGGCGGCGGAGAACGCCAGCGGGCCGATGTCGGCGCTGTCGGCGGCGAGGTCGATGGCCAGCGGGCCGCTGACGGTGGCGGTAATGGGTTGCCCGCCCAGCGCCAGGTCGCTGGCTTCCAGCGCGAAATTGCTGGCGAGGATGCGCTGCGCCTTCATGTCGGCGCTGAGGTCGCTCTTCACGACGGCGCGGAACGGCTTGGCGAGGATGCCGGTGATGTCTGCGGTCAGTTCCAGGCCGCGCACGTTGTACAGCTGCGCATCGGTGTCCAGGCGCACGAACGCGCGCATGTCCGTGCCGACCTTCAGGCCCTTGGCTTCCTGCACGGTGGCGACCAGGTGGATGGGCATTTCGCGTTGCAGGCCCACGTCCTCGGCGGCCAGTTCGGTAACGGTGACGGTGTAGTGCGAGCCGCCCTTGCGGTCGTCGTAATCGATGATGGTGTTGGTGACGACTACCTTGGGAATGGTGACCAGCACGGCTTCGCCGGCCGGCTCTTCCGGCGCGGTTTCCGGTGCCTGCTCTTCGCCGGCCGTGAGCGCTTCCCAGTTGCCCTTGCCGTTCTCGTCCACCACCAGGTTGGCGACCAGCCCGTCGACGAACAGCGTGCGCACGTTCACCTGCTTGCTGAACAGCGGCAGCAATTCCACGCTGACCGCGGCTTTCTTCACCGATGCCAGCGGGTTCTCGCCCTCGGCGGTGGCCAGCGCGAGATCACCCACCGAGAAGCCCAGCGCCGGGTAGAAATTCCAGCCGATGTCACCCTTGATGGTGAGCACCAGGCCGGTCTTTTCCTTCACCAGGGCGGTGACGTCATCGCGGTAGTCGTTGGGGTCGATCCACAGGAACAGGAAGAGCACCAGGGCGAGGAACAGCCCGGTGATGCCGAGGATCGTCCACTTGATGTACTTCCAGGCGCTGGCCATGGTGGCTCCGGTGCGTTGCGTTGCGTACGGCGATGGTAGCGGGGGGGCTTCCCGGCCGACACCCCCCGACCCCGGCCTGACCCCAAAACGAATCGGGGGCATGGCCCCCTCTCTACATGGGGTGGGGGGGATGGGCTATCCTTCGGCGGCCCGTGCCCGCCGGGGCCGGCTGACCAGGGATTGTCGTCATGTTTTCTCGTAGTTTCCCGCCGGTACTGCTGCCGCTCCTGCTGCTGTTCGCTTCCCTGCTGCCCTCCGCGCAGGCCGCCACCATCCGCCCCGTCGACGGGGTCCACGCCTACCCGGTGGGCCTGGACCTGCAGATGCTCGAGGACGAAACCGCGGCGCTCGACATCGCGGCGGTGGCCTCCTCCATGTACGAAAGCCGCTTCCGCGCCGTGGACAGCGCGCGCCCCAACATGGGTTTCAGTCGTTCGGCATTCTGGTTCCGCGCCACGCTGGACCTGTCCGGCGCCCCCGACCGCGCCTGGCACCTGGTGGAAAGCCACCCGCTGATCGACGAGGTGACCTTCTTCCTGCCCGATGGCAACGGTGGCTGGGTGGCGCACAGGATGGGCGACACGCTCCCGTTCGGCGAGCGCCAGCTGCGCCTGCGCGAGTTCGTGCTGCCGATTCCCGCCGCGCTCGCCGCGCGCGGCGAGCCGGTGTCGGTGTACATCCGGGTGGCAGGGCAGGGCGCGCTGAACGTCGACCTAAGCCTGCTGGATGCACAGGGGCTGGCGGAGCGCGTCAACGGCCAGCAGTGGGGCTTCGGGCTGTTCTACGGCGCGCTGCTGATCATGTTCCTGTACAACCTGTTGTTGTACCTGTCCACGCGCGAGCGCGCGCAGCTGCACTACATCGTTTTCCTGGGCGGCTTCGGGCTGCTGTTCATGAGCCTCAACGGCCACGGGCTGCAATACCTGTGGCCGGATTTCCCGGCGGCCAACGGCTGGTTCCCGGTGTTCACCTGCCTGTCGCTGTGGGGCGCGCTGCAGTTCACGCGCAGCTTCCTCGATATCCGCAAGGACAACCCGAAGGTCGATACCGGCTTCCGCCTGATGACCCACGCGGTGGTGGCGGTGTTCCTGCTGGGCCTGCTGTTGCCGCGCCACTGGGCGTACATCCTGGCCACCGTGCTGCCGCTGTTCTTCGCGGCGGTGATGCTCGGTGCCGGCATCATGCGCCTGCGCCAGGGCTACCGTCCGGCGCGGCTGTTCGTGGCCGGCTGGGGCGTGTTGCTGGCGGGGGCGGTGCTGCTGCCGCTGGCCAACCTCGGGCTGCTGCCGGTGAACACCCTCACGCAGTTCTCGCCGCAATTCGGCGCCGTGCTGCTGGTGGTGCTGCTGTCGCTGGCGCTGGGCGACCGCATGAAGTTGCTGGAGGCCGAGAACGAGCGCATCCGCGAGGAATCGCACGAGAAGCTCGAGCACATGTTCGCCCAGCTCAAGAGCCTGGACGCCGACAAGCTGCGCTTCCTGCACTACCTGAGCCACGAGCTGAACACGCCGCTCAACTGGATTTCCGCCACCCGCACCGCCGAGAAGTCGGCACTGGCGCCGGAAGTGCGCGACATGATCGACGTGGTGGAAGCCGGCCAGCAGCGCATGATCGACCTGGTGGGCATCGTGCTGCGCTACTTCGACCTCGCCGGCGAGGACCCGGCGCGCATTGCCGTGGCCCCGGTCGCGCCGATGTGGCTGGTGGACGACATCCTGCGCGAACACGCCGCGGCGATCGCCGCGCGCAAGCTCACGGTGCGCAACCGGGTGCCGGCCGACCTGGTGGTGATGGCCAACGAGGCGCGCCTGCGCCGCGCGCTGGGCTACCTGATCGACAATGCCATCAACTTCAGCGGCGAAGGCCAGGAAATCGAGCTGCTCGGCGGCACCGAGACCTACGGCACGCGCGGCGTGGTGGTGGTGCGTGACCAGGGCCGCGGCATCGACGCCGAACAGGCCGGTCGCCTGTTCGAGCCGTTCTTCATGGTCGGTTCGCACCACCGCGAGGGCGGCTTCGGCCTGTCACTGCCCACCACCAAGCTGCTGGTGGCCAACATGGGTGGCGACGTGCGGGTGCGCAGCGAGGGGCGCGGCCACGGTGCCGAGTTCTCGCTGGTGCTGCCTATAGCTGCTTCCGCAAGAGCCCCGGCGACACCGGCGCAAAGCCCAGCCGCGTAAGCACGGGCACGGCCTCGCCCTCGGCGGCGATGGTCAGTTCGCGGGCGCCGGTGAGCTTTTCCAGCCGGCCGATCTCGTCGATCAGCCTGACCGCCACGCCGCGTCCGCGCGTGGCGGCACGCACCGCCACCAGCTGGATGCGCCGGGCATCGGCCGGGCCGCTCACCACGGCGCCGGCCACCTGCTTGCCGTTGAAGGTCCCGGTGTAGAACACCCCGCCGTCGCGCAGCGTGGCGCGGATCGCGGCTAGGCAGTCCTCGGGGCTGCGCCCGGGGAAGTCGGCATAGACGCGGGCCAGGTCGGTCTCGAGGTCGGCGACGTCGTAGCGGGGTTCGACAATGACGGGCATGGCGGGTCCTGTGCTTGGGTATTTGCCGCGATAGATGCCTGCCGGCGCGTGCCGGGGGGCATGGCGGGCCCTATAATACCGCCTCTCAACCCGATCCCCCCGCGGAGAGCAGCATGGCGGAGCGCACCGCCAGCGTGGAACGCAACACGCTGGAAACCCGCATCAAGGTCAGCGTCAATCTCGACGGCACCGGCAAGTGCGACTGCCGCACCGGCCTGCCGTTCCTCGAGCACATGCTCGACCAGGTGGCCCGGCACGGCCTCATCGACATCAGCGTGGTCGCCGAGGGCGACCTGCACATCGATGCGCACCACACCGTCGAAGACCTCGGCATCACCCTCGGCCAGGCCCTGGCGAAAGCCTGGGGTGACAAGAAGGGGCTGCGCCGCTACGGCCACGCCTACGTGCCGCTGGACGAGGCGCTGTCGCGCGTGGTGGTCGACCTGTCCGGCCGCCCCGGCCTGGAAATGCACGTCGATTTCACCCGCGCCAGCGTGGGTGGCTTCGACGTCGACCTGTTCCGCGAATTCTTCCAGGGCCTGGTGAACCACGCCGCGATCACCCTGCACATCGACAACCTGCGCGGTGCCAACTCGCACCACCAGGCGGAAACGGTGTTCAAGGCCTTCGGTCGCGCGCTGCGCATGGCCGTGGAGGCTGACCCGCGCATGGCCGGCATCACGCCGAGCACCAAGGGCACGCTCAATGGCTGAGACCATCGCCATCATCGACTACGGCATGGGCAACCTGAAGTCGGCGTCGAAAGCGTTCGAGAAGGTATGCGATGCGAAGGTGCTGGTCACGGCGGACCCCGACGTGATCCGCCGCGCCGACCGCGTGGTGCTGCCCGGCGTTGGCGCCATCCGCGACTGCATGCACGGCATCCAGCGCCTGGGCATCGACCAGGTGGTGCGCGAGGTGATCACGCAGAAGCCGTTCCTCGGCATCTGCATCGGCATGCAGATGCTGATGCGCCACTCCGAGGAGAACGACGGCTGCGACGCGCTTGGCATCCTGGCCGGTGACGTGAAGTATTTCGGCGACGACCTGCTCGGCGAACGCCTCGAAAAGCTGAAAGTCCCGCACATGGGGTGGAACCAGGTGCACCAGGCCATCGAGCACCCGCTGTGGAACGGCATCCCGCAGGATGCGCGCTTCTACTTCGTGCACAGCTATTACGTGCACATGGACGACGAGAAGCTGGTCGCCGGCCGCTGCGTGTACGGCAACGAGTTCGCCGCCGCGGTGGCGCGCGACAACATCTTCGCCGTGCAGTTCCACCCGGAGAAGAGCCAGCACGCCGGCCTGGCCCTGCTGGGAAATTTCGCCCGCTGGGACGGCACCGTACCGGCAAAGAAAGTGCACTGACATGCTGATCATCCCCGCGATCGACCTGAAGGACGGCAAGTGCGTGCGCCTCAAGCAAGGGCGCATGGAGGACGACACCGTCTTTTCCGATGACCCGGTTGCCATGGCGCGCCGGTGGGTAGAAGAGGGCGCGCGCCGCCTGCACCTGGTCGACCTCAACGGCGCCTTCGCCGGCGAGCCGGTCAACGGCGGCATCGTGCGCGAGATTGCCCGCGCCTTCCCGCAGCTGCCCATCCAGATCGGCGGCGGCATCCGCTCGCTGGACACCATCCGTGCCTACCTGGATGCCGGCGTGCAGTTCGTCATCATCGGCACCAAGGCCGTGAAGGAGCCGCAGTTCGTCAAGGACGCCTGCCGCGAATTCCCCGGCCACATCATCGTCGGCATCGATGCGAAGAACGGCATGGTCGCCACCGACGGCTGGGCGGACGTATCGAGCGTGCGCGCGGTCGACCTCGCCACGCAGTTCCGCGACGACGGCGTGTCCGCGATCGTCTACACCGACATCGCCCGCGACGGCATGATGCAGGGCGTCAATGTCGAGGAGACCGCGCGGCTGGCGCGCGATTCGGCCATGCCGGTGATCGCTTCCGGCGGTGTCACCAACCTGGACGACATCCACCGGTTGAAGGCCGCGGCGCACGACGGCATCGTCGGCGCCATCACCGGCCGCGCCATCTACGAGGGCACGCTGGACCTGCGCACCGCGCAGGAGCTGGCCGACCAGCCTTCCGTCAACGTCAAAGCCTGAGCGCGGAGCAAACGCCATGGGTCTCGCCAAACGCCTCATTCCCTGCCTCGACGTTGACCAGGGCCGCGTGGTCAAGGGCGTCAAGTTCGAGAACATCCGCGACGCCGGTGATCCGGTGGAAATTTCCCGTCGCTACGACGAGGCCGGTGCCGACGAGATCACTTTCCTCGACATCACCGCCAGCCACGAAGGCCGCGACATCATGCTCGCCACCGTCGAGCGCATGGCCAGCCAGGTGTTCATCCCGCTGACCGTTGGCGGCGGCATCCGCAAGATCGAGGACATCCGCAACCTGCTCAATGCCGGTGCCGACAAGGTGTCGATCAACTCGGCGGCCATTTCCAACCCGGAATTCGTCGGCGAGGCTGCCGCGCGCTTCGGTTCGCAGTGCATCGTCATCGCCATCGATGCCAAGAAGGTCAGCGGCCCGCAGGAAGCCGACCGCTGGGAGATCTTCACCCACGGCGGCCGCAAGGCCACCGGCATCAACGCGGTGGAGTGGGCGCGCCGCATGACCGACATGGGCGCCGGCGAGATCCTGCTCACCAGCATGGACCGCGACGGCACCAAGACCGGCTTCGACAACGCGCTGGTGCGCGCGGTGAGCGAGGCTACCAGCGTGCCGGTGATTGCCTCCGGTGGTGTCGGCAACCTGCAGCACCTCGCCGATGGCGTGCGCATCGGCAAGGCGGACGCGGTGCTCGCCGCCAGCATCTTCCACTTCGGTGAGTACTCGATCCGCCAGGCCAAGGAATACATGGCCGCGCAAGGCATCGAGATGCGCCTGGACTGACGTCCCCGGCTCTTCGTAGCGAGGGGCCATGCCCCCGGCGCTCTTCGCTCTTCGTAGAGAGGGGGCCATGCCCCCGATCCATATCGTCAGGGCGCGCCGCGCGCCAGCACGATGCCGCGCAGGATGTTGAGCGCTTCGTACAACTGGTAGTCGTCGTCGGCCAGTGACTTCGGCTTGTCGGCGTCGTCCTTGCCCTTGCGCTCCGGCGCGCCGTTGCCGTTGGACAGGTGGCCCGGCAGGTCCGCTTCACGGAATGCATCGCCTTCGTCGCGCTGGGTCAGGCGGGCATCCTCGACGCGGATGTCCGGCACGATGCCCTGTGCCTGGATGGATCGCCCGGATGGCGTGTAGTAGCGCGCGGTGGTGAGTTTCAGTGCGCGGTCCTGCTGCAGCGGGAACACCGTCTGCACCGAGCCCTTGCCGAAAGTGGGCATGCCGACGATCACGGCGCGCCGGTGGTCCTGCAGTGCGCCGGCGACGATCTCCGCCGCCGAGGCGGTGCCCGCGTTCACCAGCACCACGATGGGCAGGCCGCCGAGGACGTCGCCGGGGGTGGCATCAAGCCGCTGCTGCGCGTCGCCCTCGCGCCCCTGCGTATAGACGATGTTGCCGCCGTCGAGGAACAGGTCCGCCACCTGCTGCGCGCCGTTGAGCACCCCGCCGGGGTTGTTGCGCATGTCCAGCACGATGCCCCTGGGCGGCTCCTTGCCGCGCAGCAGTGCCCTCAGTTCGCGCTCCGCGTCGCTGCCGGTATGCGTCTGGAACTGGTTGATGCGCAGCACGGCAAAGCCCGGCGCCAGCTCGCGCGTCCGCACGCTGGTCATCTTGATCTTCTCGCGCACCAGCGTGACGTCGAGCGGCTTGTCACGACCTTCGCGCATGATCGACAGCACGATCTTCGTGCCGCTCTTGCCGCGCATGCGGTCTACTGCCTCGGAAAGGCTCATGCCTTTCACGCTGTCGCCGTCGATGCGCACGATCATGTCGCCGGGCTGGATGCCGGCGCGACTGGCCGGCGTGTCGTCGATGGGCGAGATCACCTTGAGGAAGCCGTCGCTGGCGCCGATCTCGATGCCGACACCGCCGAACTCGCCGGAGGTGGTGACCTGCAGCTCGGAGAAGTCCTTGGGTTCCAGGTAGCTCGAATGCGGATCCAGCTCGTACAGCAGGCCGTGGATGGCGGCGCCGAGCAGTTTCTCGTCGCTGATGGGCTCCACGTAGCTGTCGCGGATCTGCTGCAGCACCTGGGCAAACAGGCGCAGTTGTTCCAGCGGCAATTCGTCGGTAGTGGCGGCCGGCGGATTCCCGGCGGCCGGCGCTGCCGGCTGCTCCGGGGCGGCCGTGGCCAGCGGCGCGGCCAGGGCGAGCGCGAGCAGCAGCGCGGCCGGACGGGGACGGGACAAGGCTTTCATGCGGCAATGCTCCGTGGGCAATGACTGTCTTATACCGCGCCGCCAAAGCAACCGGCCAGCACTCCCGGCGGTGCGGCCGGTGCGCTCAGCGGCGCAGCCAGCGCGCCGGGTCCTGGGGGTCGCCGCCGCTGCGGATCTCGAAGTAGAGACTGGGGGTGCTGCGGCCTCCGGAGATGCCGACGGTGGCGATCGGCTCGCCTTCCTTGACCCAGTCGCCGCTGGTGCGCAGCAGCGAAGCATTGTGGCCGTAGATGCTGAGGAAGCCGTCGCCGTGGTCGATCATGGCCAGCATGCCGTAGCCGCGCAGCCAGTCGGCGTACACCACGCGTCCGGCGTGCACCGCGCGCACCTCGCTGCCCTCGGCGGCCTCGAAGACCAGCCCGTGCAGCGTCAGCTTGCCCTCGGCCACCGGTGAGCCGTAACGGGCGGCAATGCGACCTGCCACCGGCCAGCGCAGCTTGCCCTTGCGCTGGCTGAACGGCGCGCCGGTGGCTTCCGGCGGCACTTCGCGCCATGCCTCGCGCACCGTCGTGGACAGCCGCTTGAGTGTGGCCTCGTTCTCCCGCAGCCGCTTGAGCTCGTCCTTGCGCGCGCGCAACTCGCCGGACAGTCTTGCCACCGCCTTGCGGCGCTCGTCGCGCGCGCCGGCGAGCTCGCGCTCGCGTTCGGCGAGTTCGGCGCGCGCGGCGGCGAGCGTCTCCTGCTCGCGGGCCAGCGCTTGCTGCGCGGTGGCGAGGTCGGCGGTCGCCTTGCGGTATTCCTCGAGCCGGCGCACGCGATCGCGATTCAGGTAATCGTAGTAGCGCAGCATGCGCGCCACTTTCTGCGGGTCGTCGGCGCCCAGCCACAGGCGCAATTGCTGCTGGCGACCCAGCATCCACGCGTCACGGGCGTCGCGGGCGATGGCCTCGGCCTGGCGCTGCGTTCTCTGCACCAGCGCGTCACGCTCCTGCTGCAACTTGCCGGCCTGCTGTGCGATGGCGCGCTCGCGCTGGTGCAGCGTGCGCAGTTCGGTGCTGATGCGCGCGACGGCCTTCTCGGCGTCGCGCAGCACGGCCTGGCTGCTGCCGAGTTCCTCGCGCACCGCGGCCACGCGCTGCTGGGCAGCGGCGATCTTCTCCTTGGCGCGTGCCAGGTCCTCGTGCGTGGCTTCGCCGGCGTGCACGCCGAAGGCCAGCAGCAACGCGACCAGCCCTGTAGCGAGGGGTCCATGCCCCCGACGCTTTTGAACAATCGGGGGCGTGGCCCCCTCTCTACAGGAAGAGCAGGTCGGGGGCGTGTCCCCCTCGCTACAGGAGTGCGTGCGAGGCATGGCCCCGCCGTTACGCGGGGCGCTGGACAAGGACGCGGCCGGTCATTTCCGGCGGCACCGGGATGCCCGCCAGCGTGAGCAGGGTCGGCGCGATGTCCGACAGGATGCCGCCGGTCGGCTGTACCTTCGCGGACCTGTCGCCCACGTATACGAGCGGGACGAACTCGCAGGTGTGCGCGGTGTGCGCCTGGCCGGTCTCCTCGTCGTGCATCTGCTCGATGTTGCCGTGGTCGGCGGTGATCAGCATCTGCCCGCCGACGCTTTCCACGGCCTCGACCAGGCGCGCCAGCGCGGCGTCCAGCGCCTCGGCGGCCTTCACCGCCGCCTCGAACACGCCGGTGTGGCCGACCATGTCGCCGTTGGCGTAGTTGCAGATGATGAAGTCGTACTTGCCGGAACGCACGGCATCAACCAGCTTGTCGGTGACCTCAGGTGCGCTCATCTCCGGCTTGAGGTCATAGGTGGCGACCTGCGGCGACGGCACCAGGATGCGGTCTTCACCGGCAAACGGTTCCTCGCGGCCGCCGCTGAAGAAGAACGTCACGTGCGCGTACTTCTCCGTCTCGGCGATGCGCAACTGCGTCTTGCCCAGCTTTGCCACGTATTCGCCCAGCACGTTGGTGAGCGGCGAGGGCGGGTAGGCAATCGGCGCCTTGATGTCGCCGGCGTACTCGGTCAGCTGCACGAAGGCGGCCAGCTTCGGGCGCACGCGGCGCGCGAAGCCGGTGAAATCGTCCTGCAGGAAGGCGCGCGAGATCTCGCGCGCGCGGTCGGCGCGGAAGTTCATGAATACCAGTGCATCGCCGTCGCGCACCGGCGCCGGCTCGCCCACCACGGTGGCCTTCACGAACTCGTCGTTCTCGTCGCGCGCGTAGGCGTCATGCAGGGCCTGCACGGGATCGGCGGCGCGGAACTCCGCCGTGCCCTCGGTGAGCAGCCGGTAGGCCTGCTCGACGCGGTCCCAGCGGTTGTCGCGATCCATGGCGAAGTAGCGGCCGATGATGGACGCCACGCGGCCCTTGCCGCTCTTCGCCAGGTGGTCGCGCATGCGTGCCAGCGACGCTTCGGCGCTGCGCGGTGGCGTGTCGCGGCCGTCGAGGAAGGCGTGCACGTACACGGCCTTCGCGCCGCGCTGCACGGCAAGGTCTGCCATCGCGACGAGATGGTCTTCGTGCGAGTGCACGCCGCCCGGCGACAGCAGACCCATGATATGCACGGCGCCGCCGGCCGCCTGCGCGGCGTCCACCGCGCCGGTCAGCACCGGGTTGGTGAAGAAGTCGCCGTCGCGGATGGCCTTGGTGATGCGCGTGAAGTCCTGGTACACCACGCGGCCGGCGCCGAGGTTCATGTGGCCGACCTCGGAGTTGCCCATCTGGCCGTCGGGCAGGCCCACGTCCTCGCCGGAGCCGGAAATGAGACCGTGCGGGTAGTCGCGCCAGAGACGGTCCCAGGTGGGCAGCTTCGCGGCGAGGATGGCGTTGTGCTCGCGGGCCTCGCGGTGGCCCCAGCCGTCGAGGATCACGAGGACGATGGGCTTGCGCATGGCGGTCATGGCGGTACCGGTAAGGGGGACGGGGTGAGGGCCGGCATTTTACCCTGCACCGCTACCCCTGTAGCGAGGGGGCATGCCCCCGATAGCGGTTGATCGGGGGCGTGGCCCCCTCTCTACACGGAGGGGCGGCTGTATACTCGCGGCCCCGGTTTCCCGCAGTCAGCTCCCTACATATCCCATGGAACGCATTCCCGAGTTCGTCGCCAATCACTGGGGCCTGGTCCTGGCCTTCGTCATTCTTGCCGTCCTGCTGTTCGCCCTCGAGACCCGCCGTGGCGGCAAGCTGCTGGCACCGGCACTGGTCGGCCGGGTGGTCAACCGCGAGAACGGCGTGCTGCTGGATATCCGTGCCGAGAGTGATTTCCGCGCCGGCCACATCGCCGGCAGCATCAACATCGTGCATGCGCAGCTGGCCTCGCGCATCGCCGACCTCGAGAAGCACAAGGGCAAGCCGATCGTGGTGGTCTGCAACCTCGGCCAGAGTGCCGGCGATGCCGCCCGCCAGCTGATCAAGGCCGGCCACGCGCCCGTGTACCGCCTGACCGGCGGCATCACCGCCTGGAAAGGCGACAGCCTGCCGGTCGTGAAGTCTTGATAGGCGGCACGTCGCTCCCCATATCCTTGTAGCGAGGGGGCCATGCCCCCGATCAGCGCGTGTCGGGGGCATGGCCCCCTCTCTACAAAGAGGTTGATGCCCCATGAGCGTGGACGTTGTCATCTACACCACCCCCATCTGCCCGTACTGCGTGCAGGCCAAGCAACTGCTGCAGCGCAAGGGTGCGGCTTTCCGCGAGGTCGACGTGTCGCGCGACGACGCCCTGCGCCAGGACGTGATGGCGCGCAGCGGCCGGCGGACGGTTCCGCAGATCTGGATCGGCGAGTACCATGTGGGCGGTTGCGACGACCTGTACGCGCTCGAGCGCGCCGGTAAACTCGACGCCTTGCTGGCCGGCGGCACGCCGGCCTGAGCAGGCGTCATCCGCGTCGATCCCGCCCACCCAATTTGCCAGCCACAGGACAGACATGACCGAGCAGACCGCGGCCGAGAACAACAGGAAACCCGGCGGCCAGTTCACGCTGATGCGTCTTTACGCCAAGGACGTATCGTTCGAGGCGCCGGGCACGCCGCAGGCCTTCCTGGCCGAGTGGAAGCCGGAAACGAAAGTCCAGTTCAACACCAGCGCCAGCCGCATCGGCGACAACCAGTTCGAAGTGGTGATGATGCTCAACGTCGTCACCCACAATGCCGAAAAGGTTGCGTACATCGCCGAGGTCAAGCAGGCCGGCGTGTTCGTGGTGGAAGCGCCGGAGGCGGCACTCGAGGCGCTGCTGCACGTGCACTGCCCGTCGATCCTCTACCCGTATGCCTGCGAGGCCATCACCGGCCTGGTCACCCGCGGCAGTTTCCCGCAACTGCTGCTGCAGCCGATGAACTTCGAGGCGATCTACGCCGGCGCCAAGCAGCGCCAGCAGGCGGCGGCCGCGGAAGCGGCGAAGCACTGATCCTGCCTGCCACGGCGGGGCGTCAGTCCCCGCCGCGGAACCCCTGCTGCCGCCACGCCTCGTAGACCGCCACCGCCACGCTGTTGGCCAGGTTCAGGCTGCGGCTGCCGCCGAGCATCGGTATGCGCACGCACTGCGTGGCGGGAACGTCCTGCAGCAGTGCATCGGGCAGCCCGCGTGTTTCCGGCCCGAACAACAAGGCGTCCCCCGCCTGCCAGGCCACGTCGGCGTGCGTGCGCGTGCCGCGCGTGCTGAAGGCGAACACGCGCGCGTCGCCCAGTGCGGCACGGCAGGCGGCGTAGTCCTCGTGCAGTCGTACCTGCGCGAATTCGTGGTAATCCAGCCCGGCGCGCCGCAGGCGCCGGTCATCCCAGGTGAATCCCAGCGGCCTGACCAGGTGCAGCGTGCTGCCGGTGTTGGCGCACAGGCGGATCACGTTGCCGGTGTTGGGCGGGATTTCCGGCTCGAACAGGATGACGTGGAACAAGGGCGAGGCTCCGCTGCATGCGCTGCAGCGGAGAGTACTCAGTCGTCGTCGCCGGCGTCGAGGTTGGCCTTGCGCAGGCGTTCCTCGAGGTTGAGTTCCTTGATCTTGCGGGTGAGCGTGTTGCGCCCCCAGCCCAGCAGCAGCGAGGCGTCGCGGCGCCGGCCCGCGGTGTGGCGCAGCGCCGTCTCGATCATGATGCGCTCGAAGGCCGGCACCGCGTTGTCGAGGATCGCCCGCGCACCGCGCCCGAGTTCACGGTCCGCCCAGTGGCGCAGCGCCAGTTCCCAGTCCGAGCCTTCGCTGGCGGCGCCGTCGCCCTTGCGCAGTTCCGGCGGCAGGTCTTCCACCAGGATCTCTCGCCCGGATGCCATCACCGTCAGCCAGCGACAGGTGTTCTCCAGCTGGCGCACGTTGCCCGGCCAGTCGAGCCCCGACAGGAATTCGGCGGTATCGGCGCGCAGCACCTTCGGCTCCACGTTCATCTCGCGCGCGGCGCTCTTGAGGAAGTGCGTGGCGAGCTGGGCGATGTCCTCGCGGCGTTCGGACAGACGCGGCAGGTGGACGCGGATGACGTTCAGCCGGTGGAACAGGTCCTCGCGGAAGCGGCCTTCCTTCACCAGGTGCTCGAGGTTCTGGTGGGTGGCGGCGATGATGCGCACGTCGGCCTTGATCGGCGTGGTGCCGCCCACGCGGTAGAACTCGCTGTCGGCCAGCACGCGCAGCAGGCGCGTCTGCGCCTCGATGGGCATGTCGCCGATCTCGTCGAGGAACAGCGTGCCGCCGTTGGCTTGCTCGAAGCGGCCGGTACGCTTGTCGGTGGCGCCGGTGAACGAGCCCTTCTCGTGGCCGAACAGCTCGGATTCGATCAGGTCGCGCGGGATGGCCGCCATGTTCAGCGCCACGAAGGGCTTGGCCGCGCGCGGCGAGTGCTTGTGCAGCGCGCGGGCCACCAGCTCCTTGCCGGTGCCGCTCTCGCCGTTGATCAGCACGGTGACATTGGAGTGCGAGAGGCGACCGATGGCGCGGAACACTTCCTGCATCGCCGGCGCGTTGCCGATGATCTCGGTGCTGACCGCCTTCTTGTCCGGGACCGGTGGCGGCGCCTGCTTTTCCTTGCGGTGTTCCAGTGCGCGCTTGACCAGCGCCACGGCTTCGTCCACGTCGAACGGCTTGGGCAGGTATTCGAAGGCGCCGCCCTGGTAACTGGCCACGGCGCTGTCCAGGTCCGAGTGCGCCGTCATGATGATGATCGGCAGGTCCGGGTGCTTGTTGTGGATGATGCCCAGCATCTTCAGCCCGTCGGTGCCGGGCATGCGGATGTCGCTGACGATCACGTCCGGCAGGCCGTCGTCCAGCGCGTTCAGCGCGTCGTCGGCATCGGCGAACGACTGCGTGGGCAGCTTTTCCTGGGCGAGGGCGCGCTCCAGCACCCAGCGGATCGACTTGTCGTCGTCGATGATCCAGACGTTCTCACTTCGGGCCATGGCGGAGTCCGTTGCTGTGTTGCGTGACCGGCTGCTCGAAGGGCAGCAGGATGGTGAAGACGGTGCGTCCCGGTGCGCTCTCGCACTCGATCAGGCCGTGGTGCTGGTTCACGATGGACTGGGCGATGGACAGCCCCAGTCCCGAGCCGTGCGCGCGGCCGCTGACCATCGGGTAGAACACGCGGTCGAGCATCTCGCGCGGGATACCGGGCCCGTTGTCCTCGATGTCGATGCGGCAGACCACGCGGTGGCGCAGCGAGCCGATGGTGACCTGGCGCATGGCGCGGGTGCGCAGCACGATGCGGCCGCGCTCGGCCTGGGCTTCGTTCTCGGTGATGGCCTGGCGGGCGTTGCGCACGATGTTGAGCAGCACCTGGATCAACTGGTCCTGGTCGGCCTGGATGTCGGGGATGCTGGGGTCGTAGTCGCGGATGATGTCGACGGCCCCGGGCGCTTCCGCCAGCACCAGGTTGCGCACGCGCTCCAGCGACTCCATGGCGCTGACCGGCCGGAACTGCGGCAGGTTGCGCGGGCCGAGCATGCGGTCGGCCAGCGAGCGCAGGCGGTCGGCCTCGTCGATGATCACGCGCGTGTATTCGCGCAGGTCGGAACCCTCGGGCAGGGTGCGTTCAAGCAACTGGGCGGCGCCGCGGATGCCGCCGAGCGGGTTCTTGATCTCGTGGGCGACGCCGCGCACCAGCGCACGGGTGGCATTGTGGCTGGCCAGCAGGGCTTCTTCCCGGCTGATGCGCTGCAGGCGGTCGATCTGCTGCAATTCCACCAGCAGTTGCAGTGGCTGGCCGGGCTCGGTAAGCGGCGACACCGTGTAGTCGACCGTCACCTGGTTGTAGGGGGTGATGTGCAGTTCCGCCTCGCGCTTGGAGAAGGGGTGGCCCTCCTCCACGGCGAGGCGCATGGCCTCCCGGGCGTCGTCCTCCGCGAGGAAGCAGGCCGGCAGTGGTTCCCCGAGCAGGCGGGAGGAGGACAGCGACAGCAGCATCTCGGCCGCCGGATTCACGTAGCGGATGCGCAGGTCGCGGTCGAGCAGCAGCACCGCCGTGTTCAGGCTGTCCAGCAGGCGCTTGTGCAGGGGTGTGGGCGTGGTCCCGGTCATGCCTGCCTCCAAGCAAGTTCCGAGCCAGACTGGCCAGCTTGCGCACCAGTGCGAGGCGCGGGCCCCGCAGGCGGGCAATCGCCTGTGTTTGCGCGGATCGCGGCGGCGCCGGCCCGTCCCGGCGGGTCGCTGCATTATGCACCATGCGCACCATATTGGTGCGCATGGTGTCCGTGCCGATTGAAGTGAGTGCTTACTTCTTGCGCATCAGTACCGAAGGGCGGAAGACCACGAACACGTGCGGCGTGCTGCGGATCAGCACCTTGCCGCTGCTGTCGCGGATTTCCGCCACGAAGGTGTGCTCGCCGCGGTCGATCTGCGGAATGGCCAGGCCGCTGCCGCCCTGGGTATCCACTTCCTTGCCGTTGTGCAGCAGAACCAACTGGTGCCCTTCCTGCAGGGCGGGTTCGGGGGTCGCGCTGATGCTGACCGCCTCGGTGGGGTTGGTCAGGGTGCCGGTGGGGCCGTCCACCACCAGGCTCGTGTAGGGAACCGGCCCGGCCGGTACCTCTGCTTCCTGCGGGTTCTCTTCCGCCGGCGCGGACGGGGTGCCCAGGTTCAGCACGTTGGCCGGCGGCAAGTCGACGGCCTCGGCATCGTGCGGCGGCTGGTCGGTGTAGCTGACCTTGCCGTTCGCGTCGACGTGCTTGTAGATGGCTGCCTGCAGGGCCGGCGTGGCCAGCAGGACGAGGAGCCCGAGGGCAAACGGTACGGTACGCATGGGTGAGCCTCCGTGAAGGGTGCCACTGACGCTTCGACTTTCTCACACCTGTAGCGAGGGGGCAAAAAAAAGGTTCTTCGCCCATTTGCGGGGAACGGGGTGGGGCCATCGGTAGCCCCTGATACCTTGAGGTTGCGAGCAA
>JADFDG010000024.1 GCA_018262975.1 Gammaproteobacteria bacterium
GTCAACTGCGACATGGACGCGGCCTCTGGATCGGACGCGACAATTATGGCGAAATGGAGATGTTTTTCAGAGGGTCCTTAAGCGCTTCATGGAGCACCTCAACCCGCGCGGCGCGCGCGTCATCGCGCTGGAAAAGCCCACCGAGTCCGAGCGTGGCCAATGGTACTTCCAGCGCTACATCCAGCACCTGCCCTCGGCCGGCGAGATCGTGATGTTCGACCGCTCCTGGTACAACCGCGCCGGCGTCGAGCGGGTGATGGGTTTCTGCAGTCCCGACGAGTACAACGAGTTCATGCGCCAGGCGCCAGAGTTCGAGCGAAACCTGGCGCGCAGCGGCATCCACCTGATCAAGTTCTGGTTCTCTGTCAGCCGCGAGGAACAGCTGCGGCGTTTCAAGGAACGCGAAGCACATCCGCTTAAACAGTGGAAGCTGTCACCGATCGACCTTGCCTCGCTGGACAAATGGGATGACTACACCAGGGCGAAGGAAGCGATGTTCTTCTACACCGACACCGCCGATGCCCCGTGGACCGTCATCAAGTCTGACTGCAAGAAGCGCGCAAGGCTCAATGCGATGCGGTACGTGCTGCACAAGTTTCCCTACGCGAACAAGGATCTCGAGCACATCGGACCGATCGATCCCCTGTTGGTGGGGCGTGCCGCCGTGGTCTACGAAAAGGGGGAGAACGAGCGGCAACCGATCCTGTAAGCCGGCAGCGACACCTGGCGAGCCGGGCCATGGCCCGGCCGCTACACCTGCTCGCCCGCCGCGGACCGCTCCGCCAGCCAGTCGGCGCTCTGCGCCCACACCACCGCCTGCGCGCGCGAGCCGAGGATCACGCCCATGTGGCCCCCCGGCGCAACGCGGAACTCCTTGTCGGTGGACGCCACCACGTCGACCAGTTTGCCGGCCACGTCCGGCGACACCAGCGTGTCGGTTTCACCGGCGAACGCCAGCAGCGGGCAACTGATGCGGTCGATCTCCGCCACGCGCTTGCCCACCTCGATGCGCCCGGCCGCCAGCTTGTTGTCCACCGCGATCTTCACCGTCATGTCGCGGATCACGCCACCGGGATACATCAGCATGCGGTTGAGGTAATCGCTGGTGGTGGAATAGGTTTCCACGAACTCGCGGTCCCACAGGTTGGTCACCAGGTCCCAGTAGGTGGTGACGCTGCCAACCGGGTTGGTGAGCTTGAAGCTCAGCGTGGTGAGAAACGGCGGTGCGTACAGCCTCTCCGGCGCCAGGGCTTCCAGGCGCAGCGAGGTGTAGCGGCGCAGCAACTGCGCCGGGCCGTTGATGGCCTTGCCGAGCTCGCCCAGCAGGCCGGCGCCGCGCATGTCGATCGGACTCGCCACGGTGACGATGTTGCGGATGTGCGGATCCTGCTCGAGCCCCTGGTGCATCAGGCACAGCAGGCCGCCCATGCACCATCCCATCAGTGAAACGTCCTGCTTGCCGGCGTGGCGACGGATCTTGTCCAGCGCGGTGCCGAACAACTTGTCCGCGTAGTCGTCGAAACCGAGGTGCGCGTGCTCGCGCCGCGGTCTGCCCCAGTCGATCAGGTAGACGTCGAAACCGCGCGCCGCCATGTAGCGCACCAGGCTGCGCTGCGGCAGCAGGTCGAACACGTCGGCGGTCACGCCCAGCGGCGGCACGATCACCAGCGGCACCGGGTGCCGGTTGCGCTCGATCGGCATGCGCGTGCCGTCGGCCAGCTCGATGTCGTCTTCATCCGGCAGTCCGTAGTAGCGCACCGACATCAGGTCGCCGTCATGCACCAGCTCGAACCAGGTGCGGCCGGACTTCACCAGCCGGCGGCGGCGGAACAACCAGTCGAAGCCGTTGGCCGCCACCGTCGCGGCACGCTTGTTGAAGCGCAGGCCGGCAGTGCGCGCCGTGCGTGAAATCCGCTTCTTCATTGCATGCCTCCCGCTGCCTGGCGCTGGCCGGTGCCCAGCAACTCCTCGAGATCCGCCAGCGCCTGCCCCATGTACACCGCCACCCGCTGCAGGCGCGGCACCTCATCGCGGGCACCCACCACGGCCACGTGCAGCTTGCCGTCGTAGCGCAGGCAGTCGAAGGTCAGCGCGTTGTTGCGCAACAGCGGGAACAGCGGGTACATCGCCTCCATCCGCGAGTTGCCCAGGAAGCGCGGCGCGTCCGGGCCGTAGGTGCTGGAAATCAGCAGGTTGAACATCGGGAACGGCCCGGCACCCAGGCGCGTCACCTGCCCGACCAGGTAGGCCGACGTGGCGAGGAAGGTGTAGGCGGGCATCAGTTCGCGCGGCAGCGACTGCAGGTGTTCACGCGAGGCACGCAGCGAGGCCTGGATGGCCTGCAGGCGCTGGTGCGGATCGGCGTACTGCGTGCCGAGGTTCACCAGGCCCATAGACGTGCTGTCGTGCTGGCCCGGCAACGCCGCCACCAGCGAGTCATCGAGCGGCAGTGCGTTGTGCTCGCGGAAGAAGCGCCGCAGTGCCGTCGCGCACAGGTACAGCACCAGTTCGCCCTCGGTGGCGCGGAAGGCGCGTGCCACCGCCGCTAGGCGCGCACGCTCGTATTGCTGCGTGGCAACGCGGCGCTGCGGACCGGTGCGCACCTGCAGCGCCAGCAGTGGCGCGGTATACGGTGCGCGCAGGTCCGGCGCGCGGCTGCCACCGGCACGCAGCAACCGGCCGAAGGCGGCGGCCAGCGGGCGCACGCGCTCCATGCCGCGCGGCCTTGCCGTACCGGCGCGCTCGTCCTCTTCGTCACCGTCGCGTCGCCATCCGGCCACCGCCTGCGACCAGGGCGGCACCACGCTGTCGGCCGGCTGGTCGGCGAGCGTTTCCACCAGCATCTGCACGATCGCCGTGGCGTCGGTGAGCACCGGGTGCACCTTGAAGTACAGCGCGTAGCGGTTGCCGTGCAAACCGGACAGCAGGTGGCATTCCCACGGCGCGCGGCGCAGGTCCAGCGGCGCGCTGTGCAAACGCTCCACCGCCATGCCCAGCTCGCGCTCTCCGCCGGGCGCCGGCAGCGGCACGTGCCGCACGTGGTAGTCGATATCGAAGGCCTCGTCATGCTGCCAGCGGCGCCAGCCGACGGCACTGCGCGCCAGGCACACCCGCCAAGGCTCCGCGGCCACCGGCGCGTTGCGCAGCATCGCCTGCAGGTGATACGCGTAGTCGGCACCGGCGCCCTCCGGCACCGCGAACACCATCAGCGCGCCGACATGCATCGCGGCGTCGTCCGATTCCATCAGCACCCAGGTGGCCTCCATGGGCCGCAGCGACGGGTTCATCCAGGCTCCTTGCACGAGGATCAATGGTGACGGGCGCCGGGCTCGCCCGGCGGCGCGAACCTCACGCCCGCGCAGCCAGCAGGCGATCCGCTCCCTTCTCCGCGATCATAACCGTGGGCGCATGGATATTGCTCCCGGTGATGGTCGGCATGACCGACGAGTCAATCACCCGCAGCCTGTCGACGCCATGCACCCTGAGGTCGGCGTCCACCACGGCCATCGCGTCGGTGCCCATCGGGCAACTGCCGGCGGTGTGGTAGACGGTCTCGACGTTGCGGCGGATCCATTCGCGCAATTCGTCGTCGGACTGCACGGCCGGACCCGGACTCTCCTCGCCACCGTGGAACGCCCGCATCGCCGGCTGCGCAAGGATCTGCCGGCCCAGGCGGATGCCGCGCACCAGCGCCTCCAGCTCGGGGCCGCGCGTGAAATAACTCGCCTGTATCTGCGGGTCGGCGAACGGGTCGGCACTGCGCAGCGTCACCCGCCCGCGACTTTCCGGGCGCAGGTGGCAGATGTGCAGCACGAAGCCGGCACGCATCGGCGTGAACAGGCCGCGGCCATGCGGTTGCATGCGGATCGCCGCGAACTGCAACTGCAGGTCCGGCACCTCCACGTCCGGGGCGGACTTCACGAAGCCGCCGCAATCGGTCGGCGTGAACACGAACGGCTTCTGCAGCAGCATGCGCAGGAAGAAGGAGAGCGTGCCAAGGCGCGGACCGACCGTCATCGACGTGCCCGACTTGTCCAGGCACCGGATGATGAGGTCGGGATGGTCCTGCAGGTTCTCGCCGACGCCGGGCAGGTCATGCACGACGTCAATGCCGTGCGCACGCAGTTCCGCTGCCGGACCGATGCCGGACAACTTCAGCAAGTGTGGTGAATTGATGACGCCGGCGCTGAGGATCACCTCCCGTGCCGCCCCGAGCGTTTCACGCGGACCATCCGGTCCCTGGCGGGCGATCTCGACGCCAGTGGCCGTCTTGCCGTCGAACACCACGCGCGTCACGCGCACGCCGGTGATCACCGTCAGGTTCGGCCGCGACGTCGCTTCGTCGAGGAAGGCATACGCGCTGTTCGCACGCTGGCCCAGCGGCGTCTGCGTCACCTGGAAGAAGCCGCAACCCTCGTAGCGCGCGCCGTTCATGTCGTCGTTGAGCGGCTGGCCGGCCTCGCCGCAGGCCTGCACGAACGCCTCGCTGGCCGGAAAACGGAAATTGGTGTCGACCACGTCCATGCTGCCCTGGTCGCCATGCCAGGCGTCCGCGCCACGCTGCTGGCGCTCGGACTTGCGGAACCACGGCAGCACGCTCGTGTAGTCCCAGCCCGGGTTGCCGCGCGCCGCCCAGCCGTCGTAGTCACTCGGGTGGCCACGCGTGTAGATCATCGCGTTCACCGAACTCGAACCGCCAAGTGCCTTGCCGCGCGGCCAGAAGAACGGCCGGTTGCCGGTGCCCGCCTCCGGCTCGGTGCGATAGCCCCAGTTGTAGCGGCGGCTGTTCATCAGCAACAGCATGTTCAGCGGATTGCAGTTGCGGATCCAGTATGTGCGATCGCTCGGGCCGGCCTCCAGCAGGCAGACACGGTTGCGCGGGTCCGCTGACAAGCGGTTGGCCAGCACGCAACCGGCGGAGCCGGCCCCGACGATGATGTAGTCGTACATGCGCGTGTTCCTGTTCGCGAAGAGCCGGCGGGGGGCCGCAGATCAGGGCGCGATCTTGCGCTTGAGCGCGCGCGTCAGCGACAGCGGCAGGTTCGGCAGCGAGCGCAACACCCACGGCAGCACCTTGCGCTTCACGCCGTTGAGCGACTCCGGCACCACCGCTTCGATGAGGTGCGGCCCCGGGTGGGCCAGCGCGTATTCCATCGCCTTCGCCAGGTCCTCGGCATTGTCCACACGCACGCCGTGTACCCCCATCCCTTGCGCCAGCCGCGCGAAGTCGATCACCGGGTTGCTGATGTCCAGCTGCGACTTCGCCTTCGGGCCGGCCTCCACGGCACCCACGCGCTCGATCTCGATGTTGAGCACCGAGTAGGTGGCGTTGTTGAAAATGATGGTGGTGACGTTCAGCTGCTCGCGCGCCATGGTCCACAGCGCCTGGATCGTGTACATGGACGTGCCGTCGCCGATCAGCGCGAACACTGGCCGCTGCGGGCAGGCAATCGCCGCGCCCACCGCCGCCGGCAAGCCCTGGCCGATGGCACCACCGGTGAGGGTGATGACATCGTGGCGCGGCGCACCGGCGGTCATCGCCGACAGCATCAGGCCGGAAGTGATCGATTCATCGACGATGATGGCGTTTTCCGGCATCAGGTGACCCACGGCCTTGCAGACCTTTTCCGCGGTCAGCCGGCCACGCGGGCGATCGGGGCGCTGCGCCGGTTGCAGCGCCGGCTGCGCGCTGGCCGCACCGAGCGCGGCAACCAGTTTCTCCAGGCTGGCGCGTGCGTCCTGCTCCGGCGTGGCGAGCGTGTGCACCTGGCACGTCTCGGGAACCAGGTAGCTCTTCTTGCCCGGGTAGGCGAAGAACGACACCGGTGCCTTGCTGTCCACCAGCACCAGGTGCTCGACGTCCGCCAGCTGCACGCCGGCCAGTTCCGCCAGGTAGGCGATGCGCTCGACCACCGGCAACCCCGCACCGCGCTCGATGCGCGTGGGGAAGCACTCGGCGAACAACTTCACGCCGTTGCTGGCGGCGATACGGGCCGCGGCCACCAGCGCCGGTTCGCGCAGCGCACGTCCGCCGAGCAGCAGCGCCGCTTTCTTGCCGGAACGGATCGCCGTGGCGATGGCCTGCACGGTGCCATCGTCAGCCACCGGTGCCGGCGGTTGCGGCGGCACCGTGGCCGGCACGCCACCGTCACCCCACGACACGTCGGCCGGCAGGATCAGCGTGGCCACCTGGCCGGGCAGGCCGCGCGCGGCGGTGATGGCGTCGGCGGCATCGCGGCACAGTTCCGCGGTGCTTTTCGAGGTGCGCACGAATCCCGGCGACACGTTGCGCGCCACCGTCTCGATGTCCGACTGCAACTGCGCGTCGTACTTCACGTGGTGGGTGGCGTGGTCACCGACAATGTTCACCACCGGCACCTTGCCCTTGCGCGCGTTGTGCAGGTTGGCCAGGCCATTGCCCAGGCCACAACCGAGGTGCAACAGCGTCGCCGCCGGCTTGTCGGCCATGCGCGCATAGCCGTCGGCCGCGCCGGTGGCCACGCCCTCGAACAGCGCCAGCACCGCGCGCATGCGTGGCTCGTCGTCGAGCGCCGCCACGAAGTGCATCTCGCTGGTGCCGGGATTGGTGAAGCAAACCTCAATGCCGGCATCGGCCAGCGTCTTCATCAGGGCTTGGGCGCCATTGGGCATGGGAGTCTCCGGCAGGTCAGGCGTTCGGATTCGGGGAATTGACGAACAACGGCACGTGCAGTCGCGAAGCATTGATGTCGGTGATACGAGTAGTGCCGGTCAGCATCATGGCCAGGCGCAATTCCTGTTGCCAGGTCGCCAGCAACTGCCGCACACCGGCTTCGCCACCGGCGGCCAGCGCCCAGGCCCAGGGGCGACCGATCATCACGCCTCGCGCACCGAGGGCGAGCGCGCGGAACACGTCGGTACCGCTGCGGATGCCGCCATCGACCAGCACCTCGGTCTGCGCGCCCACCGCGGCAACGATCGCCGGCAGCAAGGACGCGGTGGAGGGCACGCCGTCCAGTTGCCGGCCGCCGTGGTTCGATACCACGATGCCGTCGGCACCCACGCGCACCGCCGCGCGGGCGTCTTCAACGTCAAGAATGCCCTTGAGCAACAAGCGCCCTTGCCAGTGGCCGCGCAACCAGTCGATGTCCTCCCAGGTCACGGTCGGATCGAACTGCGCATCCACCCACGCCTTGAACGCATCGAGGTCGCGCGCATCCGGCACCGCCTCGCTGAGGTTGCCGAACAGGTGCGGTTTGCCGTGCACGCCCACGTCCCACAGCCAGCGCGGCCGCGCCAGCAATTGCGTGGCCTTGAGCAACGCACCGTGCGCACCGCCGGCAGCCAGCCCGTTGCGCGTGTCACGGTGGCGCATGCCCGGCACCGGCAGGTCCACCGTGAATACCAGCGTGCGGCAACCGGCATCCCAGGCCTGGCGCAGCAGCGCGAGCACGCGCGCGCGCTCGCGGATCATGTACAGCTGGAACCAGAACGGCGCCGCGGCAGCCGCCTGCACTTCCGCCAACGGGCAGATACCCACCGTCGACAAGGTGAACGGAACGCCGGCCGCATCGGCCGCGCGCACCGCCTGCACCTCGCCGCGGCGCGCCATCATGCCCGCCAGCCCGACCGGCGCCAGCACCACCGGCATCCGGCAGGCCTGGCCGGCGAGCGTCGTCGCGGTGTCCACCGCATCCACATCCACCAGCACGCGCTGGCGCAACGGCACCGCGGCCCAGCCTGCCGTGTTGGCTGCCAGCGTCTGCTCGTCGCCAGCGCCGCCGTCGAGGTAATCGAACAGGAAGCGCGGCAGGCGCGCCTGCGCGCGTGCGCGGTAATCGCCGGCCGTCACGGGAATCGACAGGTCCATGCGCGTCAGCCGCCGGTGACGATGGCGCGCGCCGCCGCGCGTGCGGTCAGGATGCAGCCGGGCAGGAAGGTGCCTTCCAGCGACCGCTTGCCGCTCGCCCCGCCACCGCCGAAGCCCGCGGCTTCGCCCACGCAATACAGCCCGTCGATCGGCCGGCCGGCGCCGTCGAGCACGCGGCTCTGCAGGTCGGTGCGCAGGCCACCGAGGCTCTTGCGCGTGATCAGTTGCGTGTGGATGGCAATGAACGGGCCGGCGCCCGGCATCTGCAGCGGCGCCGGCTTGCAGGTGCGCAAACGGTCCGGGCCCCACTGGCGCGCGTGCTGGATGCGGCGGATCTGCTCGTCGTTCTGCAGGCGGTCGCCGCCGGCAAAATTGGCATCGAAGGCATCGGCGGTGGCCTTGAGCACTGCCGCATCGATATCGTGCGAGCACGTCAGTGCGTTCATCTTCGCGGCCAGCCCTTCGAGCGTGTCGTCCACGATGAAGTACGGGCTCTCGCGCTGCATCTGCTGCACCAGCCGGTGATTGCCCAGCAAGGTTTCCTTGAGGAACAGCAGGAACTGCTTGTCGCGGATGCGCGGGTTGTGCTCCGCGCCGGAAATGGCGAATTCCTTCGCGGCGATGCGCCAGTTGAGCAACTGCCAGGTCCAGGGCTTTTCCTGCGCGGCCACCCGCTGGCACAGCCAGTGCGTGTCAAAGCCGGTCACCAGCGGCTCGGGCCCGATGCGCCGGCCGCGGTGGTCCAGCCACAGCGCCGACTTGCAGGGAATGGTGGACAGCCCGTGGCCGTCGAAATGCGGGAACGGGTGCGGAAAGCCGGCGGCGTAATTCCACATCTCGCCGGCATGGGTGATGCGCCCGCCCAGGCGGTCAGCCACGAAATGATGCAGCTTGCCGTCGGCGTACGGGTGCGCGCCGTTGAGCATGGTCGCCGGCATTGGTCGCTGCTTTGGCCAGTTGGCGCGGCATTCTTCATGTGAACCGTTGATGCCGCCCATCGCCAGCACCACCACCGGCGCGCGCAGGCGCACTTCCGCGCCGGTCTCCTCGTTGATCGCCACGGCACCGGCCATGCGCCCGCCCTCGCGCTCCAGCGCGGTGACACGGTGGCGGTGCAGCAGCGTCAACCTGCCGTTTGCACCTGCGCGCAACAGCGCACCACCCAGGCAACGCACCAGCTCGCGCGACGTGCCCCACACGACGTGGTAGCGCGGCAGGCTGTTGCCGTCGCCGTTCATGCCGCGTTCCACCCAGTTCACCGCCGGCATGAAACGGATGCCTTCGGCCGTCAGCCAGTCATGCACGTCGCGACGCGAATACTCCACGTAATGGCGCGCCCAGCGCAGCGGCCACTCGTCCTGCGCGTCGAGCTCGCCGAAACGCAGCCAGTCGCGCAGCGCGATCTCCGGCGTGTCATTGATCTTCATGCGCGCCTGCAGCGGCGTGCCCACCAGCGCCATGCCGCCGAACGCCCACAGCGCCAGCCCGCCGAAGCGCTCCGGCGTGTCGCGGTCGACCAGGGTGACGGTCTTGCCGGCGCGCAGCGCCTCCAGCGCGGTGACGATGCCCGCCAGGCCGCCACCGGCTACCAGCAGGTCCGAGTCGATACGTTGGGTCATGGGAGGGGATCCCGGTTTGTTGTTCTTTGTCTTCCTTGAAGATATGACGGTATGCTGGCGGCTCCATTGACCTTGCGGGCCAACGAAATTGACCTTGAAGGCCAGCGTTTCCATGGGCTGGGTGAACACCGTGATCGACGCGGCGCGCCGCCAGTCGGTGGAGCCGGGCGTCCTGCTGGCCACCGCCGGGCTGCCCCCGGCGGCGCTGGAGCGCGAGCGCTGGCCGATCGACCACATCACCCGCCTGTGGCGCGCCGCCGAGCGCTGCACCGGCGACCCCGGCTTCGGCCTCAAGGCCGGCGCCAGCGCCACCGCCGCCAGCCTCGGCGCGGTGACCTTCACCCTGCAGTCGGCCGCCTCGCTGCGCGACGCCCTGGGGCTGGTGCAGACCTACCAGCGCCTCATCTCCGACGGCGGCCGCTTCCAGATGCTCGGTGGCGACGGCGCCACCTGGGTGGTCTACCACCCCTGCCAGGGCCGGCTGGCGTTCAGCCCTTACCAACTCGAGGCGGTGCTGGCCGCGGTAGTGAGCCTTGCCCGCTGGCTCACCGGCTCGACGCAGCCGCCGGTACGCGTGCAGTTCAGCCAGGCGCGCCTTGGTCCGCTGGCGGGCTACCGGGAAGTGTTCGGTTGCCCGGTGGATTTCGAGCAGGCCTTCAGCGGCATCCTGGTGGACAACGCGCTGCTCGATCGCCCGCTCCCGCACGCCGACGCGCGGCTCGCGCAGGTGCATCGCCAGTACAGCACTGCGCATCTGGCGGCGCTGGGCATGGGGCGCATCGAGGCCACCGAACTGCGCCAGTGGCTGGAAGAGTTCCCCGGCCCCGGCATGCCACGGCGCGCCGAAGCCGCGCGCGCGCTCGGGGTGAGCGAACGCACGCTCACCCGCCGCCTCGGCGAACAGGGACACACCTTCGAGGATTTACTGGACGACGTGCGGCGCACGCGCGCACTGGCGGCGGTGTCGGATGCGCAACGCCCGCTCGCGGACATCGCGCGCGCGCTCGGCTTTGCCGAACCGAGCACGTTCTACCGCGCGTTCCGCCGCTGGACCGGCATGCCACCGGCCCGCTGGCGCAAACTCGACGCGAACCCGTAGCGAGGGGGCCATGCCCCCGATACAGGGCAAACCCCGCGCGTGAGTAGCACCGCCTTCAAATCTGCTGATCAGGTACCAGCTGGAATGCCCGCACCCGCGCCGGCTTCTGCGCTTCGTGGAATTTCTCGCGCGCCAGCCACGCTTTCTTGTAGCGATAGAACGGCACCGTCGGGTACAGGTGGTGCACCAGGTGCCAGTTCTGGTACGCCATCACCGGCGTCAGCAGCCACTCGTAGCCCTGGCGCAGCAACGACGCCTGGAAGGGGCGATCCTTCTGCAGGATGGTGTGCGGCTGGTGCGGCAGGAACACGAACACCGCCACGATCAGCCACAGCGTGATGCGCGACGCCACGAACCAGTAAGCCAGGTACACCGGCCCCATCACCCACGCCACCGCCGCCAGCAGCGCCAGCCCCAGCACGAACTGCGCCATCACCTGCACCATTTCCACACGCGGACGCTCGTGGCGATGCTTCCAGTACAGCGGCAGGTAGAACACCTCGAAGAACGGCCACAGCGTCAGCGGCGCGTGCCACGCGTGGGTGAGGATGGCATCCGGGTCCTTGCCGACCTCGTTGGTGAAACGGTGATGCTGCATGTGCCCCCAGCGCAGCATCTTGTACGACGCGTAGGGCAGCAGCACGTTCACCGTGGCCAGCGCCACCAGGTCGTTGAGCCAGGCATGCTTCGACACCGAGCGGTGGATGGCGTCATGGATGGGACTGAACAGGAAATAGCCGGTGATGCCCGACAGCACGGCACCCACCCAGAACGGCAACACCTGCAGTTCCAGCGTCAGCACGCCCAGCAGGATGCCGATCGCCCAGCCGCCGCAGAACAGCGTCACCGTCGGCCAGGCGATGTCCGGCTTGGCCTGCAGCGAGCGCAACAGCGCATGCTCCTCGTCGGTGATGTTGGCGCGATGGTTGTGGACGTGTACTGCCGCGGTCATGTGATGCCCTCCTGCCGTGTACCGGAGATTGGCATCCGCAAGGCACGCGCAGGAGTGCCGAAAACGACACCGCGGAGGCAGTTGCTGCCGCCGCGGGTCCCCGTGGACATTCCCGGCGAGAGACCCTAAAGTTCACCCCGTCATCGGGGAGTAGCCGACCGCCACCGGCGGGGCTTGCGTCAACACACTTGGCCCACAGGCCATGGCGCAAGCGGTGTCACACCTGGCAAGACCTTTGACCATCACGTCTCCGGACTGGCCGGGGAGCGTGGCGGTCATTCGTCTTCGTCCGGCCAGGGAGAAAATCGTGGAAGCCTTCCTCGTCTCGACCGGCCTCGTGGCCCTCGCCGAAATCGGCGACAAGACCCAACTGCTCGCCTTCATCCTCGCCGCGCGCTTCCGCAAGCCCGTGCCCATCGTGCTGGGCATCCTCGTGGCCACCCTGCTCAATCACGCCGCCGCCGGCGCACTGGGGCAATGGATCACCACCCTGCTGCCCGCCGACATCCTGCGCTGGATCCTCGGCATCGGCTTCCTGGCCATGGCCGCCTGGATCCTGGTGCCCGATGAATTCGACGACGAGGATGCCAAGCTCACCCAACACGGCGTGTTCCTCACCACCCTGATTGCCTTCTTCATCGCCGAGACCGGCGACAAGACGCAGATCGCCACCGTGGCCCTGGCCGCGCAATACCAGGCACTGGCGCTGGTGGTGGCCGGCACGACACTGGGCATGATGCTCGCCAACGTCCCCGCCGTACTGCTCGGCGACCGCATCGCCAACCGCATCCCGGTGCGCCTGGTGCATGGCATCGCGGCGGTGATCTTTGCGGTGCTGGGGGTGGCGACGCTGGTGGGGGTGGATGAGATGGTGGGGATGTAGCGGAACAAAAAAGGGGCGCGACTTTCGCCGCGCCCCTCCAGGCATCACGCCTGCCCCGCTTACCGCAGGTCGAAACGATCCAGCTCCATCACTTTCGCCCACGCCGCCACGAAGTCCTTCACGAATTTCGCCTTGGCGTCATCGCTGGCGTATACCTCTGCCACCGCGCGCAACTCCGAGTTCGATCCGAACACCAGGTCTGCGCGCGTACCGGTCCACTTCACCTTGCCTGACTTGCGGTCATGCCCTTCGTACAGCCCCGCCGTCGACGCCGGCTTCCACTCGGTGGCCATGTCCAGCAGGTTGACGAAGAAATCGTTACTCAGCACGCCGACCCGGTCGGTGAGGACGCCGTGGCGGCTGCCGCCGGCGCCGAGCGCACGCAGGCCACCGACCAGCACCGTCATTTCCGGCGCGGTCAGCGTGAGCAACTGCGCACGGTCAATCAGCAACTCCTCGGCCGGCGTCTGCACGCCGGCGCGCACGTAGTTGCGGAACCCGTCGGCCACCGGTTCCAGCACCGCGAAAGATTCCACGTCGGTCTGGTCCTGCGTGGCATCGGTGCGACCCGGCGTGAACGGCACGGTCACCGCGTGACCCGCCTGCTTCGCGGCCTCTTCCACCGCGGCGCCACCGGCCAGCACGATGAGGTCGGCCAGCGAGACCTTCTTGCCGCCCTTGGCAGCGGCGTTGAATTCCGCGCGAATTGCCTCGAGCTTGGACAGCACCTTCGCCAGTTCCGCCGGCTGGTTCACTTCCCAGTCCTTCTGCGGCGCCAGGCGGATGCGCGCACCGTTGGCGCCGCCGCGCTTGTCGGAGCCGCGGAAGGTGGACGCGGACGCCCACGCGGTGTTCACCAGTTGCGTGACGGTCAGGCCCGAGGCCAGCACCTTGGCCTTCAGCGCCGCGATGTCCTGCGCGTCGACGAGCGCGTGGTCCACGGCCGGTACCGGGTCCTGCCAGATCAGCACTTCCTGCGGGATTTCCGGGCCGAGGTAACGCGAGCGCGGGCCGAGGTCACGGTGCGTCAGCTTGAACCAGGCGCGGGCGAACGCGTCGGCGAAGGCCTGCGGATCCTTGCGGAAGCGGCGCGAGATCTTCTCGTAGGCCGGGTCGAAGCGCAGCGACAGGTCCGCGGTGGTCATCATCGGCGCATGCTTCTTCGACGGGTCGTGCGCGTCGGGGATCATGTGCTCGGGCTTCACGT
>JADFDG010000025.1 GCA_018262975.1 Gammaproteobacteria bacterium
GGTGCAGTGGCTTGAGGAGGAACAGCGACACCTCGTCTGGATGAGGGCGCAGCGGTACCCGTGGAAAGAAGTCTGTTGCCGCTTCGCCTGTGACCGGACAACCGCATGGCGTCGCTGGCAGACGGCACTGGAATTGGTCGCCGTGCACCTGCGGATGGAAAAGAAAACTGGGGCAGCCGGCAATTGCCGCTGACGTTGGGTGTAGTTGCGAACAGTCGCGAAGTCGTTGGGAATCCTGCGTGTCGATGCGGGTTTCGGTCGCTTTTTGGCGTGCAACATCCTGAGGTTTTTTCGCTAGTATTACGGCTAATCTTGCGAGCATTGAGTGCGTAAAGGCCACGGAGCGATCTGTGGCCTTCTTCGTTTCTGGCTCGCGATGGCCACGACCCGTTGCGACGGGTCCTTCCCGGCCAGAAAGCAATGCGGGGGGCGCGAGCGCGACGCTTTTTTAGCGTCAGGGTGCGAACCAAGGTTCGCACGGTTCGCAGTTCGCACCCGGTACGTTCGCACCAACCCCAAAACCCGCCCACGGTTGTCGTCGGCGGGTTTTCTATTTTCGGGACACCATCTTTGAATACGCTCAACGTCGAGTACCGCAAGGTCGAGGCGCTGATTCCCTACGCCCGCAACCCGCGCACGCACGCCGAAAGCCAGATCGCCAAGATCGCGGCCAGCATCGTCGAGTACGGCTGGACGAATCCGATCCTGGTCGACGGCGACAACGGCATCATCGCCGGACACGGGCGTTTGGCCGCTGCGCGCAAACTCGGCCTGGATCAGGTGCCGGTGATCGAACTGGCCCACCTGACCGTTGCGCAAAAGCGCGCCCTGGTCATCGCCGACAACCGACTGGCACTGGATGCAGGCTGGGACGAAGAGATGCTGGCCTTGGAGCTGGCCGAGTTGTCCGACGCGGGATACGACCTCGCTCTGACCGGCTTCGAGGAAGCCGAGATCGAGGCACTGCTCACCAGTGCGGTGGCCGTCGTAGATGATGAATCCGAGTCCGAAGCCGACGAGCCTGACGCGGCTGACGACGTGCCAGACGCGCCCGTCGTGGCGGTGTCCCGGCCGGGCGATGTCTGGGCGATTGGCCCGCACCGCATGATCTGTGGCGACGCCACCGACCGGAACGTGGTCGCTGCGCTGATGCAGGGTGACCTCTCTCGCCTGTGTTTCACCTCGCCGCCCTACGGCAACCAGCGCGACTACACCTCGGGTGGCATCTCCGATTGGGATGGCCTGATGCGTGGCGTGTTCGCGCATCTGCCGATGGCAGGCGACGGTCAGGTGCTGGTCAACCTGGGCCTGATCCACCGCGACAACGAGGTGATCCCGTATTGGGACGATTGGCTATCTTGGATGCGCCAGCAGGGCTGGCGGCGCTTTGCGTGGTACGTCTGGGATCAGGGGCCGGGGATGCCCGGCGACTGGGCAGGCCGCCTCGCGCCGAGCTTCGAGTTCGTATTCCACTTCAACCGGGAGAGCCGCAAGCCGAACAAGATCGTCCCCTGCAAGCACGCAGGCCAGGAATCCCACCTGCGCGCCGACGGGTCGTCCACCGCGATGCGCGGCAAGGATGGCGAGGTGGGCGGCTGGACGCACAAGGGGCTGCCCACGCAAGACACGCGCATCCCCGACTCTGTGATCCGCGTGATGCGCCACAAGGGCAAGATCGGCCAGGACATCGATCACCCAGCCGTGTTCCCGGTGGCGCTGCCGGAATTCGTGATCGAGGCTTACACGGACGCGGGCGACATCGTGTTTGAGCCCTTCGGCGGCAGCGGCACAACGATGCTGGCCGCCGAGCGCACCGGTCGGATCTGCTGCAGCGTGGAAATCGCCCCGCAGTACGTGGACGTGGCCATCAAGCGGTTCCAGCAGAACCACCCCGGCATACCGGTCACCTTGATCGCCACCGGTCAGTCCTTCGAGCAGGTCGCCGTTGAGCGCGCCACCACCCCGGATGCCGAGGTGGTGGCATGAACTGGCTGGCCGACAAGATCGAACAGTGGCCGACCGCCAAGTTGCTGCCCTACGCCCGCAACGCGCGCACCCATTCCGAGGAGCAGGTGGCGCAGATCGCCGCCAGCATCGCGGAGTTCGGATTCACCAATCCGATCCTGGCGGGCAGCGACGGCATCATCGTCGCGGGCCACGGTCGGTTGGCCGCTGCCCACAAGCTCGGGCTGGAGATCGTGCCGGTGGTCGTTCTCGATCACCTGACGCCAACCCAGCGCCGGGCCCTGGTCATCGCGGACAACCGGATCGCCGAGAACGCGGGGTGGGACGATGCGATGCTTCGGATCGAACTGGAAGCCTTGCAACTCGAAGGCTTCGATCTAGACATCACCGGCTTCGACGCCGACGCGCTGGCCGAACTGATCGCGGGCGACGAGCCGGACAACGAGGGTCAGACGGACGAAGATGCGGTGCCCGAGGCCAGCGAGACACCCATCTCGCGTCCGGGCGATGTCTGGATCATGGGCCAGCACCGGCTGCTGTGCGGCGACTCGACCGTGGCCGAGAGCTTCGACCTACTGATGCAAGGCGAAGTGGCGGACATGGTCTTCACCGACCCGCCGTACAACGTGAACTACGCCAACAGCGCCAAGGACAAGATGCGCGGTAAGGATCGCGCGATCCTGAACGACAACCTGGGGGATGGCTTCTACGACTTCCTGCTGGCAGCGCTGACGCCCACGGTGGCGCATTGCCGGGGCGGCATGTACGTGGCGATGTCCTCCAGCGAGCTTGACGTGCTGCAGGCCGCGTTCCGCGCCGCGGGCGGCCACTGGTCGACCTTCATCATCTGGGCGAAGAACACCTTCACGCTGGGGCGCGCCGACTACCAGCGCCAGTACGAGCCGATCCTCTACGGATGGCCCGAGGGGGCGACACGCCACTGGTGCGGCGACCGCGACCAGAGCGATGTCTGGCAGATCAAGAAACCGCAGAAGAACGATCTGCATCCGACCATGAAACCGGTCGAGCTGGTCGAGCGGGCGATCCGCAATTCAAGCCGCCCGGGCAACGTGGTGCTCGATCCGTTCGGTGGTTCTGGCACAACGCTGATTGCGGCCGAAAAGTCAGGCCGTGTCGCGCGGCTGATCGAACTCGACCCGAAGTACGTGGATGTGATCGTGCGCCGGTGGGAGGACTTCACCGGCAAGCAGGCCACCCGCGAGGCGGATGGCGCGGTGCTCGATCAGGCGGCCAGCGATTCCTCGACGATTTCGCAGTGAATCACAAAGCCCGTCAGGTAAGGCAGGCCGCGCGGGATGCCGTATTGCTTGCTGGTCTGGCGGCCAATCGTCCAGCCCATCCAGCGCCCCGTGGCGGCGTTGATCGCGTCCACCAGGGCCTTGCCTTCGTAAAGCCCGTTCTGGACGTCGTCGGCAAAATGGCGTCCGTGGCGGCTGTCGAGGAAGACTCGAACCGATTCGAGGGGCTGGCTGGTGGCGTCCGAGATGGCGGTCATCGCCAGGGGCCATGCGGCGCTGGCGTGTTCGTTCATCGTGCCCCAAAAGCCCCAGGCATCGTTCTGGGTGGCGGGGATCTGCGTGGTGGTGTTCATCTCTGGCTCCTTCGGGTTGATCGTTGCGACACCCGTAGTAACGCGCTGTTCGATTGAGAAGCCAAGCGCCGCTTGGCCTCTTTCTCGATCTTTCTGATCATGCGATGCGGTACACCCGCTCGCCGCCCTGCGGCTTGTCCGACACGATCGTCAGGCCCAGCTTCTTCTTGAAAGCCCCGGCGAAGGTGCCGCGCACCGTGTGTGCCTGCCAGCCGGTGGCGGTGCAGATCTGGCCGATGGTTGCGCCTTCGGGACGTTGCAGCATCCGGATCACTTCGGCTTGCTTGCTGTTGTCGCGGGTGCGCGGCTTGACCCACTTTGCTTCGGCGGCGGTAACAAAGGCTTCCAGTTCGGGATCGCTCGCGGCCGCAGGCGCGCCTTCAGCGTTGGCAATGATCCGGTCGAGATTGGCTTCGAATTGACCGACTCGCTTCTTGTTCAATCCGGGGCGCGCAACGCCCAAGGCGTCATAGCCCTCCGCAGCGACAAGCCAGTCAGTGCCGTCGGTGGTGATCAGTGCGCGGTTGAAAAGTCCGTCGAGCACCTTCTTGCGTGCGCCGCCTTTGATGTTGTCGGGGAACCAGTCGATCTTGCCGCTGGTGTGTTCAACCGCGTGGGCCAGGATCGCGTGCTGGGCAGGGGTCAGTTGAGTGGTGGTCATGTTTTGCTCCTTCGATGTGGTGGACGGTGATGTGATGAACGCGCTGTTCTCAAATGAAGCCAAGCGCTTTTTGCTTGGCGTCTTCGCTTCGCAATCAGGTGTTGGCCTTGTCTGACGGGTTGGCATTGCGCCCCTGCTCGAGACCCGCGTTGAAGGCGGCTTCAAGCGCATCGCGTAGGCACCAGACCGCTACATCGTGGAAATCGAGGCTGTCCGAGCGGCGGGTTTCCAGGGTTTCGATGCCCAGCTTGTTTTGCGCGATCTGGGTCAGGAGTTGTTCGAGCTTGCTCATGTCCGTGTCCTTTCATGGTGTTGATGACGAACGTATGAACGCGCTGTTCCAGATGGAAGCCAAGCTCAATCCGCAGGAATGACAAACAAATGATTGAAGGTGCCCCGAAGGGGAAATATGGGTATTTCGATTCGTGCCTACGCACGCCACCGAGGGGTGTCCGATGCAGCGGTGCGCAAGGCCATCGCTGCTGGGCGGATCACGCCGGAGGCAGACGGAACGATTGATGCCGAGCGCGTCGACCGCGAGTGGGCGCGTAATTCCGATGCACCGCGCAATGGCACGGCCACCCGCGCCGTCAAGGTCGCCGTACCCGAATCCAGCAGCGCTGCGGGTGATGGGCCAGCCGCGTTGCCAGCAGGTGGCACTTCCTTGCTTCAGGCGCGCACGGTCAACGAAGTAGTCAAGGCGCAAACCAACAAGGTGCGTCTGGCCCGCCTCAAAGGCGAACTGGTGGATCGGCCGCAGGCCATCGCCCATGTTTTCAAGCTGGCGCGCTCCGAACGCGATGCGTGGCTCAACTGGCCCGCACGCATCTCGGCACAAATGGCAGCCAAGCTCGGCGTCGATCCTCACACGATGCACATCGCCTTGGAGGCGGCGGTGCGTGAGCACCTGCAGGAACTGGGCGAGATGCGCCCGAGGGTGGATTGATGAACATGGACTACGAAGGCGCTGCCGAGATTGAACGCGCGTGGCGCGAAGGACTGACTCCCGACCCGCTGCTCACCGTGTCCGAATGGTCGGATCGCCATCGGATGCTCTCCAGCAAGGCATCTGCCGAACCCGGGCGCTGGCGTACCAGTCGCACGCCGTACCTGAAAGCAATCATGGACTGCCTGTCGCCGACCTCGCCGGTCGAGCGCGTGGTGTTCATGAAGGCGGCACAGCTTGGCGCGACCGAGATGGGGTCGAACTGGATCGGCTATGTGATCCATCACGCACCCGGGCCAATGATGGCGGTGTGGCCGACAGTGGAGATGGCCAAGCGCAACTCCAAGCAGCGGATCGATCCGCTGATCGAGGAGTCGTCCGCACTGGCTGAACTGATTGCACCGGCGCGCAGCCGGGATTCCGGCAACACCATCCTGGCCAAGGAGTTCCGGGGTGGCGTGCTGGTGATGACCGGGGCCAACAGCGCGGTCGGGCTGCGCTCGATGCCTGTGCGGTATCTGTTTCTCGACGAGGTTGACGGGTATCCGCTGGACGTCGAGGGTGAAGGCGATGCGATCTCGCTGGCCGAGGCGCGCACGCGCACCTTTGCGCGGCGCAAGATCTTCATCGTCTCGACGCCGACGATTTCGGGGGCATCGGCCATTGAGCGCGAGTACGAGGCCAGCGACCAACGTCGCTACTTCGTGCCGTGTCCGCATTGCTCACACCGGCAGTGGCTGCGTTTCGAGCAGCTGCGTTGGGATAAAGGGCAACCGGAAACCGCCGCCTACATCTGCGAGTCGTGTGACACGGCTATCCCTGAGCATCACAAAACGTGGATGTTGGAGCACGGCGAGTGGCGCGCGATGGCCCCGGAGAACGGCGCCAAGACGGCGGGTTTTCACCTGTCCTCGCTGTACAGCCCGGTGGGCTGGCGTTCGTGGCGCGATATCGCCGCCGCGTGGGAAGCCGCCGTCAACAAGGAATCCGGCTCGGCCGCTGCCATCAAGACTTTCAAGAACACCGAGCTGGGCGAAACCTGGGTCGAGGAAGGCGAAGCCCCGGACTGGCAAAGGCTGGTCGAGCGGCGAGAGGACTACCGCGTTGGAAGCGTGCCACAAGGTGGTCTGCTCGTGGTCGGCGCAGCCGACGTGCAGAAAGATCGCATCGAGGCGTCGGTCTGGGCCTTTGGGCGCGGCAAAGAGTCCTGGCTGGTCGAGCACCGCGTGCTGATGGGTGACACCGCCCGCGACACGGTGTGGAAGCGCCTCGCTGAAATGCTGGCCGAAACCTGGACACACGCCTCCGGCGCGGCGATGCCGCTGGCCCGCTTTGCACTGGATACCGGCTTTGCGACGCAGGAGGCCTACGCCTTTGTGCGGGCTTGCCGCGATTCGCGTGTGATGGCGGTCAAGGGGGTACCTCGTGGTGCAGCCTTGATCGGCACACCGACCGCCATCGATGTCTCGCAGGGTGGCAAAAAGCTGCGCCGGGGCATCAAGGTGTACTCGGTGGCGGTCAGCATCGCCAAGCTGGAGTTCTACAACAACCTGCGCAAGAGCGCGGAGGTGGCCGAGGACGGCGTGACGGTGACCTACCCGGCCGGGTTCGTCCATCTGCCCAAGATCGACGCTGAGTTCATCCAGCAACTCTGCGCGGAACAACTGATCACCCGCCGCGACCGCAACGGCTTCCCGGTGCGTGAGTGGCAAAAGATGCGTGAGCGCAATGAAGCGCTCGACTGCTACGTCTACGCCCGCGCGGCTGCATCGGCGGCGGGTCTGGATCGCTTCGAGGAACGTCACTGGCGGGAACTGGAGCGACAACTGGGGCTGGCCGGTCCGCCAGCCCTTGAAACACCTACTGAATCGATCAACGAGGCCACCCAACGCGGTGGCCTCGCTGTTTCTGGCAATCGCAACACCGGTCGGCGCGTGATCAAAAGCCGCTGGCTGTCCTGACACCTCAAGGAGAAAACATGTCCCTCGCCACTCGCATCGAAAGCCTGGTCATCCGCGTCGCGCAGGAGTTCAACGACGTCCGCGCCAAGGCGGGCAACCTGGCCAACCTCACCACGACTGACAAGTCGAATCTCGTGGCGGCCATCAATGAACTGCAGGCTGCCGTTGCCGCATCCAGCGCCATCGATGACGCACAGATCAGCACGAGCACCACCTATTCCTCGAGCAAGATCGTCACGCTGCTCGACGCGCTCAAAGCCGAGATCCTGGGCGGCGCCGACGACGCCTACGACACGCTGCTGGAGATCCAGCAACTGCTGCAGAACGGCACCAGTGGTCTGGATGCGCTGCTGGCCGCCGTCAACAACCGTGTGCGCTTCGATGCGGCGCAGTCGCTGACCGTGGCCGAGCAACTTCAGGCACGCAGCAACATCGGTGCCGTCGCAGCCACCGATGTCGGCAATACCGACACAGACTTCGTCGCGGTCTTTGTGGGTGCGCTGGCCTGATGAGCCTCGCATCGCGCATCTCGCTGCTTGCCAGTCGTGTGGGGCTGGAGGTCAAGACCAAGATCGACGCCACCCACCCTGGCGTGGCCCGGGCGTGGGTGTGCTTCGGCTACGTCGGCAACCAGATCGTCGTGCGGTCGTCGCACAACGTGGCCAGCGTGACCCGGACGGCAACGGGCCGCTACCGCGTCACTTTCGCCACCGCCATGCCAGACGCCGACTACTGCTGGACGGCGCTTGCCCGCAGCAGCACCAACAGCGGCACGCAGCGCATTGCCATCGTGCGATCCAGCACCGACCAGAAGACAGCCCAGTACGTCGACGTCAGTTGCGCCACCACGTCTGCATCCTTCGACGACTCCTCCGAAATCAACCTCACGGTGTACCGCTGATGGCCTACACACAAGCACACCTCGACGCACTGGAAGCGGCGCTGATCAAGGGCGAAAAGCGCGTGACCTTCGGCGACAAGACCGTCGAATACCGCAGCGTCGATGAACTCCAGGCCGCCATCGCGGCGGTCAAACGTGATCTCTTCGAGCAGGCCGTGGACACCGGACTGTGGCCTGGTGCGCCGCGCCAGATCCGCGTCACCACAGGCAAGGGGTTCTGAACATGCAATGGTTTGACCGAATGCGCAAACGCATCGGCATGAGCGTGCTTGGCGGGACGCCGTTCTATGACGGAATCGGTGGTGGCCGTCGCGCGTTGGCGTGGCAGGTCGGCAATCCCGGTGCGGTCGCAGCGCTCGCGTTCACCCAGAACGAATTGCGCGCTAAGAGCCGCGATCTGGTACGCCGCAATGCCTGGGCAGCGGCAGGCGTCGAAGCCTTTGTCTCGAATGCTATCGGCACCGGCATCAAGCCGCAGAGCATGCTGGCCGATCAGCCCCTGCGCGAAGCGATCCACAGCCTGTGGTGGGACTGGTGCGAGGAAGCCGATGCCGCCGGGCTGACCGATTTCTACGGCCTGCAGGCCTTGGCCTGTCGCGCCATGCTCGAAGGCGGGGAATGCCTGGTGCGACTGCGTTACCGCCGCCCTGAAGATGGTCTGCCGGTGGGTCTTCAACTGCAGCTGCTCGAACCCGAACACCTGCCAGTCACGCTGAATCAGGAGTTGGCTTCCGGAAACGTCATCCGTGCGGGCATCGAGTTCGACAAGCTCGGACGGCGGGTGGCTTACCACCTGTATCGCTCGCATCCGGGCGATGGCTCACTGGCCCCGATGTCAGGCACCGGTGGCGTGGTGGGCGGTCTCGACACCGTGCGTGTCCCGGCCAGCGAAATCATCCACCTGTTTCGTCCCTTGCGGCCTGGACAGATCCGGGGCGAACCGTGGCTGGCGCGCGCACTGGTCAAGCTCAACGAACTCGACCAGTACGACGACGCCGAGCTCGTGCGCAAGAAAACCGCTGCGATGTTCGCGGGCTTCATCACGCGCCTGTCCCCCGAGGACAACCTGATGGGGGAAGGCTTGCCGGATGCCAGCGGAGCAGCATTGGCCGGGCTGGAGCCGGGCACGATGCAGATCCTGGAGCCCGGCGAGGACGTGAAGTTCAGTCAGCCTGCCGACGTTGGCGCGAGCTACGCCGAATTCCTGCGCATGCAGTTCCGGGCGGTGGCAGCGGCGATGGGCATCACCTACGAGATGCTGACCGGCGACCTGACGCAAGTGAACTACTCGTCGATCCGGGCCGGGCTGCTGGAGTTTCGCCGCCGCTGTGAGGCCATCCAGCACGGCGTGATCGTCCACCAGCTGTGCCGCCCAATCTGGCGTGCCTGGATGGAGCAAGCGCTACTTGAAGGCGCGCTGGCGCTGCCGCAGTTCAGCGAGAAGAAGCGCGACTACTTCGCGGCCAAATGGATTCCACAGGGTTGGCAGTGGGTCGATCCCAAGAAGGAATTCGACGCGATGCTGACCGCCATTCGCGCCGGGCTGCTGTCTCGCTCGGAAGCCATCTCGGCCTTCGGCTACGACGCCGAGGACATCGACCGCGAGATCGCCGCCGACAACCAGCGCGCCGATGCGCTCGGTCTGGTCTTCGACTCCGACCCGCGCCACGACAAAGCGCCCCAACCATCGACATTGGGCGCTCCCATGAATGCAGCCGCCACAGTGGCTGTGCCGCAAGACCAACAGGACAACTGACATGCAACTCGTTCATCTGGCGTCCCGCCTCTACGGGACG
>JADFDG010000026.1 GCA_018262975.1 Gammaproteobacteria bacterium
AGCTGGAGATCTGGCTGTCGAGGGCTGGGCCGGCGACACGATCCGCCCGCGCACCTGGCAGGAGTGTCGTGACTTCGCGGTGTACATCGGCGGGCCGAACCCAGCGCTGCGCGACGACCAGCCGTTCAGCCAAGCCCACTTCGATGCCGTGTGCGCGCGCTTCGGTGATCCGACGGTCCTGGACAAGTACGACACCGTGTTCGTCGACTCCATTACCGTGGCCGGTCGCCTGTGCCTGCAATGGTGCAAAGGCCAGCCCCAGGCCTACTCCGAGAAGACCGGCAAACCGGACAGCCGAGGTGCGTATGGGTTGATGGGCCAGGAAATGATCGCCTGGCTGACCCACCTGCAGCACACGCGCGGCAAGAACGTGTGGTTCGTCGGCATCCTCGACGAGCGTCTCGACGATTTCAATCGCCGGGTGTTCTCGCTGCAGATCGACGGCTCCAAGACCGGTCTGGAACTGCCCGGCATCGTCGATGAGGTCGTCACCTTGGCCGAACTGAAAGCCGATGACGGCGCCAGCTACCGCGCCTTCGTCTGCCACACGCTGAACGCATGGGGCTACCCCGCCAAGGACCGCTCCGGGCGGCTCGATCCGATCGAGGAGCCACACCTCGGCCGCCTCATGGAAAAGATCGCCGGCCCGGCCAGGCCCGCTACCGAACGGCTCGATTTCGCGCGCCCCGCGCCCGCTGCCCGCCTGTCCCTATCCCCGAATCCACTTCGACTCAGGAGTCCTGATCATGACCTACTTCGATTTCAATTCCGCTTCCGAACAGACCTCTTTCGACCTGATTCCCAAGGGCACGCTGGTACGCGTCCGCATGACCATCAAGCCGGGTGGCTTCGATGATCCGTCGCAAGGCTGGACCGGCGGCTACGCCACCCGCAACGACAACACCGGCTCGGTGTACTTGAACTGCGAGTTCGTCGTGATGGAGGGTGAGTTCGCCCGTCGCAAGATGTGGTCGCTGATCGGCCTGCACAGCCCGAAGGGCCCTGAGTGGGCCAACATGGGCCGCACATTCGTCAAGGCGATCCTCAACTCAGCGCGCGGCGTTCATCCTGGCGACAACAGTCCTGCCGCGCAGAACGCGCGCCGCATCAGCGGGTTTGCCGATCTCGATGGCATCGAGTTTCTCGGCAAGGTCGACTGGGACAAAGACCAGAACGGCCAAGACAAGAGCGTGATCAAGGCCGCGATCACACCCGACCACAAGGACTACGCCGCCCACATGGGCGGGGCCGCAAAGCCTGCGGTGTCAGGGGTCGCCAACGGGTCGAACGCGTATGCCCAGGCCACGGGCCGTGCATCCGTGCCGGGTCGCCCGAGCTGGGCACAGTAAGGGGGACGCCGCCATGATGCTCCGCCCCCGACAAGCTCTGCTGGTCGAGCGCTCCCTGGCGGCGCTCTCCCAACACGGCAACACCCTCTCTGTTGGCCCCACCGGATCGGGCAAGACCATCATGCTGTCGGCGGTGGCCGGCAGCCTGTTGGCCGAGCCAGATGCCAAAGCCTGCATCCTTGCCCACCGTGATGAGCTGACCGGTCAGAACCTGACCAAATTCGCACGGGTAAATCCGGGCGTCAGCACCTCCGTGTTCGATGCCAAGGACAAATCCTGGTCCGGGCGCGCCACCTTCGCGATGGTGCAAACGCTGTCGCGTGACAACCATCTCGCTGCGATACCAACGCTCGATCTGCTGGTGATCGATGAGGCACATCACGCCGCATCGGCGTCTTACCGCCGTGTGATCGACCGGGTGCTGGACAAGAACCCGCATGCTCAGATTTTCGGCGTCACCGCGACACCAGCCCGCAGCGATGGCAAGGGCCTGCGGGAGGTTTTCAGCAACGTCGCGGATCAAATCACGCTGGGCGAGCTGATTGCGTCCGGTCACCTCGTGCCGCCCCGCACCTTTGTCATCGACGTCGGCGCCCAGGAGCAACTGACGCGGGTTCGTCGCACGGCCACCGACTTCGACATGACGGAAGTCGAGGCGATTCTCAACAAGACCCCCATCACCGATGCCGTGATCCGTCATTGGCGCGAGAAGGCCGGCGACCGCAAGACGATCGTGTTCTGCTCGACCGTTGCCCATGCCGAGTGCGTGCGCCGGGCCTTTCAGGATGCCGGTGTGTCTGCCGTAATCGTGCATGGCGAGCTCTCAGACGCAGAGCGAAAGGCACGGCTGGCCGACTACGAATCCGGCACCGCGCAAGTCGTGGTCAACGTGGCTGTGCTGACCGAAGGCTACGACTTCACGCCCACCTCCTGCGTGGTGCTTCTGCGACCCAGCTCGCACAAGTCGACGCTGACCCAGATGATCGGGCGCGGCCTGCGCACCATCGATCCTATCGAGCATCCCGGCGTCATCAAGACCGACTGCGTGGTGCTGGACTTCGGCACCGCCACCTTGATGCACGGTTCCTTGGAGCAGGACGTCAACCTCGACGGGCACCAGCATCACGGGGAAGCGCCGACCAAGGACTGCCCGTCCTGTGAAGCCACCGTCCCGCTCGGCTGCCGCGAATGCCCGCTGTGCGGATTCGTCTGGGAGAACGAGACCACCGTGGAAGGTGATGCACTGGCCGATTTCGTGATGACAGAGATCGATCTTCTCAAGCGCTCCAACTTCCGTTGGTGCGACCTGTTCGGCTGCGACGACGCATTGATGGCCACCGGCTTCAATGCCTGGGGTGGCGTGTTCTTCCTGAATGGACGCTGGCACGCCGTGGGCGGTGGCAAGGATCTGCAGCCACGCTTGCTGGCCGTCGGCGACCGCACCGTCTGCATGGCCAAGGCCGATGACTGGCTGAATGACCGCGAGTCGGCAGACTCCGCGCACAAGACCCGACGTTGGCTGAACGAACCGCCGACCGCGAAGCAACTGCAGTATCTGCCGCAGGCGTTGCGCGCCGACTTCGGCATGACGCGCTATCAGGCCTCGGCGCTGCTGTCCTTCCAGTTCAACAAGTCGTCGATTCAGCGCCTTGTGGTGGCTGCCAACGATGCCCACCGGGAGGCCGCGTGAAATGTGCAGTCTGCTCCCGCAAGGCCAAGGGCTTCGGCTACTTCAATCCACGCCTGCCGCGCAGCGACCCACGCCGTTACTCGAATCGCTGGGTGTTCTGCTCCATGCGCTGCCAGAACGCGTTTTCACGGCTCATGGAAAAGACGGGAGGTCACATGATCGACCCGAGTGATATGGAACTGGCCGCCATGGCGTCCTGCCTGGCCCCGCTGGGTGAGTACGTGGGCTCCATCGGCATGCAGCGACCGTTGGCGGACTACAGCAAAGACGAAGTGCTGATGCTGATCGACGTGGTGGTGACCGCCTATCAGGAACACATGCTCGTCGAGCACGAGCGGATGGCGGAGAAGGACCGCGCTTTTCTTGAGGAGCGACTCGCCCGCCAGGGTAAGCCTGCTTCGACGGGGGTGCCGTTCTGATGCTGGACTTCAATCACCGCCCCAAGATCCATGAGCAGATCGGCGCGCTCATCGACGCCGCACTGAGCGCCGAACGCGACAACCAACCCCGGCGCAACTATCTCGGTGCGTCTCGCTTGGGCGTTGCCTGCGAACGTGCACTGCAATACGAGTATCTGCAAACACCGGTCGATCCTGGCCGGGACATCCCGGGTCGCGTTCTGCGCGTGTTCGAGGTGGGGCACGCCCTCGAAGAACTGGCCATCCGGTGGCTGCGCATGGCCGGATTCGATCTGTACACCCAAAAGGCCAGCGGCGGTCAGTTCGGCTTTTCCGTCGCGGGCGGTCGCATCCAAGGGCACGTCGATGGTGTGCTGAACGGCGGTCCCGCAGAGCTAGGAATGAACTATCCGGCCCTGTGGGAGTGCAAGACCATGAACGACAAGTCCTGGCGAGACACGGTCAAGCACGGCGTCAGCAAATCCAAACCGGTCTATGCGGCACAGATGGCCATCTATCAGGCCTACATGGAGGCCAGCATTCCGGGTATCTCTGCGAACCCGGCGTTGTTCACCGCCATCAACAAGGACTCCGAAGAGATCTGGTTCGAGCTGGTGCCGTTCGACGGCGGCCTGGCGCAGCGTATGTCCGATCGCGCAGTTCGGGTCATCACGGCAACGGACAGCCAGGAACTGCTGCCGCGCCATGCAACCACGCCAACGCATGTCGAGTGCAAGTTCTGCCCCTGGCAGGACCGCTGTTGGAGTTCGACATGATGGCCGACAACATCATCTGGCTCGACTTCAATGACGCGCCCGAGCAGCGCGACGAACTGACCTCCGACACCGATGCCTTGCGCGCTGGCTTGCTGGATCGACTTGAGGCCGTCCTCCACTACCTGTTTCCGCAGGGGCGCATTCGGGGTGGCAAGTTCTACGTCGGTGATGTCGATGGCAACCCGGGCAAGAGTCTGGTGGTTGAGCTGGACGGACCACGGCGAGGCCTGTGGAAAGACTTCTCCACCGACGAGGGCGGCGACATCATTGATCTGTGGGCGCGCTCGCAAGGTCGATCCGCCCGCAGCGACTTCCCACGCATCGCTGGAGAGATCCGGCAGTGGCTCGGCATTGCTACCCCGGTTGGCACGCCGATGCGCCGTGATGTTCGCAGCGTGCCGATGGATGACCTCGGCGCCTACACCGGCAAATGGGACTACCTGACTCCCGATGGTGAGCTGATCGCCTGCGTCTACCGGTATGACCCGCCGACAGGCAAAGAGTACCGCCCATGGGATGTGCGAGCCCGCATGTGGCGCGCCCCCGACCCGAGGCCACTCTACAACCAGCCGGCCATCGGGAAAGCGCGAGAGGTCGTCCTGGTCGAAGGCGAGAAATGTGCGGCTGCGTTGATTGCCTGCGGCATTGCGGCCACCACCGCGATGAACGGCGCCAAGGCACCAGTCGACAAGACCGACTGGCGTCCATTAGCCGGGAAATCCGTGGTCATCTGGCCGGATCGGGATGCCCCCGGCTGGGACTACGCCGAGAGCGCAGCGCGCGCTTGCGTGATGGCGGGCAGCGCATCCGTGGCCATTTTGGTGCCGCCGACCGACAAGCCGGCCAAGTGGGATGCAGCAGACGCTGTCGACGAGGGCTTCGACTGCGCGGCATTCATCGCCCAGGGTGACCGACGGATCGTAAAGGCAGCGGCTCCCTCTCTGCCCACCTTCACGCTCGGCGAACTGCTCGATGACAACTCGCCGCTGCCGCCCGATCTGATCGCTCCGCGCGTGCTGACACCGGCTGGCATGTTGGTGTTCGGTGGCGCACCGAAAGTCGGCAAGAGCGACTTCCTGCTGTCTTGGCTGGCGCACATGGCTGCAGGCGCTGTATTCCTCGGCATGCAGCCACCCCGTCCGCTGCGCGTGTTCTACCTGCAGGCCGAGGTCCAGTACCACTACCTGCGCGAGCGCGTGAAGGATGTGCGCCTACCATCACACCGGCTTTTGGATGCCCGCGCCAACTTCGTCGCCACACCGCAGTTGCGGCTGGTGCTCGATGACGCAGGGCTGGCGCAGGTGATCCCGGCGATCGCGCAGGCTTTCGGCGGCGAGCCTCCCGACATCATCGCCATCGATCCGATCCGCAACGTTTTCGACGGCGGTGACGCCGGTGGCGAGAACGACAACGGCGCGATGCTGTTCTTCCTGTCACAGCGGGTGGAGCGCATTCGCCAGGCAGTGAATCCGGACGCCGGGGTCATCCTCGCCCACCACACCAAGAAGCTCGGCAAGAAGCAGTTCGAGGAGGACCCGTTCCAGGCTCTGGCCGGCGCGGGAAGTCTGCGCGGCTACTACTCGACCGGGATGTTGTTGTTCAGGCCCGACGAGACCAGAACGACCCGCCAGCTGATCTTTGAGCTGCGCAACGGCGCGGGTATCCCGCAACGGCATGTCGACAAGATCAACGGCGAGTGGCGCGAGGTCGATGCCAACGAGCGGCTGGTGATGAAGGACTACGGCGAGCGCTTGGATGCCGAGCGCCGCCGCAAGCGCGACGCGATCCTTCAGATCTTGTTCGAGGAGGCCGGCAACGGGCGCTGCTACACCGCCAATCAGTTCGCGGAGTCCTTCGAGGGTAAAGCCGGCCTGGGCGGCGAGCGCACCATCCGCGAACGCGTCTCCGCGCTCTCGACGCAGGGCTATATCAAGTATTTCCGTAACGCTGCGGACTACGGCCTGCCCTCCAGCGGCCGCACCAAGTTCGGCTATCTCTGCGTCGAAGGCATGGTGCTGCGCATGCCAGCGGGCGAAGTCGACACGGCCACCGGCGAGTTGCCGATGCGCGAGTACACGGTGCTCCCGACCCACTACAAGTGCCCGCATTCCGGCGCCTCGATGCCTGTCGAGAACCCCGAGGTGTGGATTTACCACGACGAACCGAACGACCCGGAGGCCTCATGAACATTGCCCAATCGGCAGTTGGTAGCGCCGTTGCCAACTGCACCCATTGCCTCGCCAACTACCCGCAGTTGGCAAACCCCTGCCAACTGGAATCCCTGGTAAATCAAGGCGCTGCCGGGATTGCCCCGCAGTTGGCAGTTGGCAACGCTGCCAACTTGCCAACTGGCGCAAACCCGCGTGGTTGCTGGACTTTCTGCCATTCTCCAGTTGGCGAAAACTCCCCCTCCTACTACGTAGGAGAGGGACCAGAGCGTCCCTCCACCCTACGTAGGGGGCTTGCCGGCCACCCGGGATCAGATCATCGGCGGCCATCCATGCCCTCGATCCTGGCACTGGATCTCGGCACCCAGACAGGCTGGGCGCTGCGCGACCGCGATGGCGCAGTGACCAGCGGATCGGAATCCTTCAAGCCGCAACGCTTCGAGGGTGGCGGCATGCGCTACCTGCGATTCAAACGCTGGCTCACCGAGATCAAGCAGTCCTGCGACGGCATCGACGCCGTGTACTTCGAGGAGGTGCGCCGCCACGCCGGGGTCGATGCAGCCCACGCATACGGCGGGTTCATGGCCCACCTCACCGCATGGTGCGAGCACCACCAGATCCCGTACCAAGGCGTTCCGGTAGGCACGATCAAGAAGCACGCCACCGGCAAGGGCAACGCGAACAAGGATCAGATGATCAGCGCCGCCCGGTTGCGTGGCCACGCACCGGCTGACGACAACGAAGCCGATGCCATTGCACTCCTGCACTGGGCCGTCGAGACACAGGAGGTGTGAGATGAAGGTTCCGACTCCCGCCTACCGCTGTGCCCTGGCTCGACTGCAGCCCGATCCGCGCCCCGATCCGGAGCAGATCAAGCGTGAGGGCTGGCGCGACCAGCAGATCCTCGTGATCTCGCCCGACGACGCGCGACTCGACTGGGTCGAACGCGAACTGCTGCGCCGGATCGGCGATCGGCTGTACGGGGCAAAGGAGCGTCGA
>JADFDG010000027.1 GCA_018262975.1 Gammaproteobacteria bacterium
ACCGCCGGGCAACCTTGATCTCGATTTCCTTGGCCTTTTTAGGATCGGGATTCGAGAGCACCGCCTCCAGCAGATCCGCGTCCAGCACCAGAGTGTCGAGATCGTCGCGAACGGCGTCGACGTGCACGTTCTGGTGAATCAGCTCAATGGTCTTAGCGCCCAGCGAATGCCAGATCAGCTTGCCGTGGCCACTGGAGGGCTGCACCGACTGGTACACCTGAGACAGCCACTTGTAGTCCTTCTCGAAGGGGCCCAGAACGGTATCCGGTGACAGTGCCTCCCAGATCTTGTTGAGCACGCTGTACTCGGCGGCAAAGTTGTCTCGCACCTCGTTATTGGGCAGACACTGCTGCGCAGCGATCAGGCCCTCGTAGCCTTGCAAGCTGCGGTCGCAGCCAGCGAAGAAGGCAAGGCACTTCTGCGTCGCCTCAGGCAGCTTGTCCTTCAGCTCCTGAATGTTGCTCACCACCTGCTTGACGCTCTGATCGTCGAACTCCAGCGCCGCTGCCACGTCATCGAAGATGCCGAGATAGTCCACGATCAGTCCGTGGGTCTTCTGCTCGGAGTAAGTGCGGTTCACCCGGCAGATGGCCTGGAGCAGCGTGTGGTCACGCAGCGGCTTATCCAGGTACATGGCCTGCAGGATGGGCGCATCGAAGCCGGTCAGCAGCTTGGCCGTGACGATGATCAGCTTCAGAGGGTCGGCCGGGTCCCGGAAGCGATCGAGCAGACGTTCTTCCTCGTCGCGTGAACGGTCATAGGCCGCGTACTCTGGGTGCTCCTTCTTGTCAGACGCCTGCACCGACATGACGATGTCCGTGGCCTCCGGCGGCAGCAGCTTGTCCAGCTCGGCCTTGAACAGCAGGCAGGACTCGCGGTCGAAGGTGACGATCTGGCCCTTGAAGCCGTTGGGCTCCACCTTGGTCTGGAAGTGCTCGACGATGTCCTCACAGACCTTGCGGATGCGCTCGGGCGTCTTCACCAGCACGGCCATCTTGGCGGCGGTCTTCGCGAGGTTGTCCTTGTCCAGATCCGACAGGCCGCCGGTCAGGTCTTTGTAGGCGGCATCCAGCGCCGCCTTGTCGATGTGCAGGTCAATCAGCCGGGGCTCGAAGTGCAACTTTAGTGTGGCACCGTCGCGGATCGACTCCTCGAAGCCGTACCGGCTCATGTAGCCTTTCTCGTCCTCGTCTGCACCAAAGGCGTAGAAGGTGTTACGGTCGGCACGGTTGATCGGCGTACCGGTCAGGCCGAACAGAAACGCGTTAGGCAAGGCCTCGCGCATCTTGCGGCCCAGGTCGCCTTCTTGGGTGCGGTGGGCTTCGTCCACCAGGGCAATGATGTTGCTGCGGTCGTTCAGACTGCCGGTGGCCTCGCCGAACTTGAAGATCGTGGTGATGATGATCTTGCGCACGTCTTGCGCCAGCAGCTGCTGCAGCTTTTCGCGGCTGTCCGCCTTTTCCAGATTGGGGATGTCCGCCCCGGTGAAGGTGCCGGTGATCTGGCTGTCCAGATCGATCCGGTCCACCACGATCAGCACCGTGGGATTCTTCAGGCCGGCGTGCATTCGCAGCTTTTGCGCGGCAAACACCATCAGCAGCGACTTGCCCGAGCCCTGGAAGTGCCAGATCAAGCCCTTCCTGGGGTAGCCCGCCAGCACGCGCTCGACGATCTTGTTGGCCGCCTCGTACTGCTGATAGCGGCAGATGATCTTGATGCGGCGCTTCTTTTTGTCCGTGGCAAACAGAGTGAAGCTGCCGAGGATGTCCAGCACCACATGCGGGCGCAACATGCTCTCAGCGGACAGCTTGAGCGACTTCAGCGGGTGGTGCTGACCATCCTCCCCATTGCCATCCAGATGCCACGGCCCCCAATCCTTGACCGGCAGGCCGATGGACCCGTAGTGGTAAGCCTTGCCTTCGGTCGCCACCGAGAACACGTTGCAGACGAACAGCTCGGGTACGAACTTCTCGTAGTCGTCGTGCACCTGCACCGCGCCATCGACCCAGCTGATGCACTTCTTGACTGGCGTCTTGGCCTCGATCAGCACCAGCGGCAGCCCGTTGACCAACAACACCAGATCGGCGCGGCGCTCGGTGGGGCCTGCGCGGTAGATGAACTGCTGGGTGACGATGTACTGGTTCTGCGCTAGATCATCCAGGTCGATCAGCCGCACCGGCACATGCTCGTTGTTGGGGCCGAAGGGCATCGAGCGCTCACCGCGCATCCAGGCGCTCATCTCCTCGTTGGCACGGATCAGCCCATCCGAGCGCACCGAGAGCACGATGGCGCGCAGCTTGTAGAGCACTTCATCGGCGCGGTCGGGCTGAGCGGCAATCTCCGGATTCAGGCGAATCAACGCATCGCGCAGCCAAGGTTCTACCAGCACTTCCTGAATCTGGCGCGGCACCTCAGCAGGGGCGGCGTAGCGCCAGCCGATGCCTTTGGGGCCAGTGCCGTAGCTGGCTTGAGGTTCTTGAGCGGTGTTTGCCGGGACGGCCTTGACTGGGCCGGCGAGCAGATCGCGGACGTAGGCTTCGACGGTGTTTGATTCGTTAAATGCCATTTCCGCCCCCATTCTCAATCGACCTAAGCGCATGCAGTTTCAGGTTCTGTGCAGCCGTCTTGCGAGTAGCAATGTTCTTCCGAGCTGATCGAATTGCTCTCATCTCTGCCAGCAGATCATCCTGTTCTTCTACTTCCGGCACTTTGAGCGCGTGTTGGCGTATGTCAGCACCGTTGATCTTCCAGATTCCGTTTGTGGATTTGGCGCGCGAGATCAGACGGTTATGAGTGCTCTGGCTGTTCCACTGCAATACCGCAAACTCCGGTCTGATGATCTTCTCGTCAAACTTGAGTCGAATCAGCAGATCTGGATAGAAACACCCCTTTGGCACGACATCGACAAGGCCGCATCTGCCGGTGAGTAGCTTGTTGCCATTTCCACGAACAACAAGTACGTCGTTTTCCTTCAGTTCAAACGCCGCAGCTTCAGCATCGGATATCTCGGCGTACTTCGTATTGCCTTCGGCAACAATACGTCCATCCCGCACGGCGCCGATGCTGAGGGTTGGATATCCACGTTCGTCAGCATTTGCTTTCGGGGATAGACCGTTCTTTGGTCCGAGTGGAACGAGTTTGTCGACCGTGATGACACGATCAGCCGGTACTGAAGCAAGCGCGTCTTCAATTCGTGAGTTTTCTAGTGCTGTTGTCGCTAGGTCAGCTTCCGAAAGCGAAGCCAAGCAGCCTTCAATGGAAGTGAGAAGTTTGACGAGCCGATGCTGCTCATCCATCGGCGGGAGCATGAACTCAAAGTCCGCCAAACTTGTCCAGTTCGTGCGGGGACTCAAAGAGCCTGCCGACGTACCCACGGCGTGATCGAAGAAGGCATCGGTCTGGCAAATGAATGGCAGCAGCTCCGGCAGCAAAACCTGCGCGTCCTTGGTCTCCAGCACGTAGATGTCCCCGGAACACACCCCAGAGAAATCCGCCACAGCCACCTTCCGCTGGTAAGCGCGCCGCTTGCCGAACAGCACCTGCCCCGGTTTGAACACGCTGGTGAAGGTCACGCCGTCAGCGACGCTGCCCCAACTGCGGATGCGCAAATCACCGGGTTCGAGATGTTCCAGACCGACGTAGCGTTCAATGCCATCGGCCAGCGGATCTTGGCTGCGGGCTTTCGAGAGGCGCACCACCTCGCCGAACTTCACCCGACGCCAGCCGGGCTTCAGGGTCCTATTGTTCTTGTCAGACACGCTCGATGTCCTCCGTAATCAGTCCATCCAGCGTTTCCACCAGCGCGTCCATCTGTTGCCAGAACGCGCGACCATCGGTTTGCCATTGGTCCCAGGCAGAGCGCAGCGATACTGCGTCGCCATTGCTGTCAGTGGCGATGGCGGCGGCAATGCGCTTCACGTACAGCGGGATCGACAGGTTGCCCGCATTGGCGCCGATTTCGGCCAGGGTGGCGACCTTGGCGAACCCGGGCACGTCCGCAAAGGTCTTGTAAGCCGTCAAGATGCGCTGCTGGTGCTCGGGCTTCAGAAAGCTCTGCGCCCGTTCTCGGGTGACCTCGTTCACCGCGTCGATGAAGATCACCTTGCCCTTGCGAGCGGCGACCTTCTTGCGGTTGCAGATGACGATGCACGACTCCATCGGGGAGTTGTAGAACAGGTTGGGCCCCAAGCCGATGACGGCCTCGACCCAGTCCTGCTCGACCATCTTGGCGCGCATGGCCTGTTCTTCGTTACGGAACAACACACCATGGGGCCAGAGCACGGCACACCGCCCCTTGGCCGTGAGGCTGGTCAGGATGTGCTGCTGGAAGGCGTAGTCGGCTCGGCCCTGCGGCGGCGTACCCAGCGAGTTGCGACCCCACTTGTCGCTGCTCCAAGCCTCGCGGTTCCACTGCTTGATGGAGTACGGCGGGTTGGCCAGGATCACGTCGAACTGGCGCAGGCGGTCGCCTTCGATGTGCTTGGGTTCGGCCAGAGTGTCACCCCGAATGATCTCGAAGTCCTCCACGCCGTGCAGGAACAAGTTCATTCGGGCGATGGATGAGGTAATGAGGTTGCGCTCCTGCCCGTAGAGCTTGAGCGTGCGGTATTCGCCGCCCGCGCGCTTCACTTCGTCCAAGGCCGAGATCAGCATGCCGCCGGTGCCGCACGTGGGGTCGTAGATCGACTCGCCGGTCTGCGGCGCTAGAAGCTGCGTCATCAAGTGGACGACGGTGCGGTTGGTATAGAACTCGGCTGCCGTGTGGCCTGAGTCGTCCGCGAACTTCTTGATCAGGTACTCGTAGGCGTTGCCGAGCTCGTCCTCCGGCACGTTGGCCACCGAGAGTGTCTGCGTCGAGAAGTGCTCGATCAGGTTCTTCAGCGTTTCGTCGGGCAGACGCTCGCGGTTGGTCCACGGCGCATCGCCGAAGATGCCGTCGAGCAGATCCGGGTTGGCGCTTTCGATGGCGCGCATGGCCTTCTGGATGGCGGCACCGACGTTCTTCGGGGTCTGGCGTATATCGTTCCAGTGAGCGCCCTCGGGAATCTGGAAGCGGTG
>JADFDG010000028.1 GCA_018262975.1 Gammaproteobacteria bacterium
AGCGCTCCGCCGAGAAGAACAGGTTGCGGAACATGTTCTCCGCCGCGTCGCGCGTGGGCGGCTCGCCCGGGCGCATCATGCGGTAGATCTCGACCAGGGCCTCGAGCGGGCTGGAGGTCGGATCGGCACGCAGGGTGTCCGAGATGAACGGGCCATGGTCGAGATCGTTGATGTACAGCGTCTCGAAGGTCTTGAGACCACTTTCACGCAGCTTCTTGAGCGCGTCGTTGGTGATCTCGGTATTGCACGGCAGCAGCACCTCGCCCGTTTTCGGGTTGGGAATGTTGCGGGCAATGACCTTGCCGATCAGGTAGTCGGCCGGGATCTCGAGGGCAGTGATCTTCGCCTTCTCGAGCTCACGGATGTGGCGCGCGGTAATACGGCGGCCCTTCTCGACGATGATGCGCTTGCCGTCGGTGATGTCGAAGCTGGCGGTTTCGCCGCGCAGACGCTCCGGGATCAGGTCCAGGCGGAAACCGTCGGCCTCGACTTCGATACGGTTGGTCTCGAAGAACATCGAGAGGATCTGCTCGGTGTTGTAACCGAGCGCGCGCAGCAGGATGGTCGCCGGCAGCTTGCGGCGACGGTCGATGCGCACGTACACGAGGTCCTTGGGATCGAACTCGAAGTCGAGCCAGGAACCGCGGTAAGGAATGATGCGGGCGGAGTAAAGGAGCTTGCCCGAAGAGTGGGTCTTGCCCTTGTCGTGGTCGAAGAACACGCCCGGCGAGCGGTGCAGCTGCGACACGATGACACGCTCGGTGCCATTGATGATGAACGTGCCGTTCTCGGTCATGAGCGGGATTTCGCCCATGAACACTTCCTGCTCGCGGATGTCCTTGATGGCGCCGGCAGACTCGCGGTCGAAGATCATCAGGCGGATCTTCACGCGCAGCGGGGCGGCATAGGTCACGCCGCGGAGCTGGCACTCCTTGACGTCGAACATCGGCTTGCCAAGCGTGTACTCGACGAATTCGAGCGCGGCGTTGCCGGAGTAACTGACGATCGGGAATACCGATTTGAAGGCGGCCTGCAGGCCCTGGTCGCGGCGCTTGGCAGCCGAGACACCTTCCTGAAGGAAGCTGTTATAGGAATCCAGCTGGATGGCCAGGAGGTACGGGACATCCATAACCCGTGGCAGCTTGCCAAAATCCTTGCGAATGCGCTTTTTCTCGGTGAATGAGTACGCCATCGGTATGCCTCAGCCAGGTTGTCGCGCGCAGATATCGCGGTACGTCTCCTCACCCGCGCCGGCCTGTCTGCCGGGGGACGTTCCCAGGGCCTGAGGCCCGGGGATGACACGGCCCGGAGAGCGGAGGGCCGCGACGGAAAACGGCAAAAGGCCGACGGCGCAATGCCGCCAGCCTTTGCCTTGTCAGGTCGACGGGGTCGACCGCACGAGCTCTTACTTGAGCTCTGCGGTGCCGCCGGCTTCCTCGATCTTCTTCTTCAGCGCGTCGGCGTCTGCCTTCGGCAGAGCTTCCTTCACGACAGCCGGGGCGCCTTCTACCAGGTCCTTGGCTTCTTTCAGGCCCAGGCCGGTAGCTTCGCGGACGGCCTTGATCACGCCGACCTTGTTGGCGCCAGCGCCGGTCAGTACGACGTTGAACTCGGTCTTCTCTTCAACAGCAGCGGCAGCGGCGCCCGGGGCGGCTGCTACGGCAACGGCCGCGGCGGAAACGCCGAACTTCTCTTCGAAAGCGGAGATCAGTTCAACCAGTTCCATGACCGACATGTCGGCAACGGCATTCAGGATTTCGTCTTTGGACAGAGCCATTGTTGCAACTCCAATTCGTGTATCGGGTGTGGGTCAGGCTGCGATCAGGCAGCCTGGGCGTCTTTCTGTTCCTTGAGAGCCGTGAGCAGGCGGCCAAACTTGGAGACCGGGGCCTCCAGCACGGTTGCCAGCATCGTCAGGGCCTGCGTACGGTTCGGCAGCGAGGCCAGGGCGTCGATGCCCTTGCCTTCGTAGAGCTTGCCTTCGTATGCAGCAACCTTGATCTCAAGTTTGTCATTGGTCTTGGCGAAGTCCTTGAGCAGACGGGCGGCTGCGCCCATGTCGTTCTCGGACATCGACAGACCGATGATGGTCGGACCAACCAGAGAGTCGGAAAGAATCTCGAACGCGGTACCTTGGAGCGCGCGGCGGGCCAGCGTATTGCGCACAACGCGCAGATACACCTGGCTCTCACGCGCCTGGGCGCGCAGCTTGGTCAGCTGCTCGACCGTCAGGCCACGATAGTCGGCGACCACAGCGGAAAAAGCATCGGAAGCGGCCTTGTTGACGGCCGCCACGATCTCTTTCTTGTCCTCTAGCTTCAGAGTCACTGTAACCTCCTCATTGAAACGACCGGTGTTTCCACCGGTCACCCATTTCGCGAACCCTTGCGGGCCCGTGCGCGGGGGCACAGCTTTCGCCACAACCACACCGCGTCTGCGCAGGCTGGTGGATTAAGCGGTGTCCGTCATGCCGACCGGCACCGCGCCTGTGGTCTTTGACGCTCGCCCGGCAAGCCGGACGTCTTCAAAGTCCTCTCACCCGGGCACCTGCCGGCACCCGGACGTATTGCTGTGTAACGGCTACCGTCAGGCGGACAGGCTGCCCTGGTCGATCACCAGGCCCGGACCCATGGTCGAGGACAGCGTGACCTTCTTCAGGTAGGCGCCCTTGGAAGTCGACGGCTTGATCTTCTTCAGGTCGGCCAGCAGCGCCTCAAGGTTCTCCTTGATGTGCTCCGGCGCGAAACCGACCTGGCCGATCGTGCAGTGCACGATGCCGCCCTTGTCGGCGCGGTAACGAACCTGACCGGCCTTGGCGTTCTTCACCGCGGTGACGACGTCCGGCGTAACCGTGCCAACCTTCGGGTTCGGCATCAGGCCGCGCGGGCCGAGCACGGTACCGAGCTTGCCCACGACGCGCATGGCGTCCGGGGTGGCAATGACCACGTCGAAGTTCATCTCGCCAGCCTGGATTTTCTCGGCCAGGTCGTCGAAGCCGACGATATCGGCGCCGGCATTCTTGGCGGCTTCCGCGTTCGCGCCCTGCGCAAACACGGCAACACGCACGGTCTTGCCGGTGCCGTGCGGCAGCACGCTGGCGCCACGTACGTTCTGGTCGGACTTCTTCGGATCGATGCCGAGGTTCACGGCAACGTCGATCGATTCCTTGAACTTGACCTTGGACAGGTCGTTGAGCAGGGTCGCCGCGGCGACGATCTCATACGACTTGCCGGCCTGTACTTTCTCGTTGATCGCCTTCTGGCGCTTGGTCAGCTTGGCCACGGTCTTAACCCTCCACCACTACGCCCATGCTGCGGGCAGTGCCTTCGACGCAGCGCATCGCGGCTTCCAGGGAAGCGCAATTCAGGTCGGGCATCTTGGTCTCGGCGATTTCCTGGACCTGCTTCTTGCTGATCTTGCCAACCTTGTTCTTCAGCGGGTTGGAAGAACCGCTCTGCAGGCCGGCGGCCTTCTTGACCAGCACGGAGGCCGGCGGGGTCTTGGTGACGAACGTGAAGCTGCGGTCACTGTAGACGGTGATCACGACCGGGGTCGGCAGCCCGACCTCGAGTTTCTGCGTGGCAGCGTTGAACTGCTTGCAGAATTCCATGATGTTCACGCCCTGCTGGCCGAGGGCCGGACCTACCGGCGGACTCGGGTTGGCCTTGCCTGCAGGGATCTGCAGCTTGACGTAGGCCTGGATCTTCTTTGCCATTTCAGTACACCTCTGGTGGGTAGTAGCGCCTTGCGGCTCCCCGGTTTGCGCCCGCCGGAGGCGGGCGCGTCATCAGGTCTTCTCGACCTGGCTGAACTCGAGTTCAACCGGCGTCGAGCGACCAAAAATGAGTACAGCCACGCGCAGGCGGCTCTTCTCGTAGTTCACTTCCTCGACATGGCCGCTGAAGTCCGCGAACGGACCATCGACCACGCGCACCACTTCGCCCGGTTCGAACAGGGTCTTGGGCTTCGGCTTCTCGCCGCTGTCCTCGATGCGGCGGAGGATCTTGGCCGCCTCGTCATCGGTGATCGGGGCAGGCTTGTCCGGACGGCCACCGATGAAACCGAGCACCTTGGGGCACTCCTTCACAAGGTGCCAGGAACCCTCGTCCATCTCCATCTGGACCAGCACGTAGCCCGGGAAGAACTTGCGCTCGGAGCGGCGCTTCTGGCCACCCTTGATCTCGACGACCTCTTCGGTCGGGACGATGATCTCGCCGAACTTTTCTTCCATTGCCGCACGCTTGACCCGCTCCTTGAGCGAGCGCATGACCTGCTTCTCGAACCCGGAGTAGGCGTGCACGACATACCAGCGCTTCGACATGTGCTTCGCTCCACTCAACCGATGATGCTCGAAACCGCCCAACCCAGCAGCAGGTCAAGCAGCCACAGGATCACGGCCATGATCGCCACGACCACAAAGACGATAAAGGTGGTTTGCATGGTTTCCGGCCGGGTCGGCCAGACCACCTTGCGCAACTCGATCATCGCCTCGCGGCGGAACCCGTTGAATTCGCGGCCCTTGGCAGTCGTCATCGCGACGGCCGCGGCCATGGCTACCAGCACCACGCCGGCGATGGCACGGTACAGGAGCGGCTGCTCGGCGTAGTAGGCATTGCCCACGACGGCACCCGCCAGCAGCGCAACCACTACCAGCCACTTGAGGACATCGAGGCCCTTGCCTGCCCCGGAGACAGGCTGTTCGGCGTTCACATTCATTGTTTGCTGTTGCCGATGTATGCGCGCGGTTTCCGCAAAAAAAGGTTGGCGGGCCAGGAGGGACTCGAACCCCCAACTCCCGGTTTTGGAGACCGGTGCTCTACCATTGAACTACTGACCCGCAGCGGTCGACCGGCTGGTGCCGGCCGACCATACGCACACAGTTACTTGATGATCTTCGCAACCACGCCGGCGCCGACGGTGCGGCCACCCTCGCGGATCGCGAAGCGCAGGCCCTCGT
>JADFDG010000029.1 GCA_018262975.1 Gammaproteobacteria bacterium
GCAAACCAACGCCTGGAAGCGAACTGCCCGCCTTCCAGAGTGAAGTGCTCTCGCGCGCCACTTTTGGGGCGAGCGCAGCCAGCTTCACGCCCGAAACGGCTGTGGCTCCGCTGCCTCCCAATCTGGCGGCCAGCCTGCTGGCGGAATCCTTGGCGGGCCCCTGGCCACCCATCGATGCGCCGATCTTTCTGGTCGAAGTGTTGCGCCGGGACACGGCCTCAAGCGCCATCGTCGCCACCGGTATGGATGCCTTTGGCGACCAGCCTTGGCCGGATGCGCAGCGCGGTGTGTTTGCCTTCCGCCACGATTGGGCAGAACCCCTCGTGGAACGGCTGGAGTGGCAGACCAGCGTCACACGGCTGTCCAGTGGCAGCGAATCCCGCCAGGCACGCCGACGCGTTCCTCGGCGCTGGCTCACCTACAAGGTGGGCAACGCCCGGCAGACCGATGCCCTGGTGGCCGACTGGCTGGCCGATCATCTCGGTCAAATGGCGCTGTGGCCGCTGCCGCAGTACGCGGTGCACCTGACCGAGGCCTGCGAACGTGGCGCACTGGCACTCAACGTGACGGAGGCTGACGGGCGACAGTTCGGGCCACTCTCGGCCAATGTGCATCTGACCTACGACGGGGTGCAGGGCTGGCAGGAAAGTGAGAGCAATGGCCGCTGGGTGCTGATCATCGCCGCCGATGGCTGGCAGATCGCCCAACTCAGCGATGTAGAAAGCGATCTGCTGTGGCTGACGGAGCCCTTGGCACGCGCCGCAGCCGTGGGCAGCACCATCATGCCCTTGGTGTGGGGCAAGGCCATCGATCCGGCGGATCTCACGCAGTGGGTACCCGGCATGGTCGGCGGCAACATTCCCACACAGATCCAGCCTGCGCCACTGCCCGACCAGGATGTTCTCGATGACCCATGGCTCGACGAGATCCCGGTCTGGCCAGATGGGAACTGGCGTGACGATCCAACGGCCGCCGCGCAAGCCACGATCACCCGCCAAGACTTCTCGCCTGCAGATCCGTGGGTGCGCCGGGACGATCCGTGGGCAACGACAACTCTGCAGCGGCGCTATCTGGCCAGCTCACTCGAAGAAATCGAGCTCTGGCGGGCGCGGCTATGGCGCACACAGGGGCGTCTGGAAGCCTTCTGGCTGCCCGATGGCTTGGCCCCGATCCTGTGGGTGACCGTCGAAGCCGATCCCGAGGATGGCTTCCTGCGCGTGGATGGCAAAGACATCTCCGCGCGAATTTCGGATTTTTGGCATCGCCCTGCCGCTTGCTTGATCGTGCACCCAGACGGCTATCGGCAGTACGCCCTGACGGCGGCCTGCCATCTGGATCAAGGCGGTGTGCTGGTGCTGCGCTCGGGTCTCGACGACTGGGTGCCCGCAGGCAGCCGCGTCATTCGCCTCGTGCGCTGCCGCCTCGACCACGACGCAGTCGACTTGTACTGGCACAGCCCGACGCTGCTGGAGATCACCTTGACCGCGCGCCAGTTGCCCGAACCGCGTGGCAATGACCGTCAAACCTACGAGGGAGAGTAAGCAGGATGAGCCAGAACCCATTGCTGGAAGTCGAGCTATACGCCTTCGCCAGCAACAGCGCGCAGTTCTATCTGACGCCGCACGAATTCGACGTTGATATCGACGGCAATCTCTACAAGAGCCTGGCCTTGGAACGCAACGAACTGGCGCTGGGTGCTGAAGCGGCGAAGGCTGGCTTGGATCTGAAACTGCCGCCGAACTGCGATCTCGTTCGCCATCTGCTCGCCAACTCGCTGACCGGCGACACCACCTCGATCACCCTGCGCATCGGACGGCGCGACACCTGGGGCGACTACTGGTGGATCTCCGGCACGCGCTGGATGGGCCGGGTGCTGGGCGTCGAAGTTGCTGACGATGTGGCTCGCGTTCGATGCGAGTCGGCGCAAGTCAGTCTCAAGCGTATCGGGTTGCGGCGGCTCTACAGCCGCAAGTGTTCCCACGTGCTGTATTCGGCTGCCTGTGGTGCCTCACCGATTTCTGCCAGCGCCTTGGTGAGCAACAGCTATGGCCGCAACGTCGATCTCGATGGCGGCGTGCCCAGCAGCGTCAGTGGTGGCTTGGCCGGTGGTTGGCTGCAAACCCCGGAAGGTGCCCGCCACATGATCGTCAATGACTACGGTGGCGGCGTTGAGTTGCTCTATCCGGTCGCCATAGAAGTCGGCACAGAGGTTCTGCTGACGGTCGGCTGCGATCACAGCACGGCCACGTGCGAGTCGCGCTTCGGCAACCTCGACAACTACGGCGGCTTTCCCGCCATCCCGAGCAAAAACCCGTTCTCGACGGGCGTGTTCTGAATCCCTGGAGAAATCGCCATGTGGTACCTCGTCGTCATCGTGGTGGCGGCGCTGGTTTCGGTCGCGCTCGCGCCGAAACCGCCCGAACCCAAACCGGCGTCCCTGTCTGACGTCGATGCCCCCACCGCAGAAGAAGGCCGACCGATTCCCGTCGTGTTCGGCACCGTGCTGCTGCGTGGCTCCAACGTCGTCTGGTATGGCGACCTCGAAGCCGACCCGATCAAGAAGAAAGGTGGCAAGAAATGACCACTCAGACCGTCATTACCATCGATCACGTGCGCGCCGTGGGCCTGTGCGTGAACGGCACGCGCACTTGGTTTGCGCGTCACGATCTGGATTTCCGCGCCTTCCTGCGCGATGGCTGTGATGCCGACACCTTGCTGGCCACCGGCGATGCAATGGCACAACGTGTGGTCGATCACGCCCGCAATCGATCCAGCCAGCGGGAGCAAGGCTGATGGGTGGCAGCAGCAAGAAGCAAACCGTTGGTTATCGCTACCGGATGGGTCTGCATCTGGCCTTGTGCCAGGGGCCCGTCGATGCCGTGCAGGAAATCCAGATGGGCGACCGTACCGCGTGGGGTGATGCCGACCGCGCGCCGCTGTCCACCGGCCACGGGTTGACCAGCCTCTCGATCAACAAGCCAACCCTGTTTGGCGGTGACGAGCGCGAAGGCGGCGTGGTCGGCACCATCGATGTGCTTTCTGGTCATGCCGGGCAAGGACGCAACGACTACCTGGTGAGTCGCCTCGGCAGTTCCATTCCGGCATTTCGGGGCGTGCTGTCCTTGGTGGCACGCAAGATCCTGTTTGCGGCCAACAACCCCTACATCAAACCGTGGGCAGTGCGCGTCCGGCGCTTCACAGCGGGTTGGTTCGATGCGCCGTGGATGGAATGGAATGCCGAAGTCCGCACCTGGGATGAGGACGAAGGCCGTGAGATCAGTGTCGGCATGAACCCGGCGCACATCCTGGTGCAGTGCCTCACCGATCCGCACTGGGGCATGGGCTATCCGCAGAGCACCATCGGCTGGAGTTTCTGGAACGCGGCATGGGCCCTGTCGAGCGAGGGCTTTGGTCTC
>JADFDG010000002.1 GCA_018262975.1 Gammaproteobacteria bacterium
CCTGATTAGATCAGGCAACCCCAACCCGGGTCAGTTTTAGATGAGCACCCCGGGTCAATATTGGATGAGCGTCAACACCGAAGGCTTGCGAATCCTCCCGCCCGAAGGCGGCATGTCGCCTCAGCGGACAGGTTCGCGACGAGTCATCACCCGCGTTGCCTGGTCGAGGGCAGCGGCAGCCACCATGCTCAACTGGACAGCGGGATGACGAACGAGGCGAGCAGCCGTGAAGAAGCCACGGATCAGCCAGTTCGGTGCGTAGGCCATGGGTGTATCTCCTTGGGTTGTGGATTTGCGTGGTTTACAGGGGCTCTGTCAGTAGCCACCGTAGGCGTCGTAGGTTCGCGGCTCCCGGCCTTCTATGCGCCGGACCAGCTCACGAACAACCACACCAACAGCAGCCAGCAGACCAGCCCGCAACAGGTCGGTCGCGAGGCGGCGCCAGAAGTCGTCATCGTTCACGTCCTGCCCTTCCTGCCGGGGATCGGCATGGAATTCATCAAGGTCCTGGTACTGGGTTTCCATCACAGCAGTCCTCGTTCAGCGAAGCTCACCGTCTCTGCCCCACCCACCACGATGTGATCGAGGACCCGGATGTCGACGAGGGCCAGCGCGTCCGTCAGGCGACGGGTGATCTGCTTGTCCGCCAGGCTTGGCTCGGCGACTCCGCTGGGGTGGTTGTGGGCGAAGATCAGCGCTGCCGCATTGCGCTGCAGGGCCTTCTTCACCACCTCACGGGGGTAGACGCTGGCACCGTCGATCGTGCCCAGGAACATGCGCTCGAAGGCGATGATCCGGTGCTGGCTGTCGAGGAACAGGGCACAGAACACCTCCTGCTCCTCCCGGCCCAGGTGCAGCCTGAGGAAACGCTTGGTGGCAGCCGGGTTGGCCATCACCTCTTCACGGGCGAAGTTCTCCGAGACCAGGTGCTCGGCAAACCTCACCAGTTCATCGACGCTAACGGGCCTGCGGGTGCGGATCAGGCCCTCGTCGGTCCGGTAGATCGAGGGTTTCATGGGGTGGGCTCACGGGAAAATTGCCCGAAAGCGGATGCCTCCGGACGGAGCCATTTCCTGCTCCATTAGGCTTATACCCGTGGGGGGCCAACATCTTGAAAATGCTGGCTCCCGCTGCTCCACAACTTGCTACAAAGACGCCCCAAAACCGGCTAATATGGTCGCGACTTCAACGCCCGGCGTTGATCGGCAACTCATTGAAATCTCAGGCCAATTAGCAGGGCCTCGAGCAAATCCCCGTGTCGGTGGTTCGATTCCGCCTCCGGGCACCATCTCGTGAAAACGCCCCGCCAGGGAAACCCGGCGGGGCGTTTTCGTTTCGGGGAACAGCAGCCCCGGGCTTCCCGGCAAGGCCAAAAAAAGAAGCCCCGCTTGGGCGGGGCTTCTTGAGGGTCGGGGGCATGGCCCCCTCGCTACAGGGCTTCAGGCGGCGCGACGGCGACGCACCAGCAGGGCGGCCAGGGCGGCAGCCAGCAGGCCCGGCAGCATCGGGTCGAACGGCGCACGCGGGTTCACCGCGCAACCACCACCGTCGCTGCTGGGGGTGACCACCTTGATGGTCGCCGTGATGCTGTTGTCCGCGCTGTCCGCATCGACGACATCACCGGTAACCGTCGCCGTGGCGGTGTAGGTGCCGCTCGTGCTGCTGGTCACGGTGGCGGTGACGGTGCGGCTCGCATTCGCCAGCATCTCCGGGAAGGTGCAGCTGACCGTCGCTGCGCCAAAGGTGCAGGCGCCGGTGTCGCTGATGCCCGTAACGGTTACACCGTCGGGAATCGTGGCGGTGAGCACCACGTTCTTCGCGTCACCCGGCCCCTGGTTGAGGACGGTCAGCGCCACGTCGCCACTGCGGCCCGAGGTGAACAGATCACCCGTCGCCGTCAGGTTCAGGTCGGCGTTGGTCAGGCCGGTCACCGTCACCGAGGCCTCGTTGTTGCTCGGGAAAGGATCGACTGCCGCCGAGGTCACCGAGAAGGTCACCTCGTTGGCGCCGGCCGCATTGACCGCGACCACCAGCTCGACCACGTCGTAACTCTCCGCGGCAAGCGCACCCATCTCGCAGGTCACCACCTGCCCCACCGCGGAGCAGCTGCCCGCACCGTCGTTGAAGGTGCCGGACACGTAACCGAGGCCACCGGGCAACTGGGTGGACAGGATGGTGCTGTTGGCTGCGGTAGAGGCGTTGTTCATCACCACCACGTCGATGGTGCTCTCCTCGCCGACGGGCACGCGCGCCGGATCGGCAATGACCGAGTTGAGGCCGAGGTCGGCACGGTCGATGTATACCTCGTAGGCACCTACGTCGCACACCTTGGTGCCCAGCACAAGCGCGTCGAACGGACGCACGAAGCCACGCTGGTCGGTGCTCGGGCAGCCCTCGTTCAGGCCATTGTCGATCGCCGGGCTGCCGGTGAGCAGCGCGTGGGTCCAGGTGCCGTTGAGTTCGTTGTCGTTGAGCGCGAGCGCACCGATCTTCACGTCGGCCCACATCTCGTCGCTGCCGGCGAGGTTCAGGTTACAGGTGGCATCGGTGGAAATGTTGCCGCCGTTGCTGACCACCGCCAGCGCACCGCTGCCCACCTTGCCGCAGTTGGCCGAGGCGCCATCACCGAGGTTGTAGGCGAGCAAGGTGTTCTTCAGCGTGACCGTACCGCCGACCAGGTTGATGCCAGCACCCTTGTTGCCGGAATCCTTGATGTTGTGCGCGATGGTGGTATTGGTGATCACCACCGAGGCGTTGGTGTTGATGCCGGCACCGGAATCGGTCACGTGGTTGCCGGAGAACGTCGAGTTGGTGATGGTGAACGGGCTGGCCGACGGCGAGACCACGTTCACGCCGCCACCGCTGACGGCATCGTTGTTGCTGAAGGTCGTGCGCACGATTTCCAGCTTGTTGCCACCGGCCATCTGGATGCCACCGCCATTCACGGCCAGGTTTCCGTCACCGGCCGCACCACCGATGGTGCTGTCGCTGACCGTGGTCGCCTGGCTGGCATAGATGGCGCCACCGTTACCATTCTTCTGGCCCTCCTCGGTACCGAGGATGGTCTGCGCATCGTTCTTGCTGAAAGTGGAATAGGAAATGTTGAGGGCACCCTTGCTGTAGATGCCGCCGCCGCTGCCCTGGGTTTCCATCGTCAGCGGATCGCCATCCCACACCGCCTGGTTGTCGGTAATGGTGCTGTAGGTGATGTTGGTGACGGCGCCGTCGTTCGCATACAGCGCGCCACCGTTCATGTGCTGCGCCTGGCCCTTGGTCAGCACGATGTTGTTCAGGTCCAGGACGACCGAGGCAGCGACCACGCCACTGTTGCTCTCCAGCAGGCGGTCACCGAAGCCCTCGCCACCGGCGATCGTGGCCTTGCTGGCCGTGTCTTCGTTGTCCTCGGTCTCGATGGTGAGATGCGACAACACGTCGAGGTCACCGGTGGCGGCAGCGTCTTCACCGGCGCCGGTCACCGACAGCGTATGCACGCTGCCGTTGGCAAGCACGATACGGTCATACTTCGGTGCATCCACCGTACCGTTGTCGTTGGTATTGGCATGCACGATGGCCGAACGCAGGTTGGCGCAGGTCACGGTGCCGGTGCCGCTGCAGGCGGTCGGTGCGGCATCGCCGGTGCCGCTGACGGTGATCGTTTCGCCCAGCGTGGGCTCCGGGGCTACATCGGCGACGGTCAGGAAGGGTTGCGCCAGCAGCGCTGCACCAACCACCGCACCGGCGGCGAGCTTGTAGGGGATATGCTTCATTGCAGATTCCTCGAGGGCGTCCGCGGACGCCATGGGTTATGTATGGACCCCGTCCCGCAGGCCGGGAGTCACTGGACTACGTATTCAACGTAACTCCACCCCCGAGCCACACGCACTGATGCATATCAATCGTGGCGCCCAATTTGCACTCCGCGCCTCAGCCAGCCCGGGCAGGCATGACGCAGGCCACTGAAAACATTGACGGATGTCATGGAGCCGGGCGTCGATCAAGCGCCGGCACACCTGCGGAGAACCGACACTCCCTGTCGCCATTCCCCCTATCATGGCGGCATCTTCTTCCCCGTCGCCCGGACACCCCCGCATGGACCAAGCGCTTCCCCTCGTGATCGGCATCGTCGTCGCCGCCCTGGTTGCCACCGTGGTGGCCGTGCTGCTGTCGCGCCGCCAAGCCCCGCCCGCCGACACCTCGCTGGCCGACAGCCTGCGCCAGCGCGCCGACCAGGAAGCAGCCCGCGCCGCCCGCCTGGAGGAACAGTTGCGCGAGGCCTCCGCGCAGGCGGCGCTGGCCGCCGAGCGCGCGCGACGCATCGGCGAGCTCGAGCAACAGGTGCGTGAACTGGGCGCCGCGCTGCAGGCCGCCCGCGACGCCCAGGCCGGCACCGAGAAGCGCGCCGGCGAGATCGCCGCGCGCGCCGCCGAGAAGGAACAGTCGCTGCAGGCGCAGATCGTGCAGCTGCAGGCCGCCGAACAGCGGCTGGCGAAGGAATTCGAGAACGTTGCCAACCGCATCTTCGCGCAGAAGCAGCAGCAGTTCGGCGAGCAGAGCAAGCAGAACCTCGATGCCCTGCTGGCGCCGTTCCGCGAGCAGATCGAGGGCTTCCGCAAGAAGGTCGAAGAGGTCTACGACGTCGAGCAGCGCGAGCGCCACGTGCTCAAGCACGAAATCGGCCTGCTCAAGGACCTCAACCAGCGCATCACCACCGAGGCCGCCAACCTCACCCGTGCGCTCAAGGGCGACAGCAAGGTGCAAGGCAACTGGGGCGAGATGATCCTCGAGAAGATCCTCGAGACCTCCGGCCTGCGCGAGGGCCACGAGTTCGAGCGCGAGGCCGTGCGCGACCACGAGGAAGGCAAGCGCCACCGCCCGGACGTGATCATCCACCTGCCGGAGGAAAAGGACGTCATCATCGACTCGAAGGTTTCGCTGGTGGACTGGGAGCGCTGCTCGTCGGCCACTGACGACGCCACCCGCGACGCGTCGCTGGATGCGCACGTGGCGTCGCTGCGCAACCACGTGAAGCTGCTCGGCGACAAGAACTACCAGCAGCTGGCCGGCGTACGCTCGCTGGACTACGTGCTGATGTTCGTACCCATCGAGGCCGCCTTCCACGCCGCCATCGCCCGTGACGAGAAGCTGGTGGACTACGCGCTGGAGAAGAACATCATGCTGGTCAGCCCCACCACGCTGCTGGTGGCGCTGCGCACCGTCTACAACCTGTGGCGCTACGAGTACCAGAACCGCAACGCACTGCAGATCTCGGAAGTGGCGGGCAAGATGTACGACAAGCTGGCGGCCTTCGTCGGCGACATGAACGACATCAAGTCCGCGCTCGACAAGGCCGACAAGGCCTGGGGCGCGGCGCAGAACAAGCTGGTGGACGGCAAGGGCAACGTGATCCGCCAGGCCGAGAAGGTCATCGCGCTGGGCGTGAAGGCCAGCAAGAAGATCGACAAGGACTGGACCGACAAGGCATTGCCGGAAAGCGACGACGCCTGACTCACTCCTTCTTGTCGGTGCACTCGGCGCGCGACGGCTCGACGCGGCAGCGGATCTTGCGCTGGATCGACAGCATCTCGGCGTCGTAGTAACCCTCGTCGCGCAGGCTGATGCGCGCCTGGCGCATCATCTCCTCGTACTTGGGCTTGTCGGCGTCCGGGATCGGCTCGAAGTACTTCCTCGGCACCGTGCCCTCGGCCATGCGGATGTACTTGAGCAGCAGGTCGAAGTTGGCGTGCACCGTCCAGCGCGCGGCAATGCCGATCTCCGGCGGAAAGTCCCTGGTGCGCACCAGCGCCTGCACGGTCGGCCAGACGATCGGGTAGTCGATGATCGCGCCGCGCGGCTCCAGGCCCTTCCACAATTCCAGCGCCTCGAACGCCGCCAGCGGCGCGGCGATGATGTCGACCGTGCCGTTGTTGAACTTGCCGGCGACGTTGGTGATTTCCACGCCCACCGGCGACGCACCGATCTGCGACACCATGCGTGCCTGCACCGGGTCGTAGTCGAGCACCGCCACGCGCTTGCCCGCGGCCTTGGTCAGGCTGTTCACGCTGCGGTCGTTGGTAAACACGTAGGCCGGACCGATCGGCACGGCGCCCAGCGACTCGAACTCGCCGGCGCGGATTTTGGGGGAAATCTTCGGACTCGCCAGCACCTCGGCCATCAGCCGGTGGTGCTGCTCGGTGGTGAGGCCGCCGATGGAATCGATGGTGCCGGCGAACTTGTTGAACAGGCGCGCGCGCAGGCCGGAGATGATCGCCGCCTCGCAGCGGCCGGCCTTGAAGTCCTCGGCGGCGATCTTCTCGCTGGTGTAGGTCTGCAACTGGAGGTCGTAGCCCCACTTGAGCGTTTCCAGGCGCACGTCCTTGGCGGCGTTGGACAGGTAACCGTGCGCGCCGATCGGGTCGAACACGCACACGCGTACCTTCCGGATTTCCTTCGGGCGCACCGCCGGCGGCGTCGGCAACTGGATGGCGCCGCGGATGGACTGCAGCTCCTGCTCGATCTGCTGGCCATGGGTGTCCGCGGCATGCAGTGGCGCACACAGCGCCACCGTCAACAGCACGATCAATGGGCGAAAGAATTCAGTCATGCAACCCTGCTGGTCTTGTTGTTGTCAGGGGTGGGCCCGGATGGTCGTCACGGCGACAGCCTGCACTTTACACTCCCCGGCTGGAATTGCCTCCCGGAGTCACCATGCCCCTGCGCATAGCCATCGCCCTGCTCGTTGCCTGCAGTGCGTTCCTTGCCCCGGCCACGCCCGAGGTGCAGAAGGGATTGTTCATTTTCCTGCTCATAGGCGGGCTGTGGCTGTCCGAGGCCCTGCACCTCACGGCCACCGCCCTGCTGGTGCCGGTGCTGGCCGCCGCCACCGGCCTGCTCGCGCCGAAACAGGCGCTGGCGGCGTTCGCCGACCCCATCATCGCGCTGTTCTTCGGCGGCTTCGTGCTGGCCAGCGCGCTGCGCCGCCACGGCCTGGACCGCCTGCTGGCCGCGCGGCTGGTGGCGCTGGCGCGCGGACGCCTGCTGCCGGCCGCCTTGCTGCTGTTCGCCGCCACTGCGTTCATTTCCATGTGGGTGAGCAACACCGCCACCGCGGCCATGATGCTGCCGCTGGCGCTGGGCCTGGTGGCCGGCATCGACCGCGACCGGGAGCGCAGCACCGTGCTGTTCGTGTTGCTGGGCGTGGGCTGGATGGCGAGCCTCGGCGGCATGGGTTCGCTGGTGGGCAGTCCGCCCAACGCGCTGGCCGCGGCGGCGGCCGGCTGGACGTTCAGCGACTGGTTCAGCGTGGGCTTGCCGGCCCTGTTGCTGCTGGCACCGCTGGCCACCGTCACGCTCTACCTGGTGCTGCGGCCGCGCATCGCCAGCCTGCGCGTTGATCCGCGCGCCCACGACACCGCGTTCACCTGGTCCGGCGGCGCCGTTGCCACGCTGGCGGTCTTCGCGCTGACGGTGGCGGCGTGGATGGCGAGCGAACCGCTGGGCAAGGCCATCGGCATCACCAGGGACCTGGACTCGATCATTGCCGTCAGCGCCGCCGTGTTGCTGCTTGCCACCGGCACGTTGCAGTGGAAGCAGGCGCAGGAAGACACCGACTGGGGCGTGTTGCTGCTGTTCGGCGGCGGCCTGTGCCTGGGCGCGGTGCTCAAGGCGTCCGGTGCCAGCGACTGGCTGGCGCAGAGCGTGGTGGCGGAAGTGAGCGACTTGCCACGCATCGTGGTGCTGCTGGCGCTGGCGACGTTCGTGGTGCTGCTGTCGGAACTGGCGAGCAACACGGCGGCCGCCGCATTGCTGCTACCGCTGATGATGCCGATGGCACCGGCACTGGGCATGGAACCGGGCGAAATGGCGGCATTCATCGCGCTCACCGCCAGTTGCGGCTTCATGCTGCCGGTGGCCACGCCACCGAATGCCATCGTGTTCGGCAGTGGCCTGGTGACGCAGCGGGAAATGATCCGCGCCGGCTTCTGGCTGGATATCGTCTGCGTGCTGGTGCTGGTCGGGCTCTTCAGCCTGTAGAGAGGGGGCCATGCCCCCGATACGTGGAAAGCAAAAGCGTCGGGGGCATGGCCCCCTCTCTACATTCAGGGCGTGGGCACCGTCGGCACCACTGCGCGCGCGGTGAGCGGGTTGCAGTTATCGATCACCACCGATCCCTCCAGCAGGCCGCTGCGCGCGTATTCGCGGAAGTGGCACTTGTTGGTGGCCGGGTCCCAGCTCTCCACCCACAGGTGGTCGTCCTTCCAGGTCGAACCCAGGTGCAACTGCCCTTCCACGCTGCTGATGGTCATCACGCCGCCATAGCGTTTCACGAACACCTGCTCGAAGTAGAAGTAGTAAGCCAGCGTGCCCACGGTGAGCACCACGAACGCCAGCACGGTGCCGAACTTCCACACGCCGAAACGCACGCCGAAGGCCATGAAGAGGCCGATGGCCAGCGCGCACAGCAGGAACCAGTAAACGTAGGTGATCATCGCGGTCTCCCGGGCAGGTATCTGGAAAATGATGGCGGGTTCAGGATGCCGTGTCCTCGAAGCCGGCCAGCCACTGCCAGCGCGACACATCATCGCCGATGGCATGGAAGTCCGGGTTGAGCAGCGACAATTTCGTGTTGCAGCGCAGCGGTGACAGGTCCGGACCGACCAGGTGGCCACCGGCCGCTTCCAGCACCGCCTGCGCCGCCGCGGTGTCCCATTCGCTGGTGGGGCCCAGGCGCGGATACAGGTCCGCCTTGCCCTCGGCCACCAGGCAGATCTTCAGCGAGCTGCCGCTGCTGGCGAGACTGTACGGGCCGAACTCGCGCTCCAGGCGCGCCAGCAGGGCCGGCAGGCGCTCGCCGCCATGGCGCTTGCTGGCCACCACGGTGACCGGCTCGCCGCGCGCCTTCGCGTCGGCCAGCGTGCGCACGCGGATGGGCGTGCGGCCGGTGGCGTCCTCGCGGAACGCCTGCGGCGTCGCCCCAGCTGCATGCAGACCCGCATAAATGACGCCGGTGACGGGCACGTACACCACGCCCAGCACCGGCACGCCCTGTTCGATCAGCGCGATGTTCACGGTGAACTCGCCGCTGCGCGCCACGAACTCCTTGGTGCCGTCCAGCGGATCGACCAGCCAGTAGCGCCTCCAGTGGCGACGCACTTCCCAGGCGGCGTGCTCGCCGGACTCCTCGGACAGCACCGGGATGCCCGGCGTGAGCACCGCCAGCGACTCCTCGATCACCCGGTGCGCGGCCAGGTCGGCCTCGGTCAGCGGCGACTCGTCGGCCTTGTCGGTGACCTGGAAGCCCTCCGGGCGGTTGTACACCACCAGGATGGCCTCGCCGGCCCGCTTCGCGATGCCGATGACCGGTGCCAGCAGGTGTTCCATGGACAACTCACTCATACATCGATCCCCCGGGCACGCTGGCGGTCGCGCACCATGTACAGAGCCGCCAGCGAGCGCGCTTCACTGAAATCCTCGCGGGCAATCAGCCCGTCGATGTCGGCCAGTGGCCAGGGCACCACCTCGATCTCTTCCGGCTCGTCGCCCTCGATCTTCTGCGGGTAGAGGTCCTCGGCCAGCACCACCACGATGCGGTGGCCCATGTAGCCGGGCGACAGGGTCAGCTCGGTGAGGGGCTCCAGGGTACGCGCGCCGTAACCGCACTCCTCCATCAGCTCGCGGTTGGCGGTCTCGATCACCCCCTCCCCCTGGCTGCGCGCCCCCTTGGGCAGGCCCAGCTCGTAGCGTTCCACCCCGGCGCCGTACTCACGGATCAGCAGCACCGTTTTCGGGTCGATGAGCGGGACCACCAGCACCGCCGGGATGGGCGGGGTCAGCAGGCGCTCGTAGGTGCGCTCCACGCCGTTGGAAAAACGCAGTTCCAGTTGCTCCACGGCGAACAGGCGGCTGCGCGCCACGATGCGCCGCTCGAGGATTTCCGGGTGGATTTTTACAGGGCTCATTTTCGGGCACATACTGGTGGGTATCCGTACTCAGCCCGCAGACTCCCCGATATGACCCCGATGGTCAACTGGAACGAGATCCACACCGTGCTGCTCGACATGGACGGCACCCTGCTGGACCTCTATTTCGACAACTATTTCTGGCAGCACTACGTCACCGAGCACTACGCGCGGCGCAACAACACGTCGTTCGCCGAGGCCGAGGTTTTCCTCAAGGCCCGCTTCGCCCGCGAACAGGGCACGCTCAACTGGTATTGCGTGGACTACTGGACGGACGAGCTGGGGCTGGACATCGCCGCCATGAAGTACGAGATCCGCCACCTGATCCGCCCGCGCGAGACCACCATTGCCTTCCTCGATACCCTCAAGCGCCACCACGCGCAGGTGCTGCTGGTGACCAACGCGCACCGGCGCAGCCTCGAGCTGAAAATGGAAGAAACGGGACTGGGCGAATACTTCGACGCACTGGTCAGTTCGCACGACCTGCACAAGCCGAAGGAAGACCCGTCGTTCTGGGGCGAGCTGGCGAAGAGCCATCCGTTCGATCCGGCGCGCACGCTGCTGATCGACGACAGCCTGCCGGTGCTGCACTCGGCGCAGCGCCACGGCATCCGCTGGTTGCTGTCCATCGCCAAGCCCGATTCGCGGGGCATGCCGCGCGACACCGCGCCGTTCGCCGCGCTGCACACCTTCGACGACATCATGCCGATCCCGGCATGCACGGCCTGACGCCATGATGCACGACGACACCCGCACGCGCACCCGCCTGGACAAGTGGCTGTGGGCGGCACGATTCTTCAAGACACGGCCGCTGGCGCAGGAAGCCGTCGATGGCGGCAAGGTGGAGTACGAGGGCCAGCGCACCAAGAGTTCGCGCGACGTGCAGATGGGCGCGCGCATCCGCGTCACCACCGGTTTCGACGTGCGCGAGGTGATCGTCACCGGCCTGTCGGAAAAGCGCGGCAACGCCACCCAGGCGGCCACGCTGTACGCGGAAACGCCGGAGAGCATCGTCGCCCGCGAGGAAGCGGCGGCGAAACGGCGCGCGGCGGCACTGTCGGCGCCGGTGTCAGACCACCGGCCGGACAAGAAAGAGCGCCGGCAACTACAGAAACTGCGCGACACGGACTACTGACATGCGCACATATGCCACCGGGGCCCTCGCCCTCATGCTCGCCACGCCCGCCGCGTTCGCCGCGCTGGAGGGCCATATCGACCTCTTCGGCACGAACATGGCCGGCGCCTCCGCCTCGCTGCAGTTCGAGGAACGCTCGCTGCTCGGCGGCAGCACCTACGCCAGCGCGGACATCGACGCCAACGCCGGGCCGGAAATCGGCGTGCGCGCGCTGCTCGCCGACGATGTCCAGCCGTGGCTGATCGGCACCGAACTGGGGGGCTTCAAGACGCGCGATCCACACCTGGACGTCAACGCCGTGCAGATCGCGCTGGTGGGTGGCATTCGCACGCCGCGACCACTGCTGGCGCGGCACGGGCACGGCTTGCGCCCCTACCTGCTGGTGGGGATTTCCTCGGTGGTGTTCGAAGGCACTGCATCGGCCGGCGGCATCAGCGTGCCGGTCAATACCAGTTCGGGCTTCCTGTCCAGCGGCGCCGCCGACACCGTGCCGGTGTTCGCCGCCGGGTTCGAGTGGCGCCTGTCGCCGCGCACCGGGATCGTTGCCGAGTACCGCTGGCGGGAATACGACATCGAAGGCATGTCCACCAACAGCTGGGTGTTCCCGACCAGCAACTCGTTCGTCGACGGCACGCTCGACGCCGGCGGCCTGATGGTCGGCATCAGCTGGTGGCCGCGTCCGCCGGACACATCCCGCTTCGGCCAGGCGTCCCCCGCAGCCGCGGAGGCCGCTACAATGCCGCCCCCCGAGTCGTCAGCGACCGAACCACCGGCGATCTCACCGTGAGCACCGATACCCCCGCCTCGTCCGACTTCCGCTCGAAGTTCCTCTTCGAGGACCTGGCCATCCGCGGCGAGATCGTCCGCCTCGAGGCCACCGTGGCCGAGGTGCTCGGCAAGCACGACTACCCCACGCAGCTGCAGGCGCTGCTGGGCGAGGCGCTGGTGGCCGCCGCACTGCTGACCGGCACCCTCAAGTTCGAGGGACTGCTGATCCTGCAGGCCAAGGGCGAAGGCCCGCTGAACCTGCTGATGGCCGAGTGCTCCAACGGCGGCCAGCTGCGTGCCATTGCCCGCTGGGACGGCACACTGCCGGACGAGCCCCTGGCGAACCTGCTGGGCGGCGGCATGAGCCACCTGGCCATCACCATCGACCCGGCCAATGGCCAGCGCTACCAGGGCATCGTGCCGCTGGACGGCCTGTCGCTGGCCGAGTGCATCGAGCATTACTTCGCACAGTCCGAGCAGCTGGGCACCCGCCTGTGGCTGGTCACCGGCGGCGGCCGGGCGGCCGGCATCCTGCTGCAGGAACTGCCGGAGGCCGGCGGCGCCCGTCGCGACGCCGACGCCTGGAACCGGGTGTGCCGGCTGACCGACACCCTGACCGCCCAGGAGTTGCTGGGCCTGCCGACCGAAACCGTGCTCAATCGCCTCTACCACCAGGAAGATGTCCGCCTGTTCGACGCAGAACCCCTCGCGTTCGCCTGCAGCTGCAGCGATGCGCGCACCCGCAACGCACTGCGCTCGCTGGGCGCCACCGAACTGCGCTCGATCCTCGACGAGCAAGGGCAGATCGACATCACCTGCGAGTTCTGCAACCAGCGCCGCACCTACACCCCCGCCGACCTCCCCGATTTGCTGTAGCGAGGGGGCCATGCCCCCGATGCTCTTAACCCCCTGTTTTTCGGGGCATGCCCCCCTCGCTACAGCAAGGCAGACCGGGCAGTCATGCCTCCTTCCGATGCCGCCCTTCGCGGGCGACCCCGGTTTCGGTAATAATTGCCGGCTCCCGCGACAACGCCCCCGCCGAGACCCATGACTACTCTCAAGATCTACCAGGATCTCTCCCGCCCCGAACTCGTCGAACTCGCCCTGCAGCGCAAGGAAGGCCAGCTGGCCGACAACGGCGCCCTCAACGTCAGCACCGGCCACCGCACCGGCCGTTCGCCGATGGACCGCTTCCTGGTCGACGAGCCCACCACCAGCGGCGAGATCCACTGGGGCAGCATCAACCGCAAGTTCCCGGCCGACAAGTTCGACGCCCTTTGGAACCGCGTGGCGGAGTACCTCGGCGAGCGTGACCACTTCGTGTCCCACCTGCATGTCGCCTCCGACCCGGCGCACTACCTGCCGGTGAAGGTTTCCACCGAGACCGCCTGGCACTGCCTGTTCGCCAACGACCTGTTCATCGTGCCGGAAAAGTTCAACCCGGCGCACAAGGACCAGTGGCAGGTGATGAACGTGCCGGGCTTCGAGTGCGTGCCGCAACGCGACGGCACCAACTCCGACGGCTGCGTGATCATCAACTTTGCACAGAAGAAAGTGCTGCTGGCCGGCATGCAGTACGCCGGCGAGATGAAGAAGGCGATGTTCTCGGTGCAGAACTTCCTGTTGCCGGCCAAGGACGTCCTGCCGATGCACTGCTCGGCCAACGTCGGCGACGACGGCGGCGTGGCGCTGTTCTTCGGCCTGTCCGGCACCGGCAAGACCACCCTGTCCGCCGACCCGGAGCGCTACCTGATCGGTGACGACGAGCACGGCTGGGCCAAGGGCTCGGTGTTCAACATCGAGGGCGGCTGCTACGCCAAGTGCATCAACCTGTCGCAGGAAAACGAGCCGGTCATCTGGGACGCCATCAAGTTCGGCGCCGTGCTGGAGAACGTGGTGCTCGACGAGAACACCCGCATCCCGAACTACGACGACACCTCGCGCACCCAGAACACCCGCGCCGCCTACCCGCTGGCGCACGTGAAGAAGCGCGTGATCGAGAACCGTGCCGGCGAACCCAAGCACGTGATCTTCCTCACCTGCGACCTGTTCGGCGTGATGCCGCCGGTCGCCGTGCTGAACAACCAGCAGGCCGCGTTCCACTTCCTGTCGGGCTACACCGCACTGGTCGGCTCCACCGAGATGGGCTCCGGCGGTGGCATCAAGACCACCTTCTCCACCTGCTTCGGCGCGCCGTTCTTCCCGCGCCACGCCGGCGAGTACGCCAAGCTGCTGATCAAGCGCATCGAGGAGTTCGACTCCAAGGTGTTCATCGTATCGACCGGCTGGACCGGCGGCCCGCACGGCACCGGCAAGCGCTTCAGCATCCCGACCACCCGCGCCATCATCCGCGCGATCCTCACCGGCAAGCTCGACAACGTCGCCACCCAGCACCTGGACATCATGAACCTCGATGTGCCGGTGGCGGTGGAAGGCGTGGACAGCAAGCTGCTGGTACCGCGCAACACCTGGGCGGACGCTGCGGCGCACGATGCCAAGGCGAAGGAACTGGCCGGCCTGTTCCTGAAGAACTTCGACGAGAAGTACCCGGACGTCGACGCGGCCATCCGCGCCGCCGGCCCGAAGGGCTGACACGCCACACCGTCATGCAGAGAGGGGGCCATTTGGCCCCCTCTCTGCATCCGGCGCTCAGCCGCCGTAGACGCGTGCGCCGATCACCAGCATCGACCACAGCACCAGGCTGTAGCCGCCGGAATAAACTCGCGCCAGCTCGTAGTTTTCCGCGTCATCCGGGCGGACGGTGATGGGAAACGACACCGTACGGCCAAACACCGCATTGCAGAAGTTGTTGGCAAAGTAGACCGTGATGGCCAGCAGGGCCAGGTGTGCCGGCTGCGACCAGTCCTGGCCGAGCGCCGTGCAGGCAAACGACAATGACCATGCTGCCAGACGGGTGATCGCTTCGTGAAAGCGTGATGTATCCATGGGCACGCGGCTGATCCCCCGGGCAATGATGGCAGTGTACGCCCCCGACAGGTGAACGAACGGCACCACATGGCCACGACGCTCAGCGAAATCCGCCACGCCCGCCAGGTGCCCGGTGAGCCACGCCGCCGCTGGTTCAGTTCCGACACCCTGGACCTCATCGTCTGGCTGGACGCCCACGACACACCCATCGGCTTCCAGCTCTGCTACGACAAGCTTGATCGCGAACGCGCTCTCACCTGGCGTGCAGCCGGCCATACGTTGACCCACATGGCGGTGGACGATGGCGAATCCTCGGGGCTCGCGCACAAGGCCACACCCATCCTGGTACCCGACGGGGCGCTCGATGCGCCTCGCCTGCTCGAACTGTTCAGCGCCGCCGGCATCGACCTGCCGCCGGCCATACGCGCCTGCGGGCTCGAACAGTTGCGTGCCGCCAGCGACAACCGCTGACGGACCGGACGGTTCCGGCGACGGCCGCTGCCCGCCAGCCTGCTAACATCGGCGCCACACGCCAGAGACCCGCCATGTCCACGCTGAACGCCGAGCAAACCCGTGCCGTCGAGTACGCCGGCCCCGCCCGCCACCTGCTGGTGCTTGCCGGTGCCGGCACCGGCAAGACCACCACCATCGTGCAGCGCGTGGCGCACCTGGTGCGCGGCGGCACGAAACCGGAACGCATCCTGCTGCTGACCTTTTCGCGGCGCGCGGCCAAGGAAATGCGCGGGCGCCTCGCCGCAGCGCTCGGCCCGGTCACCGACCGCCTGACCATCGGCACCTTCCACTCGTTCTGCTGGGAAGTGATCTCGCGCATCCCGAAGACCTTCGGCGTGCAGGCCGCCACCGTGATCGACCGCGACGACGCGACCAGCCTGGTGACGCTGGCGCGCAGCGAGCGCGTGGAGCGCAGCGAGAAGGACTTCCCCAAGGCCGCGCAGATCGGCGACTGGATGAGCTACGCGCGCAACTGCATGCTGCCGCTGGCCGACTACCTCGCCGAGTTCACCGAGGTGCCGGACGAATGGGCCGCGCGCGTGGTGGCCATCGCCGACGCCTACACGGCGAAGAAGCGCGAACGCCACTACATCGACTACGACGACATGCTGGAACTGCTGGTGCGCGGCCTGGAGAAGAGCGAGGCCCTGCGCACGCAGATGAAAGCGCTGTACGGGCACATCCTGGTCGACGAGATGCAGGACACCAACCCGGTGCAATGGCGCTTGCTCGATCTGCTGCGTGACCCGGCGCAGCTGTACTGCGTGGGCGATGACGCGCAGTCCATCTATGCCTTCCGCGGCGCCGACTTCCGCAACGTGCATGCCTTCCGCGAGCGCGTGGCGGACGCCGAGGTGCTCAAGCTCACCGAGAACTACCGCTCCACCCAGGAGATCCTCGACGTCTCCAACTGGCTGCTGGCGCGCTCGCCGCTGCAGTACGACAAGGAACTGCGTGCCGCGCGCGGGCGCGGCAGCAAGCCGCGCCTGCTCGATTTCGCCAGCAAGTTCGACGAGGCCGCATGGCTGGCCAACGACCTGCGCGTGCGCCACGAAGCCGGTGCCAACTGGCACGACCACATGATCCTGGTGCGCACCGCCTGGAGCGCGAAGTCCATCGAGGCGGCGCTGGTCGAGGCGGACATTCCCTACACCTTCATCGGCGGCACCAGCTTCCTGCAGGCCGCGCACGTGAAGGACGTGCTGAGCCTGCTGCGTGCCTCGCTCAACCGCCTGGACGAGCTGGCGTGGGTCCGCTACCTGACGCTGTGGCCGAAGGTGGGCGACGTGAAGGCCGGCAAGGTGGTGCGCGCACTCGCCGACGCACCGGACGCGTCCGTGTTCGACGTGCTGATGAAGGAACTCAGGGGCCGCGACGAGATCGCCGAGGCCGTGCACCTGGCCACCGCCTACGCCGCCACGCCGTCGGCCGCCATCGGCGCCGTGTGCCAGAACCTCGACAGCCTGCTGTCCACGCGCTACGACCGCTGGGAAGCGCGCAAGTCCGACCTGAAGCTGCTGGCGCAACTGGGCGAGAAGTATTCGTCGCTGCGCGAGTTCGTTGAAACCTTCACGCTCGACCCGATCAGCAACTCGGAAGCGGCGAAGTCCAGCGAGGAAGACACCGTCACGCTGATCACCGTGCACAGCGCCAAGGGCACCGAGGCGCCGGTGTGCTACGTGGCGCAGGCGCAGGCCGGCCTGTACCCGCACACCCGCTCGCTGGGCGACCTCGACCGCGAGGAAGAGGAGCGCCGCATCCTCTACGTGGCGCTGACGCGTGCGCAGCACGAACTCATCCTCACCCGCGCCGGCGACGAGTCGGTGAACATCTTCCAGTTCGGCTCCACCGCGCGCGCGGTCGGCGAGGGCTACTTCCTCGAGGAACTGCCGGGGGAAATCGTCGACGTGACCCACATGGGCTTCGGCGGCACGAAGTCCGCGCTCGACGCCCTCAAGGATCTGGACGACGAGATCGGCTGGTAACGCGCCCCCTGTAGCGAGCGGGCCGCGCCCGCGACAGCCCTTGTCGGATCGACCCCGCATCCTCTGTCTCACACACGGAGGACACGCCCGATGAAGACCCCGCTGCTCAACCTCGTCAAACGCCTCGCTACCGCCACCCCGGCGTCCTGGTTTCCTGCCTGCCTGTCGGAGGCGACCGGCTATGCCCTGCAGAGGGTCGAACTGGCCCCGGCGCTGGCCAACGGCATGGCCCCGCGCGAGGAGCGCCTGCGCGCCCGCCAGATCGCCAGTTGCGGCGCACTGTTCGCCGCGCCGGGCTATCCGCCGCTGGGCGGCCTGATCGTGCTGCCGGCCTCGGACGGATTGTCGCCGGTAACCGCAGCCGACAACCTGCGTGAGCAACTGGCCGCCCGCGGCCGTCGCCTGCTCGACGAGGCACTCGCTGACCCGCGGCTGGTCGCGCATATCGATCTTGGCGCCGCGCCGACCAGCATTGCAGGTCTGGCCGGACTGGCTTTCCTGCGTGATCGCTACGCGCTGTCGGTTGGTCATTTCCTGCGCAACCACGGTACGCCGGACAGCGGCGACCCACGCTTCGATGCCACCAGCGTGTGCATCCAGGTGGCCGGTCTGCCAGCCAACCTGGTGCTGTGGCTCGCGGCCACCGTCGCCGGCCAGGTCGATGCCGGGCAGGCACTGGTGATCAGCGAGGACGAGGAGAGCGCATACCTCGTCGAGCGCCAGCGGCCGCTGTACGCGCAGATCCACTGATCACGCCGTGTCCATGGTGGGCAAGCGCGCGCCGGTGCATTACTTTTGGGCATCCCCGATGCCTACGTACCGAGTGACCGCGAAACCGCCATGGCCGACACCAACCTGCGCTACATCAAGATGCTGGAATGCGTGCCCACCCAGCCGCGCAAGACCACCGCGAAGGACGTGCGCGAGCAGCTGCTGGAGGCCGGCCATGACATCAGCGTGCGCTCGGTGGAGCGTGACCTCGAGAAACTGGCGGCGGTGTTCCCGCTGTACAAGGACGACCGCTCGCGGCCATATGGCTGGAGCTGGCTGAAGGATGCATCGCGCGTGGACATCCAGCCCATCGACAAGGTGTCGGCACTCACCCTGATGCTGGCGCGCGACCACCTCGCGCCGCTGCTGCCGGCCTCGGTGATCAAGGTGCTCGAGCCGCGCTTCGAGGCCGCCGGAAAGCTGCTGGCCGGTGAAGGCCGCCAGGACCTCGCCCGCCTTCACGACCGCATCCGCGTGAAATCGCGCGGCCAGCGGCTGGCGCTGCCGCCGGTGGACCACCAGGTACTGGAGTCGCTCTACGACGCCCTGCAGTCGGCGCGCCGGGTGAAACTGCACTACAGCGCGCGCAAGCACGACGGCAAGGCGAAGCACTACACCGCCGACCCGCTGGGCCTGGTGTTCGTCGACGGCGTGGTCTATTTCGTCTGCAACCTCAAGGGCAGCGACGGCGCCCACGTCGCACACCTGCCGGTGCAGCGCATCCGCAGCGTAGTCGACACCGGCGAACCGGCAGTCGAACCCGCGGGCTTCCACCTCGACGCCTTCGTCGACGAGAAGTTCGACTACCCGGTAGGCAGCAAGCCGCTCAAGCTCGTGTTCCGCATGGAACGCCAGACGGCCATGCACCTGCACGAGCGCCCGCTGGCGAAGGACCAGAAAATCGGCGAGCCGGACGCAGGCGATTTCGTCACCGTGCAGGCCACCGTGCCGGATACGCAGCAACTGCGCTGGTGGCTGCTGGGCTTCGGCGACAAGGTGGAAGTACTCGAGCCCACCACCCTGCGCCAGGAATTTTCCGCGATCGCCACCACCCTCGCCCAACGCTACCAGGACGCCTGATGCTCCGGATCTTCCAGGGAAACCGCCAGGAAAGGCTGCTAGAGGCGCTCGCCGGCAACATCCGCGAACCTGTCGGCGGCAACCCGCTGGTGCCGGAAATCATCGTCTGCGAACGCGGCATCGACCGCTGGCTCTGGCAGTCGCTGGCCCGTGAACACGGCATCGCCGCCAACCTCGACATGCAACTGCCGGCAGGATTCATCTGGCAGACCTTGCGCGCGCTGTTTCCCGAAGCACCGCGCCAATCCCCGTACGAACGCGGCGCGCTGGCCTGGCGACTGATGTCGCTGCTCGAGCCGGCGCGCCTCACCGACCCGGCGTTCGCCACCGTCGCGCACTACCTCGCCGGCGACGAGGACCAGCGCAAGCGCTTCCAGCTGGCGCGCCGCCTGGCCGACCTGTTCGACCAGTACCTCGTGTACCGCCACGACATGATCCTCGCCTGGGAACGCGGCGAGCTGACCGCAGCCGGGCCGGACGAAGCCTGGCAGCAGCAACTGTGGCGTGCCATCGTCGCGCAGGCTGGCCGCGGGCACCGCGCGCACCTGGTCGAGCGGTTCTTCGCCGCGGCGCAGCGAGGTGAACTCGACAGCGATGTACTGCCCGCACGCGCCAGCGTGTTCGGGGTTCCCGCGCTGCCACCGGTGTACGTGAACATCCTCGCCACGCTCGGCGAGCACATGCCCATCGACATCTATGCGCTGAATCCCTGCGCGGAATTCTGGGGCGAGAACCTCAAGCCACGCGAACAACTGGAGGCATTCGCCCGCTACGGCGATGCGGCGGCGCTGCACCTGGGTGACAACAATCCGCTGCTCGCCAACGGCGGCGCGCGCATCCAGCAGTATTTTTCGGATCTGGCCGAATACGACAACGCGCCGGCGCCGACCCTGTTCGAGGAGCCGGTCGCCAAAACCCTGCTGTCGCGCCTGCAGCAAGCCATCTACCACAACCAGCCACCGCAGGCCGCCACGCCGGACGACATCGACGACAGCGTGCAGGTGCACGGTGCCTACAGCCTGCTGCGCGAAGTCGAGGTGTTGCACGACCGCCTGCTGGATGCCTTCCACCGTGATCCGTCGCTGGCGCCGCACGACGTCCTGGTGCTGACACCGGACATCACCCTCGCCGCCCCGTACATCGACGCGGTGTTCGGTGCAGCCCGCGGCACGCCGCGCGACATCCCGTATTCGATCGCGGATCTGGCCCGGGGTGCGTCACACCCGCTGGTTGCCGCCTTCCGCCAACTGCTCGCGCTGCCCGACAGCCGCCTGACGGCCAGCGAGGTCATGGGGCTGCTGGAAACGCCGGCCATCGCGCGCCGCTTCGGCCGCCTGGGCGAAGCAGACCTCGACGCGTTGCGTCGCTGGATCGCCGCCTCCGGGATACGCTGGGGCCTCGACGCCAACGACCGCGCGGCGCATGGCCTGCCGGCGGAGCACGCACACAGCTGGAAATTCGGCCTGGAACGCCTGTTCGTGGGCCTCACCGTCGACAACGAAGACGTGCTGGTCGCGCAGCGCGCGCCCTTTGCCGACATTGAGGGCAGTGACGGCGTCGCACTGGGCAAACTGCAGACCTTCGTCGACCGGCTGGCCGTGGTCCGCCAGCGCCTGGCGCGCGCACACACGGCGACCAGCTGGCATGCACTGGTGACCGCGTTGCGCAGCGAATTCTTCGAGGCATCGACGCCCGAGGAAGACAAGGCCCTGCAGACCATCGACGAAGCGGCGCGCGAGTTCCTCGACGAACTGCTGCTGGCCGACCATGAAGCGGAGATCACACCCGCCGTGTTCCGTGCCGATTTCGACGCCCGCCTCGAGCTGCCAGCCGCGCACGGTGGCCTGTTGCGCGGCGCCGTGACCTTCGCCCGTCTGGCACCGGCACGCAGCCTGCCGTTCCGGATGATCGCGCTCATCGGCATGAACCACGACCGCTTCCCGCATGCCGATGCACCGGCCACCTTCGACCTGGTGGCCGCGAAACCGCGGCGCGGCGACCGTTCCCGCCGCGACGATGATCGCCACCTGTTCCTCGAAACACTGCTGGCAGCGCGCGATTGCCTCTACGTGAGCTACACGGACCGCTCGCTGCGCGACAGCACGCCGCAACAACCGTCGGTGGTGGTGAGCGAGCTGATCGATGCCGTGCTGGGACCACAGACCGATCCCGGGGTGCGCAGCGAGACCCGTGCGACACTGGTTACCGGGCACCCCCTGCAGCCGTTCAGCACGCGGCAGTTCGATGGCAGCGATCCACGCCTGTTCAGTTACGACAGCGACTGGATCCCCGCCGCTGCCGCCCAGGGCGCCAGCCGGCAGGCGCGACCGGCGTTCTGCCCGGAGCCGCTGGCGCTGGAAGACAACGCACAGGAGCAGCGCGCCGACGACGTGCGCCTCGCCGACCTGCACCGCTGCCTGAAGCACCCGGCGCGCTGGTTCCTCGAACGCCGCCTGGGCGTCTTCCTGCGCGACGACGGCGGCGACGAGCCGGAGGACGACGAGCCGTTCGCTCTTGCCGACGATTTCGCGGTCAACGACGACTGGGTGGAGGCGGCGCTCGCCGGCCGCAGCGCCGACGAGCAGTACGCACTGCTGGCCGCGCGCGGGGAGCTGCCGCAGGGCGCATTCGCACGCGTGGACTGGCAGGCCCGCGTCGAGCGCTTTGCGCCGCTGGTCGCTCGCCTGGCCGATGACCCGGCGAGCTGGCAGCCGCTGGACGTGGAGATCCTGCTGCCCGGAGGCCGCCGCCTCGCCGGCCGCCTCGCGACCGTCGCCGGCAAGCAACAGCGGGTGGTGAGCACGGTCGACAAGCCGCATGCCCGCCTGCTGTTGCAGGCCTGGATCGACCACCTCGCGCTGTGCGCGGTTCGTGGCACGGACTGCGTCACCCGCGTCGAATGCGTGGCCGGCACCACCCGGCTGGCCGCGCCTGCGCAGGATCCCGTCACGTTGCTGGCCGATCTCGTTGCCCTGTTCGACGACAGCCACCGCCAGCCGCTGCGCTTCTTCCCGAAAAGCGCGTGGGCATGGGCGAGCACCGTTGATGATGACGAGGTCAAGGCCATGTCCGCTGCCCGGCGCAAGTGGGAAGGCGGCTACAACAGCCAGTCGGAGCCGGAATCCGCGGACCGCAGTTTCCGCACCTGTTTCGGCCACGAAGAGTCACCGCTCACGCACGCGGACTTCGCGCTGCTGGCGCGCCGCGTCTTCACCCCGCTGCTGGCCGCCCTGGCCGACGACACCAACGCGGAGCATGACGCATGAACCGCCTCGACCCGCTGCAGCTGCCCGTTGACGGCATCCGCCTGATCGAGGCCAGTGCCGGCACCGGCAAGACCCACGCCATCGCCACGCTCTACCTGCGACTGGTGCTCGGCGTACGCGGTGAAGCGCCGCGCCGCGTGCAGGAAATCCTCGTGGTCACGTTCACGCGTGCCGCCACCGAGGAGTTGCGCGGCCGCGTGCGTAATCGCCTGTACGAGGCACTCGACCTGCTCAGCCGCGTGCAACGCGGTGAGCGCGACGTCCTCGACGCTTCCGGCAAGGCCGCCGACCCGCAACTGAAGGAGTTGCTGGCGCTGGTCGTCAGCGAGGGCCGCACGGAGGAATCGATCATCCGCCTGCGCCTGGAACTGGCCACCATCGACGACGCCGCCATCTACACCATCCACGGCTTCTGCCAGCGCGCGCTGCAGGAGCAGGCCTTCGACAGCGGCGAGGCCTTCGACGTGGACCTCGTGCAGGATGACAGCCTGCGCGAACTGCAGGCCGTACAGGATCACTGGCGCAGCCGCTTCTATGGCAGCGACCTGCTGGCCGCCTTCGTGCGCGCACATTACGGCACGCCGGAAAATCTCCACGCGAAATTGCGCCCGCTGCTGCGACCAGGCCAGCACCTGCAATACGCCGGCATTGACGCGGATGCCCTGCAGGCGCGCCGAACCGCGCTCGCAGCGGCGTGGCGGGATGGCCGCGACACGCTGCTGGCGGCCATCCATGCCTGCAAGGGCCTGAGCCGCGGTCCTTACAAACCCGCCGACGTCGCGCAGGTCGCTGCCGATGTCGATGCCTGGCTTGCCACCGACGCCCTGGCCCCGCCCGGCATGCTCAAGTTGTTCGGGCGCCGTTCACTGGACGAGTCCCTCACCGCGACCGGCCGCAGGAACGGCGACCGTGTGCCGGATACCGGCCTCGACGCCGTCGTGCAGTCCTTCCTCGACGGCATCCCCGCGCTCGGCCAGCAAGTGCTGGCCGAGGCGGCCAGGGACATCGGCGCACGCCTGGAAGCGGCGCGCCGCCATGCCGGTGCCGCCGCCTTCGATGACCTCATCGGTCGCCTGCACGGCGCGCTCAATGATTCCCCGCAGGGTGCACGGCTGGCGGCCGCGTTGCGACGCCGCTACCCGGTCGCGCTCATCGACGAGTTCCAGGACACCGATCCGCTGCAGTACAGCATCTTCTCGCGCATCTACGGCGGCGGCGGGGACGGCGCACTGCTGATGATCGGCGACCCCAAGCAGGCGATCTACAGCTTCCGCGGCGCCGACATCTTTGCCTACATGCAGGCGCGCACCGACGCCGGTGCCGCCCGCCGCTATTCACTCGACACCAATTGGCGTTCGGTCACGCCGATGGTCGATGGCGTGAACGCGCTGTTCGCACGCCGCAATCCGGCTTTCCTGTTCGGCGACGCCATCGAGTTCCACCCGGTGAAGGCCGCCGGCGGCGCCGATGACAAGCGACTGCAGGAAGACGGCCAGCCACCGGTTCCGATCGAGTTCTGGGCACTGCCCGCCGGCGACAAGGGCAAGCCGCTCGGCAAGGGCGTGGCCGGGGATCTCACGCTCGAACAGACCGCGCGGCGTATTGCCGCGCTGCTGCAGTCGGGCACCCGCGAGGGCAAACCGTTGAAGCCGCGCGATATCGCCGTGCTGGTGCGCACCAACGCCCAGGGCAGCGACGTGCAGGGCGCGCTGCGCGGCGTTGGCATCGGCAGTGCGATGACCGCCGCCGACAGCGTCTTTGCCAGCGACGAGGCCGCCGCGCTGCGCGACGTGCTCGCAGCCATCGCCGAACCGGCGAACGACCGGGCGTTGCGGCGCGCGCTGGTCAGTTCGCTGTGGCTGCACGATGCGAAATTCATTGCCGGGCTGGCCGACAACGGCCCGGTCTACGAAGCGCTGCTGCGCTCCTTGCAGGACTGGCGCGACAGCTGGCTGGCGCGTGGCTTCATGCCGATGTTCCGCGATTTCCTGCATCGCGCCGGCGACGACAACGGCGGTGCGGCCACCCGCCTGCTTGCGCGGCCCGACGGCGAGCGCCGGCTGACCAACCTCATCCAGCTCGGCGAACTGCTGCAGCAGGCGTCGCGCGAGCACCCGACCCCGGAAGCACTGCTGCGCTGGCTGGACGACAACATCGCCGAGCCTGATGCCAATGCCGAGGAACAGCAGCTGCGCCTGGAGAGCGACGAGGACCTGGTGCAGATCCTCACCCTGCACCGCAGCAAGGGCCTGGAGTACCCGGTGGTATTCCTGCCCTTCCTCTACCACACGATTGCCGTCGATCCCGAACGCGGGGCGCCGCGTTTCCACGACGAAGCTGGGCGGCTGATCGTCGACCTCGCCGCCAGTGATGAAAGCGTCGCGCGAGCCGATTACGAACGCCTCGCCGAGGACCTGCGCCTGCTCTACGTCGCGCTGACCCGCGCCAAGGACTACTGCGTGGTCCCCTGGGGGCGCGTCAACGCCACCGAGACTTCGGCACTCGCTTACCTCCTGCATGGCCCCGACAGCCCGGCCGATGTCGGCGCGCTGGCCACGCACATGAAAGGGTTAGATGCGGCCGCCGTGCAGCAACAACTGGATGCGCTGGCCGCCAGCCACCCGCACAGCATTCGCGTGGTCGACATCAACCACGCGGTGCCGGCCGCCAGCCAGGCAACACCGGCCGTCGCGACCGGCATACCGCCGGCGGCGCTGGCCGCCCGCCCGGTCACCCGCCGCGTACAGCGTGCCTGGATCGCCACCAGTTATTCAGGACTCGTCGAGGGTAGCCACGAGGACGCGCGTGACATCGGCAGCCGCCAGGAAGCGGCGCCCGCGCCCGCCGCCGCATCATCGCCGGCGCTCACGCCGTTCTCGCTGCCCGGTGGCACGGAGACCGGTCACCTCTTCCATGACCTGTTCGAAACCATCGACTACCGCGATCGGGATCCGCAGAACCTGCAGCGCCAGGTGGCCGCCCAGCTCGCGCGCCGCGCCATGCCTGCCGACTGGTGCGACACCGTCGCCACGATGATCACGAATACGCTGGACGCAGCGCTCGACGACAGCGGCTTCACGCTGCGCCAGCTGGACGGCAAACGCCGCCGCAACGAGCTGGAGTTCTGGTTCCCCCTGAACGAGTTGCGCGCCGATGCGCTGGAGAAATTGCTGCCGGGACTGGGTGACGGCATCAACGGGCCACGACTGTCCTTCGCGCCGGTGAATGGCCTGCTGCAAGGCTTCATCGACCTGGTCTACGAGCATGGCGGCCGCTGGTACGTGCTCGACTGGAAGACCAACAAGCTCGGCCCCGATGCCAGCCACTACACGCACGAACACCTCGCGCGCGCGGTGGCGCAGCACCGCTACGACCTGCAGTACACGCTGTACACGCTGGCCCTGCACCGCCACCTGCAGCGCGCGCTTGGCGGGCGCTACGACCCGGCGCAACACCTGGGCGGCGTGCACTACCTGTTCCTGCGCGGCCTGCAACCTGACAATCCCGTCCGTCCCGGCGTCTGGCACGTGCCCGCCGATATTGCGCGGATTGTCGCGCTCGATGCCCTCTGCCGCGGGAGGTCCGCATGAACACCACGGTCAATGCGATGGACATCCTGCGCCCGGCTCGCGCTGCCGGCGCGCTGCGCGATATCGACTTCCATCTTGCCCGCCACCTGGTCGCGCTGGCCCGCGAACCCTCGGCACCGCTGGCGCTGGCGATTGCCACGCTGTCGCGCGCGCAGGGCGACGGCGATATCTGCATCGACCTGGCGCGACTGTCGGATCGCGCCGTACTGGTCGAGGACGCCAGCGGGTTCGCCGGCATCACCGCGCCGTCACTCACCGACTGGCGCGACGCGCTGGCGGCGAGCGGCCTGCTGTCGCGCGCCACCGATGCCCCCGACGAAAGCCACGACGGCTTCCCGCTGGTACTGGACGCGGCGGATCGCCTCTACTTCACCAAATATTTCCACTTCGAACAGCGCATCGCCGCGGCCCTGCGCAGGCGCAGCGAAGCGGCGCCGCTGGCTGATGACGCTGCCATCGATGCAGCCCTCGCCGTGCATTTCACCGGCGCACCGGGCATCGACCACGACCCGCACCAGCGGGCCGCTGCCCACCTGGCGCTCAGCCGGCGCCTCGCGGTGATCACCGGCGGCCCCGGCACCGGCAAGACCACCACCGTCGCGAAGATCCTCGCCACAATGCTCGCGCTGTCCGGGCTCGCGCTGTCCGGCGACGCCCAGCCACGCATCCGCCTGGCGGCGCCCACCGGCAAGGCCGCTGCCCGCCTCGGCGAATCCATCCGCGGCGCCAAGGCGCGGCTGCTCGCCGACGGCATTCCGGCCGCGCTGGTCGCCCGTATTCCCGAGGACGCCTCGACCCTGCACCGGCTGCTCGGCACGCGCCCGGACACCCGTCGCCCGCGCCACCATGCCGGCAATCCGCTCGCACTCGACACGCTGGTGATCGACGAAGCCTCGATGATCGACGTGCCGTTGATGGCGCGCGTCGTTGACGCGCTGCCCGCGCACGCGCGACTGGTGCTGCTCGGCGACCGCGACCAGCTCGCATCGGTCGAGGCGGGCGCGGTACTGGGCGACATCTGCGCCGGTGCACGCACCGTTGCCGACGGTGGCAGCGTGGCCACGCTGGTTACCAGCCACCGCTTCCGCGGCGACAGCGGCATTGGGGCCTTGGCCCGCGCCATCAACGCCGGGGACGCGTCGGCCACGCTGGCGGCACTCGGCGCCGACGACGCCACCGCGCAGGTTTCCGGCACGCCCGCACAGGTCATTGACGCACTGGTGGCCCGCGCGGTGGCGGCGTGGCGTGCATACCTGGCAACAACCGACGTGATCGAGGCCAACCGCCAGTTCGGCACCTTCCGCGTGCTGTGTGCGCTGCGCGACGGCGCCTTCGGTGTCAGCGGACTCAACGCGCGCATCGAAAGCGGCCTTGCCGACGCCGGCCTCATCAACCCGCGCGACCGCTTCTATCGCGGACGCCCCCTGCTGGTCACCGCCAACGACTACGGAATCCAGCTGTTCAACGGCGATATCGGCCTGGCCTGGCCCGGCGAAGACGGCCGCCTGCGCGCCTGCTTCGTGGCAGCCGACGGCACGCTGCGCAGCTTCCCGCTGAACCGCTTGCCCGCGCACGAGACGGCGTTCGCCATGACCGTGCACAAGTCGCAAGGCTCCGAGTTCGATGAAGTCGCGATGGTGCTCCCCGACCACGACACCCCGGTGCTGACCCGCGAACTGGTCTACACCGGCGTCACGCGCGCCCGGCAGAAGGCGGTGATCTACGGCGACACCGCACTGCTGGCAGGCGCGGTGCAACGGCAGGTTGCCCGCACGTCCGGGCTGCGTGACGCCCTGCGTCGCGACTGATCCTGGCGCCGGGCGTGACGCCGCGACGCCCGCGTTCGCCCGGATTGCTCACGGCTGCCGCCCGCGCAGGCCATACGACCTTCGTACCGCGCGCGTATTCCGGCTGCGACCGGTTCATACGAAATTCGCAATTTTTACCGGGATGTGACGAACGGCATGGTCCGCCCCTGCACTTGCGCACGGAAGCGCGGATAATCGCCGGCTATGTTGTTGACGTTGTTCCAGGAAGGAGGTCACGTCATGTCCCGCCGGCTCCTCGCCACGCTCGCTACCCTTGCCACCCTGCTGCTCGGCGCCTGCGCCAGCACGCCCCGCGCCGACATCGTCTACGCACCGCATTACGACGGCATCTACCGGCTGGCCTACAGCAACGACGGCAGCGCCCTGTACTACCGCTTCTATCCCGAAGGCGTGATGGTGAGCGCGCGCTCCGACTCGCCGTCCAGCGACGTGCTGGCCACCCTGACGCTGGAGAACGCCAACACCAGCCGCGGTACCTGGCAGGCGGCCAGCGGTGAGCTGCGCGTCGGCGTGGACGAGGGCAGCGTGTCCTACGAGTCGCGTTTCGACATCCAGCCGGACGGCCGCATCGCCCTGCGTGGCCTGCCGCGCAGCTTCGAGTTCATCCGCACGGACAGCACCGGCGGCGTGGTCGCAGCCAGCCGCTGATCACCGGACACCGTGAAGCAAAGGCCCGCGCAAGCGGGCCTTTGTGTTTCTAGCCCTTGGCCACGCCGACCTTCCTGGCCAGCGCACGACGCACGATGGCATCGGCCACCCGGTGGGTAATGAAGGCGGGCAACAGGCGCGTCAGCCAGTAGGTGAGCTTGCCCTTGGCGCCCGGCACGATCATGTAACGCTCGCGCTCGAGGCCGCTGACGATGGCATCGGCCGCCTCGTCCACGGTGAGCGTGCCGGCGAACAGTTTCATGTCGGTGGTCGCAGCCGGGCGCACCTTGCGCTCCTCGCGGGCCGCCGGCGTGTCCACTTCCGACGGGCAGATCACGCTGACGGCGATGCCCTTCGGCTTCCACTCGACGCGCAACACCTCGGCGAGGCCGACCACCCCGAACTTCGAGGCGGCGAACGCCGCATAACCGTAGCCGCCGGTGATGCCGCTCAACGACGCCATCAGCGCCAGGCGCGCACCCGGTTCCAGCAACGGCAACGCGGCCGAGGCCACGTTGCGCGAGCCATAGAGGTTCACGCGGATCACCCGGTCCCACTCGTCATAGGACAGGTGATCAAATTCCACGGCACCCACCAGGCCGGCGCTGTTGAACACCAGGTCCGGCTTGCCGGTTTCACGCGCCGCCAGGTTGAACAGGCGCTTGACCTGCTCGCCGTCGGCCACGTCGAGCACGTAGCTGCGCACCGGCACCGCCGAGAAACGGCGCGCCTTGTCGAGGTCGAGCATGGCCTCGTCGCGCACGCGCAGGTCGAATACCGTGATGTGCGCACCCGCCGCCGCAAAGCGCTTGCCGATCTCCAGCCCGATGCCGCTGGCACCGCCGGTGATCCACACGCTCTTGCCATTGAAATCCATGCCGTCAGTGCACCCGCGCAGGCGGCATCATGCCGGGGATAAGGCGCCGTCGCGCTCCGGCGACAGGCTGGCGGACCATCGCCCGCCGGTGCCCGGCTGGTCTGCCGGGTCCTGTGTCGATCATAGCGCGGCGCGACCCGCGGGTCAGGGCAGGATGTCCAGCACCCGTTCCGGCGGGCGGCACAGGCGTACGCCTCGCGGCGTGATCACCACCGGTCGGTTGATGAGTTCCGGGTGGGCCAGCATGGCGTCCACCAGCACCCTGTCGGGCAGTCCGGTATCCGCCAGGCCCAGGTCGGCATACGCCTGCTCCTTGCTGCGCAGCAGATCCCGGGGGGCCAGGCCGGCAGCCGCCAGCACGGCGAGCAGTTCGGCACGGGTCTGCGGCGACTGCAGGTAATCCACCACCCTCGGCTCGATGCCATGCGCGCGAATCAGCGCCAGGGTCTCGCGGGCATTGCTGCAACGGGGGTTATGCCAGATGGTCACGTCGCTCATGTACGCTCCGGGGCGCCCTGGGAAGGGGACCCACATCTTGCCACCAGGGGGCATTCGCAGGTTAAATGCGCGCTCCCGCTGTGGGGCGATAGCTCAGCTGGGAGAGCGCGGCGTTCGCAATGCCGAGGTCGGGAGTTCGATCCTCCTTCGCTCCACCACTTTCTTCACGAAGCAAAAAGGCCGGTCAGTGACCGGCCTTTTTGTTTTCACTGGCTTGCCTGCTCAGGCGTGGCGCGCGCGGCGCAGCCCCAGGCCGGCCAGCGCCAGCGCCAGCAGCAACGGCAGTACCGGGTCGACCGGGCGCTCGCCGGTGGCGATCGAGCAGCCACCGTCGTCCTTGCGGCTCACGGGAGCCGGGTCCTCGGGCTCCAGCGGCGCCGGCTCGGCGGCCAGGAAGGCCGGCTCGCTCTGGTCAACGGCCACCACCGGGATGATACGCACGGTGAAGTCGGTACCGATGCCGTCACCCACCTTCACGATGTAGTTGATGCCCAGGTTCAGCACGTCCTCGATGTGGTCCACCGAGTACAGCGGGTTGGACGCCCACTCGGCACGCTCCTCGTCGGTAGCGGCCGCGAAGCCGGAGTCGTTGTTCTTCACCCACGCAGAGCCGTTCCACCAGGCCACCAGTACCGGGTCAGTGGTCGGATCGTTGTCGTCATCGAAGAACACCCCACTCGGTTGCCACTTGCTGGGCAGCCAGTCACCGAACAGGGTCTGGTAGTTGCTGGGCAGCACGAGGGTGGACTCGATGGTGTCCGACGACTGCAGGGTAACGGTGACGGTCCCCTCGGTTCCCTCGAAGGTGGGCCCCTGGTAATTCGGGCAGGCGCCGACCACGGAGCAACGCTGTATCACCGTGAAGCCTGCCGTGGCGTCATCAAAGAAACCGTTGCTCGGGAAGTTCTTGTCCGCCGCGCCGAACAGGCCGTGCGAGAAGGTTGCCAGGCCGTCACCCTCGAACAGGTCGGAGCCGTCGGCAGTGAAGATCTTTTCGCCCATCTCGGTGACGGTCGTGCCGCCTTCGTTGAAGCCCAGCGACAGGTGCAGCCTGTCCGCGATGCCGAGCGCCGCGGCAGACTGGAAGTCATCGCCCAGGCCCTGACCCACGACGATCCGGTAGCCCTTCAGGCGCACGCCGGTGTAGTTGTTGATCTTGCTGAATACCTGGTACGGACGCAGGTTCAGCGTTTCGGGATCGGCGTCATCGTCGCTGACGTTGAACACCAGGTCGATCGGCTTGCCGGCAGCGCCATTCGCCACGCCGGCGGTGGTGGCGGGCTGCATGGCGATCTTGAAGCGCTTGTGCGACTGGAAGCCGCTCGAACAGAGCAGCGGCTCGGGGTTGTTGCTATCGAGGTAGGCATTCTCGCCGGTCGAACTGTCGTCCGCACCGAGGTACGCAGTGTTGATGATGCAGTTTTCCGGCTTGCCGTTCTTGGTGGCCTTGTCGTCGTTCACCACCTTGATCGCGGTCGGCTCGCCCACCGGCCAGACCTTGCCGGAAACACGGGCCATGACTTCGCCGGACTCGTCGACCGTGCTCCTGACGATGCTCACGAAGCTGTCGCCGTAAGTCATGGCCATGTACAGGCCGGTGAGGTAATCCAGCAGGCCGTCGCTTTCCAGGCCCGTTTCGGTATTGACGCGACGCACGACCACATTGTCGAGGTTCCACGCGCCAACGCAGGCGGCCGGCAGGGTGGACTCGTCGATATCAAGCGTTTCCGGGTTGTCGGCGGCCACGCAGGCGCCGGGCTTGTCGAAATTGTTGTTCAGGTTGTCGATCTTGCCGGCGTGGGCGCCGGAGGCGGCCAGCACGGCGAGGGCCAGCGCCGCGGCGCTGGCGGGAATGGCTTTGGACTTCACGGATTTCATGCACGTACTCCGGTGCAGTTGGTCTTGGCTTAATCGCCTATTAGGCCATTCTTCCGGCCAACTTGCGAGATCCGGGCGACGAGGGACGTTCGTCGGGGCATCGCCCCTCGCTACGAACGGCGGGGAGTCATTCCTCGAGGTAGGTGTAGCCGTCGAGGCCTTCGCGCACTTCCAGCAGGTACTGGCCGCGCTCCTGCGGGGTGAGCGCTGCCGCTTCCAGGCGATAGGCGAGGCGACCGAGCAACTCGTCGGCGCTGAAGTTCACGTAGCGCATCACGCTGCGCACCGAGTCGCCCATGATCGCGTTGCGGATGTCGACGTTGCCCTCGGCATCGATCTCCACGTCCACCGCGTCGGTGTCGCCGAACAGGTTGTGCAGGTCGCCGAGAATTTCCTGGTAGGCACCCACCAGGAAGATGCCCACGTGGAACGGCTTGGCCGGGTCGTACGGCGGCATCGGCAGGGTGGTCTCGATACCTTCGCCGTCCACGTAGCTGTCGATGCGGCCGTCGGAATCGCAGGTGATGTCCTGGATCACCGCGCGTGCCGTCGGCGGTTCCATGAGGCGTTCCAGCGGCAGCACCGGGAACACCTGGTCGATGCCCCACACGTCCGGCGCCGACTGGAACAGCGAGAAATTCAGGAACAACTTGTCGGCCAGGCGCTCGTTGAGCTGGTCGACCAGTTCGCGCTGCTTGCGGCGGTGCGGGTCGAGTTTGGCGCGCACGCGACGGCAGCAGGCATGGTAGGCGCGCTCGGCCCAGGCGCGTTCCGCCAGCGACAGGTCCTGGTGCAGGAACTGCGCGAGCACGTCCGAGTAGACGTTCATCATGTCGTGGTACAGCTCCAGCACGCTGACCTGTTCCCTCGGGGTGACCAGGCGCTGGTAGATCTGCCACAGGTAGACCAGGCTCGACGCCGAGCCCTCCGGCGGCGACGGCAGTTCACCGTTGGGAATGCGCTCGATGTCGATCACGTTGGTGACCAGCACCGCGTGGTGGGCGGTGAGCGCGCGACCGGACTCGGAAATCACGTCCGGGTGCGGAATGCCGTCGGCATCGGCCAGTTCCTTCAGCGCGTGCATGATTTCCCACGCGTAGTCGGTCAGGCCGTAGTTCATCGAGAAGAACGAACGCGAGCGGGTGCCCTCGTAGTCCACGCCGAGGCCGCCGCCCACGTCCACGCACTGGATGGGCGCGCCGAGCTTGCGCAGTTCCACGTAGTAGCGCGCGGCCTCGCGCATGCCGTTCTTGATGTCCTGGATGTTGGCGATCTGCGAACCCAGGTGGAAGTGCAGCAGGTAAAGGCTGTCGAGGCGACCGGCGGCGCGACAGCGCTCCACCACCTCGATGATCTGCAGCGGCGACAGGCCGAACTTCGACTTCTCGCCGCCGGAATCCTGCCAGTTACCCTTGCCGGTGCTCATCAGGCGCGCACGGATGCCGATGCGCGGCACCACGTTCATCTTCGCGCTTTCCTCGAGGATGAGGTCCAGCTCACTCATCTTCTCGACGACGATGGTGACCTTGTAGCCGATCTTCTCGCCCAGCAGCGCCAGGCGGATGTACTCGCGGTCCTTGTAGCCGTTGCAGATGATGGTGTCGCCCGGGTGACGCGACAGCGCCAGCACGGCCAGCAGTTCCGGCTTGGAGCCGGCCTCCAGTCCCACCGGGCGACCGGCTTCCGGGTTGCCCACCGAAACGATTTCCTCGACCACGCGCCGCTGCTGGTTCACCTTGATGGGGAACACCGGCGTGTACTTGCCCTGGTAATTCAGTTCGGCGATCACCCCGGCGAAGGCATCCGACAACTTGCGCACGCGATGGCGCAGGATTCCGGAGAAACGCACCAGCGTCGGCAAGCGCAGGCCACGCGCCTGGATCGCCTCGATCACCTCGTGCAGCGACACCGCGCGGGCATCGCCCACGCCATCCGGGTGCACGATCACGTCGCCATCGCTGTCGATGTCGAAATAGCCGTCGCCCCAGTGGCGGATGTTGTAGGTGGACAGGGCGTCGTCGAGGGTCCAGTCGGCCATGGGCGTCTCGGGGGTCCGGGGGTGGAAAAATCGGGCCGGTATTATGGGCCTGCCGGTCCCGACTTCCTACCTGTAGCGAGGGGGCCGGCAACGAGAAAGGGGCCTTGCGGCCCCTTTCCTTTTGCTCCGGACTGTCCGGACGGGTTAAGGGTTGTACGCCCGCTCGCCGTGCTCGGCCAGGTCGAGGCCTTCGCGCTCCTGCTCTTCGCTGACGCGCAGGCCAACCACCAGGTCCGCGATCTTGAAGGCGATGGCGGCGACGACACCGCTCCACACCACCGCCACGACCACGCCCCACAGCTGGCTGATCACCTGCGGGCCGGTGCCTGCGAAGGTGCTCTCCAGGGTGGAGTAGTCGACCACGCCCATGCCACCCAGCGCCGGGTTGACGAACACGCCGGTCAGGATCGCACCGACAATGCCGCCGACCGCGTGCACACCGAACACGTCCAGCGAGTCGTCATAGCCGAGCTTCGCCTTGATGACGGTGACCGCCAGGAAGCAGATCACGCCGGCCGCCAGGCCGATCACCAGTGCACCGCCCAGGCCCACCCAGCCGCAGGCCGGGGTGATGGCGACCAGGCCGGAGATGGCGCCGGACACCGCGCCCAGCAGGCTCGGCTTGCCCTTGTGGAACCACTCGACGAAGGTCCAGGTCAGGGCCGCGACCGCGGTGGCGAACAGCGTGTTGGCAAACGGTACGGTGACGAAACTGTTGGCTTCCAGGTTGGAACCGGCGTTGAAGCCGAACCAGCCCATCCACAGGATCGAGGCGCCGATCAGCGTCATGGTGAGCGAGTGCGGCGCCATGGCGACCTTGCCGTAGCCCAGGCGCTTGCCGACCATCAGGGCGCCGACCAGGCCGGCGATACCCGCGTTGATGTGCACCACGGTGCCGCCGGCGAAGTCCAGCGCGCCCTTGCCGAACAGGAAGCCCGACGGCGCGTCATAGGCGGACGGACCACCCCAGTACCACACCATGTGGGCCATCGGCGCGTAGCAGAAGGTGAACCAGATCACCGTGAAGATGAGGATGGCCGAGAACTTCATGCGCTCCGCGAAGCCGCCGACGATCAGCGCGCAGGTGATGCCCGCGAAGGTGGCCTGGAACATGGCGAACAGCAGTTCCGGGATCTGTACGTTCTTGCTGAACGTTTCCACCCAGGAATCGTAGGTGACGCCGCTCAGGAACGCCTTGGACAGGCCGCCCACGAACGGGTCGAGCGCGGCGCTGGAGTTGCTGGTGAAGGCCAGCGAGTAGCCATACAGCACCCACAGCACGGCTGCCACGCAGAACACCGTGAACACCTGCATCATGGTGCTCAGCATGTTCTTGCTGCGCACCATGCCGCCGTAGAACAGCGCGACACCCGGCAGGGTCATGAACAGCACGATGATGGTCGCCGCCAGCATCCAGGCGATGTCGCCCTTGTTGCGCTCGGGCGGCGGCGGCTCGGCAGCAGCCTCGGCTTCCGCCGGTGCAGCTTCGACGGCCGGTGCAGCGGCGGCTTCCACCGGCGCGGCATCGACGGGTGCAGCCTCCATGGCCGTGGTGGCCTCGGCAGCGACAACAGCCGCTTCCTCGGCGAATACGGGGCTGGCGCCGAGCATGGCGCACCCCAGGGTGAGAGCAATCAGGAACCGTTTCACGGTGTTACCTCCGCTATGCGCGAGAAATTTTTCAGAACACTTCGATAAAGGCATGGATCTTCGGCTGCTGCAGCGGCTTGCGTGGGGCCACTGCGTCGAACAGGTGGATCAGATCGCTTCGTTGCCGGTTTCCCCGGTACGGATGCGAATGACCTGCTCGAGCGGACTGACGAAGATTTTCCCGTCGCCGATCTTGCCGGTGTTCGCGGCCTTGGTGATTGCCTCGATGACGCTCTCCACGCGATCGTCGGCACACGCCACTTCCACCTTCACCTTCGGAAGGAAGTCGACGACGTATTCCGCGCCACGGTAGAGCTCCGTGTGACCTTTCTGACGACCGAAGCCTTTCACCTCGGTCACCGTGATGCCCTGCACGCCGATCTCGCTCAGCGCCTCGCGGACATCATCGAGCTTGAAAGGCTTGATGATTGCCGTAACCAGTTTCATGGTTCTCTCCTGTTTGCTCGCCGGCGCCAGCCGGCACCGCTACTCGCTTGGGTTCAACTTCGGGCAGGGCCCGTCCAGACTCGTTTTGCAGCCTGTGCACTCGCCAGTGCACGATCCATGCCTGATCTGAAAAATCGCAGCAAAACAGAGGGTTACACGGTCTTGCAGGCATGCCTGCGGAGACCGCGCCGATTATAGCGCACCGTGCTGGTGCGGCGTCCCGAAACGGTGCGCAGCCATGGCACGCCTGCGTGCTATCCTGCCGCCCGCACAAGACCAGGGGCACATCCCTTCGCGAAATCGGGGGCATGGCCCCCTCGCTACGACTCAACAGCCGGTGTTGCCATGAACCAGGAATCCGCCATCAACCGCCTCGTCGACCAGCTCGCGCGCAACCTGCCGGGCAGTCTCGCCGCCGCGCGCGAAGAGTTTTCCGGTGCCGCCCGCGCCGTGCTGTCCGATGCCTTCGCGCGCATGGAGCTGGTCACCCGCGACGAGTTCGACGCGCAGACGCGCGTGCTGGCGCGCTCACGCGAATTGCTGGAGTCGCTGCAGCAGGAACTGCACGACCTGGAAGCTCGCCTGGCCGCGCTGGAAGACAAGCGGAACTGACGATTTCCTACACTCCGCGGCGGTGATGCGCCGCGGACTTCCCGCCCTGCGTTCCGGAAGATGCGTCGACACCTCCGTCGCCACGCCAGGAATACGCAGCCCCGTGAGAATCGCCGTTGTCGCCACGCGTGCCACGCGCGGCATCGATGCACCCGCCGTACGCGTCGAGACCCACCTGTCCGGCGGACTGCCGTCGGTGTCCATCGTCGGCCTGCCGGAAACCGCCGTGCGCGAAAGCAAGGACCGCGTGCGCAGCGCGCTGCAGACCTCGCGCTTCGACTTCCCGGTGGGGCGCGTCACCGTCAACCTTGCCCCGGCCGACCTGCCCAAGGAGGGCGGCCGCTTCGACCTGCCGATCGCGCTGGGCATCCTCGCCGCATCCGGGCAACTGCCGGCGCGCGCACTGGAAGGCAGCGAATTCATCGGCGAACTGGCGCTGTCCGGCGAGTTGCGCCCCGTACGTGGCGTGCTGCCGGCGGCGCTGGCCTGCGCGCGCGCCGGCCACGAACTGGTCGTTCCGGTCGACAACGCCGACGAGGCGTCGCTGCCCCCCGGTGCGCGGGTGATTGCCGCACGGCATCTGCTCGATGTCTGCCGGCACCTGACGGGTGAAGCGCGCATCGCCCCGCACCAACCACCGGCGCATGCGCCTGCCAACGATCCGGTCGTCGCCGACCTGGCCGACGTGCGCGGGCAGCCTCTGGCGCGGCGCGCACTGGAAATCGCCGCCGCCGGCGGCCATTCGCTGCTGATGATCGGCCCGCCGGGCAGCGGCAAGACCATGCTGGCCTCGCGTTTGCCGGGCATCCTGCCGCCGCTGGCCATGGACGAGGCGCTGGAATCGGCGGCCGTGCGTTCATTGCGCGGGGCGGTGCCGGCAGAGTTGCTCGCCGGCCGACGGCCATTCCGCTCGCCGCACCACTCGGCGTCCAGCATCGCGCTGGTGGGCGGCGGTGGCGTGCCGCGGCCCGGCGAGATCTCGCTGGCGCATCATGGTGTGCTGTTCATGGACGAGTTGCCGGAGTTCGACCGGCGCACGCTGGAAGTGCTGCGCGAACCGCTGGAATCCGGCGTGGTGCACCTGACGCGCGCAGCCGCCCAGGTGGCGTTCCCGGCGCGCTTCCAGCTGGTGGCGGCCATGAACCCCTGCCCCTGTGGTTACCTGGGCGATCCGCAGCGTGGCTGTGGCTACACCTGCGAGCGCGCCGCGCGCTACCGAGCGCGCCTGTCGGGTCCGCTGCTGGACCGCATCGACCTGCATGTCGAAGTGGCCGCGCTGCCGCCGGCCACGCTGGCACAGGAATCCGCCGGGGAGGACAGCGCGACCGTGCGCGCGCGAGTCATGCAGGCACGCGAACGGCAACTGCAGCGACAGGGTTGCACCAACGCCACCCTGGACGGCAAGGCGCTTGCGTCAGCCGCACGCCTGTCGGTGGCAGATCGCGGCTACCTGGTCGAGGCGCTGGAGCGATTGCGGCTGTCGGCACGCGCCACCGATCGCGTGCTGCGCGTGTCACGCACTATTGCCGATCTCGCCGGTAGCGATGAGGTGGGCCGCCCGCACTTGCTCGAGGCGCTCGGCTACCGTGCCCTCGATCGCCAGGCCTGATTCCCGTAGCGAGGGGGCCATGCCCCCGATTCTCCGGATGCCAGCGTGTCGGGGGCATGGCCCCCTCGCTACATTGGTCGTGTTCAGCGCACGATGCCGAGGCGCACGGCTTCCATGGCCGCCTCGGCGCGCGAACTGACCGCCAGCTTGTGGTAGATGCTCTTCAGGTGCCCGGCGGCGGTGTTGTAGCTCATGCCCAGCGCGTCACCCACGTCACGCACCGTATATCCACGCGCAATCAGCGTGAGCACTTCGCTTTCCCGGGGTGACAGCGGCGACGATGCGGGCTGCTGAGGGCGAAAGTGGTTGAGGATGCGCCGGGCAATGGTCGCCGACAGCGGCGGTCGTCCGTCACTGATGCCACGCAGCAGGTCGACCAGCACGCCTTGCGGCTCGTCCTTGAGCAGGTAGCCATTGGCACCGGCCCGCAGTGCGTTGAACAGGTGCTCGTCATCGTCAAAGATGGTGGTGATGACGATCTGGGGACGGCCACCGGCAAACTCCCGCACCAGTTCAATGCCATTACCGTCCGGCAAGCCGAGGTCGACCAGGGCCAGGTCATGGGTCCGGCCAGCCAGGCGCGCGCGCGCCGATGCCACGCTGTCGGCGTGCTCTACCGCCACGCCGGGAAAGGCCGTCGCTACCATTTCGTGCAGCGCGCGGCTGACCTCGGCGATGTCTTCGACGATCAGGACCTGTTGCATCTCGACGTAATTGACCGGCTCTGGGGTTCCCCGGGATGATGCCGACATCCTGTGCGTGAACCCCTGCGGGGACAACCCCCTGAGCAGGGGACCCTGCGCCCCGCTTCCGGAGTCGTTCCCGATGACGCTGTCCCCGCGCACCCTGGTCGGCCTGAGCGTCGCCCTGACGCTGGCTGTCTGTACCCTGGCCATTTCCCTCGCTCTCTCGGCACCGGTCACCGGCCTGTCGTTCCGCGCGGCCGATGACGGCTCCCTGCGGCTGGCCGGCGACGAGCGCCGCATCGTGCAGATGATTGCGGACGGACAGGCCGTGAATGTCGACGGCTCGCTGGCCATCGAGGAGCCGGACATGCTGGCCACCTACGCCGGGTACAACGCCTTCATGGCAACCCAGCACCGGCTCGCCACCGCGCTGGCCGACGGTCGCCTGGCGATGCAGTTCGACACCGGCGAGCAGGTGGACCTGGTGGCCACGCAAAGGCACCTCGCCGACCTGCCGCTGATGTTCTGGCTGCAACTGCTGTTCGGCGTCGGCGGCATGCTCACCGGCGCACTGGTGCTGGCGGGACGGCCGGAAGAACGCGCCGCGCAACTGTATGCACTGACCGGTCTCGGCTATCTCATCTTCGCGCCCGCCGCCGCGGTCTACAGCACGCGCGAACTGCTGCTCGACGGCGAGCTGTTCCGCCAGTTGTCGGTGGCCAACCACTTCGGCGCCCTGTTGTTCACCGGATCACTCACGGCATTGCTGTGGAGCTACCCGCTGCAACTGGCGCGCATACCGATGGTCGCGCTGGTGTACGTTGCCACCGCGGCCGCGTGGCTTGCCGATACGCTGCAAACCTCACCGGACATGGCGCAGTACCACCTGTCGGTACTCGTCATCTTCGCGCTCAGTTTCCTGTTCGCCTTCATGCAATGGTGGAAGACGCGCCACGCGCCGGCCGAGCGCGCCGCGCTGCGCTGGTTCCTGCTTTCCATCTACCTCGCTACCGGCCTGTTTGCCGGCGTGATCATCGTGCCGGCAGCGCTCGGCGTCGCGCCACCGGCCTCGCAAGGCGTGATGTTCGGCGCATTCCTGCTGATGTACTGGGGCCTGGCGCTGGGCATCATCCGTTACCGGCTGTTCGCGCTGGAGCAATGGTGGCGTGCCATCTGGTGGTGGTTCCTCGGCGGCGTGGCGGTCATCGCGCTGGACGTGCTGCTCGTCTCGCTGCTGGCGCTGCCCGACGCGCTGGCCCTGTCGGTCGCGGTCGCCCTGGTCGGCTGGCTGTACTTCCCCCTGCGCCAATGGCTGTGGACGCGCATCGGCAAGCAGCGCGAGCGCACCTTGGCCGAGTGGCTGCCCGACGTGCTGCCGCTGCTCATCGAGACGCGCCCCGGCGGCGCCAGCGAAACGGAAATCCGCGAACGCTGGCCCAACCTGCTGTCGGCGGTGTTCCGGCCGCTGCGCACCGAGATAAGGAACGGCGCGCTGGCCGTGCCGGAGATCCGCGAGCACGGCCTGGCGCTGGCGGTGCCGGACGTGCGCGATCCTGCGCGCCACCTCGTGCTGCACCACCCGGATGAAGGCGAGCGCCTGTTCACCCGCAATGACGCCCGCACGCTGGCCGCACTGCGCGAACTGTTCGAACTCGCACTGGACCGCCTGCGCGCGCGCGACTCCGGCGCGCGCCTGGAACGCGAACGCATCCGCCGTGACATCCACGACGACCTTGGCGCCCGCCTGCTCACGCTGCTGCACACCTCGCCGGAGGAAAACCGGCAGGTGGTCCGCGAGGCGCTGGACGACCTGCGGCTGCTGGTACGCGCGCTGGAATCCGATACCACGCCGCTGCGCGACGCCGTGGACGGCTGGCAGGCGGAAGTGCGCAAGCGCTCGGAAGCCGCCGGCATTGCGCTGCACTGGCAAAGCGACACGCTGCCCGAGCACGTGCAACTGAATGCGCGCCAGCAGGCCAACCTGACACGCATCATGCGCGAGGCAGTCAGCAACGCCCTGCGCCACGCCAGCCCGGCGAGCCTTTCGGTGGCGCTGCGCATGCGCGACAACGGCCTGCTGATCGAAGTGGGCAACGACGGCAACGTGCTGCCACTGTCGCAGTGGCGCGGCGGCCGCGGCCGCCAGATCATGCAGGGGCGCGCGACGGAACTCGGCGGCACCCTGGGGTGGCAGGTGGAAAACGGTCGCTGCCTGATGAGCGCGCACATCCCGCTGGGCTGACGCCCCGCGGGCCGGCTCAGTCCTCGATGCCTTCTACCTTCAGGTAACGCGGCGCGCTCTCGCGCACCTTCTGCAGGGTGACCGCCCACAGCACGTGGCGGCCGGTGTCGTCGTTGTCGTAGGCACCATCGCGCACGCGGCGGGCGAACTCGCGGTTGAGTTCGGCGGCGCGCTCGTGCAACTCGTCGGCCTTCGGCGTGGTATCCAGCACCACTTCCAGCAGGTCGCACTCGTCGTTGAGCGGCCCTTCGCCCATTTCCTGCTGCCGCTCGGCGATGGACATGGCGTTGAGGATCATCAGCGCCTGGTACTTCCTGTCTTCCGGCAGTGCCGGCAGCAATTGCTCGCGGAAGGTCTTCGCGGCGATGGCCAGCAATTCATGGCCCTGGGGACGGTCACGCATGGCCGCCATCCTCCTTCGAGAAATCGATGCCGGTCATGCGCAGGATGTGCAGTTCCAGTTCCGGCACGATGTGGCTGGTGAGGGCGAGTTCCAGCGACGGTTCGCGCCCGGAAATGTGCCGCTCGCCCTGGCCGATGGCGATCATCGCCCAGCGCAGTTCGCCGAACACTTCCCAGTAATAGAGTTCCGCCGGCGACACGCTGCGCCCGGCGATGCGGTTGTAGCCGGCCAGCAGGTCCTCGCGCGAGCCGATGCCACCCGCGGCCTTCGCATCGCCCTGCTGGCCGAAGCGCCAGCAGCGCGCGCACAGCCAGCCGAGATCCTCGAGCGGGTGCGACCAGGCGGCGAACTCCCAGTCGAGCACGGCGGTGAGGCCCTGCGCATCGACCATGTAGTTGCCGGTGCGGAAATCGCGGTGCGCCAGCACCAGCTGGTCCTGCGTCCACGACGCGCGGTCCGGCACGTGCTTCTCCAGCCAGCGCAGGCCCCACTCCAGCGCCGGGTACGGCGTGTGGTAGTTGTCGAGGTAAGCGCGCGAACGGGCGATGAAGTGCAGCGCCGGGTGTACGTCCGGGCGCTCGAGGAAGGCCAGCTCCGCCGACGGCTGCACACGCTGGATCTTCGCGATCTCCTCGCCCAGGCGCTGCGTGAGCAGCGCGCGGTCGCCGCCCAGCGACATGTCCTTCACCAGGCGGTGCCCTGCGGCTGCGCCATTGACGCGCCGCATCACGAAGAAATCACGGCCGAACACCGACTTGTCGCCCAGCCACAGCGGCTCGGGCACGGTCACGCCGGCATCGAACGCCGCCTTCAGCAGCGCGAATTCCTGCGCGCGCGAGTGCGAGTCGGACACGCCGCTCGGCGCATCGCAACGCACCACCACGGCGACGGTGCCGTCGTGGCTGCCACCGCTGATGACCAGGTCGGCGGCCCAGTTTTCCTGGATCGCGCCACCGGACAGCTTGCGCGTGTTTTCCACCAGCACCGACTGGGCGCCGGTGCGCGCGGCAAGGAACTCCGCCAGCTTCACCGTATCCATCGCGTCAGACGCCCCACTTGAAGAAGTCCTGCTTCTTCGCCAGGTAGGCCTGCGACAGCACCATCTTGTGGATCTCGCTGGCGCCGTCCACCAGGCGCGCCTGGCGCGCGTAGCGGTAGATCCAGTCCACCAGCGTGTCCTTCGAGTACCCGCGCGCGCCCATCAACTGCAGCGCCGTATCGGCGGCCTTGTGCAGCGTGTCGGCCACGTGGATCTTGGCGATGGAAATGTCGGTCTTGGCGTGGTCGCCCTGGTCGAGCTTCCAGGCAGCGTTCATGGTCAGCAGGCGACCGACGTGGATTTCCTTGGCCACGTCGCCGAGCATCCACTGCACGCCTTCGTGCTGCGCCAGCGTCATGCCGAAGCTCTGGCGGTTCTCGACGTAACCGGCGGCGATTTCCATGCAACGCTTGGACAGGCCCAGCCAGCGCATGCAGTGCGTCAGGCGCGCGGTACCGAGGCGGATCTGGGTGACTTTCAGGCCGTCACCGACTTCCAGCAGGCGGTCTTCGTCGTTGATCTCCAGGCCGTCGAATTCCAGCTCGCAGTGGCCGCCGTGCTCTTCCGGCCCCATGATCGGGATGCGACGCACGATGCGCCAGCCCGGCTGGTCGGCGTGGAACATGAACGCGGTCAGGCCCTTGCGCTTGTCGTCGCTGGTCTTGGCGATGAGGATGAAGTGCTTGGCACCCTCGGCGCCGGTGATGAACCACTTGCGGCCCTTGATCACCCACTTGTCACCGACTTTCGTGGCGGTGGTGTAGGTGAGCGACGGGTCGGAACCGCAACCGCCGTCCGGCTCGGTCATGGCGAACGCCGAACGCACCTTGCCGTCGATGATCGGCTGCAACCACTTGTCTTTCAGCGCGTCGGTCTTCAGCACCTTGTTCAGCAGGATCATGTTGCCGTCGTCCGGCGGCGCGCAGTTGAACATGGCCGGGCCGAACGGCGAGCGCGCGGCTTCCTCGTACAGTGCCGCCATGCCGACCACGCCTACCTCGGCGCCACCGCGCGATTTCGGCATCTGGAACGCCCACAGCCCCTCGGCCTTGGCCAGCTGGCGCACGCGCGCCACCACGTCCTCGCGGATGTTCTCGTGCTCGTCGAAGTTGGCCTTGTCCAGCTCCAGCGGCAGCACGTGCTTGTCCACGAAGGCGCGCACGCGCAGGCGGTAGTCCTCGACTTGCGGCGACAGGGTGAAATCCATGGTGTTCTCCTCAACGATATTCGATGTAGCGAGGGGGCCATGCCCCCGACCGCTCTTGCTCTGTGGGCAGCCCCATCGGGGGCATGGCCCCCTCTCTACAGGGAGCTTTGGGTGTGGGCGCCGTCGACGGCGATGACGGCACCACTCATGTAGCTGGAGGCGTCCGACGCCAGCAGCAGCAGCGGGCCGTTCAGTTCGTGCAGTTCGCCGGCGCGGCGGTACGGCACGCGCTTGAGCATCTTCTGGCCGGAATCGCTGGCCAGCCACTCGCGGTTGATGTCGGTGACGTAGTAGCCCGGACAGATGGCGTTGGCGCGGATGTTGTGGCGCGCGTAGTCCAGCGCCAGCGATTTCGTCAGCTGCAGCGCGGCGGCCTTGGAGGTGGTGTACACCGCCAGCTGGCTCTGCACGCGCAGGCCGAGGATGGAGGCGATGTTGACGATGTTCCCCGGCTTCTTCTCGTTGATCCACAGGCGGATGGCCTCGCGCGAGACCATCCACATGCCCTTCACGTTGGTGTTCATCACCTGGTCCCACTCGTCCTCGGTGAGGTCGAGCGTGGAGGCCTCGATGTTGATACCGGCGTTGTTGATCACCACGTCCGGCACCGGCATGGCGTCGAAGGCGTCCCTGACGCTCTGCGGGTTCGACACGTCCAGCTTCACCGTGTGGGCCACGCCTCCCATCGCACGCACCTTCTGCGCGGTGCCTTCCAGCTTGTCGGTACGGCGGGCCGCCAGGATCACCTCGGCGCCGGCACCGGCCAGCACCTCGGCAAAGTGGGCGCCAAAGCCGCTGGACGCGCCGGTAACCAGGACGCGCTTGCCGTCGAGGCGGAAGATATCGGTGCTGCTCATCGATCGTATCCTTTTGATTCACAAGGAAAATGGCCGGCCCGGCAAAAACGCGGGCAGGACCGGCGGAACCGGGCGGTCAGTATAGGCAGCACGCACGTCCGGGCAATGATCCCGAGCGATCAATCCATGTGCCGCTTTGGACAGACCGGCAGTACGTGCCGACAGCCCCGACCCGCTAGAATCCCCGCCCCGCCCTTCCACCATCCCCCGAGCCCATGGCCAACGACCTGAACCCCCGACAGCGCGAGGCCGTCCGCTACATCGACGGCCCCCTGCTCGTGCTGGCTGGCGCAGGCTCGGGCAAGACCAGCGTGATCACCCGCAAGATCGCCTGGCTCATCTCGGGCGCCGGCATGGACCCGTCGAAGATCGTCGCCGTGACCTTCACCAACAAGGCCGCCCGCGAGATGCGCGAGCGTGCCGGCAAGCTGGTGGGCAGCGACGCCAAGGGCCTGTCGATCAGCACCTTCCACACCCTCGGGCTGAACATCATCCGCAGCGAGCACAAGGTGCTGGGCCTGCGCTCCGGCTTCACCATCTTCGATTCGGAGGACGCGCGCACGCTGATCCGCGAGCTGATGCAGCGCGACGGCAGCACCGACGCCTCCATCGCCGACCAGGTGCAGAGCGCCATCTCCAACCTCAAGAACGACATGCTATCGCCCGAGGAGGCGCTGGCGCTGTGCAAGAGCCCGCGCGAGATGCTGATCGCCCAGGTCTACGAGGGCTACGAGCGCAGCCTGAAGGCCTACAACGCCGTCGATTTCGACGACCTGATCCTCAAGCCGGTGCAGCTGTTCAACGAGCACCGCGACGTGCTGGAGAAGTGGCAGAACCGTACCCGCTACCTGCTGGTGGACGAGTACCAGGACACCAACCTCTCGCAGTACAAGCTGGTGAAGCAGCTGGTGGGCGTGCGCGGCGCGCTGACGGTGGTGGGCGACGACGACCAGTCGATCTACGCCTGGCGCGGCGCGCGCCCGGAAAACCTCGTGCAGCTCAAGGAAGACTACCCGAACCTCAAGGTGGTGGCGCTGGAGCAGAACTACCGCTCCACTGGCCGCATCCTGCGCGCCGCCAACGCGGTGATCGCCAACAACCCGCACGTGTTCGAAAAGAAGCTGTGGAGTGAACACGGCCCTGGCGACAAGATCCGCATCGTGCTGTGCAAGGACGAGCAGCACGAGGCCGAGCGCATCGCCGGCGAGATCGTGGGGCACCACGCGCGCACCGGCTCGAAGTGGCGCGATTACGCGGTGCTCTACCGCGGCAATTTCCAGTCGCGGCTGATCGAGGAGAAACTGCGCGAACGCTCGGTGCCCTACAAGATCAGCGGCGGCCAGTCGTTCTTCGCGCGCGCCGAGATCAAGGATTTCATGGCCTACCTGCGCCTGGTCGCCAATCCCGACGACGACAGCGCCTTCCTGCGCGTGGTCAACGTGCCGCGCCGCGAGATCGGCCCCACCACGCTGGAGAAGCTGGCCCACTACGCCGGCACCCGCCACGTGTCGCTGTCGCGCGCTGCCGGCGAGATCGGCCTGTCGGAGTTCCTCGGCACCCAGCACCGCGAGAAACTCGCGCGCTTCGTGCACTGGATCGAGGACGTGCGTCGCCGCCTGCACCAGCTGCCGGCGAAGCAGGCGCTCACCGAGATGCTCGAGGAACTCGGCTACGAGCAGTGGCTGCGCACCCAGTCGAGCTCGCCGCAGGCAGCCGCCAAGCGCTACGAGAACGTGCTGTCGCTGGCCGACTCCATCCACACAATGAGCGAGAAGGAAGACAAGGGGCAGCGGCCGGACATCAGCGAAGTCATCGCCAAGCTGGTGCTGCTGGACATGCTCGACCAGCAGGACCAGGAAGAGGACGTCGATCGCGTGCAACTGATGACGCTGCACGCCTCCAAGGGCCTGGAGTTCCCCTACGTGTGGGTGATGGCCTTCGAGGACGACGTGCTGCCGCACAAGTCGAGCATCGAGGCCAACACCATCGAGGAAGAGCGCCGCCTGCTGTACGTGGGCATCACCCGCGCACGCCGGCAACTCACCTTCACGCATGCCCAGAAGCGCAAGCAGTACGGCGACATGGTCAGTTGCACGCCCAGCCGCTTCCAGCTGGAACTGCCGGAAGACGACATCGTGCGCGAAGGCGAGGGTACGCAGGCCAGCGCCGAGCAGAAGGCGCAATCGCGCGACGCCGCGCTGGCGGCACTGGACGCGATGTTCAAGCGCTGAACGTCAGCCCGGCACGCCGTCGGCGCGCGGGCGCGTGAGTATCGGTACGTAGACCCACAGGAACAGCGCGAAGGCCAGCGCCCACGCCACCGCGGCCAGTTGCACCAGCAACACGTATTGTGCCGGCCATGCCATGGCCAGCGGCACGCGCAGCAGCGCAGCCACCGTGACCAGCATGAAGGCCACTTGCACCGGGCGCGCCGGCAACAACGGGCGGCCGGTGTGACCGAGCGACACGCGCGCCATCATGCCCAGGGTGATCGTGCCGAGCGCACCGGCGGTGAATGCGTGCATGGCGAACGGCAGCGCCAGCAAGCCCAGGCCCACCGCAACGAACAGCGCACAGCCGAGCACGATCCAGGCGTAACCCACCTGCAGCACCCATACCAGCGGCACGCGCCAGATGGCGGGCGTGTACCAACCGGCCAGCCGCAGCGCGTGCAATACCGTCGCGGCAACTGCCGCGACCGGCAGCAACCAGGGCAGCGGCTCGCGCAGCAGGACCGCCAGCGCCAGCAGGATCATCGACGGCACCACGTAGCGTTCGACCTGCGGACGGATGGTGGCCTTGAACGGGACGGACAATCCGCGCTCGGTGAAGAACGGGAACACGCGGCCGGCCATCACGCTGATCATCACCATCGCCACCAGCGCCGCGGCTTCCAGCGCACGCTCCGCCAGCCAGCCGGGCAACACCGCGAGCAATGCCGCGTGGACCACGGCATTCGCCGTCGCGAGCGCGAGCAGCATGCCCGGAAAGATCAGGTTGCGGTGATTGCCGGTGGCCAGCAGCGGGCGCGCGGCCGCAACGGCGAGCGCCGGCAGGAAAGCGATGTCGACGATAGCCACCAGCCACGGCGCGGGCGACACGAACGGGGCGATGCGCCCGGCCAGCCACAGCAGTGCCAGTGCAGCGAGAGCACCACCGTTGGCGGTGGCTTGCCCGGTCCAGTTACGGATGGCGGTGAGCAGGAAGCCGGCCATCACCGCGACGGCGTAGCCGAACAGCATTTCGTGCGCGTGCCAGAGGCGCTGGCCGTAATGGCCACCATCGATGGACAGGCCGGCAGGTGACAACGCCCAGGCGAGCACGGGCGACAGCGCCGCGACACCGGCCAGCAGGAAGAAGGGGCGGAACCCGAGGGAGAACAGGATGCGGATCATGATGGCGCCAGCATCGGCGCCATCACCTGCGACGGCAATACCACCGTCGGGTCAGGCCATCCATGTAGAGAGGGGGCCATGCCCCCGACGCTCGTGCTTCGAGCAATCGGGGGCATGGCCCCCTCGCTACAGGTAACGCGCGGAGGAATTACTTCGACTTGCCGGCCATGAAGGCCACGGCGTTGCCGATTTCCTCGTCGGAGCAGGCGGCGCAGCCACCCTTGGCCGGCATGGCGCGGATACCTTCAAGCGCGTGCTTCAGCAGCGTGGCATTACCCTGCGCGATGCGCGAGCCCCAGGCACCCTTGTCGCCGACTTTCGGTGCACCGGCGGCGCCGGTGGCGTGGCAGGCGCTGCACACGGCGTTGTAGACCTGCTCGCCGGTGCGCGGACCGGTTGCAGCACCGGCGACCGGCTGGGCGGCCAGGCCGACCGGCTTGCACTCCTCGCCCTGCACGCACACGCCGCCAACCGGCTTGATGCGGGCCTTCACGGCTTCCGGACTCATCGAGGCCTCGGCGCCAAGCTGGCCGGGAGCTGCAGTTACGGCGGTGGACAGGACCAGGGCCGCGGCGGCGACCAGCAGACGGTTCATCACGGGAAGTACCTCGTCAGGGATGCGGGGGCAAGAGAGCCCGTAAAAGCGGCCGGGATTATAGCCAGCCCGGGCCCTCCCTTGTAGAGAGGGGGCCATGCCCCCGACGCCCGGGACCCGGCCCGGGTCAATGGATTCAGTGGTTGCACCCCTCGTGGTGCTCGTGGCCGTCCTCCGGCGTATCCCCCTCCCCGTCATAGGACAGGATGGCGCCGTAGAACTCCGGCCGGCGGTCGCGGAACACGCCCCAGGCAATGCGCGCTTCCTGCACGGCGTCGAGGTCGAAGGTGTGCACCAGCACCGACTCGGTCTGGCGATCGGCTTCCTTCACCTTGGCGCCGGTGTGATCGGCGATGAAGGAAGAGCCGTAGAAGGTCAGCGCGCAGGTATCGCCCTGCTCGCGGCCGATGCGGTTGCTGGCGATGACCGGCACCAGGTTGGCGCCGGCATGGCCCTGCATCACGCGCTGCCAGTGGCCGCTGGAATCGATGCTCGCATCATGCGGCTCGCTGCCGATCGCCGTCGGGTAAAGCAGCAGTTCGGCACCGGCCAGCGCCATGCAGCGCGCCAGCTCCGGGAACCACTGGTCCCAGCAGATGCCCGCGCCGATGCAGCCGTACTGCGTCTGCCAGACCATCGGGCCGGTGTCGCCGGGCGTGAAATAGTGCTTTTCCTGGTAACCCGGACCGTTGGGAATGTGGCTCTTGCGGTAGTTGCCCAGCACTGTGCCGTCGGCGTCGATCATCGCCAGCGAATTGAAGAACGCATTGCCGGCGCGCTCGAAATAGCTCACCGGGATGACTGCGTTCAGTTCGGCGGCGAGTTTCGCGAAGCGCGCGATGGTTTCGTTGCCGCGGAACGGCTTTGCCAGCGCGAAGTGCTTCTCGTCCTGGTCCTTGCAGAAATACGGCGCCTCGAACAACTCCTGGATCAGGATGACCTGCGCACCCTGCTTCGCGGCTTCGCGGGCCAGTTTCTCGGCGCGGGCGATGTTGCCGGGGATGTCCCAGTCACAGGCAAACTGGGTGGCGGCGACGGTGACGTTGCGCATGGGCGGGTCCTCGGGTGCGGGGGCCGTTGCATCGGCCCGGGGAACGCCGCGCAGGGTACCAGAACCCGACGAACGGGTCGTGACCTGCCGTCAGGCTGCCATGCGTCAATGAATGCGTCGGAAAGCCGGCTCGACAATGATCTGGCAATGAACCCGGGCAGGGGACCGCAGGTCACACCTCTTGCCACATCTTTCATGACCAGGGAGAACACCCATGAAAACCCGTTACGTACTCGTACTGGCCGGCGCCCTGCTGATGCCCGCCGCCTTCGCCGCTGATACGGCCGTCGCCCCCGCGGCGCCCGCGCCGGTTGCCATGCCGCCTGACCCGCTGGAAGAGCCGCAAGTCCAGCAGGAGCTGAAACTCACCGAGCAGCAAAGGCAGCAGGTGCAGGCCATCCACAAGGAGGCCAAGGCGAAACACGAAGCCATCCGCGCCGAAACCCAGTCGAGGGTGAGGGCGGTACTGACCCCGGAGCAGAACAAGCAACTCGAGCAGCGCCGCATGCAGCACCAGGAGAAGCGCATGCAGCAGATGGACAAGCGCGAGCAGAAACTGGAGAAGCGCCAGGAAAAAATGAAGCAGCGCCACGACAAGATGCAGCAGCACCAGCAGAGCGGCAACCTCTGACCGGCCGGTGAAATGAACAAGGCCCGCAATCGCGGGCCTTGTTGTTCCGGGTCACTTCTTGCTTTTCTTTCCCTTCTTGCCCGGCTTGCCGGCGGCAGCCACCGCGACATCCCCGCCGTCTTCCAGCAGCGAACGCAACATCCACGCGGTCTTCTCGTGCACGTCCATGCGCTGCGTGCACACGTCGGCGCTCGGCTGGTCATCGGCCTCGTCGGCCAGACGGAACGCCTCGCGCGCGGTACGCGCCACGGCTTCCTGCGCGGCAACCAGCTGGCGGATCATCTCCTGGGCGTTCGGCACACCGGTTTCCTCGCGGATCGATGACAGTTCCGCGTAGGCCGCGAACGAACCCGGTGCCGGGAAGCCGAGGGCGCGAATGCGCTCGGCGATCACGTCCAGCGCGTTCCACTGCTCGGTGTACTGGGTCATGAACATGTTGTGCAGCGAATTGAACTGCGGACCGGTCACGTTCCAGTGGAAGTTGTGGGTCTTCAGGTACAGCACGAAACTGTCCGCCAGCAGGCGGGACAAGCCGTCCGCGATCTTGCGGCGGTCCTTTTCGCTGATGCCGATATCGATGGCCATGTTTCCTCCTTGTCGCGCGTTGGTTTCGTTGAGCCCGGTGCTCAGCCCAGCGTGGTGTCCAGCACCATCATCAGGGCGAAGCCGCCCATCAACCCGATGGTAGCCGAGGTCTGGTGTCCGTTGCGGTGGGTTTCCGGGATGACCTCGTGCGACACCACGAACAGCATGGCGCCGGCGGCCAGGCCCAGACCCACCGGGTAGGCCAGCGCCAGGCCACTGGACAGGCCCACGCCGAACAAGGCACCCAGCGGCTCCAGCAAGCCACTGCCGGCGGCGACCAGCACCGACAGGCCCGGCGCGAATCCGGCTGCACGCAGCGCCAGCGCCACCGCGAGTCCCTCGGGAATATCCTGCAGCGCGATGGCGGTTGCCAGCGGCACGCCCACCGACAGGTCGCCTTGCGCGAAGCTCACGCCCACCGCCATGCCTTCCGGCAGGTTGTGCAGCGCGATGGCGAACACGAACAACCACACGCGCCCGCATTTCTCGTGCCCCGGACCGCACGGTCCGTGTTTCTCGTGTTCGTGCGGCGTGAACTGGTCGAGCCCCAGCATCAGCAACACGCCGAGCGCCATGCCGCCAACCACCACTGCTGCGCCCAGCGGCGCGCTGGCGAGGATGTCCTCGCCGGCGGCCAGGCCCGGCAACAGCAGCGAAAACGCGCTGGCCGCAAGCATCATGCCGGCGGCGAAGCCGAGCATGGTGTCTTCCACCTTCGCCGGCACGCCGCGCAGCACCAGCGCCGGCAACGCACCGAGGGTGGTGCCGATGAAGCCGGCCGCGCCACCCACGAGCGCATAACCCACGTAGGCACTGGCGTCGCCGATCACCACGTGCACCAGGCTCTGCACCGCCATGGCCAGCACGCCCACCAGCGCGACCCCGAGTCCCAGCGCGGTCAGCGGGTGGGCGCGCGCATGGTCGCGGAAGGCATCGCGCCAGCTGCGCGAATCCGGGGTGCTGCGTGCAAGCTCCATCAATGCCTCCGTTGCTGCCGGGATATGCCCGGCTCAATGTGCGATGGTAGCGGACCCGGCGGACCGGCGGTCGGGTGCCGGGACGCCCGAGGCCGCCGCCGCGAGGTGTGCGAACACGGCAAGCGCAGCGGCAAGTCGACAGGCAACGGCATCGTGGCTGACGCGGTCCATGGGGTGGCCTCCTGCTTCCGGATGTGAAGACCCGGACGGTTCCGGGGGATACCAGCCCAGCATGTTCACCTTGCACTCAATAGGGAAATTGACTATCCGGATAATCTCGATAGGTATTCCCAATCGCCTACCCCGATCACCCACGAGGGAACGCGCGTATTGGCTATGCTTCCAACCCTGATGACGCCTTCGCCCACCCCCGGGCGCATACGATTCCGAGAGCCGATGCCGCCGTCCCGTCCGTTCTTCCTGCGCGGTATCCGGCGCGCCCTGCCCGCCGCCCTCGCCCTGCTGCTGCTCCCGGCCACCGCGCCAGCCGCCGGTACGCTGCGCGACTGCGACACGTGCCCACCGCTCACCGTGGTGCCCGCGGGCAGCGTCACCGCCACCACGCAAGCGACGGGCCAGCCGCCAGTGACGCGCACGCTCGCCCTGGCCCGCCCGCTGGCCGTGGGCACCTACGAGGTGTCGCGCGGGGAATTCGCGCAGTTCGTGGCACGCACCGGCTACGAAGCAGGCGAGAGCTGGCAGGTGCAGGCGAGCGGCGACCCGCAGGAGGCCGTGACCGGCATCAGCCAGCGTGCGGTACGCGCCTACGTGCGCTGGCTGGCGCGATACACCGGCAAGGCCTACCGCCTGCCGACGCGCGACGAGTGGGAATATGCCGCGCGCGGCGGCACCAGCACGAATTTCTGGTGGGGCAACGAACGCGCAGACGGGTGCGGCAAGGAAGCCCTGCAACCGACATTCTTCAGCTTTCTGTACGGCGACACCTGCACGCAGACCCGCGAACTGCCGGGCGCGCGCGGACACTACCCGGCCAATCCTTTCGGCCTGTACGACATGCTCGGCAACGCCGGCGAGTGGGTGGGCAATTGTGACGCGGCGAGCACGGATTGCGCTGCGCTGGTACCGCGCGGCGAACTGAACTGGGACACCGGGCACGCAGGCGAACAGCCGCTGTCATTTTCCTGGCAGGAATCCCGGGTGGGCTTTCGCGTGGTGAGGGACCTGCCATGAAATGGCCACGTATTCTTGCGGCCCTGACCTGCGCGCTGCCGTGCTTGATGGCCGCACCCACCGCCCTCGCTGCCCCGCCAAAGGCCAGCCCGCTGCCGGTCGCCGAATTCCCGCACGGGCAGCCCACGGCCGCTCTCGACAGCGCGCTGCGCGGATTGCTGCGCGACGTCGTGGAGGTCATTCCCCTTCGCCGCGAACTGTACATACAGGACCAGCCACCCTGGAGCGCGCAACCAGCCCGGCTGGTGACCGCGTGCAGCCAGGACGAGAACTGCCAGTACGTACTGGCTCGCCAGATGGAAGTGCTGATGGCGGAGGCACAACGCCAGGCTTCGGCGCTGGCCACGGCAGGCAGCGGCGCGGAGTACCACGAGCAGCAGGGCGCCCTTGCCATCACCGCGATCGACCAGTTGTGCAACGCCGCCAGCGCCGCCCAGAAGTGGCTGTTCCATTTCTGCGGCAATTCACTCGATACCAGCTACATCGCCGCGCGCATCTGGTTCAACATCGGCCGCGAGTCACTCGGACTCGAGCTGCAGCGCAACGCCGACGGCACGAACCAGCTCACCCGGGACTGGATCCATGGCGCGGACATGCCGGAAGACGAGAAAAAGCAGCGCCTGGCGGCCATTGACGCCGCACGTGAGCGCGGCATCCCCGCCTACAACGAACTCGAAGCCCTGGACGACATCGACGGTGCGCGCATGCAACTGTTGTTCGCCCTTGGCAAGGTGGCGAACGAGAATCCCGATGATCCCGGGAATGCCCTGTACATGGCACAACTGGCGCGCCTTTCTGCTCGCCTGAACGACCAGGCGAATGCGGTGACGCTGCTGCAGGCCATCGACGGCCTCGGACTGACGCCGGACCAGGCGAACGCCTGCGACCTGCGGCTCGCACGCGCGCGCGCCGACATCGCCCTCGCCCGCAGCGAGCACCGCACGCTGGACGCCCGGCCCTTGCTGGCGACCCTGCAGCAATCCCGTTGCGGCATGCTCACCGCCACCGAGGAAGCCGCGCTCGCTGCCCTGCACGGCAACGACCCGGCGCGCGCACTGGAAGCGCTGGAACTCACGCTCAATCACTGCCGCGATAACGGCCCCTGTTACAGCGCGCGCCACCAGCGACTGCTCGACCTGCAGGCCATCGCCGCGCGCGATGTCACGCGCATGGCCAGGCAAGCGGAGGCTGGAATGGAACTGCTGGAGGCGCACGTGACTACCAGCCGCGAGCGCGACTACCTGTGGGCGCTGGCCCGCGGGCTCTCCGCGGCGGGCAAGTACGCTGAAAAGGGACGCGCCTTGCTTGGCAAGCTCGACGAAGTGATCGGCTATGGCCGCGCAGACATCATGGGCCAGGGCGCACGGGGCTCCCACCAGGACCTGGGGCGCTACGATGAGCTCAAGCGCGACCTGGTACTGGCGCAGTGCGTCGCCGGCACCCCGGTATCACCCTCCGCCTTCGAAGTCCTGCGCGGCCAGCGCCTGTTCGAGCGGTTGCGTCGCCAGCGCTGGGCCCGCGAACTGGCCAGCGTCGATGTGCCGCAGGCGCGCGCCGAGCGCGATGCCAACCTGGCAGCGCTGGCCGAGTATCGCCGGGGCATCCCGGCCGTCGCGGCGGAGGCAACGCCATACGAACGCGTGCTGTTCTCCCTGCTGGGCGAATTGCTGGACGCCGCCGAGCAGGCCCTGAACGACAGGTACCTCGATGCCCAGGCCAATGCCGCCGACGAGAAAGACGGCCAGCACCGCGCCGCGTATGCCGGCTGGGGCCTGCGCAACCTCGCCTTCAAGGACACCCTTGCCACCGGTGGCTGGCTCGGCGACGCGGACGTGCTTGCCACCGATGAAGCCTACCTGTCCTTCCTGCGCGTGCCCGGCGGATTTCTCGGTGCGCTGGTGAGCAACCGCAGGTCCCCGGATTTCTTCGGTGATCCATTCGCCGATCCGAACGCACCACCGGTCAACCATTTCATCCCCCTGTCCGCCGCCCAGGAGCGAACCCTGGCACTGTGGCGTGACCTGCTGCGCACCGGCGGCGGCGTCACGCGCGGCAAGCGTGGCGTGGTACGCAGCGACGCCGAGCATGACGTGATCGTCGATGCCGGCGGCGTCGTCCTGCAAGGCGTGCCGGTATGGCGCCTGGTCGATGGCAGCTACGCGGCGCTGGACAGCGCGCCGGCGGGTGCCGTGCGCGTGCAGAAGCCCTCGGAAATCAGTGACAGCCTGTTTGCCTTGCTGCTCGAGCCGTTCCGCCGCCACTTCCAGGATCACGCGCGCCTCATCGTCAGCCCGGACGGCGCACTGGCCCTGTTACCGTTCGAGACGCTCACGCGCAACGGTGTTCCGGCTACGGAGATCGTCGACATCGGCTACGTGCAGTCGCTGGCGATCTACGACGAACTGCGCAACCGCAAGCCGAAGGACCTTGACTCGCGCGACGCTGCACGCAAGCCGTCGCCCACCACGCGGCTGCTCACCGTGGCCGATCCCGTGTACGTGGAAGGCGTCGACCCGCTCGAGTGGCAACCGCTGCCGGGCACCCGGCTGGAATCCAGCCGGCTGGCTTCGCTGTTCCCGGCCAGCACCCGCCTGCTTGGCGCCGATGCCGACCGCAAGCGGCTGCTTGACCTCAACGCACGGCAGTCGCTGCGCTCCTACGGCCTGTTGCACTTCGCTACCCACGGCTACACCGACGCGCAACGCAGCGCGCTGGTGCTGAGCAACGCCGCCGGTTCCCGCGACAGTTATTTCACCGACGAGGACGTCGCAACCCTCGACCTCGCCTCCTCGCTGGCGCTGCTCTCCGCCTGCGATACCGGCGTCGGGCGCGTGGTGAGCGGCGACGGCGTCGTCGGCCTGCCCTACGCGTTCTTCATGGCCGGCAACCGCAACACCCTGATGTCGCTGTGGCCCGTGGATGACGCCGGCACGGCGGCCTTCATCCCTGCCTACGTCGAGCGGTTGCGCGGCGGCGATGACCTGGTCAGCGCGCTCAACGACACCAAGCGGGCCTTCGCGCGCGGCGAGTACGGCGAGGCGCTGCGCGACCCGCGCATCTGGAGCGCATTCGTACTCTATGGCGTCGCCGAGCCGCTGCCCGCCGCGCTGACGCACTGATACCCGGAAACCACCATGCCCATCGACCTCTCCGACACGCTCGTCATCGGCATCTCCGCCACCGCGTTGTTCGACCTGCGCGAGGCGCATGCCTTCTACGAGGCTCGCCTGGCGGAAAGCCCCGCGACCGCGGTGGCGGACTACCGTGACTGGATGCGTGCCCGCGAAACCCGCGAACTCGCCGACGGCACCGGCATGCCGCTGGTGCGCGCCCTGCTGGCGCTCAACCGCTTCGGGTTGGCGGATGCAGCACCGCTGGTGGAGGTGGTGGTCATGTCACGCAACAGCGCGGAAACCGGCGTGCAGGTATTCAACAACATCCGGCGCCTCGGTCTGCCGGTGTCACGCCACGCGTTCACCGGCGGCGCGTCGGTGGTTCCGTATCTCGAAGCCTTTGACGTCGACCTGTTCCTCACCACCAGCGCCGAGGATGCGCAGCGAGTGATCGACGAAGGCCGCTGCGCCGTGGCGGTGCTGCGCGCGCCGCCCGCCGAGTCACCGGCGCCACCGGACGACCAGGTGCGCATCGCCTTCGACGGCGATGCCGTGCTGTTCGATGACAGCAGCGAACTGGTCTACAAGACCCGCGGACTCGACGCGTTCCACCGCCACGAAAACGACAAGCGCGACGAGCCGCTGCCCGAAGGGCCGTACGCCGTACTGCTGCACAAGCTCGCCCGCCTGCAGGAACGCCTGGCGGCGCAGCAGCCGGCCGGCCACGCGTCGCCGGTGCGCATCGCCATCGTCACCGCGCGCAGCGCACCTGCCGAGTTGCGGGTGATCAACACGCTGCGCCACTGGGGTGTGGAAGTCGATGAGGTGTTCTTCCTCGGCGGCGTTGCGAAGGATCGCGTGCTGAAGGCGCTGCGCCCGCACATCTTCTTCGACGACCAGGACGTGCACCTCGACGCTGCGGCCGGCGTGGTGTCGGCCGGCAAAGTGCCGTGGCGCAGCGACTCCCGCCTAAGACAAAAGGACTAGGGCCGACAGCAACACCACTTGCGCGGGATGTGACGCAGGCCACGCCATCCTGCCCGGCGCATTGCCTAACATCCCCTCGCGCGGTTCCCTGAGCCGCCGCTTGCATCCGCTCGTCGCCAGGAGGGCTTATGAGCAACGGATTGCTCGACGAGCAGGACATCACCGTCTTCCGGCTCGCCAACGCCCTGCGCGAACAGGGTCTCAACGCGCTGCCCGGCGACAACGGCACCCTGCTGCTGCGTGACGGCAACGGGCTGGATTTCCAGCTCGGCGTCGACCGCGACCGCCGCATCATCACCCTGCGTACCTGGTTCGGTTTCCGCCGCGACTGCCCGCGACTGGCGCAACTGGAACTGGTCAACCTCCTGAATGCCCGCATGGTCATGGCGCGCTGGTATGCCACCGACGCCGGGCTGTGCTGCGACTACCAGATGCCGTTTGCCGGCGGCGTGCCGGCGCGCCAGCTGGCGGTGGCGGCGCTCCTTTACATGCGCGTGGTGCCGGCCGGCCTGCTGCAGTACGACACCGCCAACCTCGTCATCTGACCTCCTCCTGTAGAGAGGGGGCCATGCCCCCGAGCTCTTGCTCTCCAGCCTGTCGGGGGCATGGCCCCCTCTCTACAAGGTGCTGCGCGGGTGGAGCATGTTCGTCTCCATGAACACACCTGCCTGCATCACCGCCATCCCGCCCCGGCCCTGAACCGCAAAAACCACCTATACTAGTGGTATCGCCGCGATGTCCCGGCCGAGGAATCTCCATGCAAATGACGAGCAAGCGCAGCTGGTGGATCGGCGCGGTCGCCACACTGCTGCTGGTTGGCGTAGCCGTACTCTCCTGGCAACGCCAGGACCAGAATGCCTGGGATGCCGGGCTGGTCAGTGGCAACGGCCGCATCGAGGCCGTGGAGATCGACGTGGCGGCGAAGTCGCCGGGACGACTCACCGAAATCCTGGTCAAGGAAGGCGAGTTCGTCACCGCCGGACAGGTGCTGGCACGGATCGAAACCCGGACCCTCGATGCACAGCGGCAGCAGGCCGAGGCGCAACAGCAGCAAGGCGTGAACGCCGTCGCCACCGCGCGCAGCCAGCTGGCGCAACGTGAAAGCGAGCGCGCCGCCGCGCAGGCCATGGTCACCCAGCGCCAGACCGAACTCGAGGCCATTCGCAAGCGCGCGCAGCGCGTGACGGACCTGGCCTCGCGCGGCCTCACCTCCGAGCAGGACGCCGACGATGCCCGCGCCGCGGTGGACAGCGCCGCTGCGGCACTCAGCGCCGCACGCGCCCAGGTGGCGGCCACCGAGGCAGCCATCGCCACCGCCCGCTCGCAGATCAGCGGCGCCGAAGCGGCCGTCGAAGCGGTACGCGCGTCGGTAGCCCGCATCCAGGCGGAGATCGACGACGCCACCCTCAAGGCACCGCGCGACGGTCGCGTGCAATTCATCGTCGCCCGGCCCGGCGAAGTGATCGGCGCAGGCGGCCGCGTGCTGAACCTGGTGGATCTCGGCGACGTCTACATGACCTTCTTCCTGCCGACCGAGGCCGTGGGTCAACTGGCCATCGGCACCGACGTGCGCATCGTGCTCGATGCCGCACCGGGCTACGTGATCCCGGCACAACTGTCCTATGTCGCCGACGTCGCGCAGTTCACGCCCAAGACCGTGGAAACCGAGAGCGAGCGGCAGAAGCTGGTGTTCCGGGTGCGCGCGAGCATTCCCCGCGCGCTGCTCGAACGGCACATCCAGCAGGTGAAGACCGGCCTGCCCGGCGTGGCTTACGTGCGCCGTGATCCCGCCGCCGCCTGGCCTGCGCAACTGCAGCAAAACCTGGTGCAATGAGCGGCGACGTCCGGGAGGACTGCGCCACCGGACCGGCGGTGGTCGCCTGCCTGCGCGACGTCACGCTGGAGTACGGCGACACCCGCGCGCTCAACGGCATCACGCTGGCGATTCCCGCCGGACAGATCGTCGGGGTGATCGGCCCGGACGGGGTCGGCAAATCCAGCCTGTTCGCGCTGATCGCCGGCGCGCGCGCCATCCAGGGCGGCAGCGTCGAGGTGCTCGGCGGCGACATGGCCAACGCGCGACACCGGAATGCCATCTGCCCGCGCATCGCCTACATGCCACAAGGCCTGGGCAGGAATCTCTATCCGACGCTGTCGGTGTACGAGAACCTGGATTTCTTCGCGCGGCTGTTCGGCCACGGCCGCGACGAACGCGAGCGCCGCATGGAGCAGTTGCTGAGCGCCACCGGGATGGCGGCGTTTCGCGACCGGCCGGTGGGCAAACTTTCCGGCGGCATGAAGCAGAAGCTCGGCCTCTGCTGCGCACTGATCCATGACCCGGACCTGCTCATCCTCGACGAACCCACCACCGGCGTCGACCCGCTGTCGCGCCGCCAGTTCTGGCGGCTGATCGCGCGCATCCGCGCCGGGCGGCCCGGCATGAGCGTGCTGGTGGCCACTGCCTACATGGATGAAGCGGCCGGCTTCGACCACCTGGTGGCGATGCACGACGGGCAGGTGCTGCAAAGCGGGACGCCGCGCGCCCTGCTGGAACAGACACAGGCTCGCTCGCTGGAGCAGGCGTTCATCCGCTTGCTGCCCGGCAACAACGAGGCTGCCGGCACGCCGGCGGACATCACCCCGCGCGCAGCCACGGACGATGCACCGGTGGCCATCGAAGCGCGCGGGCTGACGCGGCGGTTCGGCGATTTCACCGCGGTGGACAACGTCAGCTTCCGCATCCGCCGCGGCGAGATCTTCGGCTTCATCGGCTCCAACGGCTGTGGCAAGACCACGACCATGAAGATCCTCACCGGCCTGTTGCCGGCCAGTGACGGCGAGGCCTGGCTGTTCGGGCACCCGGTGGATCCGCACGACATCGCCACCCGGCGCCGGGTCGGCTACATGACGCAATCCTTCTCGCTGTACAGCGAGCTGACGGTGCGACAGAACCTCGCGCTGCACGCGCGCCTGTTCGGCCTGCCCGCCGACGGCATTCCCGCACGCGTGCAGGCCATGGCCGGACGCTTCGGACTGGAAGCCATCATGGATGCGCTGCCTGACGCGTTGCCGCTGGGTGAGCGGCAACGCCTGTCGCTGGCGGTGGCGATGATCCACGGCCCCGAGATCCTCATCCTCGACGAACCGACGTCCGGCGTCGACCCGGTCGCGCGCGAGAACTTCTGGCGCATCATGATCGATCTCGCGCGCCGGGATAACGTCACCATTTTCATTTCGACCCACTTCATGAACGAGGCGGAGCGCTGCGATCGCGTTTCGCTGATGCATGCCGGCAAGGTGCTGGCCACCGACACGCCGGCGGCGATCGCGCAGGCACGCGGCGCGGAAAGTCTCGAGGAAGCGTTCATCGGCTACCTGGAGGCGGAGGCCGGTACGCAGGCCGAGCCGGACGAGGCTGGCGCCGCGACCACGCCGACGCCGAAACCCGGGGCGCAAGACGAGGCCCCGCAGGTCAATCGCAGTGCCTTCAGCCTGCGCCGCCTGTTCAGCTACACCCGACGCGAGGCGCTGGAACTGCTGCGTGATCCGATACGACTGACCATGGCTGCGCTGGGCAGCGGCCTGCTGATGATCGTGCTCGGCTACGGCATCAGCATGGACGTGGAAGACCTGACCTTCGCAGTCCTCGACCTCGACCAGACCACGGCCAGCCGCGATTACACCCTCAACCTGTCCGGCTCACGCTATTTCCTCGAGCAACCACCGATCGAAAGCCATGAAGACATGGACCGGCGCCTGCGCGCCGGCGAAATCGGCCTGGCCATCGAGATCCCCGGTGGTTTTGCCCGCGACCTCGCGCGCGGCGACGGCGCACAGATCAGTGCCTGGATCGACGGTTCCATGCCGTCCCGCGCCGAGACGGTGCGCGGCTACGTGCAGGGCATGCACCAGCACTGGCTCGCCGGCAAGGCCCGGGAAGCGTACGGCGATGCCGTCGGCAGCGGACTGGTCAGCGTCGAGACGCGCTTCCGCTACAACCCGGAAGTGAGCAGCCTGCCGGCCATGGTGCCCGCGGTCATTCCGTTGCTGCTGATCCTCATCCCGGCCATTCTCGCCGCGCTGGCCGTGGTGCGCGAAAAGGAACTGGGCTCCATCGTGAACCTCTACGTCACCCCGGTCACCCGGCTGGAATTCCTGCTCGGCAAGCAGATCCCGTACCTCGTGCTGGGCATGCTCAGTTATGCACTGCTGACCGTGCTGGCCATATACGGCTTCGGCGTCCCGGTGAGCGGCAGCCTGGCCACGCTGACCGCGGCAGCATTCATCTATGTCATGGCCGCTACCGCCTTTGGCCTGCTGGTGTCCACCTTCGTGCGCAGCCAGATCGCCGCTCTGTTCGGCACTGCACTGCTGACCATGTTGCCGGCGGTGACTTTCTCCGGGCTGCTCAACCCGGTCACCTCCATGGAAGGCAGCGCACGGTTCATCGGCGACATCTTCCCCACCACCCATTTCATCACCATCGCGCGCGGCACTTTCTCCAAGGCCCTGGGCTTCCACGACCTGCAGGACGCCTTCCTGCCCCTGCTGATCGCCGTGCCGGTGCTCATCGGGCTGGCCGCCGCGCTGCTGCGCAAACAGGAGCGCTAGCATGCGGGTGCTGCGCAACACCTTCCAGCTCGGCGTCAAGGAACTGCGCAGCCTGCTGCGCGATCCGATCATGCTGGTGCTGATCATCTGGGCCTTCACCCTGTCGATCTACACCGCCGCCACCGCCATGCCGGAAACGTTGTACAAGGCGCCCATCGCCATCATCGACGACGACCGCTCCGCGCTGTCCCTGCGCATCATCGATGCCTTCTATCCGCCCTACTTCATGCCGCCGTTGCTGATCAGCGCCGAGCAGATGGACGCGCGGATGGATGCCGGACTGGACACCTTCGGCCTCTATATCCCCGCGGGATTCGAGCGCGACGTGCTGGCCGGCAACAGCCCCGCCCTCCAGCTCAATGTCGATGCCACCCGCATGGCGCAGGCCTTTACCGGCAGCAGCTACATCAATGCCATCGTCAACGGCGTGAGCAACGAGTTCGTGCAGCGCAACCGGGAGCAGGCCAGCCAGCCTGTCGAACTGGAGCTGCGCGCGCGCTTCAACCCGGAACTCAACCAGACCTGGTTCGGCGCAGTGATGGAACTGGTCAACCGCATCACCATGCTGTCCATCATCCTGTCCGGCGCGGCCCTGATCCGCGAGCGCGAGCACGGCACGCTGGAGCACCTGCTGGTCATGCCGGTCACGCCGCTGGAAATCATGGGTGCCAAGGTCTGGGCCATGGCGGTGGTGGTGCTCGGCTCGTCGGCGTTCGCACTTGCGGTGGTGATCCGCGGATTCCTCGAAGTGCCACTGCAGGGATCCGCGTGGCTGTTCCTCGGCGGCGCCACGCTGCACATCTTCGCCTGCACCTCGATGGGCATTTTCCTGGGCATCGTCGCCCGCACCATGCCGCAGTTCGGCTTGCTGATGATGATGACCCTGCTGCCGCTGCAGATCCTGTCCGGCGGCATGACGCCGCGCGAGAGCATGCCCGATATCGTGCAGACGCTCATGCTGGCAGCACCGACCACGCATTTCGTGGCGCTGTCCCAGGCCATTCTCTACCGTGGTGCCGGCTTCGACGTGGTGTGGCCGCAACTGGCGGCGCTGGCGGTCATCGGCACCGCGCTGTTCCTGTTCTCGCTGGCGCGCTTCCGGAAAACATTGCAGTCGATGGGCTGAGCGCGAGAGCAACGCCTCCATCGTCGGGTCAGCCAGGCCGGGATCAGGATCGCTGACGCTGCCCCATCGGTAGCGCCAGCGCAGGACCCGGGAGGCCCCTCGCCGTCAGGCAGCCGGTGCGGTATGGTTGTGGCCATGAACACACCCGCCCGCATCACCGTCATCGGCGCCGGCTTCGGTGCCCTGTCCACCGTGCGCGAACTGCGTGCGCGTGACCGCACCGCGCAGATCACCGTCATTTCGCCGCGCGCCGAACTGCACTACCTGCCCGGCATCATCTGGATTCCGTCCGGCCTGCGCCGGCGCGAGGACCTGGTTATCCCGCTGGCGAATTTCTTCGCGCGCATGGACGTCACCCACGTGGCCGCCGACGTCACCGGATTGTCACCGGACGGCCGCACCGTGGAAACCACTGCCGGGCCCGTGGCCAACGACGCGCTGGTAATCGCCAGCGGCGGCCGCTTCCTCAAGAAGTTGCCCGGCATCGAACACGCCATCACGCCCTGCGAAGGCATCGCGGCGGCCGAACAGATCCGTGACCGCCTCAAGGCCATGGACGGCGGCACCATCGCCATCGGCTTCGGCGCCAACCCCAACGAACCGTCCGCGGTGCGCGGCGGGCCGATGTTCGAGTTCCTGTTCGGCATCGACGCGCAACTGCGCCGCGAAGGCCGGCGCGACCGGTTCGAACTGGTGTTCTTCAACCCGGCGAAAGAGCCTGGCAACCGTCTCGGTTCGAAAGCGGTTGCGCACCTGCTTGCCGAGATGAAGCGGCGCGGCATCCGTACACATCTGGGCTACAAGCCGGCACGCTTCGAAGCCGATCGCGTGGTGACCGAGGGCGGCGAGTTTCGCGCCGACCTCATCCTGTTCATGCCAGGCATGACCGGCAACGCGTGGTTCGACAACACCGCGTTGCCGCGCTCGCCAGGCGGCCTGCTGAAAGCAGACGCGCAGTGTCGTGTCGACGGCACGACCCGCGTGTACGTGGCCGGCGATTCCGGTAACTTCCCCGGCCCGGACTGGATGCCCAAGCAGGCACACATGGCCGACCTGCAGGCTGCGGCGGCCGCGCGCAACCTGCTCGACGAACTGGCCGGCCGCAAGGCCACGGCAACTTTCAGGATCGAGTTGATGTGCATCATCGATGCACTGGAGAATGGCACCTTCGTGTGGCGCACGCCCTCGCTCAACGTGGTGCTGCCGCCGCTGCGGGTGATGCACTGGGCGAAGCGGTGGTTCGAGGGGTGGTATTTGCGGCGCTATCGCTGATTACCGGCAAGCCAGACCCGCATAGCGCGCGAGCCCGTCAACCACGCCGAAGGACGCATCGCCTTGCACGATGCGCGCCGACGGGAACACTTCCCGCACCAGCGCATGCACGTAAGGTGCGCGCGACGTGCCGCCGGTGAGGAATACCAGCTCCGGTGTTTCGCCCGCACGCTCGCGCGAGTCCACCAGCAACTGGTGAAGACGATCCAGCCACAGTGGCGGCGTATCCAGCGCGTCCTCCAGGTGCCGGCGTCCGGCAACGATGCTCAGCCCGGGATCAATGTCCGCGAGATCGGCCCGATAGTTGTCCTGCGTATTGAGCGCGATCTTCGCCAGTTCGACCTCCCGGTTGAGCAGCGTGGTACCGCCAAAGGTTTGCTGCAGTGCCACGAGTCGCGCGCGGTAAGGCTCGGCGAGCACGGGCAGGGAGGCCTTGAGGAAAGCGGCCTGATCAGGAAGATCCGATACGCGTGCCGCCTGTGAGTACAGGATCGCCGGCACACCGGGCTGGCCGCGCCCGAACACTGGCATGAACGCACCGAGGCTGAGCGTTACGTCGATGTCCGTGCCACCGAATCCTTCGCCATGGGAACCAGCGATCAGCGGGGCCACCGCGTCGCCGCCGATGCTGCCCCAGGCGATGTCGGAAGTGCCGCCGCCGATATCGATGATCATCGCGCGTTGCGCTTCCGGCATCTCGCTGTGGAAGCGGAACGCGGCGGCACGGGGCTCTTCGAGAAAATCGACCGTATCGAATCCGGCCTTGGCGGCCGCTTCGGCAACGAGATTCTGCGCCTGCTCACCCCCGGCCTCGCCCATGCTGCTACGGAACTGCACCGGGCGACCAATGGTGGCGTGGCGAACCGGCATGCCCAGCTGGCGGGTGGCGGTGAGCCGGATGTGTTCAAGCGTGTGGCAAAGGATGGTGAACACCCTGGTGCGCACGTTGGCGTCCATGCGCTGGCCCAGCATGGATTTCGGCGATTGCACGAGGTTGCCGCGGTGTTGCGACAGGTAGGCGTCGATGGCGGCTTCACCGAAGAGCGTGTCCTTCGGATCGGCCACCGTGCGTCGTGGACGTGCGATCTCCTGCTCCAGCCACAGGCGACGTACCAGGCGCCTGGCATCGAGACGCAAATCATCGTCGGAGCGCATGACCGTGTCGCCGACCATGGCCAGGTTCTCTTTCAGCGCGGCATCGATCTCCGCCGCGCGTACATCCAGGGTGCCATTGCGCTTCGCCTCGGCACGCGCCTCGGCTGCACGCTGCCGGTATTCCGCCCGCCGCCGTTCCCGGGCCTGCGCATCCTCGCGTTGCCGCCGCTGCAACGCCGCGAGCTCGCGCTGGATCCAGGCCTCGGTCGCCGGCGTTTGCGGGAAATCCTCGGGATCAGGGATGCGGTCGGGGAAGAAGATGGCCGTGCGGAACTGCTTTTCGCCATCAAACAGGATCGGCACGACCTGTCCGTCCACGAATGCAGCGGCGGCCGAGTAGCTGGTGCCGAAGTCGATACCGATTTTCAAGGGACGTCCGGATTGGGGGCCTGGGTGCCTTTCGACGCAGTCACACCCTGCTCCCGTTTTGCTCACAGAGCCCCCTCCCGGAAGGATACCCCCCGGGGGAACCCGTGCTTAACGGGTTGAATTACAAGGGAAATTGGTGCGCTCGGCGGGATTCGAACCCACGACCACCGCCTTCGGAGGGCAGTACTCTATCCAACTGAGCTACGAGCGCATGTGCGGAGCGGGGCGCAATTCTACACGATGTTCGCCCGCCGTCGGGAGGCAATTTTCAAGGCCTGTCGTGCCGGAAAATCCCTTTTCCTGCAATGGGTTACGCGACATGCCCGGTTCGCGTACCTGGCGCCAAAGGCTGACTCTCGAGGCACCGCCGCAGCGTGAGAGCGCCGCGCTGCCGAGCCGGCTGGAACGGACAAATTCGGGTCTGTGCCCATTCTGTGCCCAAAATCGACCCCGTCTGTGCCCGCGGCGCTTCTGGCCCCCTAGGTTGGTGAGTCCGATTTGAGTATCGCCCTTCGTGCCCGCAAATGCCGGTCGCGGGTGCACCAGTCATCGCGCGCACGACACACCTTGTCGTGCGGGCCGCCGACACTTCCTCGGCCAAGTTTCCGGTCGAGGTAATCCATGAACCGTCGCCAATTCCTCGCCTCGCTCGGCTACAGCGCTGCGCTAGGTATTGCGGGTCTGCCGTCCCTCCTGCCTGAGCCGACGGACTTGGTGGTGTGGGACCGTATGCCCCTCTTCGTCGGCCTCGGCAATGCCGGTGTCAACTTCGTCAAAGCGCTTGGCGAGATGGTGCCCCTTGAGTATCAGGGCTGGCAGTGGATTCAGACCAAGCTCAATCGACTGGATGGCAAGTCGGCGGAGCCGCTGGATGCGGATGAACGTGCCAGGCTCATCTCGTTGGCAATCTTCGAACGACATGCCCGCGAGGTCTTTCAAGTGGTCTTGATGGCAGGTTTGTCCAGGTCGACGGGCGGGGAACTGGTCTCCGAAGTCGCAGAGCGCTATATGGCAGAAGGCGCTAGCGTCAGTGTCGTGGCCACGCTTCCATTCGACTTTGAAGGTCGCCGTTGGCGAACCCAAGCGGAGCGACAGCTTTCTGTCGTCGAGTCCACCGGAGCACAGGTTGTGGTGGTTGATAACGCAGCCTCCATTGCTGCGCTTCCAGAAGCCACGAAGCTACCGCAGGCGCTTCGCCTGGCTAATCAGAGGGTGGTCCATGCAGCTGCGCATGAGGCCTGGAAAGCTTGCGTGGCAAGTCTGACAACCTAGACCCGAGAGAGGGCGGCTGTCATGAGGCGGCGCGAGATGATCAAGGCGGTATTGGTGGGCGGGATGTTGGCCGGCCTGCGGCCAGCCGGAGCACCGGAAAGCGAAGTGGGCGCGCGGGTCACGTCGGTCACCGGGCCAGACCATCCGTTTGCGCCAAAGAAGACGCTGGTATACGGGTTGGGGGAAACGGCCGCGGCCATCATGCGAAGGTCTCTGGATGACGACTTTATTGGCGACTTCTGGTCAATGTGGGCCGGGATACCAAACACGGCGCCGGAGGCTGACGTGAATCTCTGGGGGACTGATCTCTACCCCTTCTCCGAAAGAAACATGACCACGTTGAGCATCCTGACGCGACTGGGAGACCGCGGCGCCGATCTGGTGGCGCCAATCATCGTGGCGTGGCGCGATAGAGTACCGGTCGAGGTACTGTTCCTCGATCCCGACGAGGAGGTGGCAGACAAGGGTGATCTCACCGGTCTCGCCGCACGCCAATGGGCGACGCTTTCCGCGCTGCGTGGCGTGGGACTGGTTCGGCTTGGGCGGACCGAAGAGGATGCTATCCGCTTCCTGGAGATACGCTCGGGCTGGAACCCGCCAGAGGATGTGTAATGTCTGACTCCGCCAAGAGAATCGGCATCTATTGGGTCCACGGTGGGCGCGTCGTTGGCCTCTCCTGTCCGCTCGACCAGGCCGAAGCCGGCGTACCCGGCTTGCTGGACAGCCCGTTCACGCACGTCGACGCCTGGTCAGACGTAAAGGCCCAGAATCTATTGCCTCCGCACCTCGAATACGACGAGCTGCCACGCGGTCGGGTGATGTATCAGCGCGACCGGAACAAGTGGGTCGTCTATGGTGACGGAGCACTTATGGGATGCTCATCCCGCCAGGGAATGACTCCTGCAGGGTCGGCTGTGCGACAAGCAATCGCCGACTTCTTCGGCTTTGATCAGGGCAGTGCGATCTGGCGTCACGACCCCCACTACACGGTTGGAAAGCGCCGAATTGATCGACTGCTAGACGACTAGCGGTCGAGGCTTGGCAGGCCGCTCAAAGCGGCAGCGCGTTCAGCTCCAGCCGAGCCTCTCGCCAGGCAGGGTAGTGGCGGTCGAGCAGGGCGGTGAAACGCTCCCCGTGCGTCGGCTCCAGCATGTGCACCATCTCGTGCACGATCACGTACTCGAGCAGATCCTTCGGCTTCTTGGCCAACTCCGTATTGAGTCGGATATTGCCCGCCGCCGGATTGCAGCTGCCCCACTTGGTCTTCATCCGCTGCAGGAAGTAGCCAGAGACCGAAACGCCCAGTCGCCGCTCCCAAACGCGGATCAGCGGGGGAATGGCCGCATGCAGTTCCGCCTTGTGCCACTCATGAAGGATCTCTGCGCGCCTCTCCCGGTCCGTACCCGGCCGGACAGCCAGCACGATGTGCTTGTGATCTGTTGTCACCGACGGTCTTCCCTCCCGCTCAATGACGCGCAGCAGATAGCGACGTCCCCACAGGTAATGGCTCTCCCGGGTGACGAACTGCCTCGGCGTTTCCCGGGCCTGATCACGCAAAGTCTGTAGCTGCCTGCGTATCCAGCCCAAGCGGGTAACTGCATAGGCCCGGGCAACGTCGATGCGGGTGCCGCGCGGCGCGACGAGCGTGATCCGGCCATGTGGCGGATGCACAGAAAGGTGGACGTGCTTTACGTCCTTGCGCGTGAACTCGATGACCAGATCATCGAGCACGATGGCGTCGACCAGTGGGACGGCAGCGTTCATCAGTAGCCGGGCTGGTTCTTGATCAGTTCAAACAGAGCTTTGGTAGCCTCGCGATCCCGGTTCATCAGCGGGAACAGCGCGTTGAGAACCTGCGCTTCCCTCGTCGGATCACCCTTCCAGCCGGCCGGAGCGTGCTCTCGCATAGCGCGGTCAATCTCCAGGGCCAGATGTGCGCGCTCCTGCTTGCGTTCAGCGGTGTCTTCGCCAACGGAAGTCGCTCCAGCTGATTGCTCACCGAGGATGCTGTCGAGGTTGTTGTACAGGACGATGGCTTCTTTGTTGCCATGCAGTTCGGCCGGTACGTCCGCCGTCGGGCGCCCGTGGATGAGTTGGCGGGCCAGGGCCTCCGCATTCCGCAAGAACTGCTGGTAGGCAGCCGTCTCGTCCCGGTACTGCTTGATCAGGTCATCCAGCAGTTGTGACATCTGCTCGTAGAACCGCGGGTCGGTCAGCTGGTCGCGGATGATGGTCTTGCGGATGTTGTTGATGATGCCTTCCGCGATGGCCTTCCTGGACAGCTTGCCCTTCTCGTTCAACTTGCGGGCGATGGCATCGTTGATTCCGGTCTCGACGATCAGCTCGGTCAGCGGCAGCGCGTCGAGATCGCCGAGCGGCGTCGCCGAATCGGCCTGAATGTAGGTGTTGATGAGGTGGCGCATGTCTGCCTCGTAAGGCTTGATGTCCAACTCCTCGCCTGAGTGCTTCTTGACGGCAGCGCGCATCTCGGAAAAGAACGCTGCTTCGTCGGTAAGGCGCTCGGCTTCGGCCGTCGAATAACCTGCCTCGACCAAGTTCTGCGCGAGATCCGCATAGGCGCGCACAAAGGTGGCGACCGCCTTATAGAAGGCGATGCGTAACGGCTCGGTATCGTTGAGGGCCTGAGGATTGGCAGCCTGACCGCAGAAATAGCTGAGGTATTGCTCGAGCTCTCGGGGCGGCGGCACCGGCTCGCACAGGTGCCGGAGGGCCTCACGGGCTTCATCCAGCTTCTTCTTGCCCTCAACCAGCCAGTTCTTGAGCTCGACGTTGCCGGTATCGCCCTTGCTATCAGGCTCAAGCTCGTCGGACGTGTAGACGGCAATGGCATGCTGAACGTTGGCGAACAGCTCCTTGTAGTCGACGATGTGGCCGTAGTCCTTGTCGTCACCGTCCAGCCGGTTGGTGCGGCATATTGCCTGGAACAGGTTGTGGTCGCGCAGCTCGTTGTCCAGGTAGATATAGGTACAGCTCGGCGCGTCGAAGCCAGTGAGCAGCTTGCTGACGACGATCAGCAGCTTCAGGTTGGCCGGTTCCTCGATGAACCGGCGCTTCATCTCGGATTCGTACTTCTCGGTAGTCGGGAAATCCTTGAGGACGAACTGGGTATAGGTGTCGTACTTGTAGCGTTCGTCGCTGTTGGCGGGGGCCGTGGCAATGGCGCCCTGATTTGGCTCGAACGAGGTGATGATTCCGCAGTAAGGGCCAAGGAGCGTCCCCTGGAACAACCGGAAGTAGTGGCAGGCGTCGTAAATAGAGGCCGCCACCAGGATCGCCGTCCCGCGGTTATTGTTCAGCCGGGGCTTCACGCCGAAGTCATGATTGATGTCTCCAATGATCCGGTTCTTGCGCTCGGAAGAACTCATCAGCTCTTCCATGGTCGCCCAGCGCTGACGGAGAACGGACTTTTGGTAGTTGTTCAGCCCCTTCGTCTTTTGCTCGAACCATTCGTCAATCGCCTGGCGGGAGGTGAGGCGCTGGGGAACCGTACGGGCCTCGTATTTCAGGTCCAGCACAACCTTGTCGGCCACGGCCTCATGGAACTTGTAGGTGTGGATGAACGTGCCGAAGACCTGCTCGGTCATCTGCTTGTCCCGGCGCAGCAGCGGCGTACCGGTAAAGCCGACAAAGATGGCCGAGGACAGCCAGCGCTTCATCTGACGGTTCATGTCGCCGCCCTGGGTGCGGTGGCACTCGTCTACGAAAACGTAGAAGCGGCCGGTGACCTGGGGAGGCTCGCCTTCCAGGTCGGAAGCATCGATCTTGTGGATCAAGGCGCACATCAGGCGTGGGGTGGCGGCACCTAGCTTTTCGACCATCTCCCTGCGGGAGGTGATCCGGGGCAGCGGCGCGTCGTTGGCAATGACGCCAGCATTCTTCATGACCCCGACGATCTGCTTGTCCAGTTCATCACGGTCGGTGACGACGAGGATGCGTGCATCCGGATCGTTCTCCAGCACCCACTTGGCGAGCAGCACCATGAGGATGCTCTTGCCGCTGCCCTGGGTGTGCCAGATCACGCCGCCTTCGTGCTTGCGCAGGCGGTCCTGCGCGGCCTTGATGCCCTCGTACTGGTGCAGGCGAGGCACCTTCTTGTGGCCGGCGTCGAACAGCACGAAGTTGCGGATCAGGTCGAGCAGGCGCGCCTTGTCGCACATCTGCGAGAGGGGGCCATCCAGCAGGGCCCCGGGCGACAGGGCTTCGCCCGTGGTTGCCTGATGCTTCCAGGCCACGAAGAACTGCTCCGGGGTACCCGTGGTGCCGTACCGCAGGCCCTGCGAGTCGTTGCCGGCCAGCAGCAACTGCACCGTGCTGAAGAAGCCCTTGTTGAAGATCTCTTCCTGGTTGGTGATGAGTTGACGGATGCCATCAGCCACCTCCACCGAGCCGCGCTTGAGCTCGATGACCACCACGGCAATGCCGTTCAGGTAGAGCACGATGTCCGGGCGGCGCTCGAGGCCTCCCTTGAGGGTCACTTCCTCGGCGAGCGCGAAGTCGTTGGCATCCGGGTTGTTCCAGTCGATGAGGTGGACGGTTTCATGGGCAGCGCCTGCCGCCGTTTGTACCGGCACGCCATAGCGGAGCAGCTGATAGACACGGAGGTTGGCCTGGTAGAGGGTCACGCCGGTGACGTCGCTGGCGGCGAGCAGTTTCTGCAGGGCCTGCGAGATCTGGGCATCGGAATAGCCGCGCTCCTTGAGATTCGCCCGCAGCAGGTCGGCCTCGATGCAGCGGTTGTTATCGCGCTGGTGCCAGTCGCCGAGGTACTCGTACCCAAGGCCACCTATCGCGGCCGGCTGTGTAATTCGCTGGATGACCCGGTTCTGGGTCTGTCGTTCGGCTCGTGACTGCACCGCCATGTGCGCTACTTCTCCTGGTCAATCTTGGAAAGAGCGCCCGCCAACTTCACGAGCACACCTTCCATTTCGGCGCGCTCAATGTAGCTGGCCGCACCACGATCAGTGGAGCTGAACCCAACGTCTGCCAGCGAGATGGCTAGAGGGGTCGATACGGAGTTCGGAACCTCCGCGATGACTAGAGAATACCGATCTGCTCGGCTCTCAACCCTGATCCGCAAGGGACCGGATTTGTCCATATACGACACAAGGAAATACGGATCCTGCTCCGAGCCGCTGACATCGACATACGGCTCAATCTGCAGGGGCGCATATGCCGCACTGACGGATACCAGCTTCTTGTGGAGGGCGAAGGAAAAAAGTTCGGCATGCATGCCATTCATTTGTGTCTTGCGGAGCAAATAGATGTGTCCGTTATCGTCCCAGCGTAGACATTTCTCTTGGCAATAGGCGAATACAACTGGTGAACGGACAAGAGCGTCGATCCAGGGCTCAAGGCCATTGGCCGAATCGATCACGGCACGTAGCTGGCTGGCGACATTACCCGCCTGATCGAGTCTATCCAGAAGCAACTTCAGTAGACCGCGGCGCTCCCTAGAATAGTCTTTGTCGCCTTTCAAGAGACGCTTCCAACTGTCAGGTTCCGATGGCCGATCAATGAGAAGTGAATAGTTACGATTTTTTGGCAGCAAATAGTCCCCAAACGTCAGTAGGGCCCGCCGCCAGAGTTCATCAGGAAGCTCATTCAGCCCGCTTTGGCCAAACATGCACATGGCCTTGGCGAGATACGTTGAAAATCTATTCTGATGCTCCGCATGTGCATCTCGTGTCCACTCTCTGACAGGTATCTTGTCCTGCTCAGAGAGGGCCCCGCACCAATCAAGAAGAAATTCGACCTGACCCAGAAAGTATCCATGCGTCTCCGCTCTTTCCAGCAACTTGGTCCAACCAGGATCGCCCATGATCAATCGGGCCTTCAGGCGCTCCTCATCAACTTGCTGCTTTGAGAATCCTCCAACATCCGATTTCGGATCTGAAAGATGCTCCAGAATGTTCCTGGCGAATGGCAACAATGCTCGCAAGCCGCGAATGCTTCGCTGCAGGTCGTCTGGTCGGTTGTATTCCGTGTTCTCGGAAAGGTTGAAGACAATGCGCATCCATTCCTGAAATTCAGGTGCCGCAAATTGCTTACCGAAGGCATCCAGGAATAGAACGTAGCCGGAAAGTTGAACCGTCTCGCTGAAGGAGATCTGCCTCGTTGGAGAAACTATGCGCTGAAAATATCTCTGCTCATCGAAATACTGTGCGCCAGGCAATTGGCAGTTGAGAGACCCACCGGTAGCGCTCCAGGCATCGAGCAGGCTAATCAATGCATCGGTGAACGGCTCGTCAAGCCATCCTCGGGTGTGAAAGTCGCTATAGCCCGCCGGCTTGGTAATCTGTCGAAGGGCGCTACTATCGTCAAGGTATCCCGCATCCTCTGGGTTCCGGGTGACCAGCGCGACCCCCCGAAAAACATTCATGATCGCGGCGTCATACTGGTTGTTCGACCTTTCACGTGACGCCCAGAACAGGTCTGCCCAGGCGTTATCCATGCGCCATGAGACATACTCGGCAACCGTCAATTCCCTTCCGGCCACGAGGAAGGTCTTGCGGGTCTCTCGCGCCTTCAACTCCCGTTCGTATCGGGCCTTGAAGGTCTCGAATTGCGTCAGCGGCTTCCCGCGCGCATTCATCTTGATATAGAGATCATCCGACAGGCCAAAATTATCGAGATCAAGCAATTGAAAGGTGATCGCCGGCCGAACGTCATCGGTGAGGCGCTCAAAAAGGCCGCTTGATGATGCGAATCTGGTGTGGATTGCATCGAGCATGGACAGGACAGACTGGATTGTCGGGTCCAGCCACCAGCTCCGGAAATACCAAGGTTGATCGACGATCAGGGCGCTGAGCGTGGCAACATCCTTCAGTTTCGCCTGCGGCTCGAAATTAACAAGCGCGTCGAAGAACTCATTGCTGCTGGCGCGAACCGCGTACGAAAAGCGTGACTTCTCGCCATCTCGAAGCAGACCGCCGAATACCTGCCATGCGTCATCCACCCAGGCGAGATACCAGTGGAGCAGGAACAGTGTCGTAAGTCTTTGCTGGCCGTCCAGCGGCAGGAAGCGTATGGGAGACTGCCCTTCCGTGCTGCCGTAGATGAAGTCAAGGTTGAACGGGAGCGACGCGTCGTTGGCCGGTTTCTCAAGGGCGACCTGCAGCGCGAGAAGGAAGTCGTCACGCACTTCCTCTTCTTCCGGCCTCCCTTGGGCATAATCGCGCTGAATGATGGGGATCTGGATGCGACCGTGGCGCTCCAGAAGCTGCTTGAAGTTAATGGGGTGCCCAAAGTTACTCACAGGTCACCCTCCTTTCGGCCGAGGAAGAAATTCACCAAGGTGGAAGTCATCGCCTCGAGGTACCCATCGCGGTCAGCCTCGGTCCAGAACATGACGTTGTCAACCTGAGGGCTGTAGCATTTGAGAAACACGTTCCGGGTGCATAGCGGCACAAAGATCCCGCTTTGATCAAGCTCTAGTAGCCGTCGCCTCTTTACCGCGAAGACCGCGTTCTTGTAGCTCTTGTTGGTGTGCTCATCGAGCAAGGCGAGGTTCGAAATGCCATGGTCTGCCTCATCATCCTTGCCCTCGTGGAAGTGGGCGAGGATACGGTCATAGAGGGGGTCAAATACCTCATGGCCAGGGTCCTTCGTGGGGCGAGCAATAAAGTCAGCGATTGCGGCCTGTAGATCAGGATCTGCTGCAACGGACTCCAGATAGCCAAGGCAGTGCTGGAGCCATTTCACGCGCTCGTGATGGCGATCAGGCTTGTCGTCCGAGACAGAGCGAACGTGTTCAATGTTCCAGCTCTGACTCTTGAAGCTGTCGAACTGAAATCGAATATTGGATTTCGCGTTCTGCAGCAAGCTCGCCACGTTAAAGAGGAGCAGCATTGGCTTTACGCGTGCTGAGCCATACCTCAACCCTTCCAAAGCGTCTTCGACCTGGTCCCTTACGTCGGACTCGCTCAATGCATTCAATCCCTTTCGATTGACTGTCCTGGAATAGATCTGCTCACGAAGGCGATCCTCAAATTCGCTCTTCGGGCAACCCGTGGACAGTTTCGCTATTTCGTTAGTGTCGAGGCCATCGCTAACCAGAAATCCGGCCAGGTGGAAAAGGATTCTGTCCTCATACCACTCGTCAAGCATCAAGAAAGCCTGCTTGATTCGGCGCCACTCGCGCTCAAGCGCATTGGCATCCTGCTTCAGGAGCCTGTTGTAGGTGAAGAAAATGCTGTAGGGGTCATTGCGAAATTCGACTGGTATCCCATCGGCACTGGTGACCAGCTCAAAAAGCAAGCCAATGCGGTTCTGTGATACGCCCTGTTTATTGCTGACGAAATACCAAAACGGGTCTGACTGTAGCGCCTTCTCGATATGATCCCATTCATAGGCGATCCGCAACTGAAGACTCAGCGCATCCGATGCTTCATTGGGTTGCCGACGCAAGAACAATGCCCTTACCAACTCGTCGTTGGTGAGGGGGATTTTCCCGACATTGAGTCGCGTGAAGACGTCTACGGGATTCTCGGAAGAGGAGATCTCGTACCAGATAACCTTTGTCTTACCTAGGAGCGTTGACTTGATTTCCTCGACCTCGCTCTCCTTATCGGAGAACCAAGCCTCGATGGCCCCAATGGCCTGGTAGATATGAAAGAAGTCAACGTTCTGGTTTGCGATCTCTGATGTGGGACTTTCAAGAAAGTCCAACAGATCTTTTCGGGTCTCATAGTTCAATGCGAAAAGCGGCTGCCGGTACTTCTCTGCAAGACGTTCGTTGAAATGGCGCAGAATAAGAAGCAGTGTGGTCAGCCGCTGCTGCCCGTCGACAACCTCAAGAATGCCTCCGTCGCCATGCCGAATGACCAATGGCTGGAGGCAATAGAATTCTTCTGGCTGTGGATTCCGCCGCCGAGCGAATTCGCGGATATCGTCCAGTAACTGCGTTACCTGCAGAGGCGCCCAACGGTAGCCCCGCTGGTAGGCCGCAATGTAGTAGCGGCGAGGGCTTGAGGTGTCATCCAGCCTAAGTTCGTTAACTGTTTTCAGGGAGATTGATGATTCGGTCATGCGAGTCGCGTCCTTCCGGTGAGCAGCTCCTGCATCATTCCTTGCTTGATAGCGCGGGCTTTGTCGCGGCGCTTTTCAAGTTGGGCCAGTTCGGCGTCCATGTCTGAGAGGGCAATAGCGATGGCTGACTGCTCGGCTTCAGAAGGTAGTGGCTTCTCTATGCCTTCAATATCTCCGTGAGAGAGATGCTTTACCGTAGTCGCGGCAGTAGCGGACTCAATTTCCTTGAGCGGGCCGAGCAGATAGTAGTAGGAAAAGTCCTTGTCCAAGCCGGGCGATGGGACAATTCTCCCGACCCGCTGATTTAGCAGTGCTGGGCCCTTCTTCCAGCGACACGGCAAGAAATCTCCATCCATGCCGACCAGAATGTCACCATCGCGGACGACAAAGGCGTCGTCATATCTGCCCGTGTAGTGAAAGACCTGATCCTCGCTCTTGAGGTCCCTATTCTTTACCAGCCTTATGCCTTGGCCCTTCTCGTTGAAGTACGCAGAGCTAAATGGGAAGCCAACCTGAAACCTCAACACTTCACCAAGCCGCTTTACCTCCCACTTACCGCTAAACCCCGGCAGGCGGGTTTGGCCGGTGAGGAGTTGCTGCATGGCGGCCTGCTTGATGTCGCGCTTCTTGGCGATCAGCTTTTCCAGACCGGCGATCATGGCATCGACATCGGAGAGGGCTGTAGCAATCAGTCGTTGTTCAGCCGGCGGCGGCAATGGAATGCGAAGCTTATTTAGCGCCCCCAAGTTAACGACAATCTGCGCTGAGCCTGCGCTTGGCCTGAGGAATTCTCGACGACCATTAGGAGAATTTAGATAGCAAGCTAGGAACTCTGGGAGTAGCGAATGGGAGGGCCTTAAGAGCCCAACGGCTCTGGAAATATTGGCACCATCGAGGCGGGCAGGCACCACCGCCGATTCCCCAGGGTATCCCACAAGAGCAATAACAACGTCGAACTCCTTAAGAATTGTCCGTCGATACTCCGTATTCTTTTCGCTGCTAATCAGCGGTTGCCCATCTGAAATTCTCCCTGCTTTGATATCTCCGCCTCGCAGCATTGGGATGCCGCGTGATTGAAAGGCTCCTGCCTTCACAACGCCGTAAGTTGCGTCTTGGGTGAGATGTTCTCTTAGGAGGGGGCTGTCCCAATCCTTTGGGATAGGGCCAACGTCGGATATTTTGTGATCTCGGTTCACTTCCACACGACCCCCATTCGCTTCAGGTGATCTTCCACCTTTGCTGTCAGGGCATTAATTTCAGTCGCAATTTCCGGTAGCGGGGCTTCATAGCGCTCTGCCAGTTCGCGAATTCTCCGGGTCAGCCTTTGCCCCGTGCGATCAAGTTCAGCCTGGACATCCGCCGCCAGTCTTGCCAGCCACTTGTCCTCGATCACCAGCGCCTGGATGTCCGTGACCGTCAGCGTCGCGTATTTGTCGTGGGACCTCTTGTCCAGCGCGGCATCCAGTTCCTTCACCGCCTTCTTCAGGGCGCTCTTCTGTTCGCTGAGATTTAGCCATTGCTGCAACACGGCGGCTTCCTCGCGCGCCTCCTTGTCGCCCCTGATCTCGCTCAGGCGCGCACTGACCGCGACCTTGTCGATCTTCTCCAGTGCACCCAGGAAGCCCTCCTCGCCACCGTGCTCCTCTTCCAGCTCGGCGATCTGGCCGACGACGGCTTCCAGCTCGGCCTGCTTGGCATCGAGGGCGGCCTGTTCCTTGGCGAAATAGCGCGCCACCACCAGCGGCTTGGGCACCAGGTCGCAGGCCCAGCCCTTGTCCTTCTGCTTGCCCTTCTTGTCGGTCTCGATGATGCGCGCCGGCTTGGCGACCCAGCCGTCGGCGGTGATGAGGTAGGCGTCGTCCTGCATGGTTTCGGCCCAGTAATCCATCAGGTGTTGATAGATGTCGTAGGCATCGAGCAGCGGCGCCTCGCTGAAGCTGGCCAGAAGATCCTCGGCCAGGTGCTCGATGAATGCCTTGGGATGGTCGCCCTGCTTGAAGGCACGCATCTTCGGCAGGTTGCGTTTCCGCCAATCCGCGAACAGGGCATTCGCCCGGTCCGTGAATGCCGTGAATTCGGCGTGGCCCAGAATGGCTGACTTCACCTCGGCCGCAGGCACTTTCAACTCGCAGTAGCCTTTGCGCAGCGGCTTGAACAGCGTCTTGCGCAGGGCGGGCATCTGTTGCCACCAGGCGTCCAGCGCGTCGATATCCCGTTCCGGGATGCCGCCCTGCAGGTGGCCGGCGAGGTCCTGGATGTCCTCGGGCTCGCTGCTGTCGATGTAGCGCGGCAGGTTCAGGTTGTAGTCGTTCTTGGCGTCGGCGATCTCGGTGAACGGCACCATCCGCGCATAGCGCGGCATGTCCTGCTGGCGCGTAAAGGCATCGACGATCTTGTGGATGTCCTGCTCGCGAAGGCGATTCTTGTTGCCGTCCTTGATGAAGCCCTTGCTGGCATCGATCATCATGATGCCCTTGCGGGCCTCGGCGTTCTCCTTATCGAGGACGAGGATGCAGGCGGGAATGCCGGTGCCGTAAAACAAGTTTGCCGGCAGGCCGATGATGCCTTTCAGGATGCCGGACTTGACCAGCGCCGTGCGGATCACAGCTTCAGCGTTGCCGCGGAACAGAACGCCGTGCGGCAGAATGCAGGCGGCTTTCCCGTTGGCTTTCATGCTGCGGATGATGTGCAGCAAGTAGGCATAGTCGCCTTGCTTGGCCGGCGGCTCGCCCCAGCCGAAGCGCTGGAACGGATCGTTCGCTGGCGTGAGGCCGCTGGTCCAGGTCTTGTCGGAGAATGGCGGATTGGCCACCACGTAGTCGTAGGTGCGCAGCTTGTTGCCGTCGAGGAACTTCGGGTTGGCCAGCGTGTTGCCGCTGACGATGTTCGCCGTCGGGAAGTCGTGCAGGATCATGTTCATCCGCGCGAGACCGGCGGTGGTCACGTCCTTTTCCTGGCCTTCGAGCGTGATGTGCTTGCCGGCTTCGGCGGCCACTTTCAGCAGCAGGGAGCCGGAACCGCAGGTCGGGTCGTAGGCGGTGGTGGAGGCCTTGGTGTTCTTCGGCGAGATGCCGATCACCTTGGCGATGATCCGGCTCACTTCCGACGGCGTGTAGAACTGCCCCTTGCTCTTGCCACTCTCGGTGGCGAAGTGGCGCATCAGGTATTCGTAGGCGTCACCGAGGATGTCGTCGTGCTCGGCGCGGTTCTTCGAGAAGTCGAGCTCCGGCTTCTGGAAGATGCCGACCAGGTTGGTGAGACGGTCGACCATCTCCTTGCCCTGGCCGAGCTTGTTGGGGTCGTTGAAATCCGGGAAGTCGCTGCGGGCGAGGCGCTCGTTCTTGTCGATCAGCGGCTGGATGATCTGCGTGTTGATCTTGTCGCCGATGTCGGGCTTGCCCTTGAGCTTGACCATGTCGGTGAAGCTGGCGCCCTTGGGGATGACCACGGGCGGCGCGAAGGCGTCGCTGTTGCCGTACTTGTCGCTGATGTACTTGATGAACAGCATGAACAGGACGTAGTCCTTGTACTGGCTGGCATCCATGCCGCCCCGCAGCTCATCGCAGGAGGCCCAGAGGGAGGCGTAGAGGTCGGATTTCTTGAGTGCCATGGGTGTATCGGCGGTCCTTGGGGTCTGTGCGCTATGCCGGCTTGGCCTGGCTAGAGCGATATCGGCTAAAAAATATACAAAAAACAGTGGGTTGGGCGCCTTTGGGGCGCCGGCCAGATATTTGGTGACCTGACGGAAGTTAGCCGGCCTAAGGAGGATTGCCTACCCCCAGGACAGCCAATGTCGCACGCCCGTTTGGGGCGGGTTTCGGCATGCGACACAGAGTGACCTGCCTCGGGTGGAGTCTGGCGGGGTCAACCCTTCCTCCGGAGCTCCCGCATGAGCAGCAAAGCCCGCCCCGTCCCCAAGGCTCGTGGCCTGCATCCCCACCTGAGCGAGGACGCGGATCTCCACCGACTGTGGTTGCTGCGCCTGCTGGTCGATGCCGGCCTGCTGGCCGAGATGCTGGCCTACCGGGGACATCAATTGTTCTACCTCTGGCCCCACCTGGGCCTCTCCATGGAAGAGCGGAACCCGGACCACAAGGAGTACGAGGCCCTCTTCGGCGAGGTGTCCGCTGCGCTGCACGAGGCGGAGGCGGCCATGGTCGGTTACCGGCCGGGGTCCCTGATGGCGCAAAACGTCGCGCGCCTGGCCGAGACGCTGGGACTGAGCGCATGCGAATCGGAGGTACTCCACTTCACGCTCGTCGCGCAGACGGATCACTGGTTCCAGCAAGTGCTGGAGGGGCGCGAGTTGCGCCTGGCGGAAGTCGAGGCTTTGCTGGCGACGGTACTGGGTCGCGAGCTGACCAGTATTCGGGCGGCTCTCTCGGTGGGTGGCTCATTGCATGAAAGCGGACTGCTTCGCGTAGACCCGGCAGCCGGAGGGCCCTTCAAGCAGTGGCTGGATGTGATTGGAGACTTGCATGCCCAGCTCTGTCGCGAGCACGCGCATCCGCTGGACATCTTCCGGGACCGGATTGCTCCGGTCACGATAGGCGAGCGTGCTCTTCGGGATTACCCGCATCTGGCCGAGCCGGTTTCAGTCGTGCGCGCACTGCTGGATCGCGCGCTTGCGGAGCGCAGCTCGGGCGTCAACGTTCTGCTGTACGGCCCTCCGGGCACGGGCAAGAGCGAACTCGTGCAGGCGCTGGCTGGGGACCTGCAGGCGTCTCTGTATGAAGTTGCCTCACATCCGCAGCGCGGCGTTCCGTTCAATGCGGAGGCTCGCTTGCGCGCATGGCGGCTGGCGCATCCTCTGCTGGCGCGTGCGCCGCGCGCGGTGTTGCTGTTCGATGAAGTGGAAGACGTGTTTGCCCCGCACGTCGATGGCACGGGCCATGCCGGCCAGCGCAAGGCGTACATGAACCGCGCGCTCGAATCGAATGCCGTGCCCACGATCTGGGTGACCAACCAGGTGCACTGGCTGGATCAGGCCTTTGTGCGGCGCTTTGACTACACGCTGTGTGTCGATGTCCCGCCGCGCTCGGTTCGCCGACAGATCGTGGATCGCCATTTCAATGACCTCCCGGTGTCGGAGGGATTCCGCGCGCGCTTGGCCGGGCACGATGAGCTGTCGCCAGGCGTGGTTGCCCGGGTTGCACGGCTGGGCCGCTTGGTGGGCGATCAGTTGCCTGCAGACCGGCTGGAGCCGGCCGTGATGCGTGCCGTGCAGGAAACGCTGGGGGCGATGCGGCTCGAGGCCACCTTGCCGCCGGAAACGGCGGCAGCTTTGCCCTGGCGCCCCGAGGTTCTGCATGTGGATTGCGATCTCGCAGCCTTGCAGGACGCGGTGCGCGTGATGCCCCACGGGCGGATGTGCTTCCACGGTGTCTCGGGCGCCGGCAAGACGGCGCTCGCGCATCGTCTTGCGGAGATCTGCGACCGCCCGCTGTACGCGCGGCGGGTGTCGGACCTGGTCAGCCCCTATGTCGGGCAGACGGAGCGAAATATTGCGCAGGCTTTCCGCGAGGCGACGCAGGCCGATGCCGTCCTGCTGATCGACGAGGCCGATTCGTTACTGCGGGATCGCCGCGGTGCCCAGCGCGGATACGAGGTATCCCAGGTCAACGAACTGCTTACGCAGATGGAGGCATTCGAAGGCCTGTTCATCGCGTCCACCAACCTGATGGACACGCTGGACGCAGCCTGCCTGCGCCGCTTCGATCTGAAGGTGCGCTTCGAGTACCTGCGGCCCGAGCAAGCCTGGACCTTGTTCGATGATGCTTGCCAACGATTGGGGCTGAGCACCGACGAGCTGGTGAGGCCCGCGCTGGCTCGCCTGACGACGCTGGCGCCGGGCGACTTCGCCACAGTCCTGCGCCGGGCGCGGCTACAGCCGATCGCGGATGCCCGTGCCTTGGTACGCCTGCTGGAGGCCGAATGTGAGCTGAAGCCGGACCGGCCGCGCCGGGCTATCGGGTTCGCTTCCTGAACTGGATGCGACACAGGTTGTCGCATGGTCGGGACAGGATGCTTGCTCCGAATCAGGAGTCCGGCCATGACCAAGGCGAGTCGAAAGAGGCCCGAGAACGGCAAGGCAGTCGAGCGGATGCTCGAGATGATGTCGCTGTTGCCGCGTGCGCCAGCCTGGATCTCGACGGCCCAGGTCCATGAGCGCCTGAAGGGCCTGGGGTATGAGGTAGACCGGCGGACAGTGGTCCGGGATCTCAACAAGCTTTCCGTCCGCTTCGGGTTCGAGCGTAGAGGCGAAGCCGAGGTCGATGGGAAGCGAACCGCACCGTCCTATGCGTGGCGGTGGCCAGCCAAGTGCAGCGGCATCGGTGCGCCGGCGATGACGGAAATCGAAGCGCTAACGTTGACCATGGTCAGGGAGCACCTGGACACGCTGCTGCCGCCGATGGTGACGGAGGCGCTTGAGCCGCAGTTCGCTCGAGCGGAGGAGCGGCTACGGAAGAGCCCTGCCGCGAAAGGGAGTGGGCTCCGAAATTGGGCGAGTTCCGTACGCGTGGTGCAGCCTACCCAGCCGTTGCTGCGACCGCACGTCAAGCATGTGGTTCGGGATGTGATCTACCTGGCACTGGCGTCGCGGAGCCAATTTACAGGTTGGTATCGCCCGCGGGGAGCCGAGCGCGCGAAAGAGATGTTGTTCAACCCGCTGGGTCTGGTGATGCGTGGACAGGTGACATACCTGGTGGCGTCGACGTGGGAATACGACGATGTGCGGTTGTATCCGCTGCATCGGTTCGAGCGGGCTGTGGGCGAAGACGGGCCGCGTCGGGAGCCGCCGGGATTTGATTTGCAGAAGTATCTGGCGGAACAGAACGGGTTGGGGTTTGCGACGGGGCGGGGGAATATAAAGTTGAGGCTGCTGTTCCGTGATCACGCTGGTGATCATCTTCTTGAGACGCCCTTGTCGGAAGACCAAGTGGTCTGCGATGCGGCGGATGGACGGTTGGAGGTGGTTGCGACGGTCCCGGAGACTTCGCAGTTGGTGTGGTGGTTGCTGGGGTTTGGGGAGTACGTTGAGGTCCGTGAGCCCAAGCACCTGCGGGAAATGCTCAGGGACTCAGCCGAGAGAACGACGGCACAATATGCGTCTCATTAACTGCTGGGATTCTGCTATTTTGGCGGGCTATTCCTGCTTCTGACGCCACGCTTTCAGTCGGTTTGAACACTCATGCGCGGGAAGCCGCCCGTTCGCCTGAATCATCGCCTCAAGAGCGATCGCGGCATCATGGGCTGTCAGCACGGAGTGCTCCACGAGGCGATCAAGCAGCCACAGCGTACCAAAGACCTCGATATTGGCAGCCTGAGCTGCCTCTCGGAGCTTGCGATCACCCGACAGCAGAGTGCTGCCGTCTCGTCTCGCTACATAGTAGCAAGATAGATCCGCCAGCGACGGGTTGCGCAACTCCATCTTCAATTGATGGAGGTCGCGAATTCCGCTGCTGTCCAGGCTGATGATGGACATTCCAAATCCGACCAGCTGGACGCGGACCTCGTCACCGAGCTCTGAGGCGACGAAGTCCGTTGTTGAAAATTGATAAGGCAGTCGAAAGAGGAGCTGGAGTTGCCCGGCCCGTTCGAAATCGATCCAGATGTTGGTATCAGATACCAGTACGGTCGGCATTCTGGTCGCTCTCAGGCGACGACAAGGCGCGCTCAATATCCTGGAGCGACGTGTTGAGAAGTTCCGCAGCCCGTGACGGAGAGATGAAACCCTCAGCGAGGGCGCGATAGACCAATAGCGTCATTCGAATGGAAACTTCCGGGTCGTATTCCGTTGGCTCTTTCTTTCCCCATCTCCGAACGATCTTCATCCAGAAGTCAAAGGAGTCCTTTGGAAGGATTTCAAGCTCATACAATCGGCGAACGATGGCCTGCATGGAAATCCCATAGGCCTGTTTCGCCATCTTGAGCTCATCCAGCAAAATCCGCTTTCGGATCTTTCCAAACTCTTCTTCCACGCATTCTCTGGGGAAAATAAACGCCCCCGCAAAGCGATGGCAAAGCAGCTCCTTTTTGGCCTCCTCGATGTCATCCGGGATTTCCATGACGAGATGGCCCAACTCATGGGCTGCCGTAAAGCGCTGGCGATCACCCGGAATCGTCCTGTTCAGCACAATGACTGGCTCGCCTGAGCCTGAGACTTCTGCTTTCAAGCCAGAAAAATCGTCTTGGGCGTCAATCTGGACGACTTTGATACCCTTCTCTTCGAGAAGCTCGATCAGGTTGGGCAGGGCGTCATTCCCGATGCCCCACTGCGCCCGCAACCTTTTGGCAGCACCTTCCGCGTCGTCTGCCGTCCTTACGGGAAACGCTCCTTTTGCGTCGAACTCTTTGCGGGCGCCGGCCGCCTCGAACAAGTCCTCGACGGCCAAGTAGCGTTCCAGGTGATCGCGGACCTGTTCCTTGATGGATTCCTGTTGTTTGGCGCCGAAGCGGACGTTCTTGCGGAAGTCGACTGCACCCAACTCAACCGTCTCGGGCCTGAAGAAGTAGTCCGGCTTTACGCCCATTACCCGGGCGAGCTGGATCAGGCGAGTGGAGTTGGGTACGTCCTGGCCCGTCTCGAACTTCGAGAGGGCCTGCTTGGAAATGTCTCCCAAGCGGTCGGCGACTTCCTGTAACGACATGCCCCGGAGGATACGAGCGCGCTTGATGCGGTCGTTCAGCATGGCGGTTCTCCCTGTTGGGTTGACATTAACACCGAATGGAAGGTAGTTTGTCAACCTAGGGGTTGCCACCAGCCACCCCGGCTCTGCGAGATGCCCAAGCCCCAAAAGACACAAGAAATTGTATCCACAGGGCGCCCACAACACTCCCTGTAGTGTTTGCGGGGGTATCGGCGCTAGAGTCCAGAGCTGACGGGTGGCAATAAAAAAGCCGATCACGCTGGAACGTGACCGGCTTTCGCCCGAAGGCACGGTAGTAAGGGAGACCCTCTGCCTACCGAGCACACCAAGGCGGCTTGTGAGCGTCGCGACTGTACCAACAGTGGGTGTGCCCGGTCCAGATATTCCCTGTTACCCAGGTAACGGAGGTATCCGATGCACACATGCCCGGTTTCGATGCCGGTGCACGTGACCGCGTACGTCCGCCGCAAACGCGGCGTGACGGAGCAGGTTCGTGCGCATTGCCGGCACATGCCCAAACGTTAAGCAACGCGGCCGACCCTCTTGCTGAGGGCCGGCCTTTTGGCTTTTCAATCCACTGATCAGGTACATCTCAATGAAAGTTCGGAAGTTTCTACCGGGCACCACGGTAAAGATCTGGTGCGCAACCTACTGGCACTTCGGCCTGGTCGACCAGACCGGCATGCGTGTCATTCATAACTCCAAGAAGCACGGCAAGGTAGTCCGCGAATCATTGGCGGCCTTTGCCGGCGATGCAGACGTGCACGTTTGCCAGGAGGTGTTCAGTCGCAATGTCTTCGCAGCCATCCAGCGTGCCGAGAATGCTATCGGCATGGCGTATGACCTGTGGAAGGCGAACTGTGAGCATTTCGTTCGCTGGGCGCATGGTCTTGAGCCCGCAAGCCCGCAGTTGCAGCGCGCCCTGGCCACCGCGGCAGGGTTGGCTCTTCTGGCCAACAGCAACCCGCTGGCCAAAGCTGCTGGTTTCGGCAGCATCGCAGGAAGCTGGCTCGCGCCGAAGGGCTCCAGCCCTGCTGTAGCAGCACTTAGCGTCAGCGCGCTGGTTGTCGCGGTTGGCCTGCTGGCAAGCGCCGGAGGCTGACATGGACAAATATGAGATCCAGCACGACGGCGAAAAGTGGAAGCTGCAGAGGGAAGGTGGCAACCGAGCACTTCGGTCGGCAGGGACCAAGGCGGACATCATGAAGTCGGGCACGGAGTACATGCGCGACCATGGTGGCTCTCTGAAGGTGCGCGGCCAGAATGGGCAATATCAGGAAGAGAGGACCTACCCAAGGTCTTCCGATCCTAAGCGCAGCAAGGGCTAGTCCACCTGCAGTCTCCGGATGCTCCGCATCCGGAGACTATCTCCTCTACCCCCATTCACGACAATGATCCATCTGGGCCGCCGAATTGGCAGATAGACGCCTCCCCGCGAAGCTAGAGCCAATCATTGGCAGCATCCAGTTCCTTCTTCAAGTACGGCAACAGGTAAAAGACTGGGCGGACATTCGCCTGCTCAGCCTCCTCGATCAGAAACTGGTGATTGCATACCCAGGTAAACACTGCCATGCGGTTAGTTCGCTCCGTGCCGTCGCCAAGTACCGCAACCAGTTCCGACCCTTCGCGGATCCTGGCTGCCTCGCACAAACCGGCAGCGATAGAACCAGCCTTGCGCGCCTGAGCCTTATGCCGCGTAGCCTCCTCAAGAAGGCGGAGCAGGTCCTGCTTCTTATCTACCCCACCGGTGTGCACCGCCCCGACACTCATCGCGCTCTCCGTCCGCAGCCGGATCCGTGCATCGGCCAGACTGATAACGTTGGAGGTGTTTTCATGGTCATCATTCATGAGCGACTCCTCAGGCGGTCCGGGTAACTGACGAAATAAGGCGATCAAAAGCAGTGCCGTCCTGACGGGTCAGATTCGGCACGTAGCGCGAATAAACACGGAAAAGCATTTCCGTCGTGGTATGGCCGAGTTGCCTGGCGATCCACTCAGGGCTTTCACCGGCGGCCAGCCACAGTGTCGCCGCCGTGTGTCGAGTCTGGTACGGGCGCCTGCTGCGCAGGCCAAGATGGCGGAGCAGCGGATACCAAACACGGAGCGTTACATTCCGGTGGCTGAGCGGCGTACCTTGGCGAGTGCAGAACACATACTCACCCTGGCCCGTGACTTCGTGCTGAGCCATAAGGGCCTCATAAACGGGTGCCGACATCCGAATTTCCCGCTGGGAACCGTCGTTCTTCGTATAGGTCACTTCTCCGTTGACGAACGCCTCACGGACCAGAATCTGGCGGCGCTCAAAGTCGACGAACCGCCACTTAAGGCCGTCAACCTCCGCCGTGCGCATTCCGGTAAAGAACCTGATAGCGTAGTAATTTCGATAGTCCGCTCGAACATTGTCGAGGATCATCTGGACCTCCTCGAGGGTGAACGGCTCAACGTCGGACTTGGGCACCTTGATTGCCTTGATGGCCCGAAACGGGGTATGGAACCCGTAGCGGTCCGATGCCTCATTCATGATCATCCGAAGCGGCGTAATCACGTGATTGATACGCGACGCCGAGATCGGCCTTCCGTTACGAGTGCGGCGGCTCGCGAGGGAGGCGCGGAAGGCCAGAATATCTGCCTTGGAAATCGACTCCAGCGACTTGGGCGCAAACGTCGGTAACAGGTACTTGTCCATAGTACTGCGCACCGTCTCCCGGTGAGACGTGCGCCACTGAGGCGCCATCTCAGCGAACCATTGCTCTGCAAACTCGCCGAAGCCCGGGGTGGTCGGGCTGGCAGGCAGCGCCGGAGTGACGACCGGTACGGCAGCCCCGGCCTGCCCGCCGGACCCAGCCTCTGACACCGGCTCAGACGCAAAGCGACGTGCGACCGGGCTGTCCGGAAAATGGCGCGCGTAGTCGAACACGCCCTGTTGGATCTCGCGCTCGATGCGTTTCAGCATCTCAGTCAGACGCCGACGATTGGAGGGCGAGTCCGTCAACAAGGTTTGTTCCCGACAGCGAACGCCCTTGTATCGAAAATCCAGGAACAGACAGCCCGTTTCCTTGCGAGTTCGGACGTTACCCATTGGCTGCATCCCTCCCCCGCGCCATCGGGATATGCGCTGCAGCCCTTGAGGCCAACGCCATGTCGCGCTCAATGGCCTCCCAGATCCAGAGCAATTTGCGGCCGCCGAACGCGCGGATGTAGTGCTTGCCCTCCAGAAGCTTCGCGTCCTTCAGGTGGACCCGGATGCTGCGTTCCGTGTAGTGAATGCGCCCGGCGAGTTGCTCGGTCGTCAGGTAGGTCGAGTTCTCCATCACCAACTCCCATGTAGTGAGCCGTTCAGCTCGACAGGGCTGGTATAAGGTGAAAAAAAAACCCTGCCAGTCCGAACAGGGGCACGTGTGTGACAAATTATTTCGGGATAATGGGCCTCAAAGGCTCGCTGCGCCTAACGCGATGTACGCCATCTGCAGACCGTATCGCACAGCGCTCGAACCCTTCATGACGGTATCGCCCCTTCTGGCGACCACAACGCCCAACCAGTTGTCGCGCGTCGCGCGACGAACGCTCTTGGCCGGCGCCCGACGCACAGAGCGTTTTCGGCTACGCCCGATTGCAGCACGCCATGCAGACGCGCCTTCACTACCCCGCTTCAGCGCATAGGAATACAGACCCAGCTCGAAACCCAGGGGCTCCAAGGTCTCCAGAAACCTGATGAGCAACGCCGCGTCCGGCTCCTGGTCGATGGAGTCAAAGACGACCGTCGACTTGGACCACCACAGGCGATCCAGGTAGATACGGATCGCCTGCTTCTTCTCAGAATCCGTAAGCCCACCCATCTCCAGAACATGGCGATAGACCTGTTCAGACGCCTCACGGTCTGCGATCAGGTGTAGTGGCGCAGGCGCCGCACAGCAGATACGCACAACCTGACCACCACGCTTGGTACGATGCGAGTAGGGGTCGGTATATCCGCGAGCAGTCTCCAAATACGAGTCATACAGTTGCATCGCACTCGTCTTGATCGCACAGGCAGCGTCCGGAGAAATGCCTACCGCATCAGCAACCTGAGAGACGGTCCGATCGCGGACGCAGGTCAGGTGCAAGGCCTTCTCAACGACGGACATGGGGATAGCTACGGCGTCGGCAGATACCCCACCTGCCCCATGCCTCCAGGCCTTGATTGATGGACACCCGTTTGCCGCATGGCGGCCTCCATAATGACTTCGGCAGGCCTTCAACATACCCGCTTCGCCTTGCGCAGAAACCTCGAACGCCCAGGATCGGGAAAAACCGCAAAGCCCTCGGAGGTCCGCGAGGCGGACCGGGAATGCGTTGCGCAATGCGTTATGCGCGATCAGGTCGAGGCAGTGCACGTAGTGGAGGTGCGTCATCTCAGGCCCAGAGTGCCCGAGAATCGAGGCGATGGCGTATGCGCTTCGGCGGGTATTACCCTCGCTCAGCAAGAGCCTCCTACGAAGGGACTTATCGGCATCCTCAGCGTGGCGATACCCGTCGAATGCAGCAATGCCACCATCACCCTGGTAGAGAGCCCAGGCTAGCCGGGTCGCCGCCGAATGGCGCGCCACGTGCATATGCACACGAGGATCGCCGGTCGCATCGCGCAACGCGCCATGGATCAGACGCGCTATGGTCTCCTGCGGGATCAGGCTCTGACCGGTCTCTACTGACCCGAAAACGAATCCATCCAGCCCGACAATCTGTTCGCGATGAATACACCAGGCCTTCAGGCGGGCCAGCTCCTCCGGACTCAGCAGCGCATAGACCGGTATGTTCCTGGTGGAACTAGACGTCTTTGGCGTCCGCGCTTGGTTCTTCCTAACAACAACGATTTCCGGCGCATCTAGATGCATGTCCGCCAGAGACAGACCGATTGCCTCCTGACGTCGCATGCCACATCGGTAGAGTAGCGTCAGAATATTCACACAGCATTCGATGATGTCCTGATGCGAAGCCTGCAACTCACTCCTCTGAAGAACTCCTATTGCGCTCTGGAACTCATACTCCGTAATGACGTTTGCATCTACTGCCGCCATCATATGGCTGTAGTGAATTATTTCGGAGTCATCGAACTCGCTGGCACCAAGCGCTACTTCCAGATAGCGCTGGTATGAGTAGATCGCTTTCGCAAGCTTCCTGCGGCGCCCGTCGCTCGGAAGTGCGTCCAGAGCATCTCCGTACGCTCGCCCCAGACCATCTGGGTCATGGATCGGCAGATCTTTCGGAAAGAAGCCCAGCACGGACCCACAGATCTGGTCCACGTAGTACTCTACCGACGATGCTCTCAGTGGCTTGCCGTACGGCGTTGTCGAATCCAGCAGCCAGATCGCATATCCAACCACCGACGCACAGGAAGAACCGAACTCTGCCTCGACAATTCGCCGCAGGTCCTCCAGACGCGCCCGGGCGGCCGGCCTATTGCCAGTGCGAATTGACGCGAGCAGATCGTGGCACCAGGTACCCCTTCCTGGCGCCCGCTGAAGACCCGCCTCCTCGAGATCATCATCTAATTCGACATGGACATCCTGAGCATTCGGGAGGGCTCGAAATCCATTCAGTCGCAACCACGAACTGACGGCGGGCGAATGGGAATAGATGGCCCGTGTCAGGTAGCTAACCACCAGTTGCGATTGCGTGATTTTCAGTGATGATGCCGACACACGCGTCAGGTGGTGGAGGGATCGGACAGCGCTACTCGAGAACCCGACGCTGCTCAGGAAGGCCCTGATCGCCCGCCACGGCCCCCCACGCTGCGCTGCCAGACGGCGCGCAGTCTCACGGGCCACTGGGGAAAGCCTTAGCGCCAGAATTTCCGTGGCCGGGCCTAGGAAAAAACGGCGAAACTCCTGATCCGGCACCCCACGGTGAGGGAGGTTCAACTCATAGTACCCATACGCCGACAAATGCAACGGCGGCTCTCCGGCTGCGGCGCAGAGGGAGACAACCACGTCCCGGCAAGCCGCCCCGCAATTAAGGATCGCTGAAACGAGCATCTGGCCTACCGACGCAATCGCACTCTGACTGTCAATCGGGGCAGCCCGTATAACGCTGGCGCGTATGCGTGCCGCCAGCTCAGCCTCATCCAGTAGCGTTGCGTAGAGCGCGCTACGCCGCCGTAAGTCGAGCGCGAAACGCTGGTACTCCTGATCACCAATCAGGCGTAGCCAGTACGGCTGGGAGACATACGAAAGCAGCGCGTCCAACAGTCGCTTTGCATCTCGTGGCGGCATATCGCGCGCAATCGAGCGCATCAAAATCTTCAACTGTCCAGGCGGTACTTCGAAGACCTCTCCGCCGGCTAGCATTTTCGAGAGCGGGCGCTTGTCATTTCTCAGCCACTTCAGCAGATCGCTAGCCGGTGGCTCGGGTGGCAAATGGAGGGCGTGCATAACGGAAGGCAAGGTAATCATCAGCAGGGGCTCACGAATTTGCTGACCAACGGGATCAGACCGATGTCCGCCAGTAGTCGCTCGATCGCAATCGAGAGCTCAACGCGATGAGCGACAGGGTCGTAGGTCGACAGGTAATCGAACGGCCCCTGTGCGTCCGCGGCATGGCCCATATATGCGTCCAGCAATTCGAAATGGATGCCGTTGTCCGCTAGCCAGTTCGCCGCGAACTTGCGATGCTGGTTTGCCGGTAGGTCGATGAATTCCCGCAGGTGCCGCTGAAACAAACCGACCGAGTACGACTGGGGTCTCCAGTCGCCATCCACGAACGCGAACGGCCAGGGATCAGGCCGTCGAGCGAGCGGCATCGCCTCCATGCGGCTGCTAATCACAGCTTCAGCGTGCGCCTGATAATGAGCAATCTGCTCAATGACGCAGTCCGGAATGACGGCGAGACGCGTCATCCGACCAGACGCAACGTCTTTGTCCCTGATGACCAAGAGATTTCGCCCTGCAATCTGGTCTATGTCAGGTGAAGAGACGTCATTTACTGCACGATAGCCAGTCGCATAGAAAAGCGTAAGGATTGCGTACAACGTATACCTGTTGTGATAGGCAACCGCCTCCTGATTAGGCCCCTGACGAGGATCCTTCGAAAGAGCATCACGCAATTTTGAAATTCGCTCCTTCGTGTACCCAAGAGTCGCGCAATGGCGCGCCCCGATGTGTTTCGGCGGATGACGACGCAGCGCCTCTACGTGGCGACGTGCGGCCATATTTTCGTCCTCTGACAAACCGAGAATTGTTCCGGCACATTCGCTGTAGACGCGCACAAGGTGATCTTCGCTGTGAGCGTAGTAGAAAATTCGTCCAGCAGCGGTCACGTCGATACGGCCGGTGACATGATAGGCCATAACGACGCCATATCGACTGGTGATGGATGCGTATAGCGCCCGCTGTAGCCTGGCCTGACTGATGCGTTTTCCGTTACCCGGAAGGATTGCTTGCAGCTGCGCGTTGATTTCTTCGCTTAGCCGAGCCTTGGAAGTGGTAAAGACGCGCAGCCCACGCTCCGCATTTGCGTGCTGCATCAGTTTGCGGACCATGGATGCGACCCCGATTGGGTCCGGCAGCAGCAGATAGTCACTCAGGGCTCGAGTATCACCGGTGTAGTCGCCATCACCGGCTTCGTAGCGGGTGTTTGCGGCCTTCAGTTGCCAGCAGGCGTGGCTGCCGGTGTCAACGAACGTCAGGCGTCCCGTGCTGAGGCCGGCCTCCCGTGCTACCGAGAGACTGGAGATTTGCTGCAGCGATTGGGACAGCGACAGCATCACAATTATCGCGATTGCGGCTTCTGCGGCCACCGTTCCTCTGGCGGTTCCCAGACAGACATTGCGATAAAATGCGGCCTTGGCCGCAGCAATGGTTCGACGGATTTCCGTTGCCGTCAGATTTTCCCTGCTCCACGGCAGGTCCTGGTTCTGAATTGCAGCACGCCGATTCAGCCCATGGACCGCGATCTCGTCGCCGGGGCGATAGTTGGTCAGCTTTTCACCTAACGCGTTCAGGGTCAGGCGCTCCGGGGCGAGGTGCTCCGCAGGATCCTCTCCGTATTCGAACAGGTGGCGCGCCCACACGCGTCCCGCGGCGTGGTTCGGCGCCCCAATACCCAGAAAGGCCGAGATGCGGCTCGCCGAGTCGTCCGTGTCGACCTCGGTGCCGAATTCAACGACGTCGCGCAGCGTCCACGCATCCACGTACCCAGGCTGCCAGGCATGCCCACCACCACCACCCCGGCCCGTCCGCCCTGACCACGGTTCGATTCCGAGCGCCCGGGCAACCCAGGTCTGGATGGCCGTGAGTTCCTCCGGGGTTTCGCCCTCGTCTCCTAGCAGACGACTGGACACCCACCGATCTGTTGGACCGTGCATTCGCGCAGCGGCGAGAGCAGCACCGGACTGGTTGCCGCAGAGCTTCCTGAGAGCCAATGCCGCCGGGTAGACGTCGTTGGGAAATTCCGCATGTGGTGACGGAGAGGCGGTTGCACGATACAACTCCAGGCTGACGAACTCACTCACAGCCTGCGCATGACCGACGAGGAGGTGGTAGAGGGCCAATGCGTGAGGTTGCCGCAGCGACTGGTCCCGTGGAATTGACCCTGCGGACGCGTATACAGGGTGCGATTCCGCCAGAACCCCCACCAAGTCGTTTTCCTGAGCCCCCTCCGGCCAGACGACGTGCGGTCCGACGGATGCAGCGATCTCGTTCGCAGCCTCCATGATCGCTGCCGTAACGCGCACCCACGCGGCCACTCGACGCGTCGCGAAGTCAGGATCCGCGCGCGCCCCCTCCGCGAGCGCGCGCTGGATATTCGCAGTGATGGGCAGCAGCCGGAGCAGGACGCCAGGAGCTAGCAGCTCGTGTAGGAACTGCCAAACTGCCTGCGCAGTCAGGTTGGCATCTTGCTGCAAGATGCAGGCGATCAGAGCCGGGATGTCCACGCTATCGGCAGGGGTACAGATGTCAATTCGCCGAGTCATTGGCCATCTCCCGGCAAGCCCGGGGATTGCGTATTGGAAGGCTCGTCTGCCTTGAACAGTCGCGCGGAGCTGTACCCCAACATCCTCGCGAGGTATGCGGGCCTGGACTCCTCAAGCGGACCGCCCGCCCCGCCCGACAACGCCCGTTCGGCGGCGCGGACGACACTCCGCGCAGAATCGAGCTCCCAGTAACGATGGAGGCCGACCACCTCCAGGTACTCGTGCCAAATGTTGGCGTCGATGAACGCGGGGGTCAGCTGCGATTCGTCGAGAATCTGAACCCGGATCAGGGTCTCACCTGGCACCCGCGCATGGGCCTGCGCAGCCTGCACGAGACGAACGTGGCTCGCGCACACGAATCGGTCGTCCCTACGCCGCCCGCCCCCTGCGACAACGTCTATCGTCGTATAAGACAGGGCCTGCCTGATCGCCTGTCCGAGGGCTGTGCCGCTGCGACTCTCGCCCATCCGGTTGAGGCCCAACTCGGTCAACCGCGCCAGCAGACGGGTGTGCGGCCCGTCGAGTTGGTCCAGTCGGACGGTAACAAAATCACCCTTCTTCATATTCGTCTCCATTCCGTTAGTTCAACGCACCACGAGATTTCTCGTTTTGCGTATGAATCTGACGGCGTGGCCCCAACAAATCCGGGCCTTTTGGCGCTCCCTCAGCCAAAGAGAGGGACGATCGGTGCGGTTTTGGCGACAGGCGGCTACCCGCGGCCCTTTTCGCGCTATCTGCGCCTCCCCTCGGTCTCGAATCGGCGCGCACGGCCTATCCCGGCGAGGCTGCGGGCTCTGCGCGCGTAGGTGTTTGTATGGTGGGCTGCTGCCACGGGCCGGGAAGGGGGCAGCGGATCAGGGAAAGCCCATCCGCTGAGGAAGGTGTCCCACCGGCTTTGAGTCTTACCGACTTCCCTTTGGCTCCGACCTCATTAGACGCCGAATTGGACCGGCGCAGAAGCCGAGGCATGCCTCACGAGTTTCAGACCATGGGTTCACTTCAACACAGTTCTGTTTCTCAACCGAACAGGCTTCGCACGAGTGCTATGCCGCCCCCCACCACCGTGCCGATCGCACGCCCCACGGCAGCACCCGCGGGGCCGCCGATCATACCGCCCAGTGTCGTGCCGAGCGTGCCGCCCAGGGTGGCGCCGACGATTACCGATTCGACCAGTGAGGCGCTGATTTCGGCGCGGTAATCAGCCCTGCGGTCGTCGTCCTGCCACATGCGGCTGTCCTTGTTGATGTCCTGCGCGAAGGCAACGCGCTTCTCCTGCTTCGTGTGGCGCAGCATCCACACCAGAAGTTTTGCGAGGTTGTACGGGTTCTGCACTTGGCCGCCATCCTTGTACCCGGCGGCATAGTAGATGGGCTCGACATCCACCCCGGTCGCCTCCCTGATGCGCCGCTTTGTGGACGCGACCTTTTCCTCGAGGAAGGCTGCCAGAGTCGGATCGGGTTGGTTTTCGCCGTGGTTCCAATGGCGGCCCTTCATGGCCATGTCGGCCTGGTTGATCGCCACCAGCAGGCGGGACTTGTCGTCGCCCAGGCTCGGGATGATCACCTGGTTGATCAGCTCGAACGAGGTGCCGAGGTCACGACTGCTGCCGTCGAGTACCACCAGCACGAGATCGACCAGCAGGTTGCCATCGGCATCCTTCTCGCGCAGCTTGGCGGTGATGTTCTTTGCGTGCCGCAGGTCGGCTTCCTTGCCATCGCCCAGGCCCGGTGAGTCGAACAGCACGATGTTGTCGAACTCGTAGCGGACGATGTCCATCGTCTCGGGGTCCACGCCTTGGCCGACGCGGGCCTTCTGCGTGTTGAACAGCGCGTTGATGGTCGAGGACTTGCCCGACCCCGTGGCGCCGGTGACCAGGATGTTCACCCGGGTGTCGCGCAGGCGCGCGACGTTGCGCAGGAGTTCGGTCTTTGCGCCTTCCGGCAGGTCCTTGCGGGTGTGGATCTCGCGGATCAGGTCGTCGACGATATGCTGGTGTTGCATGGTGGCAGTGCTCCGGTGTGATGTCTTTTCGTATTGGGTGACGGGTGCAGTCTAGGTGCGGCGTGATGGCGGCCGATCAATCACAAGCTTGCGATGGCAAGTCAGGTGACGACCCGGCGGCTGCGCGGCACGTGCGCCGCGAGGTGGTCCACCAACCCCGGCAGGTTGTAGCGGGCGCGCGCGCTGTAATGCACCGGAAGCCGGATGTTGATGCCAGTTGATTCACGGATGCGGCGCTGTACGGAAGCCGCCTGGTCCACGAGAAAGGCCGCAAGCGCAGGTTCGGGCCGATTCATTGCCGCGCTCCAGTGCCGTCCTTTCATGGCCATGTCGGCTTGGTTGATGGCGACCACGATGCGGGCCGGCTCGATGGTGCGGGCCACGACGGTCTCGAGCAGGCGGAACGCCGTGCCTAGGTCCCGCGAACCGCCGTCGAGCACGACCAGTGCGAGATCGATCAGGCCATACCGTCCGCCATCGACGTGTACGGTGCGCGTCAGGGTTTCCGTGAGCTTGCGCGCATGACGCACGTCCGCCGCCACGCCGTCGCCGAGGCCGGCGGAGTCGTGGAAGCGGACACGGCGACTGAGGCTGTACCAGGACACCGCCTGCGTCTGCGGGTCGACACCGTCGCCGACCACCGCCACCCGCCGACCGAAGAGCGCGTTCAGCGTCGAACTCTTGCCGGTACCGGTGCCCCCGACCAGCAGGATGTCGAGTGGCAGCAGCAGGCCGGCGCCGGTCATACGCGCATCGAGGGCCCGGATGCTGGCGCCGAGCGCGTCGTCATGTTCCGGCGCCGCCATCACGGCAGCGCCAGCGATCTGCGAAAGAAATGCCATGAGGCGCGTGTCCCGTTCCGTTTTCCGTGGGACACACGTTAGCGGGGCAGCCTGCTGCGGCTCCGTACGGCAAGATTGCGGTTGGGTTTCGCGGCGACCGGCCATCGCGCATGCCGGCCACCCCGGGTTATCGATTCCACCGCCGGGTGCTGCGTATCAACGCGAAGAACTGTAGCGATGTACGGTCGAGGGCCCAAGAGCACCCCTGATCTGTGAGGTGTATAGATTACGGCGTCCCGTCCTTCGCCTGCGCAGCAACGAGGCGTTAGAAAACCCCACGCCCGCCACGTGGCGGGATCGAGGCCTTACCCCATCACGCGCTGCGCTCGCGCTTCCACAAACTTGTGGCGGTGGGCGTCGGCTACCGGCCTTTCCGCAAACTTGCCCTTCCGCGGGTTTGGCGCCGGCGTAGTTACTGTGTGCCCACACATTGACGACGAGGAACGCTACCATGCTCAGCAAGCACGCCACCGCCCGCATGCAGCAACGTGCCATCGACACCAACATTGTCGACCTGCTGCTCGCCCACGGCGCCCACTTCTACTCGGGTGGATCCGAGGTCTACCTGCTGGACCGCAAGACGCGGGAATACATGCAGTCGCACCGCGTGGTGCCCGTCAACGTGCTGGAAAAGTTGCGCGACGCCTACATCGTTGTCGCGAACGATGGCACGATCGTCACCGCCGGCCACCGCCATCGCCGGTTTCTCCGGGACATTCCCGGCTATCGCGAGAATGAGTCGGCATGACAGTCTGGTTCGTCACGCGCCATCCCGGCGCCTTGGACTGGCTCTACCGCCAGGGCCTGCGCGCAGACCGCGTGGTGCCTCACCTCGACCCGTGCAGTGTGGCTGAAGGGGACACGGTGATCGGCATATTTCCGGTCAACCTGGTGGCGGAGCTCTGCGAGCGCAACGTCCGCTACCTGCACATCAGCGTGCGGCTGCCACCGGCATTGCGCGGCGTTGAGTTGAGCGCAACGCAACTGGACCTGCTGGGCGCGACACTCGAGCAGTTCAGCGTACAGCGCCTGCCGGCCGCCGGTCAGGCGACCGAACCAAGCAACCGGGACTGATCGCCCGCACCCACGGAACCTAGGCCCGCGACAGGCGCTTCACCGCCTTCGCCATGAACGGACCGAGTTCGCCGAATTCCCGGTCCGTCAGGAAGCCGCCCGGGGCGCTGTATACGCCTTCCTCGGCGCGAATGGAATACGCGGAAGACAGCGCGCCTTCCAGTGCTGTCTGGCAACGCGACAAGCGCGGCCGGAAGAAATGCTCGATATCCGCCGGTGCGTTTTTCCACCCCGGCGCCGCCATTTCCTGGCGCAAGGCATCCACCAGCGTGTCCGCGCTCTCGCCCGGCAACCGGTCCAGCCACGCTTTCGCCGCCTGGTATTCGAGGAAGCAGCGACGCAGGTGCGCGGCATAGCGGTCGGTGTAGCGGTCGCCGTCACGCACCAGCACCGCGTCGCCCTGGCCGGCTCGCGCGCGCCACGCGAGCCAGTAAATCGCCACCACCTGCGCCGGCTCCAGCGCCAGCCGCGTGGCGCCGAACTTCACCCAGGCGTCGCCACGGCGCGCCGAGCACTCCATCGGCAGGACCACGCCGGACTGTTCTTCGGCGATGGCTCGCAGGATGTCCTCGAATTGCATGTCGGCGTTTTTCAGGCGCGTGATGTTGGTGGCCTTCGCCAGGCTCACCACCGGGAATTCGGTCATTTCGATGATGTCCGACGCATCCGCCGGGCTGCCGTTGCGCAGGAGCTCATCCTGACCGGGGTAGAAGAAATCGTCCGATTCGTATCCCTGCTTCACGATGATGTGGGAGATGGTGTCGCCGGGGCGACCGAAGATGTTCATGGACTGCCCGAGGTAGTAGCCCATGGTCTTGCGGCCGCCGGCAATCGAGGCGTGGATGCGGCAGGGCACCTTCCGCTCGGGGTCGGTAAAGGCACGCACCACGCGCAGCACGGTGTTGGCAAAGGCGGTGAATTCCCGGGAATTGCGCACGTCCTCGAATTCGCGGCCGTGCTCGTCGCGCGGCACGTGCACGTCCTCCAGCGCGAACGCCATCGGCCAGCCGTTGGACCGGCACATCCGTTCGACACGCGGCGTATCGAACAATTGCTCCTTCAGGAGGCGCCGGCCCTTGCCGCTGGTAATCACCACGACCCGGTCGGGAACGAACGGGTCCGGACGGCGCAGTTTCGCGATGGCGTACCAGGTTTCGGTCAGGACAGAAGGTGTCGTGCCCAGCACGGCAAGCAGGATGTTTTCCGGGCGGGATGCCGCGGCATTCGCGGCGCGCCGACGCGGCGCTTTTCCCTGCGTGACTTGTGGCTTGCTGTCCATTTTTCACCCTCGCCTGCCATGCCGGCCGCCATTCATCCCCCGAATGCGACCGCTCGGTGTGTTACTCACGAAGTCTGACAATACCACCTTGAACCATCCCGAGGGGGCCTGCGAAAGTACCGGCGCTGCGTGCAATCAACAAGAAGTCCGGGACCAGGATGTCCGACGTACACACGCCTGCCTTGCCGCAAGGCTCACACGCTTCCATGCCGGCCGCGGCCTCGCTGCTTGGCGAACTCGACGCACACCTGCAACACCTCGTGCAGGGCCATTCCCGCTATACCCGCCACTGCCTCTACCGCGGCGACACCGCGCTTGCCACCTACGACCGCGAGTGGGCGCAGTCGATGTCCACGCAGCTGGACGCCTTCGCGGCGGACATTCGTGCGAACGCGTGGCACTCGGACAACTACTGGGACCAGCTGCCGGCCATGTGGCTCATCGAGCAGGCCTACCAGCTCGCAGCGAGGTATTAGGGGGCTTCCGCAAGATTGTGGAAACGGGCAGCCGCGGACGTTTCCCTATGATGCCGATCATTCACCGCCGCGAACCGAATCGCGACGGCACGCAAACCAGACAACCCTTTCATTCCGGAGTCGCAAGCCACCATGGCTACCGAATTTGCCATCGCCAGCCCCCGCCCCCTCCCCGTCATCATCCTGGCCGACGTCAGCGGCAGCATGGAGGAAGACGGCAACATCCACACCATGAACGCCGCGCTCAAGGACATGCTGCGCGCCTTCCGCGAGGAAAGCCGCCTGCGAGCCGAGATCCAGGTGGCGTTGATCACCTTCGGCGACACGGCCACCGTGGCGCACACGCTGCAGCCGGCACACACCGTGGCGCCGTGGCCGGACCTCACGGCCCATGGCATGACGCCGATGGGCAAGGCCATCGAGCTCGCCCGCGCAATGCTCGAGGACAAGGACCAGGTGCCCTCGCGTGCGTATCGCCCGGTGGTGGTGCTGGTATCCGACGGGCAACCCAACGACGAGTGGGAAAAGCCGCTCGCTGCGTTCGCGGCCTCCGAGCGCGCCTCCAAGGCGACGCGTTTCGCCATGGGCATCGGCAACGGCGCGGACATGGCCGTGCTCAGGCGCTTTGCCAATGACCGCGAGGCGCCGGTATTCCATGCCCACCAGGCAAGGGACATTCACCGGTTCTTCCGCGCCGTGACCATGAGCGTGGCGCAGCGGACGCAGTCGAACAGCCCGAACGATCCGGTGCCGCTGAAGGTGGTCGACCTGCCGGCCGACGACCTCGACCTGGACAACCTGTGATCCGCGTGGCTGGCGCCACCGCTACCGGGCCGTACCACGTGCGCGCGCGGCAGCCCAACCAGGACGCCGTACTCGCCCATGGGTGGCGCGGCGGCTGCTTGCTGGCCGTCAGCGACGGCCTCGGCTCGCGGCCACGCAGCCAGATCGGTTCGCGTGCTGCCGTCCGCGCGGCACGGGCGGTGGTTCGCAACAGTCCGGAGCCGGACCTGGTCACGCTCGCGGAGCGAATCCGGCAGGCGTGGGAAGCCGGTATCGCACCGTACGCGCCAGCAGAAGTGGCCTGCACGCTGCTGGTCGCGGCCGTCGATGCGCAAGGCAACGGATTCGCGGCCCAACTCGGCGACGGGCTTGCCCTTTGGCATGACGGCGAGCACCTGCACGTCATCAGCCAGCCAAAGCCGGACTTCTCCAACGAAACCAGCGGGCTCGGAATTTCGCGGAGCACGTCGGACTGGACGTTCGCAGCCATTTCGCTGGCGAAGCCCGACAGCGGCATCGTGCTCATGTCGGACGGCGTAGCAGACGACCTGCAGCCCGACAGTCTCGCCAACACGATCGCGCTGCTCCGACAACGGCTCGCACAACGCAGTCGCCGCGCCCAGCAGCGATGGCTCCTGCGCCAATTCGCCGGCTGGCCGGCTCACGCCGGTGATGACGACAAATCGATGGCCATGGCTTTCAGGTGCTCTGCATGAACGACACCCGTACCGACAAGAAGTGCCGCACGGTCTACGACCAGCACGGCACCGCCCATGAACTCGTCGCCATGCTCGGGCGCGGCGGCCAGGGTGGCGTTTACACCACCACCATCCCCAACGTGCTGGTCAAGCTCGTCAACAAGACCGACGAGGACACCGTGCGCGAATGGAAGCAGCGGTTCCGCTGGATCATGTGCCAGCCCCTGGAAGCGTTGCACATCGCCAGGCCGCGTGCGGTGATCGACCGGCCCTCGTCACGCGCCGGCTACGTCATGGAGCTCATGGACGGGCTGGTGCCGCTCGGCAGGCTGCTGGTGGAGACGCGCGACTGCCAGCGCACCGGGCAAGGGCTGACCGCCTTTCACCAGAGCGGCAGTGTACGCCGGCGCTTCCGGCTGCTCGCCAAGCTCGCGCGGCAAATGGCCGAACTGCATGGCCGCGGCCTGATCTACGGCGACCTTTCGCCGCACAACGTGTTCGTGTCTGCGGACAACGAGCATGACGAAGTCTGGCTCATCGACTGTGACAACCTGAGCGTGCTCAGCCGCGTCTCAGGTGCCCGGGTCTACACGCCCGATTACGGCGCGCCCGAGGTCATGCGTGGAGAAGCATTCATCGACCCGAATACGGACAGCTGGAGTTTCGGGGTAATTGCCTTCGAACTGCTGTCGATGGCCCACCCGCTCAAGGGCGACAAGGTCAACGAGGGCGAGCCGGAGCTCGAAGAGCAAGCGTTGCTCGGCGAATTTCCGTGGATCGACGCACCAGAAAGCGAGGAGAACCGCAGCAGCCAGGGAATCCCGCGGATACTGGTGACCACCAAGCGTCTGCGCGCGTTGTTCGAGCGCTGCTTTGGAGCCGGTCGGCAGGACCCGGGGCAACGCCCGTCGCTTGCCGAATGGGCGGAAGGATTCGAGGCGGCCGACGCCGTTACTGTCCTGTGCCCGGGGTGCAGTGCCTCCTACGTGATACGCGGCGCCAAGGAATGCCCTTTCTGTGGCGCTCCCGAGGATCGCAGCCGGATCGTCATCCTGACCCATTACGACTACATGCCGCCGGCCTGCTTTCACGACCTGCTCGGCAAGGACCACGCAGGGGTGCTCGTCACCAAGACGGGCTTCGGTGCCGTGCTCGCCGACCGCCCGCTCGAACTTCGCCTGTCGCCCCCCGGTCGGGCCGCGTGGGCAGACAGCGACCCCCTGTGCACACTGACACTGCGGGAGAACACCCTCCACATCGAGCCACGCAATGGGGCCTCCTACGTGCTGGGCCAGGTGGGTGGCGGCGATCCGGTGCGTTTTACTCGCCCCCGCGAGCTGCCCCGCACCGCCGGAAGCAGCGCGCGCACCTACGAGCTCCACCTGGGCGACACCGGTGGCCTGCACCCGATGTGGGGATTCGGGTGGTAACGCATGAAACTCTGTGAATTCGCCCTGACAGACCCGACGCTCTTCCGGTTCCGCGAGGACACGATTCAGCCGACGACCGGCTGGGTCGCCGACGAAGAACTCGAGCTGCTGAAGACCACCGACGGGCTGTATCTCGCGAAGCAGGGCGATGCGCTCACGACGCTCGTGCCCGTGGATCGGCGCGGCGAAGTCGACCTGCTGCTGACGCAGCGAACGGTGTTCTGGATCTTGCGCAACGATCCGTCGGGCGGGAAGGGTGCGTTCGAATTGCAGCTCGTGAGGCCTCTCGAATCCCGGGAGGTGGACGAACTGGAAATCTGCATCGACGACAAGGTGGCGGAATTTCTGGCTCGCCGCAATGAGATACCCAACGCGGATGCGGGCCAGGCCGTGGACTGGTGCCGCGACGAGTTCCTGTCGGATTCCGGTGGCATCCCCCGCCTGTTCGTAGCACGGCATGGCAATGACGCCACAGGGACCTACCAGCTCATCGGCCGCCGCTATCGCGCGGACACCGCCATCGACGCCGCCGGCAAGTTGCTGGTCAGGCGCCTGGCACCAGTTCCCTCCCCGGCACCGGATTTCGTAGTGCTGACCGGCTCCATCGCCTTCGTCGATTACTCGGTTGCCATACGCCTGCTGGGCGCTGCCCAACAGGCTGCCCTCGAACAGGCGACCGCTTCCAACCGTGGCTACCTAGACCTGTGGCGCCGCTATGCCGAGAAGGAGTGGGAAGTCTGCGTGAACGACGCGGCCAAGATCGGCAGCATCCGTTTTCACGGAACCCGCGAACGCGATGACGGCCCGGGCTATGTCTTCAAGACGGACCCGGCGCAATTGCAGGAATTCCGCCAACGCTGGAACGGCGTTGCCACGAGCGACGACACGCAACTTGCCGTGGACGACGAGGCACCGACCTGGGACCCCGCGGATCCAAACTCGTACGCGTCGATCGGCTATCGAGGCGGCGGCTTTGCCGGCAGTGTTGTCCGCTTCCTGGACGACGGCATCGAGATCAAGTCGAACTACGACACCGCCCCACCTGAACGCGGGTACCTGTTCGTTTCGCTGTCCGGCGAGCGGAAGATGCAGAAGCGCCGTGAGGAGGCTTACCTCGGGATCGAGAGCCGGGCGCGGCTGCCGCAGTTGCGCTGGCTGCTCGAGGAGCTGCCGGTCGACGTGGCATCCCACCAGCGATTTACGCCGGTAATTACCCCGGCGGTGCGCCGCATCTTCCGCGAGGAACCGACCCAGCGCCAGCGGGACGCGATCGACGTAGCGCTGCACACCCCGGACATCGCCCTGATCATCGGCCCGCCCGGTACGGGTAAGACGCAGGTCATCGCGGCCATCGAGCGGCGCCTGGCCGAGGACAGCAGTGCCACGCGGGATCACCGGGTACTTATCTGCAGCATCCAGCATGATGCGGTGGACAATGCCCTTGAACGTACCCAGGCGTTCGGGCTGCCGCCGTTGCGCGTCGGCGGCAAGGAAAACGCCCGCAATGAAGGGGGGGACGCGGTAATCCAGTGGTGCGATCACAAGCAGAAGGTCGTCTCGCAGCACATCGAGGAGCGTGAAAAGAGCGAGCCTGATGCGCCGCTGCTGCGCCAGGTGACGGAGGCCATTGCCCAACTGCGGTTTGGCCATCTCACCGCAGCAAGCCGGCTGCAGATGTTCGAGGAACTGGAGACCAACCTGCAGGCCCTCGCCGACCGTGGCGTCCGGCTGCCCACCCCGGTGGTCGTGGAGCTCGAGACCTACCTCGCGTATGCGCGCACCCGGACGGCGGCCGCCCGCCCGGAGCACCGCAGTCATTTGCAGCCCCTGATCCGTGCGCTGCGAACGACAACCGAGGGCTTCCTGGACGACGGCCCCGCGCGCGCCCGGCGGCTGACCGATGCCCTGGCCGGTGATGTGTCGGCAGCCCGCTATCACCCGCGGCTGGCCGAATTCACTGACTGGGACGGCGTCTCGCCTGCAACGGATTTCCTGGAGCGCGCTGCGCGACTGCGCGCCGAACTGCTGGAGTGGTCACTGCCCGACTACCGTCCCCCCGCCGTCCGCACCCGACTGGACGACGAGGGTGACCGTGTGCTCGCCGAAATCGAGGCCGCCCTGTCGAGCCACCTGGCACGCAGCCGCCGCGGGATCACGGGCGTGCTGACCAACTTCCGCGATGCCCTGTTGCACTCGCCGAGGCGGGCACACGATTCGGCTGCCGCCTATGCCCACGTCGTGGGCGCCACCTGCCAGCAGGCACTGCACCGCGACATGGCCACCGTGCAGGACGTTTCGCGCGCCGACGTAGCGTCGATCAGCTTCGACACGGTGATCATCGACGAGGCAGCGCGCGCCAACCCGCTGGACCTGTTCGTGCCGATGTCACTGGCGACGCGCAGGATCGTACTGGTCGGCGACCATCGCCAGCTGCCGCACCTGCTGCAGGCGGACATCGAGGAAGAGGTATCCGAAGACCTCAACCTCGAGGAGGCCCAGCGGCGAGCCTACAAGGAGAGCCTATTCGAGCGCCTGTGGCGCCAGCTGAGCCAGCGCCAGCTCGAGGGTGATGCACGCCGCGTCGTCATGCTCGACACACAGTTCCGCATGCACCCCGTGCTGGGCGACTTCGTCAGCCGCCAGTTCTATGAGCGACACGGCCTGGACCGCATCGAGTCCGGGCGCAAGCCGGAGTCCTTTGCCTCGGACATTCCCGGTTACGAGAACAAGGTCTGTGCGTGGATCAATGTGCCCGGCCATGACGACTCCCGCCGCGAACGCCGCAACAAGGTGCGCAGCCTGTACCGCGACACCGAGGCGAAGGTCGTGGCCGAGGAGGCCGCGCGCCTGCTGCATCAATGCGACCGCGCACTGAGCCTCGGCATCATCTCCTTCTACCGTGCGCAGGTAGACGCCATCTACCGCGAACTGGCGAAACGCGACATCGCCGAGCCGGACGGCAAAGGCGGCTATCGCCTGCTGTCCGAATACCGGCACACGCCGGACGGTGGCGAACGCCTGCGCATCGGCACCGTCGACGCATTCCAGGGCAAGGAATTCGACATCGTCATCCTGTCGGCGGTCAGGTCGAACAATCAGCCCCGGCCACGCACCGGCGCCGCCGATGCGGAGCGCGCGGCCAACACCTGTTATGGCCACCTCCGGCTCTCCAATCGCCTCAATGTGGCGATGAGCCGCCAACGCAGCCTGCTGATCACGGTCGGCGACCTCGACTTCATGTGCGAGCCGTCGGCACGCGAATATCTCCCGGAGATCCAGGCGTTCATTGAACTCTGCAGGAGCGAACATGGCAGCGTTCGCTGACCGCTATCTCCGCTACGAGCGCGGGCCCAAAGGCAGCAAGACCGTGCTTTGGCCGGTCTATGCCTGGCCCGTGTACTTCCCGACACCGCGGCGCAATCAACTGGACCTCTTCCAGGAAGCCATTCTCGGGCTGATGCGTGCCGGCGTACGCCAGGCGCGTGATATCGGCGACTTGCTCGCCCTCGACGCCGAACTCGTGGCCTTCATCATTTCCGCCACCCTGATCCCCGAAGGCTGGACCGACCGGAACGGCCGCCTGACCGAAAAGGGAGAACGCGTGCTCGAGACCGGCAACACCCGCGCCGACGACATGACCCGCGGCGTCGTGTTCCAGGACGCCGTCACGTTGCGACTGTGGCCCCGGTTTTCCCGCATGCCTCTTGAGGAGATTGAAGCCCTGGAGCAGGGCGATTCACACCGCCCACGATTCATGCTGAACAGGACGAGTGGCTTCTCCGTGAAACCCTTCCTGGTGGAAGGTGCGCGTCCCTGGCGATCCACGCCGACGGCATCCGATATCTTCGAGGCCTTTCGCGAGTTCCTCGGCGACGCGAACCGGCGGCGAGGCGACGGTGGCGACGAACTGGCGCAGCGCGTCCGCTCAGGCGATATCCGCCTTGCCTCACAAAATCCGGAGCCGTACTACCTCTGGGTCGATGCCTATCGAAACCCTGAGAGCAGTTACCCGTGGCTGATCGCCGATCCTTTCGGTTACATCGACGCGGCGCCCTGGCTTCGCCACAACGTGGCACGCAAGCTCGATGGGTCTGCCGACGGCAGGCCTGACGCGCCGCTCGCGGGATACCTGAAGACGCTGTACGACAAGTCCGAGACCGCGAACGACTCTTTCGACGCCTATTTCAGGGAGATCGACGAGAGGGTAAACCTCGAACTGATGGCGAAGTATCCCGGGGTAACCAAGGACAAGCGAATCGCGGAGCAGTTCGCCACAGTGCTGCGCGTATCGGAGCACCTTCGGTCGCTTGGCAGGCACGTCAAATCCGACGCCATCGATTCCCTGATGAGCGAGAACCAGAAGCTTGGCGAAGTCGTCCTCAAGCAGGTCTATCGGCAGTTCACGATCCCGGGCGACAAGGTGCCGGTCGCGTGGAAGTACAAACAATTGCGCCAGGCCTACGCCGCCATGAACCTGGCCTTTCTCGATCAGGACGCCCTCGATGCGCTGCCGAAGGTGCCGGCCGATTCCGTCAACTCCGCAATTGACAGGAACGGTGACGTCTCGCTGAAGGCCTGCGTCGCGCTCAATGTGTTTTCCGCCTGGAAGCATTCCGGCCACCCGTTCAACAGCATGACAGCGGCAGACACAGGTATCGGCCGGCTGATAGCCCTTGCCAATGACCGCAACCTGTCAAGCCACGCCTCAGACCCCGGCCGCGGAAAGAACACGGCCGACAAAGCACTTGCTCACGCCGATTTCATCACCGCGTGGGCCGCCCAATTCACCAACTGGTACTGAACCATGGGAAAAAAGGACAAGAACAAGTACAACAGCAGCATCCCGCAGCAGACCGCCCGCCAGGCACCCGCTCCGGCCAAGGTGGACACCCACAAAGTCGTTGCTGCGGCAGCGAACATTGCTTCGCTGACCGGCGGGCACGCACCAGCCTGGGACGAGAAGCAACTCACGTCGCTGGTTGACGTGCTGGATGGCGATTCACGCCAGCGGTTTGCCTCGATTGCGGAAGAGCTCGCCTCGCTGGGCCGCGCCGCACGCGAACTCGTCGAAACGCGGGACGCCATTCAGGCGGAGCTTGATCGCCGGCATGCCGAACTGAAGGACCGTGAACGGATGCTTTCCGAGGCGCAGGCGGAGGCCGAGCGCCTGCGCGCGGAGGCGAGCAAGACTGCCGACCAGGCGAACGCACGACGGCTCGAACTGATTGAGATCGAGCAGCGGGTTGCGCGGGAGGAAGCCAAGGTCAGGAACGGCTGTATTGACGAGCGCGAGGCCGCCCTGCGCGAACTTCGCGTGGAGATCGACACACTGCTCGACCGCAAGAAGGACCTGCTGCTCGAGAATGAGCGAGCGCGGCAGTCCATCTCTGCGGAGAGGGCCGCCCTGCAGGAACAGGCACTGGCTCTACTTGAGGTTGAGCGCAAGGCGCTGGACGCTCGACAGGCCGATCTCCAGCGCGAGGCGACGAGGGTGAAGCATCTTGCGATGGACGTCGAGGCGAAGCGCTCTGCCGACATGGCCCTTCTTGATCAGGAGAAGGAGCACCTCCGCTCACAGTTCTTGCAGAATGAGGAACACCTAAAGATCAAGCTGGCCATTGCCGAAAGCCGGGCCAAGAGGATCGCCGAGGGAGAGGCTCGCCTACAGCAGGAGCTCCAGCAGTACGAGGAACTGCGCGACGTGCTGGCCGGTCGGCCGCCCGCCTCGCTGGTGGACGAGCTGGACGAGCTGCGTCGCGAGCGCAACGCCCTTGCCTCCAGGGTCGCAGAACTGAGCTCGCTCAGCAGCACACGCGACTACGAGCGGGTCGCACACGAGCGTGAGGACCTCTCCGCGCGCCTGGCGGAAGCCGAATCCCGTCTCGCGGCAGCCAACGCAACCCTGGGAGCGCACCGGACCTTGGCATACGAGCGCGCCTCGCTCGAGAAGGAAAACGCCCTGATGAAGGGAAAGACCACGCTCCTCGACGGCATGATCAAGGAACTCCAGGCACAGATCGACACGCTGACCAACCAGCAGCAACAGAAGGTCCCGTTCCCGGAGTGCTCCAGGATGGACGCGCCCGAGTTCCAACGCCCCGTTGCCGTAGAACCCGTTCCGGAACTGCAGCAGTTCGCGGAGGAGTTGCGGCACCGTATTGCGCAATCCGAGCCTGGCAACCCGCTGTACTACGATGCGTCCACGCTGCGCCTGTTCATTGGCGGCCTGGCAATGAGCCGCCTGCACGTACTGCAGGGCATCAGCGGCACCGGCAAGACCAGTCTCGCCCAGGCCTTCACCAAGGCCGTTGGCGGTCATTGCGAGGTGATCCCGGTACAGGCCGGCTGGCGTGACAAATACGACTTGCTCGGACACTACAATGCGTTCGAAAAGCGCTATTACGAGAAGGACTGCCTGCAGACCCTCTACCGCGCCCAGACCGAGGCTCACCGGGACCAGCTTCACGTCGTCCTGCTTGACGAGATGAACCTGTCGCGTCCCGAGCAGTATTTCGCGGAGTTCCTGTCGGCCCTCGAGCAGAAGGAGAGCTCCCGGATCATCACGCTGATGGAATCGGCACCGGCGAACGCCCCGAGCCTGCTCATCGATGGCCGCCGCATCCGGGTGCCCAACAACGTCTGGTTCATTGGTACCGCCAACCATGACGAAACGACGCACGAGTTTGCGGACAAGACCTACGATCGCTCGCACGTGATGGATCTGCCGCGCCATGTCGGCACCTTCGATATTCACAAGTTCGAGCCAACGCGCTATTCGTATTCGTCGCTTGAGGAGGCATTCCGGAAGGCCTGGAGCAAACACGAGAAGGCGTGCGCGAGCTTCCTGCGCTTTGTCTCGCACAGCGAGTTCACCCAGGTGCTCGAAAATACCTATGGCCTGGGTTGGGGCAACCGCTTCGAGCGCCAGGCGCACCACTTCCTGCCGGTGGTGAAGGAGTGCGGCGGCACCTTCGAGGAAGGTCTCGACCACCTGCTGGCCACCCGCATGTTCCGCGCCGGCAAGATCGCTGCGCGCTACGACCGCACAGCGGAAGACCTCAAGAAGATCGAGGATGCACTGCTCAAGACCTGGAAGCAGAACAAGCTGGCCGGCGAGCCCGAGCGATGCATGGACCGGATCCGCAAGGACCGCCTGCGCTACGGGGCGGAGTGACGCGTGAAGGTAATCGATCGACTGACCGGCGAAACCCTTGAATTGCCCTCACCGGTGACGCCGGGCCGTTATGCCGTCAGGCAGGCCTGCCGCTTCAATGGTCACTCGGACCTCGAGCCGCACGCGGTGCTGGTTGGCGATGGTTCGTCCCGCTGCGTGCTGGACGACAAGCCCGCGGGGCACTTCCCCGACACGGCGCAACCACGCGAACGGCGTGCGAAAGTTGAACTGCTGCGGGAGGCCATCCACGCCATCCACCATCAGCGGCAGGACAGCGCCGACGCGCTCCCCTCGCCGCTGATGCCGCTCACGCTGGCGAGGGTTCTTGATCTCGGTCCGCTCGAGGAAGAACTGGCGGCGGTGATGCAGGCCGGGCACCTGGACGAGATCGCACGTCGGCCCCGCATGTCGCTGAACTACGAAACGGAACTCACTGTGCTCTCGCGTGCCCGTCGGCTGGCGCCGGATGCGCATCGCCGACTGGCCTCGAACTCCGGCGACTGGCAATACCGGACGTTCAGCGGCATCGTGCCCCGGCGCGTGCTGGCCCTGCACAGCGAGGACGACCTCGGCCTTTACGAAAACAAGGTGTTCGCGCGACTTGTCGATCGCCTGGTCGAGCACCTGCTGGCCCGCATCGCCAAAATCAACCACCTGCACCGCAATCTCGAGGATGCCATGCGCCTGCAGGACGCGGAGCACCTCTTCCGTCCCCTCCGCGAGGAACTCTGCTCCCTGTGGGGAGAGGCCTTCCTCGCAGCAGACAGCAACACGGCGCACGAACTCGAACGCAGCCTCGACGCCCGCGAACGCCTGACCCGCCTGCTGCGCAAGCTGCTGGCCTTCAAGCATGGCGACCTCTACGCCGCCATTCCGCAGAGCGCGCAGGTACCCGAAAAGCTGCGTGACACCAACATCCTCATCCACGACCCGCATTACCGGCACCTGCGGGACCTCTGGAACCGGGCGGCCGGCGAGAGGGCGAGCGCACGCCTGACGCCCCGCGAACAGATGCTGGTCGAGCAGCGATGTCTGGCCAACTACTCGTCCTACGTCGGCTTGGTCGTGGCGCGCGCCTTGCGGTCATTCGGGCACGACTTCGCATCAGGCGCCGACGGCGGCAGCGAGGCTGTGCTGGGCCATACACGCATCCGCGTGACACGGCAGGGCCTCGACTGGCACCTGAACGATGGCCGGTCGGAGATCGTGCTTGTCCCGTTCGAGTTCGCCTTTTCCGGGGCTGAGCAACCGGCCGTGGCCGGCGCGACGCAGCGCTACGCGGTCTGCTGCTTTCCGCAGGGGACCGATCCGCGGGACGATACTGCGCACGGCGGGCTGTCCGTTCATCCGGCCGACTTCTACGTCGAGGAGAAGATCCGCGCCATGCTGACCGACTGGCAGCTCCGTCCGATGTTCGCGCGCTATGGCACGCCACTGAAAAACGTGCCGAATGCCATTGTCGACTTCCTGCGTGACCACGACTTGGGCCGTGGCGACGCCAGCCAATTATTCATCGTGAAACCGCCCGCCAACGGGCAGCGCGCAGCCCTCGATGCCGTGGCGGCGCGGCACGCCAACCCGCAAACACGAGCGGACGTGCTGCAGCGCCTCGACGACCTCCGGGTCTTGTCCACCTGTCGGAACGACTGGTGCGGCGCCGCCATGGCGTTCGAGCCGTCAGACGGCGGGTGCTTTCACGCCTACTGCCACCGCTGCGGCGCCCGCACCGGCATCCGGCTCGATCATCACCGGCGCCATGCCTTCTTGTGGCCGGATGGCGCAGCACAGCCGGGTGACACCGACTACGGCGCGCGGCGGCTGGAGTTTGACCTATGAGTTGCGCTTGTTGATGGCGGCCAAAAGCCGGAGCGAACCCCTGTACGAGTTGCGCGGGACCCATAAAACATTAAGGCTTGGATAGTCCAAAATCTCTCATGAAATGTTTGTAATTCTTTACAACAAAGACATATGCGTTGGCGCAAGGTTTGATTGAGGCTATATATGCATCTTCAGGGGCACCTCCTATATATCGACATTACACAAATATGCGGCATCGGCTGTGCCTTCTGTATGTACGCCGACAAGCACAAAATAGGGACTAGCATGGAGCTATCAACGTTGGCGCGGGAAAACCTCACCAGGTTGATCAATTCCCCGGACGTCAAGCGGATCTCCATCAGTGGTGAGGGCGAGCCACTAAACAACGCCAAAGTGTTCCACGAGATACTCGGATTGTCCAAAGGTGGCAAGTGCTTCGAATTCATCACTAGTGGGTTCTATCCACATGACAAGATGGCGGATTTCTACGATGCGACGAGCCGCATTGTTTCGGTCAGTGGCGACACCTGCAACATCCGCCTAAGCGCCGACAGCCACCATATTGAGAAGGTTAAATGGCGGGCTCATGGTTTTAGTCTGGACTACCTGCGGCGCCGGCGACCGCCAGGGCTCAGTTTCTCGTTCCGCTCGATCGACACCGATCGCGATTTCACTCGCGCGTACCTGAAGTCTGAACTGGTCCACTGGGGCGTTGAAGCAACCATTGAGTCACGCAGTGTGCTTGAAGATGTACTGGTCGCGGGCGGCGAGTGGTTCAGCATCGACTACAAGAACCTCGTTCACCCTGCTCCAGAAACCGCCCCCGGCTATCTAGATATGCGGGGCTACATCGAGGCGATCGAGTCAAAGGTCAACAAGCCCTTTACCTTCGGCAGCCTGAATAAACCGCCACAGGCCAACGGTTTGGATGTCACGGTAAAGCCTAGCGGCGACATATACCTGTATGGCATCGAGAATCAGCGCCTGGGCAACATTCACTTTGACCGGGTCGACTGGCAACGGCTGGTCGACCACGTGCGGGAAACACCGTTAACCCGAGCACTTTATACGCAACCCTTTACCGAGTTGCTGGGGCGCCTTGATAACACCGATCTGCTTCGTTCGATCATCGCCAAGGCGAACAATCCCTACTGGCTGGTGAAGGAGCTGGCAGGTCATGCTGGATTGCTTGAACAGTGGGGCGCTGCATGATCGACTCACATAGCCACAGCTATTATTCGAAGCATGCGATCGGAACTGTCGACGAGTTAGTTCGCGCCTCGGTCGCCGCAGGCGTAACCGTCCTAACCATCACTGACCACGCGCCGTTCCCTGTGGATATGGACAACCGTCTGCTCGCGTCAGAACTTGATCGCTATTTCGCTGACATCAAGCGGGCGCGGGAGATTTATCAGGGGCAGATCACTATCCTGAGTGGCCTGGAACTCGACTACATGCCAGGTACCGACGCCTTCAATCGCGAGCTGCTTGCTCGTTACCCGATGGACTTTGTAATAGGCTCGATTCATTACGTAGAAGTTCCGGATGAAGCGATGGTGAAGGTCTGGGAGCTGCCACGCCTTGCCGGGCAGGCGTTTCTAGATCGCTACTTCGCCAATCTCGAAGGTCTGCTAGATAGTGGATTGTTCGATGCTGTAGGGCACGCTGACACCTTGCTGCGTGGCGTGCCGGAAGACATCTTCCTGCGCCGTTTTGAACCTTTGTTGGCACCGCTCGCCAGAAGCGGTATCGCATTCGAGCTCAATGCGTCAGGTCTTCGAAAGTCGAGCCTGGACCCTACAACGGGCAGGGAGGTCCAGGGCTTTTGGTCTTATCCGTCTCGGGCGTTGGTGGCACAGCTTATCGCACACGGGGTGCCTTTCACGGTTGGGTCTGATACCCATGACCCGAGCGACGCTGGCGCGGGCATTGCTGAACTGCTTGAGACACTGAGGCCTTTGGGGCTGAAGAGCATTAGTTACTACGAGCGGCGCCGACGAATCGATGTCGACCTCGACAGCCTGACGTTACCGGGCACACCAACAACTTTGACAGCAGGACTTGAACGGCCTTGAACATGGTTTGCCCTGAAAGATCTCCGCTATGGTTCGAGCTACTTAAGAGCCCGGTTGATGTCCAGTTGGCGATGTTTCGTCAGGCTTCCGCTCAGCCCCGTGCGAATGATGTGAAAGCTGGATTCCGCGCGTTCGCTGCCGAGCTGTTTGCACGTGGCCAGATCAGCATGACCGAGTATGTTTCGATTTTTGGCGGTACTGCCCTGCACTGCATTACATCTGCCGAGTCGGGATTGTTCCGCGACATGACCACGGGCAGCGATGCCACAGCACTGGCTGGGATCTACAGCCGTGCAAAATACGGCGGTGTGCATGACATCCGGTATCTCGCAAGACAACTGATCGACTACCTCTGTGGCGAGCTGGATAGGTCAGACTCGCAATGGTCATACCTGTTCCAAAACGCCAAGGCCTGTGGGGACAACGTGGTGATGATGACCACTGGGTGGCGCAACGTGCCATCCACGGCGAACGTGCTCTATGAGTTCGTGGTCGAGGAGGTCAACGTCAAACTGGCGCATATGGCGTTGCCGACCATCATCAACGTCAAGCTACCCAGGATTGCGCCGCCGTGCGAGAGCTACGCCAGCCTCAGCACAGAAGAGCGTGAGCATGTCAATCTGGTCCAAGATCATGTCATTCCGGCTGAGAATTTCTACCGATGGGGCGGTGTGCATGTGATTTTCGGCGACGATGTGCTGGTCACCGGATCTACCGCCGACAAAGTGCTTTATGAATCCATGCGTAGCGGTGCCAAGTCGTTCCACGCGATTTATCCGGTGGCGATTGATCCCCGTGTAGCGCTCGGCGATGCCTCAGTCGAGGACCGACTGAATAGCGTGGCGGTCGAACCGCGGCTGGATGATACCGTTGCGGAGCTGTTGTCTGCGCGGGACTACCAACCAATCCTGCGCACCCTGCGCCTGTTATTCGGGGAGGGAAGCCGAGAGTCGTTCGCCGCATTCCTGCCGAAGGTGCCTGCGCCGACCTGGCTGCGTCTGTACAAGTCTGCCTTGGGTAACGAGTTTCTAAGTCAGACACAATGTGCTCCTTCCTTGGTGTTGCTGAGGGAGTACCTGACAAATGCCGGGTTGTTAAGTGCCAATGGAAGTCCGATTCACCCGTGAGCAGCTGCCTTGAGGCTTGTTGATCGCATCCTTTCGTACGAACCGATGGACCTCTCCCTCGCTTCGCCTGAGGGTGTCTGGGTCGAATGTGGGGCCCCCAAGGCCTTGGGATGGCCGCGAGGCCCGTGGATTACGCCAATCTGCGCTGTTCAAAGGGACGACGTTCGTAGGAAAGGATGCCGCTCCGCTTGGTCTGGCGGCGGAGTGCCCGACCGCGCATCCTTTCGTACGAGCTGAAGTGATGGTTTGGCCTTTTAAGGCAAGGTTTGCGGCTCCCAGGGAACTCAGCTTGAGGGCTCGGCGGTGCCAAAGGGCTGGAAATCGCGCGCCCCCTGCCCACTCGGGCAGGGGGCTTCGTACGAAAGGATGCAGAGGCTAGGGCCGGCCCAAGCAGGTCAGAAATCAACCAGGCCTTTCTGGAAGTCGGCGATCGTCCACGTGTCGTTGGCCAATTTGAAGATCACAACGCCGGTTTCCGAACCGACCTCCGTGCCCGGCGGAAGGTCGATAGCCTCAAAAAGCGTCCTCTCGATGGAGGGTCTGCGGCTGGTCGCAGACATCATGGCCTTTAGAAAGATCCACTCCCGGTCTTGCTGATCCTGAAGAGCCTCCGGGAGCACCTCGGTGCGCGACGTGGTGATCGTCATCTCGCATCCGTACCGGTCCTCGGCCATAAATTTGCACTTATTCACGGTCATCTCGTTCCTGAAGAGAATGCCGAAGAAGCGGTGCATCCCCTGGAATTCGAGCGCAGGCCTGAACTTGTCCTGCAGATCCAGATGGACCTTTTCGTCAGACGGCGGCTTCGGCCCGCAGCCGGCGAGAGTGGAAAGCAGGCTCAACACGAGCAGTGCTTTGCCGAGTCGCGAGGTATTGTTCATGGGGATCTCCTTGGTGGTTATTGGGAATTCCTGATCGGGGATGCCCGCGATACCGGGGCGTGATACGCCCAGGATCCGCCCTGTCCCAATGTCTGTGCGCGCGTCGTCGCCGTAGCCTCTGTAGGCCGAACCCAGGGGGATCGTGGTGCTCGCCTGCATGGTTTCAGGCGGAAAGGGGTGTGCGCCCTGACGGTTCTGCCTGGCAAAAGGCCCGGTCGGACAGATGCGTCTCCACTATTTCCAGGCCGATGTCCGCTGGAAACGTTGGCGACGAGGGGGTGAGAGTTGCACCGAAAGCCGACGCGAGCTGGCCGAATGACGTCGCCAAACCAGCGGCGCATTCCGCAGGCTAGTACTCGTCTTTTGAGAGAAAACCGAAGGCCGCGGAGTCCGGCTTTGTGCCCACGAAAAGGCACCTTGCGTGCGCTTAAGTGATGTCGCGAGGGCTGTCCGGTGCGCCGTAACTTGCTGACGTAAAAGCGATTTACGTCACCTGAGGGCAGGTAACGTTCCGTACCGGGTTTGGCTTCGGAGGCGGTACTCTATCCAGCTGAGCTACGAGCGCATGCGCGGTGCGGGCGGCGATATTACACGATATTCGCCGGGCACCGGCAGGCGGGATTTGCGCTTCCGCGGCGGCGCCACCGATACAATCCCCGCCCCTCCCCGCCAGCAGGCGGGCCCCCGTTGCCGATGGCGGACCCCTACCTTTGACTCCTTTTGATGTCGTGATCATCGGTGGCGGCGCCTCCGGACTCATGTGCGCGCTGACCGCCGGCCAGCGTGGACGACGCGTGCTGGTGCTGGACGGCAGCAACAAGATCGGCAAGAAGATCCTGATGTCGGGCGGCGGACGCTGCAACTTCACCAACCTGCACATCGGCCCGGAGTGCTACCTCTCCGCCAATCCGCACTTCTGCATTTCCGCGCTGCAGCGATACAACCAGTGGGATTTCATCGCGCTGGTCGAAAAGCACCGCATTCCCTACCACGAGCGCAAGCACGGCGAGTTGTTCTGCAACGACTCCGCCAGTGACATCCTGGCCATGCTGGTGGCGGAATGCGAACAGGCCCGGGTTCGCATCCAGACGCACTGTGAAATCCAGTCGATCACGGCCACCGGCCACGACGGGCAGCGTTTCGTCATCCGCACCGGCAAGGGGGAGTTTTCCGCGCAGTCGCTGGTGGTGGCCACCGGCGGCCTGTCGATCCCGACCATGGGCGCCAGCGGGCTCGGCTATGACATCGCCCGGCAGTTCAACCTGCCGGTATTGCCGACGCGCGCCGGGCTGGTGCCTTTCATGTTCACCGATGCGTTCAAGGCTGTCTGTGACAGGTTGTCCGGCGTGGCCGTGGACGTGGTGCTGAGCACCGCGCAGCAGGCCTTCAGCGAAACCGTGCTGTTCACGCATCGCGGCCTGAGCGGCCCGGCGGCCCTGCAGCTTTCCAACTACTGGTTCCCGGGCCAGCCCGTTGTCATCAACTTGCTGCCCGGCCTCGACCTGCTGCCCTGGCTCCGGCAGCAAAAGAAAGACCACCCGCGCGCGCTGCTGCGCACGCAACTGGCGCCACTGTTGCCCAAGAGCCTGGTGCAGGAACTGCAAGCGCTGCTGTGGCCGGCCCGGGCGGAAACCGCCCTGGCGGAATTTCCCGACGCGGCCCTGCAGGGCATCGCCGATGGCCTGGCGCACTGGACCGTCAAGCCCTCCGGCACCGAGGGCTATCGCACCGCCGAGGTGACGCTGGGCGGCGTCGACACGCAGGCGCTGTCGTCCCGCACCATGGAGAGCAAGACGCAGCCCGGGCTGTACTTCATCGGCGAAGTGGTGGACGTGACCGGCCACCTGGGTGGCTTCAACTTCCAGTGGGCGTGGTCCTCGGGGCACGCGGCCGGGCAGTGTGCCTGACCGCAGCCAGCCACCCGCCACCCCGGCGGTCGGTGCATTTTTCGCAGCAACTTTGGCGAGCGTGGCACGATAGGGCCACCGGTGAAGGATTCGCATCGACCAGCGATCAACCCCGGCAGGAGAACTCCGCTCATGGACCACCCCACCCGCTGGCACCTCGGCTACTGGATCACCGCCGCCATCCTGGTACTGCTGGTACAGAACGCCTGGCAGACGTACCGCACCGTGCAGCCGGTGCCCTACAGCGAGTTCGAACAGGCACTCGCCGACGACCGCGTGGCCGAAGTGGTGGTGAGCGACAACACCCTCACCGGCAAGCTGCGCGTGCCCGACGCCCAGGGCAAGACCACCATCGTCGCCACCCGAGTGGATCCGGCCTTCGCCGAGCACCTGGCGAAATACAACGTGCCCTATTCGCAGGTCCGCGAGAGCACCTTCCTGCGCGACCTGCTGTCGTGGGTGGTGCCGGTATTGCTGTTCTTCGCGCTGTGGCTGTTCGTGTTCCGCAAGTTTGCGGAGAAGCAGGGCATGGGCATGGGCGGCTTCATGACCGTGGGCAAGAACCGCGCGAAGGTGTACATGCAGCGCGACACCGGGGTGACCTTCAATGACGTTGCCGGCGTGGACGAAGCGAAGGAGGAACTGCGCGAGATCGTCGAGTTCCTGAAGAACCCGCAGGCCTACGGTACGCTCGGCGCACGCATACCCAAGGGCGTGCTGCTCGCCGGCCCGCCGGGCACCGGCAAGACGCTGCTGGCGCGCGCGGTGGCCGGTGAAGCGGGTGTCACGTTTTTCTCGATGTCCGGCGCCGAGTTCGTGGAGCTGTTCGTGGGCGTGGGCGCGGCGCGCGTGCGCGACCTGTTCGAACAGGCGCGACTGGTAGCACCGGCGATCATCTTCATCGATGAACTCGACGCGCTGGGCCGCGCGCGCGGCGCCGCCAGCCCCATCGGCGGCCACGACGAGCGCGAACAGACGCTCAACCAGTTGCTCGCCGAGATGGACGGCTTCGACGCTTCCGCCGGGGTGGTGATCCTCGCCGCCACCAACCGTCCCGAAGTGCTCGACCCGGCGCTGCTGCGCGCCGGCCGCTTCGACCGCCAGGTACTGGTGGACCGCCCCGACCGCAAGGGCCGCGCCGACATCCTGCGCGTGCATGCGAAGAAGATCCGCCTGGCTGCCGATGCCGACCTCGCGCAGGTGGCGGCGCTCACCGCCGGATTTTCCGGCGCCGACCTCGCCAACCTGGTCAATGAAGCGGCGCTCACCGCGACGCGGCGCAAGGCCGACGCCGTCACCCTTGCCGATTTCACCCGCGCGATCGAGCGCATCGTCGCGGGCCTCGAGCGCCGCAACCGGGTGATCAACGAGCAGGAGCGCAAGACAATTGCCTTCCACGAGACCGGCCATGCGCTCGTCGCACTGGCACTGCCCGGCAGCGACCGCGTGCACAAGGTATCGATCATTCCGCGCGGCATCGGTGCGCTGGGCTACACCATCCAGCGGCCCACCGAGGACCGCTACCTGATGACGCGCGAGGAACTGCTCAACCGCATGAGCGTGCTGCTGGGCGGCCGCGCCGCGGAAAAGCTGGTGTTCGGCACGCTGTCCACCGGCGCCAGCGACGACCTCGCCAAGGCCACCGACATCGCCCGCGACATGGTCGCCCGCTACGGCATGGATGAATCGCTGGGCTACGTGGCGTGGGAAACCCGCCAGCCGCGCTTCCTCGACCTGCCGGAACTCGGCACCGGTAACCCGTCGCTGTCCGAGGACACCCGCCGGCGCATCGACGAGGCGGTACGTGCACTGGTGATGGAGAGTTTCACGCGCGCCACCGCCATCCTGCAGCGCCATCGCGCGATACTCGACCGCTGCGCCGGCGAACTGCTGGTGCACGAGACGCTCGACGAAGCCGCGATACGCGAACTCACCCGGGACCTCCAGGCCTGAGTCCCCCACCCAACCCGGAGACCCGGCCATGACGGAAAGACTCGACGCCCTGCTCGCCCGCATCCACGAGCTGCAGGAACAGGTGGAGGATACCTACCGCGAGGCGCGCGACGAGTGGGAACGCGAGAAGCAACGACTGGCCGGCGAGTTCGTGCGCCGGCAGCGGCGCGCGCGCATCGGCCTGCTGCGCTTCCTGCGCACCTCGCGGCCACTGGTGGTGCTCACCGCGCCGGTGATCTACTCGGGCTGGATCGTTTTCCTGCTGCTGGACCTGTTCGTCAGCCTCTACCAGTGGATCTGTTTCCCGGTGTACGGAATCCCGCGCGTGCGGCGCGGCGATTACCTGGTGCTGGATCGCGGCGACCTGCCGTACCTGAACGCCATCGAGAAGTTCAACTGTTTCTACTGCTCCTATGGCAACGGCACCATCGCCTATGCGCGCGAGATCGCTTCGCGTACGGAGCAGTACTGGTGCCCGATCAAGCACTCCCGCCGCGTGCGTGACGCGCACGACCGTTACCCGCTGTTCTTCGAACACGGCGATGGCGACGCCTACCGCCAGGGCCTGGCGCGCCTGCGCCGGCAATACGGCATCCCTGAAGACCACCGCGACACGGACCACCATCCATGAGCAACGACGGCCTCGCCCGCTATCGCCAGCGCGAACAGGGCTACCGCGAACGCGCGCTGAAGATGTATCCGTGGATCTGCGCCCGCTGCGGCCGCGAGTTCTCCGGCAAGCGCGTGGCGGAACTCACCGTGCACCACAAGGACCACAACCACGACAACAACCCGCCGGACGGCTCCAACTGGGAACTGCTGTGCATCTATTGCCACGACCAGGAGCACAGCAAGTTCATCCACCAGATCCGCTACGGCAGCGACGCACCGGCCACCGGCGACACCCGCGAGCCGCCGAAGCACAAGGCGCTGTCGGGACTGGCGTCCCTGCTGAAGAAGGACGGCGACTGATGCCGCGCTTGCTGGTCGTGCTGCTGTATGCCTTGCTGGCACTGCTGCCGGCGCTGGCAAGCGCATCCCGCGATACCGTAACCGTGCAGGTGTTCTGGCGCGAGGGCTGCCCGCACTGCGAAAAGGAGATCGCTTTCCTGCAAGGCCAGACGGCGGCACTGCCCTGGCTGCAGCTCGAGTACCACGAGATAGGTTCCAGCCGCACGGCACGCGAGCTGTTCGTTGCGACCGCGCAGCGCTTCGGTGAAACGCCCAACGCCGTGCCGTTCACCGTGGTGGGCGACCGCTATTTCGTCGGCTACCTCGATGATGCCACCAGCGGCGCGGCCATCGTCGCCGCCGCGCATGCGGCCCGCAGCGAACCTGCCGTGCAGGCCAGCGCACAGCCTGCGCCTGCTGTACCGCATACGACCGCCGCAGTGCCCGCGCAATTGCACGTGCCACTGGTCGGCATGGTTGACACCGCGCAGTTGTCATTGCCGCTGCTCACCATCACGCTGGCCGCCATCGACGGCTTCAACCCGTGCGCGATGTGGGCATTGGTGTTCCTGCTTGGCCTGCTGGTGGGGCTGCGCGACCACCGGCGCATGTGGGTGCTGGGCGTGACCTTCGTGGTCGCCTCGGCGCTGGTCTATTTCCTGTTCATGACCGCATGGCTGAACCTGGTGCTGTTCGTGGGCGCACTCGGCTGGCTGCGCTACGCGATCGGCCTGCTCGCACTGGCCGGCGGCGGCTGGTACCTGTACGAATGGAAGACGCGCCGCGATGCGCAATGCCAGGTAAGCGCGGCGCCCGCGCGCCGGCGGGTGCTCGACGGCCTGCGCGCGATGGCCCAGCGGCAACAACTGCCGATCGCGCTGGTGGGCATCGTGCTGCTGGCCTTCGCCGTCAATCTCATCGAGCTGGTGTGCTCGGCGGGCATCCCGGCCGTGTACACGCAGGTACTGGCGATGACGCCCATGAGCACGGCGGCCCACTACGCCTACCTGGCGCTGTACATCCTGGTGTTCATGCTCGACGACCTGTTCGTGCTGGGCGCCACCCTGCTGACCCTGCAGGTAACAGGGCTCACCGGCCGCTACACGCACGCGGCGACGCTGGTTGGAGGGCTGGTGCTGCTGGCACTGGGGCTGGCGATGATCTTCCGGCCGGGCTGGCTCACGTTCGGTTGATGCGCGCCGCGTGGCGGTAGCAGGCCTGCACGAAGCCGCTCAGCTGGCCAACGGTGGCCAGCGCTTCCTCGTCGCACATCGGGGCGCCCGGGAAGGCGCCGCGCAGTTGTTCTGCGTAAAGACCGGCAGCCAGGCCAACCTGCACACCCTGTTCGTCGACCAACGGCGCATTGCCCGGCGCGCAACTGGGTGAGCGCGCCTTGAACACGTAGCCGTGGAAAACCTGCGCGGCCGCCACCTGTTTGCCGTAGTCCGCGAGCTGCTGCGTGACGTCGAGGGCGGGATCCTCCACGCCGCGCACCACCTCGCGGCCATCGGCCAGGCGCACGCGCTGGATGGTCGGGCGCGGCACGCCCATCCCTATGGCCACTTCCGGGCACAGCGGCACTACCTCGGCCACCAGCGGCAGCATGCGCGCCACCAGCGTGGCCAGCCGGTGGTCGCCGTCATAGCGCACCGGCTCGCCGGCCAGGCACGCGCTCACGCCCACGCGCACGCGAAAGCCCGCGTCCCACAGGGCGCGGGTATCCGGGTTGGCGCGCAGCGCCTCGACGATGAAATCCTTCCCCAACATAGGCACCTCGCTACAATGGGCAGGTTAATACAGCGAGGTGCGGGATGCGCGGTGTTTTCCTCGATACGGCAACCATGCGCCCGGAGGAACTGGATTTTTCCGGCCTGCGGGCGACGCTGGCGGACTGGACCTTCCACGAGCGCACCAGTGCGGCACAGACCGCGGAGCGCATCGCCGGCGCCGACGTCATCGTCACCAACAAGGTGCTCGTCACCGCCGGGCACCTGCGCGACAACCCGCAACTGAAGCTGGTGTGCGTGTGCGCCACCGGCACCAACAACATCGACACGGAAGCGGCCCGTGCCGCCGGCATCGCGGTGCGCAACGTCACCCACTACGCCACCGCCTCGGTCGCCCAGCACACGCTGGCGCTGATGCTGGGCCTCGCCACGCAGTGGCACCGCTACCATTCGGACGTGCTGGCCGGCACCTGGGCGCGCAGCCCGATGTTCTGCCTGATGGACTACCCGGTGATCGAACTGGCCGGGCGCACGCTGGGCATCGTCGGCAGCGGCGATCTCGGCACGCAGGTTGGCCGGCTGGGCGAAGCCTTCGGCATGGACGTGGTGGTGGCACAATTGCCCGGCCGGCCGGCGCCGCGCGGGCAGTCGCCTTGGGCGCGCCTGCCGTGGCCGGAATTCCTCGGCGCCTGCGACTTCATCAGCATCCATTGCCCGCTCACGCCGGACACCCGAGGCCTGTTCGATGCGGCCGCGCTCGCCGCCATGAAGCCCGGCGCCTTCCTGGTCAACACCGCGCGCGGCGGCATCGTCGACGAGCGCGCACTGCTGGAGGCGCTGCGCAGCGGCCGCCTCGGCGGCGCCGCGCTGGACGTACTCGAACAGGAACCGCCGCCGGCCGACCACCCGCTGGTCGCCGCGCGCCTGCCCAACCTGATCATCACGCCGCACAACGCCTGGGTGAGCCGCGAATGCCGCCAGCGCCTGCTCGACGGCGTGGCGCGCAACATCCGCACCTTCGTGGCCGACCACCCGGAACTGTCGCCATGAGCTGGCTGCAGCGCGACATCCGCTTGCGCGCCCGCGCGCGCGGCTGCCACCTGGTGACGCAGGAAATCCTCGCGGCGCTGCCGGAGATCCGCCGTTGCCGGGTCGGGCTGCTGCACCTGTTCCTGCAACACACCAGCGCGTCGCTGGCCATCAACGAGAACGCCGATCCCGACGTGCGCGGCGACATGGAGCGCCACCTCAACGTGCTGGCGCCGGAGCGCGCGCCGCACTACGCGCATACCACCGAGGGTCCCGACGACATGCCGGCGCACATCAAGAGCGCGCTGGTGGGCGTGGAACTCACCGTGCCGGTGCGCGATGGCTCGCTCGCGCTGGGCACCTGGCAGGGCCTGTGGTTGCTGGAGCATCGTGACCACGCGGGCGGCCGCACGCTGGTGGCCACCCTGCACGGGGAAAGCACCTGACTCCTTCTGTGCCAAGGAGTTGCGCCGCACTGCTTGAGTCATTTCGCCGGGTGGCAGCAAGCACCGCCGACCCCGTGCTGTCAAGCGAACACACCCGGCCAGCCACCATTCGTTCAATTGCATATTGCATTGCCACCCCCACTGGATTTTTAAATAGGGGCCACTAAGATTTGCCGCCGTCGAGGCCCCCGCCGGGGACCGCGGCCACCAGCACTCAACACAGCGAGTCTCGCCATGTGGGAAGAAGACGAAGAAGCCGAAGAAGGCGCTGAAGAGGAAAAGGCGCTCGAGGACGGCCTCGACGAGGAAGAAGCGGAAGTCATCGAGAAGAAGGCTGCCGCCAAGAAGCACGAGGAGGAGCCGGACCCGGAAACCCTCACCGTGTCCGCCAAGGAAGCCCTGCGTCGCAAGCTGCAGGCGGAAATGGAGGCCTTCCTGAAGCGCGGCGGCAGCGTGCAGCAAGTGGCTGCCGACGAGAGCAAGATGGGCGAGCGCGAAACCGCGCGTGCACCCGACGAGGATGCCGACGAGTAATCGCCGGAACGGGCGCAGCAACGAAAACGGGGCCACCAGGGCCCCGTTCTTGTTTCCGGCAACCGGTGATCGTTTACGGGTTCGCCTTCACCCACTCGAGGAACGCCGCGCGGTCAGCCGCCGACGCGTTCTGCCAGGTGAACTTGAGCAATTCCACGGCGTTCAGGCCACCACCGGCGGCCGGTGTCGCCGGCGTCGGGTTGGCCGGCACCGTGGTCAGCGTCGATACCGTGACCGCTGCGGTGGGCGCCACTGCCGGCGGCACCACGGCCGGCGGTACCGCCTCCGGGTTCACCAGGTCCTTGCGGCTGGTCGTCGTCGAATCGCCCTTCCAGTTTTTCTGCACCTGGCTGGCAGCGGTGACACGATTCACGCCCTGCTCGTCAATCACCGTCACCACGAAGTTCTTCGTGCCCGCGCGCGCCTCGTCGACGTTGCGGAACTTCGCGTGCTGGGCCCGGTAGCGCTTGCCCGGCTCCGCCACGAACGTCAGCACGACGATCTTCGACTTCACCACCTCGTGCATGTCAGCGCTGACGTTGAACAGCTGGTTGTACTTCACGGCAACTTCCCGCTCGCCGGGCAGCACGCGCAACTCCAGTTCGCCCTTGCGGAACATGCTCTTGAAGCCCGGGTAGACGAGGCCATCCAGCATCTCGATGTCCAGCGTCTCGGGCAGCACGAGGGTGGCCAGATCGCCACGGGCCTTGTCGGCATCGGGCACCGCCAGCACGGGGTCGCGGGCAGCGGCAGTGGCGGCCAGTACGGCCAGCGTGGCCGCCAGCAACAGGTTCAGCAAACGCATGTCCAGTCTCCTTGGTTGATTCACAGCGCGCGGCAGTACGCCACCACGTCCTCGTGCCCCTGCGCATAGTGCAGCACGCCGGGCTCCTCGCGGATTTCCGCCCGCTCCAGCTTGGCGCGGATGTTCTCGCGCAGGCCGCACAACACCACCGCGACCTTGCGCCGGCGCATGCGCGCCATCGTGTCCGACAACGCCACCACCCCGGTCATGTCGATGGTGTTCACGTCGGTCATGTCCAGCACGACCACCTTGGTGCCCTGGTCGGAAAAGCGCAGGTTTTCCAGCGCCTGGCGCGCAGCGCCGAAGAACAGCGGGCCATTGATGTCATAGACCACGGCATGCTTCGGCAGTTCGGCAAAACGCTCGTGCTGCGAGGTGGTAACCGCCTGCACGCCGGTGAGCTCGGTCATGCGACGGATGAACAGCAGGGCTGCCAGCGCCATGCCCACGCCCACCGCCAGCACCATGTCGAACACCACCGTCAGCACGAAGCAGGTGAGCAGCACCACGACATCACTGCGCGGGGCGACCTTGACGATATGCACGAAGTGGCGCGCCTCGGCCATGTTCCAGGCGACGATCACCAGCAGCGCGGCCAGCGCCGCCATCGGCACGTGTGACATCACCGGCGACAACAGCAGCAAGGCCAGCAGCACCGTGAGCGCATGGACCATCGCCGATACCGGTGAGGTGCCACCCACGCGGAAGTTGGCGCTGGTGCGGGCAATGGCAGCCGTGCAGGTGATGCCGCCGAAGAACGGCGCGACGATGTTGCCGAGCCCCTGCCCCACCAGCTCGGAATTGGGATTGTGGCGCGTGCCGGCAAAACCGTCGGCGACCACCGCGCACAGCAGCGACTCGATGGCACACAGCAACGCGATGGCAAAGGCCGCCGGCAGCAGTTCGCGCACCAGCGCGAAGTCCAGCCCCACCGGGTTGCCCTGGGCATCGGGCAGCTCCCACGGCAGCAGGAACATCGGCGGAAACGGCGGGATGCCACTGCCGGTGACGCCATCCGACTCCCAGCTGAAGCGGGAACCGATGGTCGCGACCTCGAATCCCGGCAGCAACGCGGCCAGCGCCAGCGCCGCCAGCGTGCCGACCACCAGCGCCACCAGGTGCGCCGGCACCCGCGAATTGAGCCGCGGCCACAGCAGCATGACCGCCAGCGTCGCGGCAGCGATCACCGTGTCCTCCCAGCGCAGCGTCGGCAGGGCGGCATACAGCGCCCCCACCTTGTCGAGGAAATGCTCCTGCTGGCCGACGACCTCCAGGCCGAAGAAATCCTTGAGTTGCAGGGTGGCGATGACAACGCCGATGCCGGCGGTGAAGCCCACCAGCACCGGGTAGGGAATGAATTCGACGAAACGCCCCAGCCGCGCCACACCCAGCGCCACCAGGATCATGCCGGCCATGGTTGTCGCGATCAGCAGCCCGCCCAGCCCGTACTTGGCGGTGATGGGCAGCAGGATGGCCACGAACGCCGCCGTGGGGCCGGAGATGTTGAACTTCGAGCCACCGCTGGCAGCGATGACCAGGCCGCCGATGACCGCCGCATAGAGGCCGTACTGGGGTGCCACGCCGGTGGCGATGGCCAGCGCCATGCCCAGCGGGATGGCGATGACGCCCAGGGTGATCCCCGCCACCAGGTCCGAGCGGAAGCGTGCCCGCGAGTAGCCCTCCATGAGGGTTTCGCGGAGGGCGGAGGCAACCAGCATCTGCTGGACAGCGGTCTGGCGGGCGTTATCGGTCATCGTGCGGAATGTTGACCTGCGTGCGGTTGAGCGGGGCGGCCGGGCACCGGATTATACGCCCACAGGAGGATCCACCCATGCAGCACCAGACCAGCCGTTTCGAGGACATCGAGGCAGTCGTCGACCACGTCATCGCCACCGTGGGCAAGCGCATCGTGCTTGGCGTCCCACTGGGCCTCGGCAAGCCGAACGCCCTGGTCAACGCCATCTACCACCGCGCCAAGGCCGACCCGTCGATCTCCCTGGAGATCCTCACCGCGCTGTCGCTGGAACGCCCCATGCCCCACCCCGGCCTGGAGGCGCGCTTCATGGGGCCCTTCGTGGAGCGCCTGTTCGGCGACTACGTCGACCTGGAGTACATGAAGGACATCCGCGCGCACGCGGTGCCGAAGAACATCCACGTCTGCGAGTTCTTCTTCAAGTCCGGTTCGCTGGTGGGCAATGCCTACGCCCAGCAGCACTACATCAGCACCAACTACACCTACGCGCCGCGCGACATCCTGCTGCGCGGCGTGAACGTGCTGGCCCAGCTGGTGGCCCGGCGCGTGCAGGACGGTGAGGAACGCTATTCGCTGTCCTGCAACCCCGAGACCACGCTGGACATGTACCCGCACATCATCGACCGCAAGCAGAAGGGCGAGAAGATCCTCACCATCGGCATGGTGCACGACGACCTGCCGTTCATGGTGAACGACGCCGAGGTCAGCCCGCAGTTCTTCGACGTGCTGATACAGAACCCCGCGCAGGCAAAGACCCGCCTGTTCGGCGCACCCAACATGTCCATCGCCACGCCCGACCACATGATCGGCCTGCATGCCAGCACCCTGCTGCGCGACGGCGGTACGCTGCAGATCGGCATCGGCTCGCTGGGCGACGCCATCTGTTACAGCGCGATCCTGCGCGACCGCCACAACGACGTCTACCGCCAGGTGCTGCACGATACCGGCGAGCTGGAACAGAACGCGCCGATCATCGACCAGTGCGGCGGCCTGCAGCCTTTCCGCGAGGGCCTGTACGGCTCCAGCGAGATGTTCGTATCCGGCTTCTGGGAACTGATGAAGGCCGGCATCCTGCGCCGCCGCGTCTACGACCACCTGGTGCTGCAGACGCTGCTCAGCGAGCGCCGCATCACCGAGCAGGTCGACCGCCGCATGGTGGAACTGCTGGTGGACAACGGCGTGCGCGCCAAGGTCACCGACATCGCGCTGGCCAACCTGCAGAAGTTCGGCGTGCTGCGCGAGGACGTGGTTCTGGACGGCAGCGAACTGGTGCTGCCCGACGGCAACCGCGTGCCGGCGCGCCTCGATGACGATCGCACGCTCGCCGCACTGGAGAATTCAGGCCTCGGCGACCGCCTGAAGAACGGCATCGTCATGCATGGCGGCTTCCTGCTCGGCCCGACGTCGCTGTACGAGGGCATGCGGCACATGGACGAGGAGACCCGCGCCTCGATCAACATGACGCGCATTTCCTACACCAACGCGCTGTACGGCCAGCAGGAACTCAAGCACCAGCAGCGCCGCGACGCACGCTTCATCAACACCGTGTTCACCGCCACCCTGCTCGGCGCCGCGGTGTCCGACGGCCTGCCCAACGGCCAGGTGGTGAGCGGTGTCGGCGGCCAGTACAACTTCGTGGCCATGGCGCACGAGTTGCCGGGCGCACGCTCGATCCTGCTGCTGCGCGCCACCCGCAACAAGGGCGGCGAGGTTAGCAGCAACATCGTGTGGAGCTACGGGCACGTCACCATCCCGCGCCACCTGCGCGACATCTACATCACCGAGTACGGCATCGCCGACCTGCGTGGCAAGACCGATGCCGAGGTGATCGCCGCCATGCTCAAGATCGCCGATTCGCGCTTCCAGCAGGAGCTGCTCGACGAGGCCAAGGCGGCCGGCAAGATCGCCCACGACTACGAGATCCCCGAAGCCTACCGCCACAACACCCCGGAGCGACTGGAGAAGGTGCTGGCGAAGTACCGCGCGGCCGGCCACTTCCCGGCATTCCCGTTCGGGCACGACTTCACGGAAGAAGAACTGGTGCTCGGCAAGGCGCTTAAGAAGTTGAAGGCCGTGGCCGACAACAAGCTGGAGTTCCTGCAGAAGCTGCTGGTGTCGACCACGCACCCGCACATTCCCGAGCAGGTGCTGCCTTACCTCAAGCGCATGGACATGGAGGCGCCCACCCACATGCGCGACAAGCTGGAGCAGTTGCTGCTGGTCGAGGCCATCTGCGAGGTGCTCGGCATCGAGCGCTGACCACGCCCCTCGCTACATGCCCTTGGCCAGGTCGTGCTTCTGCACGGACACGACCTGGTCGCCGCGACGGTGCGTCACGGTCCACTTCAGCGTGCAGCCGTTGCCCTCGCGCGAGTCCGAGGTGATGGCGATGCTGGCACTGTCGCCCTCGTGCAGGTGCAGCGGCTCGGCAACCGGGAAGTAGATCTGCTCCCAGTGCGTCGGCGCGTCGTGCGGCGAGGTGGACAGCCACAGGCCCGGCACCAGCTCTGCGCGCCACCAGTTGGCGAAGCCGCTGATCGTCACCGGGTACGCGGCGGTGAAGGTCGCCTCGCCCTTGCGCAGGCTGCTGAAACTCTTCGCCAGCAGGTTGACGTGGTCCCAGCGCACCGCATCGCCTTCCAGCAGGTCCTCGGCACGAAAGCGGCGCACGTACAGGTTATTGAAGCCGATAGCACGGGCCACGCTGTAATCCAGGCCGAAGCCGATGCGGTCCCAGCTCGCCAGCTCATGGTGGAAGGACGGGTTCACCACCGGCGCCACGTACTGCTCGATCGCGCACGGCATCATGGTGCCGCCCGGTGCCAGGAAGCGCTTCGCGTCGCGCAGGATCTCGAGGATGTTCTCCTCCAGCGCGTAGTTGCCGAGCGTTTCCGACACCACCACCTGCACCGGGTCGAACTCGGTGATATCGCCGCTGTTGCAGCACACCATGGTCAGGTTCGGGATGCGGTTGCGCTTGGCCAGCTCCTCCGCCATCGCCATCAACTGTTCGTTGTGCTCGATGGCGATCACCTCGCGCGCACCCAGGCGGGCGGCGAGGAACGACAGGAAGCCGGTGCCGCTGCCGATGTCGGCCACCACCGTTTCACCCTTGACGATCACCGAGGCGAGCGCCCGCTCGAACAGTTCATTGCGCACGCCATCGGCAAGGATGCTGCGCTGGTACTCGATCCAGCTCATGGACTGCTGCTCACTCTTCGTCGCCCGGACCGTCGTCCGGGTCGTCGGAAATGCCTTCGTCGCCGCGCTCGCTGGTCCACTCGACCTTGCCGTTGGCGCAGGTGTAGTGACGCGCCAGCTCGTCGGCCTTGGCGGTCGCCTCGATGCGGCGGCAACCGGCCGCTTCGAAGGCGATCAGCAGGTCGCTGAAGGTGGTGTCGAGCGCGTCGGCGCCCAGCACCAGCGAGAACGCCGCCTGCGGCCCGCGCGCCACGAAATCGAACAGGCGGAATCGCTGCGGCGATTCACCGCGCAGCGCCTTGGCGAACGCGGCACCGGCCGGTGCCGGCAGGGCTTTCAGCGCCTCCAGCCCGGCGAAGTCGGGATTAACCGCATGCAACTTCTTCAGCGCCTGCAGGATGGCCACGCCCTGCTGCGTTTCCGGCACGCGCAGCGCGATCACGCAATCCACTTCCATCATGGGAATCTCCTCCCGCATCTTGTAGCGAGGGCGCCATGCGCCCGATTCATGTAGAGAGGGGGCCATGCCCCCGAGGCTCTTGCTTTCAACGGATCGGGGGCATGGCCCCCTCTCTACACGGCAATAGTGTTAACGGTCAGCAGGTCCTCGCCCAGGACGACCTGCAACTTGTCGCCGGCCACCAGCGGACCCACACCCCTGGGCGTGCCGGTCATCACCACGTCGCCCGGCTCCAGCGTGAAATACGTCGACATGTAGCACAGCAAGGGCAGTACCGGCGTGAGCATGTCGGCGGTATTGCCGTCCTGGCGCGTCCCGCCATTCACCAGCAAGCGGATGCGCACGTCCTGCAGGTTGGCCACGCGGTCCGGCGCCACGAACACCGACAGCGGACAGGCGCCGTCGAAGGCCTTGGCCTTCTCCCATGGCAGTCCCTTCGCCTTCAGGCCGTCCTGTACATCGCGCAGCGTCAGGTCGAGGCCGAGGCCCAGGCCAGCTATGGCCGCGCGCGCCTGCGCTTCATCGGCATCCTTCAGCGCCGCACCGATCAGCACTGCCATTTCCGTTTCGAAATGGCAGGCTCCCTGGCCGCGCGGCACGGCCACCGGCTGCTCCATCGGCACCAGCGCCGTGCGCGGCTTGATGAAGAGGATCGGCTCGGCCGGCACCGGGTTGTTCAGCTCCTTCGCGTGCTCGGCGTAGTTGCGGCCGACGCACACGACCTTCCCGACCGGCAAGGTGCAGGGCGCGCCATCGGCATGTCGGTGCTGGTAGGTCATGGGCGCTCCGCGCAGGGTCCGGCGGCGATTATATGCCGGCTGGATCGGCCTCTTGCCGGCTTTCGGGGACGGGCAGCAAAATCCACGGCATTACCCGCGTGCTCCTGCCCAAGGCGTTGCGCCCGATGTCCACCACCCACCCTTCGCCCTGCATGACCTGTGGCGCCTGCTGCGCCACCTTCCGCGCGTCATTCCACTGGCTGGAGCTGGCCAGTGCCGGCGGCACCGTCCCCGACGAACTCACCGCCCAGCTCACGCCGCACCTGGCGGTGATGCACGGCACCCACGCGGGCCAAGGCCGTTGCTGCGCGCTGGACGGCGCGGTCGGCAAGCAGGTGAGCTGCCGCATCTATCCGCAACGCAGCTCGCCCTGCCGTGATTTCCGCTGGTCAGGTGAAGACGGCATCTACGACGAGCGCTGCGAGAAGGCCCGTGCGCGCCATGGATTGCCGCCGCTGATGCAACCGCACGCGCCGCCGACGAATCCTGACCGCGCCGCCTGAACTCCCCTGTTCATGGGGGTGCCGCTGATTGCGGAATGCGTCACCGCAGGTGCGGCATCAAGTTCCCTTCCCTCAAGGACGACCCCCATGCGCCGGATTGCCCTGCTTGCCGCCCTTGCCCTTGCCTGTGCCACGCCCGCGGCGTTCGCCGCCAAGGCGCAAACCACCTGGAGCAAGGCAGACTTCTTCCAGGCCCTCAACACCGCCTATGGCGAAAACTGGAAGCGCGACGGCGGCCACGAGTCCACCCGCTACGGCATGAGCGGCAAGGTCAGCATGGACGAGGTGCCCAACGTCGCCGCCGGCGGCGCCTGGAAGTTCAACCTCAATGCGGCCTGCCCGTTCCCCGACAGCGGCAACTCCGCGTCCTACAACTACAACAAGGTGATGTCCTACCAGATGCCGGCGCTGGTCGCCAACAACGGCGGCGGCATGCAGTACGCGTTCCAGACGCAGCCGGTGAGCGGCCTGTACGTGCCGTACGTGGAGAAGACCATCGCCGACTACCGCAAGGAAGTGCAAAAGGAGTTCAAGGACGTCCAGGTCACCATCGAGCGGCCGGCCGACCAGCAGGCGTACACGCTGATCGCCGTGTACTCCTATGAAAATGGCGTGAAGGACCACGAGATCACCAAGCGGCTCGTCTACCTGATGAGCAAGTCCAAGTTCCTGCTGTGCGACATCGTCACCTACAACTGGCTGGCCAACGAGAAGCTCTGGGACAAATACAAGGGTGACATCACCGAGCCGATCGGCAAGGAACTGTTCGTGGTCCTCAACCCGCTGCTGCGCAAGGACAACTACGAGATCAGCGACACCAAGGCCACCGGGGGCGCCTGGAGCATGAAGGGCGACGGCTGGAGCGAGACCTACGAGAACTACACCGACCGCATGGAACTGAGCATGGGCATGGCCATTCCCAAGGGCATGGCGCAGGACAAGGCGCAGGCGGCCTACGCGCAGATCCAGGCGCTGGGCCCGGCCAAGGGCGCCCAGAAACTCGACATCTACTGGACCGACGGCTACATCTGGATGACCTCGGTCTACCCCTACGCCGGCATGACGGGCAAGCAGGTGATGAACACCGTGCAGAAGTTCACCGACGACTACGCCGAGGACCAGTACAAGGCGGCGCAGAAGGTGATGAAGAAGTTCCGCTGACCTGTCCACATGAAAAAGCCCGGGAATGCCCGGGCTTTTTTTCGCAAATCAGCCTCAGCAGCCGGCGCCCGTGCAGCGCATCTTGCGCTCGGCCTCGCGCTGCAATGCCTTCTGGTAGCTGTTGTAACCGGCACCGGTACTGTCGTAGCGACTGTCGTAGACGCCCTGGTTTACGCCACGCGGCGGCGACGACGGCGCACCGCCTGCCACGCCGCTGACCAGCGAGTCGCTGATGCTGTTGAGAGCCGCCCCGATACTGTTGGCCCGTCGCGCCGCCTCGGCTTCCGCCTTGCGGCGCATCTGCACCGCCTCGATCGCGCGCTGGTCGGCGTAGTAGGCCTCGGCGCGGCGGATACGGTCCTCTTCCTCTGCACGCTCCTTCGCGCGGATCTTCGCGGCCTCGGCATTGGCGATCGCCCGCGCCTGCATGTCGGCGCGCAGCGCTTCCATCGTGCTGCCGCTGCCGCTGTCGTCCGGATCGCCCGTGAACTGGATCACCGCCAGGTTGCCGTCGAGCTTGCGCGCCACCACGCGCCACTGCTTGCCGTCGCCGTTCCAGTCAACCACCGCCATCGAGGCGTAGGGCCCGGACAGGCGCGTGCTGGCACTGCTGCCGATGCCGTTGTTGTCGTAATAGAAGTGCCACTGCCGGCTGCCGTCGGCGGCAACCGCCTCGAAGGCGAACAACCCGTGCGGGAACTGCCGCTGCACACGCAGGTTGGCCAGGTCCAGGCCAAGCTCCAGTTCGCGGTCGGCATTGCCCAGGAACACGATGCGCGAGAATTCCTGCTGCAGGAACTCCGGCGGCAGGTAGCGCTTGTTGTTGCCCTTGTCGTAGTTCAGCAGGCGATAGCGCGGACCGTCGGCGGTTTCGCGTGCACGCACCAGCAGGCGATCATTGATCCAGAACGGGCTGTCGGCACTGCCGGCCACGTACAGGCGGCGCTTGCCGCCCACGACGCCGGGTTCGGTCTCCGGGGCGCTGACCAGCAGCAGCGGCTGCTTCACGCCGACCAGGTACACGTTCAGGAAGTTGTAGTCCGGTCGGGGCTTGCCGCCCAGGCTGGTTTGCGGCCACTCCACGCCAAGCCAGTCCGGCGCACTGCGCACACCCGGCAGCCGGATCATCACGTCGCCGTTCGACGAATCCAGGACGGACACCTCGCGACCACCGTCTTCCGCCGCCGGCCCACCGACCACGAACATGCTCTCCGACAGGTAACGCGCCACTTCCCAGCCGGTGGTCTCGCCGCGCACCAGCTCGCGCTTCTCGTTGATGCGCCAGACACTGAACGCGGTCTCGCCTTCGTCACGCACGAGGTAATGGCAGCCGCCCCAGCCCTGCAGGATGTCGCGCTTCGCCATCGGCAGCAGGAACTCCACCGGGTCCCAGCCGGGGCTGCCGCCCTTTGCGCTGTAGCCGATGCCGCGCAGGGTGCCGGTGCTCAGCCGCGCCTCCAGCACGCTGTAATAGGACAGCCCGCCGCTGCGCTTCTTGCGGTCTTCCCGGGTGCAGTCGGAGGTGAACTTGGAATGAGCCACCGTCGCCACGCCCGGGTACTGCTGCTTCAGGTCGGCGTACTTCTCCGGCTTTGCGGCGGCCATCACCGGCAGCAGCAGGCCCAGCAGGAACGCGGAAAGCAGCTTGCTCATGCTCAGATCACCTTGCCCGGATTCATGATGCCGTTCGGATCGAACGCCGCCTTGATGGCTTTCAGGTAAACCTGCTCGGTCTCGTCACGCGTGTACGAGAGGAACGGCTTCTTGATGTTGCCCAGACCATGCTCGGCGGAGATCGAACCGTTGTACTTCTGCACGGCGCCGTACACCCAGTCGCTGACCTTCTTGCACTTCTGCAGGAAATCCTCGCGGGTGACGCTCTCCGGCTTGAGGATGTTCAGGTGCATGTTGCCGTCGCCGATGTGGCCGAACCACACGATCTCGAAGTCCGGATAGTTGGCCTGCACGATGTCGTCCACTTCCTTCACGAAAGCCGGCACGTTGGCCACGGTGACGGAGATGTCGTTCTTGTACGGCGTGTACTTCGAAATGGACTCGGAGATGCGCTCGCGCAGCGCCCACAGGTCCTTGAGCTGCTGCACCGACTGGCTCATCACGCCGTCGAGGATCCAGCCTTTCTCCACGCCGGCCTCGAACAGGCCCATCGCGTCGCTTTCCACCGCCTCGGAGGTGTTCTCGAACTCCAGCAGCACGTAGAACGGCGCTTCCTGCTCGAACGGGCGCGGCACGCCGTGCGCCAGCACGTGGCGCATGGCCTTCTCGCTGAAGAACTCGAAGGCAGTGAGGTCGATCTTTTCCTGGTAGGCGTGCAGCACGTTCATCACCGCCTCGAAGTCCGGCACGCCGAACACCAGCACGGTCAGGTTCGACGGGGTACGGGCCAGCTGCACGGTGGCCTCGCAGACGATGCCCAGGGTGCCCTCGGAACCGATGAACAGGTGGCGCAGGTCGTAACCGGTGGCGTTCTTGGCCAGGCCCTTGTTGAGCTCCAGCACGTCGCCCTTGCCGGTGACCACCTTCAGGCCGGAGATCCAGTTACGGGTCATCCCGTAGCGAATGACCTTGATTCCGCCGGCATTGGTGCCGATATTGCCGCCAATCCGGCTCGATCCTGCCGAAGCGAAGTCCACCGGGTAGTACAGCCCCTGCTGCTCGGCGAACTGCTGCAGTTGCTGGGTGACCACCCCGGCCTGCACCTGCACGGCACGGTCAAGGGCGTTGAAGCCCAGCACCTTGTTCATGCCGTCCATCGCCACCACCACCTCGCCGTTGGCCGCCATGGCGCCGCCGGACAGGCCGGTACGGCCGCCCGAGGGCACCAGCGCGATGCGGTGCTGGTTGGCCAGCTTCACGATGGCCTGCACCTCGTCAATGGAAGCCGGCAGCAGGATGCAGGCCGGCGCCGGATCCTGGGCGCGGGTCCAGTCGCGGCCGTACTGGACGAGACTGTCGGCGTCGGTGAGCACGCGCTTGACCACGGGACGGAACAGGTCGGCGATCTGGGTGGGGTTCAGGCTGGACAAGGCAGTCTCCACAAGGGCGGTCGGGGCGCGACCGGCCGGTCGCAACCCCTTGGAATCCATGGAATTCAGGGACCGCATGGTATCATGCGCGCCCGCTTTTCACGGCGCCCCCGACGGGGCGCCAGCGCACGGAGACCCCCGCCGATGACCAGCAAGAAGTCCCTCGAAAAGGACAAGATCAAGTTCCTTCTGCTCGAAGGCGTGCACCAGACCGCGCTCGACAACCTCAAGCGCAACGGCTACACGAACATCGAGTACCACAAGAAGGCGCTGGCCGGCGATGAACTGAAGAAGGCGATTGCCGACGCGCACTTTGTCGGCATCCGCTCGCGCACGCAGCTCACTGAGGACGTGTTCGCCGAAGCGAAGAAGCTGGTGGCGGTCGGCGCCTTCTGCATCGGCACCAACCAGATCGACCTCGACGCGGCGCTGGTACGCGGCATCCCGGTGTTCAACGCCCCGTATTCCAATACCCGCTCGGTGGCCGAGCTGGTGCTGGGCCAGACCATCCTGCTGCTGCGCGGCATTCCCGACAAGAACGCCAAGGCGCACCGCGGCGAGTGGGTGAAGTCGGCCGACAACAGCTGGGAAGTGCGCGGCAAGACGCTGGGTATCGTTGGTTACGGCTCGATCGGCACGCAATTGTCGGTGCTGGCCGAATCGCTGGGCATGCACGTGATCTTCCACGACGTGGTCACCAAGCTGCCGCTGGGCAACGCCGTGCAAGTGAATTCGCTGGACGAACTGCTGGCCAAGGCCGACGTGGTGACCCTGCATGTGCCGGAGCTGCCGAGCACGCAGATGATGATGAAACGCGAGCAGTTCGCGAAGATGAAGAAGGGCTCCATCTTCATCAACGCCGCGCGCGGCACCTGCGTGGACATCGACGACGCCTGCGAATTCCTGGAAAGCGGCCACCTGGTCGGCGCCGCCTTCGACGTGTTCCCGGTGGAACCGAAGGCCAACGACGAAGAGTTCATGTCGCCGCTGCGCAAGTTCGACAACGTGATCCTCACCCCGCACATCGGCGGCTCCACCGCCGAGGCGCAGGCCAACATCGGCCTGGAGGTGTCCGAGAAGTTCGTGCGTTACAGCGACAACGGCTCCACGCTCACCGCCGTCAACTTCCCGGAAGTGGCGCTGCCCTCGCACGCAGGCACCCACCGACTCATCCATATCCACAAGAACGTGCCGGGTGTATTGTCCAAGATCAACACGATCTTCTCGGAAAACAATATCAATATCTCGGGCCAGTACCTGATGACCAACGCCAGGATCGGCTACGTGGTCATCGACGTGGAGGCCGGCGCCAGCAAGCTGGCCCTGGAAAAACTCCAGGCCATTGAAGGAACCATCCGGACCCGCGTACTGTTCTAAGCCATAACCCCGTCCGGCTGCGGGCGGGGGCCGTTCATCGTTAGGGAGAACAACACCATGAAACGCGCCCTGCCCCTGCTCGTCCTCGGCTCCGCCCTGAGTGCCAACGCCGTCGCCGGCCCCCAGGTCATCGGCAGCGTCTACATGCCGGATGTCGAGGTAGAGAACGTCGATGCCAGCCCGGACGCACTGACCGTTGACGTGCGCTTCCCGCTCAACAAGACCTTCTGGGTCGGCGGTACCCTGGCCACCTCCCTCAGCGAGGACGCCGTGGCGCCTGGCGTTGACGTGGAAGTCGGCACCTCGTTCACCGTGAACCTCGGCGTGCAGGCCGAGTTCGCCCACCGCGTGTACGGCTACGGCTACGTGGGCTACGGGTCCGCCGGCGTGGAAAGCAACACCTTCACCGATATCGACGGCAAGGGCCTCGCCTGGGGTCTGGGCATGCAGTTCGGCATCGGCGACAACCTGCTGGTGGATGCCGGCTACGCCACGCTGTTCGACGGCGACATGGAAGACGATACGGGTACCGACCTGTCCACCACCATCGCCGGCCCGCGCGTCGGCCTCGGCTTCACGTTCTGACGCCCCCGGGCCAGCGCCACGGGTGACCGTGGCGCTCCCGTCACCACGCCATGCGTGTCCTCATCGCGTTCATTGCCGCGCTGCTGCTGTCAGGTTGCGCGGCAACGAGCGTCTTCAACCCCTACCCTCAGCAAGCGCTCGCTTTCCGCCAGGCCACGCTCGGCGGCCCGGACGCGGCCGCGGTGATGCTCAAGCTCGACAGCAAGCGCAACAGCAACGACCGCATGCTCTACCTGATGGAGCGCGCGCGGCTGGCACAACTGTCCGGCGACTACGCTGCCAGCAAGGCTGATTTCGAACAGGTGATCGCCGGCTTCGAGGCAACGGCCGACAAGCCGATGCTGTCGCTGTCCGGCGCCGGCGCCGCCGGCAGCGCGATGCTCACCAACGACAACGCCATCCCCTACAAGGGCTACCCCTACGAGCAGGTGATGGTCCACCAGTTCCAGGCATTCAATTTCCTGGGCCTCGGCGACGCGCAGGGCGCCGCCGTGGAATTGCGCCGCGCCCAGCAGGTGCAACGCCAGCTCGAGCTGAAGTACGCCGAGGAGATCAGCAAGGCGCAGGGCGAAGCTACGCAGAACAACATCTTCGTCAGCGAATACGACAGCTACTTTACCGGCATGGATTCGATCGCCGGGCAGGTAAAGAACTCCTTCCAGAACGGCTACTCGTTCTACGCTGCCGCGGTGATCTGGGAAGCACTCGGCGAGTACAACGACGCGCTGGTCGACTACAAGAAGGCACTCGAACTGTCGCCGGACAACGCACAGCTGCGCGACGACGTGATCCGCGCCAACCAGTACTTCGATGGCCGCAAGGCCACGAAGGCCCCGGCCGGCAGCGGCACGGTGGTGGTGCTGTACGAGCAGGGCTTCGTGCCCGCCAAGAAGCCGGTCGGCCTGGGCATCCCCACCACCGACGGCGGCGTGTTCAGCATCCAGTTCCCGATCTATGACGGGCTGGATTACACGCCGCCCACGCCGTTGACCGTGCGCAGCGACGACAACAACCGCCAGCAGACCGGCCTGCTGGTCGACACCGGCGCGCTGGCAGTGAAGGCACTCAAGGAGCAGGTGCCGGCCCTGCTGGTGCGGCAGATCCTGCGCGCCCGCACCAAGTACGAGATGCAGAAGCAGGCCGCCAAGAACGGCGGCCTCGGCGCGCAGTTCCTCACCAACATCTACAACCTGGTGTCCGAACAGGCCGACCTGCGCAGCTGGCTGACGCTGCCGGCCAACGCCCAGGGGGTACGCCTGGCGCTGCCGGCCGGCAGCCGCTCGCTGGAACTGTCCGGCAGCAGCGGCAGCCTGTCGGTGCCGGTGGACGTACGCGCCGGGAGAACTACCATCATCCGTGTGGTCGAAGTAAACGGACGGCTGTTGACGCAAACCTTTGCGCTCTAGGAACTGGAGCCAACCTGAGAGGCTAACCTTATGAAATACCGTGCATTTCTTGCCCTGATCGTGGTTGGCGCCCTGACTGGCTGCGCCGGGATGAAGACGGCCGAGTCCGCCGACGGCGACAAGGTGAAGTACCAGGTGATCGCCACCGGCGACACCGAGGACCGCCTCGACGTGCTGAACGTGGTGAGCGCGAAGTCCGGCGACCTCACCAAGGCCAGCGTCGAACTGCAGAACGATTCGAACTTCGCCTACACCTTCGAGTACCGCTTCAAGTGGTACGACGCCGCCGGCATGGAGATCAACCCGGACGCTACCGCGTGGACGCCGGTGTCGATCATGGCGAAGGAAACCAAGTCACTGCAGGCGCTGGCCCCCAACCCCACGGCGGCCACGTTCAAGCTGTTCCTCCAGGAAAAACCGTAAGTCGCGCTGAACATCACAGGGAGTCTCCGACATGAAACGCATCGTTGTCGCCACGCTTGTCGGCGCGGCCATCGCCTCCACCCCGTTCCTTTCCGGTTGCGCCAACAAGGTCGCCTATGGCGATGCGCAGGCGGTGGAAACCGTCAACACCGACTTCGGCTCCACCGACCTGCAACAGATCGCTGCCAAGATGACCGATGACATGCTGGCGTTCCCGCCGGTGGTGCAGGTCACCCAGCAGCGTCGCCCGGTGATCTTCGTCGACAAGATCAAGAACAAGACCACCGAGCACATCGACACCGAGTCGATCACCGACACCATCCAGACCAAGGTGATCAACTCCGGCAAGTTCCGCTTCGTGGACATGACCGCGGTGAAGCAGGTGCAGGAACAGCTCGACTTCCAGACCGACTCCGGCATGGTCAACCCGCAGACCGCGGTGAAGATCGGCCAGCAGATCGGCGCCGAGTACATGCTGTACGGCAACATGTCCAGCATCGTGAAGCAGAGCGGCAGCACCAAGGACGTGTACTACAAGTTCACGCTGAAGCTGCTGCACCTGCAGAGCGGCATCGTCGAGTGGCAGGGCGAGAAGGAAATCCGCAAGACGAAGACCAAGTCGCTGCTGGGCATGTAAGGAGGTTCCGCCATGTTGCGCCTGATGCTGTTCGTCATCGGCCTGTTCTCGGCCACCGCGTTCGCCGCCACCACCGATGTCACCCGCGTAACGGAGGGCATCGGTGCCACCCAGCAGGAAGCCGTTTCCAACGCGCTGGTGGAAGCCGTGCGCCAGGTGCGGGGCTCGGCGGCGGGCGTCGACCGCAGCGTCGAGGAGACCATGGCAATGGTCGCCACTGCCGGCGGCGCGATCATCGAGAAGACCACGAAGCCAGTCGCGGAGGTCTACACCACCTCGCGCGGCTTCGTGCGCAGCTACGAGGTGCTCGAGCAGCGCGCCACCGACAAGGGCGTATACGTGCGCATCCGCGCCGTGGTGCCGAACTTCGAGTCCGCGATCAGTGATGCCGGCAAGCAGCGCGTCGCCGTGCTGCCATTCCGCATCACCGCCAGCGGCTTCCGCCTGGTCGACCATGGCGATCCGGTGGCCTTCTCGCAGCGCCTCGCCGACCGGCTGGTGAGCGAGATGTCCGCGCAACCGGACGTCGTGCTGGTGAACCGCGACTTCTTCGTCGAACTCGGCCTGGAGAAGGCCGTGCTGGGCGCCGATGCCGCACCGGAGGAACTCACCCGCCTGGGCGCGTCGGTGGGCGCGGATTTCCTGCTGGTGGGCCGTATCCAGGAAGCGCGCACGGAAATCGAGGAAGGCGCCTACGGCGGCAAGCCGAAGAAGGTCGATGAAGTCCGCCTGTCCTGGCGCATGATCGAAGCCGCCACCGGCAAGCTGCTGCGCGCCGGCGAGATCGCCTTCGACAACGTGCGCAAGGAGCAGAACCCCTACAGCTGGAAGAAGCGCGACGATTTCGAGGCCAGCGTGCTGTTCACCGCGCTGGCGCGCAATGTCACCCAGGCAGCATTGGGCCGCGAGGAAGCGGCGGCTGCCACCGCCGCGCCGGCGCCGGCAGCGCCGGTTGAACTGACCCCCGGGTCGAGCGACAAGCCACTCGCGTGGTGATGTCCGGGCGGGGCAGGCGCTACGCCGCCTGCCTTGCCGTGCTGTGGCTGGCCTGTGGCCAGCTGGCCCTCGCCGGCGCCGCACCGGCCGCGCAGACCTCACTGGCTACCCGGGCCACCGCCGCCTGGTTCGCCGGCCACCTCGACGAATCCCTCGCCCTCGCGCAGGTTTGCGCGAGTACATGCACCGAGACGGGCGCAGCCGACCAGTCAGCGCTGCTGGCCGCGACCATCGATGCACTGTTTGCGCGCTTCGACGCGGCCCGCGAACGGCTGTTGCCGCTGACGGGCGACGGCCACGCGATGTCCGTGCGGGTCGTGGCGCACGCACAGCTGGCCGACCTCGCACTGGCCATGGCTCGCCATGACGAGGCAACCGCCCGGATCGTCGCCGGGCAACGGCTGGCGTCCTCGCTGCCGGCGTCACACGAGGCCAGGCTTGCCATCGACACCGTGGAAGCCGGCGTGCTGCGCGATCGCGGCGACACCGCGCGCGCCCGTGAACGCTACGGCGCGCTCGCCGCGCAATTGCCGGCGGCGGATTCCGAAGCAGTCGCGCGCGTGCTTGTCGATGCCGGGCAGTTCGCCATCTACGATCGCCGCCCGGCCGACGTGGGACGCTGGCTCACGGCAGGCTGCGCGATGCGCGAGCGCCTGTTTGCCGCGGATCACCCGTTGCGACTGTCCTGCGAATCCGTCTCGGCCAGCGAGCTGTTCCGCCAGGACCGGCTGGCGGAGGCTGCGCGCCTGCATGCTTCCATCCTCGAGCGACGACGCGCACGGTTGCCGGAGCACTCGCCGGATGTCGCGGAATCGCTCTATGCACTGGCACTGGTCGAATCGCGCCTGCCCGGCCGCACCGGCGACGCGATCGCGCATCTCGGTTCGGCACTGGACAGCTGGCGCACCCTGTTCGGAGCGGGCCATCCCTGGATCGCGCAGGGGCTGCGGGCGCGCGGCCAATGGCAGTACTACGCGGGCCACCTCGACGACGCGGCCGCATCGCTGGCCGAAGCACTGGCGATGTTCGAGCAGGCCGGCCTCGGTGACGGCAGCGACGCGGCGCGCATACTGCACGATCTGGCCAGCGTGCGAGAACAGCAGTACCAGCCGGCCGAAGCAGCGCGCCTGATGGCACGCGCCGCGGCGATCACCGCACGCATTGCCGGCGAGAACAGCACCGGGTACGCCACGCGACTGGTGCGCCTCGCCTCGCTGGCGGCCGGCGCCGCGGATTTCGGCACTGCGCTGGCGTCCCTGGCAGAGGCAGAACGGATCTACGCCAGTGCGGGACTCACGGCCACCGCGCCTGAGCGTCTCGCCCTGCTCGAGCACCGCTTGCGCCTGCAATTGGCGACTAGCGATGCGTCAGGCGCGCGGGCGAGCGCCATCGACCTGCGCCGCTGGCGGGAAGCCGCCGATGACTGGCAACGACCGGCACGCCGCTTGTCCGTGCTCAACCTGCAGGCCCTGGCCGCGCGCCTGGATGGCCGGATCGTGGATGCCATGGCGCTGTGGCGCGAAGCAGCCGCCATCCCGGCCACCGACGACGTCGCTCTCGGCCACCGCCGCGCCGCGCAACTGAACCTCGCGCTGGCAGACCCTCACCAGGCGTCGGCGAGGGCGACCTTCGATGCGCTGGCCGACGACCCGCGCGCATCGACCCTCGCGCGTGCCGTAGCGCTGCTCGGCCGTTCGCGCCTGGCGCTGGCCAGCGGGGACATCGCCGCCGCGGCAGCGGACTCCGCGCGCAGCCTGCAACTGTCGGCGCTCGCCGAGGATCCCGTGCAGTTCGCCTGGGCCCTGCACCAGCACGCGCGGGTCCTGCAGCAACAGGGCAAGCCCGCACCGGCCATCGTGTTGCTGCGCGCGGCCGTCGAGCGTGCCCAGGCACAGCGCGCAGGCCTGGCGTTGCAGCAACCCGCGATCGCGCGCAGCCTGCTCGAACGCAACGCCGTCCTGTACCGCGACCTCGCCGGCGCACTGCTCGGCGCGGGCCGCCTTGGCGAAGCCGAGCAGGTCACACGCGAACTGCGCTCCGCCGAACAACGCGAACTGCGGACGCGCGGCGGCGGCCCGGCACCTGCCGCGCTGCCGGCACTACCCGACGAGATCGCCGGAGCAAACGACCTGCTGCTCTCGGCGGCCGATCTCGTGGCGCTGTCTCGCGAACAGGCGGTGCTGGCGCGACGCCAGCAATCTGCCACGGCGACACCGGACGAGCTCGCACGCCTCGCCGCCATCACCGGGGATATCGCCCGCGCACAACGCGCCTTCGACGACACCCTTCGCCGCATCGAGAAGATCCGGCGCGAGCAGCGCATTGCCACCGACACCGCGGGCCTTGCCGCCTTGCAGCCCTCGCTGCGCCGCACGAACGGCGCGGCCGTTGCCCTGCAGTACATTGCCGCCAGCGACGAGTTGCACATCCTGATGACCACCGGCGAAGCGCGTACCGCGTTTTCCGTGCCTGTCGGTAGCGCGGAGGTTGCGCGTCGCGTATTCAACCTGCGCGAAGCCATCCGCCAGCGCGCTCCGGGCGAAGCAGCGCGCGCGGCGCGCGAACTGCACGATACCCTGCTCCCGCCACCCGTGCGGGCCGCGCTCACCGCCAGCAAGGCACGACACCTGTTGCTGGCGCCCGACGGCACGCTCCGTTACGTCCCATTCGCTGCGCTGCGCGATGCCAGCGGCCGCTACCTGGTCGAGGACTTCGCGCTATCGCTGCTCGGCGCCGGCGCTCACGCCACCGCGCCATCGGCGGGCAGCCGCCATGGCTGGCAGGTGGCTGCCATGGGCCTCACGCAGGCCCGCGAAGGCCTGGAACCGCTGCCGGCCGTGGCGGACGAGCTCGACGGCATCGTGCGCGAGCGCGAAGGCGACGACGGGGTGATCGACGGCACGCGGCTCCTCGACGAGCATTTCGACGAGGCGGCGCTGCGTGACGCGCTCGATCGCCAGGTACCGGCGCTGCACCTCGCCAGCCACTTCGTCCTGCAACCGCTCGCGCCGCAGCAGTCGTTCCTGGTGCTCGGCAACGGCCGGCTTACGCTCGACGACCTGGTCTACGCACCACTGCCGTGGGATTTCAGCGGCGTGCAACTGGTCACGCTTTCCGCCTGCGAGACCGCGCTCAACCTTGGCGTTGGCGCCGACGGCATCGAGGTTGGCGGCCTGACCGACCTGCTTGAGGAACGCGGCGCCGGCAGCGTGCTCGCCACGCTGTGGCCCGTGGCGGACGCCAGCACGGCGCGCTTCATGCGCGAGTTCTACCTGCGACTGCTCGCCGACCCGAAGGCCACGCGCGCCGAGGCTCTGCGCGCGGTGCAACTGGCCTTCATCCGCGGCGAGCGAATGGCCGGCACGGACGACAAGCTGCGCGGCGTGGTACGCGAGGACGCCAAGGCCGACGCGCGCGCGGTACCGGCGGCCGCGGGCTGGGAGCACCCTTACTTCTGGGCGCCCTTTGTCCTGTCGGGACAGTGGCGCTAGACTGGCGGCGCACCATGAGGGCGCACCTTTCCGGAATCAACGACATGCCTCGCCACAGCAAGCCGGTGATACGCGCCGCGCTCGTCGCCGTGCTCGCCTTCCTGGTCACGGCACTGACGGCGTGTGCCACCCGTGATGCAGCCAGGCCGGAGCCGGTCGCATCCGCGCCACCACCGGCGCCCGAGTTGATGGATACGCTGGCGCTCGTCGACCCCGCTACGGGCATCACCACGACGGTGGATCCGATGTCCGGCACCGTGCTGCGGTTTGCGAGCAACAGCGCCGAGCTCGACGAGGTCGCAAGGCAAGCCTGCTTTCACCTCGTACAGATCCTCCACCGCGAGCCCGGCCTGCGCGTCATCGTGGCAGGCCACGCCGACGAGCGCGGCTCGTCGGATTACAACCTGGAACTCGCCTTGAAACGCGCCACCTCGGTGGCCAATCACCTGGTCATGCTTGGCGTGCAGGCCAGCCAGGTTGAGACCGTCAGTTATGGCGAGGAGAGGCCGCACTCGCTGGAGGCCGGCGAGGCTGGCTGGGCACTGAATCGCCGCGTGGAGATCAGTTTCATCCGCTGACGCGTCAGTCGTAGCGGTTCCCCGTGATCTGGTGCGCCAGCCCGATCGCGTAGTTGTCGGTCATGCCCGCGATGAAGTCGACCACGCGCATGTAGGACATGTAGGGCGATTCACCGGCTGACGGCCGATTGTTGGAAATCAGCCCGAGCAGCTTGCGGTTACGGAAATTCGAATCGCCGCGCGCCTGCAGCTCCTGCACCGCGCCGGCGTAGGCATCGAACAACACCGCGATGGTGGAGAACGCCCCGATCTCGATCTGCGTCTTGCGGTGGTTGTTGAAGATGCGATCGCGGGCCAGTTGCTTGGCCGCGCGAATGCCATCGCGGAGGTCAGGCGGACAGTAGTCGATCAGCTCCCCCTCCAGCGTGCCGCGCAGCAATTCTGCCTGCTGGCGTACGAAGGCGATCGACAGCTCGTTGACCAGCCGTTCCACCACCTTGCCACGCCACGCCGCCAGGCGACGGCGATCGCTGTACTTGTCGACCGCCGGCGGCCGCTCGTTGTCGGACAGCATCTGGTAGATGGGCTCGACATCCTCGTAGTCGAGGATATCCATCTCGTTGCCGTCCTCGAGGTCGATGATCGCGTAGCAGACGTCGTCGGCCGCTTCGGTCAGGTAGGCCAGCGGATGGCGGCACCAGCGCTCCTCGCCGAGCTGCACCAGGCCCAGCCGGTCGGCCACCTCGGCGACGATCGGCAGTTCGGTGCGGCAGATGCCGTACTTGCCGTGCTCGACGTGCCGCGAACTGAACGGATACTTCATCAGCGCACCGAGGGTGGCGCAAGTCAGGCGCATGCCGCCTTCGAACTGGTTGTACTCGATCTGCGTGACCATGCGCAGGCCCTGCGCATTGCCCTCGAAATTGATCAGGTCGCGCTGCTCCCCGGCCGACATCCCCTCGAGCAGGCCTCGCGCCCGCGCCGCATGGAACCAGTCGCGGATCGCGTACTCGCCGGCGTGACCGAACGGCGGATTGCCGATGTCGTGGGCCAGGCAGGCCGCCTGCACGATGGCGCCAAGGTCCGCCGGGCCGGCCCAATCGGGCAGCATGCCGGGCATCTCGGCGCGCATCAGTTCGCCCACGCGCATGCCCAGCGAACGGCCCACGCAACTGGCTTCCAGCGAGTGCGTGAGCCGCGTGTGCACGTGGTCGTTGCGCGACAGCGGGTGCACCTGCGTCTTGCGGCCGAGACGGCGGAACGCACCGGAGAAGACGATCTTGTCGTGGTCCTTGTGGAACGGCGAGCGACCGAGTTCGTCCTGCGCCGCATCGCTGGAATGGTAGCGGGTGCGGTTCAACAGGCGGGTCCAGTCCATCTGCGACATGCGTGCCTCGCGGGTCAGTCAGTGTTGCGCCGGTCGCGACGCAACCAGGCAAGGTAATCACCGGACGGGACCGGCACCAGGCCGCTCACGTCGCGGGCATACAGGTAGACCCAGGCCATCACGTCACTGCCGTCGTCGCGGGTGACCGCGACCACCCGGCGCACGTACTCGTGCGGTGGCGGGAAGGCCGGGCTGCATTCTTCGTATTCATCGAGGCGTGCCAACAAGTCGCCGCCGGCAGGCACGCGGTACAGGTCACCGCGTACCGGTCCGTCACCGCGCGCCACGCAGGCGGGATAGTCGCCGACATCATACAACCGGCCGGCAATGCTGCCCTCGCCCAGCCATTGCGCCGAGCGTGCCAGCCACTGCTGTTGCGGGGCCGCGTGGCCGCGGCGCAAGGTGCCGTAGACGAACAGGCAATCCGGCGGGGACATCGTGTCAGCCGCTCACACCAATGCCCGGTCGATGGCCGCGAACACCTGCGCGCGCAACCCGGGGGATTCGTTGGCCAACTGGTGGCGGCCGGTGGGCACCATGGTGACCTGCGCCTGCGGGAATTTCGCGCGGATCACCCCGAGGTTGTGCCGCCAGTCGACGGTGCCGTCCTCGTCGCCCTGCACCACCACCAGCGGGTAGTCGCACGGCGCCGCGCGCTCGATGCGCGGGATCCAGTTCTTCATCGCCCCCACCCAGCGCGTGGACAGGCGGCGCGACTGCAGCGGGTCCTGCTCGCGCAGGAAGCGCAGGAAGTCCTCGTCGTGCGAATTGGTGGCGAACTTTCGGTCGATGTAGGCGCGGAACGGGGCGAGCAGGTAATACAGCACGCGGTTCAGCGGCCAGTGCACCGGGCGCACCAGCGGCGCCAGTGCCACCACCGCGCCGAAGGCGGAAGTCTCGCGGCTGGCGCGGGTGCGCAGCAGCCACTCCATGATGATGGCCCCGCCGGTGCTCTGCGCCACCACGTTGAGCGGCACCGCCAGGCGCGTCTGCGCCAGGCCGTCGAGCATGGCATCGAGCACGTACTGGTATTCGCTGAAGTCGCGGATCGCCGCCCGGTCCCCGCCGGACAGCCCGTGCCCGGGCAGGTCGAAGGCCAGCACGTCGAAACCGCGCGACAGCAGGTGTTCGATCACGTGGTCGAAGATACCGACGTGATCGTAGTAGCCGTGGATGACCAGCACCGTGCCGCGCGGCTCAGGCACCTGGAAGAGCTGTACGGCGATGCGGTAGCGGATGCCGGTGGGCGGCATCACGTCGACGTAACCCAGCCCGTGGCGCAGGCCCGCCACGCGGCCACCGAAGTCCAGCCCGTAGTAGCGCACGTAGTCGGCCAGCGCACCGGTCGCCGGGGCCGGCTCGGCCCAGTCGACGGGCGACAGGGCGGCACGGGCGGCTTCGACGTCGAACATGGGGCTACCTCGGGGATCACCGGCTGATACTGCCGGCAAGCATCGTGGGCCGATCTTACACCTGTGCTAACTTTCCCTCGCTACAGACCGGCACGCAAACAAGGAACCCCGGATCGCATGGCCGCCTCACAGTTCACGCTCCTTGGCGAGCGCCGCTACGGACCGTTCTTCCTCACCCAGGCGCTCGGCGCGCTCAACGACAACCTGCTGAAGAACGCGCTGGTCATCATGGCCACGTTCCACGCCGCCGAGTACAGCAGCCTCGACCCCAACGTGGTCACCCAGCTGGCCGGCGCGCTGTTCATCCTGCCCTTCCTGCTGTTCTCGGCGATCGCCGGGCAACTGGCCGACAAGCTCGACAAGGCGCAGGTGATGCGCTGGGTAAAGGTGGCGGAACTGGCGATCATGATGGTGGCCACCGTCGGCTTCTTCATCAAGAGCCTGCCGCTGCTGCTGTTCGCCCTGTTCTGCATGGGCACCCACTCGGCATTCTTCGGCCCGGCCAAGTACGGCTTCCTGCCGCACGTGCTGGGCGACCGCGAGCTGACCGGCGGCAACGCCCTGCTGGAAGCGGGCACCTTCCTGTCCATCCTGCTCGGCACCCTGCTCGCCGGCCTGCTGGCGGCGCAGGCATCCCCGGCGGCGCTCAGTGGCGCGCTGCTGGGCATTGCCCTGGTGGGCATCGTCGCCAGCCGCTACATCACGCCGGTCACGCCGTCGGCACCGGAGCTGGTGGTGAACTGGAACCCGGCCACGACCACCTGGTCGGCGCTGAAGTACGCGCGCGGCAATGACACCGTCTTCAAGTCGCTGGTGGGCATCAGCTGGTTCTGGGCGCTGGGCGCGGTGGTGCTCGGCGCCTTGCCGGGCTACACGAAGTTCATGCTCGGTGGCGACGAGACCGTGGTCACCACGTTGCTGGCGGTGTTCTCGGTGGGCGTGGGCGCGGGCTCGCTGCTGTGCGATCGCCTGTCGAGGCACACCGTGGAAATCGGCCTGGTGCCGCTGGGCTCCATCGGCCTGAGCGTGGCGCTGGCCTGGCTGTGGAGCGCTACCCCGGCGCAACCGGCCGCCGGCATGGGTGCCGCGGAATTCCTGCAACTGCACTGGCCGGTCGCCGCGGCGCTGGGCACCCTCGGCCTGTTCGGCGGCTTCTACATCGTGCCGCTGTACGCGCTGGTGCAGTCGCGCACCGAGAAGAGCCACATCTCGCGCATGCAGGCCGCCAACAATGCCCTCAACGCGTTCGCCATGGTGCTGGGCGCACTGGCCACCAGCGCGCTGCTCGCCGCCGGCCTCGACCTCGCCACCGTGTTGCTGGTGGCCGCCGTGGTGAATGCCGTGGTGGCGATCTACATTTACACGCTGGTGCCGGAATTCCTGGTGCGCTTCGTGATGTGGATCGTGCTGAACGTCATCTACCGCCTGCGCATCGTCGGCGACGAGCGCATCCCGCGCGAAGGCCCGACGCTGGTGGTATGCAACCACGTCAGTTACGTGGACGCGCTGGTGCTCGGCACCGCCTTCTGGCGCCCGGTGCGCTTCGTCATGTACTACAAGATCTTCCGCATCCCCGTGCTGAGCTGGTTCTTCCGCACCGTGAAGGCCATCCCCATTGCCGGCAAGGGCGAGGATGCCGCGCTGCTCGAGGAGGCGTATCGCCGCATCTTCGCCGAGCTCGATGCCGGCAACCTGGTGTGCATCTTCCCGGAGGGCGGCCTGACCAGCGACGGCGAGATCGCCGAATTCAAGGGTGGCGTGCTGAAGATCCTCGAGCAACGCCCGGTGCCGGTGATTCCCTGTGGACTGGGCGGCCTGTGGGGCAGCACCTTCTCGCGCGTGAAACCCGGCATGCAGGACGAAGACATGGCCGGCAAGTTCACCGGGCCGCTGCGCCGCGTGGTATTGCGCATCGGCGAACCGATCGCGCCGGATCGCGCCAGCCTGGATGCGATGTTCGCGGAAGTGACGCGACTGCGCGGGATTCGCCGCTGATACCCCTGCGACGGGACGGTGTCAGCGACGCGTCTCCTTTCGGCGGCGAGCCTTGAGCACCCGGTCGAGGCTCGCCAGCGTACCGGCCGGCTTGTAGTTGCCCAGGTTGAGCTTGACCATCGACGACTTGCTGTCGCCGGCCAGCACGTGCGGGAAGCCGCGACCACCCATGTAACTGAACAGGCGGTCCTCTTCGGGTCCGTGCTCCGGGTTGACGCGCACCTTGATGAAGCCACGCAATTTCTTCTGCACCTGCGCATCAGGCAGGACGGCCGCGTCGAACTTCTTGCAGTAGCCGCACCAGTCCACGTAGAAGTAGACGAACACCGGCGCGCCGGTGCGCTCGCTCTCGCGCATGGCGGCCTGGTAACCGGCGGCACCGCGATACCAGGTGTTGCTGTCGTAGGTGGATGCAGTCGCGGCCGCCGGTGCGCGGGTGATGGCGGAAGTTGGGGGCATGGCCCCCTCGCTACGCGGGCGCGGCGCGGCGGCGGGCGCAGTGCCGCTCATCGAGGAGATCGGCTGCAGGTCAACTTCGCCACCGGTGCCCGCCGGACACGGCGACGCCTGGTAGACCGTGCGACCACCGATGTTGCACTTGTAGAAGCCGCTGCCCCAGGAAACGGCAGGCAGCAGCACCGCCAGGGCCAGCGCCACGGAGATCTTCATCAGGTGGCCTCCTGCCACGTGCCGGTTATTGCACCGACTATAAGCGCGGCGCCCGGCGCCCCGGCTTCCGCCTGTCGGGCGCCGTGCCCTTCCATGCCTCAGTTCACCTTCGCGGCGAGTTCGCCCTTGGCGTAGCGATCGGTCATCTTTTCCAGCGACATCACCTTGATCTTCGACGCCTGGCCGCTGGTGCCGAAGGCCTCGTAGCGGGCGATGCAGATGTCGCGCATGGCGGCGATGGAGTCCTTCAGGTACTTGCGCGGATCGAACTCGGCCGGGTTCTTCGCCAGGTGACGGCGAATCGCGCCGGTGGACGCCAGGCGCAGGTCGGTGTCGATGTTCACCTTGCGCACGCCGTGCTTGATGGCCTCGACGATCTGCTCGACCGGCACACCGTAGGTTTCCTTGATGTCGCCACCGTGCTCGTTGATGATCTTCAGCCAGTCCTGCGGCACGCTCGACGAGCCGTGCATCACCAGGTGCGTGTTCGGGATGCGCTTGTTGATTTCCTTCACGCGCTCGATGGCGAGGATATCGCCGGTGGGCGGACGCGTGAACTTGTAGGCGCCATGACTGGTGCCGATGGCGATGGCCAGTGCGTCCACGCCGGTGTCCTTCACGAAGCGCGCGGCCTCTTCCGGGTCCGTGAGCAACTGCGAGTGGTCGAGGGTGCCCTCGGCGCCCACGCCGTCCTCCTCACCGGCCTGCCCGGTTTCCAGCGAACCCAGGCAACCGATCTCGCCTTCCACCGACACGCCGCAGGCATGCGCGAAGTCCACCGTGGTCTTCGTCACGCGCACGTTGTAGTCGTAGTCGGCCGGCGTCTTGCCGTCTTCCTTCAGCGAGCCGTCCATCATCACCGACGAGAAGCCGAGCTGGATGGAGCGCTGGCAGATGGCCGGCGACGTGCCGTGGTCCTGGTGCATGCACACCGGGATATCCGGGAACTCCTCGATGGCCGCCAGGATCATGTGGCGCAGGAACGGCGCGCCGGCGTACTTGCGGGCACCGGCCGAGGCCTGCACGATCACCGGCGCGTTGCACTTCTGCGCAGCCTCCATGATGGCGCGCATCTGCTCGAGGTTATTCACGTTGAAGGCCGGTACGCCGTAGCCATTCTCGGCGGCGTGGTCGAGCAATTGACGCAGGGTGATGAGTGCCATGGTCTGTTACCTCACTGGATCTCGGCCGGCAGCGGGTGCTGCGCGGCGAATTCGCTGTAAACCGCGTTGATGTCGTCGCCGTCCTCGAGGGTCGGCATCACGTGCAGCATGAAGAACTGCTGGCGTGCAGACTCCTGGGTATCGGCGTCCACGCCGCTGGCGGCCAGTTGGGCCTGCACCTCGTCCCAGTTGCCGGAGGTCATGTCCGGCATCGGTGCCGTCTCGCCGCCGGCTTCCGGCTCCACGTAGGACTCCTCGGCCCAGCCTTCGCCGCCCGTCTCGCCGTCCGCGCCGGCTTCGCCTTCAGCCTCACCGCCGTACTGGCGCATCATTTCCTCCAGCGCCGCCTGCTCCTTGGCCGCCTCGGCCGTTTTCACATAGTCCTGGTAGGCCGGGATGGCAACGGCCGCAAGGATACCGAGGATGGCGATCACGATGAGGATGGACGCGGCACCGCCACCACCCGCGCCGACGCGCGGAATGAAGAAGGCCAGTACATAGGCGAACGGATTGCGCGACGGCGCCTCCACGCTCTCTGCGCCACGCGCACGCAGCATGTGCGCCATGCGCTTGGTGAGCCACGGATAGTCTGCGATCAGTTCGTGGAAGCTCATCCAGAAACCACCGGTGGCGCGCACCTGGTGCAGCCACTGGCTGCGGGCCAGCGCTTTCCAGCGGGTATGGCCGGCAGCCAGCACCGACATCGCGTTGACCGCCGACTGCTCGCGCTCGCATACCGCGGAACCATGCAGGTCGCAGCTGTATTCCTGCGCGCGACGGTAGGCCGCACCGATCAACGGCAGCCAGCTCACCGGCAGCAGCAACCAGCCACGGGTCAGGTGCTTGAGCCGGACATGGCCCAGCTCATGGCCAATGTAGAAGTCGATGGCGTCCTGGTCGTCCTGCAAGGCATCGACGATCGACGAGTACAGCACGACGTAGTCGTTGCCGAGGAAGCGGGTCGCCAGCGCATTGAGGATGCCATCCGAGTTCTGCAGGTACAGCGTCGGACGCTCGGCGATACCGAGCTTCTCGCACGCGCGGACATGGCGCGCGTGCAGGTCGGGGAACTGGTCAGGCGTCACTTCCACCGCATTGCCGCGCAGCATGGCAATGAAGCCGGACTGCGCGAACAGGTAGAAAAGGAAGAAGAACAGCACGTAAAGCCAGACCAGGCCGAACGTGGCCAGGGTGACGCCCACCCAGAAAATGCCGGCCAGCACCGCCAGGATGGTGAACAACGTCTTTTCGCGCGCGTATTGCAGGTTCATCGTTTCTTCCTTGTATGTGGAGCACCGGGTCGGGGGCATGGCCCCCTCTCTACGATCCTTTCAGGCCTTGGCGCGCTGTTGCAGGACTTCGACGGCGGGCAGGACCTTGCCCTCGACGAACTCGAGGAAGGCACCGCCGCCGGTGGAGATATAGCCGATACGATCAGCCACACCGTACTTGTCGATGGCCGCCAGCGTGTCGCCGCCGCCGGCGATGGAGAACGCGCTCGATGCGGCGATGGCTTCCGACAGCACTTTCGTGCCGTTGCCGTACTGGTCCACCTCGAACACGCCCACCGGGCCGTTCCAGAGGATGGTCTTGCTCGACTGCAGCAACGCCGCGAACTGCTTCGCCGTCTCCGGACCCACGTCGAGGATCATCTCGTCGTCGGCGATGTCGTTGACGCTCTTCACCACGGCATTCGACGCGGCCACGCGCGCCATGAAGTCGTCGCCTTCCGGCAGCTTCGCGACCACGACGTCGACCGGCAGCGGCACCTTCACCTTGGCGGCAATCTGCTTCGCGGTATCGACCAGGTCGTGCTCGCACAGCGACTTGCCGACATTGACGCCCGCGGCAGCCAGGAAGGTGTTGGCGATGCCGCCACCGACGATCAGCTGGTCGCAGATGCCGGACAGCGAGGTGAGCACGTCCAGCTTGGTGGAAACCTTCGAACCGGCCACGATGGCCACCATCGGGCGCTCCGGCTTGAGCAGCGCCTTGCCCAGCGCGTCCAGCTCGGCGGCCAGCAGTGGGCCGGCGCAGGCCACCTTGGCGAATTTCGCCACGCCGTGGGTGGAACCCTCGGCGCGGTGCGCGGTGCCGAAGGCATCCATCACGAACACGTCGCACAGCGCCGCGTACTGCTGAGCCAGCTCGTCCTTGTTCTTCTTCTCGCCCTTGTTGAAGCGCACGTTCTCGAACAGCACCAGTTCACCGGGCTTCACGTCCACGCCGCCGAGGTAATCCTTCAGCAGCGGCACCGGGCGACCGAGAGCCTTCTCCAGGTATTCCGCCACCGGCTGCATGGAGTTCTCCCCGGAGAACACGCCCTCCTCCGGGCGACCCAGGTGCGACATCACCATCACCGCCGCGCCCTTCTCCAGCGCCAGGCGGATGGTCGGCAGCGAGGCGACGATGCGGGCGTCGGAGGTGACCTTGCCGTTCTTCACCGGCACGTTCAGGTCCTCGCGGATGAGCACGCGTTTGCCCTTGAGGTCGAGGTCAGCCATCTTGATGACGTTCATCTGCATCTCCGCCGTTCGTTGTACATGTAGAGAGGGCGCCGTGCGCCCGATTACTGCTTGCTCGTGTCACGCAGGAACAGGCACAGGTCGACCAGCCTGTTCGCATAGCCCCACTCGTTGTCGTACCACACCATCAGCTTGGCGAGGTTGCCCAGCAGGTGCGTTTCCGTCGCGTCGTAGATCGCCGATTCGCGGCGGCGGTTGAAATCGATGCTCACCAGCGGCTGGTCGTTCCAGCCGATGATGCCGTGCCAGTCGCCGAAGCTGGCCTGGCGGAACAGCGTGTTGATCGCCGGCGCGGTGGGCGGCTGGCGCAGCTCCACCGACAGGTCGAGCAGGCCGACGTTCTGCGTGGGCACGCGCACCGAGTAACCGGTGATGCGTCCCTTCAGCCACGGCAACACCTGCTGCACCGCGCCGATGGCGCTGGTGGTGGTCGGGATGATGCTCTGGCCGGCGGCGCGCGCACGGCGCAGGTCGCGGTGCACGTGGTCCAGCAGGTGCTGGTCGGAGGTCACCGCATGGATCTCGGTCATCAGCACGCGCTCGACGCCGAACGCGTCGTTGAGCACGGACAGCACCGGCGCCAGGCAGTGGGTGGTGCAGGAGGCCGCGGAGATCACCCGGTGGTCAGCGGTGATGCCGGCGTGGTTCACGCCGTACACCACCGTGGTGTCAGGCTCGTCGAAACCGACGGCGCCGATCACCACGCGCTGCGCCCCGGCGGCCAGGTGGCGCGCCGCGTCGGCGCGCGCACGGAAGTGGCCGGTGCATTCGAGCACCAGGTCCACCTGCAGCGCTTGCCAGGGACAGTCGGCAGGGTCGGGAACCGCCAGCAGCGTCACCGGCTTGCCGTTCACCACCAGCGCGCCATCCTCCAGCGCGACCTCGCCGCTGAACGGCCCGTGCGTGGAGTCGTAGCGCGTCAGGTGGGCGATGGCGTCGGGGCGACCGAGGTCGTTGATGGCAACGACCTCCACCCCGAACTCGCCGCGCTCGTGCAGCGCACGCAACACGTTGCGGCCGATGCGGCCGTAACCGTTGATCGCGATGCGCAGCGGGCGCGACTTCATCCGAGCAGGCCTTCAACGGCGGCGACCACCGCCTCGGTGGTGATGCCGAATTCCTTGTACAGCTGCGCGGCCGGCGCCGATTCACCGAAGGTTTCCATGCCGATGATCTCGCCATCCAGGCCCACGTAGCGGCGCCAGTATTCCTTGATGCCGGCCTCGACGGCCACGCGCGCGCGCACTGCCTTCGGCAGCACCGACTCGCGGTACGCGGCATCCTGCGCGTCGAACACGTCGGTGCTCGGCAGCGACACCACGCGCACGGCGCGGCCCTTTTCGGTGAGGATCTTCGCGGCGTTCATCGCCAGCTCCACTTCCGAGCCGGTGGCGATGATGATCGCCTGCGGGTTGGCGACGTCGTTCACCGCGTAGCCGCCGCGGGCGATGGCGGCGAGTTTCGCCTCGTCGCGCGGGATGTGCGGCAGGTTCTGGCGCGAGAACACCAGCGCGCTCGGGCCGCTCTTGCGCTCGATCGCCGCTTTCCAGGCCACTGCCGATTCCACCGCGTCGGCCGGGCGCCACACGCTCATGTTCGGCGTCAGGCGCAGGTTGGCCAGCTGTTCCACCGGCTGGTGGGTCGGGCCGTCTTCACCCAGGCCGATGGAATCGTGCGTGTACACCTGGATGTTGCGCTGCTTCATCAACGCAGCCATGCGCATGGCGTTGCGCGCGTATTCCATGAAGATCAGGAAGGTGGCGCCGTAGGGAATGAAACCACCGTGCAGGGCGATGCCGTTGCAGATGGCGGTCATGCCGAACTCGCGCACGCCGTGGTACAGGTAGTTGCCGGATGCGTCTTCGCGGCTGATGCCCTTGGCCCCTTTCCAGAGGGTCAGGTTCGAACCGGCGAGGTCGGCCGAGCCGCCGAGCAGTTCCGGCAGCAGCGGACCGTAGCCGTTGAGCGCGTTCTGCGAGGCCTTGCGGGTGGCGATGGTCTCGCCCTTGGCGGCCACGTCGCGGATGTAGGCGTTGGCCTTCTCGTTCCAGTCGGCCGGCAGTTCACCGCGCATGCGGCGCACGAACTCGGCGGCCAGTTGCGGGTGCTTCGCGGCGTACGCGTCGAACAGCTTGTTCCAGGCGGCTTCGCGTTTCGCGCCGGCATCGCGGGCGTTCCACGCGGCGGCGATTTGCGCCGGCACCTCGAACGGCGCATGCGGCCAGCCGAGTTTCTCGCGCGCACCCTTGATCTCGTCGTCACCCAGCGGCGCGCCGTGGCACTCTTCCTTGCCGGCCTTGGTGGGCGCGCCGAAACCGATGATGGTCTTGCAGCAGATCAGCGTCGGCTGTTCCTTGTTGGCGCGCGCGGTGTCGATGGCGGTCTTCAGTTCCTGCGCATCGTGGCCGTCCACGTTCGGGATCACCTGCCAGCCGTAGGCGCGGAAGCGCGCCGGCGTGTCGTCGGTGAACCAGCCGTGCACCTCGCCGTCGATGGAAATGCCGTTGTCGTCGTAGAACACGATGAGTTTGCCAAGGCCCAGCGTGCCGGCCAGCGAGCAGACTTCGTGCGAGATGCCTTCCATCAGGCAGCCGTCACCGACGAACACGTAGGTGTAGTGGTCAACCACGTCGTGGCCGTCGCGGTTGAACTGAGCAGCCAGCGTCTTCTCGGCGATCGCCATGCCCACCGCGTTGGCGATGCCCTGGCCCAGCGGGCCGGTGGTGGTCTCGATGCCCGGCGTGTAGCCGTACTCGGGGTGGCCCGGCGTCTTCGAGTGCAGCTGGCGGAATTTCTTCAGGTCATCGATGGAAACGTCGTAACCGGCCAGGTGCAGCAGGGAGTACAGCAGCATCGAACCGTGGCCGTTGGACAGCACGAAGCGGTCGCGGTTGGCCCAGTGCGGGTTACCCGGGTTGTGCGACAGGTAGTCGCGCCACAGCACCTCGGCGATGTCGGCCATGCCCATGGGCATGCCCGGGTGGCCCGACTTGGCCTTCTGGACCGCGTCCATGCTCAGGGCACGGATGGCGTTGGCAAGCTCTCGGCGGTTGGGCGTCGAAGGCATCGGGGGACTTCCTCTGGGGGGCGGTAAGAAAGGGGCACGGGCCGGGGGGCGCCATTGTCCCCGATGGGTCCCGGGGCGGCAATGCGAGTCGGTACGGGCGTGACCAGTGAGACTCTTTCCCCACCCCCGGGCCTGCCCCTCTACAATTCCTCCACCCCCGTTTCCCGGTCCGGGGCGCCCCGGCGCCCGGCCGGCAACGCCCTCCCTCGACCCAGGCCGAACGCACCATGTCAGAGCAGGAAGACAAGCGCGCCCAGCGCCGCGCCGCCGCCCTCGAGTACCACGAGTTCCCCACCCCCGGGAAAGTGGCGATTACCGCCACCAAGCAACTGGTGAACCAGCACGACCTGTCGCTGGCCTATTCGCCGGGCGTGGCGGCAGCCTGCGAGGAGATCGTCGCCGACCCGACCAATGCCTTCCGCTACACCTCGCGCGGCAACCTGGTGGCCGTGGTGACCAACGGCACCGCCGTGCTGGGCCTGGGCAACATCGGCCCGCTGGCCGCCAAGCCGGTCATGGAAGGCAAGGCCGTGCTGTTCAAGAAGTTCGCCGGCATCGACGTGTTCGACATCGAGATGGCCGAGCACGACCTCGACAAGCTGGTGGACCACATCGCCGCGCTCGAACCGACCTTCGGCGGCATCAACCTCGAGGACATCAAGGCGCCGGACTGCTTCTACGTGGAGCGCAAGCTGCGCGAGCGCATGAAGATCCCGGTGTTCCACGACGACCAGCACGGCACCGCCATCGTGGTCGGCGCCGCGCTGCTCAACGGCCTGAAGGTCACCGGCAAGGACATCACGAAGATCAAGCTGGTGACCTCCGGTGCCGGCGCCGCCGCGCTGGCCTGCCTGGGCCTGCTGGTGAAGCTCGGCGTGCCGCGCGAGAACATCTGGGTGACGGACCTGGCCGGCGTGGTCTACGAAGGCCGCACCGAACTGATGGACGAAGACAAGATCCAGTTCGCGCAGAAGACCGACCAGCGCACGCTGGCCGAGGTGATCAAGGGTGCCGACGTGTTCCTCGGCCTGTCCGCCGGCGGCGTGCTCAAGCCGGACATGGTGCGCGCGATGAACCCGTCGCCGCTGATCTTCGCGCTGGCCAACCCCACGCCGGAAATCCTGCCGGAGGAAGTGAAGGCGGTGCGCGACGACGCGGTGATCGCCACCGGGCGCAGCGACTATCCGAACCAGGTCAACAACGTCCTGTGCTTCCCGTACATCTTCCGCGGTGCGCTCGATTGCGGCGCCACCACCATCACCGTGGAGATGGAAATCGCCGCGGTGCACGCCATCGCCGAACTCGCGCAGGCCGAGCAGGATGAAGCGGTGGCCGAGGCTTACGCCGGCACGACGCTCAGCTTCGGCCGCGACTACCTCATTCCCAAGCCGTTCGACCCGCGGCTGATGACGAAGATCGCGCCGGCCGTGGCGAAGGCGGCCGCAGACTCCGGCGTCGCCGTGCGCCCGATCGCCGATTTCAACGCCTACCGCGAAAAGCTCCAGACGTTCATCTACGCCTCCGGCGCCACCATGAAGCCGGTGTTCCTGCAGGCCAAGCAGGCCGAGCACAAGCGCATCGCCTACGCCGAGGGCGAGGACGAGCGCGTGCTGCGCGCGGTGCAGGTGGTGGTGGACGAGAACCTCGCCCGGCCGACACTGATCGGTCGCCCGGCGGTGATTGCGCGACGCATCGAGAAGTTCGGCCTGCGCCTGCAGGAAGGCCGCGACTACGACGTGGTGAACATCGAGAGGGACGACCGCTACGACGAATACTGGCGCGAATATCACGACATCATGTGCCGCCGCGGCATCACCGAGCAGCACGCCAAGATCGAGATGCGTCGCCGCACCACGCTGATCGGCTCGATGCTGGTGCGCAAGGGCGCCGCCGACGGCCTGATCTGCGGTACCTGGGGCACCACGCCGCTGCACCTGCACTACGTCGACCAGGCCATCGGCCTGCGCGAGGGCGCCCGCACCTACGCCTGCATGAACGGGCTGATCCTGCCGGATCGCCAGGTGATGCTGGTGGACACGCACGTGAACTACGACCCGACTGCCGCGCAGATCGCCGAGATCACGGTGATGGCCGCCGAGGAAATGATGCGTCTTGGCCTGCACCCCAAGGCGGCGCTGCTGTCGCACTCGAACTTCGGCACCAGCAACCAGCCCTCGGCGGTGAAGATGCGCGAGGCACTCGCCATCATCCGCGAGACGGCGCCCTGGCTGGAAGTGGACGGCGAAATGCACGGCGATGCCGCGCTCGACGGCGACTACCGCAAGAAGCTGATGCCGCACACCACGCTGGAAGGCGAGGCCAACCTGCTGGTACTGCCCAACCTCGACGCGGCCAACATCGCCTACAACCTGCTGAAGACCGCTGCCGGCGGCGGTATCGCCATCGGCCCGGTGCTGCTCGGCGTGGCCAAGCCGGTGAACATCCTCACCCCGTCGGCCACCGTGCGCCGCATCATCAACATGACGGCGGTCACGGTCGCCGACGCCAACGCTGCACGCTGAGGCGCAACCTGCGTAAACTCCCCCGGATGCACCCCGGGGGAGTCTGGCGTGGCGAGCGGCAAGGGCAGGCCCGATAACAAGAAGACATTCCTGCACGACCACGGCTACGGGCCGGCGCGTCTCGCCGCCGTGACGGCGCGCATCGACTGGTCACGCCCGGATGCCTTCGGTCGCGCCCGCGAGGCACTGGCCCTGTATGCCGCCACCGTCGCCGAACTGGTGCGCGAGGCCGCCCGCGGCCGCCGGCGCCAGCCGGGTACCTTCCTCAATGAACTCGTTGAAAGCGACGACCCGGCGGAGTTGCCCCTGCTGTGGCTGGCGCTTCGCCATGCGGAACACCAGGACGCCAAGGCTTGGGCGGGACTCACACCGGCGACCCGCGCCCGCCTGGAGGGTGCCGCGCTGCCTTCCCACTGGCGCCTGCTGCGCGACGGCATGCTGCCGGCTCCGCGGCTGCCCGATATCGCCGACGTCGACAGCGATACGCTGGTCGCGGTGTATTGTCGCCAGGCCTGTGACGCGCCCGGCGATCCTGGCATGGCCACGACCCTGCGCCTGCTGAAATTCGCCGGCCAGCTCCACGAGTCGAGGCACGAAACCCGCGCCGCTCTGTTGCGCCACCTGCGCGCCATCCGCAAGGCCCTGGACGATGCACCCGCGCCGCTCGACCACGCCGCGTTCCGCACGCTGCCGGCCGCCGTGCGCCGCGAGTTGTTGTTCACGCCTGGTCTCGTGCACGCTTTCCTCGACGCACAAGCCCAGGCCGGCGCGCGGCCGCCCTCGCCGGATTTCGACCCGCTTTACCTCGACCGCGCGCTCGACAACCTGGCCGGCGGCACCCTCGACCATGTCGACGTGGACACGCTGTTCGTCGGCGCCGCCGCCACGCCGGCCTTCCGCGCGAAAATCGTGTCCGCCCTGGCCAACGGCAGTGGCACGCTCGAATGCGCCGACGACGTACGCGAACGATTGATCGCCGGCGCGGAACTGCCCGAGTTGTGCCTGGTGGCCTGTGCCGCCGGCCGCACCGCCGGCGATTTCCGACGCGCGCTGTCGTCACTGGCCGTACTGCCGGAAGGCCGTGTGTTGCGCGAAGCCCTGCTGCGCTTCGCGCTGATTGCCTGGCAGCAGGCGCAACCGTCGGACATCCCCGCGGTGTTCGCCGACAATGCCGATTTCCGCGCGCGCTACGCCGCGGCCAGCCCGGAATCCCCCGCATGAACGCGACCCACCGCCTGCCGCTTGCCCTGCTCGGCGTCTACACCGTGGTCTGGATCCTGTGCGCCATCCAGCCGCTCTATCCATCCGACTGGCTGCTGGAGAACGTGCTGGTGGCGCTGTTCGTCCCGCTGATCATCTGGCACTACCGCAAGGCGCGCGCCAGCGACTTCGCCTACGTCGCGCTGTTCACGTTCATGTGCATGCACACGCTGGGCTCGCATTACACCTACGCCGAGGTGCCCTACGACCAATGGTGGCAGTCACTGACCGGCAGCACGTTCAACTCGCTGCTCGGCTGGGAACGCAACCACTACGACCGCCTGGTGCATTTCAGTTACGGCCTGCTCACCACGCCGGTCTGGGTGGAGATCCTGCAGCGCGGCCTGCCGGGATTGCGCGGCTTCTGGCGCTGGCTCATCCCGTTCACCTTCATCATGTCGCATTCGATGCTGTATGAACTCATCGAGTGGCTGGCAGCGGTGCAGTTCGGCGGCGAACTGGGTCAGGCCTACCTGGGCACGCAGGGGGACATCTGGGATGCGCACTGGGACATGCTGCTGGCCACGCTCGGCAGCGCGGTGACGCTGGTTTACATGGCTCGCAGCGGGCGACTGGAGGCCGGGCGCGCGTAGATCCGCGCGCCCGGCCGTCTGCTCAGCCGCCGATCGAGCGGAAACTCAGCAGGTACTGGTAAACGTCCTTGCCGCGCGCCCGCGCAGTGGCCTCGTCAAAGCCGGCGCCGAAGAAATCCACGAAGCCGTCCTGCGGCTCCCCGCGCTTCACGCGACGGAAACCCATCGACCAGTCGCCGAAGGCACGCTCGTCGATGTTCGACTCGTCGAGCACCATCACGCGGTTGTGACGGTCATCGCGATTGATGCGGGCGAAGGCGGCGCGCACCTTGTCTTCCGGACCTTCCAGCACCTGCAGGAAATCGCCGTCGCGATAGACCAGGATGCCGGAGATGTCGTCGCGGGTATTGTTGGTGCGGCTTTTGTCCAGCAGGGCGTCAAGTTCCGGCTGGCTGAACGGGCGGGTGGCGGAACTGAGGTACACGAGGCTCAACATCGCTGATGCTCCGATGCGTGGTGAGAGAGCGTGGAGTGTCAGCGAACGTCAGGAACTCGGCATCGGTACATTCCGCAGCGTAACCACAGGCACCGCAGGGAAATTGGCGCGCCCCGTTCAGGGCGAAGGGCGCGTCGCGCGCTCCAGTTCGCCGATCAGGCGCATGGCTTCGCCGGCATCAGCGCCGCACAGATCGGCGGCCGGTTGCAGCGACGCACAGAACAGCGGCCGCTCCGGCCGGCCAAAAATCGCGCAGCGGTTATCCGCGGTCAGTTGCACGCAGCGCACCCCCGCGGGCTTGCCATGCGGCATGCCGGGAATCGGCGAGGTGATCGACGGCGCGATGCAGCAGGCCCCGCAGCCCGGGCGGCAGGCCAGGCTCATTTCCGGTAACCTGCGCGGCGGCACGCACCGCGCGCGCCATTCGCCCGCTGCCTCCGGAGACCCGCCATGCACCGCCCCTTGCTCACCGCTGCCATCCTCTCTGCCGCCACCCTGCTGGCGGGGTGCAACATGATGGGCCTCGGCGGCACGACCGCAAGCGCCAATGGCGGCGCCCAGCCGAGCGTGGCGGCCCAGACCAGCATCATCGCCCTGCAGACCTGGCTGATGATCGAGCAGCAGAAGGCCACCGCCGCCGGCAACACCAGCCGCGCCAGCCTCGCCGGCAGCCTGATCGGCAACCTCACCGCGCTGCGCACCGAGCCCAACTGCGCCACCCGCCTGCGCCTGGCCACCACCGTTTCCACCGGCCTGCAGGCCCAGTTCCCCAACTACCAGTCGCACCTGGCCGCCGGCACCAACCTGGTCAACGTGCTGGCCACCGGCTTCCCCGGCTGCATGTAACCCCCCCTTCTTCGGACGCCTGCATCGAACTCATTCAATATTGAAATAGTTCGATATGGGCCATAGACTCCCCCGTCCATGGCCCTCTCACCCGCTCCCCTCCCCGCCCCCGAGGACGCCTTCGCCGGCCTCGCCCAGCTGCTCAAAGGCGGCGGCGATCCCCTGCGCCTGGCGATCCTGCGCGCGCTCGGCCTGGGCTCGTTCGGGGTGCTGGAACTGTGCGAGGCCTTCGGCCTCAAGCAGCCGGCGATGAGCCACCACCTCAAGGTGTTGGCGCAGGCCGGGCTGGTCACCGCCCGCCGCGAGGGCAACGCCATCTTCTACCGCCGCGCCCTGCCGCAGTCGCAGGATCCGGCCGCCCTCGTGCAGGACGCCCTGTTCTCCGCCATCGACGCGATGCCGCTGGCAGACGAAGTAAGCGCCAACATCGAGCGTATCCGCGGCGAGCGCGCGGAGGCCTGCCGCGCCTTCTTCGCCCGCCACGCCGGTGACTTCCGTGAACGCCAGGACCTGATCGCCGAGTACCGCCAGTACGCCGACGGTGCCCGCGACCTGCTGCTGGCCGCCCAGCTGCCCGCCACCGCCGAGGTGCTGGAAGTGGGCCCGGGCGCCGGCGAGTTCCTTGCCGAACTGGCACCGCGCTGTGCCCGCGTGTGGGCCTTCGACATCAGCGAAGGCCTGCTCGAGCGCGCCGGGGCCCGCGTGCAGGCTGACGGCTACACCAACGTCACCCTGGTGGCCGGCGACACCCGTGCCGCCCTGGCCCGCGGCCTCGCCGTGGACGCCGTGGTGTTCAACATGGTGCTGCACCACGTGCCCTCGCCGGGCGACCTGTTCCGTGATGCCGCCGCGCTGCTGAAACCCGGCGGCGCCATGCTGGTCACCGACCTGTCCCGCCACGAGCAGGACTGGGTGCGCGAACACTGCGGCGACCTCTGGCAAGGCTTCGAGGACGCCGAGCTCGACCGCTGGGCACGCGCCGCCGGGCTGGTGCCGGCCAACAGTTCCTACCTGGGCCTGCGCAACGGCTTCCAGGTGCTCTTCCGCAGCTTCACCCGACCACTCGACTGACCACCGACCAGACACCGACGACACAGGACACCGCCATGAGCGAATACAGCGTCTTCACCTCCGAGTCCGTATCCGAAGGCCACCCGGACAAGATGGCCGACCAGATCTCCGACGCCATCCTCGACGCGATCCTCGCGCAGGACAAATACGCGCGCGTCGCCTGCGAGACGCTGGTGAAGACCGGCGTCGCCATCGTCGCCGGCGAGATCACCACCACCGCGCACATCGATTACGAGGGCATCATCCGCCGCGTGATCAACGGCATCGGCTACAACTCGTCGAACGTCTACTTCGACGGCCACACCTGCGGCGTGCTCAACCTGATCGGCGCGCAGAGCCCGGACATCAACCAGGGCGTCGACCGTGCCAAGCCGGAAGACCAGGGCGCCGGCGACCAGGGCCTGATGTTCGGCTACGCCACCAATGAAACCGACGCGCTGATGCCGGCACCGATCCAGTACTCGCACCGCCTGGTCGAGCGCCAGGCGCAGGTGCGCAAGTCCGGCGAACTGCCGTGGCTGCGCCCGGACGCCAAGTCGCAGGTCACCTTCCGCTACGCCAACGGCAAGCCGGTGGCCGCCGATGCCATCGTGCTGTCCACGCAGCACGCCGGCGACGTCTCCGACAAGACCATCCACGAAGGCGTGATGGACGTGATCATCAAGCAGGTGATCCCGGCCGAATGGATCCACAAGGACACCAAGATCCACATCAACCCGACCGGCCGCTTCGAGATCGGCGGCCCGATGGGCGACTGCGGCCTCACCGGCCGCAAGATCATCGTCGACTCCTACGGCGGCATGGCCCGCCACGGCGGCGGCGCGTTCTCCGGCAAGGATCCGTCCAAGGTTGACCGCTCGGCCGCCTACGCCGGCCGCTACGTCGCCAAGAACGTCGTTGCCGCCGGCCTCGCCGACCGCTGCGAGATCCAGGTGAGCTACGCGATCGGCGTCGCCGAACCGACGTCCATCTCCGTCAACACCTTCGGTACCGGCAAGATCACCGACGCCCGCCTGGTGGAAATCATCCGCAAGGTGTTCGAGCTCCGCCCGTACGGCCTGATCAAGCAGCTCGACCTGCTGCACCCGGTCTACGAGCCGACGGCGTCCTACGGCCACTTCGGCCGCACGCCGTACGAGCGGGAATACAACTACGAGGTGTTCGAGGGCGGCCGCAAGGTCACCAAGACCCACAAGGCCACAGCCTTCACCTGGGAACGCACCGACAAGGTCGAGGCGCTGCGCGCCGAAGCCGGCCTGAAATAATCGCCACCGAAAAAATACACAGGAATCCGGACACATGAACGCGAAAGTTGACTACAAGGTCGCCGACATCACCCTGGCCGACTACGGCCGCCAGGAAATCATCCTCGCCGAGCGCGAAATGCCGGCGCTGATGAACCTGCGCAAGAAGTACGCGGCGCAGCAACCGCTCAAGGGCGCGAAGATCATCGGCTGCATCCACATGACCGTGCAGACCGCCGTGCTGATCGAGACGCTGCAGGCGCTGGGCGCCGAGGTTCGCTGGAGCTCGTGCAACATCTTCTCCACGCAGGACCATGCCGCCGCCGCCATCGCCGCGCGCGGCACGCCGGTGTTCGCCTGGAAGGGCGAGACGGAGGAGGAATACTGGTGGTGCGTCGAGCAGACCATCCTCAGCGGCGGCCAGCCGTGGGATGCCAACATGATCCTCGATGACGGCGGCGACCTCACCGGCATGATCCACGAGAAATACCCGCAGATGCTGGCGAAGATCCACGGCATCACCGAGGAGACCACCACCGGTGTGAAGCGCCTGTACGAGATGCTCGAGAAGGGCGAGCTCAAGGTGCCTGCCATCAACGTCAACGACTCGGTCACCAAGTCGAAGAACGACAACAAGTACGGCTGCCGCCACTCGCTGAACGACGCCATCAAGCGCGGCACCGACATGCTGCTGGCCGGCCGCAAGGCGCTGGTCATCGGCTACGGCGACGTGGGCAAGGGCTCCGCGCAGTCGCTGCGCCAGGAAGGCATGATCGTGCGCGTCACCGAGATCGACCCGATCTGCGCGATGCAGGCCTGCATGGACGGCTATGAAGTGGTGTCGCCGTACATCAACGGCGAGAACACCGGCAAGCCGGACTGCATCGACACCCGCCTGCTGGCCGACACCGACCTGATCTGCACCACTACCGGTAACCACCACGTGTGCGACCGCCACATGCTGCGCGCGCTGAAGAAGGGCGCCGTGGTGTGCAACATCGGCCACTTCGACACCGAGATCGACACCGCCTTCCTGCGCGAGCACTTCGCGTGGCACGAGGTGAAGCCGCAGGTGCACAAGGTGTTCCGCGACACGCCGGCCGGCAAGCCGGTGAACCACGAGTCCGACGACTACCTGATCCTGCTGTCCGAAGGCCGCCTCGTGAACCTCGGCAACGCCACCGGCCACCCGTCTCGCATCATGGACGGCTCCTTCGCCAACCAGGTGCTGGCGCAGATGTTCCTGTTCGACCAGAAGTTCGCCGACCACAGCGACGCCGTGAAGTCGAAGCTGCTCAAGGTGGAAGTCCTGCCGAAGAAGCTCGACGAGGAAGTGGCGCTGGAGATGGTGAAGGGCTTCGGCGGCGTGGTGACCAAACTGACGCAGCAACAGGCCGACTACATCAAGGTGTCGGTCGATGGCCCGTTCAAGCCGGAACACTACAAGTACTGATGCCATGAGCCAACACGACGATCACGATGACATCGAGGAAGTCGACGTCAACATCAGCTTCGAGTTCTTCCCGCCGAAGACCGAGGCCGGCTTCACCAAGCTCGCGGAGGTGCGCGACCGCCTGGCCGCGCAGGCGCCGGATTTCTTCTCGGTGACCTACGGCGCCGGCGGCTCCACCCGCGAGCGCACGTTCCAGGCGGTGAAGATGGTGCGCGAGAGCGGCATCGACACTGCGCCGCACCTCTCGTGCATCGGCAGCGACAAGGCCGAGATCCGCGACATCCTCGCCGGCTACAAGGCCGACGGCGTGTCGCGCATCGTCGCCCTGCGCGGCGACCTGCCGAGCGGCATGGGCCCGGGCGGTGCAGGCGAATTTCCGTTCGCCCGCGACCTGGTCGAGTTCATCCGCAAGGAGCACGGCGATCACTTCCACATCGAGGTGGCGGCCTACCCGGAAGTCCATCCGCAGGCGGCCAGCTTCGAGACGGATCTCGCCAACTTCCTGGCCAAGGTGAAGGCCGGCGCCAGCTCCGCGATCACCCAGTACTTCTACAACCCGGACGCGTACTTCCATTTCATGGACCGCGTCATGGATGAAGGCGTGGAGATCCCGGTGGTGCCCGGCATCATGCCGATCACCAACGTGGCCAACCTGGTGCGCTTCTCCGAGGGCTGTGGCGCGGAAATCCCGCGCTGGCTGCGCAAGCAGCTGGAGGCCTACCAGCACGACGACGAATCGGTGCGCCTGTTCGGCATCGAGGTGGTGTCGGGGCTGTGCGAGACGATGCTGTCGGCTGGCGCGCCGGGCCTGCATTTCTACACCATGAACCAGGTAGAGCCGACGCTGGCGATCCTGCGCAACCTGGGCATGCCGGTGGTCGACTGACCCCGGCCCGCGATACACGACGGAAAGGGAAATCTTGCCGTGGCCAGCGCGGAAGTACTCGAGCAGCAACTGATCGGCGACATCTACGATGCGGCGCTCAGACCTGCACTGTGGGCGCCGATCATCGATGCCATCGTCCGCCTGGTCGGTGCCGAGCAGGGCAACCTGCTGGCATACGACCAGCTCAACCCGGACTATTTCCTGTTTCATTCGTCCGGCACCAGGCCGGAAGCACTGCAGCTCTACCAGGAAGGCGGGTTCGCGCCGCTCGACAAGGAATTCACCTACCGATGGGCAGGCGAGCCGGGTCGCGTCGTCGCGAACCACGAGGCATTCGGAAGTATCGAGGCGTTCAAGCAGGAAGCCGGTCGCTTCTACAGCGAATTCATGGTGCACGCCGGGATCCTTTACCAGGCCGGCTCGATCCTGGAGAAGGAAGAGTTCCGCTGGGCGGTCATAGGCATGCATCGCAGCGAAGATGGCCAGCCCTTCGAGGGCGCGCCGCTCGAGCTGCTTTCCCGCCTGGTGCCGCACGTGCGCCGCTCGCTGCAGATCTACCGGCAGGTCGCACAATTGCAGCAGGCCAACACCCACCTGTACCGCATACTCGACGGCATCAGGGCCGCCGTGCTGCTGCTGGATGCGCATGGCCGCCTGCGTTATGCGAACCGCGCGGCGGAGCACTTGCTGGCGGCCAACAGCTGCCTGCGCGTCACCGCACACCACCAGCTCGTGGCAACCGCTGCAGCAGACGACGCCTTGCTGCAGCAAGCACTCACGGATGCGCGCCTGGCCAGCAACCGCGACCGCCACGCCCGGCAGGGCGGAGCGATGCTGGCGCTGCCGCGCCGCGAGCAGCGCTCGCCGCTCATGCTGACGGTGGCGCCGCTTTCCGAGCTCGCCGGCTACCAGGAACTGGGCCGCGACGGCATCGTCACGGCGCTGTTCATCAGCGATCCGGAATCCGGGCGGCACCTGGCACGCGAGCACCTGCAGGACGCCTACCGCCTCAGCGAGCGCGAGATCGACATCTGCCAGGCATTCCTCGACATACCTTCGACGAGCAGCGTCGCCGAGCGCTGCGGCATTGCCGACAGCACCCTGCGCACCTACCTGAAATCGATCTACGAGAAGACCGGCAGGCATTCGCAGGCTGAACTGATGCGTCTGCTGATGGGACTCACCACGGACTTCACGCACATACGTTGAGGCGTACGCGGGTCACTCCCGACCGCGACGACAATCGCCCACCCAGGTCGCACCGGTCGCCGGCAACGGCACCAGTGCAAACCGGTCACGGTCGTCGCTGAGCCACAGGTGGTAGTCGACGACCGGCAGATCGCGCAGGTCGTCGGTGGACCCGCTGGACGCGGAAAGAACCGGCCCGAACTTGCGCGGCAGGCTGCGGTCACCCGGCACCGGCAGCCACGAGAATGAGCGGCAATAGGTCCAGGTGCAGAGATTGCCGCCATCCTGCGTCGCAGCAAGCACGAATTCGACCTGCACTGCTTCATCCGGCCGGAACCGGCAGGTATCGCCTTCGCACACGAATTCGCCGTCTGCTCGACAGTGCAGCACGTCACCGGGCAATGCAGGCGCTGCCGCGCAGGACGACAGCAGGACGGCGCCAGCCACCGCCAGCAGCACCGGGATTTGTCGACGGGCCATCGCTAGTACCAGTCCTCGCACCGCAAGTCCGCCACGCGCGCAAACTCGCGGGTGGCACGCGTGACCAGCACCGCGTTGTGCGCCAGCGCGGTGGCCGCCACCAGGGTGTCCAGCGGTGAGAGCGGCGCACCGGTCTTCTGCAGCGCCACCTGCACCTGCGCCGCCAGTGCCGCCTCTTCCGTGCCGAACGGCACCACCCTCACCACCGCCAGCATCGCCTGCCATTGCGCCAGCCGCGCGGCAGGGTCCTGCGCGCGGGCAATCCCCCACTCGATTTCCGCGACGGTGATCGCCGGCACCAGCACCTGCGCCGGCGGCGTGGCCAGCAAGCGCTCGCCAACCCGCCCGCGGCCCCGGAAGAAGCACGCCAGCGTGTCGGTATCGAGCAGGTACATCAGCCGCGCCCTCCCGGCTGCCCGCGGCCGGCGCGTTGGGCGGCCAGTTCGGGAAAGTCGGTCCACGCACCGGCCAGCTCGCGCACCTGTGGCGGCCATTCGGTCCGCGTGCGCTCCTGGACGAGGCGCGCGATCCAGCGGCTGACCGGGATGCCCTCAGCCTGCGCGGCGGCCCGCAACCGGGCCTCGGTGTCCTCGTCGAGATAGATGGTGACCTGGGACATGGGCTCCCATTCCACATATAGGTGGACTTATACTATACGAGTCCACTCCTCTTGTCCGACCGCACGGATGCCGCCCGCCGACGACCGCCAGCTACCCCTGCTTGCGCCGGACCCGATTGCCCGGCGGCGAACCCGCGCGCGCGCCGCCCGGCAACTCGCCCTGCTGCCCGACGAGAGCGCCGCCCGCCTGCTGACCCCGCGCGACCTGGCCCGCCGCTTCGGCCGCCGCCCGCCGGCGCCGCGCCTGCTGACACCCGGCGACCTGCTGCAACGCTTCGGGCGACCCTCGACACGCCTGCTCACCGCGCGGGACTTCGTGCAGCGCTTCGGGCAAAGTTGAGTGGTCCACGCCACTCATCGCCTGCCTCGCCCATGACCTCCAACGCTGAACTGATGCGCCGCGACCTCGAGGTCGTCTGGCACCCGTGCACGCAGATGAAGGACCACGAGCAGCTGCCGCTCATCCCCATCGCCCGCGGCGAAGGCGTGTGGCTGACGGACTTCGACGGCAACCGCTACATCGACGCGGTATCGAGCTGGTGGGTGAACCTGTTCGGCCACGCCAACCCGCGCATCAACGCGGCGCTGAAGGAACAGGTGGACCGCCTCGAGCACGTGATCCTCGGCGGCTTCACCCATGAAAAAGTCGTCGAACTCTCGGAAGCACTGGTGGCCATCACGCCGCCCGGCCTCGCCAAGTGCTTCTATGCCGACAACGGCTCCAGTGCCATCGAGGTGGCGCTGAAGATGAGCTTCCACTACTGGAAGAACAGCGGCCAGACGCAGAAGACCCGCTTCATCACGTTGACGAACAGCTATCACGGCGAAACGCTCGGCGCGCTGGCGGTGGGCGACGTGTCCCTCTACAAGGAAACCTACGCGCCCCTGTTGCTGCAGCCGATCACCGTGCCGTCACCGGACTGCTTCCACCGCGCACCCGGCGAATCCTGGGAGCAGCATTCACGACGGATGTTCGCGCACATGGAAGCCACGCTGGCGCAGCACGCCCGGGAAGCCTGCGCGGTGATCGTCGAGCCGCTGGTGCAATGCGCCGGCAACATGCGCATGTACCACCCCGTCTACCTGAAGTTGTTGCGCGAGGCGTGCAACAAGTACAACGTGCACCTGATCGCCGACGAGATCGCCGTGGGCTTCGGCCGCACCGGCACGCTGTTTGCCTGCGAACAGGCCGGCATCACGCCGGATTTCCTCTGCCTGTCCAAGGGACTGACCGGCGGCTACCTGCCGCTGTCGGTGGTGCTCACCACCGACAAGGTCTACGACGCCTTCTACGACGACTACGCCACGCTGCGCGCCTTCCTGCACTCCCACAGCTACACCGGCAACGCGCTGGCCTGTACCGCCGCGCTGGCCACGCTGGAAATCTTCGAGAGCGACGACGTGATCGGCCGCAACCGCGACCTGGCCTCACACATGGCGCGCGCACTGGCGCCGCTGGCTGATCATCCTCAGGTTGCCGAGGTGCGCCAGACCGGCATGATTGCCGCCGTCGAACTGGTGCGCGACAAGGCCAGCCGCGAACCGTATGACTGGACGGAGCGCCGCGGCCTGCGCGTCTACCGCCATGCCCTGTCGCAGGGCGCGTTGCTGCGCCCGCTGGGCAACGTGGTGTACTTCATGCCACCGTACGTGATCACGCCCGACGAAATCGACCAGCTCGCGCGCATTGCCGCCGAGGGCATCGACCTCGCCACCCGCTGACCATCCGCCCCCACGCAACGGAACTCGCCATGGCCACCCGCGTATTCGAGCCCCAGGAACTCGCCACCGGCGCCGAGATCGCGCTCGGCGAACGCAACCAGGCCCACCTGGTGCGCGTGCTGCGCATGGGCCCCGGCGACGCCTTCATCATCTTCAACGGCGACGGCGGTGAATACGGCGCACAGATCACCAGCGCCGGCAAGCGTGATGCCACGGTGCGCATCGGCGCGCGCCGCGAGCCCGCCGTCGAGTCGCCGCTGCTCACCCACCTGGGCCAGGTGATGAGCAAGGGCGATCGCATGGAATACGCCGTGCAGAAGGCCGCCGAACTTGGCGTGAGCGAAATCACCCTGCTTTCCAGTACGCGCTGCGACGTGCGCCTCGACGCCGAGCGTTTCGAGAAGAAGCGCGAGCACCTGCAGATGGTGGCGGTGAGCGCCTGCGAACAGTCCGGCCGTGTACGCGTGCCGGAAATCCACCCGCCCATGGAGCTGGCGAAGTGGGTCGCCAAGGCGGAAGCGGAACTGAAACTGGTGCTGCACCCGGCCAACGGGCGTGCCGCACTGCCATCAACGTGCCGCAGCGCGGCGTTGCTGGTGGGACCGGAAGGCGGACTCACCGCGGAAGAAGTGGCGCTCGCGCAAGCGCAGGGATTCGCCGCCATGACACTCGGGCCGCGCGTGCTGCGCACCGAGACCGCGCCGGCGGCGGCGCTGGCGTTCCTGCAGGCGCGCTACGGGGATTTCAGCGTCTAACGGGCAGTAGTCGGGGGCATGGCCCCCTCTCTACACATGCAGCGAGGGGGCCATGCCCCCGATCCAAATCAACCCCACGGCAACATGCGCCGCAGCGTGCTGTCCTTGTCCACCAGGTGATGCTTCAGCGCGCCGGCCACGTGCAGCGCCAGCAAGCCCATCAGCACGGCGAAGCCCGCCTCGTGGATCTCTTCGAAGACGTCGACCATCGACTCGTCGGGCGCCACCAGCGCCGGCAATTCAACCAGGCCGAACCAGACCACCGGACGGTTTTCGTACCAGCTGGCCAGCATGCCGGTCACCGGCATGATGACCATCACCGCATACAGGCCGAGCGCGACCAGCGCCGACACTTTCAGCAAGGCACCCTCGCCCAGCGCCTTCGGCGTCACCATCGACAGGCGCGCACCGATGCGCAGCCACACCAGGAAGAACACGCTCACGCCCAGCGACTTGTGCAGCAGCATCCACTGCAGGCGCTCGTCGCTGCCCTTGGGATAGTCCTCGCGCGCTTCGACCGCGAACCAGGCGCCGACCATCAGCAGGAACATGCCCCAGTGGAACAGTTGCGCCAGCAGACCCCAGCGCGTATCGGTGTTGCCCAGCATCATGGCGTGTGCCCCGCAGTTTCATCGGACATGGACACCCCAGTGTCGCCTGCATTGCTTAAGGCTTGCTGAAATACCGCCACCTCGCCCGGCGGCGTTGCCCCGAGGATGCGCCGCGCGCCGGCGAAGTGCCGGGTCCAGTAGGCCTGGTCGAGCGGGTCGATGCGCACCTGGCCACCGCTGGCCGGCGCATGGATGAAGCGCCCTTCGCCAACGTACATGCCGACATGGTCGATCACCTTGCCGAGCCGGCCGATGCGGAAGAACACCAGGTCGCCGGGCTGCAGGGCATCGCGTGCCACCTCGGCGGCACGGGCACTGCCCAGTGCGAACATCTCGCGCGCCGAGCGCGGCAGCACCAGGTCATGGGCTTCGCGGAATACCCAGCCGATGAACCCGGAACAATCAAAGCCGGTGTCGGGCGAGGAGCCACGACGCTGGTACGGCGTGCCCAGCAGGTCGAAGGCGCGCATCAGTCGCTCCGCGACACCCACGTCAGGCACCTGGTCCTCGTCGCTGGCAGCCGCCGGGGTCGCGCACGCCAGCGCGGCCAGCAACAGCGCGGCGGCCGGCCGGACCCGTGACAAACGACGGATGAAGGGACTGTGCATGTGCGGATTATAGGCGACCGGGCTACCCGCCGCCGTGACACGCCTCAAGGTGGCATCCCGCCGCCCCCGGCATCATCATCGGCAGTCCAGGAGCCCACATGCCACCACCTGCCGTTACCCCGCCCGGCGGCCTCAACCAGGCCGAAGCGGCCGCCCGCCTCGCCGCCGACGGCCCCAACGAGTTGCCCGGCAACCGCCGCCGCTCCACCTTCGCCATCGCCCTCGAGGTGGTGCGCGAGCCGATGTTCCTGCTGCTGATCGCCGCGGGCACCATCTATTTCATGCTCGGCGATACCGGCGAGGCACTGGTGCTGGTCAGCGCGGTGTTCGTGGTGATGGGCATCACCCTCTACCAGGAGCGCCGTACCGAGCGCGTGCTCGAGGCGCTGCGCGATCTCACCAGTCCGCGCGCGCAGGTGGTGCGCGAGGGCACGACCATGCGCATTGCCGGGCGCGAAGTCGTGCGCGGCGACATCGTGCTGCTCGCCGAAGGCGATCGCATCCCGGCCGATTGCGCGGTGCTCGACGGCGGCACGCTGCAGGTCGACGAATCGCTGCTCACCGGCGAATCGGTGCCGGTGGGCAAGCGTGCCTGGGACGGCCAGGAGGCAGCCGCGCGCCCCGGCGGCGATAACCTGCCCTTCGTCTACTCCGGCACGCTGGTGGTGCAGGGACGCGCGACGGCGCAGGTGCTGGCCACCGGTCCGCGCAGCGAGATCGGCCGCATCGGCACCGCACTGCACGGCCTCGACATCGAGACCACGCCACTGCAGGTACAGACGCGGCAACTGGTGCGCTGGATGGCCGCCGGCGGCATGGCGCTGTGCGTGGTGCTGGTGCTGCTGTTTGCCTTCACCCGCGGCGACTGGCTCGGCGGCATCCTCGCCGGTATCACCCTCGCGATGGCGATGGTGCCCGAGGAGTTCCCGGTGGTACTCACCGTGTTCCTCGCGCTCGGCGCGTGGCGGATCTCGCGGCGTCGCGTGCTCACGCGCCGCGTACCTGCCATCGAGACGCTGGGCGCCGCCACCGTGCTGTGCGTGGACAAGACCGGCACCCTCACGCAGAACCGCATGGCCGTGCACACGCTCTGCGCCGGCCCGCACGTGCACCGCGTGCCGCACGCCGATGCCGGCGACGCGCTGGACGAACAGTTCCATGCGCTGCTGGAGTTCGCCATCCTCGCCAGCGAAAGTGACCCGTTCGATCCGATGGAACAGGCGCTGCAGGCACTCGGCACGCGCTACCTGGCCGGCAGCGAGCACCTGCACCGCGACTGGGAACTGGTGCACGAGTACCCGCTGTCCAGCGACATGCGCGCCATCTCCCGCGCCTGGCGCGCGCGCGCCGGTGACGACCACGTGATCGCCGCCAAGGGCGCGCCGGAAGCCATTGCCGACCTTTGCCACCTGGACGGTGCGGCGATTGCCGCGCTGGCGCAGCAAGTCGACGAGCTGTCCGCGCAAGGACTGCGCGTGCTGGGCGTTGCCGAGGCACGTTTTGCCGGCGACACGTGGCCGCCGGTGCAACACGATTTCGCCTTCCGCCTGCTGGGCCTGGTGGCCTTCATCGATCCGCTGCGCGACACGGTGCCCGCCGCGCTCGCCGAGTGCCGCGCCGCCGGCATCCGCGTGGTGATGATCACCGGAGACTACCCGGGCACCGCGCGCGCCATCGCCCGCGCCGCCGGCCTCGACCACGACAACGTGCTCACCGGCGCCGATCTCGACACGCTGCCCGCCGACGAACTCGCGCGACACCTGCGCGACACCTGCGTGTTCGCGCGCGTGGTGCCTGAACAGAAGCTCAAGCTGGTCAATGCACTGAAAGCCAATGGCGAAGTCGTGGCGATGACCGGCGACGGCGTCAACGACGCACCCGCGCTCAAGGCCGCGCACATCGGCATCGCCATGGGCGGGCGTGGCACCGACGTGGCACGTGAAGCCTCGTCACTGGTGCTGCTGGACGATGACTTCGCGTCGATCGTCGAGGCCATCCGCCTCGGGCGACGCATCTACGACAACCTGCGCAAGGCCATGTCCTACCTGCTGGCCGTGCATGTGCCGATCGCCGGCCTGACGCTGGTACCGGTGCTGTTCGGCTGGCCATTGCTGTTCTTCCCGGTGCACGTGGCCTTCCTGGAGTTCATCATCGACCCGGCCTGCTCCATCGCCTTCGAAGCCGAGCGCGAGGAACCGGGCACCATGCGCAAGCCGCCACGCCGTCCGGACGAACCGTTGTTCACCCGTGGCATGGTCATGCTCGCCCTGCTGCAGGGCGTCACCGTGCTGGCCGCGGGACTGGCGCTGTACGCCGGCGCACTGGCGCACGGCGTCGGGGAACACGTGGCGCGCGCCATGACCTTCACCACGCTGGTGGTGGCCAACATCGCACTCATTTTCACCAACCGCTCGTGGGAGCGATCGATCATCGGTTCGCTGGCCACCCCCAACCTGGCCTTGTGGCTGATCACCGGCCTGGCGACCACCTGCCTGCTGCTAGCGGTGTTCGTACCCGTCGTTGGCGAGTTGTTCCGCTTCGCGGCACCAACCGCCACGCAATTTGCCGTCGCCGTGGCCTGCGGCATCGCCGGCGTGCTGTGGTTCGAAGCCTGGAAATTCCTGCGCGCCCGGCGGCGCTAGAGATGCCGCGTCTCGCCATGGCGCATGACGATGAACGCCTGCTCGTGCACGCCCTGCTCCGCGCGCGCCCGCGCCAGCCGGTGCGGCGGCTCGTCGACCGGTTCGTCGGTGAGGATGAAGGTGCCCCAGTGCATGCCCACCGACAGCCGCGACCTGACGTCGCGGTGGATGCGCACGGCATCTTCCGGGTTCACGTGCACGGCGCTCATGAACCACTGCGGCTCGTAGGCGCCGATCGGGATCAGTGACAGGTCGAAGCCACCGAACACCTCGCCGATGTCGGCGAAGTCCTTGCCGTAGCCGGTGTCGCCGGCGAAATACAGCCGGTGACCATCGATCTCCAGCACCCACCCACCCCACAGCGTGGCGTTGCGGTCGTTCACGCCGCGCCCGCTGAAATGCTGCGCCGGCACGAACCAGGCACGCACGTCGGCGCGCGCATCACCCAGCGGGGCGCACTCGTCCCACCAGTCGAGCTCCACCACGTTGGCGATGCCCTCGCGGCGGAACCAGTCGGCGCACTTCAGTGGCACCAGGAAGCGCGTGCGACCGCCATTACGCTGCGCGATGCGCTTCACCGCGTCGCGGTCGAGATGGTCGTAGTGGTTGTGCGACACCAGCACGATGTCGATGGGGGGCAACTGGTCCACGTGCAGGGCCGGCGGCGTGTAGCGCTTCGGGCCGGCAAAGGACAGCGGCGAGGCGCGCTCGCCGAACACCGGGTCGGTGAGCACGTTCAGGCCGCGGTGCTGGTAGAGGAAAGTGACGTGGCCGATCCAGGTCAGCGTCGAGGCTTCGCGGTTGGCGGCCAGCCAGCCGGTGTCGGGATGCTCGACCGGAAAGTGCTTCGGCGACGGCCACAGCCCGCGCTTCTCGCGCATCCAGCGCATGAACTCGGCGATGCCATGCCGGTCGGTGTTGTAGTTGTTGCGGAACCATCCCGGCCCGTGGTGGCGCTTCAACGCGCGCAGCGCGGCCAGGCGCTCACGGTCGATCGTGTTCATGCCGCGGCGATCATGGCCTCGAGTTGCACGAGATTGGGGATGATCGCCAGTTCGCCGCCGACGGCAACGAAGGCGTCATCCACGGGCGTATACATGCCCTCGGTGTTCTCCATGTCCTGCGGACGCACGCGCACCAGTCGGGGAATGCCGTGGGTGATCACGCCGTAGAACGGCAAGGCGCCACTCACGCCGTTGAACACCGCGATACGCGCCTCGGAAGGAATGTCCTCGTCGTCGCCGCGCAGCTGCACCATCGACACCACCGGCACCTTCACGCCGCGCCACATGATGTTGCCCAGGAACCACTGCGGCTTGCCGGCCACCGGCACCGGCGCGTTGAACGGCACGATCTCCGCCACCGCCAGGTTCGGCACCAGCAGCGGCCGACCCTGCAACGGCACCATCAGGCTGGGGATCTCGGTGGGCAGCGCGGCGGTGGCCGGGGTATTGCTGGTGCTCATGGCGTTACCTGCGGATGGCAAGTGTTCAGGGTGTTGGTCTTCATCGCGGCATTCACGAAGCCGCGGCCTGTCCGGGCGCGGGCTGCCCGCCCTTCAGCTCCTGGCGCACGCGCTCGATCAGCTGCTGGGCAAGGAGTTCCGGCGACCCACTGTAACTGACGCAACCGGTGTCGCGCACCGAGTCCGGCTGCGAACTCACGGCGCAGGTCTCGGCCGACTGCGCCCACACCGTGCCGCCGCGCTGGACCATCAGCGGCCCGGCGATGGAGCCGTCGTTGCCCATGCCGGAGAACAGGATGGCACCGGCCTGGCGCCCCCAGCGGGCTGCCACGTTGGCCATCACCTGGTCGATCGATGGCGCATAGGGGCCTTCCCAGGGCTTGCCGGTCTGCACCACGCAGCCGTCGGCATCGAAGGCGATCTCCGCGTCGCACGGGGCCACCACGATCTCGCCGTAACGCAGCAACTCGCCGGGACGGCCGATGCGTACCTTGAACCAGTTGTGGCGCACCAGCGAGGTGGCCAGCGCGTCCAGCATCTTCGGGTCGATGTGCTGGGCCAGCACGAACGCCACCGGCAATTCCCTGGGCAACGAATCGAGGAACAACTTGACCGCGGTCGGGCCGCCGGCGGACGCCCCCAGCACCCACACCCGCTGCACCTCGCCGGCAACCAGCGCCGGGTCCTTGAACTCCGCGGGAATCACCAGCGTCGAACGCGGCTTGGCGTAACTCTTCTCGAGCACGTTCAGGTTGACGCGCGTGGCGGCCACCGGCCTGCCCACGCTCTTGATCAGCGACTGGAACAGGCGGCGCTCCCAGCGGGGGTATTCCTCGTGCGTTTTCGGTGGCGCGAGGCCATCGCCGAAGATCAGCGGCGCGTCCGCCTGCTCCAGCAGCATGTCGAGGAAATCCGCCCACTTCTCCTGGTCGTGCAGGTCGACCAGCCAGCATTCCACCAGGCCCTTGCCGACCCACTTGCCGCTGTCGAGGTTGCCCGGCTGGGTGTTCACCACCACGTCGTAGCCCAGCGCCCTGGCGGCGTTGGCCATCAGGCTGCCTTGCAACAACGTATCGGCGATGACGCCGATACGCGGGTTGACCTCTTCGCCCATGCGCGCCAGCGGCGGTCAGTGCAGCGCTTGCGCGCGGCGCTCCGCCAGCAGCTCCTGGATTTTCGCCAGCAGTTCGCTTTCCTGGAACGGCTTGCCGAGGTAGGCGTTCACGCCGATTTCCATCGCGCGCTCGCGGTGCTTCTCGCCGGTACGCGAGGTGATCATGATGATCGGCAGGTCCTTCAGGCGGCTGTCGTGGCGGCAGTGCGCGGCCACCTCGAAACCGTCCATGCGCGGCATCTCGATGTCCAGCAGCATGAGGTCCGGCTTGATGTCGGCCAGTTGCGCCACCGCGTCCATGCCGTCCTTCGCGGTAACCACCTCGAAGCCCTGGCGCTCGAGGAAGCGGCTGGTCACCTTGCGCACCGTCACCGAGTCGTCGGTCACCATGATGAGCGGCGTCTCGCGGACCTTCGGCGCCGCCACCGGCGCAGCCTGCTGCGCGGCCAGGCGACGCTGCTGCGCCAGCTGCATTTCATGCTGCAGGTGGGCGGCACGGATCAGCGACATCAGGTCGAGAATGATCACCACGCGGCCGTCACCGAGGATGGTGGCACCGGAAATGCCCGCCACCGTGGACAGTTGCGGGCCCACGGCCTTCACCACCACTTCGCGCGAGCCGATCAGCTGGTCGACCTGGATGGCGACGGTATGCTCGGAACCGCGCACCAGCAGCACCGGCAGCGGCATGGTGACGCTGCGCAGGTCCGGCGCGGCCACGCCATGCACGAAACCGCCGAGGTAATCCAGGCGATAGGATTCGCCGGCGTACTCGAACGCCGGCGAATCCGGCTGGTAGTAGCTTTCCAGCTCGTACGGCGACACCCGCACGATACCCTCGATCTGCTGCAGCGGGATGGCGAACTGGTCTTCGCCCACGCGCACCATCAGCGCGCGGTTCACCGACACGGTGAACGGCAGGCGGATCTCGAAGGTGGTGCCCTTGCCGAGTTCCGAGCGGATCATCAGGGCGCCGCCCATCTGCTTGATCTCGCTGGACACCACGTCCATGCCCACGCCGCGGCCGGAGATCTGCGTGACCTTCTCGGCCGTGGAGAAGCCGGCCTCGAGGATGAACTGCATCACTTCCTGGTCGGTGATGTCCGAGGTCGAATCCATCAGGCCGCGCTCCATGGCCTTCTTGCGCACGGCGGCGACGTTGATGCCCTTGCCGTCGTCGGCGATGGTCAGCACCACCTCGCCGCCCTCGCGGGAGAGCGCGAGGCGGATGCGGCCCTGCGCCGGCTTGCCGGCGGCCATGCGCGTCTGCGGATCTTCCACGCCGTGGTCACAGGCGTTGCGCAGCATGTGCTCCAGCGGCGCGACGATGCGCTCGAGCAACGTGCGGTCCATCTCGCCTTCCGGGTTGATGAAGTCGATCTCGATGTTCTTCTTCAGCTCGCCGGACACCTGGCGCACGATACGGCGCAGGCGCGGGATCAGGCGCGAGAAGGGCACCATGCGCGAGCGCATCAGGCCTTCCTGCAGCTCGGTGTTGACCCGCGACTGCTGCAGCAGCAGCGTTTCGGTATCGCGCGTCTTGTTGACCAGCGTGTCGCGGATGTCGAGCAAGTCGGAGGCCGATTCGAACAGCTGCTTGGTCAGCTGGTGCAGCGAGGAATACTGGTCCATCTCCAGCGGGTCGAACTCGCCGGAATACTTGCCCTCGGCACGACCGGCTTCCCAGTTCGCCTTGACCTGTTCATCCGCTTCCGCGTTCAGGCGGCGCAACTGCTCGGCAAGACGCGAGATGGTGGATCCCATTTCGCTGATGGTGTAGCGGAAGTCGGTGACCTGCGTTTCGATACGGCCGCGGTTGATCGAGGTTTCGCCGGCGAGGTTCACCAGCTTCTCGAGCAGGTCCGACGGCACCTTCACCATTTCCTGCGGCTGCGCCTGGCGCGCGGCGGCCACGGTCTGCGCCGGCCCGCGACGCTCGGTGTCCTGGTCGTCACGGCGGCGCTGCGGTGTCGTCGCGGCCTCGACCGGGGCAGGCATCGTTGCTGCCGGTTCGGGCTGGCCGACCGGGGTGGTCTCCGCCTGCGGCGCAGGCGCGCTCGCGGCAACGGCGGCGGCAGCCGCCGCACCACCGACGCGGATGCGCTCGACCTGTGCGGAGATGTCGTCGTGGTATGCGCTGATGACGTCGAAGAACGCTGCATCCGGGGCGCGCGGACCGAGGTCGATCACGCGCGTCTCGAAGTCATGGCTGACATCGCCCAGGCGCTTCAGGCCGGCAAGGCGCGCCCCGCCCTTGAGGGTGTGCAGCACGCGCTTGAGCTGGTCGGCGTGGGCAACGTTGCCCGGCTCGGCGCGCCAGCCGGCGATGGCTTCGTCGAGCTGGCCGGTCAGGTCCTCGGCTTCCTCGAGGAAGATCTCCAGGATGTCCGCGTCCACCACCTGGGCAACTTCTTCAGCGGCCACCGGCGGCATCGCCACGGCGGGCATCACTTCGGCCTCGACGGCCTCGACGGCCTCGACGGCCGGGACAGCGACCGGCGCGGCGGCCACGGGCGCCACCGGCTCAGGTAGCGCCGGAGCAACCACCGGCGAGGCGACGCGCGCCGCCTCGAGGGTGAAACCATCGGGGTTGGCAATGTACGCGTGGATCTGCGCGATCAGCGAACGGCCACCCTTGCACCAGCCCTTGGCGCGGATGTCCTCGACCATCTCGGCGATGCGGTCGTGGCAACGGTTGAGCAGGCCGAACAGCGCCGGCCGTGCCTGCAGGGTGTTGTTGTTCAGGCCTTCGTAGAGGTTCTCGAGCTCGTGCGCGAGATCACCCAGTTCGGGGATCTCCGCCATGCGCGCGCCACCCTTGAGGGTGTGCAGGTCGCGCTGCAGCTTCTGCACCTCGATGAGGTTTTCCGGCGCGGCCATCCAGGCGTCCAGCGACGCGGCCGCACTTTCGACGATCTCGCCGGCCTCCTCGAGGAAGATCTCCACGAGCTCCGGGTCACGGTCGGGGATCTCCGCAGGCGCGACGTCGTCCTCGTCGGCGAAGGCGACCGGCGCGGCGACCTCTGCGACCTCTGCGACCTCTGCGACCTCGGCGACCTCGGCCACTTCGGCCACTTCGGCCACTTCGGCCACTTCGGCCACTTCGGCCACTTCGGCAATGACAGGCTGTGCCTCCACGGCCACCGCTTCCACGGCAAAGTCATCGGCAAGCTCGGCGACCACCTCAACGGCATCCTCGTCGGCCGACAAGGTCGGCTCCACGCTGCCGGTCAACTCGATGACCTCTTCCTCGGACGCCAGCACGTCGGCGGCATCCACGAGGAAATCGCTTTCGTCGAACACCACCGACGGTTCGACTGCCGGCTCCGCTGCGGGGAGGCCGGCACACACCGCGTCCAGCGCCTGCTCGGCTTCGGTGGCAGGCCAGACGCTCTGGTGCGCGGCCATGCAGTCCATCATGCCGATCACGGCTTCGTGGCCCTGCTGAAGGGCAGCGAGCACATTGCTGGCCAGCATCAACTGCCCGGCATGGATGCCGTCATAGACGCGCAGCAGGCGCTCGGCGATGGCAGCCATCGGCGTCATGCCGCCATTGCGGGCAGCGGCGTCCAGGCGACGCAGCTCGTCGCGGAGCGCATCGAGATCGCTGCCGACCACGCCCTGCTGCGACCAGGTGGCAGCATAGTCGCCACCGTCGAGCACATGGTCTATGCCTTCGGCCATCAGGTCGTTGATCACGCCCGGCCGCGGCTGCACGGCCTGCGCCGGGGCGACGACCGCCTGGCTGGCCGCGCGGTCGGACTGGCGCGATGCCTGGATCGCCTCGAGCATCTCCAGGTACGCATGCGCACCCGGGATCGGTGCAAACGGGTCCGGCATCAGGCGCTGCACGCGCAGGCGGATCAGCTCGGTGGCCTCGCGCAACAGCGCAACCACGTCGCCGTCGGCCTGCTCGCCGTTGTTGCGCAGTTCCTTGCAGAATTTTTCGGTGGGACCGGCGATATCCGCCACCGGCATGATGCCCGCCATGCGCGCACTGCCTTTCAGCGTGTGCAGGGCACGCAGCAGCTCGTCGGTGATCGGGTAGTGCGCGACGTCGGGGTCCAGCGCGGCAAGCCAGGCGTCGAGTACGGCGAGGTGCTGTTCACCCTCGCTACTGAAGACCTCCATCAGCACCGCGTCGTATTCCGGCACAGCAACCGGCAACTCCGCGACGGCGTCGACGGCCTCGTCGGCTTCGAACTGCCCGAATTCGCCGGCGAGCGCCTGCTCTTCGGCCAGGGCCTCTTCCACTGCCTGCACCTCGGCCTCGAGGACCGCGAAGTCCTCCTCAGCCTCCGGCATGGCGGCGACGGCTTCGAGGTCGATCACCTCGCCTTCGGGCAGGACGTTGTCCAGTTCTTCGGCGAATTCCATTCCGGCAGTTGCCGGCAGTTCAGCCACGACCTCTTCAACGATTTCGGCAACCGGCAGCGCTTCCGCTTCGGGCTCCACCGCCTCGATCACCGGCGCCTCGACAACCGGGGCCACCGGCGCCTGTTCACCACGGCGCACCAGAGCCGGCACCGCGACCGGACTCTCGCCGCGCGCGAAGGCGTTGGCGCATTCCATCAGCGGCTCGACCACGTAGGGCGGCTTCTGCCGCTTCGCGAACGCGTCGACCAGTTCCGGCGCGATGGTCTTCACCGTGCGGATGAGTTCGATCATCACCGGCGTCGGCCGGATAGTCTGGTCGATGACGCGGTTGAGCATGTTCTCGATCGACCACGCCAGTTCGCCGACGTAGCGGGCCCCCACCATGCGACCACTGCCCTTGAGGGTGTGGAACGCGCGGCGGAATTCCTTGAGCGAAGCCTCGTCCTGCTGGTTGGCGACCCACTGCGGGAAATATTCGTCGAGCTTTTCCATCACCTCGCCGATTTCCTCGACGAAGATCTCGACGATTTCCTCGTCGACCTCGGCCTCCTCGGTTTCTTCCTCCGCGCTCGCGGCGGCGACAGCGGCGGCCTGCACCGGCGGCGCAACGGCAACCGGCGCGGCGACTTCGACCACGACCTCCGGTTCCGCTACCGGCGTTTCGGGCAACTCCTCCGCGGCGGTGATTTCTTCGCCCGCGAAGTCGGCAAAATCGGACGGCCCGTCAACGAGGTCGGCCAGCGCCAGCGCCTCTTCGTCGACCAGCGGGGCCTCCTCGTCCACGAACGAAGGCTTCATTTCCGCCGCGGCGGTCATCGGCACATCGAGCGTAGGCTCGTAAGCCAGCTCGTCGCTGAGGTCTGCTTCGAGGACAGGCATCGGCGCCACGTCGCCGGCGAAATCATCCACCGACTCCGGCACCGTCTCGGCGAGCTCGACTGCTTCCGCGGCGAGCATGTCGATGTCTTCACCCCCGAACTCCGCGACCGGCAGCGCCGCCTCGATATCCTCGTGTGGCAACTCGGCCACGGGCTGCGCTTCGACTGCCTCGACTGCCTCGACTGCCTCGACTGCCTCGATTTCCTCGACTGCCTCGACGACTTCCGGCAGGGCCTCGGCGGCAGGCGCCGGCGCACTGACCATGTAGCCGAGTTCGGCCACCGACTTCTCGGCAATCTCCAGGATGTGGTCGCTGCTGTGCGGATCCTCGACGATCCGCTCGAGGAAATATTCCACCGAGCTGATCGCATCGGCGAGCGTATCCATGCGGCGCCAGTCGGGCTCCGCGCCGTCGGCCAGCAACTCCGCGCGCACGAAATCCACCGCGCGCACCAGCACGGCCGCGGCGCGATCCAGGCCGATGACTTGCAGGCCGCCGCGCACGCCGGTGAGGATGTCCGGCACGTCCTGCACATGGGTGCGATCCCACTGCGAGGCGATGTATTCGACGATCTTTTCCTTGGTGAACTCCAGGCCGGCACGACACTCGCGCACCACGGCCTCGCGCGCCTTGGCAATCTCGTCCTGGGTAAGCGCGTCCTGCGGCGTGGCCGGCACCTGCGCCTGCGGGCGATCGGTGCTGCTGGACAGCGTGGCTTCGACGTAAAGAAGCGCGCCCGCGACGTCCATCAACTGGCCCGGGTCCTCGAGCTTGCCGGACTTGACGATGCGATCGAGCACGTCGTACTGGTCCAGCACGACCTTGCGCTGCTGGCCGAGGCCGAGCATGGCAATGGTATCGGCCACCTGCTTGAGCGTGCCGACATGCGGGGCGAGATCGCCGACCTTGGTGGCGTCGCTGCCGCGCATGAAGATGTCGAGGGCTTCCTTGACGCGCGACAGCTCCTCGGAAATCGCCTTCGCCACGCTGGCCATGGTCTGGCGGTCGGGACCGGCGAGCTTCGAACGCTCGGCATCGATCATCTCTTCCGACGGCAGCGCCTCGTCGAGCTTGTACGCCTTGCGCACTTCGCTGATCAGCGGCGACGTCGCACTGGAGCGCGCCACGTAGAACAGCAGGTTCTTGAACAGGTCGGCGGCCGGCTTGTCGGCGAAGGCCGGCGCACCGCGCTCGACCAGCGTCTTCAACTGGCGATCAACCTGGCCGAGCAGCAACTTGGTGGCGGTACTCGATTCGATCGAGCCGTTGGACAGGCCCTCGACGAGCGCGCCGCTCACTTTCCACAGCGGCGAAATGGCGGAGTCGCCGGATATCTTCTCGAGCTTGGCGCACACCTTCGCCATGTGGCCGACGTTCTGCGGCAGGCTCTCGCCGCGGATGAAACCCAGCAGCGCCAGCTGGAACATCTGGCGGATCTTGCGCAGCAGTTCGGCGAGGTTGGGGTCGGCGGCAACCGTGGAGGCGACGCTGCCGGTGGCGCGGTTGGCCTGTGCGAGGTCCGGCTTGAACAGCGCGCCCTCGGACAACAGCTTTTCGCCGCGCGCGGCACGGATGTCGTTGAGCAGCGGCAGCAGCACCACCGGCATGTCGCGGCGGCTGGCCTTGATGCGGTCCAGGTAGGTCGGCAGCTGCAGCATGCCGCGCATCAGGGTTTCCTGCGCGTCGGCCACGCGGGCGACCTTGCCGTTCAGCAGGGCCTGCACCAGCTTCTCCATTTCCTCGGCCAGCAACGCGGCGCCGTAGAACTCGACCATCTGCAGGGTGCCGTACACCTGGTGCAGGTAGGTCAGGCAGAACCGCAGGCGCGTCTGGTCTTCCGGATTCTCGACGTGAGCTTCCAGCGCCTGTTGCGCCTGCCTGAGGGTTTCCTCGATCTCGCCCTTTACCCAGTCGAGCGCGAGGAAGTCATGAGTGTCTGCCATCGTCGTGTCTCTTGTTCTTCCGGCGGGCGTCCCCGCGGGCGAATCCGGTTATTGCCTCAGTGCATCCGCCGCATGTATGCGAGCGAGTTGTCGAAACGCACCTTGTCCATGTTCGGGTGTTGCCAGTCCACCACTTCGCCCAGTCCCAGCACCATCAGCCCGCCGGGGGCCAGCCGGTCGGCCAGGCGGGTGACGATCTCGCGCTTACGCCAGCGGCGGAAGTAGATCAGCATGTTCTGGCAGTAAATCAGGTCGACGTCCTGGAACGGCACCTTGTGCAATTCCAGCACGTTAACACGCGCAAAACAGATGCGACCCTTCAGTTCGGCGGAGATCTCGTATTCCCGGTCGCTTATCTTCGTGAACCAGCGCTCCCGCAGTGCCGGCTCCACCAGCTCGACCTTGCGGGCGCCGTAGACGCCGCGGCGGGCCTTGGCCAGCACCGGCAGGCTGATGTCGGTGGCGGTAATGCCCCAGTAGGGCTTCACCTTGAGCTCCTCGAACAGGCCGGTGAGCAGCATGGCCAGCGAATAGGGCTCCTCTCCCGAGGAACAGCCCACCGACCAGACATTGAAGTTCTGCGGCGGCCGCGCGGAGGTGAAGCGGTCGCGGACGTACTTCTCCACCAGGTCGTAGGACCCGCGGTGGCGGAAGAAACTGGTTTCCTGGACGGTGAGGCGGTCGACGAGGATCGACCACTCCATGATGGTGTCGGCCGCCGGCCGGTTGACCAGCTGCTCGTAATAGACGTCGTAGCGCTCCAGCCCGAGCTCGCGCATGCGCATGGCCAGGCTGGTCTCGAGGAATGTCTTGCGCTCGGGCGCCAGGGCCATGCCGGTGCGCTCTTCAAGCAAAGCCTGCCACAGACGGAACTGTTCCTCGTCCATCTCCGGCAGGTTGCGCATCGACCAGTGCTGGGCCACTCCGCCGCTCCCGAGCGTCTCCACTGTGACCACAAAGCCGCAACGGTGGCCGCTGCGGCTTCAGGAAAAGGCCCGGGCGTGCCCGGGCCCGACGACGACGCCGGAGCGCCGCCGCGCTTACATGTATTCCGGCAGCTTGAAGCCCGCTACCGAATTGCGCAGTTCGGCCGCCATCTCCGCGAGGTTTCCGATCGACTTCGCGGTGGCGGTCGTACCGGCGGAGGTCTGCGACGTGATCTCCTGGATAACGTTCATCGTGTTGGAGATGTGGCCGGCCGACGCCGCCTGCTGGCGTGCAGCGTTCGAGATGTTCTGGATGAGTTCTGCCAGCGTCTTCGATACGTTCTCGATCTCTTCCAGCGCCACACCTGCGTCCTGCGCGAGGCGCGCACCGCGCACTACTTCCGAAGTCGTCTGCTCCATGGAGATAACGGCTTCGTTGGTGTCGGTCTGAATCGTTTTGACCAGCGTTTCGATCTGCTTGGCGGCGGCAGACGAACGTTCTGCAAGGCGCTGTACTTCGTCGGCTACCACCGCGAAGCCGCGGCCCGCGTCGCCGGCCATGGACGCCTGGATGGCGGCGTTAAGAGCAAGGATGTTCGTCTGGTCCGCGATGTCGGTAATCAGCGATACGATGTCACCGATCTCCTGCGACGATTCACCCAGACGTTTAATACGCTTCGAGGTTTCCTGGATCTGCTCGCGGATGGTGTCCATGCCGCGGATCGTCGCCTGTACCACCTCGGCGCCCTTGTTGGCGATCGCTACCGAGCGTTCTGCTACCGCGGCCGATTCGGCGGCGTTCGCGGATACCTGGTCAATCGACACCGCCATCTCGTTGATGGCGGCGGACGCGCCGGCGATTTCCTGCGCCTGGTGCTCGGCAGCTTCCGCGAGGTGCATGGCGGTCGACTGCGTTTCCTGGGCAGCGGACGACACCTGCACGGCCGTCTGGTTGATGGTGGATACCAGGCTGCGCAGCTGGTCGATAGCGAAGTTGATCGAGTCCGCGATCGCGCCCGTGAAGTCCTCGGATACCGTCGCGGTAATGGAAAGGTCGCCGTCGGCGAGGTCGCCCAGTTCGTCGAGCAGTCGCAGAATCGCCTGCTGGTTGCGCTCGTTTTCCTTTTCAACCGTTTCGCGGCGCTTGCGGTCTTCGCCGCGCTGGATGATGAACAGGAAGGCGAACAGCGCCAGGCCGGCCAGCGCGAACAGCGCACCGATGTACACCAGGAAGCCACCGGTCTGGCGGCTGGCCGCTTCGTTGGCCACGATGGTGGAGGAGTCGAGCAGCGCCTGCGAGTCGGCGAAGATCTTGTTGGCGGCGTCACGCACCTGGAACAGTTCCGGCGAGGTCTCGAGGATCTCGTCCACCGAACCCTGCACGTATTCCTCGAACAGGTCGGAAATCTCGGCCAGCGAATCGATCGCCTCCTCGTCTTCCACCTTCTCGATCTCGAGGGCGTTGTCGCCGTTGATCATGCCCTTGAGTACGCGGTCGAACAGGTTGGCGTCGCGGCCGAAGGCGTCGGCGGCGACCACGGCATCCTCACCACCCTGCAGCACCTTGGCGATCGAGCGGACGATACGCTCGGCCAGCCAGCTCTGGCGCTGGGCGATGGCGACCTGGTCCGGGTCAGCCTCGGATTCCACCAGCGTATCAACGACGGTCTCGTATTCGGCCTGCAGCTGCGGGATGGTTTCCGACAGCGTCTTCGCCACCTCGTGCAGGTCGAGTACGGTGTCCTCGCCCTCGAGAATCGTCTTGGTCTGCGGTTCCACGCGACCCCAGACTTCCTCGAGCTTCTTCATCTCCTCGATGTCTTCGGCGGCGCTGGAATCCTTGAGGTCAGCCCACTTGTCCGCGAACTCCTTCCGCACGCCGTCCAGCGCACGGAATGCAGCCGGGTTGCCGGCGGCGGCTTCCAGCGCGTTCTTGGCAAGGTTCTGCGACAGTACGCGCAGCTCGGACGCGTTCTGTACGGCGCCGGTAACGCCGGCGGCGCGGAAGTAGACGATGCCGAAGATCACCAGCGCGGCCAGTACCAGCGCACCGCCGGCGGCGCCCAGGTACAGGCGCACGTTGCCGCCCTGCTCGGAGGCACCCTGCTCGGCGATCTCGCCGAGGTTGCCCCGCATCCTGGCGATGACTTCCCTGACCTTCGCACCGACCTGCGCCAGCTTCTGGCCAAACCCGGCCATTTGCGGGGGGAGTTGAACCTGCTTCATACGCTTGAGGCTCCAGCCTTCGTCCTTCGTTCTTGTTTTCACGGCACCGGATCAGCCGGTGCGCGCAACCTGCATGAATCGTGGGTCTTCGGCGAGGCGGTGCGGACTGAACACGATCCAGGTGCCGTCCTCGCGGGTGTACGAACCGTCGGTATACGGGGCGATCGCCGGGTCCTGCTCGCCGGAATCGCGGCGATAACTGTCCACCGGGAAATGCTGCATGCCCATCACGTCGTCGACGACGAGGCCGGAATAGACCTCGCCGTGGTCGAGCACCAGCAGGCGGCGTTTCTTTTCCTGCAGGGCCGACTTGCGATTGAAATAGCCGATGAGGTCCATGATGGGCAGCAGGCGGCCGCGCACGTTGGCGATGCCTTTCATCCAGCCCAGCACGCCGGGCACGCGCGTGTAGCGCGGCACGTGCAGGATCTCGGAAACCTCGGGGATGGGCGCGACGTATTTCACGCCGTCCATGGTGAAGCCGATGCCGCTCCAGTACTCGACCACCTCGGCCTGCTGCGGCAGGCCGGCCGCGCGCTCGCGGCACAGCCGCTGCAGGGCGACGAGTTTGAGGTAGGCGGCCTGCGAGTCGGACATGGAACGGTCACCCACCAGCCAGGCAGCGGTTGATGACGTCCAGCAGCACCGCCTCGTCCACCGGCTTGGTCAGGTAATCGCGCGCGCCCTGGCGCTTGCCCCAGACGCGGTCGGTTTCCTGGTCCTTGGTGGTGACGATCACCACCGGGATGTGCGCGGTGTCGGCGCCCTTGGTGAGCTGGCGGGTCGCCTGGAAGCCGTTGAGCCCCGGCATGACCACGTCCATCAGCACCAGGTCGGGCTTTTCCTGGCGGGCCACGGCGACGCCGTCGGCGCCGTTGGCGGCCTCGAGCACCCGGTGCCCGTGGCGCTCCAGGATCTCGCGGAACTTGTAGGTCTCGGTCGGCGAGTCGTCGACGATGAGGATGCGCGCCATGGTCGGCCCCTTGCTGGTTACTTCTTGACGTGTTGCTCGATGGCGCCGAGCAGTTCGTCCTTGCTGAAGGGCTTGGTGAGGTACTGGTCCGAGCCGACGATGCGGCCCTTGGCCTTGTCGAACAGGCCGTCCTTGGAGGACAGCATGATCACCGGCGTGGACTTGAAATTGCTGTTGTTCTTGATCAGCGCGCAGGTCTGGTAGCCGTCCAGGCGCGGCATCATGATGTCGACGAAGATGATGTCCGGGTTGGTATCGGCGATCTTGGCCAGGGCGTCGAACCCGTCGGTGGCGGTGATGACTTCGCAACCGGCTTTCTGCAACAGGGTTTCCGCGGTCCGGCGAATGGTCTTGGAGTCATCGATGACCATGACCTTCAGACCTTCGAGATTCTGGCTCATCGTCTGCAGCCTTGCGTTTGGGTGAGAGGGTGTCTGCCGCCGCGAACGGTGGGCCACGGCGGGCGGGCCCTACGAAAAAGGCCCTAAAAAGCATCAAGGGCCGTTTTTAACACAGTTTCGCGGCTCAATACCATAACCGCCCATAAACACGGGAAAAACCCGTTTTCCCTGACCGCCACGGCCGTCTCTGCCGGCCACCCTTCCGGGCCGGCGGGGCAACCGCTAGGATAGCCGGCGACCCCCGCGCGTTCCCTCCCGTTTCCGGCGACCCGAATGCCCGTAACCCTCGGCGTGGTGATGGACCCCATCGGCTCCATCAAGCCTTACAAGGACTCCACCTTTGCCATGCTGCTGGCCGCCCGGGCCCGCGGCTGGCAGGTGCGCTATTTCGAACCCGCCGACCTCTACCTGCGGGACGGGGTGGCGCGTGGCCGCTGGCGGTCGCTGGAGGTCCGCGACGACCCGGCCGACTGGTTCACCCTCGGTGACGGCGGCGACGCGGCCCTGGGCGACCTCGACATCATCCTGATGCGCCAGGATCCGCCGATCACCAACGCCTACCTCTACGTGACCTACCTGCTGGAGATGGCCGAGGCCGCCGGTGCGCTGGTAGCCAACCGCCCGGCCAGCGTGCGCGACGCCAACGAGAAACTGTTCGCCGCCCGCTTCCCGCAATGCATGGTCCCCACGCTGGTCAGCAGCGACAGCGAGCGCCTGCGCGCCTTCATCCGCGAGCAGGGCGACGTGATCGTCAAGCCGCTGGACGCCATGGGCGGCGCCGGGGTGTTCCGCCTGGCGGCCGGCGGCCCCAACATCGGCGCCACCCTGGAGATCCTCACCGCCAACGGCAGCCTGCACGTGATGGCGCAGCGCTACATCCCGGAGATCGTCCACGGCGACAAGCGCATCCTGATGATCGACGGCGAGCCGGTGCCGTTCGCGCTGGCGCGCATCCCGCAGGGCGACGAGGTGCGTGGCAACCTCGCCGCCGGTGGCCGCGGCGAAGGCCGCGAACTGACCGCCCGCGACCGCTGGATCGCCGCGCAGATCGGGCCGACCTTGAAGGAAAAGGGGCTTATCTTCGTCGGACTGGACGTGATCGGCGACTATCTTACGGAAATCAACGTCACCAGCCCGACCTGCATCCGCGAGCTCGATGCCGCCTACGGGCTGGACATCGCCGGCCAGTTGCTGGACCACCTCGCCGGCCGCCTGGCCGGGCGGCGGGCATGAGCCTGGTGGCCCCGGCCCCCTGGCAGCGGCACAGCCAGGATCGCCTGACCTGGGCGCTGGTGGCCGCGCTCGGCGTGCACGCCCTGGTCGGCATTGGCGTCCACTTCATCCCGGAAGACAGCAATCCCACGGCGAACGTCCTCGAAGTCACCCTGGCGCACTTCCGCAGCCAGCAGGCGCCGCGCGAGGCTGACTTCGTCGCCCAGGCCAACCAGGTCGGCTCGGGCACCGAGGCCGAGAAGCGCCTGCTGACCACCACCGAGCAGGCGCCCATCGAGGACGACACCATCCGCGAGACCCTGCAGACGGAGGAAGCCGCGCGCGCCCCCGCCAAGGACAACCGCCACAACCTGGTGGTCACCCGCAGCAAGAGTCCGCGCAAGGCCGGCAAGGCCCAGCAGTTGCGCGAAACGCGCGAGGCGCGCCAGGCCGAGCAGGACGCCTTCGAGCGCCGCCGCCAGGAGATCGCCAGCCTGGAGGCGCAACTGGCCCGGGAAAAGGAGGCCTACGCCAAGCGTCCGAAGGTCCGCCAGCTCACCTCGGTGTCCACCCGCGAGAGCTTCGACGCCCTCTACGTGGAAGCCTTCCGCCGCGAGGTCGAGGCCGTGGGCACCCGCAATTTCCCCGAGCAGGCGCTGCGCGAACACAAGTTCGGCCAGGTGCGCCTGATGGTGGCGCTCAACCCCGACGGCAAGGTGCGCAACATCGAGGTGCTGAAGTCTTCCGGGCACCGCTTCCTCGACGAGGCCGCCATGCGCTCGGTGCGGCTGGCCGCGCCGTTCGCGCCCTTCCCGCCGGAGATGCGCCGCATCACCGACATCCTCGAGATCATCCGCACCTGGAAGTACGACGAGCGCCAGGCGGTATCGTCCGAGGGCGGCTGAGGCCGTCGCGACTTATAATGGGGGATGGACATCGACTCCCCCTCCTCCCTGCGTCACCAGCTGCTGGTTGCCATGCCGCAGCTGGACGACCCGCATTTCCACCAGACCGTGACCTGGCTGTTCGAGCACGGGCCGGAAGGCGCCATGGGCGTGATCATCAACCGCCCGATGGACGTGACCATCAGCGAGTTGCTCGAGCAACTCGACATCACGGTGGCGCCGGAGGCGGACCTGTCGCGGCACGAAGTGCTGTACGGCGGCCCCGTGCACGCCAACCGCGGCTTCGTGCTGCACCGCACCGACCCGGCGTTGCCGCAGTGGAAACACAGTGCGCAGTTCGACAACGGCGTCACCCTGGCCACCAGCCGTGACGTGCTCGAGGCGATCGCCGCCGGCACCGGCCCGGCGCGCAGCATCATCACCCTCGGCCATGCCGGCTGGGGCGCCGGCCAGCTCGAACGCGAGCTGGCGGAGAATTCCTGGCTGGCCGTGCCGGCCGACCTCGACCTGCTGTTCGAGTTGCCGTTCGAGGCGCGCTGGGCGGCAGCGGCGCGGCGCATCGGCGTGGACATCGCCCTGATCAGCACGCAGGCCGGCCATGCCTGAGGTGCGCGACGAAACCACCGTGCTGGGCTTCGACTTCGGTACCAAGCGCATCGGCGTGGCGATCGGCAACACCCTGACCGGCACCGCGCGCCCGCTCACCGTGCTGCCGGCGCGCGACGGTGTGCCCGACTGGACGCAACTGGCGGCGCTGGTCGCGGAGTGGAAGCCGGGCCGGCTGGTCGTTGGCCTGCCGCTGAACATGGACGGCAGCGAAAGCGAGCTGTCCACGCGCGCGCGCAGTTTCGGCCGCAAGCTCGCCGGCCGCCTGGTACTGCCGGTGGACGTGATGGACGAGCGGCTGTCGAGCTTCGAGGCGCGCGGCGAGCTGCTGCGCGGCCACGACCGTCGCGGCAAGCCGGAAGTGGATGCGCTGGCCGCGGCACTGATCGTCGAATCCTGGCTGGCAGAACGCGCGCAGGGTCAGGCACCGGCCGGCGACCACTGAGCCACCAGCCGCGGCGGCGATGGCGCCGGCAACGCCATCGCGGCTAGAATGACGCCGCCGCGACACGACAAGCCCACAACGGGCAAAGCACCGGTCCGGCAGGCCAACATGAACGAAGCCGCGATTCCGGCCCACGTGCGCCTGCAGCTCAACGAGCAGGGGCAGCTGAGGCATTTCCTGACCACCGACAGCCTGCCGCGCGGGCTGCTCACCGAAATCCTTGATACCGCCGCCACCTTCGTCAGTACCGACGAGCGCGCACCGAAGAAGGTGCCGCTGTTGCGCGGCAAGACCATCGTCAACCTGTTCTTCGAGCCCAGCACCCGCACGCGCACCACCTTCGAGGTGGCCGCCAAGCGCCTGTCGGCGGACGTGCTGAACATCGACATCGGCCGCTCGTCCACCTCCAAGGGCGAGACGCTGATGGACATGCTGTGGAACCTCGAGGCAATGGGCGCCGACATGTTCATCGTGCGCCACGGCGACTCCGGTGCACCGCACTTCATCGCCGAGCACGTCACGCCGAAGGTCGCGGTGATCAACGCCGGCGACGGCCGCCACGCGCACCCCACGCAGGCGATGCTGGACATGTTCACCATCCGCCACTTCAAGGGCGACTTCACGAAGCTCACAGTGGCGATCGTCGGCGACATCCTGCACTCGCGGGTCGCGCGCTCCGGCATCGCCGCGCTGCGCGCGCTGGGCTGCCCGGACATCCGCATCGTCGCGCCGCGCACCTTGCTGCCGGCCGATGCCGAGTCGCTGGGCGCGAAGGTGTACACCAACCTCACCGACGGCATCCGCGACGCCGACGTGGTGATGGCGCTGCGCCTGCAGAAAGAACGCATGACCAGCGCGCTGCTGCCCTCCGAACAGGAGTTCTACCGGCTGTACGGCCTCACCGGCGAGAAGCTCCGCGCCGCGAAGCCGGACGCCATCGTGATGCACCCGGGGCCCATCAACCGCGGCGTGGAAATCGCCAGTGACGTCGCCGACGGCGCGCAGTCGGTGATCCTGCAGCAGGTGACCTTCGGGATTGCCGTGCGCATGGCGGTAATGGCGATGTGCATGAACGGCCAGGGCCACGTGCCCGCCAGCGAATGAGGAGCCGGACATGAGCGACTTTCCCGCCGAGGGCAAGCTGAACGGGCGCCTGGCCATCCGCGGCGCCCGCGTGATCGACCCGGCGCAACAACTGGATGCGGTCACCGACCTGTTCATCGCCGACGGCAAGCTGGTGGGCATCGGCAGCGTCGACGGTTTCACCGCCGACCGCGAGATCGATGCCGGCGGCCTCGTCGCCTGCCCGGGCCTGGTGGACGTGTCGGTAAGCCTCAAGAAGCCGGGCGCCGAGCACAGCCGCGGCATGATCCGCGAACTGACCGCCAGCGCCTCCGGCGGCATCACCCACGTGGTGTGCCCGCCGGATACCTTCCCGATTGCCGACACCACCGCGGTGGTGCGGCAGATGCATGAAACCGCTTCGGCCGCGCGCCGCAGCTGGGTGTGGATGGTCGGCGCGATGACCCAGGGCCTGGCCGGCGAACAACTGGCCGACATGGGCGCGCTCAAGCAGGCCGGTTGCGTGGCGGTGAGCAACCGCCGGCGTGCGATGAGCAGCGCGCAGGCATTGCGCCGCGCGCTGGAATACGCCGCCACCTTCGACCTCGCCGTGGTGTTCCACCCGGAAGATGCCGAACTGGCCGCTGGCGGCTGCGCGCACGAAGGGCCGGTGGCCACGCGCCTGGGCCTGCCGGCCATCCCGGCGATGGCGGAAACGGTGGCGGTGGCGCGCGACCTCGAGCTGGTGGCACACACCGGCGTGCGCGCGCACTTCGCGCAACTGTCCACGGCCGGCGCGGTGGCGATGATCGCCGACGCGCGCCGGCGCGGCCTCAAGGTCACCGCCGACGTGGCGGTGCACCAGTTGCTGCTCACCGATGACGCCGTCGATGGCTTCAACGCGATGGCGCACGTCCGTCCGCCGTTGCGTTCGCTGGCCGATCGCGACGCGTTGCGCCGCGCGGTGGCCGAGGGCGTGATCGATGCGGTGTGCTCGGACCACCAGCCCTGCGAAGGCGCCGACAAGCTGGCGCCCTTCCCGTCGGCGCGACCGGGCATCAGCGGCACCGAGGCGCTGCTGTCACTGACGCTGCGGGTGGTGGAACAGGGTGCGCTGACACTGCCACAGGCCATCGCCGCGCTGACCTCGCGACCGGCCGCCTGCTTCGGCATCGCCGGCGGCAGCCTGCGCGTGAACGAGCGCGCCGACCTGTGCCTGTTCGATCCGGCGGCGCGCTACACGCTCACCGACGAGGGCGCGGAGGCGATGGTGTCGGCGGGGCGCAACACGCCGTTCCTCGGCGATCAACTGTCCGGCCGCGTGCGCTTCACGCTGCTGGGCAACCGCGTGCTGTACACGCGCACGCAGGCCTGATGTAGCGAGGGGGCCTTGCCCCCGATTGCTCTTCGTAGAGAGGGGGCCATGCCCCCGACCATCAGTACCAGACCGAGTAGAACAGCCGCGTGACCACCGCGTCGTAGCCGTACAACGGCTCGGCGCCCGGCGGCGCATTCACCCGCGCATCGCGGAAATCGGCGTACTCGAACTCGATGAAGTCCACCTTCAGGTTGAAGGTCATCTGCTGCCAGCGACTGGTCTCCGGCGCCTTGAGGATGTAGCTCGCGCCCACACCCAGCGTCAGCGAGTCGAACGTGGACAATTCCTTGTCGCGCGCCAGGTAGTTCTGCGCGTCGACGTACGGGAACAGGTCGCTGTAGAAATCCGCGTGGCCCTGGCTGTAGGAGCGAACGCGCGCGTCCAGGCGCCAGTGCGGACCGAGGTCGCGGCTGTAGGCCAGCTCCACGTTCTGCGCATCGATGCCCCAGGTGTCGGAGAACACCCGGTACTCGGCACGCAGCGCATCCTGCCACGGCAGCTTGTACGCCAGCCGCAGTGCCACCGCGTTGCTGGTGCGCGTTTCCGGGTACACCTCGGCCTGCCAGGCATAATCCAGCGGCGTGCCGTCGAGGTCGCGGAAATTGACGTAGCGCACCGACCGGTAGGGGTTGTTGAGGAAGCCCTGGTCGGCGGTGACATCGAAGGCCAGGCCCAGCACCGCGCGGCGGCTCAGCACCTGCGCGAAGTTGACCCGGAACGAGTGGCGATCGACCGTTTCGCCGAACGCCGCGTCACCGTTGCGGCGCACCTCGTCCTGCCCGAGCGCGTAGCTGAAACCCAGCGTGCTGAGGTCGCCGAAGAAATCCTGGCTGAAGGAAAAGCCCATGGTGTTCGCCGAGTAGTCGCTCTCCTCGGAGTTGGTCCACGACAGGCCCATGGTGGTCTTGTCATGCAGGTAGTCGACGCCCAGCGACTTCTCGGTGCGCTCCTCGGTATAGGGACTGGCGTTGGTCATCACGTCGATGGACGCGCTGGTGACCGAGTCGACGTAGTAGTTGGCCGACAACGAGACCTTGTCCTGGAAATTCTTGCGCACCAGCAGCGATGGCCCTGAGATGTCCATGCCGCCGCCATCGTAGTGGTGATAGAGGGCGTCGGCGCGCTCCTCCGGCAGCACCGCCGCGCCGGCGGCAGCCGGCACCGCAAATACCGCGGCGACGGCACCGCGCAGCACCTGGCGCAGCGAATCGCGTTCAGTTGCAGCCACAACCGCCTCCACCGCCGCCTTCGGCGCCACGTGCGCCTTCGCGTGCCTGGTATACGTGGTGCATGTAGGTGCCTGCCACCGGGTCGCGGTCAAAGCTCATGACCGGCTCGGCCAGCAGGTTGCGCTCGTAGGGCGCCACCCAGGGCTTGAGTCCGCAACCGGCCAGCAGCATGACCGCGGCGGCCGGTGCGAGCAGGCGCAGGACGTTCATCACTCCATCACCAGTTGCTTGACCTGCTGGTCGTACTTCTGCTCGTAACCCGGCTTGTAGCCGCGGTGTACGTGGCGCACCTTGCCATCGCGGTCGATGATCACCGTGGCCGGCATGCCATCGACGCCGTAGAGCTTCGCCACGCTGTTGGCGCCGTCATTGAGGATGGTGAAACCGACCGGCACGTCCTTCAGGTACTTGTTCATGCCGCTGGTGTCCGCCTCCACGTTCACACCCAGCAACTGGAAGCCGAGGTCCTTGTACTTCTTGTGGATCTTGTCGAGGTGCGGCATTTCCTGGCGGCAGGGGCCGCACCAGGTTGCCCAGAAGTTGATCATCACCACGTCGCCGCGCAGCTCCGCCAGGCGCACGTTCTTGCCGGTGGTGCTCTTGAGGGTGAAGTCGGGCGCCTTGCTGCCGATGGAATCGGCGGCCAGTGCCGGCAGCGCGGCGATCGCGAGCAGGACGGTGAGGAAAGTACGTCGGACGATGCGCATGGTGCGTCCCCTTTTCTTGTGTTTGTTCAGAAGAACGTGGTGATGCCGGTCTGCAGTTCCATGTTGTGCGTGTTCTTTTCCTGCCCGGTGATGTCCGAGGAGAACACGTGGTCACGGAATCCGATGTGCCAGGCCAGCCAGTCGGTGGGCAGCAGGCGATAACCCACACCCAGGTTGAGCGTGAAGCGGTCGTCGCCGCCGAAATTCGTCGAGCCGATGCCGGCCAGCACGTAGAAGGCGGTGTTGTAGGCGCGGCCGCGACCGATGAACGCCTCGCCGGGGAACAGGTTGTAACCCACCGACAGGTCATAGGCCGTGTATTCGCGCTCGCTGTCCGAGAGCAGGCGCGCCGAACCGCTCAGCACCTCGTAGCTGCTGAGCCCGGCCTTCGACGACGCGAAGTTGGCCTGCAGGAACAGATCCTCGGTGAAGTGCCAGGCGACGCTGGCACCGACCACGCCGCTGCTGCCGAAGTCCTCGATCGACAGCACCCCGGCAGACACGCCGACCTCGATGTTCTCGGTGTCGATATTTACTTCCTTCACCTCGCGCCGCTCCACCTCCGGCTCGATGAGCGGTTCCTCCGACATCGGGTCGAGCGGGTCCACGGTGCCTTCCGCCGCGACGGCGTGGCCAGTGGCGGCAACGAGCAGGGCGGCCGCGAACGGCCGCGCCAGGCTCAGAAAAATACGGCGAGTCCGGCTTTCCATGTGTCGAGGTTCTCGTGTTCTTCGCGACTGGTGAGCAATACGTAATGGCGGTATTCGAGGCGCAGCACGAAGGCGCGCGAAACCCACGCCTGCAGGCCGCCGGCGACGCTGAGCGTCTGGTCTTCGCGCCTGTTGGCACCCACCAGCACGGTGGATGGCTCGGTCTGCACGAGGCCGGTGCCGACGGCAACGTACGGCGCATAGCGCGAGCCGGGGAACGGATGCCCGGCCAGCGACACGTCCACCACCAGGCTGTCGGCGGCGCGGCCGACTGCCTGCTGGGCGGACAACTCCGCCGTCAGCGTGGGCACGAAGCGCCATGCGCCGTACAGGCCCATCAACGCGCTGCCCTCGTAGTCACCCAGCCAGGCGCCCATCTCCCAGCGATGGGCCTGGAAATCATCCAGCGTTTCGACATCCTCGCGGAAGGTTTCCCCGGCGGGCGTCAGCGTGCGCAGCATCTGCTCGCGCGCGGCCCAGCCTTCGCTGCCACGCTTCGTGCGCAGCCGGTACCAGGTGGTGCGTTGCTCGATGACCTCGACCTCGGAGCCATGCTCGACGACTTCCAGCACCGGGTAACCGCGGCCGGCACCACTGTGCAGTTCGACGAAGGGATCGACCACCGTGACGCGCGCGGGCTCCGCGGCGTGGGCGCGCGTCGCCAGCAGCCCCAGCACGGCGACCAGCGCACAGGCAAACAGGAAGGCGTGGCGTACTGCTGCCTGCATCGTCATCAATCCAGCGGCGCGGTGAACGGGTCGTTGTAGTACTGGGCGCCGATGTCGACCCACTCGGCAAGCAGGCGCAGTTCGGCATCGCTCAACCAGCCGGCGTGGGCGCCGCCGGCTGCAAACAGCGGGAAGAACGATACGCTGGCGCGGGCGCTGCCGACAACCAGCGGCGCTTGCACCGGCACGGTGACCATGAGGGGGATCTGCTCGTTGTTTTCATCCAGGACCGGCACGCCGTTCTCATCGACCACGTACAGCGGGTTGCCGCTGCCATCGACCGCCTGCACCAGCTGGTCGACCAGCGCGCCATCCTCCAGCACCTGCACGGCGTCGGTGGCCAGCAATTCGCGGTAGGCCGTCATGTGCAGCGCCACTTCGCCCGAATAGCCTTCGCCAAGATCGAGCTGGGCAGCAGGCACGCGCGACTGGTCCATTGCATCGCGGTTGCTGTGGCAACTGTCGCAGCGCGCATCGATCGGGCCATCCACCGTCATCACCGGGCGCGGCAGGCTCCACATGGGGTGGATGTGGGTTTCGTAGTGGATGGTGCTGCGGCACAGCGCGCGCCATTCGGCCTGGCAGTCTGCCGATGCCGGCGCCGGGGTGGCGAGGTCCGCGTAGCGCCGTGCCTGGTCGGCGTCCGGTGCACGCACCAGCGGATCGGTCCAGACGTCGCTGTACAGCAGGTCCATCGACAGCCACAGCGCATCGGGATCGAGGCGTGTACGCAGTTGCGCCATCGTCTCGCCCGCGTCGGCCACCAGCGTAGCCTGCGTGTTGGGGTAAGGCGCGCCACCGGTAGCGCCGGCGTGCAAAACCGCCACGCCGCTGTCGTTGCGGCCGTGCGGCAAGGTACTGGTGGCCACGTGGCAGCCGGCACACTCGCGCTCCTCGCCCGGCGCGACCTGCAGCCATGCCGTGTGGCGCGCGGCAATGCGGCGACCGAGGTCGTCGGTGATGCTCAGCGTGAAGGCGACATTGGCGGGGACTTTCACGCGCACCGAGCCGTCCGGCTCGATGGGTGCGTAGCCGATGACCTCGCGCATGCCGACGCCGCGGCCGCCGACGCCGAACGCGTCGGTATCGAAGTCGCGCACCTCGCGGTCGGGAATCGCCACGGCCTTCTCGATGCGCAGCCAGCGCGCCGGGCGCTGCGCGGCGACAGCAGTGGCCGGATCGGCGAGCTCGGCGATGGAGGTGAACAGCGATCCCAGCGGGCCGAAGCTGCCATCGAAGTCATACACGCTGCGGATGTCGAGGATGCCGACGCCCTGCTCGTAGAGGATGCCATCCACCGGCGCGTCGTTGATGACGGCCGGCGCGGTGCGTGGCACCGCCACCACCAGGTCGCTGAACATCATGCCTTCGCGCGGCACGACCACCGGCAGGCGCGTGTCGTTGGCGGGGTCGTAGACGAATACGCCGTAGATTGGCGGCGCCTCTTCCCAGGCCGGGTTGGCGAGGTCACGCCCCACGCACGGCAGGATTTCCACCGGCGTGGCCGGCGGCGGCGCGGCGGGATCCCGCGCAGCCTGCACGCGGCAGGCGCTCCAGCTCACCAGCAGGCGACCGGTGTTGTCGCCCAGCGGCACCGCGTCGAGATAGCGGCCCGCCGGCGACGGACGTCCTTCGGCCGGCCACGACGCCATGTCCCAGGTATCGATGCCACCGGCGGCGGTCCCGCCAAGCAGCGGCTGGTCCTCGTCGCTGAACAGGCTGATGTCGATCGCCGCCAGCGACCCACCGAAACGATCCGTCTGGTAGGGACGCTCGATGACCAGGATGCGGCCGTCATCGAGCACCGAGGGACGGGTGAACTCGATGCGCAGGTTGGCGCCGCCATCCGCCACCACGTCGTGGCTGTGCGTACCGAATACCGGCGACAACTCGCGGCCGTCAGGCAGCACGCGGTAGAGGTTCATGGTGATGGCGTTGCCCGTGCGGACCTGGCGTACGAACAGGATGCGCCCGTCGGGCAGCACCGTCGGCCACAGGTCATGGGAACTGTTGTTGCTGACCTGGCGGATGGACGTGCCGTCGGCGTCCATCACGTGCAGCATGAATACTTCACGCTGGCCGGTGTCGTCGAGCGTGGCGAATTGCGGCTTGCCCTCGTCCACCAGCACGGCGCGCGACGCACGCTGGCGCGTCGAGCTGAACACGATGCGCCCGTCGCCGAGGTAGGCCGGCATGATGTCGTGGCCTTCCTCGGCCACCACGTTCGAGGTGATCACCCGACGCAGCTGGTCCGTGCCGATGTCGTATTCCCAGATATTCCAGGTGGGCTGGTCGTCCTCGTCGGCGTCCTCGATGTAGGGCCCGCGCAGCGCGAACAGCAACTTGTCGCCGGCAGGTGATGCGCTGACGTCGCGGACGTCGTAGCGCTCCCCCGGCTGGAACAGGCGACCGGCCACGTCGATCACCGGCGCGGTCGGCGCGGCCCGGCGCTTGAGCAGCAGGCGTGCGCCGGGCCGGAACAACGCGGGGTCGCGCAGGTCATCCGGAACGATCGCTCCAAGTTCGTCCCGGGTCAGGGCGCGCTCCACGTAGGCCACCGGGTATTCGCCGGTGATCTCCACGCCGGAATCAGCGTCGCCACCGTCACAGCCCGCCAGCCCGCCGAGCGCCAGACAGGCGATGCAAAAAGCACGACGTGCGGCCGAAATTGTCATTTGCATGCTGTGCGACCTGCCAACCCGTTCACGAAACGCGACAGCGGAGCCTGCGCGTACCGGGCCACTTTAGCCAGAAATCCATGGGAAAACCGCGTTGATCGTCACAAAGAAGACAGCGGTGGCCGCGACGATTTGCAACGGCGGTCACAACGCCTGTCCGCCTGGATCAATACAATGCAGTCATACGCAAGCCCACCGACCACACCGTCGCGAGCCGCCGATGAAACCCGCCACCCCTCTCTTTCGCACCATGGCCTGGCTGGTCGCCCTGACAATCCTGTCAGCGGCCGCCACCGCCGGCCCGCGCGAGCAAGCACGCCGACTGCACGACCGCCTGGCCGGCGTACCACCGACCAACGCCGTGCTCGATGCCATGCAGGCGCAGATCGCCGGGGGCGATCCGCGTGCCGCGGCCGACATCGCCATGCAGCACAAGGCGTTCTACAACGTCACCCTGAAGAACATGGTCACGCCGTGGACCAACGAGGCGCAAACACGTTTCGCGCCGCTCAATGACTACACCGCGACGGTGATCGGCCTGGTGCGCGACGGGGCGGATTTCCGCCGCGTGCTGTTCGACGACATCCTCTACGTGGCCGATGGCCCGGCCGCGCAGGCGCTCAGCCCGGCCCTGCCTGCCTACAGCAACGACAACAACAACCACTACGAGGCGCTGGAGCGCCGCGGCGTCAACCTCGGTGACCCCGGCCTGCTGCGCGCGCGGGCGCAGAGCGAGGTCACCGGCCTGCCATCGGAGGCCACCGCGGGCGTGATCACCTCGCGCGCTTCCTCGCACGCCTTCTTCATCGCCGGCACCAACCGCGCCATGCTGCGCTTCACGCTGATGAACCACCTGTGCCGTGATCTCGAGCAACTCAAGGACAACACCCGCCCGGCCGACCGCATCCGCCAGGACGTGTCGCGCAGCCCCGGTGGCGACAGCCGCATCTTCTACGGCACCTGCCTGGCCTGCCACGCCGGCATGGACCCGCTCGCGCAGGCATTCGCCTACTACGATTTCGACGGCGTCGAGGGCGAGGCCGCCGGCACGCTGTCGTGGAACGGACCCGGCGTGACCGACGCGTTCACCGGCATCCGCGTGAAGAAGAAGTACTGGATCAACAGCAGCAACTTCGTGCACGGCTACATCACCCCTGACGATGGCTGGGAAAACCGCTGGCGCCAGGGCGTCAACGCGCACCTCGGCTGGTCGCCGTCGCTGCCGGGCAAGGGCAACGGCGCCAAATCGCTGGGCCAGGAGTTGGCCTACAGCGAGGCGTTTGCCCAGTGCCAGGTCAAGAAAGTGTTCCGCGCGGTGTGCCTGCGCGATCCCACCACGGCCAGCGACCACGCCGCCGTTTCGACCATCACCGGCGCCTTCAAGGCCAGCGGCTACAACCTGCGCCGCGCCTTCGGCGACGCCGGCGTCTACTGCATGGGGAACTGACGATGAAAACGCCCCTGCCCTCGTATCGCCTGCTCCTGCCGCTGCTGGGCGCACTGCTGCTCGGCGCCTGCGGCGACAGCGCCGACACGCAGACCAAGACCGAGATCAAGTACGACGTCAACAATCCGCGGCCCTATACCGGGCCTGCCGATGCCAGCGCCGACGTCACCGCGTTCCGCCGCTACCTGTGGCAGAACATTTCCGGTGACGACCGCTGCGGCAGTTGCCACGGCGCCGGCCAGCAATCGCCGCAGTTCGTGCGCGCCGACGACATCAACCTCGCCTACCAGGCAGCGCTCGAGGTGGTCGACCTCGAGAACCCGGAGGATTCGCGGCTCGTGCAGCGCGTCGCCAACGGCCACAACTGCTGGACCGACGACGACGACGTGTGCGCCGAGATCATGACCACGTACATCCGCAACTGGGCGCTGGCGACGGTCGGCGGCGCCGCATCCGAAATCACCCTCGTGGCGCCGCCGGACTATGCGCCGGGCGCCAGCAAGAACTTCCCGCCCGACAGCACGCTGTTCGGCACCTATGTCCACCCGCTGCTCACCGAGTACTGCGCGGGCTGCCATGCGCCGAACGCCGCCAACCCGCAATCGCCCTACTTCGCCAGCAGCGACATCGATGCTGCCTACGCCGCCGCGCGCAACGCCATCGACCTGAACGACCCGGGCAACTCCCGTTTCGTGCAGCGCCTGGAGAACGAGTTCCACAACTGCTGGGATGACTGCGACGCCAACGCGATCGAGATGACAGCGGCCATCACCGCCATGGCCAACCAGGTCCCGCTGCTGGCGATCGACCCTGCGCTGGTGGTCAGCCGCGCGCTGGCGCTGCGCGAGGGCATCGTCGCCTCCACCGGCGGTCGCCACGAGGCCACGGTGATCGCCAAGTACGAGTTCAAGGAAGGCAGCGGCACCGTCGCGCACGACACCAGCGGCGTGTCGCCATCGATGGACCTCGTGCTGTCCGGCGCCACCGAGTGGGTCGGCGGCTGGGGCATGCGCTTCGACGGCGGCAAGGCACAGGCCAGCACGCTGTCCAGCCGGAAGCTGTATGACCAGCTGACACTGTCGGGCGAATACACCATCGAGGCCTGGGTCGCGCCCGCCAACGTCACCCAGGAAGGTCCGGCGCGCATCGCCAGCTACTCCGGCGGCGAGGACGCGCGCAACTTCATGCTCGGCCAGAGCATGTACAACTACGATTTCCTCAACCGCAACGACACCAGCGACGCCAACGGCGAGCCGGCGTTGTCCACCGCCGACGCCGACGAGCGCCTGCAGGCCACCCTGCAGCACGTGGTGGTGACCTACTCGCCCACCGCCGGCCGCCGCATCTATGTCAACGGCGAGCACACCGGCGACCTGGATCCGGCCAATGGCAGCGGCCTGTCCGCCTGGAACAACAGCTTCGCGCTCGTGCTGGGCAGCGAAGTGGATGGCAGCAACCCGTTCCGCGGCGTGGTGCGCCTGCTGGCCATCCACAAGACCGCGCTGAGTGACACCGACATCGCCGACAACTTCAACGCCGGCGTGGGCGAGCGCTTCTTCCTGCTGTTCAACATCAGCCACCTGGTCGATGCCAGCCAGGTGTATGTGCTGTTCGAGGGCAGCCAGTTCGACAGCTACAGCTACCTGTTCGCTGCGCCGCGGGTGATCAGCCTCGACCCGGACTACACGCCGGGCAGCATCCCGCTGGCAGGCATGCGCATCGGCATCAACGGCCGCGAGGCCGGCGTGGGCCAGGCCTACACCACCCTCGACACCACCCTCGACGACGGCTGGCTGCCCGGCAGCGGCAAGGCGCTGTCGCCGATCGGCACGGTGATCCCGCTGGAGAACGGACCGGACTTCGACCAGTTCTTCCTCACCTTCGAGCGGCTGGGCGTGCACAGCCACGTGGTGGTCGAGGCCGTGCCGGCGGCGCCGGGCGACGTGGTCGGCGACCCGCTGCCGGACATCGGTCTGCGCACCTTCGACTACATCTACGCCTCGCTGGCGGAGATCACCGGCATCCCGGTGACCGAACCGTCGGTGGCGGCCATGTACGAGCGGGTCAAGCAGCAGTTGCCGGCCACCGACCTCATCACCAGCTTCTCCAGCGCGCACCAGATCGGCGTCACCCAACTGGCCATCGAGTACTGCAACGCGCTGGTGGACGAGCCGGCCGGCTTCGCCACCGTCTACTTCGCCGGCTTCGACCTGGATGCGCCCTACACCACCGCGCTCGATACGCCGGCCGAGCGGCTGGCACTGATCGATCCGTTGATCGTGAAGGTTGCCAACAACACGCTGCTGAGCATGCCGGACGTGCTCGACATGCAGGCGGAACTCGACGCGCTCATCCTGCGCCTGGTGGCCTCCTCGGGCGCCGCCGGCGGAACCTGCGGCGCCGACCCGGTCTGCCGCACCCAGACCATTGCCAAGGCAGTGTGCACGGCCGCCGCCGGCAACGCCGCCATGCTGCTCCTGTGAGGCCCGCCGCCATGCGCAGAACCTTCACCAAGCTCCCCGCAGCCCGTCCCGTCGATGCGCCGTTGTTGCTCGACGACCACGCACGCCCGGAAACGCGGCGCGAGTTCATCGCCCGCGGTTTCCTGCGCGGCGCCGCCATGGTCACCGCGCCGACGGTGTTCTCGCTGTTCGGCAATCCGCGCGAGGCACAGGCCGCGCTGTCGTCGGACATCGCCGCGCTGCGCACCAGTTGCGGCATCCGCGTGGCAGGTGCCGGCAAGATCCCGTTCATCTGCTTCGACCTCGCGGGCGGCGCCAACATTGCCGGCAGCAACGTGATCGTCGGTGGCCAGGGCGGCCAGCTCGACTTCATCACCACCGCCGGCTACAGCAAGCTTGGCCTGCCCGGCGCCATGATCCCCGGCCTGGCCGACACCGCGCCGCCCACCGGCGCCAACAACGACCACACCGACACCCGCCTGGGCCTGGCCTTCCACAGTGACAGCGCGTTCCTGCGCGGCATCATGGAGCGCTTCGGTGCCGCCAATGCCGCCAACGTCAACGGCGCGGTCATCCCGGCCCGCTCGGAAAACGACACCGGCAACAACCCGCACAACCCCATGTACGGCATCTTCCGCGCCGGCGCCGATGGCGAGTTGCTGTCGCTGATCGGCTCGGTGAATTCCGACTCCGGCGGCAATTCCATGTATCCGGTTTCGTTGTTCGATGCCAAGGCGCGGCCGGTGAAGATCGACCGGCCCACCGATGTCACCGGCCTGGTCGACACCGGCAAGCTGGTGGGCATGCTCAGCCAGTCCGATGCCGTGGCGGTGATGGAATCCATCGTGCGCATCAGCGACCGCAAGCTCGGTCGCGTCGATACCGCGGTGTCGTCGGACGCCGTGATCAAGGACCTGGTGCGTTGCGGCTACGTGAAATCCGCCGACCTCGCCGACCGCTTTGGTGATCCGACCGAGCTGAGCGTGCTGGCAGACCAGCGCATCACCGGTGGCGGTGCGTACAGCCCGATCTTCACCAGCGCAGAGATCGGCAGCGACGGCGAGTTCGCCAAGACTGCCTCGGTGATGAAGCTGGTGGTCAACGGCTACGCCGGCGCCGGCTGCATCACCATGGGCGGCTTCGACTACCACACCGGCAACCGCGCCGACGGCGAGCGCCGCGACCTGCGCGCCGGCCGCTGCATCGGCGCCTGCCTGGAATACGCGGCACGCGTCGGCGTGCCGCTGATGATCTACGTGTTCAGCGACGGCAGCCTGTTCAGCAACGGCATGATCGACACCAGCGCCGACGGACGCGACAAGGGCGTGTGGACCGGCGACGACCAGAACACCGCCGCCAGCTTCTTCCTGGTCTACAACCCCAACGGGCGTCCGCAACTGGTGGGCGGCTCGGCCACCGAGCAGGCGCGCCACCAGCAACTGGGACACTTCCGCATGAGCGGTGACGTGGAAAGCGCCGCCACGCCGGCCGCCAACAACGTCAACCTGCTGGTCGAAGCCGTGGCGCTGAACTACATGGCGCTGCACGGCGAGCAGGCACAGTTCCCGGTGCGCTTCCCGCGCCACGGCCTGGGCAATGCCACCATGATGGACCGGCTGACCGCCTTCAACCCGATCGTCAACGGGACGATCTAGCGTCTTTCCGCGGCGTCGCGATCAGCGCGGCGCCGCGGGTTCTTCGTCAGTCGGCGTGCTGTAGCCGCGCGCGGCGTCGCGTTGCGCACGCCAGCTGCCGTGGCCGATCTGGGCGATACCGAAGTAACTGTCGGCAGCCAGTTGCACCAGCCGCTCGCGGTGCAGGTGCACGGTCAGGCTGGCATCTTCCTCCAGGCGCGTGCGCAGCGCGAGACGCAGCCCCTGCGACTGCCCGGCCAGCGAGGCCAGGCGTTGCTGCTCGTCCTGCAGCGACTGCTGCCAGCCTTCGACATTCACCACTTCGAGGCCGCTGGCCTTGAGCACGGCTGCGCGGCGTACCTCGGCCTCGTCGACCAGCCGCCCTCCTTCGCGCACCGCTCGGCGCAGCGCCCAGGCACGCTCCGGCACGTCGCGCGAGACATCCCAGGCCAGCACGCCTTGCAGCAATCGCAACTTCTCCTGCTGCGCGGACCAGTCGTGGTCCGGCCAGCGCGCCATGCGCTGCGCGATGCCGTCGGCCATCGACGCCAGTTGCAGGCGCTCGGGAGAGGACAGGGCCCGCGCATCGTTGGCGGCAACCGCGTCCTCTACTTGCTCGTCCAGCATGTGATGACGCGCGCGCAGCGGCTCCACCGGCGTATCGTCGAGCAACTGGCGGGCCTCGCTGACCAGCCGCGCGTGGCGCTCGTGGCGGCTTTGCGCCAGGTACGAGAGCACCGGGATGCGCGCCTGCCAGTCCACGGCCACGCGCGCGAGGCGACTGACCTCCACGTACTGCGCGAAAGCAATCACGAAGCGGTTGCTGGCGAACTGGCGGTAGTGCAGCGGCAGGCCCAGCACGTCGTTGTCGACCAGCCCGGCGCGGTCATCGCGCAGCACGATGTCGCCGGCACGATTCTCCAGCGCCTGGAACCATTCGCCCTTGTCGATGGATGCCTGCTGCGTCTTCAGCCATTCGAGTTCGCCATCCAGGCGCTTCAGCGCGGTACGGTAGGCCTTCAGCGCGCGACGATCGTCACCGCCGACCTCGTAGGCCTGCGCCAGCGCCACCCAGCCTTCCTGTACCGCCTGTTCGTGCGGCGAGCGATCGACCAGCCGCGTCAGCGCCGCGACCGCGCGCGGCACCTCGTTGTTGCGGGTGGCGGCAATGCCGTAGATCAACAGCGCCTCGCTGCTGTACACGCCATCGAGCTGTGCATGGGCCAGCGCCGCCATCGCGGCTGCCGGACGTTGCTGTTGCAGGCGGGTGGCGGCGAGCGCCAGCGCCACGCGATCGCGCAGCGCACGCATTTCCTCGTCGTCCGCGGGCGCAGCGATCAGGCCCTCGAGCATCGTCGCGCCACCGTCCTCGTCGCCATTGCCGACCAGCGCCACCGCGAGGTTGAAGCGCAGGTAGCGACTCTCGGGCAGGCTGGACACTTCCGGACCGATCCAGGCCACCGCGTCCGCGTAGCGCCCCATGCGCATCAGCGTCTTCACCGCCAGCAGTACGGCCGGCTCGGGGGCCGTCTCGCGGCGGAAGCGTTGCTCGATGATCGCCAGCGCCTCGGGGAAACGCTCCCGCCGGTAGTTGAGTTCGGCGAGCGCCAGCCAGATGCGCTGCACCTGGGCATCGTCCGCGGCAGCAGGCAGCAGGCCGGCGAACACGTCGCTGGCAGCACCGGGAATCCCGTACTGCACGTAAAGTCCGCCGAGCAGCAATTCCGCCTCGCTGCCCTGGCGACGGAACTCGCTGCGCTCGCGCGCCACCAGCAGGCGGCTGATCGCGTCGAAGTACTGCTTCTGGTAGAAGGCGTAGATCGTTTCGCCGAACGCCGGGTCCACGACCGCCGCGCGCCGCGGCTCGGCGGCGTGCAGGGTCCCGGCGCACAGCGCCACCGACATCCACGCAAGGAGGGCGCCGCGGCGCACGTTACTCGTCCCTGAACTGGAGTTCGGCCTGCTGCGCGGTCGCATTGTCGACGATGCGCAGGTGCAGGTAACGCTGGCCTTCTTCCTTGGTGAATTCGTGGGTGGCGCCGCGACGCACCGGGCGGCCGTGGGCGTCGGTGCCTGCCACCACGGCAGTGACCCGGTGCGTGCCGGGCTTGAGGATGGTGGTGAGCATGCGCTGGATGGCGCCGCGCTTGAGCGCATCGACTTCACGGGCGGTGTAGAGGTGGCTCTGCACGGGCTTGCCGTCGATCTCGATGGTCACGCTGTCCGGCACCAGGAAGCGACCGACATCCAGCGACACGAACAGGGTGAACTGGGCATTCGCCGGGAACAGCAGCTCCTCCTCCATGATGAGCAGGCGCTTGTTCACGTCCAGCATGTCCTTCTTGAACTGCTGCAGGGACGCATCCAGCGCGTCCGCGGGCATGTCCTCCGCCCCGGCCGGCGCGGCGGCCCACAGGGCCAGCACCAGCAACAGACCCCGGCAACACTTGTGCATTACTGCCCGCACGCGAATTCTCCCTGCCCGCCCGACTGCATTGACCGGCATTGTAGCGGGCGCTGGGCACGGGTTCCGTGAATCATGCACACTGTCGCCGCCGGATAATTCCACCCGGACGGAGGAATGCGCCATGCGTCTGTTCCTGGCTGCCGCGGTACTGGCTTTCGCGCCGGTTGCCGTGCACGCGGTCGATGAGGGTCAATGCCGGGTCGGCAGCCTTGCACAAGTCCGGGGCGACGCCAGCATCGTGCGTGGCGGCAGCACCCGGGCCGCCCGCCCGGACGCATCCGTGTGTCCGGGTGACCGCATCGTCACCGGCGCGCGCAGCGTGGTCGAACTGCAGTTCCCGGACGGCACCCGCATCACGGTCGGCAAGGACAGCGAGCTCGCCATCGAGCGCTGGCAGGAGCGGCGCCTGCGCCGCAACGAGGCCGCTTTCAAACTTGTCAGGGGAGCGTTCCGTGCCGTCACCGGCAAGCTCGCCGAGCGCCGCCACCGCATGGAGATCCGCACGCCCATCGCCACCATCGGCATACGCGGCACGGATTTCTGGGGCGGGCTGAACATCACCCCGGGCGGTGCGCTGGACGTGGTGATGCTGTCCGGCAAGGGGGTTTACGTGAAGAACGACGCCGGCCAGGTGGAACTCACCGAAGCCGGCACCGGCACCACCGTTCTGCCGGGTTCGCTGCCGTCGGCAGCGAAGACCTGGCCGCAGGAAAAGGTCGCGCGCGCGGTGGACACCATCACGCCCTAGAGGGCGTCGGTGGTGTACCCGCAGTGGAACCCGAACGGAATGTGGTTCTGCAGCGGCACAACCGCCACGTCCTCGAGCGTCCGCGCATCCAGCAGCATGATGTCGGAACGGTTGGTGTTGGCGTCATAGACCGCACAGGCCAGCCAGCCCTGCTCGCGCGCGCGCGCCGGGTCGGGCACGAACATCGCCTCGGAGGTGAAGCGGCCGTCACCGAGGTCGCGGATCTTCACGTCGCCGGTGGATTCCTGCACGCGCTGCAGGCCGTTGAAGAAGCCGGGCGTGCCGTTGTCGACGATCACCGGCGACCAGGTCACGTCGGTCTTCGCGCCGGACAGGCGCGTGTCCCACTGCGGGAATTCCATCTTCATGTGGCCCGGCAGCGCCTCGCTCTGCACGCGGCCGTTCGCCAGGTTCAGCCGGAAGCGCCACAGGCGGGCGCCGTCATCGTTCTCGTGGGTGAAGACGTTGCGCAGCGCCTCGTTCACGCCCCAGTCGTCGAAGCGCGTGACGTTGATCACCAGCTCGTTGTTCTCTTCCCAGCAGTTGGAATAGTGGATGGCCACGAACGGGTCGATGTCGAAGGTCTTCACCTCCTTGAAATCCGCCAGCGACACCACGTGCACGCGCATGCCCTTGCGCGGGTCGTAGTCCATGCACTCGTCGAAGGCCTTCACGCCCAGCGCGAACTGCACCGGGTGCTTGAGCACGATCGGGCTGATCATGAACACCGCGTAGTGCTCGGTGAGCGCGAAGTCATGGCAGAACACCCCGACGATGTTCATCGGGAAATAGCCCTTCATGTCCAGCTCGCCGCGCGGGTTGATGCGGTAGAGGTTGATGCCCGGGCCCTTCGGGCCGATGCCGGCGCCGAAGTTGTAGTAGCAGCCGGTGCGCGGGTCGATCTTGCCGTGCGCGCTGTAGGCGTTGAATTTCTTCAGCTTGCCGTCGAAATCGCACTCGCCGACGGTGTTGAGCGTGGCCGGGTCCAGCTGCCAGGGACGGCCGCCCTCCCACAGGCACAACAGGCGGCCGCCGTGCCAGGCCATGGAGGTGTTGGCGCAGTTGGCCGGCAGCTTGCCGATGTTCTTCAGCGGGCCGCCCGGAGCGTTGTGGCCGAAGCTGCGGAAGACGATCTTCTGCGCGGCGGTTTCCTTCACGTACTTGGGGGTGCGCACGTAACGGTTGCGGTAGTGCACGCCGTCGTCGCGGAAAGTGGCGGCGTGCAGCATGCCGTCGCCGTCGAACCAGTGGCCGAACTTCTGCCCGCCGATGCGGTTGCGGCCCGGGCCGATGCGCAGGAAGGTGCCGCGCACCGCCTCCGGGATGGCGCCGGTCACCTGCTCGTGCGGCACCACGTAGTTGTATTCCGTTTCCAGGGCCTCGAAACCGCCGACGTGGGCGAGTTTCGGGCGGGGCCAGGTGCGGGCGGGCGCGTTCATGGGCGGACTCCGGGTTCGGGGGTTGGGCCGGCGGGGAACTGGCCGGACTTCGCACCCGAGCCTAGCGCCGGCGATCCATATATTCAACTTGTAGAATATTAGACGGGTAGAGTCCCGCGCCCGCCCGGGGCACAATGGGCACCCCGCCCCCGGAAGCCAGCCCGATGTCCCTGCGCCAGGTCCTGCTCGTCTATCTCGGTTCCGGGGCGGCCAGCGGCTACGACATCGTCAAGGGCTTCCAGCGCACCTACGGGCACCTGTGGAACGCCACGTACCAGCAGGTCTACCGGGACCTCAACAAGCTGCGCAGCGACGGCCTGATCGAGCAGGAGGTGGTGGAGTCCGGCAACCGGCCGCCACGCAAGGTCTACCGGCTCAACGACCAGGGCCGGGCCGAACTGGCGCGCTTCATCGCCGAACCGGCGAAGATGCCGCGGGTCAACGATGCCTTCCTGGTGAAGATCGCCTCGGCGCACCTGTTCGAGGCCGCCCCGCTGCTGCATGAATTGCGCGAGCGCCGCGAGCACTACCGCCGCTACGTGGCCGACCTCGAACGCTACGATGCCTTCTTCGCGCAATTGCCGGACAGCGCGCGCGAACTGGTGCGCGGCGCGCACTTCGCGCTGCAGCGCGGGCTGGACATGACGCGCTCGTGGCTGACCTGGTCGGAAGACGTCGAACAGTGGCTGCTGCGCCGCGAAGGCGTGGCACCGGTGGCGACGCTGCCCTTCGACGCCTCGCCGCTGCTGCGCTAGTTCAGCGCTGCAGCTTCGCCACGTCGCGCAGCACCTGGCCGGCGTGGGTGCGCGATTCCACGTCCGGATAGTGGTAGACGATCGTCCCCTCGGGATCGATCAGGAAGGTCTCCCGCCCGGCATACTTCACCGGGCCGAAGCCGCGCAGCACGCCGAACGCCTTCGCCGCCGCACCGTCGGTGTCGGCCAGCAGCGTGAACGGCAAGCCGAGCTGGCGGGCGAACTCGCGGTGCGATTCGACATCATCGATGCTGACGCCGACCACCACCACGTTCTTCGCCTTCAGCGCCGCGTGGTGGTCACGGAACTGTCTGGCTTCCTCGGTGCAACCGGGCGTGTTGTTCTTCGGGTAGAAGTACAACGCCACCCACTGGCCGCGCAACGAAGCGAGGTCGAACTCGCGTCCCTGCTGGTCGGGCAAGCGCACCGTCGGCGCCGGCGCGCCGACCCACTGCGCGGCCCCGGCGGCAGTCGCCAGCAACACGGTGCACAACAGCAGGGCCAGGCGCATGGGCGTGTTCCTCAACGACGACGGATCTGGCCGCCATCCTCGTCATCCTGCAGCGAGAGGCCGCGGGTGGCGCTGTCGAGGTACTTGGCGTCGGTCTCGGCGTTGAGCTTGATCATCAGGCGCAGGTCGTTCGGCGAGTCCGAGTGGCGGATGGCGTCCTCGTAGGTGATCTCGCCGGCGGTGTACAGGTCGTACAGCGCCTGGTCGAAAGTCTGCATGCCCAGCTCGCGCGACTTCTTCATCAGCTCCTTGAGCAGGTGCATCTCGCCCTTGCGGATGTGGTCGGACACCAGCGGGGAGTTGAGCAATACCTCGATACAGGCGCGGCGACCGTTGCCGTCCGGCGTCGGGATCAATTGTTGCGCGACGATGCCGCGCAGGTTGAGCGACAGGTCCATCAGCAGCTGGCTGTGACGGTCGGCCGGGAAGAAGTGGATGATGCGGTCCAGCGCCTGGTTGGCGTTGTTGGCGTGCAGCGTGCAGAGCACCAGGTGGCCGGTTTCGGCGAACGCGATGGCGTAGTCCATGACCTCGCGGGTACGCACCTCGCCGATGAGGATCACGTCCGGCGCCTGGCGCAGGGTGTTCTTCAGCGCGACGTCGAAGTTGTCGGTGTCCAGGCCCACCTCGCGCTGGGTGACGATGCAGCCCTGGTGCTGGTGGATGAACTCGATCGGGTCCTCGATGGAAATGATGTGGCCACGCGAGTTCTTGTTGCGGTGGCCGATCATCGCCGCCAGCGACGTGGACTTGCCGGTGCCGGTGGCGCCCACGAAGATGATGACCCCGCGCTTGGTCATCGCCAGTTCCTTGATGACTTCCGGCAGCTTCAGGTCATCGACGTTCGGGATGTTGGTCTCGATGCGACGCAGCACCATGCCCACCAGGTTGCGCTGGTGGAAGGCGCTGACGCGGAAGCGGCCGATGCCGCGCGCGGAGATCGCGAAGTTGCATTCCTTGGTGTCGAGGAATTCCTTGCGCTGCTTCTCGGTCATCACCCCCAGTACGATGTCGCGGGTGACGTCCGGCGTCAGCGGCGTCTTGGTGATGGGCACCATCTTGCCGTGCAGCTTCATGCTCGGCGGTACGCCGGCGGTGATGAAAAGGTCGGAACCGCCCTTCTGCACCAGCACCTTCAGCAGGTCTTCGAATTCCATCGCGATTCTCTCTTTATCTGGCCCGTTCCGGGGCCGGTATCAGGCGCGCATCAGATCGCGTCGGGGTTCTTGGCGTATTCGCGCGCCACGTCGCGGTTGACCACGCCGCCCTGCACCAGCTTCGCCAGGTGCTGGTCGAGCGTCTGCATGCCGAGCGAACCGCCGGTCTGGATCGCCGAGTACATCTGCGCGACCTTGTTCTCGCGGATCAGGTTGCGGATGGCGGGCGTGCCGATGAGGATCTCGTGCGCGGCCACGCGGCCGCCGCCGTTCTTCTTCAGCAGCGACTGCGAGATGACCGCCTGCAGGGACTCGGACAACATGCCGCGCACCATTTCCTTTTCCTCGGCCGGGAACACGTCGATGACGCGGTCCATGGTCTTGGCGGCGGAGGTGGTGTGCAGGGTGCCGAACACCAGGTGGCCCGTTTCCGCGGCGGTCAGCGCCAGGCGGATGGTTTCCAGGTCACGCATCTCGCCGACGAGGATGATGTCCGGGTCTTCACGCAGTGCCGAGCGCAGCGCTTCCGAGAAGCCGAGGGTGTCGCGGTGCACCTCGCGCTGGTTCACCAGGCACTTCTTGGACTCGTGCACGAATTCGATCGGGTCCTCGATGGTGAGGATGTGCTCGTAGCGCGTCGAGTTGATGTAGTCGAGCATCGCCGCCAGCGTGGTGGACTTGCCCGAGCCGGTCGGCCCGGTGACCAGCACGATGCCGCGCGGGATGTCGGAGATCTGCTGGAACACCTTGCCCATGCCGAGCTGTTCCATGGTCAGGATCTTCGACGGAATGGTCCGGAACACGGCGCCGGCGCCGCGGTTCTGGTTGAAGGCGTTGACGCGGAAGCGCGCCACGCCGGGCACCTCGAACGAGAAGTCGGTCTCGAGGAACTCCTCGTAGTCCTTGCGCTGCTTGTCGTTCATGATGTCGTAGATCAGCGCGTGGACTTCCTTGTGCGCGAGCGGCGGCAGGTTGATCCGGCGCACGTCGCCGTCCACGCGGATCATCGGCGGCAGGCCGGCCGAGAGGTGAAGGTCCGACGCGCCGTTCTTCGCGCTGAACGCGAGCAGTTCGGTGATATCCATGGGAAGACTTCCTGTTCCGGGGCCGGCGGGGGGCTGGGCGCCCCGCGTGCCGCAGTGCTGTAATCTGTTGTTCTGCTTGCTGTTGTGGCGGGCAGCAAGCCACTGACATTACCCCGACCCCCCCTGCGCCATCAACCTTATGCCTGATGCCGACCGCCCGCTCGACCAGCGCCTGTCCGACCTGCACGCCCGCATCCGGGCCGCCTGCCTGGCCGCCGGCCGCGACCCCGGGTCCTGCCGGCTGCTGGCGGTGAGCAAGACCCGCGACGCCGGGGAGATCCGCGCCCTGCACGCGCTCGGGCAGGCCGACTTCGGCGAGAACTACGTGCAGGAGGCGCTGCCGAAGATCGCGGCGCTGGCCGGCAGCGGCATCCGCTGGCACCTGATCGGCCCGCTGCAGTCGAACAAGACCCGCGAGGTGGCCGGACACTTCGACTGGGTGCACAGCCTGGACCGCGAGAAGATCGCCCGGCGCCTCAATGACCAGCGACCGGCGCACCTGCCGCCGCTGCAGGTCTGCATCCAGGTGAACATCGACGACGAGGACTCCAAGAGCGGCCTCGCCCCCGGCGAGGTCGAGGCCCTGGCCCGGGTGGTGGCCGGGCTGCCACGGCTGCGCCTGCGCGGCCTGATGACCATTCCCCGTCCGGACCAGCCGGCCGGCCATGGCAGCGCCTACGCCCGCCTTGCACAGACGATGCAGCATTTAGCAGGTACCATACCGGGCCTTGACCGGGCCGCCTTCGACACCCTGTCGATGGGCATGTCGGACGATTTCGAGGCCGCCATTGCCCACGGTGCCACCTGGGTGCGTATCGGCACCGCCCTGTTCGGCCCGCGTCCGCCCCGTCCCTGATCGCCCGGAGAGACCATGACCGACAAGCAGTCCGCCCGCATCGCCTTCATCGGCGCCGGCAACATGGCCACCGCCCTGGTCGGCGGCATGCTGGCGCGCGGCTTCACGCCGGACCGGGTCACGCTCACCGACATCAGCACCGAGCGCCTGGACATGCTGGCCCGCCAGTACGGCGTCAAGGTCACCACCGACAACGCCGCGGCGGCCGCCGATGCCGACGTGATCCTGTTCGCGGTGAAGCCGCAGCAGATGGCCGAGGTATGTACTGCACTCGCACCGGTGGTGCGCGCACGCAAACCGCTGGTGGTGTCGATCGCCGCCGGCACCACCATCGCGAAGCTGCAGGGCTGGCTCGGCCAGGACACCGCCGTGGTGCGCTGCATGCCCAACACCCCGGCACTGGTACAGGCCGGCGCCACCGGCCTTTACGCCAGCCCGCAGGTCAGCGATGCGCAGCGCACGCTGGCGCACGCCATGCTCGACGCCGTCGGCATCGCCCTGTGGCTGGACGCCGAGGACCAGCTCGACGCGGTCACCGCGCTGTCCGGCTCCGGCCCTGCCTATTTCTTCCTGGTGATGGAAGCGATGATCGCCGCCGGCCGCGCGCTGGGGCTCGATGAAAACCTCGCCCGCCAGCTGACGCTGCAGACCGCGCTGGGCTCGGCGCAGATGGCGGTGAGCAGCGACGACGACCCGTCCGAACTGCGCCGCAAGGTCACCAGCCCGGGCGGCACCACGCAGGCGGCGCTCAATGTGTTCGAGTCCGAGCGTACCCGCGACATCTTCCTCAAGGCCTTGCTGGCCGCGCGCGACCGCTCGCGCGAACTGGCCGGCTGACGGGAGGCAGGACCATGGAAACCATGAACGACATCGGCCAGCTGGTTGTCCGCACGCTGTTCGACGTGGCGATCATCCTTGTGCTGCTGCGCCTGCTGCTGCAGTTGTTCCGCGCCGACTTCTACAACCCGATCTCGCAGGCCGTGGTGCGCGCCACCTCGTTCCTGGATCCACTGCGCAAGGTGCTGGGCGCCCGCGGCGGCCTCGACCTCACCACCCTGGTGGCGCTGGTCGTCCTGAAGATGGCGCAACTGGCCGTGCTTTACGCCATGGCGCACGGGGTAACCCCGGGGCCGGTCTTCCTGCTGGCCACCAGCGGCCTGTCGCTGGTATCGCTGCTGCTCAAGGTGTTCTTCTGGTCGATCATCGCCTCGGTGGTGGTCAGCTGGCTGGCCCCGGACGGCCGCAGCCCGGCCACGCAACTGCTGTGGAGCCTGACCGAGCCGCTGCTGGCGCCGGCGCGCCGGCTGCTGCCGCCGCTGGGTGGCCTGGACTTCTCGCCGATCATCGTGCTGCTGCTGATCAACATCCTCGATGACTACGGCGTGCCGGCCCTCGCCGGCCTCGTGCAGCGCGCACTGTTCTGAGGCATGACCGCGCCGGCGCGCTGGGACGGCGACGACCTGCTGCTGCGGGTCTACGCCCAGCCGCGCGCCTCGCGTGACGAGATTGCCGGGCTGCATGGCGATGCGCTTAAAATCCGGGTCGCGGCGCCACCGGTGGACGGGGAAGCCAACGAGGCGCTGTGCCGATTCCTGGCACGCGCCTGCGGCGTGGCCCGCAGCGCGGTGAGCGTGCAGTCGGGGGAAACGGGACGCAACAAGACGGTGCGCATCCGCGCGCCGGAAAAATTGCCGGAAGCCTTCGGCATTGCGCCGCGCTGAGCGCGGCAAAGGGAGACAGGACGTGTCGGAAGCCCAGTTCACGCGCCAGGTGCTGGCGTTCAACGAGTGGAAGAGGGACATCATCCGCGAGGCGGTCCGCTTCCGTAACTGGCTGAACGAGCATCACCTGATGACCGACGATCTGAAGGAACAGATCGAGGAAGCCCTGCACCAGCTCATCTCCGACCAGATCACCGTGGCCTTCGCCGGCGAGTTCTCGCGCGGCAAGACCGAGCTCATCAACGCGCTGTTCTTCTCGCAGTACGGCCGCCGCGTGCTGCCGTCCACCATCGGCCGCACCACCATGTGCCCGACGGAACTGTTCTACGACCGCCGCCTCGACAAGTCCTACATCCGCCTGCTGCCGGTGGAGACGCGCGCCAGCAACGTCAGCATCGACAGCTTCAAGCGCCTGCCGGACAAGTGGAAGCACATCGACCTCGACCCCAACGACCCGGACGCCATGAGCAAGGCGTTCTCGGAAGTGGCGGCCACCAAGATCGTCACCGGCGACGTCGCCGCGAAGTTCGGCTTCGACGTGGATGCCCTCGAGCCGGCGCACGACGGCCGCTTCAGCATCCCGGCCTGGCGCCACGCGCTGATCAGCTTCCGCCACCCGCTGCTGCAGGAAGGCCTGAACATCGTCGACACGCCGGGGTTGAACGCGCTCGGCTATGAACCGGAACTGACGCTGAGCCTGCTGCCGGAAGCGCAGGCCATCATCTTCATGCTCAGCGCCGACACCGGCGTCACCGCCACCGACCTCGAGATCTGGAAGGAACACATCTCCCACCTCGGCGGGCGCCTGCACAAGGGCCTGTTCGTGGTGATCAACAAGATCGACCTGGTGTGGGACGACATCGAGGGCGAGGCGCACGTGCAGCGCTCCATCGAGAAGATCCGCAAGCTGTCCTCGCAGCAGCTCGGCGTCGAGCCCGACAAGGTCATCGCGCTGTCGGCCAAGATGGGCCTGCGCGCGAAGATGGACCGCGATGGCGACCTGCTGGCGCGCTCCTGCCTGGACCAGCTCGAGGACCTGATCGCCGGCGGCATCATCGCCGAGAAGGAGCGCCTGCTGCAGGCAACGCTGGTGCGCTCGCTGTTCGGCCTGATCCAGGATGCCCGCGACGCGCTGGGCAACCGCGTCGATGCCATGCGCGAGCAGCGCACCGCGCTGGCCGACAACATCGCCGACTCGCAGAGCGAACTGGTGGCGCTCACGCGTCGCACCAAGCAGGAGCAGGCGTTCTTCCAGCGCGCGCAGATCGTGCTGAAGAGCGGTCGCGCGCTCATCGAGACGCGCCTGCCGGTATTGCTGTCCTGCGTCGGCGCCGAGCGGCTGCGCGAGCACTATGGCGTGGCCAAGACCAGCCTGGAGCGCAGCTGGACGGCCGGTGGCGTCAACGAGGCCATCGACCAGTTCTTCGCGGCCCTCGAGCAGGACCTGCAGAAACTCGACAGCGAGGCCGGCAACATGGCCCGCGAGATCCAGAAGTTCTACACCGACTGCCGCGCCGAGGGACTGATCGGTGACATGAAGGTCCCGGAGTTCAGTGCGAAGGAACAACTGGAGGCGCTGGAGCAGCTGCACTCGCAGTCCGGCCGCTACCAGTTGCGCCTGACCCGCCTGGCCAGCGGCCAGGGCAAGGAAGGCGTGCGCTTCTTCAACGCGCTGGCCGAGAAGGCGCGCGACATCTACGTGTCGGCCGGCCGCAACGCGCAGCACTGGTGCAAGGATGCCCTCAACCCGGTGATCCAGAAGGCGGTGGCCCGTCGCAACCTGCTCGGCGAGCAGATGCAGCAGCTGTCGAAGCTGTCCGCCGCCGGCCAGACCGGCCAGCAGCGGCTGGCCGAGGCCGAGCGCATGCTCGGCGACCTCGAGCGCCAGTTCGCCATCCTCGACAACAGCCTGCAGGTGCTCAAGCGGCCGGCGCCACAGATCGAGGTCAACCGCATCGTCACCCTCGACTGACCCGCCCGGCTCTTCGTCGCGAGGGGGCCATGCCCCCGACCGGCATTGATATCGGGGGCATGGCCCCTCTCTACAAGGGGAGCGGCGCCGTATAATCGCCACTCCCCTTCGTGAGTCCCCGCAATGCCCGAGGTCATCCCCGCCGATTCCGTCGGCATCGTCGTGCCGCAGACCGCGCACTTCGACGAGCCGCTCGCGCTGGAGTGCAACCGCACCCTGGCGGGGTACGACCTCGTGTACGAGACCTACGGCACGCTGAACGCCGACGCCTCCAACGCGGTGCTGATCTGCCACGCGCTGTCCGGCAGCCACCACGCCGCCGGCTACCACTCGGCCGCGGACAAGAAGCCGGGCTGGTGGGACCTGTGCATCGGCCCCGGCAAGCCCATCGACACCGATCGTTTCTTCGTGGTCTGCCCCAACAACCTCGGCAGCTGCTACGGCTCCACCGGCCCGACTTCCCTGAACCCGGACACCGGCCGCCCCTGGGGCGCGGACTTCCCGCTGATGACGGTGAAGGACTGGGTGAAGTCTCAGGCCCGCCTGGCCGACCGCCTGGGCATCCGCCGCTGGGCGGCCGTGGTCGGCGGCAGCCTGGGCGGCATGCAGGCGCTGCAGTGGAGCATCGATTTCCCGGACCGCGTGCGCCACGCGCTGGTGATCGCCTCGGCACCGAAACTGTCCGCGCAGAACATCGGCTTCAACGAGGTGGCCCGCCAGGCCATCCTCAACGACCCCGGCTTCCACAACGGCCACTACTACGCGCACGACACCGTGCCGAAGCAGGGGCTGATCCTCGCGCGCATGGTGGGGCACATCACCTACCTCAGCGACGAGGCGATGAAGCAGAAATTCGGCCGCGACCTGCAGAGCGGCAAGTTCCAGTTCGGCTTCGACGTCGAGTTCCAGGTGGAGAGTTACCTGCGCCACCAGGGCGAGCAGTTCTCGAAGTTCTTCGACGCCAACACCTACCTGCTGATGACCAAGGCGCTGGACTACTTCGACCCGGCCCGTGATTTCGGCAACGACCTGGTCAAGGCGCTGGCGCATGTCCAGGCCTCGTACTTCGTGGCGTCGTTCACCACCGACTGGCGTTTCTCGCCGGAGCGTTCGCGCGAGATCGTCAACGCGCTGCTCAAGAACCGCAAGAACGTCAGTTACGCCGAGATCGATGCACCGCAGGGCCACGACTCCTTCCTGCTGGACAACGAGCGTTACCTGGCGCTGTTCCGCGCCTACATGGGTCGCATCGCCGGCGAGACCGGCGCCGCGCCGGCCGCCACGGGAGCCGCCTGACATGCGCGCCGAACACGAACTGATCGCGCAATGGATCGCCCCCGGCACGCGCGTGCTCGACCTCGGCTGCGGCCATGGCGACCTGCTCGCGCACCTGCGCGACACCCGCAACGTTTTCGGCTACGGCATCGAGATCGGCGCCGACCAGATCCGCAGCTGCGTGGAAAAGGGCGTCAACGTCATTGAACAGGACATCGACGGCGGCCTGCGCAACTTCGACGACGGCAGTTTCGATACCGTGGTGATGACCCAGGCCCTGCAGGCCCTGCACCGCCCCAACCTGGTCATCGGCGAGATGCTGCGCGTCGGCCGCGAGGCCATCGTCACCTTCCCGAACTTCGCCCACTGGCGCCCGCGCCTGCACATCGCCCTCAAGGGCCGCATGCCGGTGAGCAAATCGCTGCCGCACCAGTGGTACGACACGCCGAACATCCACCTGTGCACCTTCCGGGACTTCGAGGTGCTGTGCCGCGACAACGGCTGGCGCGTGCTCGAGCGGCTGGTCGCCGACAGCAACCACGTGCAGGGCACGCTGATGCAGACGCTGCCCAACCTGCTCGGCGAAATCGCCATCTACCGGCTCAGTCGCAAGTGAACGCGCAAGCGAAACGCATCGTGCTGGCGACCGGCAACGCCGGCAAGCTGCGCGAGATGCAGCAGGTACTAGCACCACTGGGCTTCGAGGTGGTGGCGCAAAGCGACTTCAACGTGCCGGAGGCCGACGAGACCGGCCTGTCGTTCGTGGAGAACGCCATCATCAAGGCGCGCAACGCCGCCCGCCACACCGGCCTGCCGGCCATCGCCGACGACTCCGGCCTGGAAGTGGATGCACTGCTGGGCGCGCCCGGCATCTACAGCGCGCGCTACGCCGGCGCCGGTGCCGGCGACGCCGCCAACAACGCGAAGCTGCTGGCCGAACTGGCACGCCTGGGCGTGCGCGACGCCACCGCCCGCTTCCAGTGCGTGCTGGTATACATGCGCCACGCGGAAGATCCCGTGCCGCTGATTGCCCAGGGCACCTGGGATGGCGTGATTACCGACGCGGCGCGCGGCAGCAATGGTTTCGGCTACGACCCGCTGTTCTTCGTACCCGGCGAAGACTGCACCTCCGCGGAACTCGCGCCGGCGCGCAAGAACCTGCTCAGCCATCGCGGCCAGGCGCTGGTGAAACTCGCCGCGCTGCTCACGCCCCCGTAGCGAGGGGGCCATGCCCCCGACAACTCCCTTCCGGGGCCAGCCCATGCCCATCCCCCTCGCCCTCTACATCCACGTGCCCTGGTGCGTGCGCAAGTGCCCGTATTGCGACTTCAACTCGCACGAGGCCGGGCGTGACGCGTTGCCTGAACGCGAATACGTGGCGGCGCTGCTCGCCGACCTCGACCACGACCTGGCGTTCGTGCAGCAACGCGACATCACCAGCATCTTCATCGGCGGTGGCACGCCCAGCCTGTTGTCGCCGCACGCCTACGACGCGCTGTTTGCCGGACTGCAGAAGCGCCTGCGCTTCGCAACGGACATCGAGATCACCCTGGAAGCCAACCCCGGTACCGTAGAGCAGGCGAAGTTCCGCAACTACCGCTCGCTGGGCATCAACCGCCTGTCGATCGGCGTGCAGTCATTCGACGCCGCACAACTGCAGGCGCTCGGCCGCATCCACGGCCGTGACGAGGCGAAACGCGCTGCCGACGCCGCGCGTGCCGCCGGCTTCGACAATTTCAACCTCGACCTCATGCACGGCCTGCCGGGACAGACACCGGACGCCGCCATCGCCGACCTGGACCAGGCCATCGCGCTCGCACCCACCCACCTGAGCTGGTACCAGCTGACCATCGAACCCAACACGGTGTTCTTCAGCATGCCGCCTGCGCTGCCGGAAGACGAGGCGCTGGCAGACATCGAGGACGGCGGTTTCGCGCGCCTGGCCGCGGCCGGTTACGCGCGCTACGAGGTGAGCGCGTTCGCCCGCGCCGACCGCCAGTGCCGGCACAACCGCAACTACTGGGAATTCGGCGACTACCTCGCACTGGGCGCCGGCGCGCACGGCAAGGTCACGCGCGCGGACGGCGAAGTGCTGCGCTACCGCAAGACGCGCCTGCCGCGCGACTACCTGGCGGCCAGCACGCGCATCGCCGCCGGCACCAACCCGTTCACCAGCGAGTCCTCGACGGTGGCGCCGGACGAATTGCCGTTCGAGTTCATGCTCAACGCCTTGCGCCTGGTCGATGGCGTGGACGCGGCGCTGTTCAGCGCGCGTACCGGGCTGCCGCCGGAGCGGATTGCGCGCACGCTGGCGGAACTGCGCGCGCGCGGTTTGCTGGTGGAGGATGAGCGGCACATCGCCTGCACCAACACCGGCCTGCGCTTCCTCAACGATGTGGTCGGCGCCTTCGCCGGCTGACTCGCACCCGTCACATCATCCGGTCGGGCCCGAAGGTATCCACCACCCACGCCTGCAGCCTGCGCCATGGACTGGCTTTCGGGCGCCGCACGCCGAATTCGCCGTCCGCATCGCGCGTGTAGTGGCGTACCACCTTGCCTTCCAGCGCCAGCCGGTAACTGCTCGCCGGATCGAACGCCTCGCCGAGCACGTCATCGAGTTCGGCGGCCAGTTGCTCGCTGCGCGCGATCACGCCCACCTCGGTATTCCACAGGCGCGAGCGCGGGTCCAGGTTGAACGAACCGACGAAGGCCACGCGGCGATCGAACACCATGGCCTTGGTATGCAGGCTGGCGCCGGACGATCCCCAGATGCCGTAGCGGTTGCGCAGCGTCCGCTCGTGCGAGAACGGCTTGAGCTCGTACAGACCGACGCCGGCGGCGAGCAACGGTTCGCGCGAGTCCACGTAGGCACCGTACACGAACGGCACGTCGGTGGCCTGCAGCGAATTGGTGAGCACGCGCACCGACACGCCCCGCGCTGCCAGGTCGCCCAGCAGGCGCACGCCGCGGTCGCCCGGCACGAAATACGCGCTCACCAGCGTGATTGCCTGCCGCGCATCGTCGAACAGCGGCGCCAGGCTGGTGGCCAGCAACTGCTCGTCGGGCGGCACGCCGCTGGCGTTCACCTTGGCCGGGTCATCCCATAGCGCGTGCGCCTCACCCCACGACAGCGAGTCGTCATCGAGGGCCAGGAAGCCGCCGCCCTGCCGCTCGCGCAGGCGCACCAGGTAATCCGAGGATTGCACGGCGTCGCTGGCCACCCAGGCCTGGAGGCGCGTGCGCAACCGACGCAGATCGTCCTCGTCGGGGCGACGCGTGACGAACGCCTCCACCGGCACCGCGTTGGGACTGTTCCAGTAGGCATCGAAACTGGCGGACAACTCGCCGGCGACCGGCCCGAGCGCCAGCAGGTCGATGTCGGCGAAGTTGATGTCGCGCGCGGCACCGAAATATTCGTCGCCCAGGTTGCGGCCGCCGGTAACGGCAATGGCGTTGTCGGCGACCCACAGTTTGTTGTGCATGCGCCGGTGCAGGCGGTTCAGCTGCGTGAGCATGGCCATCGAACTGCCGATCACGCTGCGCCGGCCGCCATACATCGGGTTGAACAGGCGCACCTCGATATTCGGGTGTGCCGACAGCGTGGCCACCCCGAAGTCGTTGCCACGGCTGGCGGTATCGTCGAGCAGGATGCGCACGCGCACGCCGCGCTCGGCGGCGGCCAGCACCAGCTGCATCAGCACGCGGGTGGTCAGGCCGTCATGCACGATGTACGACTGCACGTCGAGCGTGCGCTCGGCGCGCATCGCCATCATGGCGCGTGCGGCGAAGGCCTCCGCGCCCTCGTCCAGCAAAAGCATGCCGGACTGGCCGGCATGCGCGGCCGATGCCTCGCGCGCCTGCGCCAGCAAGGTCGACGCCGCCGGGTCATCCAGCGCCACACTGGGCGTGCGCGGGAAATCCAGCGCGCGCGTCGCGCAGCCGGCCAGCAGCACCATCGCCGCGCAACCCAGCAGGCGGACCAGGCGCCGCCGCCACACCTCAGTGGCCGCCATCGACGAACGCGAGCAGCGCCTGCGTGAATGCATCCGGCGCCTCGAACATGGGGTAGTGGCCGATACCCGGCAGCCAGTCCAGCCGCGCGTGCGGCAACTCGCGGGCAAGCCGTTCGGCAATCGCGGGAATGCCCACGGGGTCGCGGTCGCCCCACAGCACCTGCGCCGGCGCATCGAAGGCGCGGATCGCTGCGTTCCAGCGCGCCTTGTGTATCCAGCGGCGTTCCTCGAGGTAGTGCGACAGCCAGCCGAGCGCCAGCTTGCCGTTGTCGCGGCTACCCAGCTCCCACAGCACGTCGAGTTCGGCATCCAGTTGCGCGGAGGGCTTGCCCCACAACCGGCGCATGTTCAGGCGGAACATGCGCCGGCTGGCCAGCCGCGAGGCCAGCGGCCGGGTCAGCGGCATGCGCAGCAGGTGCTGCACGACGCGCAGCCCGGCCATGTCGTAGTACAGCCCCGAGTTCACCAGCGTGGCGCCGGCGAGTTCCACCGGCAAGCCTCCGGCGGCGCGGCGATGGAACAGTTCGGTGGCCACGCTGCAGCCGTAGTCGTGCGCGAGCAGGTGCGCGCGGCGGACGCCGAGCGCCTGCCACAGGGCCAGCGCGTGATCGGCCTGGTCGAGGATCGAGTAGCCATAGTCGCGCGGCTTGGCGGACAGGCCGAAGCCCGGCTGGTCATGGATGACCACGCGGTGCGCCCGTGCCAGTGCCGGCAACACGCGCCAGAAATCCCAGGAAGCGCTGGGAAAGCCGTGCAGGATGACGATCGCCGGCGCATCGCGCGCGCCGGCATCGATCACGAACAGGCGGTGGCCGAGCACATCGCGGAATTCGCCGCGGGCCTGCCAGTCGGCGACCGTGGGCATTGCGGGCATGTCGACCATCGGTCTCCTCCGCGCCCTTGGCGCCGCTCAGGGCGTCGCCGGCGTCTCGTTGCCGGCACCGTCGGCACTCGCCGGCACAACCACGTCGGTGAAGCGCTCCGACACCAGCAGGCAGAAAGCCGCCAGGGCGAGGCCGCCGACCACGTCCACCAGCACGTGCTGCTCGGTGGTGAGCGTGGAGATCGCGATGGCGCCGGCCCACACCGGCGCCAGCCAGCCCCAGTGCGGGTGGGAGCGCACCAGTGCCACCATGCCGATGGTCGCTTCGGCGATGTGCATCGACGGGAAGCTGTTGGTGGGATTGTCCGCCTGCAGCAGGAAGGCCCACGCCGCGGTGGTCAGCGGCCCGGCATCGATGTCGGCCAGTTCGCGACGCGGCAGTTCGGTCGGGAAAAAGAAGAAATAGAACGTCGACAACACCGCGCACATCACCATCGCCCAGAAGGCGCGCGTGCACGCCTCACCGCGCACCATCCACCACCAGGCGGTGAACAGCAAGGCGATGTGCGACAGGTAGATCCAGATCGTGCCCGGCAGGAAGGGCACCGCCGCATCGAAGGCCGTATGCGGCGGATGCCACGGCTCGAAAAACGCAAACGCGCCGGTCAGCGTGTACGAGAAGTACAGGAAGAACGCTGCCGGCCAGAAATAACGCTTGCGGTTCTCGACGGTGACCAGCGGAAGGACGAGCCGTCCGTTGCGGATCATTACTCGCCGTATACGGTGACCGTCAGCTCGGAGGAAGCACCCCACAGGATGACCTTGCCACGGGCATCAACGTGGTGCGCCTTGGAAATACGGCCGTTCTTCATCGCGGTGTGCACCGAGCAGTCGCCGCTGGCGAATACCCAGAGGAAGCCATTGCAGGAAGCGCTGCCTTCGCGCGTGGCCTGGTCGGCGTCGAGCTTGAGCGAAACATTCGGGGTGGGGATCGCGAGGTTGACGTAGCAGCCGGACAGCAGCGAGGCGGACAGCAACGTGGCGACGGCGAGCGGGCGGATGGTCATGGCTGGTCCCTTTAGTTGTTGGTATCGGGCAGTCGCGCGGGCGACCCGCACACTCTAACCGCCGTACCCCGGCTCAGGAACCCCCAATTCCGCAGGCGGTTTGGCGCTATCATCGACGTGGCCGCCTTTCCCGATTTCCGTCCCCCCGCCGGGAGCATCCATGAACCGCGTTCGCCGTTTTGCTGTCGGCGCCCGCCCCGCCCTGCGCGCCTGGCTGGCGACGGCCTGCCTGTGGCTGTCCTGTACCGCAGCGCTGGCCGCGACGGTCAACCTGGCCGTCCCGGTGTCCGGCCCGCTCGGCACGTCCATGAGCCTGCTGGAGGAATACGGCCCGCCACTGCCCATCGAGGAGGCCATCCGCCGGCATGCGCACGGCGCTTTCCGCCCCGGCACGCAGGCAGTCCCCGACTTCGGTATCGGTGCGCGACCGGTATGGGCCCACCTCGCGGTCGACAACCCCGGCACGCAGCCGCTGCCGCGCATCCTCCAGCTGGGCACCACGTGGATCGATCGCCTCGATCTGTACCTGGTACGCGACGGCCAGGTGGTGCGCCACCTGCAGGCCGGTGACGGCGATGCCCGCCTGCAGCGCCCGGTGGCCGGCATGGGATACCTGTTCGAAGTGGAATTCGCGCCGGGCACCACCGCCATCTACGTGCGCGCGGCCACGCCCGACCCGTTGTCTCTGCCACTGGTGTTGATGACCGCGCAGGATGCCGACACCCATCGCCACTGGCAGAACTACACCTACGGCGCCCTGTACGGGTTCCTGCTGGCGCTGATCGCCTACAACGCGCTGCTGTATGCAGGCCTGCGCGAACGCAGCCACCTGGATTACGCGATCTACCTGGGCACCTTCATGCTGCTCAACATCGCGTACACGGGCCATGGCTACGCGCTGCTGTGGCCGGATGCCGGCGAGCTGCAACGCTACGTGATCCTCGTGCTGATGTTGTTGTTCGGCTGCACCGGCACGCGCTTCGCTGCACGTTTCCTTGCCCTGCACCGCCATGCGCCACCGCTGGCGCGCTGGGTCAGGATCTATTGCGCCGGCGGCTTTGCACTGATGCTGGCGGCCATCCTCGCTGACCGCCAGGACCTCGCCGCCCTGCTGGCCTTCGTGTTCGCACTGTTCTTCGTCTTCGGCATGGTGGCACTGGGCGTGTTCGCGGTGCGCCAGCGACTCGACGCCGCGTGGTACTTCCTCGCTGCCGTCGCCTGGGGCATGTGCGGTGCGCTGGTCACCAACCTCGCCGTGTGGGGCGTGCTGCCCTACAACGCCTGGACCTACCGTGCGCTGGAGATCGGCCTGCTCATCGAGGCAACACTGCTGGCGCTGGCGGTGACACACCACGTGCGCGTGCAGCAACGCGCCCGCCAGACTGCCGAGGAGCTGGCACGCATCGATCCGCTTACCGGCCTGTTCAACCGCCGCGCATTCATCGAGCAGGGCGGGCAGGCACTGGCCACCGCGCAGCGCAGCGACCGGCCGCTGTCACTGGTCATCATCGACATAGATCATTTCAAGTCGATCAACGACAGGTTCGGGCACGCCGTGGGCGACCAGGCCATCCAGGCCGTCGCGCGCCTGCTGCAGGACACCTGCCGCCGCGGCGACGTGGTAGCACGCTGGGGCGGCGAGGAGTTCATCCTGTTGCTGCCGGAAACCAATCGCTCGCAGGCCACCTTCCTGGCCGAGCGACTGCGACAGAAGATCGAGGAAACACCGCTGCGCACCGGCGACACCGCCATTACCCTGACCGCCAGCATGGGCGTGGCGGCCCGCGACCGCCATCCGTCGCTCGACACCCTGGTCAGCGAGGCGGACAGCCAGCTCTATCGCGCCAAGGAATGCGGCCGCAACCGCGTTTGCGGCTTCTGTCAGGCAGGCTGAGACCGCGCGCTCAGGCGCGCCGGAACAACAGGTCCCACACGCCGTGGCCGAGGCGCTCGCCGCGCGCCTCGAACTTGGTGTGCGGACGCCAGGCCGGCACCGGCACGTAGCCACCTTCCGCCGACTCGTTGACCAGCGCCGGCTCGGCGGCGAGTACCTCGAGCATCCACTGCGCGTAGTTTTCCCAGTCGGTGGCGAAATGCAGCAGCGCGCCCGGCTTCAGCTTGCGCGCCAGCAGGGCCACGAAGGCCGGCTGCACGATGCGCCGCTTGTGGTGGCGCTTCTTGTGCCAGGGATCGGGGAAGTACAACTGCAAGCGGTCAACGGACGCATCGGGCAACATGTGCTCGAGCACTTCCACGGCGTCGTGGTGCAGCGTGCGCAGGTTGGCCAGGCCCTTTTCCTCGATGCCCATCAGCAGGGCACCGACGCCGGGCGTGTGCACTTCGATGCCGAGGAAATTCTTTTCCGGTTCGGCGGCGGCCATGGCCAGCAGCGAGCCGCCCATGCCGTAACCGATTTCCACCACCAGCGGCGCCGCGCGACCGAACAATGCGGCGGGATCGACCGCCTGCGCCTGGTATTCCACGCCGAAGCGCGGCCACAGTTCTTCCATGGCGCGTTCCTGGCCCTTCGTGAGCCGGCCTTCGCGCAACACGAAACTGCGCACCTTGCGCAGCGGCTTGCCGGTTTCCGGATCGAACTCCGGCGTGTAGACGTCGCTCATGTCAGGAAATCAGCCCGCCCAGCGGGCTGGAGGCGCTGGCATACAGTTTCTTCGGCATGCGCCCGGCGAGGAACGCCTCGCGGCCGGCTTCCACCGCCTTCTTCATTGCCGAGGCCATCAGTACGGGATTTTTCGCCGCCGCGATCGCCGTGTTCATCAGCACACCCTCGCAGCCGAGCTCCATGGCGATAGCCGCGTCGCTCGCGGTGCCCACGCCGGCGTCTACCAGGATCGGCACTTCCGCCTGCTCGAGGATGATGCGCAGGTTGTACGGGTTGACGATGCCGAGGCCGGAACCGATCAGCGAGCCGAGCGGCATCACGGCGATGCAGCCGATCTTCTCCAGCTCTTTGGCGATCACCGGGTCGTCGCTGGTGTAGACCATCACGTCGAAGCCGTCCTTCACCAGCTCCTCGGCCGCCTTCAGCGTTTCCGTCACGTGCGGGAACAGCGTCTTCTGGTCGGCCAGCACTTCCAGTTTCACCAACTTGTGGCCATCCAGCAGTTCGCGCGCCAGCCGGCAGGTGCGCACCGCGTCCTTCGCGTTGAAGCAGCCGGCGGTGTTCGGCAGGATGGTGTACTTCTCCGGCGACACGTAGTCGAGCAGGTTGGGCTCGCCGGCGTTCTGGCCTATGTTGGTGCGGCGGATCGCCACGGTGACGATCTCGGCGCCGCTGGCCTCGATGGCCGCGCGCGTCTCGTCGAAATCCTTGTACTTGCCGGTGCCGACCAGCAGGCGCGACGCGAAGGTGCGCCCGGCGAGGGTGAAGGTGTCGTTGCCCATGGTGTCTCCGGTTGTCTGTCAGCCGCCGCCGATGGCGTGGACGATCTCGATGCGGTCGTTGTCGCGCAGCACGGTCTGCGCGTGCAGGCCTTTCGGCACGATGTCCTCGTTCACTTCCACGGCAATGCGCCGGCCGGCGAGATCGAGCGCGGCCACCAGCGTGGACACCGTGGCGCCGTCCGGCAGCTCGCGCGGCTCGCCGTTCACGAAGATGCGCATGGCAGTCAGCCCTTCAGCGCCGCGTACGCCAGCGCCAGCCAGCCGACGATGAACGCCACGCCGCCGACCGGCGTGATAGCGCCCAGCGTCTTCACGCCGGTGAGCGCCAGCAGGTACAGGCTGCCGGAGAACAGCACGATGCCCACCGTCAGCGCGACGCCGGCGGTGTTCACCGCGCCGGCCGGTTGTGCGCCGGCGATGATGCCGGCCAGCACCAGCGCCAGCGCGTGGTACATGTGGTACTCGGCGCCGGTGTTCCAGGTGGCCAGCAGTTCCGGCGTGAGTTTCGCCTTGAGGCCGTGCGCACCGAAGGCACCCGCCATCACGGCCAGGGCGCCATTGATGGCGCCGGTGGCGATCATCCAGTTCATCAGGTTCTCCCTGTAGCGAGGGGGCCATACCCCCGACCGCTTTCGCGCAGCGAGGCTGCCATGGCCCCGCAAACAAAAAGGCCGCGTGATTATACGCGGCCCCGGTTCATGCCTCGCGGCGAATCACGCCTCCAGCATCGCCGCCCTCAGCTTCTTCATGGCATTGGCCTCCAGCTGGCGGATCCGCTCGGCGGACACCCCGTACTGGTCGGCCAGTTCCTGCAGCGTGGCCTTCTCGCCTTCCGCCAGCCAGCGGCGCGCGAGGATGTCGCGCGAACGGGTATCCAGGCGACCCATGGCATCGTGCAGGCGCGCACTGTCGTCCTGCTCGCTGTCTTCCTGCTCCAGCGCGATCGCCGGGTCAGCATCGGCGGCCACCAGGTACTGGGCGGGCGCCAGCGGCGCGTCGTCGTCTTCGTCGGCCTGCACGTCGAAGCTGGTGTCGTGGGCGTAGAGGCGCCCCTCCATCTCCAGCACCTGCTCCACCGGGACGTTCAGGTCCTTCGCCACCTGCTCGGCCTCGGCGAGCGTCATGCGGCCCACGCGCTTCTTCTGGCCGCGCAGGTTGAAGAACAGCTTGCGCTGCGCCTTGGTGGTGGCGACCTTCACGATGCGCCAGTTGCGCAATACGTACTCGTGGATTTCGGCCTTGATCCAGTGCACGGCGAACGACACCAGGCGCACGCCCACGGCGGGGTCGAAGCGCTTCACGGCCTTCATCAGGCCGACGTTGCCTTCCTGGATGAGGTCGGCCTGCGGCAGGCCGTAGCCCTGGTAGCCGCGCGCCACGTGCACCACGAAGCGCAGGTTGGACAGCACCAGCTGGCGGGCGGCGTCGAGGTCTTCCTCGTCGCGGTAGCGGCGCGCGAGCACCTGCTCTTCCTCGGCGGAAAGCATCGGCAGGCTGTTCACGGCCGACACATAGGCTTCCAGGCTCGCGCCCGGCACGGCCAGCGACGGCATCGCGGCAACGGACAGGGCAGTCGAACGGGGAGTCTTGGTCATGGCTGGATACCTCTGGGGGTACTTTCCCGATATTAGCACTCGGATTATATGAGTGCTAAGCCCCCGGAAAGTTCCCGGAACATATCCTTGTGAATCAGTGGGATACAAAGTCCCGCCCTTCGTAGGGAGGGGGTGGTCAGGCCGGCTCCACGTCGCGCAGGTGGCGGCCCACCGCCAGCCAGGCACCGGCCAGGCCCAGCAGCGCGCCCAGCGCCACCAGTGCCAGCGAGCCGCCGATGCCCAGGCCCGCCAGCACGAACGCCGACCCGTACAAGGTCACCAGCGCCTGCACCGGCCCGCCCACCCAGGCCACCAGCAGGGCAACCAGCACCGCGGCCGCCAGGCCACCGGCCAGCCCGAACCACAGCCCCGTGTACAGGAACGGCCGCCGCACGAAGGCATCGGTGGCGCCCACCAGCTTGACCACCAGGATCTCCTCGCGACGGCTCTCGATGGCCAGGCGGATCGTATTCACCACCACCAGCAGCACCGCCAGCGCAAAGGCCGCGCCCAGCGCCTGCGCCAGCCGCTCACCGATCGCCAGCATGGCCGCCAGCTTCTGCAGCCAGCCGCTGTCCAGTTGCGCGATGTCCACCTGCGGTTCCTTCGCCAGCGCCTCGCGCACCTGTTCCGCCACCGCGACCGACGCCGGCTGCACCACCAGCACGCCGGGCAGCGGGTTGCCCTCGATGCTTTCCAGCACTTCGCCGAAGCCCGACTGCGCGCGGAACTCCGCCAGCGCCTGCTCGCGCGTGACCACGTCCACCTTCACCACGTCGTCGCGCTGGCCGATGCGGGTCGCCAGCGCGCGCTGGGCGCGCTCGTCCACGTCCATCTTCAGGAACAGCGACACCTGCGCCTGCCCTTCCACCTGGCCGGCCAGCGCGCGCACGTTATCGAGCACCACGTAGAGCGTGGCCGGCAGGCTGAGCGCCACCGCGACCACCAGCACGGTCATCAGCGAGGTCAACCATTGGCGCGCCATGCGCAGCGCGGCGTCGCGGGCGCTGGCGCGGTGATGGTCGAGTGCGGCGTCCAGGCGATCGCGCCAGCGCACCTCGTGTACCGAGGCGCCGCCGCGCGGCGCCGGCTTCGGAGCGGGCTTCACGTCAGTGCGGCGATCAAGGGCCATCGGCGTCGCCCTCCCCGTCCACCCACGCGGCCGCGTCGCTGCCGATGTCCTGCACCAGTTCGCCGGCGCGCAGGGTCAGCAGCCGGTGGCGGTAGCGCGCGATGAGCGCGAGGTCGTGCGTGGCGATCAGCACCGAGGTGCCCACCCGCGCGAACTCCTCGAACAGGTCCATGATCTCGGCAGCCAGCGCCGGATCGAGGTTGCCGGTAGGCTCGTCGGCCAGCAGCACCGGCGGCCGGTTGACCACCGCGCGGGCGATGCCCACGCGCTGCTGCTCGCCGCCCGACAGGTTGAGCGGGCTGAGCTTTTCCTTGCCCAGCAAACCGACCTTGTCCAGCGCGGCACGCACGCGGCGATCGATGTCCGGCGCGCGGAACCCGGAGATCACCAGCGGCAACGCCACGTTGTCGAACACGCTGCGATCGAACAGCAGGTGGTGGTTCTGGTGGACCATGCCGATGGAACGGCGCAGCGCAGGGATATCACGGCGACCGGCGCGGTTCAGGTTCATGCTGTTGACGCTCACCGTACCACTGGAGGCACGCTCCATCAGCAGGATCAGCTTGAGCACCGTGGACTTGCCGGCACCGGAATGGCCGGTCAGGAAGGTCATTTCGCCCGGCGGCAAGGTGAACGACACGCCCTTGAGCGCCTCGTGGCCGTTGTCGTATTTCTTGCCGACGCGGTCGAAGACGATCATCGCCGGTCAGCCCGCCTCGAACAGCGCGGCGACGAATTCCTTCGCGTTGAACACGCGCAGGTCGTCGATCTTCTCGCCGACGCCGATGTAGCGGATCGGGATGCCGAATTTCTCGGCCAGCGCGAACACGATGCCGCCCTTGGCGGTGCCGTCGAGCTTGGTGACCACCAGGCCGGTGAGGCCGACCGCCTCGTTGAACTCGCGCACCTGGTTGATGGCGTTCTGGCCGGTGCCGGCGTCGATCACCAGCAGCACCTCGTGCGGCGCCGACGGGTCGATCTTGCCCATCACCCGCTTCACCTTGCGCAGCTCGTCCATCAGGCCGGCCTTGTTCTGCAGTCGCCCGGCGGTATCGGCGATCAGCAGGTCGGCACCGCGCGACTGCGCAGCCGCCAGTGCGTCGAAGCACACGCTCGCCGAATCGGCGCCGGTGTGCTGGGCGATCACCGGCACGCCGTTGCGCTCGCCCCACACCTGCAACTGCTCGACCGCGGCGGCGCGGAAGGTGTCGCCGGCGGCCAGCAACACGCTGCGGCCGTCCGCCAGTTGCTTCTTCGCCAGCTTGCCGATGGTGGTGGTCTTGCCGACGCCGTTCACGCCCACCACCAGCACCACGTAGGGCTTCTTGCCGGCATCGACCACCAGCGGCGCCTGCACCGGCACCAGCAGGTTGGCGAGTTCCTCCTGCAGCGCGTCGTACAGCGCGTCGGCGTCGATCAGTTCCTTGCGGCTGACGCGCCCGGTGAGGTTGTCGATGATGCGCCGCGTGGCGTCCACGCCCACGTCGGCCACCAGCAGCTGCGTCTCGATCTCCTCGAAGATCTCGTCGTCGATTTCCTTCTTGCCGACCAGCACGTTGACGATGCCGGTGGCCAGCGCGGCGCGCGTCTTGGCCAGCCCCGACTTCATGCGGCCGAGGAACCCGCCACCGTCGGCGGCAGGCGCGCCGGCTCCTGCGGCTTCAGCCGCGGCGATGTGGGCGTCGGTCAGCGCCGGCGCATGCGGCAGGGTCGGCGCATCGTCGGACACCGGCACGCCGGGCGCCGGTTCCGCGGGGGCGGCCGGCGCCGCCTCTTGCGAGCGGCTGAAACGGAAGAAACGGCGCAGCGCGCTCTCTTTCTGGGGTTCCGTGCCGGAGGCGGGGGTATCGTCGGGAGCGGTCATGGGCCTGGAACCGGAAAGCCGGGACGCACGGCGCGAAACGAGGATCGCGTCACGTCGCGGCAGGGGTTAATTCGCGGGCTGCTATCGTATCATTGGCCGCCATGCGAATCACATTGCGACACCTCACCCCACGCGGCGTCACCCGCGGCAGCCTCGCCCGTGCGGCGCTGCTGCTCGCCGCCACGATTGCAGCCACCCTGTCCGGCCCGGCCACCGGCGCGACGGCCCATGAGCAGACGCTAGCCAACGGCCTGCGCGTCATCGTCCAGGAAGACCACCGCGCCCCGGTAGTCATGGCGCAGGTCTGGTACCGCGTGGGCTCGACCTGGGAGCCGCCCGGCCTGACCGGCATCTCCCACGTGCTCGAGCACATGATGTTCAAGGGCACCCGCCAGGTGGGGCCGGGCGAGCTGGCGCGCCTGGTCGGCCGCTTCGGCGGCGAACACAACGCTTTCACCAGCACGCACTACACGGCCTACTACCAGTACTACGACAAGTCGCGGCTGCCGCTCGCGCTGGCGCTGGAAGCCGACCGCATGCGCGAGCTGCAGATCGACGAAAACGAGTTCCGCAAGGAAATCGAGGTGGTGCGCGAGGAACGCCGCATGCGCGTGGAGGACAATCCCACCTCCACCGCCTGGGAAAAGGTGCGTGCCACCGCGTTCCTCGGCACCCCGTCGGGCCAGCCGGTGATCGGCTGGGCCGACGACCTCGCCAACATCGGCGTGGACGACCTGCGCGACTGGTACGACACCTGGTACGCGCCCAACAACGCCATCCTGGTGGTGGTCGGCGACGTCAAGGCCGAGGACGTGTTCCGCATGGCGCAGCAACAGTTCGGCGCGCTCAAGTCGCGCCGCGTGCGCGCCGCCCCGGTACCGCGCACCCCGCCATCGCCCGGCCTGCGCGAGATGACGCTGCCGGTCGCCGTGCGCGTACCCACCCTGGCCATGAACTGGAACGTGCCCAGCCTGATGACCGCCGACAGCGGCGGCAACGACGCGTGGGCGCTTTCCGTGCTCGCCGGCGTGCTCGACGGCGGCATGAGCGCGCGTTTCGAGCGTGAGCTGGTGCGCAACCGCAAGGTCGCTGCTTCCGCGGGCGCCGGCTACAACCCGCTGGACCGTGGCGACACCCTGCTGACGGTGCACGCGGTGCCGGCCAACGGGCGCACGCTCGATGATCTGAAGAAAGCGGTGCGCGAGATCGTCGCCAACCTGCGCGACAAGCCGCCCGCCGACGATGAACTGGCACGCGTGAAGGCGCAGGTGGTCGCCGAGCTCGTCTACCAGCAGGATTCGCTGGCCGGCCAGGCACAACTGATCGGCGCACTGGCGACCATGGGTTACGACTGGCGACTCAAGGACAGCTGGGCCGACAACATCATGAAGGTCACCGCCGCCGACGTGCAGCGCGTGGCGCGCACCTGGCTGGTCGATGACCGCCTGACGGTTGCCCGCATCGTGCCGGCCAGCGCGCCGGCGAAGAAGGAATGACGCCCATGGGACTGCGGCGGATCTTCCGCGACAACACCACCATCGCCCTGCTGCTCGTGCTGCTCGCGCTCGGCGCGTTCATTGCCTGGCAACTCACCCGGCTCGGCAGCGACGACGGTGCGCCCACCCGGGTAGCGGCCGCCATTCCGGCCGGCGCCTCGGTGCAGGAAACCGTGGGCGCGCTGGAGGCCACGCCGGTATCGCGACCGCGCCTGGCCCTGCAGCGCTGGCAGACGGCCAACGGCGCACGCGTCTACTTCGTGCCGGCACCGGAGCTGCCGATGCTCGACGTGCGCGTGGTCTTCGATGCCGGTGGCGCGCGCGACGGCGGGCTGTCGGGCCTCGCCCGCTTCGCCAGCGCGATGATCGGCGAAGGCACCGCCACGCGCGGTGTCGATGCCATCAACGCCGGCTTCGAGAACGTCGGCGCGCAGTTCGGCACCTCGTCACACCGCGACATGGCGGTCGCCGAACTGCGCACGCTGGCCGGTGCCGGGCAGGCTGACCCGGCACTCGCGCTGTTCACCGACGTGCTCGCCAATCCTTCATTCCCGGCCGACGCCATGGAACGCATCCGCGGCCAGATGCTGGTCGGGTTGCAGCGTGACGAGGAAGAGCCCGGCACCATCGCCTCGCGTGCCTACATGGCGGCGCTGTACCTGGTGCACCCGTACGCCACGCCGCCGGACGGCGGCGTCGATACCGTCAAGGCCATCCGCGTCGAGGACCTGCGCGCGTTCCACAAGCGCTACTACGTGGCACGCAACGCGGTGATCGCCATCACCGGCGCTGTCGACCGCGCGCGCGCCGAGCAACTGGCCGCGCAGATTGCCGGCGCATTGCCCGCGGGCGAACCGGCACCGGTGCTGCCGGCGCCGCCCGAGGCCAAGGGTGGCAACTTCCACGTCAAGTTCGACTCGCAACAAACCCACCTGCTGATCGGCCTGCCGGCCCTCAAGCGCAACGACCCCGACGAGGCCGCACTGCTGGTGGCCAACGAGATTCTTGGCGGCAACGGCCTCACCTCGTTGCTGGGCGAGGAAATCCGCAACAAGCGCGGACTGGCCTACTCGGCCGGCAGTGGCTTCCAGGGCATGCGCGCCGCCGGGCCGTTCACCGTGAGCATGCAGACGCGCAACGATTCCGCCGGCGAGGCGCTCGGCGTATCGCTGGAGACCCTGCGCCGCTTCGCCAAGGAAGGTCCGACCGAACAGCAACTGGAGGATGCACGCCGGCAACTGGTCGGCGGCTATCCGCTGCAACTGGCCGGCAACCGCGCCATTGTCGGCACGCTGGCCATGCTCGGCTTCTACAACCTGCCGGACGATTACCTCGAACGCCAGCTCGCGCGCATCGAGCAGCTCACGCGCGAAGACGTACGCGCGGCATTCGCGCGGCGCGTGCCGGTGGATCGCCTGATCGTCGTGACGCTGGGGCCGGAGAAGCCGGTGCCGAAGGTGACGCCACCGAAACCCGGCGCCGCTGACGGCGCACAGGCCGCGCAGCCTTGAAGCAGGTCCGCCGCGACGGCGCCGACCAGAACACGGTCCGCCTGATCGGCGGGCGCTGGGGCGGGCGCAAGATCCGCTTCCCCGACGGCGAAGGGCTGCGGCCAACGCCGTCGCGCGTGCGCGAAACGCTGTTCAACTGGCTGATGCACGACGTGCGTGATGCGCGCGTGCTGGACCTGTTCGCCGGCAGTGGCGCGCTGGCGTTCGAGGCGCTGTCGCGCGGGGCGCGCGAGGCGGTGCTGGTTGATCGCTCGCCGGCGGTATGCGCACAGCTGGCGCGCGAGCTGGCGGCGCTGGCGGGCGCGCAGGCGCGCATCGTCCGCCAGGATGCACTGGCCTGGCTGCAAGTGCCGGCCGATGCGCCCTTCGACGTGGTCTTCCTCGATCCGCCGTTCCACCGGGGCCTGCTGGGCGACGCCTGCGCGCGGCTGGAAGCGAACGGATTCCTGCGCGCCGGCAGCATCGTCTACGTGGAAGCAGAGACCGTTCCCGACGCGACGATCATTCCCGCATCGTGGCAGCTCCATCGCCGCCAGCAAGCCGGCCAGGTGTGCTGCTCGCTGTACCGGCGGGAGAGCGCATGACGCCGTTCGCCGCGCCGCGCTGGTTGCGCGGCGCCCATGCACAGACGGTGTGGGCACCGCTGGTGCGCCGGCAAGCCGCGCCGCCTCGGCTGCGCGAGCGCTTCGAGTTGCCCGACGGCGATTTCGTGGACGTCGACTGGACCGACGACGACATCACCCGCCCGCTGGTGGTGGTGCTGCATGGCCTGGCCGGTTCAGGTGATTCCGCCTACGTGGTCGGCATACAGCACGCGCTGCGCGCGGTCGGAATCGGCTCGGCGGTGATGCATTTCCGCGGCGTAGGCGGCGAACCCAACCGCCTGGCGCGCGGCTACCACTCCGGCGACACCGGCGACCTGCGCGCCTTCATGCAGGCCGTGCGTGCACGCTTTCCCGGGCGCCGCACCGGCATCACCGGCTACTCGCTGGGCGGCAACGTCACGCTGAAGTGGCTGGGCGAGGAAGGCCGCGGCGCGCCGGTGGACGCCGCCTGCGCGGTATCGGTGCCGTTCGAGCTGGCGCCCTGCGCCACGCGCCTGGACCAGGGCTTTTCGCGCATCTACCGCAATCGCCTGCGCGATGAACTGGTGCGCAACCTGCTGCACAAGGAACAGGTCCTGCGCGCCGCCGGCAATCGCGGCGAAGCCGATCGCATCCGCGCGCTCGGCGACCTTTCCACCATCGAATCCTTCTGGCAGTTCGACGACCGCGTCATCGCGCCGCTGCACGGTTTCCGCGATGCGGCGGACTACTACGCGCAGTGCAGTGCCCGCCGCTACATGCGCGACATCGCGCGACCAACGCTGGTGCTGCACGCGCTGGACGATCCGTTCATGACGCCGGCGGTGGTGCCGGCGCGCGGCGAGGTATCGACCGATGTCGAGCTGTGCGCCAGCGCGCACGGCGGCCACGTGGGCTTCGTGCACGGCTTGCCTTGGCAGCCGCGTTACTGGCTGGAGGAAACCATTCCCGCGTTCTTCTGCACGGCGTTCGCGATGAGCGCCAGCGGCCCCGGCGCATCCGGCGCGCGGTAACGCGCCTTGATGTCGGCCAGGTGCACCAGCGCCTCGCCGCGCACGTAGGGTTCTTCCAGGCAGATGATCTGGTAGATGCCGTAGCGCAACATCTGCTCGCCCATCAGGTCACTGGCGCCGGTGTGCGCGGCGGTGGTGTGCAGGAACGTGGTCCACGACGTCGCCAGCACCCAGATATTGAGCACCAGCGCATCGAGTTCCTCGTCCGTGGCCTCGACCAGCCCGGCGGCGATCATGCCCTGGTAGATCGCGTGCGCCTGGCGCATCGACAGCGCCGCGAACGCGCTATAGCGCACCCGCAGCGCCGGCGTCCCGGCGAACAGCTGCTCGAGGTCACGGTGCAGGAAGCGGTACTCCCACAGCCCGCGGAAGATCGACTCGAAGTAGCCGAGCTTGTCCTGCCAGGTCATCGGCCGGTCGTGCGGCACGTCCAGCCAGCTGCTCATCGCCTGCTCGTAGCGCAGGAACAGCTCGAAGATGATCTCGCCCTTGTTGCGGAAGTGGTAGTAGAGGTTGCCCGGGCTCATGCCGAGCGCCTGGGCAATATGGTTGGTAGTGACGTTGCGCTCGCCACGCTCGTTGAACAGCTCCAGGCTGGCCTGCAGGATGCGGTCACGGGTCTTGGTCGGTGCGATGACGGCCATCGGGCGGGGCTCGCTGTGTCTGGTGTGGCGCGATTCAACAACGACGGCGCGCGTCGTCGCGTTGACAGTCTAGAGTAATTACTCTAGAACCCCAAGCACGGGCCGGCCGGCGACGGCAGCCAGGCGGCCGGCAGAACAACAATCGCACCCGGAATACCCATGCGCGCACCCCCGATGCCACCGGCCGACCCGGGCCGGCGTGACTTCCTGCAACTGTCCCTCGGCGGCAGCCTCGTACTGGGCCTTGCCGGCGGCATGGCCACGCTGTCCGGCTGCGCACGCGAGGCAGCCACCGCGCAGGGCTTCCATGTCCTGCGCCCGCAGGACCTGCCGCTGGTATCGCGCCTGCTGGGCGGCGCCCTGGATGGCGCCTTGCCGACCGAACCGGCGGCGCGCGCCGACGCCGTGCAGCGCACGCTGGCCTCCTTCGACCGGCTGCTGCACGACACCTCCCCGGGGGTGCGCGGCATGTTCCTGCAACTGCTCGACCTGCTCGACCTCGGCATCACCCGCGGCCCGCTGTTCGGCCTGTGGAAGTCCTGGGATGACGCCAGCGACGCCGACGCCGGTGCCGTGCTGCAGCGCCTGGCCGGCAGCCGCGTCGGCTTCCTGCGCGGCGCCTACAACGGCCTGACCACCATGACCACCATGGCCTGGTACCTCGATGCCGCCAACGTACCGGCGGCCATCTACCCCGGCCCGCCGAAAAAAGTCATCGCCTGAGCGCCCCGCCATGAACATGAACGAACTCGAGATCCGCGTCGCGGACCCGTGGAAGCAGGGCCTCGCCGCCGGCTGGAAGGTCACCAACGCCAGCACGCTGGACCAGGACCTCACCGTCGAATGCGACGTGGTGATCGTCGGCACCGGCGCCGGCGGCGGCACCACCGCCGAGATCCTCGCGCAGGCGGGCCTGTCGGTAGTGATGGTGGAGGAAGGCATCCTCAAGACCTCCGACCAGTTCAACCTCGACGAGCGCGAGGCCTACCGCGACCTGTACCAGGAAGGCGTCGCGCGCGCCTCGAAGGACGGCGCGATCGGCATCCTGCAGGGCCGCAGCGTCGGTGGCACCACCACCGTCAACTGGACGTCGAGCTTCCGCACGCCCGACGCCACGCTGCGCCACTGGGCCGAGCGTTTCGGCGTGAAGGGCGCATCGCCCGCCGAGATGGCGCCGTGGTTCGCGAAGATGGAAACGCGGCTGAACGTCCACAAGTGGGCGATGCCGCCCAACGTCAACAACAACATCCTCAAGTCCGGCTGCGAGAAACTCGGCTACAGCTGGGAAATCATCCCGCGCAACGTCAACGGTTGCTGGAACCTCGGCTACTGCGGCATGGGCTGCCCCACCAACGCCAAACAGTCGATGCTGGTGACGACGCTGCCGGCAGCCCTCACCGCCGGCGCGCAACTGTTCTGGCGCCTGCGCGCCGAGCGCGTCGCCCTGCAGGGCGATCGCGTCACCGGCGTCGACTGCGTCGCGCTGGATGCCCACGGCCAGTCGCCCACCGGCCGCCGGGTGAGCATCCGCGCGCGTCACACGGTAATGGCCGGCGGCGGCATCAACACGCCCGGCCTGCTGTTGCGCTCGAAAGTGCCCGACCCGCACCAGCGCGTCGGCAAGCGCACCTTCCTGCACGTGGTGCCGGGCGTGTTCGCGCAGTTCGGCGAGGACGTCAACCCGTTCTGGGGCGCGCCGCAATCGGTCTACTCCGACCACTTCCAGTGGGAGCATGTCGCCGACGGCCCGATCGGCTTCAAGCTGGAAGTGATGCCGATGCACCCGGGCCTGTCCGCCGCGTTGATGGGTACCCACGGCTCGCAGCACCTGGCCGACATGCAGGCACTGCCACGCACCAATGCCATGCTGGCGCTGCTGCGCGACGGCTTCCACGACGACAGCCCCGGCGGCAGCGTCGAATTGCGCGACGACGGTGCGCCGGTGCTGGACTACCCGGTGAACGACTACATCCTCGAAGGCGCGCGCCGCGCCCACCGGGCCATCATCGACATCCAGTTCGCCGCCGGCGCGCAGCGCGTGCGCCCGCTCACCAGCGATCCACGCTGGTTCGCGTCGGCAGCCGAGGCCCGCGCCGCGCTGGACGCACACCCCTACGCACCGCATCACGTCAAGCTGGCCTCCGCCCACGTCATGGGAGGCTGCTGCATGGGCGAGGACCCCCGGGTGGCGGTCTGTGACAGCCGCGGCCGTTACCACCACCTGCGCGACCTGTCGGTGCTGGACGGCTCGCTGTTCCCCACCTCCATCGGCGCCAACCCGCAGCTGTCCATCTACGGGCTGGTCGCCCGGCTGGCCACCGGCCTGGCCGGCGAGCTCAAGGCCGGCTGACCGGCGCGCGGATGCCACCGGCGGCCCGGGATGCGTTAACATCCCCGGGCCCTTTTCCTGCGATCACCGCCATGGCCAACCGCGTCGTCTACCCCGGCACTTTCGACCCGATCACCAACGGCCACCTCGACCTCGTCGAGCGTGCCGCGCGCATGTTCGACCACGTCATCGTGGCGGTGGCCGACAGCTCGAAGAAGAACCCCATGTTCTCGCTGGCCGAGCGCGTGGACCTCGCCCGCGCGGTGGTCGGCCACCTGCCGAACGTGGAAGTCACCGGCTTCAACAAGCTGCTGGCCCACTTCGTGCGCGACCAGCAGGCCAACGTGCTGCTGCGCGGCCTGCGCGCGGTGTCCGACTTCGAGTACGAATTCCAGCTGGCCAACATGAACCGCGCACTGGCCCCGGAAATCGAGACGCTGTTCCTGACGCCCGCCGAGCACCTGTCGTTCATTTCCTCGAGCCTGGTGCGCGAGATCGCCGTGCTCGGCGGCGACGTCCACCAGTTCGTGCCGCCGGTGGTCGTCGAGGCGCTGCAGCGCAAGGTCAAGCGCTGAGCCGGCGGCAACGCCATGGCCCTGAAGATCACCGGCGAGTGCATCAATTGCGACGTCTGTGAACCGGTTTGCCCGAACAACGCGATTTTCCCGGGCGAGTCCATCTACATGATCGACCCGGACCTGTGCACCGAATGCGTGGGCCATTTCGATGCGCCGCAATGCGTGCAGGTCTGCCCGGTGGACTGCATACCGAAGGATCCGGAGCACCCGGAAACGCCGGAACAACTGGCGGAGAAGTACCGCCGGCTGACAGAACAAGAATAACAAGCGCTGCGTCGATGCAGCCTGGAGTACAGCGATGCCGACGACACGGACGTGGTCAGCGCCTGCGCGCCGACTGTTTTTCTTCTGCGCTTTTTTCGTGGCTTCCGTTGCCCATGGCGCCGCGCCGCCCAGGGCCGGCATCGCCAGCGCCCACCCGCTGGCCACGGCCGCCGGCATGGAAGTGCTCGATGCCGGCGGCAACGCCTTCGACGCCGCGGTAGCGGTAGCTGCAGCGCTGGCCGTGGTCGAGCCGTTCGGCTCGGGGCTGGGCGGTGGCGGCTTCTTCCTGCTGCACGACGAACGCACCGGCAAGGCCGTGGTGGTCGATGCGCGCGAAGTGGCGCCACTGCAGTCGGTGCCGGAAATGTTCCAGAACAACAAGGGCGAGGTGGTGCGCGACTGGTCCACCAACGGCCCGCTGGCCGCAGCCATCCCCGGCACGCCGGCGGCACTGGTGCATGTCGCCGCGCGCTACGGCAACCTGCCGCTGGCGGAAAGCCTCAAGCCTGCCATCCGCCTTGCCCGCGACGGCTTCCCGGTGAACGAGAGCTACCGGCTCGCCGCCCGCCAGCGCCTCGACATCCTGCGCCGCTTCGCCGAGAGCTCGCGCACCTTCCTGGTCAAGGGCGACGTGCCCTCGCTCGGCACGCTGGTGCGCCAGCCGGAGCTCGCCGCCACGCTTGAGCGGATCGTCCAGGAAGGCCACGACGGTTTCTACGGCGGCGAATTCGCGCGCCAGCTGGTCGATGCCGTCACCGAGGCCGGCGGCATCTGGAGCGAAGAGGACCTGGCGAAATACCGCGTGGTCGAGCGTGCGCCGCTGGTGGGCAATTTCCGTGGCGCGCGCATCGTCACCGTCCCCCCGCCATCGGCCGGCGGCGTCGCGCTGTTGCAGATGCTGAACATCCTCGACGCCGGCAATTACCCGGCCATGCCCGTGGCCACCCGCGACCACCTCGTGGTGGAAGCGATGCGCCGCGCCTTCCGCGACCGCGCACTGCACCTGGGCGACCCGGATTTCGTGACGGTGCCGGTGGCGCAGTTGCTGTCGGCGGAGCACGCCGGCACGCAATTCACCTCGATCGACCGCGCGCGCGCCACGCCCAGCAGCGAACTCGGCGGGGCACCCGCGCTGCCCGCGCAAGGCGAAAACACCACGCACTTTTCCATCCTCGATCGCCAGGGCAACCGCGTGGCCGCCACGCTCAGCCTGAACCTCGCGTTCGGCTCCGGCTTCATGGTCCCCGGCACCGGCGTGCTGCTCAACAACGAGATGGATGACTTCACCACGGCAGTGGGCGTGGCCAACAGCTACGGACTCACCGGCTCTGTCGCCAACGTGATCGCGCCGGGCAAGCGCCCGCTGTCGTCGATGACACCAACCTTCATCGAGTACAACGACCGCGTGGCGATCGTCGGCACACCGGGCGGCAGCCGCATTCCCGGCATGGTGCTGGCCACGCTGCTGGCGCTGCTCGAAGCCGGCGAACCGGCCGCCGTGCTCGCCGCACCGCGCTTCCACCACCAGTACCTGCCCGACCAGGTGGACGCGGAACCGGAATTCTTCGGCAGCGACCGCGCGCGCCAACTGCGCGCGCGCAAGCACTTCGTCACGTCCACGGGACGCAACTACGGCGATGTGCAGCTGGTGATCTGGGAGAAAGGCGCGGGGCGCGTCACGGCGACGAGCGACCCGCGCGGATCAGGTCAGGGCCTGGTGAAGTAACCAGGCCTTGCAGGACGTGCCGCGTCAGCGCGCGGCACGCTCGGCGCGACGCTCTTCGCTCATGCGCTCGTGCTGCACCGGCGAGCAGCCGAGGCAACGCACCAGCAGGCTCTCGGCCGGCGCAACCACCAGCGTATCGAAGGACTGGCCGGCATTGCCGCCCAGCAGGGAGAACGGCACCGTCACCACGTAGAGGCCGGCCCCGACGATCGTGCCGACCGCCAGCACCGGGCGCGCCACCAGCGCATCCAGCACCATGGCACCGCCGGACGGGCGATCCTCGTTGAAGATCTCCTCGGTACGCTGGTCAGCATGACTCACGCCCGACAGCAGGGCGCCGACCGCCAGGGTCGAGGCCAGTACCGGAACCAGCAGCCTGTTGCGCATCACCATGGGAACACCCTCTTTCGATTGTTCTTCTAAAGGCCCGGCACGCGGGTGAGTTAAAGTAATTAGGCTACTTTACGCGCTAACTCTCTCTTTTAAAAGCCTTCTCGCATTGCCGGTCACTTCTGGCAGTGCGCGCAGTACACGGTCGATCGCCCCCCGGTGCGCACCTCGGCCAGACGCCGGCCGCAGCCCGGGCAGGGCTGGCCACCCCGACCATACACCGAGAGTTGCACCTGGAAGTAACCCGATTGCCCCCGTCCGGCAGCGAAATCGCGCAGGGTGGTGCCGCCGGCACGTATGGCTTCTTCCAGGACCTGGCGGATGGCGGCCAGCAGCACACCGTACTCCGCCCGCGTCACCCGCCCGGCGGAGCGGCGCGGGCGGATGCCGGCGCGGAACAGCGCCTCGTTGGCGTAGATGTTGCCCACGCCCACGATCACGCCGGCATCCATGATGAAGGACTTCACCGCCACCCGGCGGCCGCGCGACAGCGCGAACAGGTAATCGGCGTCGCAGGCCTTGTCCCAGGGCTCCGGGCCGAGGCTCTTCAGCAGGGGATGGGCGGCCGGATCGCCGGTCACCCACACGAAGGCACCGAACCGGCGCGGATCCTTGTAGCGCAGGATCTCGCCGTTTTCGCAGACGATGTCCACGTGTTCGTGCTTGCCCGGCGGCTCGTCGCGGGTCAGCAGGCGGATGCTGCCGGACATGCCCAGGTGGATCAGCAGCGTGCCGGCGTCAGTTTCCACCAGCACGTACTTGGCCCGGCGGCGCACCTTCGTCACGCGTGCGCCGGCCAGCAGTTGCGGCAGGCGGGGATCGACCGGCCAGCGCAAGCGCCGCTCGCGCACCACGACCTGGCGGATGCGCTGGCCCTCGAGCGTTCCGCGCAGGGCACGCGCGGTTGTTTCGACCTCGGGCAACTCGGGCATCAACTGCTCTCATCACGCGGCCGGCCGGGCAGGCGCACGACCGGCCGCGTCGTTACCATCTCAGTTTTCGCGCGCGGTGGCGATCGACTCGGTGCACAGCAACGCCTGCTCCCACACGCTCGGCTCGTCGAGCGCCCCGGTCAACACGTTGTCGAGCGTGCAAGCCGGCCCGAAGTTGAAGTCCAGCACCGGCACCTGCACGCCCGGGTTGGCCGTGGTCAGGATGCCGCGGAAGGTGCGCGAGGAATTGCAGGCATTGATGGTGACGGTGTAGCCGGTTTCCACGGAGCCGGCGTAGTAGACCACATCAACCTGGAACAACCCCGACGGCGGCACCACGTCGGCCGGGTAGAAGATGTTTTCCGGGCCAAAGCCGTCGGTGTCATCGACGTCCAGCTGGGCACCACTGTCGCTGGTACGGCTGCCGTAATAGACGTGCGTGCCATCCGGCTCGGTCAGGTGGAGGTCGACGTCCACCGGCTGGTCCCACGTCAGGGTCGCCTGGAACGAACCGCTGCCCACGGCGACGGCTTCGGTGGCCAGCGCGGCCGGCGGCGACCAGAGCGCCGGGTCCGTGCTGCCGGCCCAGGTGGCGGCGGTGAAGTCCGGCTGCGTGCCGGTCGGTACCCAGAAGGCCTGCACCGTTGCCGGCGCCGCGAATGCGTCACCTGACGCACCCTGGATGAGCGCATCAACGCTGGCATCCGGGTCCGGACCGATCAGCGTGACACGCACGCCGCCGGCCGCCAGTACCGCCGCGGTGGCGGCGGCCTGCGCCGTCAGGCTGGCGGCCATCGCCGCCAGTTGCGCGTCGGCAGGACTGGCCGCCGCGGCGGCCTCCGCCTCGGCGGCCGCCGCATTCTCGGCCGCCAGCACGGCGGCAAGATCCGCCTCGCCGATCACGCTGATGAAGTGCTCGCCCACGCCGTCGAACTGGAAGAACACGGCGCCGATGTAATGGCCGGCAACGATCGAATCGGGCACGACGTCGAACTCGACCTGCGAGTTGTCGGTGATGCGAATCGACGAGGGATTGATGGTGATCGCCGGCGCCGCCTCGGCGCCCGGCGTGGGGATGGCGCCACTCACGCGCACGGCCTGCAAGAAGGAAATCGCTGCGGACAACGTGGTCGCGTCGACCACCGGCGTGGTCGTATCAGGCGAATCCGGCGGCAGCACCACGGTGCCGGGATCCGTGGGCGTGAAAGCGCCCGCGCAGTCATCGCCCGCGTACTGCTCCTTCAGCGACACTTCATCGCAGGCCGAGAGCAGGAACGCCGCCGATACGGCTACCGCCAGGGTGCGCAGCGCGCTGTTGTTCTTCTTCATGTGCGCAACCTCCTAGAAGCGGAACTCGGCGCCGGCACCGGCGCTGATGATATCGACCGTATCGACATCGAAGGTGTAGCCCAGGTCCGCCGTGATGCGGAAGGCATCCCCCAGGTGCATGCCAATGCCGAACGATGCGGCATAGCCGAGGCCGCTTTCCTCGTCGACCGAGCCCGGCGGCAACGCCGGGATGTTCGCGTCGATCATCCAGTGCAGGACGCTGAGTCGGCCGTGCGCGGAGATCGCGTCATTGATGCGGTGAAAGCCCGTCATCGAAGCGGACACCGCCTGCACGTCCAGTTCATTGGGGCCGGAGCTGACGGCAAAGGAACCGAAATCCTGCACGCCCAGTTCGACGCCGATGGTGTCCTTCACCATGTAGCCGATATAGGCGCGGGCGCCACTGGCACTGTCGAATTCCTCGACGCGCGGATCGGACTGCATGATGCCGCCACCGGCATACCAGGTGGCGGCCTGCGCCGCCGGCACGATCCCCGTCAGCAGCAGGGTCATCCCTGCCGCGGCAAAACGCTTGCTCATCATGCCCCCTGGCGCCATGGCGTCCTTGATCCCTGCGATATCGTCGGGGAAAGGGCTTTAAATTCAACAAGTTAAAGCGCTTACCCGCAATCCACGTCAAGTATATGGCCTAATCGGCTGAAAAACCACCGCCCCCGCGGGCATCTGCCAACTCGCGCACACAAAAAAGCCCGGCATCGCCGGGCTTCTCGCAGAACAGGCAACCGGTGCGGTTACTTGATCTTGGCTTCCTTGAACGGAACGTGCTTGCGGACGACGGGGTCGTACTTGTTGAACTCCATCTTGTCCGGCGTGTTCCGCTTGTTCTTGTCGGTGGTGTAGTAGTAGCCCGTGCCCGCAGTGGACACCAGCTTCACTTTTTCACGAATGCCCTTGGCCATGGCTCAATTCCTCAGACTTTCTCGCCGCGGGCGCGCAGCTCGGTAACAACCTGCTCGATGCCCTGCTTGTCGATGACGCGCAGGCCATGCGTGGAAACACGCAGGCGTACAAAGCGCTTCTCGCTCTCGAGCCAGAAACGGTGATAGTGGAGGTTCGGCTCGAAGCGACGCTTGGTCTTGATGTTCGAGTGCGAAACGCTGTTACCGACGATCGGCTTCTTGCCGGTAACCTGGCAAACCTTGGACATGACGACTCTCCGGAGCATTTCTCACCGGGTCGCGGCCGCCTGAAAAACAGGCTGTTTATCGCCGGGCCCGGGCAAAGGGACGCGATTTATACCAGAACACCTTCCCCGGTTCAACGGGTGTCGTGCCCTGCCCCGGATTACCCCGCCGGCCCCGGCCCCGCTAGAGCAGGCCCCGCTCGGCAAAACTCACGGCTTCCCCGTCACCCACCACCACGTGGTCCAGTACCCGCACGTCCACCAGCGCCAGGGCATCCACCAGGCGGCGGGTGATCTGCCGGTCGGCCAGGCTGGGCTCGGCCACGCCGCTGGGGTGGTTGTGGGCGAGGATCACCGCGGCGGCATTGTGGCCCAGGCACTCGGTGACCACCTCGCGCGGATACACGCTGGCGCCGTCGATGGTGCCGCGGAACAGTTCGCGGAAGGCGATCACCCGGTGCTGGCTGTCGAGGAACAGGCAGGCGAATACCTCGTGGCGGAGGTGGCGCAGGCGGGCAGTGAGGAAGCGGCGGGTCTGGGTGGGGTTGGCCAGCGCATCGCCGCGCACCAGCGACTGCTCGAGGCTGCGCCGGGACATTTCCATGGCCGCCACGAAGCGGGCAGCCCGCGCCGGCCCCACGCCCGGCAAGGCCGCCAGCGCGCGGGCGTCACGCTCCAGCAGGGGTCGCAGGCCGCCGCAGGTGGCCAGCAACTCCTGCGCCAGGTCGGGCGCCGGGCGACCGGCCAGCCCGGTACCCAGCATGACCGCCAGCAGGTCGGCATCGGTCAGCCCCGGCGCGCCACCGGCGAGCAACCGTTCGCGCGGCCCGGGCAGGCGCCCGTGGCCCGCCATGTTCGTGGTCAGATCGTAGCCGGACATTCCCTGTCTCCCTTAATGATCGCGGTTAGCAGGCATTCACCAACCCCTACGCAACCGCGTGCCGGCGGTGCTATCGTTCGCATCTTTCCCTCCCCCGCAGGCCGTGCCCTCCGCGCGGCCGCACACATTGACGGACCTTTCGGATGCAGCGGCTCGCCAACAAGCGGATCGTGCTCGGCGTCACCGGTGGCATTGCGGCCTACAAGAGCGCCGAACTGGTCCGCCTGCTGAAAAAAGCCGGCGCCGACGTCCACGTGGTGATGACCCGCGGCGGCCGCGAGTTCATTACCCCGCTCACGCTGCAGGCGCTGTCCGGCAACCCGGTGCACACCGACCTGCTGGACCCTGCCGCCGAGGCGGCCATGGGCCACATCGAGCTGGCGCGTTGGGCAGACCTCGTGCTGGTGGCCCCCGCCACCGCCGACTGCATTGCGCGCCTGGCCACCGGCCAGGCCGACGACCTGCTCACCACCCTGTGCCTGGCCACCAACGCGCCGATCGCGCTGGCACCGGCGATGAACCAGGCGATGTACCGCGACCCCGCCACCCAGGCCAACCTCGCCACCCTGCGCGCGCGCGGCGTGCACCTGTTCGGTCCGGCCGAGGGCGCGCAGGCCTGCGGCGACACCGGCCCGGGGCGCATGCTCGAACCGGTGGACATTGCAGCGTCTGCCGCCGGCCTGTTCCAGAGCGGATTGCTCGCCGGCGTGCGCGTGCTTGTCACCGCCGGCCCCACGCGCGAAGCCATCGACCCCGTGCGCTATATCACCAACCACAGCTCCGGGAAGATGGGCTACGCCATCGCCGAGGCGGCAGCGGCCGCCGGTGCGCGGGTCACGCTGGTGAGCGGCCCGGTACGGCTGGCGTGCCCGGAACGCGTGACCCGGATCGACGTCACCAGCGCCCGGCAGATGCACGAGGCGGTGCTGGCGCAGGCCGGCGACTGCGACATCTTCATCGGCACCGCCGCGGTGGCCGACTACGCGCCGGTCGAATGCGCCACGCAGAAAATCAAGAAGACCGAGGGAAATGACGAGCTCGTCATCCGCCTGAAGAAGAACCCGGACATCATCGGCGAAGTCGCCGCGCTGGCGCGCAAGCCGTTCACCGTGGGTTTCGCCGCCGAAACCCACGACGTGCTGGCCTATGGGCGCGACAAGCTGGCGCGCAAGCGGCTGGACATGATCGTGGCCAACGACGTCAGCAACGAGCGCATCGGCTTCAACAGCGACAGCAACGCCGTCACCGTCATCTGGGCCGACGGCGAGCGTGTGCTGCCTGAAGCCAGCAAGCACACCATCGCGCGGCACCTGGTCGCGCTGGTGGCCGAACGTTTCAAACGCTGAGCGCGCCACGGCGCCCGCGGCATCAACCGGCCAGACAAGGACACAGCACGTGAACAGGCAGTTGCAGGTCAGGATCCTAAACACGCGCGTCGGACGCGACATCCCGCTACCGGCGTACGCCACCGAAGGCTCCGCCGGCATGGACCTGCGCGCCTGCCTCGATCACCCGGTCACCCTGCAACCCGGGGCGGCGCACCTGGTGCCCACCGGCATCGCCATTCACCTGGAAGATCCCGGCCTGGCCGCGGTGATCCTGCCGCGTTCCGGGCTTGGCCACAAACACGGGCTGGTGCTCGGCAACCTGGTCGGGCTGATCGATTCGGACTACCAGGGCGAACTCATGGTGTCGTGCTGGAACCGCAGCGGCATCGCCTACACGATCAGCCCCGGCGAGCGCATCGCGCAACTGGTGATCATGCCGGTGGTGCAGGCGAAACTGGTGGTGGTGGATGAATTCACGCCGACCTCGCGTGGCGATGGCGGCTTCGGGCATACCGGTCGCGCCTGACGCGCAACCGGCAGGCAACACGGCAAAGGACGGAACGTCGACATGGTCAAGAAAGCCAAAGTAGAAGAAGCGGCGGACACCAGCAAGGAAAACGCCGCGCCGGCCAGGGAATCGAAGGGCAAGCCGGCGTCCGGCGGCTCGAAGGTCGGCGGCCTGTTCCGCTTCACGCTGACCACGGTGCTGGTCTGCGGCATCGCGGTGCTGCTGGGCGCCTTTGCCATCCAGAAGTACGTGCTGGACGCCGAGGAAAAAGCGCACGGCGATCGCCTGGCCCAGGTCTACGCGCAGCAGTTTTCCGGCTACTACAACCAGATCTTCACCCAGGCATCGCGCCAGCTCGGTGGCATCGTCGCCACCGGCAACCTGGCCGAGCTGCTGACCAGCGGCGATGACGCGCGCATCAGCACCGAGGCAGCGGCCATCGCCGCCTCGCTGGCCAACAAGTCGCAGGTGTTCCTGATCGCCAACGCCTCCGCCGTCGCCGGCATTCCGCTGGGCTTCGCCGCGCAGGACATGGCCGAGCGCGCGTTCCGCGGCGAAGCGGTCAACGCCGAGATCATCCCGCTCAAGGAACAGCCGCTGCTGTTGCTGGCCTACAGCGTCCGCGACGCCGCCAACCAGGTGGTCGGCGTGCTGCTGGTCGGCTTCGACCTCAACGAGGTGAGCACCAACCTGAAGGTCTTCGAGGCCAGCGCCGGCCTGATGACGCTGCGCCAGTCGTTCGCCGACACGGCTGAACCGCAGGCCGTGATGTCCTACGGCAATGCCAGCCTCGCTGCCAGCCCGTACGTGACCGAAGCCGCCACCCTGCACCCGAACCTGAAAGTGCAATTCGCCCTCAACCCGCAGATCGTCGCCGCGCAGACCGGGATGACCTTCATGATCGTGGTCGGCGTGATGCTGTTGCTGGTGTTCGCCTCCATCGTGCTCACCAACCTGCTGCTGCGCCGCGCGTTGCGCCGCAACGGGTCGATGCTGCTGCAGTACGCCGAGAGCCTCCTCAAGCGCGCCCCGATCCCGGTGGGCATCCAGTTCGACGTTGACGTCTTCGACGACATCGCACAATCGCTGAACCGAACCGCGCGCGGCGGCGGTGCCGAGCAGCCGGCCAACGGCGGTGGCGCGGCACGGCGCGTTGCACGTGCCGACGTGCTGGACGTGGACATCTCCGCCGAGGATTCGTCGCTGCTGGGCGGCGGCGGCGATCACGGCACGCATGGCGCAGCCGCCGCGCCGGCGATCAGCATCGCACCGGAGATCTTCCGCGCCTATGACATCCGTGGCGTGGTCGGCAAGTCGCTGACCGACGACACCATGCGCCTGCTCGGCCAGGCCATCGGTTCCGAGGCACTCGACCGTCGCCAGCAGGCCATCTACGTCGGCCGCGACGGGCGCCTGTCCGGGCCGCAGTTGCTGGAGGCGCTGATCCAGGGCATCACCAGCACCGGCTGCCGGGTGGTCAACCTCGGCATGGTGCCCACGCCGCTGGTGTATTTCGCCGCAGCCACCACCGGCATCAAGTCCGGCGTGATGCTCACCGGTAGCCACAACCCGCCCGACTACAACGGCCTGAAGATCGTGATCGACGGCGAGACCCTCGCCGACCAGCGCATCCAGGGCCTGCGCCAGCGCATCGAGAAGCGCGAGTTCCGCAGCGGCAATGGCAGCGCCGAGTCGCTGGACATCGCGCCGAAGTACCTGGAGCGCGTGCGTGACGACATCGTGCTGGCCCGCCCGATGAAAATCGTCGTCGACTGCGGCAACGGCGTGGCCGGCGCCATCGCCCCGCAGTTGCTCTCGGGTATCGGCTGCCAGGTCATTCCGCTGTTCTGCGACGTGGACGGCCACTTCCCCAACCACCACCCCGACCCGAGCAAGCCGGAAAACCTCAACGACCTGGTCGCCAAGGTGCTGTCCGAGAAGGCCGACATCGGCCTGGCCTTCGACGGCGACGGCGACCGCATCGGCGTGGTGACGCCGCAGGGCAACGTGATCTGGCCGGATCGCCTGATGATGCTGTATGCCAAGGACCTGCTGATGCGCAGCCCCGGCGCCGACATCATCTTCGACGTCAAGTGCACCCGCGACCTGGCCAGCGTGATCAGCCAGAACGGCGGCCGCCCGGTGATGTGGCGCACCGGCCACTCGCTGATCAAGGCCAAGCTCAAGGAGACCGGCGCGGCGCTGGCCGGAGAGATGAGCGGCCACATCTTCTTCAATGACCGCTGGTACGGCTTCGACGACGCGCTCTACTCGGCGGCCCGCCTGCTGGAGATCCTGTCGCTGGAAGTGGCCGGCGCCGACGAGGTGTTCGCCGAGTTCCCCATCAACGTGTCCACGCCGGAGCTGAACATCAACGTCAGCGAGGACGCCAAGTTCCGCATCGTCGAGGCGCTGCAGAAGCAGGGCAACTTCGGCAACGGCAGCGTGTCCACCATCGACGGCGTGCGCGTGGACTACCCGGAAGCGTGGGGCCTGGTGCGCGCCTCCAACACCTCGCCGGTGCTGGTGGCCCGCTTCGAGGGCCGTACCGCCGAGGACCTCGAGACCGTGCGCACGCTGTTCCGCGAGCAGCTGCTCAAGGTCGAGCCATCGCTGCGCATCCCGTTCTGACACCGTTAACGACAGGCAGGCTTCACCCGCATGAGCAAGACCACGCAATCCGCCGACACCATCGCTCGCGTACTCGTCGAGGCGCTGCCCTACATCCAGCGCTTCGCCGGCAAGACCTTCGTGGTCAAGTACGGCGGCAACGCGATGGTCGACCCGGAGCTCGAGAGGGGCTTCGCGCGCGACATCGTGCTGCTGAAGGCCGTGGGCATCAACCCGGTGGTTGTGCACGGCGGTGGCCCGCAGATTTCCGGCCTGCTGGAGCGCATCGGCAAGGAATCGCGCTTCGTCGAAGGCATGCGCGTGACGGATGCCGAGACCATGGACGTGGTGGAGATGGTGCTCGGCGGCCAGGTGAACAAGTCGATCGTCAACCTGGTCAACCAGGCCGGCGGCCGCGCCGTGGGCCTCACCGGCAAGGACGGCGAGTTCATCCGCGCGAAGAAGCTGTTCATCACCCGGCAGAATGCCGAGGACCCGGCCAACAAGGCGCCGGAGATCATCGACATCGGCCACGTCGGCGAGGTGGAGTCCATCGACACCCGCGTGATCGACATGCTGGTGCGCAGCGATTTCATCCCGGTGATCGCCCCGATCGGCGTCGATGCCGCCGGCACCTCCTACAACATCAACGCCGACCTGGTCGCCGGCAAGGTGGCCTCCGCGCTCAAGGCGGAGAAGCTGCTGCTGCTGACCAACGTCACCGGCATCCTCGACAAGCAGAAGAACGTGCTGACCGGCCTGACCCTGCGCGACGTTGACGCACTGATCGCCGACGGCACCATCTACGGCGGCATGCTGCCGAAGATCCAGGGTGCCCTCGACGCGGTCGCCGAAGGCGCGCAAAGCGCACACATCATCGACGGCCGCGTGCCGCACGCGGTGCTGCTGGAGATCTTCACCGACCGCGGCATCGGCACGCTGATCACCGGCAATGGCTGACACCACGCCGGGCCACGACACCAACAGGGACGGACGCGCCGTGCGCGAAACGAAACTCTCGCGACGCCAGCACATCCTGCAATGCCTGGCGCACATGCTCGAGCAGGAGCCCGGCGCGCGCATCACCACTGCCGCGCTGGCCAAGGAAGTCGGCGTGTCGGAAGCAGCGCTCTACCGGCACTTCCCCAGCAAGGCGAAGATGTTCGACGGGCTCATCGAGTTCATCGAGGAGACCCTGTTCACGCGCATCAACCGCATCGTGGCCGAGGAGCCGCAGGCGATCGCGCAACTGGAGAAGTCGCTCACCCTGTTGCTTGGTTTTGCCGAGCGCAACCCGGGCATTTCACGGCTGCTGACCGGCGATGCGCTCACCGGCGAGACCGAGCGGCTGCGCCAGCGCGCCAACCAGGTGCTGGAAAAGTTCGAGGCGCAGTTGCGGCAGATCATCCGCGAGGCCGAGGCCCGCGAGGGGCTGCGCCCGGCGGTCACCGCGACCGCCGCCGCCAACCTGCTGATGGCGCTGGCCGAAGGACGCATCGCACAGTTCGTGCGCAGCGGCTTCAAGCGCCTGCCGACCGAGCAGTGGTCGGAACAATGGGCGCTGATCGCGCCCCACGTCTTCTACCGCCCCTGACCTTCAGGGCGTGCCCTTGGCGGGAGGCGCCGGTGTGGCCGGCGCAGCCGGTGCGGCCGGGACTGCGGCGGCCGCCGGAGCCGGCGCGGCCTTGTCCGGGTACAGCACCTTCAGTCGCTCGATGATCGGGCCGAAGTCGGTGCGCATGCGCACCTTGTCGTCTTCGAGCGTGCGGATGTCCTTGTCGAGGCCGGCAATCTGTTCGTTCAGGCGGGCCAGGTTCTCGCGCATCTCCTTGGGCACCGGCGTGCCGGCGCGCTCGAGTTTCGCGGCCTGCTCGAGGTCGCGCTTGCGCTTGCCGGTCAGCTGCAGCAACTGGCCCTTGGCGTAGTCGACCTTCAGGGTAATGGCTTCGATCTGGCGATCGCGCAGGCGCTCGGCGTCCTGCGGCGAACTGTAGAGCTTCTTCAGTTCCGCATCGCGGCGGATCATCTGGGCAGCCTCTTCGCGCCGGCGCTTGGCCTCGCCCTCGTCAGCCGGATCATCGACCACCGTCGGCGGCACGCGCTTGAGCAACTGGCCGCTGCGGCTCAGCACGTCGTAGCCCTTGCTGACGTACTGCGGCGGGATCGCGCTGTCGATCACCGTCACGCCCTTGTCGTTGACGTAGCGGTAGAAGGCGCCGGCATCGGCAGCGCCACTCTTCTTCGCCGGCGCGCTGCCCTTCTTTTCCGCAGCCAGCAGCGCCGGCGGCGTCGCGACGGCCAGCACCAGGGCCATGATCACCAGTAGTTTCGATCGCATGGAATGCATCCGGGGGAACATGACGTCCGGGTCGGGATTATAGGGTCGCCCGTCAGGACGCGACCCCGTACATACCACGGTAGGCCTCGACCCTGCCAAGGTCCGCCTGTCGTGCCGGGTCCTCGCGCAGGAATTCGACCAGCTGCGCCAGGGAGACAATGCTATAGACCGGGATTCCGAAGTCCCGTTCCACTTCCTGGATGGCCGACAGCTCGCCCTTGCCCTTTTCCTGGCGGTCCAGGGCTACCAGCACCCCGGCCGCCTGCGCCCCCTGGGCCTGCACGATCTGCATGACCTCGCGGATGGCGGTGCCCGCGGTGATCACGTCGTCGACGATCAGCACCCGGCCCTTGAGGGGAGCGCCCACCAGCGTGCCGCCCTCGCCGTGGTCCTTGGCCTCCTTGCGGTTGAAGCACCAGGGGTAGTCGCGGCCGTGGCGGTCGGCCAGCGCCACCGCGGTGGCCGACACCAGCGGGATGCCCTTGTAGGCCGGGCCGAACAGCAGGTCGAAGGACGCCCCCGAGGCCACCACCGCCTCGGCGTAGAAGCGGCCCAGCGCCGCCAGCGCACCGCCGGTGTTGAACAGCCCGGCGTTGAAGAAATACGGGCTCTGGCGGCCGGACTTCAGGGTGAACTCACCGAAGCGCAGGACGTTGCGGTCAAGACAGAACTGGATGAACTCGCGCTGGTAGGGCTGCATGGGGGCTCCGGGTCGGCAGGCGGCCGCTATCATAGCCGCCCCGCCCACCGGCTTCAGCCCGCCCGCGAGCAAGCGCATGCGAATCGTTACCCTCAACTGCAACGGCGTCCGCTCCGCCGACCGCAAGGGCTTCTTCACCTGGCTGGCGCAGGCCGATGCCGACGTGGTGTGCCTGCAGGAAACCAAGGCCCAGGTGCACCAGCTGGCCGACCACGTACTGCGCCCGGCCGGCTACCACGGCTACTTCTTCGATGCCGTGAAGCCCGGCTACAGCGGCACCGCGCTCTACTGCCGCGAGAAGCCGCGCGCCGTGCACAGCGGGCTGGGCTTCACCATCGCCGACACCGAGGGCCGCTACATCCAGGCGGACTTCAAGGGCGTGTCGGTGGCATCGATCTACCTGCCGTCGGGGTCGTCGAGCGAACTGGCCCAGCAGCGCAAGTTCGCCTTCATGGACGCGTACGACCCGATCCTCGCCACCCTGCGCCGCACGCGCCACGAGCTGGTGATCTGCGGGGACTGGAACATCGCCCACAAACCCGTCGACCTGAAGAACTGGCGCGGCAACCAGAAGAACTCCGGCTTCCTGCCCGAGGAGCGTGCCTGGCTGGACAAGCTGCTTGACGAATACCGGCTGGTGGATGCCTTCCGCGTGGTGGACGACCGCGCCGACCAGTACACCTGGTGGAGCAACCGCGGCCAGGCCTGGGCGAAGAACGTCGGCTGGCGCATCGACTACCAGATCAGCACGCCGGGGCTGCGCGACGCGGTGCGGGGCGCGTCCATCTACAAGGACGAACGCTTCAGCGACCACGCCCCGCTGCTCATCGACTACGACGTCGACCTCACCCCGTAGCGAGGGGGCCACGCCCCCGACCGCCCTTTACCAGTTCAACGCCTTCTTCTGCGCCTCGATCAGCTGCGCGATGCCCTGCTCGCCCAGTGCCATCATGGCGTCGGCCTGCGCGCGCGTGAACGGCGCACCCTCGGCGGTACCCTGGATCTCGATGAAGCCGCCGTGCTGGCCCATGACGATGTTCATGTCGGTTTCCGCGGCGGAATCCTCGGGATAATCGAGGTCCAGTACCGGCACGCCCTTGTACATGCCCACGCTCACCGCGGCCACGAGTTGCGCCAGCGGATCGTCCTTGATGAGTTTCTTCTGCAGCATCCAGCTGAGCGCATCGACGGTGGCCACGCAGGCACCGGTGATCGACGCGGTGCGCGTGCCGCCATCGGCCTGCAGCACGTCGCAGTCGAGGGCAATGGTGTTCTCGCCGAGTTTCTTCAGGTCGATGGCCGCGCGCAGCGAACGGCCGATCAGCCGCTGGATTTCCAGCGTGCGGCCGCCCTGCTTGCCGCGGACCGCCTCGCGGTCGGAACGCGAGTGCGTGGCGCGCGGCAGCATGCCGTACTCGGCGGTGAGCCAGCCCTGGCCCTTGCCCTTGAGGAAGCGCGGCACGCCCTCGGTGACCGAGGCGGTGCACAGCACCTTGGTGTCGCCGAATTCGACCAGCACCGAGCCTTCGGCATGGCGGGTGTAATGGCGCGTGATGCGCACGTCGCGCAACTGGTCGGGCGCACGGCCGGAAGGACGCATGGGGAAACCTCGGGGGGATACGGACGGGAAGGCCGGCCATTCTAGTACAATCGCGCCTTTCACCCCGCCGGGAGTTGACGATGATCCGCAGCATGACCGCATTCAGCCGCCGCGAGGAGCGTTCCGGCGGCGCCACGCTGGCCTGGGAGATCCGCTCGGTCAACCACCGCTACCTGGAGCCCTCCCTGCGCCTGCCCGACGCCCTGCGCGACGTCGAACCGGCGGTGCGCGAGGCGCTGCGCAAGCGGCTGTCGCGCGGCAAGGTCGAGTGCACGCTGCGCCTGACCGGCCTGGAAACGCAGGCCGCCGCCACAGTCACCGTCAACGAACCGTTGCTCGCCTCGGTGATGGACGCCGTCAACCGCGTGGCCCGCCTCGCGCAGCAGCCGGTCGCCATCGACCCGGTGGACGTGCTGCGCTGGCCGGGCGTCACCGCCGCCCAGGACGTCGACAGCGAAGCGCTCGCCAGTCGCGCGCTGGCGTTGTTCGAACTGGCGCTGGCGGATTTCGTCGCCGCGCGCGAGCGCGAGGGCGTGGAACTGGCAGCCCTGGTGAACCAGCGCCTCGACGGCATCCTGCGCGAGGTCGAGCGGGTGAAAGCGGTGTTGCCGCAGCTCATCGAGGCACAGCGCGCCAAGTTGCGTGCGCGCGTCGAGGAGATGGTCGGCACGCCCGATCGTGACCGCCTCGAGCAGGAACTGGTGATGCTGGCTGCGCGCATCGACGTCGCCGAGGAGATCGACCGGCTCGTCACCCACGCGAACGAAGTGCGCCGCTGCATCAAGGAGGGCGGCAACGTCGGCCGCCGCCTCGACTTCCTGATGCAGGAACTCAACCGCGAGGCCAACACCCTCGGCTCCAAGTCCATCAGCACCGACACCACCCAGGCCTCGGTGGAAATCAAGGTGCTGATCGAACAGATGCGCGAGCAGGTGCAGAACATCGAGTGAACATGCGCTCCGGGTTCGTTGCCATGTTTCGCCGCGCCGCCCTCGTTGCCGCGGCACTGCTCGCCATGGCAGCGGCGCAGGCAGAGGATTACCTGCCGGCCGGCGCGCTCACCTACACCGAGGAGCGCCTGCCCAACGGCCTGCGCCTGGTAATACAGCGCGTGCACAGTGCGCCGTACCTTTCCTTGCGGCTGGTCGCGCGCACCGGCTCCGACCACTATCCCTGCCAGGACCGCGAGCTGCCCCACCTGGTCGAGCACTTGCTGTTCTCCGCCAACGCCGCGCTGGCCGAGCACGAGATCGACGATCGCGTGGTGAGCTGGGGCGGCCACATCAACGCCTTCACCTACCCGGAACAGACGGTGGTGGTGCTCGATGCGCATTCGCGCTTCCAGCGCGACGCCATCGAACTGCTCGCCACCATGGTGCGGGATTTCGACCCGCAGGACGAGGATGTCGCCCGCGAGGCAAACGTGGTGGAGCGCGAATCCGGCGTCGACCACACGCCCTCGCGCCTGTGGTGGTCGCGGCAGCCGGCCATGCAACTGGCTTCGACCAAATTCGACATTGCCGCCGGCTTGCGCTGTACCGCCGGGCTCACGCCGGTGCACCACCTGACTGCGCAGGCCGTGCGCAGCGCCTTCGACACCTACTACGTGCCCGCCAACATGGTGCTGGTGCTGGTCGGCGACCTCGACGACAACGGCATCGCCGCGGCGCGCGCCGCGTTCGCCACGCTGCCGGCACGCCCGCTGCCCCGCCTCGCCCCGCTCACCATCGCTCAACCGGCGCAGGACACTTTCACCTCCGGCTGGTTGTCGGGTACCGCCGGCCTGGATGCGCCCACGGCCGCCGGCATCGTGCCGTTCCGCGACTGGCAGGGCTACTACGCACTGCAACTGGTGCAGGACTGGCTGGGCGACCGCATGTTCCGCGAGTTACGCAGCGAGCGCGGCATCACCTACACACCCAGCGCGCAGGTGAGCTACGAAGGCAGCGCCATGCTGGTGACGCTGCAGGTGGAGACGTCGCCGGCGGACACCGGTTTCGCCATGGACTACCTGCAGGAACTGGCGAACGAAGTGCGCGCGGGCGGCATCAGCCGCGAGGAGTTCGAGCACCTGCGCCGCGCCTCGCTGCTGGGCATGGCGCAGTCGTTCGAACGCATTGCCGACCGTGCCGACTACCTGGCCGACTCCATGCGCGAGATCGACGCCGGCGGCCTGTTCGACGTGGAAACCTTCTACGAGCAACTCACCTGGGAGCAATTCCAGGCACTGGTCGCCCGCGACTGGCCGCCGCGGTTCGCGGTGATGGATGCCTCGCCGCGCGTGTCGTGGTCGGCGTGGATCGCGCTGCTGCTGGGCAGTGCCGGCCTGCTGGCCGGCGCCGTGGGCCTGCGCCTCTGGCAGCGCTGGCGCCGGCTGCGCGACGCCCACCCGGGCTGATGCAACGCGCCGGCGATGGTATAAATGCCCCAAACCCACCGCAGGACCGACCCGTGAAAGGCTCCCTGTTCGTCATCTCCGCGCCGTCCGGCGCCGGCAAGACCAGCCTGGTGAAGGCGCTGGTCGGCAGCGTCGACAACATCGGCGTATCGGTTTCGCATACCACGCGCGCGCAGCGCCCGGGCGAAGTCGACGGCGTGAACTACCATTTCACCGACCGCGACACCTTCCAGGCCATGATCGGCCGCGGCGAGTTCCTCGAGCAGGCCGAGGTGTTCGGCAACCTCTACGGCACCTCGAAGACCTGGGTGGAGCAGACCCTGCAGGGCGGCCAGGACGTCATCCTGGAGATCGACTGGCAGGGTGCCCAGCAGGTCCGCCGCCTGCTGCCCGAGGCGGTCGGGGTGTTCATCCTGCCCCCGTCGCGGGAGGTGCTGCGCGAGCGCCTGACCGGCCGTGGCACCGACGCCGCCGAGGTCATCGAGCGCCGGCTGGCCCAGGCGGCCGAGGACATGTCCCATTTCGCCGAGTTCGACTACGTGATCATCAACGACCTGTTCGACCGCGCCCTGGCCGACCTGGCGGCGGTGGTCCGCGCCCAGCGCAGCCGGGTGAACCGGCTGGGCGATGAGCAGCTCACCCTGATCGAGCGCCTGCTGGCCAGCCGCTGAGGCGGCCGCTGTCCTTGTCCCGGGCAGGGGGGTCGGCTAGACTTCCCGCCCCTTGTGTCACCCGCTTTCGAGGTCCTCCCATGGCCCGCGTCACCGTCGAAGACTGCCTCACCAACCTGGACAACCGTTTCGAGCTCGTGCTGGTCGCTGCCAAGCGCGCCCGCCAGCTGTCCACCGGCGGCAAGGAGCCGAAGGTCCAGTGGGAGAACGACAAGCCGACCGTCGTGGCCCTGCGCGAAATCGCCGACGGCCTGGTCGACCGCACCGTACTGGACGAGCCGGACCAGGAAGAAGTCCCGCCGTCGCTGGACTTCCTGGCCAACCAGCAGCGCGTCGTCACCGCCATCGACTTCAACGACGACCGCGACTGACCCCCTTCGCTCTCCGCTCTTCGTAGAGAGGGGGCCATGCCCCCGACGCTCTTCCTCGAGGAGCGATCGGGGGCATGGCCCCCTCTCTGCATGATCCGCTCCTGAGGCACCGCCTCAGCATCCGCGCCTAAGCCCTTCCCCCTACGCATATTTCCCGGCTTCATCGCCGTGGACTTCCGGTACGATCGTCTTTAGATTCAGGGAAACCACGTCACCGGAGCCGACGGTGCCCACAAGGCGCCGCGGGAATACTGTCCCTTGGCCACCATCGAGAGCCTCACCAAGCGCCTCGAAAGCTACTTGCCGGAAGAGCAGATCGCGCTCGTCCGCAAGGCCTATTACTTTGCCCGTGACGCCCACGAGGGTCAGTTCCGCAAGGACGGCGACCCGTACATCACCCACCCGCTGGCGGTGGCCGGCATCCTCACCGACATGCACATGGACGGCCAGAGCCTGGCCGCCGCACTGTTGCATGACGTGCTCGAGGACTGCGGCGTCAGCAAGGAAAAACTGGTCGAGGAATTCGGCCAGGACGTCGCCGACCTCGTCGACGGCGTGTCGAAGATCACCACCATCGAATTGCCCACGCGCGCCGAGCAGCAGGCCGAGAACCTGCGCAAGATGATCCTGGCGATGACGCGCGACATCCGCGTCATCCTGGTGAAGCTCGCCGACCGCCTGCACAACATGCGCACGCTGCACTCGCTGCCGCCGGCCAAGCGCCGCCGCATCGCGCAGGAGACGCTGGACATCTTCGGGCCGATCGCCAACCGCCTCGGCATGAACAACATCCGCGTCGAGTACGAGGACCTCGCCTTCGCGGCGATGTACCCGATGCGCGCGCAGCGCATCGGCCGCGCGGTGAAGGCGGTGCGCGGCAACCGCCGCGAGGTCGTCACCAAGCTCAAGGACACCATGGAGCAGCTGCTCCGCAACGAGGGCATCAACGCGCGCATCATGGGCCGCGAGAAGCACCTCTACAGCATCTACTGCAAGATGCGCGAGCAGAAGAAATCCTTCGACGAGATCATGGATTTCTACGGCTTCCGCGTCATCGTCGACAAGGTCGACACCTGCTACCGCGTGCTGGGCATCCTGCACAACTATTTCAAGCCGATCCCGGGCCGCTTCAAGGACTACATCGCGATCCCCAAGGCCAACGGCTACCAGTCGCTGCACACCACGCTGAAGAGCCATGCCGGCGTTCCCGTCGAGGTGCAGATCCGCACCGAGGACATGGAGAACATGGCCAACAACGGCATTGCCGCGCACTGGCTGTACAAGTCCGACGACAAGGAGCGCACCACCGGCCCGCAGGCGCGCGCGCGGCAATGGATGAAGGGCCTGCTCGACATCCAGAAGCAGGTCGGCAACTCGGTGGAATTCATCGAGAACGTGAAGATCGACCTGTTCCCCGACGAGGTGTACATCTTCACGCCCAAGGGCGACATCATGGAGCTGCCCGCCGGCGCCACGCCGGTGGACTTCGCTTACGCGGTGCACACGTCGGTGGGCAACGCCTGCGTGGCGGCACGCATCGACCACCGCATGTCGCCGCTGTCCACGCCGCTCAAGAGCGGCCAGACCGTGGAAGTCATCACCGCACCGGGCGGCGTGCCGAGCCCGGCGTGGCTGAACTTCGTGGTGACGTCCAAGGCGCGCACCTACATCCGCAACTTCCTGAAGACGCAGCGCAAGGGCGAATCGGTGGCGCTCGGCCAGCGCCTGCTCGAGCAGGCGCTGGCGGAATACAACGTCGCCGTCCATGACCTGCCGCTGGAGCGCGTGGTGGCCGAGCTGGCCGCCAGCGGCTACACGCACCTGGACGACCTGCTCGAGGACATCGGCATGGGCAACCGCGCGGCGCCGCTGGTGGCACGCCAGCTCGCCGCCGTGGACGACCTCGGCGCCTTCCACGCCACCGACAAGCCGCTGGCCATCCGCGGCACCGAGGGCATGGTGGTCACCTACGCCAAGTGCTGCTACCCGCTGCCCGGCGACGAGATCATCGGCCACCTGTCCGCCGGCCGCGGCCTGGTCGTGCACCGCCACACCTGCCGCAACGTGGAAAACGAACTGCGCGACAACCCCGAGCGCTGCCTGCCGCTGCGCTGGGAGAAGAAGGTACAGGGCGACTTCCCGGTGGAGTTGCGCGTGGAACTGTCCAACCGGCGTGGCGCGCTGGCAACGCTCGCCACCATCGTCGCCGAGAACGATTCGAACATCGACGCCATCAACCTGATCGAGAAGGACCCGCAGATGGGCGTGGTGTCCATCCTCATCAGCGTGCACGACCGCGTGCACCTGGCGCGCATCATCAAGCGGCTGCGCCTGGTGCCCGGTGTCGGTAAGATCTCGCGCGGCAAGTCCTGACGCCTGCACATGTAGCGAGGGGGCCATGCCCCCGACGCTCTTGCATCACGAACGGCAGGAAAATCATCGGGGGCATGGCCCCCTCTCTACAGGAGTGATACATGTCCCGCACCACCGTCCACACCGACCAGGCCCCGGCCGCGATCGGCACCTATTCGCAGGCCGTGAAGGCTGGCAACACGCTGTACCTGTCGGGCCAGATCCCGCTCGACCCGCAGACCATGCAGATGGTGGAAGGCGACATCGACGCGCACATCATCCGCGTGTTCGAGAACCTCAAGGCGGTGGCCGAAGCCGGCGGCGGTTCGCTGGCGCAGGTGGTGAAGCTCAACGTCTTCCTCACCGACCTCGGCAACTTCGCGCGCGTCAACGAGATCATGGCGAAGTACTTCCAGCAGCCCTACCCGGCGCGCGCCGCCATCGGCGTGGCCTCGCTTCCGCGCGGCGCGCAGGTGGAAATGGACGCCATCATCGTCCTCGACTGAGCCACCCACTACCTGTAGAGAGGGGGCCATGCCCCCGATGCTTTTGAGCCACAAACTCTCGGGGGCATGGCCCCTCTCTACGAAGTGCGGCGATAGTCCGCCACCAGCGCGTCGTAACCGACACGGAAGTCCGGGTAGCGGAAACTGAAGCCCAGCGAGCGGATGCGCGCATTGCCCACCCGCTTGCCGCCCACCGCCACGTTGGGCGGCGGCGCCTTCGTGGTGATGTCCACCGCGTCCGCACCCTGCAACAGCGCCACGATGTGCGCCAGCACGTCCACGTTCAGCGACGGTTCGTTGTCCACGCCGGTGTAGATGCGCTCCAGCGTGGTGCCGGCCAGCGCCCGGTTTACCAGGAACGCCACCATGCGCGCGGCGTCGTCGCGATGGATGCGATTGGTCCACGCCGGCGACGGCATGGCCTCGCGCCCGGCGCGTATTGCCTCCGCCTTGCGGATCATCATGTAGCGCCCCGGCCCGTAGATGCCGGACAGGCGCAGCGAGACCGCCTGGGCGCCCTGCAAGGCCAGCGACGAATTGAACAGCGCCTGCTCGGCGGCCAGCAGGATCTCGCCGTTCCACGAGTCCGGGCGCGCCGGCGTGTCCTCGCTGATCCACAGGTCGCCGCTTTCCGCCCACACGCTGGTGCTCGACACGAACAGCACCAGTCGCGCCCGCCCGCCGGCGGCCTGCACCGCACGCAGCGTGTGTTCGACGGCACCGACATAAGTGGCCCGGTAATCGTCGCGCTCGTGGCGCTGCGGACTCACCGCGATCACCACGGCGTCGATGTCGCCCCGGGTTGCGGCGGGCAGGGTGAACGGCGCGCGCAGGTCCACCGCGTGGCAATCGATGCCCGCCCACGGCGCTTCCGGCGCAGTGCGCTTCAGTGCCTGCACGCGCAGGCCGGCGTCGGCCAGCAAACGGCCGGCGGCGCTGCCTAGGTCGCCGAAGCCGGCAAAGAGCACGGTAGCCATGTGGATTCCCCTGCGTTGACGCTTGCTCAATAGAGTAAGACTATCGCAATTACCGTGTAGAGAGGGGCCATGCCCCCGACGCTCTTTGCACACAGCTTATCGGGGGCACGGCCCCCTCTCTACAACAGGCACGATACGGATACCGGCATGAACCTTACCGAACTGCGCTACGCCGTCGCCCTCGCCCGCGAGCGCCATTTCGGCCGCGCCGCCGCCAGCTGCTCCGTCACCCAGCCGACCTTGTCGGTGGCGGTGAAGAAGCTGGAGGACGAGCTGGGCGTGCAGTTGTTCGAGCGCCATCGCCACGACGTGCGCGTCACGCCCACCGGCGAGGCCGTCATCGCCCAGGCCCAGCGCGTACTCGAGGAAGCCGAGAAGCTGCGCCAGCTGGCCGATCCGCAGGTGCAACAATTCGGCACGCCGCTGCGCGTCGGCGCCATCCACACCATCGGCCCCTACCTGTTCCCCGCGCTGGTGACCGCTGCCCGGCGGCTGGCGCCGCAGTTGCCGCTGTCCATCGAGGAGAACTTCACGCACGTGCTGGCGCAGCGCCTGCGCGACGGCGAGGTCGATGCCATCCTCATCGCCCTGCCGTTCGCCGAGCCTGGCGTGGTGGTCACCCCGCTGTACGATGAAACCTTCGAGGTGTTGATGCCGGCCGCGCACCCGCTGGCCCGGCGCAAGCGCATCGCTGCCACCGATCTCGACGACGAGAACGTGCTGATGCTCGGCGAGGGCCACTGCCTGCGCGACCAGGTGCTGAGCTTCTGCCCGCACATCCGCGGCGGCCGCGCCGGCACCGAGGTGGCGTCCAGCTCGCTGGAAACCATCCGCCACATGGTCGCTGCCGGCATGGGCGTGTCGGTGCTGCCGCAGACCGCCTGCGCATCGCCCTTCTATGGCGAGGAAGTGCTGGTGACGCGGCCATTCGAGAAACCGGAGCCTTCCCGCCGCGTTGCACTGGCCTGGCGGGCGAGCTTCCCGCGCACCAAGGCCATCGACGTGCTGATTGCCGCGACCCGCGAAGCCGCGAAGTTGCGCGGCCAGCACGAGGTCGCCGCTTGAGCAACGGCACCGCCGGCGATCCGCTGCGTGCGGCGGTCGCCAGCCTCAAGGGTGTCGGGCCGGCATTGGCGGCGCGCCTGGCCGTGCTGGGCCTGGAAACCGTCGAGGACCTGCTGTTCCACCTGCCGATCCGCTACGAGGATCGCACGCGCGTCACGCCGATCGGCGCGGTGCGTCCGTTCACCACCGCGCAGGTCGAAGGCGAAGTACTGGCCGCCGACATCCTGTTCGGGCGGCGGCGCAGCCTGCTGGTGAAGATGGGCGACAGCACCGGCATCGTCGCCTTGCGTTTCTACCACTTCAACGCGGCGCAGAAGGCGCAGTTCGCGCGCGGCGTGAAGGTGCGCGCCTTCGGCGACGCGCGCCCCGGCTCCACGGGACTGGAGTTCTATCACCCGGAATACCGCGTGCTCGCGCCGGGCAGCACGCCGCCGCTGGCCGATCGCCTCACGCCGGTGTACGGCATTACGGAGGGCGTCACCCAACAGCGCGTGCGCGCGCTCACCGATGCCGCCATCATGCTGCTCGCCCGCCACGCGCCGGCCGAACTGGTTCCCCCGGAGCTGCTCGCACGCTTTCGCCTGCCGGCGCTGCGCGAGGCGCTGGATTTCGTGCACCACCCGCCACCGGGCGCGCGCACCGAAACGCTCAGCGACGGCTCGCACCCGGCCATCCGCCGTCTCGCCCTGGAAGAGCTCGCCGCGCATCACCTGAGCATGCTCGCCGTGCGCAAGGAGATCCGCCGCCACAAGGCGCCGGCCTTGCCACCCAACCCGCCGCTCGCGCAACGCCTGAAGGCCTCGCTGCCGTACGCGCTTACCGGCGCGCAGCAGCGCGTGCTCGCCGACATCGCCGCCGACCTCATGCAACCGGTACCCATGCTGCGCCTGGTGCAGGGCGACGTCGGCGCCGGCAAGACCGCCGTGGCGGCGCTGGCTGCCGCGCAGGCACTCGGCGGTGGCGTGCAGGTGGCGCTGATGGCGCCCACCGAGATCCTCGCCGAGCAACATTTCCGCACCTTCCGCCAGTGGTTCGAACCGCTGGGCATACCGGTGGGCTGGCTGACCTCGCGCCTGAAGAAGAGGGAGCGCGAGGCCACGATCAGCGCGCTCGCCGACGGCTCGCTGCCGCTGGTGATCGGCACGCACGCGCTGTTCCAGCAGGACGTCGCCTTCGCGCGCCTGGGCCTGGTGGTCGTCGACGAACAGCATCGCTTCGGCGTGCAGCAGCGTCTCGCGCTGCGCGACAAGGGTGGCGAAGCCGGCATCGCCCACCAGTTGATCATGACCGCCACGCCCATCCCGCGCACGCTGGCGATGAGCGCCTACGGCGACCTCGACACCTCGGTGATCGACGAACTGCCGCCCGGACGCACGCCGGTACAGACCGTGGTGCTCGGCGAAGAGCGCCGGCCGGACATCATCGAGCGCATCCGCGGCGCCTGCGAAGAAAGGAAGCAGGCCTACTGGGTGTGCCCGCTGGTGGAAGACTCGGAGGAAGTCGAAGCGCAGGCCGCGGAATCCACGTTTGCCGACCTGCAGGCCGCGCTACCGGGCGTACGCGTGGGACTGGTGCACGGCCGTCTGAAAGCAACGCAGAAGGCCGCCACCATGGATGCCTTCAAGCGCGGCGAGCTCGACCTGCTGGTGGCCACCACGGTGATCGAGGTCGGCGTGGACGTGCCCAACGCGTCGCTGATGGTCATCGAGAACGCCGAGCGGCTCGGGCTGGCGCAACTGCACCAGTTGCGCGGTCGCGTCGGGCGCGGCGCGCAGCAAAGCTTCTGCGTATTGATGTACAAGTCACCGCTGTCGCAACTGGGACGCGAACGCCTGGCGGTGATGCGCGAGACCACCGACGGCTTCCGGATCGCCGAGAAGGACTTGGAGCTGCGCGGCCCCGGCGAAGTGCTGGGCACGCGGCAGACCGGCGAGCTCACGCTGCGCGTGGCCGACCTGATGCGTGATGCGGCATTGGTGGAAGTCGCCAGGGAACTGGCCAAGGAACTGGAGCAACGGCACCCGGACAAGGTGCCGCTGCTGATCAGGCGCTGGATCGGCGAAGCCGTCCGCTATTCCCGCGTGTAGCGGTGGATCACTTCAGGTCGTAACGCAGGTTGATCCAGAGGCCGTCGAACTCGGCATCGTTGGCGATGCCGGCGGCAGCGGACAGCTGCTTGTTCATGTAGTAGCGCGCACCGACGGACAGGCCCAGGCCGTCATCGAACGGATCGACTTCCACCACCGTCAGCTTGCCTTCGATCTGGAAGTTGTCCTGCACGGCGTAGCGCACGCCACCGGAAGCGGCGAAGCCGAGGTCGTCATCACCACCGAAAGGCGTGTCCCAGTCCGAATAGACCAGTTCGAGCGTGCCGACGAAGTCCAGGTCCTTGTTGATCGGCGTGTGGAACAGGCCGCCACCGCGCAGCACGGTGCCATCGAACTGACCGATGTCGATCAGGCCCAGCGAGCCGAGCAGGCCGAACTGCTTGTCCAGTTCCATCGCGCCACCGAAATAGATGGCGTCGCCATCATCGACCCAGCCATCGCCGTCGATTTCGCCGAAGCCGCCCTCGATGTAGTTGTAGCTGAAGGCGCCGGCCTGCGCGGCACCGGCAGCCGCCATCAGGGCGGCCAGGGAAAGGATGCGGAACGTGTTCATGCGGATACTCCGTCGGTTTTTCTTGGTAAACAAACAGCCGTGGCAGTCTAGCGCACCGGACCCGGAGGGCAACCGCCCGGGCGCCGGAATGCGGCCTGGATCACGCCGCGGGCTTTTTCTTTTGCGGCCCGAGGTACTTCGCCACCTGCATGAAGAGCATGAGTTTGCTGAAGTCGCCTTCGATCTTCACTTTCTGCTCCTGCATGCCCTTCATCATCACCGACTGGTCCTTGCCGGACGCCATGAGGGTGTTCAGCGCGTAGTGGCCGTCGAGGAAGGACAACGTGATCGAGGGCTTGTCGATCAGACCCGGCAGCGGCTGCACCTGGCCGTCGCGGAAATGGAAGGCGCGCGCGGCCTTGTTGTCGAAGGTGCGGAACTGCATGGTGAAGTCCTGCCCCTTGAGCTTCTCGCGGAACTTCTCGTTGTTGTTGCCCAGCCAGCGCAGGCGCAGGCCGAGCACCCACAGCACGATGCGGAACAGGAAGTTGTAGAACATGGCATGGACCCCGGTGTGGCTGGTGGAATGTCGGGTGGTGCAACGCCCCCGCGGGGGCGGCGGAAAGATAGCAGGAATGCCCGGCAGCGGGCAGTTACGGCCGGCCAGGCGGCGCGCTGGCGGCCACCAGCCACGGCTCCAGCCGGCGGCCGACATGGACGTCCGCCTGGAAGCGCGCCGGCATCTCGTCACCGGACTGGCGCAACGCGCGCTCGAACACCGGACGGAAGGCGAGCGGCACATGGATGGCGCCGGCCTTCACCCCGGCGATATAGCCGCGGTAGCGCACCGCGTTCTCGTATTCGTCCACAATCGGACCGACCTGCCCCGGCAGGATCGCGTAGCGGCTGCGGTCGGGGTAGCGGGCGCGCAACTCCGCCAGCGACAGACCGGCGGCAACGATGAACAAGCGGCTGGCACGCGTTTGCTCGCGTTGCAGTTGCAGGCCTGCCTCGGCGACCTCCTGGCGCAGGCGATCATCGGCGGGCGCGGCCGCCAGCAGCGCCTCCGTGCGCGCCAGCTCTTCGACGGCACGCTGCACCGACGCCTGGTAAGCCGGGCCGTCGAGTTCCAGTACCAGCAACACGTCGCGCGACAGCTGGCGAGCGTAGCGGCGCCGCGCATCGGCGTCAGTGCTGGCCGGCACGGCAAAGCCCAGCGCCTGCATGGTCGCTGCGTCGAGCCAGGCCAGTGTCTCGCGGCGCGGGGCGCCCGGGCCCGCGAGCGGCGTCATCGCCACCTGCCACTGCATCTGCAGCGCCACGCCGGAGTTCTCTGCGTGCATGCCCCATCCCCAGGGCACCAACAGCTCGCGCTCGGTGAGGCGCAACGTCGCTTCCGGTGCACCACTGCGGTTGTACCAGGCGCCGGCCAGCGCCACGGCATTCACCAGCAACACCAGCGCCACGCCAACTGCAAATGCCCTGCGCAGGCTCCACGACTTCATGCTTGAGCCCTCCCGGCCGCGGCGCGCAGGCGTCGCAACACCAGCAGCACCAGCACCGCCGCCATGCCCAGCACCAGGAAGAACAGGTACTTCGGCATGGAGTCCCACCACCAGTCGAAGAACTTGCTGTACAGGAACACCACGAAGAACACGATGCCGGTGTTGACGGTGTCCTGCCAGTTACGGCGCACGCCCAGCCATACCGCCAGCGCCGACAGCGCGAAACCGGCCAGCTGGTAACTGCCCTCGATGAGGCCGCGGTCGAGATCCAGGTAACTGGCCTCGCCCCAGTGCGCCAGCACCAGCACCGGCAACAGCAGCGCGAGCAACCCGCACACCCGGTAGGTCATCGCAAAGCCGCTGCGCGCGGCATGGTCCACCCACTGCGGGAAGCAGAACAGCGCGATCGCCACCGGGAAGAAATTTTCCGGGCGCCGCCCGAAATCCAGCCAGTAGATGCCATCCCAGGTGCCGGTGCGCGCCGCCACCCACGCCACCAGGCACAGGATCCCGGCGACCAGCAGCAGGCGCAGGTCGCAGGTATAGGCGAGCAGGAAGGCGAACGCCGCCCACGGCAGCAGGGCGTTGTCGGACGGGGTGATGTTGAAGATCTGCCCGACCATCACCACGTTCAGCACGAAGCAGGCAAACGTGACCAGCGCGGCGAGCTTGGCGAAATAGCCGGAGCGGTCGCGCGACTGTATCCACAGCGTGCCGGCCAGCGTCGCAATCACCGCACCGACGAGAATGCCGACTTGCGCCGGCGTCGGCAGCAGGCCCCAGTAGCGGTAGAAGAGGAAGAACACGCTGGCCGCCAGCGCCAGCGCGCCGAGGAACGACGCCACCCGCATGCCCAGCGACAATTGCGCTGCGCGCGCATCGCGGTCGATGTCGAAACCCTGCGCGTAGCCGGCCAGCAGGCGGGCGTGATGCGCGGCAAGCGCGCTGCGCTGCCCGTCGTCCAGCGACAGCGCGCCCTCGTCCTGCAGGCGCGCCAGTTCGCGGCTGAAAGCGCGGATGTCGTCGGCGCGTGCCTGCGCCGCTGCCTTGCTGGTGACCGGTGCCTTGTCATCCATGACCGGCACCGCTCAGAACAGCACCGGCATGGTCTTGGCCAGCGCGGTCTTTTCCTCGGTGGCCTTGCCGGTGAGCGCGAAGCCCAGCGGCTTGCCGTCGCTGCCCACGAACACGCCCTTCACGTCCTGGCCGTTGGCTTCCACCTGCCAGCTGCCCTGGCTGCCCACCGGCGGTGGGCACACCACCACCGGGCAGGCCGGCGTCTTCACCTGCACCGGCATCACGCCGTAGCTTACCGGCGTCGGGTAGCCGGCCAGCGATTTCGCCAGCGCGCGCGCCGCGCCCATCAGCGGCAGCACGTAAGGCAGCACGTAGCCGTTCACTTCGGCGCAGTCGCCGAACGCGTACACGTGCGGCGCGCTGGTGCGCAGTTCCTTGTCGGTGACGATGCCGCGGTTCACCGCCAGGCCCGCCTCCTTGGCCAGCGCGATGCGCGGGCGCAGGCCAACGGCGGAGATCACCAGGTCGGCATCCACCACCGTGCCGTCGGTGAGCGTGCAACGGTAGCCGTCACCGGCCTTGTCCACCGCCTTCACCGCCGGGCCGAAATGGAATTTCACGCCGAGGCCTTCCAGGCCACGCGCCACCGCGGCGCTGGCTTCCGGCGGCAACAGCGCCGGCAGGCAGCGGCCGGCGGGATCCACCACTTCCACCTGGAAGCCGCCGTTGGACAGGTCGTTGGCGAACTCGCAGCCGATCAGGCCGGCGCCGATCACCAGCACCTTCTTCTTTCCGTCCGCTTTGGCACGGAACGCCGCGTAGTCCATCAGGTCGTTGATCGACAGCACCTCGGCGGCGGCATCGCCTTCCATCGGCACCTTGAAGGTGTCGGCGCCCAGCGCCAGCACCAGGTCCCCGTAGGCGATCGATTCGCCGCTTTCCAGTGTCACCGTCTTCGCCGCGGTGTCGATGCGCGCCACGCGCACGTGCGTGCGCACCTCGGCATTCAGTTGCGCAGCCATGTCGGCGGCGCTGTTCATCGCCAGCTCGTCGGCGGTCTTCTGCTTGGTGAAGCCGGTGGACAGCATCGGCTTCGAGTAGTTGCGGCCGTCGTCCGCGGTGAGGATCAGCAGCGGGCGCTCGGCCTCCAGCTTGCGGAATTCCTTGGCGAGGTTGTAGCCGGCGAGGCCGGTGCCGATGATGACGAGGCGGTTCATCTGTTCACTCCGGTGGCGCGGGCCGCGCGGGCCCGCAAACGAAAAGGGCGACCGTGCGGGTCGCCCTTGGCGCGGTCGGGCGGGTATTCAGCCCTGGACCAGTTCGAAATCGTCCTTGCTGACGCCGCAGTCCGGGCATACCCAGTCATCCGGGATGTCCTCGAACCTGGTGCCCGGCGGAATGCCATCTTCGGGCAGACCCTTGGCTTCGTCGTAGATGAAGCCGCAGACAACACATTCCCACTTGCGCATCACACTACCCTCAAACGGTCGGCCGGGCGACGGGGCTGCCCGGGGCCGGCATAAACTACGCACACGGGTACGCGAGGTCAATTGAGCGCGGCTGCGGCGGCCTGTGGATACGCGCCAGCCGCGCACCGCCCCGGTGCTAGAATCCCGCGCCACCACCAGCCGCCCCCATTCCGCATGCGCCAGCCTCCCATACGCCTCGACGCCGGCTGGCGCTTCCGCGCCACGCGGCCCGACGCCGCCACGCTCGGCTGGCTGGCCGACCCGGGCTCGCTCACCGCCCGCCTGGTGGCGCTCTCCGCTGGCCGCTTCCGCGTGCGGGTGACCCGCCAGCGCTGGGGCCGGCCGACGCTGGCCGAGCGCCGCGCCCTGGCCCTGCCTGGCAACGAATGGGCCCTGCTGCGCGAGGTCGTACTGGAGGGCTGCGGCGAACCCTGGGTGGTGGCCCGCTCGGTGATTCCCCGCACCAGCCTGACCGGCGCGAACCGGCGCCTGCTCAGCCTCGGCGACCGTCCGCTGGGTGCCTTCCTGTTCCGCGATCCCGGCCTGCGGCGCACCGCGGTGACCGTGGTGAAGTTAGACCAGGCAAGCCCCTTGGGCGTAGCAAGCGCTCACTCCTGCTGGGGGCGCCGGTCCACCTTCCTGCTGCGCGGCGCCCCGCTGCTGGTGGCCGAGTACTTCCTGCCCGCCCTGCTGGAGACCACCCGGTGAACCCCTGGCGCGCCCGCCTCGGCGCATACGCGCGCCTGCTGCGCCTGGACCGGCCCATCGGCATATACCTGCTCTTGTGGCCCACCTGGTGGGCGCTGTGGATCGCCGGCAATGGCTCGCCCTCGCTGACCAACGTGCTGGTGTTCACCGCCGGGGTGGTGCTGATGCGCTCGGCCGGCTGTGCCATCAACGACTTCGCCGACCGCGACTTCGACAAGCAGGTCTGGCGCACCAGGGCCCGCCCGCTGGCCGCCGGCGAGATTCGCCCGAAGGAAGCCCTGGGCCTGTTCGCCGGCATCGCCTTCGTCGCCTTCCTGCTCACCCTGTTCCTGAACCTGTACACCATCGTCATGTCGGTGGGCGGCCTGCTGCTGGCCGCGGCCTACCCCTTCATGAAGCGCTACACCCACCTGCCGCAGGTGGTGCTGGGGGCGGCCTTCAGCTGGGCCATCCCCATGGCATTCGCCGCCGAACAGGAAGCGCTGCCGCCGCTGGCCTGGCTGCTGTTCTTCGCCAACCTCGCCTGGACCGTCGCCTACGACACCTTCTATGCCATGGCCGACCGCGACGACGATCTCAAGGCCGGCGTGAAATCCACCGCCATCCTGTTCGGCCGCCATGACCTCGCCATCATCGCCGCGCTGCAGGGCCTCGCCCTCGCGCTGCTGGCGGCGGCCGGCCACGTCGCCGGCCTCGGCTGGCCGTTTTACGCCTCGCTGGGCGTGGCCGCCGCGCTGTTCCTGTACGAGCACCGCCTGGCCCACCACCGTGAACCGCAGGCCTGCCTGGCGGCCTTCCTGCACAACAACTGGGTCGGCATGGCGGTGTTCGCCGGGATATATCTCGCTTTCGTGACAGCCTGAGGCGCATCCGGGTGGATACCCGGCTTTTCTGTCATGCTTCTGTCATGACCCGGGACTGTAATGTGCGGCGACGAAACGGATGAAAGCCGAGCCCCGCATGACCGAAGAAACCATCCTCGTCGTCGACGACGAGGCGGCGATCCGCGAGATGATCGCCACCACCCTCGAGCTGGCCGACTTCCGCGTGCTGGAAGCCGAGAACGCCCAGCAGGCGCACCAGCGCGTGGTCGATGACCGCCCCGACCTGATCCTGCTCGACTGGATGCTGCCCGGCATCTCCGGCATCGAGCTCACCCGCCGCCTGAAGCGCGACGAGGCCACCCAGGAAATCCCCGTCATCCTGCTGACCGCCAAGAGCGAGGAAGACAACAAGATCCTCGGCCTCGACGTGGGCGCCGACGACTACGTCACCAAGCCCTTTTCCACCCGCGAACTGCTGTCGCGCATCCGCGCCGTGCTGCGCCGCGCCTCCAGCAAGGGTGCCGAGAAGGCCATTTCCCACGACGGCCTCACCCTCGACCCGGTCAGCCACCGCGTCACCGCCAACGACGCGCCGGTGGACATGGGCCCCACCGAGTACCGCCTGCTGGAGTTCTTCATGAGCCACGCCGAGCGCGCCTACTCGCGCGCCCAGTTGCTCGATCGCGTCTGGGGCGGCAATGTGTACGTCGAGGATCGCACGGTGGACGTGCACATCCGCCGCCTGCGCAAGGCGCTGGAGCCGCACGGTTTCGACCGCTTCATCCAGACCGTGCGTGGCACCGGCTACCGCTTCTCCACCAAGGGCGACAAGCCCTTCTGACCGACATCCACGGAACAGGCCGAGCGTGCCGCAACAGACCCGCAACCATCGCCTCGAGGAAGCCCGCCGCGTCGCCGCGGCCGTCGGCACCGGGGTGCTGCTCGGCCTGGCGTTCGGGCACATGGCCTGGTTCATCGTCGGTACCGTGGCCGTCTACCTGGTGTGGGTGGTCAGCGAACTGCTGAAGTTGCACCGCTGGCTGAACGATCCCGCGCACGCGACCGCACCGGTGGAACCACCGGACAGCTTCGGCCTGTGGGGCGAGATCTTCGACGGCATCTATCGCCTGCAGAAACGCGAGCAGGCTGCGCGCGCCGAGCTGCAGTCCATCATCGACCGCGCACGCGACTCGGTGGTTGCCCTGCGCGACGGCGTGGTGATCGTGCAGGGCGACGGCACCCTCGAATGGTGGAACCCCGCGGCCGAGCGCCTGCTCGGCCTGCACTGGCCCGTCGACGCCGGCCAGCCCATCGCCAACCTGGTGCGTGACCCGCGCTTCAAGCAGTGGTTCGAAGCCGGCGACTACTCGCAGTTGCTGGAAATGCCGTCGCCCTTGCGCGACGACCTGTTCGTGCAGGTGCAGGTGACGGTATTCGGCAACGGTGACCACCTGCTGGTGGCACGCGACATCACCCGCATGCACCAGCTCGAGCAGATGCGCCGCGACTTCGTCGCCAACGTCTCGCACGAACTGAAGACACCGCTCACCGTCGTGAAGGGCTACGTGGAAACACTGGCCAACAACAAGGATGCGTTGCCGCCGCGCTTCGGCCGCGCCCTCACGCAGATGGCCCAGCAGGCCGAGCGCATGGACCGGCTGATCAACGACCTGCTGCTGCTGTCACGGCTGGAGAGCACGCAGCCCGACAGCGCCCAGGCCTCCGTGGCCATCGGTGCGTTGCTGGAAAACATCCGCAACGACGTGCGCACCGCGGCACGCGACAAGGACCACACCATCACCCTGCGCGTGCAGGACGACGTGCGCCTGCTGGGCAACGACATGGAGCTGCAGAGCGCCTTCTCCAACATCATCGTCAACGCGGCGAAATACACCGGGCAGAACGGCGAGATAGACATCCACTGGTGGGTCGACGACAAGGGCGCGCACCTGGCGATCAGCGACAACGGCATCGGCATCGAACCGCAGCACCTGCCGCGGCTCACCGAGCGCTTCTATCGCACCGACAAGGGTCGTTCGGTGGCCGAGGGCGGCACGGGGCTGGGCCTGGCCATCGTCAAGCACGTGCTCAAGCGGCACGATGCATCGCTGGAAATCCACTCGGAACCGGGCAAGGGTTCGACCTTCACCTGCCACTTCCCGCCGCAGCGCATCGCGCGCCGCTGAACGTCAACGCGGATAGCCGATCAGCGCGGGCTGATCGCCTTCAGCCAGTCAACGACGATCTTGCGCGCGTTCTTGTCGCTGCGCGCCACCGGCACACCGTCCACCACGTAGACACGCCCGCCGGCATACAGCACGGCGCCGACGACGTTGGCGGCCTGCACCTGCGTGGGCAGCGCGCTGACCGTATCCGTGTACCAGGCATCCGGCCACAGCGCCTTCACCGGCACCGCCTGCTGCCAGCGGCTCTTTTGCGGCGCCGACGGCGAGGCCTCGACCAGCACGCGCACGCGGATGCTGTCCCGCACCCCGGACTTCAGTTCGCAGGAAGCGATCTCGCCGGCCACCGGCGCATGCATCGTCGTGGCCGGCGTCCACGCGCGGCCGGTGTGCTTCACCAGCGGACGCACGTCCAGCGCACCGCACAGCGACGCGGCCGGGGCCTGCGTGGAGGCGAGGCCAAGGGCAAGGGCAACGAGGGCTGGACGCAGCATGGAGACTCCGGTTTTCAGGGACGGCCGCGCGGCCGGCTGTCCGGGCAAACTACCCCCGGAACCACCGGCTGCGCAACGGCCTCAGTCGCCCAGCGCGACGTAGACGTCCTGCACGTCGTCGTCGCCGTCGATGGCCTCGAGGAAGGCCTCGACCTCGGCGCGCTCGGCATCGCCCAGCGACACCGGGTTCTTCGGCCGGTAGCCGATCTTGGCGCTCTGCACCACGAAGCCCTGGTCGGGCAGCGCGCGGCACACGGCGTCGAGGTCGGTAATGGCGGTGTAGAAGATCGTCGCGCCCTCGTCACCGGCCTCGAAGTCCTCGGCGCCGGCCTCGATGGCCGCCACTTCCGGGTCGGCACCGGCCGCCTTGGGCGTCGCCTCGATGATGCCCAGGTGGTCGAAGTCCCACGACACCGAGCCGGACGAGCCCAGCTGGCCCTTGCGGAACAGCACGCGCATGCTGGAGATCGTGCGGTTGTTGTTGTCGGTGAGGCACTCGACGATCACCGGCACGCGGTGCGGCGCGAAGCCCTCGTAGGTCACCTTCTCGTACTGCACCGCGCCGGCGTCCAGGCCCGCGCCCTTGCGGATGGCGCGCTCAACCGTGTCCTTGGGCATGGACGCCTTCTTGGCCTGGTCGATGGCCAGGCGCAGGCGCGGGTTCATGTCCGGCTCGGCGCCGCTGCGCGCGGCGATCTGCAATTCCTTGGCCAGTCGCGTGAACAGGCGGCCCTTCGCCGCGGCGTTCTCGCTCTTGCCCTTCACCTTCCACTGCTTGCCCATGACCTGCTCTCCGACACGAGTCTGTCTGACCGCCGCCCCGGCGGGCGCCGCGGGCAGCGGAGCGCATTGTAGCGAGTTACGCCTTCTTCACGAATTCCGACTTCAGCTGCATGGCACCGAAACCCTCGATGCGGCAGTCGATGTCGTGGTCACCGTCGACCAGGCGGATGTTCTTCACCTTGGTCCCCACCTTCACCGAGGAAGACGAGCCCTTGACCTTGAGGTCCTTGATGACGGTGACGGAGTCGCCGTCCTGCAGCACGTTGCCGAACGCGTCACGTACCACGCGCGACTGCTCGGCGGCTTCCGGCGCGGCGTCCTTCGACCACTCGTGGGCGCATTCCGGGCAGACGAACATGGCGCCGTCCTCGTAGGTGAAGCCGGAACCACACTTCGGACACGCGGGCAAACCACTCATGCTGCACCTGCTCTCTGCTGTACTCCGCCCGCGCCGCCCGGCGCCGGCAGGCCGCGGCCATGACCACGGCGGGCGTAAGGATACCGCCTCGCGGCCACGCTTGTCCGCCTCAGGTCGGATCGATGTCGTCGCGGCCGGTACGGCTGCGGCGACGCGCATCCACCTCGAAGGGGTTGTGCCAGTAGGGTCGGCGCCCGCGCAGCCACTGCCACAGGCTCGCCAGCGGATAGGCCAGGAAGAACAGCACGCCCCAGCGCTCGTACTGCTGCACGTGCACGTGCTCGTGTGCGCGCAGTTGCGCCAGCGTGTCGCTATCCGAGCCCAACACCACGTGGCCGAAGGTGATCGCACCGGCCAGGCGCCGGCGGCGCAGCGTGCGCGGCAGCGCCACCTCCAGCACGCCGTCGATGCGGCGCAGCGAACCACCCGCGGCCAGCACCGCCAGCGCCAGCAGCAAGCCCACCAGCGTGCAGGGCGCCGCCCACAGGTAACGCAGCAACCCGCGCACCCGCACCGCCGCCACCGTTACTTGCCCAGCACCGCCTCGACCGCGCGCGCCGCGCTCTGGCAGGCGCCTTCCATCGTGGTGGTCCAGTCGGTGCGCGTCCAGTCACCGGCAATCGCCAGTCCCTGCACCGACGTCTTCTGCTCAGGGCGCACGCCGAACGTGCCCGGCGCCTGGCGGTACGTCGATTGCGGCATGCGCACGATGTGGCTGTGCAGCACCTGCGCGTCGCGCGCCTGCGGGTAGTAGCGACGGATCACGTCCATCTGCGTGTCGACGATTTCCTTGTTCGTACCCTTGATGAGTTCGTAGGACGCCGACACGGTCGTGGAATAGAACCAGTTCTTCACCGGCTGGCGACCGTGCATCTTCTGGCGATCCCAGATCTGCTCGAGCACGCCTTCGCCGCCGTAGATGATCTCGCCCCAGTCGTCCATGCCGATGGAACGATCGAGGTAATAGTTCACCGACACGATCGGCACCGGCTTCAACTCGTCGCAGGCGCGGTAGATCTTCGCGTGCTCCGGCACCTGGTCGAGCATGCCGCGCACCTGCCACACCGGCACCGCGCAGATCACCGCGTCGGCCGTCACCACCTCGCCGTCATTGAGCGTCACGCCGGTGACGCGACCGTTGTCCACGTTCACGTGGCGCACCGGCGCGCGCGCGCGTACTTTCACGCCGCGCTGCGCGAATACTTTCTCCGCGGAGGTGACGAACAGCGTGTCGAGATCGACCGTCGGGTAGCCGATGGACACCGGCGTCTTCGTGGCGACCGCGCGACGGATGCCGGTGGCCAGCAGGTCGGCAGGCACCTTTGCCGAGGAAATCGTCGGCAGGTCGCCGGTCAGGCCGATCACGATGCCGTCCCACTGCGCCTTGCGCGCCGACGCCGGCATGCCGATGCGGCGGAACCATTCGTCCGCGGTGATCTGGTCGAGGTCCGGCGGCTGGCGCAGCGACTGGCGGATCAGCTTCGCCTGCGCGATGGCGGTGCGCACCTTGTCCATGCCGGTCACGCCGGGCAGGTCGCCCAGCGCCGCGCGCAGCGCATCGATGCCGGTGGAACGGTTGCGGCGCACTTCGCCGCCGGGCATGCGGAACGACATCTGCCCGGGGAAGCACACGTGCTGGCGCGTACCGACGCTGTCGAGGTAGCGCATCAGGTACTCGTAGCCGCTGGCGAACACGTGCTGGCCGTTGTCCGGCACGTCATCCACTTCCGGCTGCGGAATGGCGATGGTGCGGCCACCGAGCGAGCCGCGCTTTTCCAGCAAGGTCACCGAGTGGCCCGCCTCGGCCAGCCACACCGCGGAGGCCAGCCCCGCCAATCCACCACCCACGACCAGGCACTGCATGTCCATGTCCCCGTTTTGCTGTCAGACGGGGCGAAGCATACGCGCCAGCGCCGGCTCGCGCCTACAACCAGCGGCGCACGGCCTGGCGGTAGCGCTCGAACTCCGCGCCGAACAACGCGGCCAAGGCGCGCTCTTCCGGCACGATCTGGAAGCGATTGATGTACAACACGAACACCAGCACGCCCGACAGCGCCAGCGGCGACGCCAGCCATGCCGCCCACGCGACCAGCAGCAGCGCGAAGCCCACGTACATCGGGTTGCGCGACAGCCGGTAGATGCCCGAGGTGACCAGCGCCGAGGCGCTGTCGGGTTTGAGCGGGTTGACCGTGGTGCGCGCGCGGCGGAAGGACAGCACGCCGGCCAGGCAGAAGAACGCGCCGCCCAGTGCCGGCACTGCGGTGGCCGCCATGCGGAGCGGCAGTGACAGCTCGAGGGCCGGCGTCACGCCGGCCACGCCCCACATCGCCACCGCACAGGCCAGCGCCACCAGCGGCGGCGGGATGCGGTGCTCCAGGGCGCGCATGTCAGGACGCGCGGCCACCACGAGCCGCCTGGATGGCCGCCAGCAGTTGCCCGGCCTCGATCACCGAACCGCGCGATTTCGGGCCGAAATTGATGTTAACGTGGATGCCATCCTCGATCATGGCCGGCAGCCAGGATTCCACGTAGGCCTGCAGGTCGATCGCCGCCGGCTGGTAGACCTTCCACTCGCCGGTGGCGCAGACCTTCGCCCCTTTCTCGTCGGACCACAGCAGCATGGCGTCGAATTCACCGTCGTTGAATTCGCAGACGGCCCAGTCGTCCTCCGCGCCTTTCAGGCCCCAGACCTGGCCCAGGCCAACGGCCTTGATGGCGAACGTATCTTGCGGCGCACTCATGCATGACTCCCGGTGGTGGACGGACGGCGGCGTTACGGCCAGCAACCCGGCTGGCGACGCATCATCTTACACGCAAGCCCCTACGGCAGCCGCATCACCAGCAGCGGCATGAACACCAGCAACAGCAGGCCGATGGCCAGGTAGTTGCCGGTGCGCGGATCGAAGTCACGCAGCACCCTGGCCCAGGGCAGGCGCAACACGACCCTGGCGAGCACGATGTCGAACGTCGCCATGAACAGCGCCAGCACCAGCCCGACCAGCAGCAGGCCGGTGGTTTCCGTCATGCCGATGCCCGGCACCAACAAATGGCAGACAACGAAAGCCAGCAACGTGCCGGACACGATGCTGGCTTTCAGCGCGCGCTTCTTGCCGATGCGCGGCACCAGCACCGCGGCCCGGAATATGCCGTGCAGCGTTTCCACGCCGGCCAGCGCGACGCACAGCGCCGCAACGCGGGTGATGGCTTCGCCCATGCCTGCGCCGCTCAACCCGACAGTTGCGTGGAGATGAACCCCCACACGATGGCGGCGACCCCGCCGAGCTCGCCCACAATCAGCAACCACATGCCCCAGGTGGTGTTGAAGTTGCGCTCCTTGAACTGGTTGGTGACCTTGCCTTCCAGGCCGAGCCGGAAGTACTGCGCGATGGCCACCGCGAAGAAGAACAGCGGCACGCCGGTAATCACCAGCTGCACTTCCAGCGAATAGGGGCTGAAGTACAGCAGCGCGGCCATCACCAGCGCCGCGAAGCTGTAGAGCAGCGAGGAGCGGTGGGCGATGTCGATGTACGGATGGGCGCGGCGGTTGGCACTGGCCATGATCCCGCGGTATTTGAGGATGCCGCCGACCAGGCCGGCCAGCAGGAAGATTCCCGACGCGGCGAGCGTCAATTTCACGGCGAGGTTCACGCGGCTTTCTCCGGGTATCGGAAGGAGGATCGAATCACCGCCGGGAGTCGGGCAATAGCCGGTCTGCGACGAAAGCGAAAGCATGCGCGGCCACGTGGCCAAGCAGGAAGGCCGAACCGTATGCCATCAAGCCGTTGACTGCGAGCGACAGCGCGCTGGCGCCGCCGAACCAGAGAACGGTCTGAGCAACGGCGAACACCACCAGGGATACCGGGAACGCCGTGGCATCTGCGGACAGGAAACAGTGCCCGCGGCGGGTGATCTCGAAGACATGGCCGCCAACGTAGGCCGCCGTCGTGGTGAGCGCTACAGCCCAGTGCCCATGGGGGCCGCCCGCGAGCATGGCGATCCAGATGGCAGCGTAGACAGCGAGCGCGCCGCCGAGCACGACGCGGTCACGCAAGGTTTGATCAGATCCATTCATGCCAACAGTTTACGCCAATTGACCGCCCTGCAGGTCATGGCGCAACGATGAAGTAGCGGCCAGACTCCGTGCCGACCAGGTAGCGATTACTGGTCCTCAGCGTTCCACCTTCGCCCATCTTCTCCGGAACGTGCCTGACCTCGAGAACGTCTACCAATGTCACTTCAGCGGGAATGGAAGTGAGCATTTCCTTCGGGTAGTGCTTGAGGTTATCGCTGCCGATCAGGGCGGTCGTGGAACCCTTCTTCGCCACCTCTTCAACGAAAGAGGCACGCACCATGTCCGGCACCTTCTCGTTCTTGCTGAAGATTCTCACCAATGAAGCCATCTTTCCGGAGTCGCCACGATTGTAGGCCTCGGTGAAGACTGCAAGCAGCTCGTTTGCCGACGATGGTTCCGATCCCGGATCGCTTGCCGCTGCCGCCGAAATGAAGCACCAGCAGATCACCGACAATATCGCTTTCTTCATGGACCAACCTCCCTGTTGATACATCACGATTGATGGCAGGCCACCGCCCGCCAGCGGCGCATTGTTGGGCACCTGGCACTAGTGACTATTTTGCCTGGCAAGCCAGACGCTGACCGTGTGCCCCATACGCTCGATCGCCTCATTCCGCGTGCGGCCCTACGCATCACCGAACTGGTGGCTGACCTTCCGGCGGCCTGCCTCATCGATCACGTACAGGGCCTGGACGCGGGCCGAGAAGCGCTTCTGCCCCGGCCGCGCGTTCGGGATCTCCCGGGCCACAATGTTCAGGTTGTCGATTTTCATTGGCAGCGCCTGTCAGTCACCTGCTAACCCTGGACCTCGCAGCCCCGGAATCCGGGACCCGACGTTTCAACTCAATGCCCGGCCCGTCAGGGCCGTCGTGCCCGCCGTGAAAGGTTGGCCCTCAGCGCACCATGCGGCCAAAGGCCGACACCAGATCATGGCCATACGGTGTCAGAACGTAGACCAGGACGCTGACGTTTACCATCGCCGTGAACCAGAATACGAACTGGAACGAAGTCTTCGCGGACTTGTGGCGCACGATCTGCTGCGCCAGGCGACCACCGGGCCACCCGCCCAGCAGGCCCAGAAGGTGCAACGTTGACTCTGGCGTGCGACTGGCCCTGGCGCGCGCGGCCCGCTTGTCGAGCGCGTATGCCACAAAGGTCACTGCGCTCATTGCCAGGTACAGCCACAGCACCCATGCCGGCGCGTAGTGCATCCAGACCGAGGCGCAGAGGGTGAGCAGAAAGAGGCTGGCGAACATTTTTCCTTGATGGCTGAAGCTTGAGGTCAGGTCGTCGCGCCTTCAGTGATCTAATGGACTCCTCCCGCACTCCTGCGGCATCTATGTGCCAAGGGCATCCCATACGGGAGCGAACGGAGGGGGAGGAGTCACCATGGATCGTAGAACGGTCGCCATCGACCTGGCAAAGGACGTCTTCGAAATCGTCGCCGAGGGTGCGGAGCGGCAGCGCCTGTCGCGTGTCCGCTTCCGCGCCTGGCTGGCCACACTGCCGCCTTCGCGGGTGGTGCTGGAGGCCTGCGGATCGGCGCACTACTGGGCACGCGAGATGTCCGCCCGCGGTCACGAGGTCATCCTGCTGCCGGCCCAGCACGTGAAGGCGTTCCGCCGGGGCAACAAGACCGACCGCTCGGATGCCCGCGCCCTGCTTGAGGCGTTCAGGGTCGGCGACATCACGCCCGTGCCGGCCAAGAGCATCGAGCAGCAGAACCTGCAGCACCTGCACCGCCTGCGCGAACAGTGGAAGCGCACCCGCACCGCCCGCATCAATGCACTGCGCGGCATCCTGCGCGAGCACGGCCACGTCTTCCCAGCCGCCACCGATACCTTCCTCGCCAGCGCCATGGTG
>JADFDG010000003.1 GCA_018262975.1 Gammaproteobacteria bacterium
GCGTACGAGTGTAAAGGCACAAGGCGGCTTGACTGCGAGTCCGACAGGACGAGCAGGTACGAAAGTAGGTCTTAGTGATCTGGCGGTAGCGAGTGGAAGCGCCGTCACTTAACGGATAAAAGGTACTCTGGGGATAACAGGCTGATCTTGCCCAAGAGTTCACATCGACGGCAAGGTTTGGCACCTCGATGTCGGCTCATCGCATCCTGGGGCTGGAGCAGGTCCCAAGGGTTTGGCTGTTCGCCAATTAAAGCGGTACGTGAGCTGGGTTCAGAACGTCGTGAGACAGTTCGGTCCCTATCTGCCGTGGGCGTTGGAGATTTGAGAAGAGTTGCTCCTAGTACGAGAGGACCGGAGTGAACGAACCTCTGGTGTTCCGGTTGTCACGCCAGTGGCACTGCCGGGTAGCTATGTTCGGACGGGATAACCGCTGAAAGCATCTAAGCGGGAAGCCCCCTTCAAGATGAGATCTCCCTGGAGCCTCGAGCTCCCTGAAGGGCCCTTGAAGACTACAAGGTTGATAGGCGGGATGTGTAAGCGCCGCGAGGCGTTCAGCTTACCCGTACTAATTACCCGTGAGGCTTGACCATATAACACCCAAGCGTTGCTACAAGCAGCACCAAGCTTGCGATCACAGAAGACAATCCTCTCCACAGACTCGCTCGTCCCTTGTGAAGGCAACAGATCAACCCTTTTGCCTGACGACAATAGAGCAGCGGTACCACCTGATCCCATCCCGAACTCAGAAGTGAAACGCTGCATCGCCGATGGTAGTGTGGCATTGCCCATGCGAGAGTAGGTCATCGTCAGGCACCTATCCCGAACCCCGGTCAGAAATGACCGGGGTTTTTTATTGCCTGCGCCAGGCCCCGTTCTGCTGGTTCTGCGTATACGCAATGTATACAATCGGCGGGTCATCGGTGTTCGCGGGATCGAACCAGTGGAAGCCATCAGCCATACCGCCGCGGCGCGGCCGCCATCCACCGACCGTGCGCAATTGCGTGCGGTCATCGAAATGATGCTCTCCAGCGACCTCGCCCGGGCCAGTGCATTGCCCCTGCACCACGCCCCGGAGTCGCTCTCGCGCTCGCCGGCAAAGCTGGAGATCCTCGTGAACTCCATGCTGGTCTTCCTCGAGCGCGGCGTTAACCAGGTCACCGTGCAGGACCTGCTCGACGCTGCCGGTATATCGCGGCGCACTTTCTACAAGTATTTCCGCAACAAGGTCGATGTGCTGGAAAGCCTCTACAAGCTTGCCGTCGACATCATGGTGGTGAGCTACAAGGCCAGCGTCGGTAATGCGCGCACGGTCGGTGAAGTCGCGGGCTGCATGCCCGGTGTGTTCTTTGATTACCACCACGACCTGGCCCCGGTGATCCGGATGATGCAGGAGGAGGCGATCCGCACGGACTCGCCGCTCGCTCCCTATCGCAAGGCGGCGATGCGCACGGTGGCGGGGGTGGTGAACGAGGAGATCCGGCGGATCACCGGGCGGTCGATCGACCCGCTGATCATCCATTCGCTGCTGTGGGGCATGGAAGGCATGTCGATCGAATTCCTGCGCGGGGATGCGGACTCGGTGAACGACATCGCCCACGCGCGCAAGGTGGTTTCAGGCATCGCCGAGGCGGCGTTGCACAAGGCAGTCAATGACAGTTCCAGGGAGTGACTCGTGATGCAAGATCTGTTTTCGGTCAAGGACAAGACGGTGCTGGTCACCGGTGGTACCAGCGGCATCGGCGCGATGATCGCCGAGGCCTTCGTGCGTGGCGGTGCGCGCGTGTTCGTCTCGTCGCGCAAGAAGGATGCGTGCGAGGCGACGCAGCAGGCGCTGTCGGCGCTGGGCTGGTGCCGCGCATTGCCGGCTGACGCCGGCACGGCCGAGGGTCGCGCCGCGCTCAAGGCGTGGCTGGAGCAGGAAGCCGGTGGTGCCCTGGACGTGCTGGTCAATAACGCCGGCACGACTTGGGGCGCGCCGATGGAAGCCTATACCGAGGATGCCTGGGACCGGGTGACCGCCCTGAACCTGAAAGCACCGTTCTTCCTGGTGCGTGAACTGCTTCCCTTGCTGGGCAAGCGTGCCACGGCGGAGTCGCCGTCGCGGGTGATCAACATCACCTCCATTGCCGGCCAGCAACCGGCCAGCCTGATGGCCTATGCCTATGGCCCCAGCAAGGCCGGCCTGAACCATCTCACCCGCGTGCTTGCCAACGAACTGCTGGCGAAGAACATCACGGTGAACGCCATTGCCCCGGGGTTCTTCCCCAGCAAGATGACCGCCTACCTGCGCAAGACCGAGGAGGCAGAGCGTGCGCTGGCCCAGACGGTGCCGATGAAGCGTCTGGGCAGCATGGAGGACGTTGGCGGCCTGGCGATCTACCTGTCGTCGCGGGCGGGCGCCTACATGACCGGCAATATCATCCCGCTCGATGGCGGCATGTTGCTGCGTAGCTGAAACCGCGGGCGTGCTTGCCGGCGATCAGTCCGGCAAGCGCGCGAAGCGAGGCTGGCTGTGGCCAGCCACCGTCACGTCTTCGAGGAACATGGCGCGTGGCCTGACCCACAGCGCCCGCTCGCCATACTCGGGGCGATAGACCACCATCAGCTCGCCCGTCTCGCTGTGGCGGGCAATGCCGAGCACCTCGTAGGTGTTGCCCTTGTAGTGGCGGTAGCGTCCCGGCGCCGGCTGCATGTCCATGTTCAATTGCCTTTGCGGGTGCCGCGGACGAGTTGCGCCGGTTCGGCGCGCAGGCCTTCCATGAGCACGCGCAGGTAGCGCACTGCCTGCTCCTCGAGGTCGCCCTGGCCGGTGAGCGCCCAGGTGTACGTGGAGCCGATCATCACGTTGAACATCAGGTGCACGGATTCGCGGATGGAGAGGGCGCGGAAATAGCCCTGGTCGCGCAGTGTGCCGAAGAAGGCCTCGGCGAAGGGCATGTTCTGTTCCACCAGCGCCAGGTGCTTGCGCTGGATGTCTCCCATGAATTCGCCGGCCTCCTGGATGAGTACGCGCGAGAATTCGCGGTTGCTCTCCAGGAAGCGGGCCATCGCGCGGGCGGCGTTCTCCAGCCGCTGCAGCGGATCGCCGCTTTCGACCATGGCCGCCAGCGCGAGGTCGCGCATGTAGTCGAGGCTTTCCTCGACGATCACCAGCAACAGCGCTTCCTTGCTGGGAAAGAACTTGTAGATGGTGGCCTTGCCAACGCCCGCCCGCTCGGCGACCGCACGCACTTCGGCGGAGCGGAAGCCTTGCTGTGCGAACACTTCCTGCGCGGCATGCAGGATGCGCGTACGGCGGTCGGAGAGTTCCCTGCCCAACCAGCGCGCGGGTGGCGTGGAAGACTTGCCGCTCTGGGTGCTCTTGCTCGCCATGGGGTACCTACTGGATGCCGAATGCAAGCATGGCCCGGGCGACGCGCCGGAACCCGGCGCGATTGGCGCCCAGCGAATAGTCGACGCCATCGGGTGTTTCGCCATATTGCACGCACTGGTCGTGGATGCGCGACATGATGTGCTGCAGGCGCTGGTCGATATCGGCACGCTCCCAGGGCAACGACATGCGGTTCTGGGTGATCTCCAGCCCCGATACGGCCACGCCGCCGGCATTGGCGGCCTTGCCCGGTACGAACACGATGCTGTTGCTGCGCAGCATGGCGCGTGCTGCCGCGGTCACGGGCAGGTTGGCGCCCTCGATCACCCAGCGGCAGCCGTTGGCCGCCAGCGTGCGGGCATCGTTTTCGTCCAGTTCGTTTTGCGTGGCGCAGGGCATGGCGATGTCGCAGGACGTTGCCCAGGCTTTCTGCCCGGCAACGTAGCGTGCGCCGACGGCCGCGGCGCAGTCTGCCAGGGCCCGGTATTCGCCGGTGCGCAACTCCTTCAGGCGTGCCAGTTGCTCCGCCGCGAAGCCGCCGGGGCCGGCCTCCAGCGTGCCGCGGGAATCGGACAGCGTGAGCACGCGGGCACCACTGGCGCAGAGTTTTTCGGCGGCATGCAGGGCCACGTTGCCAGCGCCGGAAACGGCAACCCCGAGACCTTCCAGGGTGCGTTGCCCGCGGGCCAGTACGTGCTGCAGGAAATAGACCACGCCGTAGCCGGTGGCCTCGGCACGTACCTGGCTGCCGCCCCACAGCACGCCCTTGCCGGTCATGGCCGCGGTGACGGTGCCGGTGATGTGCTTGTATTGCCCGAACAGGAAACCGATCTCGCGGGCGCCCACGCCCAGGTCGCCGGCGGGCACGTCGGTGTCCGGCCCGATGTGCCGGTACAGCTCGGTCATGAAGGCCCGGCAGAAGCGCATGATCTCGGCGTCGCTGCGCCCGCGCGGGTCGAAGTCGGCGCCGCCCTTCGCGCCACCCATGGGCAGGCCGGTCAGGCTGTTCTTGAACGTCTGCTCGAAGGCCAGTGCCTGCAGCGTGTCGAGGTTGACCTGGGGATGGAAGCGCAGGCCGCCCTTGTAGGGGCCTACGGCGTTGCTGTGCTGGACGCGGTAGCCGCGGTTGACGTGGACCTCGCCGGCATCGTCTTCCCAGCACACGCGGAAGGCGATGATGCGGTCGGGGACCGTCAGGCGCTCGAGCACGCGGGCACGCACCAGCGCGCTGTCCGCGGCGATGTCGGGCAGCACGCTGGCAGCCACCTCGGCGACGGCGCCGCGGAATTCCGGCAGGCCCTGGTGGTGCGCGTCGAACCGCGCGAGGAAACGTGCCAGCTCGTCATCGCCGTTGCTCATGCGGGCTTCTCCCGTGGTCGCCGCTGCCGCCCGGTGCCTAGAGCACCTTGATCTTTTCGAGCTGGTCCTCGAGGCGGGCCAGCGCCGTGCGCTGCTCGTCGAGTTTCGCGCGTTCTTTGCCCACTACGTCCGCCGGCGCCTTGTCGACGAAGGCGGGATTTTTCAACTTGCCGTCGAGGCGGGCGACCTCGCCGCGCAGGCGTTCCACTTCCTTCGCCAGTCGCGCCAGCTCAGCCTTCTTGTCGATCAGGCCGGCCATGGGCACGAGGATTTCCATGTCGCCGACCAGCTGGGTGGCCGAGGGCGGTGCCGAGTCGGTCGGGGTCAGCCAGGTGATGGATTCGAGGCGGGCAAGGACCTTCAGGAAGGCGGTGTTCTCCTCGAAGCGGCGCTTGTCCTCGGTGTTGCCGTTGTGGAAGAACACCGGCAATTGCTTCGACGGCGGGATGTTCATCTCGCCGCGCACGTTGCGCAGTGCGGTGACCACGCCTTGCACCCAGGCGATGTCGGCCTCGGCGCGCTCGTCGAGGCGCTCCGGGTTCGGCACCGGCCAGGGCTGCAGCATGATGGTCGGGCCGGACTTGCCGGCCAGCGGCGCGATGGTCTGCCAGATCTCCTCGGTGATGAACGGCATGAACGGGTGCGCCAGGCGCAGGATGACTTCCAGCACGCGCACCAGCGTGCGGCGGGTACCGCGCAGCTGCGCTTCCGTCGCGTTCGGGTCGTTCAGCACCGGTTTGGACAGTTCCAGGTACCAGTCGCAGTACTCGTTCCAGATGAACTCGTAGAGCGACTGCGCGGCGAGGTCGAAGCGGAAGGCGTCGATATGCGCGGCGATGTCGGTCTCGGCACGTTGCAGACGCGAGGCAATCCAGCGGTCGGCGAGCGACAACTGGACGTCACCGCCATCGAGGCCGCAGTCCTTGCCCTCGACGTTCATCAGTACGTAGCGGGTGGCATTCCAGATCTTGTTGCAGAAGTTGCCGTAGCCCTGGATGCGCTTCATGTCGAACAGGATGTCGCGGCCGGTCGCGGCCAGCGACGCGAAGGTGAAACGCAGCGCGTCGGTACCGAAGGACTCGATGCCCTCGGGGAACTGCTTGCGGGTGGCCTTGTCGATTTTCGGCGCGTCCTGCGGCTTCATCAGGCCGGTGGTGCGCTTGGCGACCAGCGACTCGAGGTCGATGCCGTCGATGATGTCCAGCGGGTCCAGCACATTGCCCTTGGACTTCGACATCTTCTGGCCTTCGTGGTCGCGGACGAGGCCGTGCACGTAGACCTTCCTGAACGGCACCTGCGGGGTGCCGTCCGGGTCCTTGATGAAGTGCATGGTCATCATGATCATCCGGGCGACCCAGAAGAAGATGATGTCGAAGCCGGTGACCAGCACGTCGGTGGGGTGGAACTGCTTGAGTTCCGGCGTGTTCTCCGGCCAGCCGAGCGTGGAGAAGGTCCACAGCGCCGACGAGAACCAGGTATCGAGCACGTCCTCGTCCTGGCGCAGCTTCACGTTGGCGGCGATGCCGTATTTCGCGCGCACTTCCGCCTCGTGGCGGGCAACATAGACGTTGCCCTCGTCGTCGTACCAGGCCGGGATGCGGTGGCCCCACCACAGCTGGCGCGAGATGCACCAGTCCTGCAGGTCGCGCATCCAGGCGAAGTACATGTTCTCGTACTGCTTGGGCACGAACTCGATGCGGCCGTCTTCCACGGCCTTCACCGCCTCGACGGCCAGCGGGCCGGTCTTCACGTACCACTGCCAGGTCAGGTAGGGCTCGATGACGACGCCGGAGCGGTCGCCGCGCGGCACCTTCAGCGCGTGGTCGTCGATCTTCTCCAGCAGGCCGAGCGCGTCGAGGTCGGTGACGATCTGCTTGCGCGCGACGAAGCGGTCGAGGCCGCGGTACTTCTCCGGGGCGTTCTCGTTGATGGTCGCGTCGATGGTGAAGATGTTGATCAGTGGCAGCTTGTGACGCTTGCCGACTTCATAGTCGTTGAAGTCGTGCGCCGGCGTGATCTTCACGCAACCGGTGCCGAATTCCGGGTCGACGTAGCTGTCGCCGATGATGGGGATCAGGCGGTCAACCAGCGGCAGTCGCACCTGCTTGCCGATCAGGTCCTTGTAGCGGGCGTCGTCCGGGTTCACCGCGACGGCAGTGTCGCCGAGCATGGTTTCCGGGCGGGTGGTGGCAACGACGAGATGGCCGGTGCCGTCCGCCAGCGGGTAGCGGAAGTGCCACATCGAACCTTTTTCTTCCGAACTCACCACTTCGAGATCGGAAATCGCCGTGTGCAGTTTCGGGTCCCAGTTCACCAGGCGCTGGCCGCGGTAGATCAGGCCGTCCTCGTGCAGGCGCACGAACGCTTCCAGCACCGCCTGCGACAGGCCGGCATCCATGGTGAAACGCTCGCGGGTCCAGTCCACCGACGAACCGAGGCGACGGATCTGGCGGGTGATGGTGCCGCCGGACTGCTCCTTCCACTCCCAGACCTTCTCGAGGAATTTCTCGCGGCCGAGGTCGTGGCGGGTGAGGTTCTGCGCACCGAGTTGCCGTTCGACGACCATCTGCGTGGCGATGCCGGCGTGGTCGGTGCCCGGTTGCCACAGGGTCCTGTCGCCCTTCATCCGGTGGTAGCGGATGAGCAGGTCCATGATGGTGTTGTTGAAGCCGTGGCCCATGTGCAGCGAGCCGGTGACGTTCGGCGGCGGGATCATGATGCAGTACGGCTTGCCGTCGCCCTGCGGGGCGAAGTAGCCGGCCTGTTCCCAGCGCTGGTACCAGGTTTGCTCGATGGCGGACGGGTTGAACGACTTTTCCATGGCGGGCACGCGAAATGAGGGCCGGGGAAGCCGGCGGGAGGGGGGCGATTATAGCGGTGCCGGCGCGGGCGCGCCGACCCGGGAACGTTTCAGGGCTCCCGCGGCGCTACGAGCTCTTCCAGCAGTGATTCCAGTTCCTGCTGCAGGCGATCGTGCAGTTCGGCGGTGAGGCGGGCCGAATGGGCCGCGACGATTTCGTCGACGATGGCCGGCGCCCGCGCCCGCAGCAGGTGGCCGGCGGCACGCAGGTGCTCCGGACCGGCCGCGCGCCGCCGCGCCGCTGGCGGCGTGGCGGGTGTCGCCGGTTGCGGCGCGGGGTCGTCAAACAGGGACTGCTGGGCCGCGCGCGGCAGGGCGGCCGGTCCGGCGACATCCGCCGTGCCGGTCTCCAGCGGTACCGGTTCCATCAGGATGGGGATGGCCGCGTGGTCGTCGGGGGGCGGGGTGTGCTGGCTGCTCATGATCAGGGGCGTCGGGCCTGGCCGAGGTCGTGGTAGTGAACCGTGTAACCGCGTTGTTGCCAGCGGCGGTAGGCAGCCCGCGCCCCGTCGCGCGCCGCCGGGTCCGCCGGAACGATTTCCGCGATGCGCGTGAATTGCCCGGGGGCCGCTGCCAGGTCGCCGGCGAGGTTGACCAGCAGGTTGTGGTCGCTGTCCGCCAGCGCGCTGGCCACGCACACCGGATCGGCGGTATCGCGGCCGTGCGGCAGGAAGCCTTCCGGCGCGAACGACCACAGCAACGCGTCGAGTTCGGCTGCGTGGCTGTCGTCGCGTGCCAGCAACAGCGTGCGGTAGCCGTTGCGCAGCGCCTTTTCCGCGAGGCGGCAGGCATAGCGCTCCCGCGCCTGCGGGCCGTCGGCGGCCAGCTGGTAGAAGTCGACGCGGCGCTCCGTGCTCATGGTCACCGGCAGCTGCTCAGTGGCCGCTGGCGTCGAGCAGGTACTGCACCAGCAGGCTCACCGGGCGGCCGGTGGCACCCTTGTAGGGGGCATGGCTGTGCCAGGCGGTGCCGGCGATGTCGAGGTGGGCCCAGGTGTAGTCCCTGGTGAACCGCGCCAGGAAGCAGGCGGCGGTGACGCTGCCGGCGCGCGGGCCACCGATGTTGGCCATGTCGGCGAACGGGCTGTCGAGTTGCTCCTGGTATTCCTCCCACAACGGCATCGGCCAGGCGCGGTCGTTGCCTTCCTGGCCGGCTTTTACCAGCGCGTCGCCCAACGCGTTGTTGTTGCTGTACAGGCCGTGCGCCTGGTTGCCCAGCGCCACCACGCAGGCGCCGGTGAGGGTGGCGATGTCGATGACCGTCTTCGGCTTGTACTTGCCGACCCAGGTCAGGGTGTCGCACAGCACCAGTCGGCCCTCGGCGTCGGTGTTGAGGATTTCCACCGTCTGCCCGGAGAGGGTGGTGACGATGTCGCCGGGGCGCGAGGCGTTGCTGCCGGGCATGTTCTCGGCGGCGGCGATCACGCCCACCACGTTGACCGGCAACTTCAGGGCCACCACGGCGCGCATCACGCCGAAGACGGTGGCGGCGCCGCACATGTCGTACTTCATCTCGTCCATGCCGGCGCCGGGCTTGATGCTGATGCCGCCGGTGTCGAAGGTGATGCCCTTGCCGACGAACACGTACGGTTTGTCACCGGCCTTGCCGCCCTTGTACTCCATGGCGATCAGCTTGCCGGGCTGGTCGCTGCCCTGGGCGACCGAGGCGAAGGCGCCCATGCCCATGGCGCGGATCTGCTTCTCGTCCAGCACGGTGACCTTCAGTTTCTTCGTTTCGCGTCCCAGCTGTTGCGCGCGCTGCGCCAGGTAGGACGGGTGGCAGACGTTGGGCGGGAGGTTCCCCAGGTCGCGGGTGAGGCGACGGCCCAGGCAGATGGCCTCGGCCTCGGCCACGGCGCGCTTCTCGGCGGCATGCGGCTGGCGACCGGCCAGGCCGAGGGTGACGGCAGCCAGTTGCGGCGCCTTGCCGGCCTTGGTGGACTTGCCCTTGCCGGTCTTCGACTTGAACTGGTCGAAGCGGTAGGTCAGTTCATCGATGGTCTTGATGGCCTCGCGTACGCGCCAGGCTTCGCTGACGCCGTCGACGGCCAGGTCGTCCAGCAGGACCACGGCGTCGGTCAGCGGCATGCCCTTGAGGGCATTGGCCACACTCACCAGCACGCGGTTGGCCTCGGTGGTCGACAGCGCGCGCTCGGCGCTGCCCAGGCCGGCCAGCACCAGCCGGGCTGCCTTCAGGCCGGCCGGCTGGTGGATGACCAGGGCCTGCTTGACGGTCCCCTTGAGGTCGCCCTGTTTCGCCAGTTTGCGCAGCAGGCCGCCGGTGGCGCGGTCCACCTGCTCGGCGGCCGCCGACAGCTTGCCGTCGGCGTGTACGCCCACCACCAGGCAGTCGGTGCGGGCGGTGGCGGGGTCAAGGTGCTTGATGCTGAACTGCATGGGGGCTGCTCCGGGGCAGGAATCGTCGTATCGGGCGGGTGCGGCAATCGCTACAATGGCGCCGGCCTTGAGGGTGCGGCGGTATCGTCCGCCCGACTATAGGCAACGCCCTGAACTTCCAGCAAGCGCGGAGAATCGCGTGCTCGTCTATCGCTACCTGTCCCGGCAGTTGTTCGCCTCGACGCTGGCGGTGGCGTTCGTGCTGGTGCTCGTGCTGGTGTTCGGCCGCTTCATCAAGTATCTCGGCGACGCCGCCGAGGGCCGCATCCAGGCCGAGGCGCTGTTCAGCCTGCTGGCCTTCCGCCTGCCGGGTTTCCTCGAACTGATCCTGCCGATGGCGCTGTTCATGGGCGTCATGCTGTCGTTCGGGCGCATGTACGTGGACAGCGAGATGACCGTGCTGCGCGCGTCCGGGGTCAGCAATGTGCAACTGGTGCGCATGTGCGCCGTGCCGGCGCTGATGATGGCGGGCGTGGTGGCGGCCTTCAGTACGGTGCTCACGCCGTGGGGCTTTGCCGCCGTCGAGCACATCATGGAAGAGCAACGCTCGCGCCCGGAGATCGACATGCTGTCTGCCGGTCGTTTCTACAAGCGCAACGTCGATGGCATCGAGCGGGTCACCTACGCGGAGGGGCTGGTCGACGGTCGTACCCGCCTGGAAAACGTGTTCCTGTCCGAATTCCCGGTCGGCGCGGACGCCGGCAACCGCCAGCCGAACGTGATCACCGCGGCCTCGGGCCGGCGCGTGCAGGATGAAGCCGGCAACCAGTACCTCGAACTCACCAGCGGCTATCGCTACGAGGGCCAGGCCGGCAGGCCGGACTACCACGTCATCGCATTCGAAACGTATCGCGTGCGCATCGAGGAAAACCCGGTGACCGGCAGCGAGGAGACCCGCGGCCAGCCAACCCGTGCGCTGTTCTCCCGCGATGACCTCCGCTCGGTGGCGGAACTGCAGTGGCGCGTGTCGGTGCCGTTCATGTGCTTCGTGGCCGTGCTGCTGGCCGTGCCGCTGGCGCGCGTGCAGCCGCGCCAGGGGCGGTTCCTCAAGTTGCTGCCCAGCGTGCTGGTATTCCTCGCGTACCTGGTGTTGCTGGTCGGCGTCAGGCAGTGGGTGGAGAAGGGTGCGCTGCCGCCGTCGCTGGGGCCCTGGTGGGTGCACCTGCTGTTCGCCGCGCTGGGATTGTTGCTGGTGTTCGGCGAGGACCTGCGCCTGCGCTGGGTGACCCGCGGGGGGCGTGCCGCATGAAGACGCTGCAGTCCTACATCGGTCGCTCGGTGTCGCTGGCCATCCTCGGCGTGACCTTCCTGCTGGTGACGCTCGACCTGCTGTTCGCGTTGCTGGCGGAGCTCGAGGAACTGCGTGCCAGTTACCAGTTGTGGCAAGCCGTGCAATTCGTGGGCATGACCGCGCCGCGCCGGCTCTACGAGATGATGCCGACCGGCACCCTGCTGGGCTGCCTGGTGGCGCTCGGGGCGCTGGCCAACAACAGCGAACTGGTGGTGATGCGTGCAGCCGGCGTGTCGTTGCTGCAGATCCTGTGGGCGACGTTGCGGCCGGTCCTGCTGGTGGCGCTGGTCGGTTTCGCCATCGGCGAATACGTGGCGCCCTATACCGAGCAGATCGCGCAAAGCAGTCGTTCGGTGGCGTTGGGCAGCGGCAAGGCGTTGCACTCGCGGTTCGGCGTGTGGCACCGCGAGGGCAGCGAATACATACACGTCAACGCGGTGGAGCCCAGCGGGCGGCTGTTCGACGTCACGCGCTTCCGCTTCGATGACAGTGGCCGCCTCGTGCAGGCCAGCCATGCGCACACCGCGTTGTACCAGGGCGATCACTGGTATCTCGAGGGTGTCGACGTCACCGAGATCGGCCAGCGCGAGGCGCGCTCGTCGCGCTTCGACTCGTTGACCTGGTACACCAGCCTGACGCCGGGACTGCTGACGCTGCTGACCATGGACGCCGAGGACCTGTCGGTGACCGGGTTGTGGCGCTATGCCAACTACCTGTCGTCGCAGGGCCTGGACGGCGCGCCCTATTTCCTCGCGTTCTGGAACAAGCTGCTGCAGCCGCTGATGATGTGCGCGATGGTATTCATCGCCATCTCCTATGTATTCGGGCCGCTGCGGCAGGTCACCATGGGCCTGCGTATCCTGGCCGGCGTGGTCACCGGCCTGATGTTGCGCTACTTCGAGGAGCTGACCGGCACGGCGGCGCTGGTCTACCACTTCCCGACCCTGCTGGCGGCGCTGGTGCCGGTGGTGGTGGGGATGGCCATAGGCCTGTTCGCCTTGCGCCGGTCGGGCTAGCGGCGAACGGTTGGCCGCGCCCGGGCCGGCAGGCTACAGTTAGGCGCAGTTCACGAGGGACGCCCATGACCGATGCCCAGATCCGCTGGTCCAGCACCGGTCGGAGCGACCGCGGCGCCAAGCGGAAGATCAACGAGGACGCCATCCTGTTGCGGCCGGAGGCCGGCATCTGGCTGGCGGCCGACGGTATGGGCGGCCACGAGGCCGGTGACGTCGCGTCGCGCATGGTCGCCGAGGCGGTGGCGGGCCTGTCGGTGTCCGGGCCGCTGTCGGCAGTGGTCGAGTCCCTCGAGGATGCGCTGGTGCGCGCCAATCGCGATATCCGCGAGCATGCCGCGCGGCTTTTCGGTGGCCGCGCCATGGGTTCGACGGTGGTGAGCATGGTGGTCGGCGATGGCGTGGGTGCCTGCCTGTGGGCCGGTGATTCCCGTCTCTACCGCCTGCGTGAGCGCAACCTCGAGCAGATCTCCCGTGACCACAGCGAGGTGCAGGAATTGCTCGATCGTGGACTCATCACCGCGGAGGAGGCCGTCAACCACCCGCATGGCAACGTGATCACCCGCGCCGTGGGCGGCGCGCCGGAACTGCAGCTGGAGACCACGCTGTTCGATATCCGCTCGCGCGACTGTTTCCTGCTGTGCAGTGATGGCCTGTACAACGAACTGGCCGACGACGAGATCTGCCAGGCCCTCGGGGAGGACATCGAGCGCAGCGCCGACCTGTTGTTGCGCATGGCGTTGGCCAAGGGCGCGCGCGACAACGTGTCGCTGGTACTGGTGCAGGCGGCCTGACAGCGATGAACGATTCCAGTCTGCCGGGCGGTGGCGCCCAGAACGCTGCCAATGACAGGATCGCCGAGGAAAACCGCCGCCTGCTGTGGATGCACCGCGCGCTGCTGTCCGGCGAGATCGGTTTCGACGAGTACCGTGACCAGCGCCGCGAGATCATCGACCGCGTTGCCGGGATCCGGCCGCTGCGTCCGGCCGCCGCCAGGGAGCTGGCCCCGGTAACGTCGCCCAACATTCCGCGACTCGAGGTTCCCGTGACCCCGGCGGCGGCTTCACCGGTGCGCCTGCAGGATCCGCCCGATGATCACCCGCAGGGGCGCTCGGACATCGTGCTGGGCATTGCGGTGGTCGGGGTGGTGCTGGTGGTGCTGGCGGCGCTGCTGGCGTTCTTCTGGTAGGCGCGCCGCGCACTCACTGCTTCGCGTCCTTGGGCAGCACGACCACGCGGGTCCGCGAGGCGCTGTCGTGCCAGGTGCGACCGCTGACGATCACCCACAGCATGCCCAGCAGGGCAGCGCCCAGCGACACGGTACCCACCAGTGAGCGCACCGCGCAGTCACCCACGGTGACGGCACGTGCTTCGCCGTGCGCGTCCACGCCCACCAGCTGCAGGCGCCAGGCGCGCATGCCGAGGGTCTGGCCGCCGTGCAGCCAGAACCAGCCGTAGAACAGCGCGGTTTCCAGCCACAACGCCGGCAGCCCGACCCATTGCATGAGCCGCGGATCGATGGCCTCGTTGCCATGCAGGATGACCGCCACGCCCACGCTGGTGAACCACAGCGCGAGGATGAGCAGGCCGTCATAGACCAGTGCCGCCAGGCGGCGGAACAGGCCGGCGTCCGGCAGGCTGCTGTAGGGGATGCGGGTCGTGGTCATGGGGGGGGATGAGTAGGGCCCGCGTGGTGCCGGAAGTCGGAATCGAACCGACACTCTGTCGCCAGAACCGGATTTTGAGTCCGGCGCGTCTACCAGTTTCGCCATTCCGGCGCGGGCGGGCGGCATTCTAGCAGCACCGGCGCCGGCCTGCAGCGTCTGCCGTACGGCGGTGGCAGTGGCGGGGGGCTTTCGCTACCCTTGCCGCGCCTTCCGGGACCCCTGCCATGCGTGTTGCCGACTTCGACTATGACCTGCCGGACGAGCTGATCGCCCGTTACCCGGCCCCCGAGCGCACCGGCAGCCGCCTGCTGGTGCTGGACGGTCGCGACGGCGCCATCGCCCATCGCCGCTTTACCGATCTGGTCGACCTGCTGGCGCCGGGCGACCTGCTGGTGTTCAACGACACGCGGGTCATCCCGGCGCGCCTGTTCGGCCGCAAGCAGACCGGTGGCGAGGTGGAAATCCTCGTCGAGCGCGTGCTGGATGACGGCCGCAGCGTGCTGGCGCACGTGCGTGCCTCCAAGTCGCCCAAGCCCGGAAGTCGCATCGTGCTGGCGGATGGCAGTGAACTGCAGATGCGCGAGCGCCGCGGCGAACTGTTCCTGCTCGACTTCCCGGAACCCGTGCTGGCCTTGCTCGAGCGGCTGGGCCACATGCCGTTGCCGCCCTATATCGATCGTGCCGATGATCGCAGCGACCAGGCGCGCTACCAGACCGTGTACGCGGCGAAGCCCGGTGCGGTGGCGGCACCCACCGCCGGACTGCATTTCGACGAGGCCCTGCTGGCGGCGCTCGCCGCGAAGGGCGTGCGCAGCACCACGGTGACCCTGCACGTGGGCGCCGGCACCTTCCAGCCGGTGCGCGTCGAGCACGTCGAAGAGCACCGCATGCACGCGGAGATCGTCGACGTGGACGCGGCGGCCGTGGCGGCGGTGCGCGCGACCCGCGCCGCCGGTGGCCGCGTGGTGGCGGTGGGCACCACCAGCGTGCGCAGCCTGGAGTCGGCGGCACGCGCCGGCGGCGGTGAACTGCAGCCGTTCCGCGGTGAAACCGATATCTTCATCCACCCCGGCAAGACCTTCCACGTGGTGGATGCGCTGATCACCAATTTCCACCTGCCGCGCTCGACCTTGCTGATGCTGGTGAGTGCCTTCGCCGGCACCGGCAACACGCTGCGTGCCTATGGCGAGGCCGTGCGCGAACGCTACCGCTTCTTCAGCTACGGCGACGCGATGTTCATACCGTACCCGCACCCGTCGGCGCGGGCACCACGATGAGAGGATTCCGCCCGTGAAATTCGACCTGCTGGCCACCGACGGCGCCGCCCGCCGCGGTCGCCTGACCTTTGCGCGCGGCACCGTGGAAACGCCGGCCTTCATGCCGGTAGGCACCTACGGGACGGTCAAGGGCATGCTGCCGCGCGACATCGGTGACAGCGGCGCCCAGATCATCCTCGGCAATACCTTCCACCTGATGCTGCGCCCCGGCACGGAGGTGGTGCGCAAGCACGGTGACCTGCACGACTTCGTGCAATGGCAGGGGCCGATCCTCACCGACTCCGGCGGCTTCCAGGTGTTCAGCCTGGGCGAGTTGCGCAAGATCACCGAGGCCGGCGTGAAGTTCCGCTCGCCCATCGACGGCTCCGAGGTGTTCCTCGACCCGGAAACCTCGATGCGCGTGCAGCACGAGCTGGGCTCGGACATCGTGATGATCTTCGACGAGTGCACGCCGTACCCGGCCACCGAGGCGCAGGCGAAGAAGTCGATGGAGCTGTCGCTGCGCTGGGCCAAGCGCTCGCGTGACGCCCACGACGCACTCGGGCAGGAGACCGGCCGCGCGCCGGGCGCGCTGTTCGGCATCGTGCAGGGCGGCATGTACGAGGCGCTGCGCGAGGAATCGCTGGCCGGCCTCACGGCCATCGGCTTCGACGGCTACGCCATCGGCGGCTTGTCGGTGGGCGAGCCCAAGGAGGACATGATCCGCATCCTCGACCACCTGCCGCCGAAGATGCCGGCCGACAAGCCCCGCTACCTGATGGGGGTGGGCAAGCCCGAGGACATCGTCGAGGCGGTGGCCCGCGGTATCGACATGTTCGACTGCGTGTTGCCCACCCGCAACGCGCGCAACGGCCACTTCTTTACCAGCGAGGGCGTGGTGCGCATCCGCAACGCGGTGCACCGCGACGACACCCGCACGCTGGACCCGGCCTGCGACTGCTACACCTGCCGGCACTTCTCGCGGGCCTACCTGCACCACCTGGACCGCTGCGGCGAGATGCTCGGCGCCATGCTCGGCACCATCCACAACCTGCGCCATTACCAGGTGCTGATGGCCGGTTTGCGGGGGGCTATCGAACAGGGTAGATTGGCCGACTTCGTGGCAAACCACCGGGCGCGGCGCGGGAACCCCGGGCCGGCAGCACCGGTCTGAGGCGCAGTCGCCCGCCGTCCCGTTTCCTCATCCGTAACCCCTCGATTCTTCAGGAGATCACATGAGTTTCTTCATCAGCGAAGCCTGGGCCGAAGGCGCCCCCGCCGCAGCCGCGCAACCGCAGGGTGGCGGCATGATGACCCTGGTGATGTTCGGCGTGCTGATCGCCATGATGTATTTCCTGATCTGGCGCCCGCAGTCCAAGCGCATGAAGGAACACCGCGAGCTGGTGTCCGGCCTGGCCAAGGGCGACGAAGTCGTGGTCAACGGCGCGATCCTCGGCCGCATCACCAAGGTCACCGACGAGTACGTGGCGCTGGACATCGCCGACGGCGTAGAGATCAAGGTCTCCAAGATGTCCATCACCGCGTCCCTGCCCAAGGGCACGCTCAAGCAGATCAAGGAAGCCAACTGAGCCTTCCGCGTCACCGCCAGGCAACCCGGATGTACCCATGAACCAGAATTCGCCGTGGCAGATCGCAGTGGTCCTGCTGGTCGTGCTGGCCAGCGCGATCTACGCCATCCCCAATCTTTACCCCGACGAGCCGGCGATCCAGATCTCCGGCCAGAACGCCTCGGTGCAGGTGGGGGACGATGTCGCCCGTCGTGCCGAGCAGGTGCTGGCGGCGGCGAACCTGCCGTTCAAGCCTGCGGAGCCGGTGCAGAACTCGCTGCTGATCCGCATCGGTGACAGCGAGGCACAGGTCAAGGCCAAGGAAGCCGTACAGCGGGCGCTGGGCGATGATTTCGTGGTGGCCTACAACCTGGCGCCGACCACGCCGGCCTGGCTGCTGTCGTTGTATGCCACGCCGATGAAACTCGGCCTGGACCTGCGCGGTGGCGTGCACTTCAAGCTCGAAGTCGACATGGAACGCGCCATCGCGCAGCGCGAGGAAGCGTGGGTCGACCAGATCAAGTCCGTGCTGCGCGAGAAGCTGCCGGAGGGCGTTCGCTTCAAGAGCGTTCGTCGCGGCGAGCGTGGCGGCATCGAGGCGCGCTTCGGTGACGCGGCTGCCCGCGATGCGGCGCGCGGCATCATCCAGGCCACCACCGCCGATTTCGTGATCACCGACGTCGAGGCCGCCGGCGAGTACAACCTGGCGCTGAAATTCTCCGAGGCGGCGATCAAGGAGATCCAGGACTACGCCATCGACCAGAACCGCACCACCATTGCCAACCGCGTGAACGAGCTGGGCGTGGCCGAGCCGCTGGTGCAGCGCCAGGGCGCCAACCGCATCGTCGTGGAGCTGCCGGGCGTGCAGGACACCGCCACCGCCAAGCGCGTGCTGGGCCGCACCGCCAGCCTCGAGTTCCGCATGGTGGACTGGGAAAACCCGGGTCCCTGGCAGCCGGGTCGCGCGGCGCCGCCGGGCACCGAGGTCTATCCGTTCAAGGACAACCGCGAGCCGCCGCGCGTGCTCAAGCGCGAGAAGATCGTCACCGGTGACTCGGTGATCGGCGCCAAGGCCGGCTTCGACCCGCAGACCAGCACGCCCAACGTGTCGATCACCCTCGACAGCAAGGGTGGCCGTTCGATGCAGCGCACCACCACCGACCACGTTGGCGACCTGATGGCGGTGCTGTTCGTGGAGACGCGTGCGATCACCCGCACGGTCACTGACCCGGACGGCACCTTGCGCACGGTCATCGACAAGGTCGAGGAGAAGTACCTGATCAACGCCGCGCAGATCAATGGCGTGTTCGGTTCGCAGTTCCAGATCACCGGCCTGGACTCGCCGGCGGAAGCGGCGGAACTGGCCCTGTTGCTGCGCTCCGGCGCGCTGGCGGCGCCGATGTACTTCGTCGAGGAGCGCACCATCGGCCCGAGCCTCGGCAAGGAAAACATCCAGGCCGGCTTGCAGGCCGCGGTGTACGGCTTCCTGCTGGTCGTGCTGTTCATGGTGGTCAACTACCGCCTGGTGGGCGTGTTCGCCTGCATCGCGCTGGTGGGCAACCTGTTGCTGTTGCTGGCTTTGCTGGGCGCCATCGGCACCACCCTGACCATGCCCGGCATCGCCGGCATCGTGCTCACCATGGGTATCGCCGTGGACGCCAACGTGCTGATCAACGAGCGTATCCGCGAGGAGCTGCGCAAGGGGCTGTCGGTGCAGCAGGCCATGGACAAGGGTTACTCCCGTGCCTGGGCCACCATCATGGATTCGCACCTGACCACGCTGATCGTCGGCCTCGTGCTGTTCGGCCTGGGTGCCGGTTCGGTGAAGGGCTTCGCCATCACCCTGTCGCTGGGCATCATCACTTCGCTGTATACCGCCGTCGTCTTCTCCCGCGTGCTGATGAACTGGAAGTACGGCAACAAGCCGGTGAAGGCGCTCAGCATCCAGCCGATCTGGGTACGCTCATGAACAACCCTGCCAACAACCCGACGGCTCCGCACCAGGAGCACACCCGCGCCATCAACTTCATGCGCCTGGCGCCGTACATGACGGTGCTGTCGATCATCATGACGGTGGGCGCAGTACTGCTGCTGGTCTTCAAGGGCCTGAACCTGGGCCTGGATTTCACCGGCGGTACGCTGCTGGAAGTGCGCTACGCCCAGGAGGCCAGCCTCGAGCAGGTGCGCAGCCAGCTGGCGGCGGCCGGCCACGAGGAAGCGATCGTGCAGAACTTCGGTTCGGCGCGCGACGTGCTGGTGCGTATCCCGCCGGATGACAGCGGCGATCCGGCCAAGCTGGGCACCGCGGTGTTCGAGGCGCTCAAGGCGTCCTCGCCGGACTTGCAGTTGACCCGCACGGAATTCGTCGGCCCGGCCGTGGGCGAGGAGCTGCGCGACCAGTCAGGCATCGCCCTGATGGTCTCGCTGGGCCTGATGATGCTGTTCGTGTCGGTGCGTTTCGTGTGGCGCCTGTCGCTGGGCTCGGTGCTGGCGCTGGCGCACGACGCCATCATCGTCATCGGCTTCTTCGCGCTCACCGGGCTGACTTTCGACCTGACGGTGCTGGCCGCGGTGCTGGCGATCATCGGCTACTCGATCAACGAGAGCATCGTGGTGGGCGACCGGGTGCGCGAGAACTTCCGCCTGCTGCGCAAGGGCACCACGGCGGAAATCATCAACGGCGCCGTCACCCAGACGCTGTCGCGCACGGTGATGACTTCGACCACCACGTTCCTGTCCGCCTGCGCGCTGTTCCTGTTCGGCGGCGAGGCCATCCACAACTTCGCGGTGGCGATGATGGTGGGCGTGGCGTTCGGCACCTACTCGTCGGTGTTCGTGGCATCGTCGCTGACCATGTACCTGGGTATCAGCCGCGATGACTTCGTGCCCAAGGCCGAGGAAGTGGACGAGCGGCCCTGAACAGCCCCACAACGAAAAAAGCCCGCATCACGCGGGCTTTTTTGTGGCTGCTTGCCGGGCCGCTCAGCGGCGCAGCGCTTCCGGCACGTGCGGCGCGATGGTCTGCAGCAGCGCCTTGAGCACCTTCGGGTTGCCGCCGACCACGTGGCCGCTGTCCAGGTGCGTTTCCTTGCCGTTGAAGTCGCTGACCAGGCCGCCGGCCTCGGTGATCAGCAGGGTGCCGGCGGCCATGTCCCACTCCTTCAGGCCGAATTCCCAGAAGCCGTCCATGCGGCCGGCAGCCACGTAGGCGAGGTCCAGGGCCGCGGAGCCGGGGCGGCGGATGCCGGCGGTCTGCTGCGCGACGTCCTTGAACATCGCCAGGTAGGCGTCGATGTGCGGCATCTGCTCCTTGCGGAACGGGAAGCCGGTGCCGATCAGGGCGCCCTCGAGGCCCTTGCGGTCGGAGACGCGGATGCGGCGGTCGTTGAGTTGCGCGCCGCGGCCGCGCGAGGCGGTGAATTCTTCCTTGCGCATCGGGTCGTACACCACCGCGTGCTCGATGCGGTCGCGCACCTTGATGCCGATGGATACCGCGAACTGCGGGAAGCCGTGGATGAAGTTGGTGGTGCCGTCGAGCGGGTCGATCACCCACACGGTTTCGGTGTCCCCGCCGCGGCCGGCAATGAAACCGGCTTCCTCGGAGAGGATGGCGTGGTGCGGGTAGTTCTTCTGGATGGTGTCGATGATGGCCGCTTCGGCGGCGCGGTCGACGGCGGTGACGAAATCGTTCTGCCCCTTGGACTCGACGGTGAGCGGTGCACCGCGGACGAGGGCCTGTTCCATGATACGGCCGGCGGCCTGGGCGGCGCGCAGCGCGATGGTGACGATGGGCTGGTGCATGGAAGGCGACCTCGAGTGTCAGGGGCTGGATGGGCGTTAAAGATCGGTCCCGGCGTGGCGGGGGCGCCATCCTAGCAGAAGCCGGGCCCGCCCGGCAGCGGCCCGGCGCCGGGCGGCCGGTGTGCGGCTATACTCGCCGCCCCGTGCCGCTATGCCCGGCCTCGTCACCGGAACCCCGCCCCATGCTGGACCGCATCCGCATCGTCATGGTGAATACCTCGCACGCCGGCAATATCGGCTCGGCGGCGCGCGCCATGAAGACCATGGGGCTGTCGCAACTGTGGCTGGTCACGCCCGAGGAGTTCCCGAAGCGCAAGGACAAGGCCGATGCCATGGCGTCGGGCGCCACCGACCTGGTGGAGCAGGCGCGGCTGGTGGCCAGCCTCGACGAGGCGCTGGACGGCTGCCTGCTGGTGCTGGGTGCCAGCGCCCGCCAGCGCCGCATTCCCTGGCCGCACGTCACCGCCGAGAAGGCCGCGACGATGGCCCTGGACCAGCTGGCCGCGGCAACGCCCGGCGGCGACATCGCCATCCTGTTCGGCCGCGAGCAGAGCGGGCTGACCAACGACGAACTGCAGCGCTGCCATGCGCACCTGGAGATACCCGGCAACCCGGAGTACCCGGTGCTCAACGTGGCCTCGGCCATCCAGGTGGTATGTTATGAACTGCGCAAGCAGTGGCTGGCGCGCGAGGCGGCGCCGGCCGCCGACCCGGTGCAGATGCCGGTGGAACTGGTGCGCTGGGACGACGTGCCGGCCAGCGCGGAACAGCTCGAGCAGTTCTTCGCCCACTGCGAGCAGACCCTGCTGGAAATCGGCTTCTTCGAGGCCGATACGCCGAAAAAACTGATGTCGCGGGTGCGCCGCCTGTTCATGCGCGCCCGCCCCGATGAACGCGAGATGCGCATGCTGCGCGGCATACTTTCGAGCGCGCAGCAGGCGGCACGAGACCAGAGCGGTACGCCGCCGCGGCGCGGCGAGCGTCGCCGCGACAGCCAGGAGTGACGAGCATGTTCGACCAGTTGCGCGACGACATCCGCTCGGTGTTCGCCCGCGATCCCGCCGCGCGCAATACGCTGGAGGTGGTGCTCACCTACCCGGGCGTGCACGCGCTGATCTTCCATCGCATGGCGCACGCGCTGTGGGGCGCGGAATTCAAGCTGCTGGCCAGGCTGGTGAGCACCTTCTCGCGCTGGCTGACCGGCATCGAGATCCATCCCGGCGCGAAGATCGGCAAGCGTTTCTTCATCGACCACGGCATGGGCGTGGTGATCGGCGAGACCGCCGAGATCGGCGACGACGTGACCATCTATCACGGCGTGACGCTCGGCGGCACCACCTGGAACAAGGGCAAGCGCCACCCGACGCTGGCCGACGGCGTGGTGATCGGCGCCGGCGCCAAGGTGCTCGGCCCGATCGTGGTCGGGGCGGGCGCCCGCATCGGCTCCAACTCGGTGGTGACCAAGGCCGTGCCGCCGGGCGCCACCGTGGTCGGCATCCCGGGCCGTGTCATCGTCCGCGAACAGCCGGGCGAGGTGGATGCGCAGAAGAAGGCCTTTGCCGAGAAGCTGGGCTTTGATGCCTACGGGGTATCCAGCGACATGCCCGACCCGGTGGCGCGCGCCATCCATGGGCTGGTCGACCACGTGCATGCCATGGACCAGCGGGTGGACGGGATGTGCGAGGCCCTGCGCAAGCTCGACGCCGGCTACTGCGACCGCAAGCCGCCGGAGCTCAAGGACGACCTGCTCGAGGAGCGGGACAGCTCCGGCTGACCCTGCGGGTAATACCCATGTATTTCTGTCAACTATATAGTTGACAGAAATACTAGGTTATTGGATTCTCACCCCTGCCAAACACTGACTGGAAAAGCCTTCCCGGCGGGGGAAACCACCATGCGTCTGACCACCAAGGGCCGCTATGCGGTCACCGCGATGCTCGACCTGGCCATCAATGCGGACAAGGGGCCGGTAAGCCTGGCCGACATTTCCGAGCGCCAGGGCATCTCCATTTCCTACCTCGAGCAACTGTTCGCCAAACTGCGCAAGAACGAACTGGTGAGCAGCGTGCGTGGCCCGGGTGGCGGTTACCGCCTGGCGCGGCCGGCGAAGGAAGTCTTCGTGGCCAGCATCATCGATGCGGTGGACGAGCAGGTCGACGCGACGCGCTGCAGCGGCGAGGGCACCTGCCAGGACGGCGGCATGTGCCTGACCCACTACCTGTGGCAGGACCTGTCGGCACAGATCCACAACTTCCTGTCGAACATCAGCCTGGGCGACCTGGTCGCGCGCCAGGAAATCCGCGCGATTTCCGATCGCCAGCGCGAGCGGCAGCGTCCGGCGGACGTCATCAACCTGCGCTGAGCGACCGTCGGGGGCATGGCCCCCTCGCTACACGCAGGCAGGGGGGCATGCCCCCGACGCGTTATCATGACGGCGGCATGCGCGGGCATGCCGCCGTTTTCGTTTGCAGGAGATCCGCCGTGAGCCGTCGCGCCATTTACCTCGATTACGCCGCCACCACGCCGGTCGATCCGCGGGTTGTTGCGCGCATGGTCGACTGCCTGGGCCCGGAAGGCAATTTCGGCAACCCCGCCTCGCGTTCGCACGGGTACGGCTGGCTGGCCGAGGAAGCGGTGGAGAACGCGCGCCTGCAGGTCGCCGAACTGGTCAACTGCGATGCGCGCGAGATCGTCTGGACTTCCGGTGCCACCGAGAGCGACAACCTCGCCATCAAGGGCGCGGCGCTGCACTACCGTGACAAGGGACGCCATGTCGTCACCAGTGCCATCGAGCACAAGGCGGTGCTGGATTCCTGCCACTGGCTGGAAATGCAGGGTTTCGAGGTGACATATCTCTCGCCGGGCCCGGACGGCATCATCGCGCCGGCGCAACTGGCCGGCGCGCTGCGCGACGACACCGTGCTGGTGTCGCTGATGCACGTGAACAACGAGATCGGCACCATCAACGATATCGCCGCGCTCGGTGCTGTCTGCCGCGACCGTGGCGTGGTCTTCCACGTGGACGCCGCGCAATCCACCGGCAAGTTGCCGATCGACCTGGCGACGCTGCCGGTGGACCTGATGAGTTTCAGCGCGCACAAGACGTACGGGCCGAAGGGCATCGGGGCGCTGTACGTGCGCCGCCTGCCGCGTGTCAACCTGGAGGCACAGATGCACGGTGGCGGCCACGAGCGCGGGCTGCGGTCAGGCACGCTGGCGACGCACCAGATCGTCGGCATGGGCGAGGCTTTCGAGATCGCCGGCCGGGAAATGCAGGAGGAGGGCGCGCGCATCGCTGCGCTGCGTGACCGGCTGTGGGCGGGGCTTTCGCAATTGCCGGACGTCTACCTGAACGGCAGCGCCAGTGCGCGCATCCCCCACAACCTGAACGTCGCCTTCGGCGGCGTGCACGGCGAGGCGTTGCTCAACGCGCTCAAGGACATCGCGGTGTCCACCGGTTCGGCGTGCAACTCGGCGACGGTGGAGCCGTCCTACGTGCTGACCGGCATCGGCGTGCGGCGCGAGTTGGCCGATTCGTCGCTGCGCTTCTCGCTGGGGCGTTTCACCACCGCCGACGAGATCGACCGCGCGGTGGCGCATGTCCTCGAGGTCGTGCCGCGCCTGCGCGGTTTGTAGCGAGGGGGCCATGCCCCCGATGCACCTGGCAGGCGGGTCGGGGGCATGGCCCCCTCTCTACGGGCGGGTAGCGAGGGCGGCGCGGACGGCGGCGGGCGCCGTGCGTTGCGCGGTTTCGAACACGCCGGCCCGTCGCGCGGGATCCATCATGTTGAAGCCGATCGCCGCGAGGTCCTCGGCGCCCGGTTCCAGGCGGATGACGCGGATGCCGGCCTGTTCCAGCAGCGCCACTTCACGGTCGACGATCGCGGTCATGTAGCGGCGCGCGGCGCGTTCGAGGCGCGCCAGCGGCGAGCGCGGGGCATCCGGTCGCGAAGAGGCCATCGGCGCCAGCACGATCGCTTCTTCCACGCCCTGGCCGATCACGAAATCCGCCGACACCGGCGAGGCGATGCCGCCGTCGAGGAAGGTGCGCCCTTCGTGCGTCACCGGCGGGCACCAGCCGGGCACGGCGTAGCTTGCGCAGACGGCGCGGTTGAGCGGCATGGGCGGCGCGTCACCGCGGCCCAGCGCGACGCGTTCGCCGCTGTCGGCATCCACCGCCATGATCCAGGTGCGCGGGTGGGGCGCCCACGCGCCGGGCGCCACCACGCTGTCGATCAGCCGGACGAAGGGCCGCATGTCGGCGCGCCCCTGCGGCAGGATGCCGGTGAGCGCGGTGAGCGCGCTGACCTCGCCGCGCAGTCCTTTCTTCACCAGGGCCGTGCCGGTGAGCGCCGCGGCGGGCAGCGGCGGCAGCGCGCCGCCGGTATCTGTGTCGTGGTTCCAGGCGCAATCGGCGAGCTCGCCGCGCTCGCTGTCCATCATCCGCGACACCGGCACGCCGGCGCCCAGCAGGGCGGCCAGCACCGCACCGGCGGAGGTGCCGACCAGGATGTCGGCATCGCGCGCATCCCAGTCGAGGGCGCGCTGCAGTTCGTCGAGCACCGGGATGCTCCAGGCCGCGCCGGCGACGCCGCCGCAGCCGAGCACCAGCGCGCGTTTCGGCGCTGCGGCAGGCATGGTCGCCGCGGTTTTCGTGCGCTTACGCATGCTGCACCCCGCGCGCCGGCGCTGCTTCGCGTTGCTGGTGGTAGCTGGCGTGATCGAATTCGCCGAGCAGCCGGCGCATGGTCTGCGTGCTCCACGGGAAGCCGATGCTGTTGCGGCCATTGGCGTCGATGTAATAGCTCGAGCAGCCGCCGGTGTTCCAGACGGTGCCGGCGAGGTCGCGCTGCACCTCGCGGTTCCAGGCGTCCTGCGCGTCCTGGCGCACTTCCAGGCGTTCCACGCCGTGGCGCCGCATGGCGCGCACCGCGCCCATGATGTAGTCGAGCTGCGACTCGATGACGATGAAAGCCGAGTTGTTGCCGATCGCCAGGTTCGGGCCCAGTACCAGGAAGAAGTTCGGGTAGCCGGCGATGGTGGTGCCGCGGTAGGCCTGCGGGCTGCCCTGCCAGAGCGCGTTGAGCGACACGCCGGCGGTGCCGTACACGTGCGAGGCATTCGGCTGTTCGGCGACGTGGAAACCGGTGCCGAGGATGATGGTATCGACCTCGCGCCTGCTGCCGTCCTGGCCGATGAGTGTGCGGCCCTGCACTGCCTTCACGCCGGTGGCGAGCACGTCCACGTTGGGCTGCGCGACTGCCGGGTAGTAGTCATTGGACAGCAGCACGCGCTTGCAGCCGAGCACGTAGTCGGGCGTGAGCTTCGCGCGCAGGACCGGGTCCTGCACCGCGTGCTCGAGGTGCGCGCGCGCGAGGCGCTCGTAGAAGCGCATCAGTGACGGGTGGCGGAAGCCGAGACCGAACACCTCCAGGCCGTTGTAGATGGTGCGGCGCAGCAACTCCGTTGCGTACGGCAGGCCCAGCAGCTTCTGCGACAGCGCCGGCATGTCGGCGTCCGGTTTGGGGAGGATCCACTGCGGGGTGCGCTGGAACAGCACCAGCTGCGACACCTTCGGCTGGATCTGCGGCACGAACTGGATCGCCGAGGCGCCGGTCCCGATCACCGCCACGCGCTCGCCGGTGAGGTCGTGGCCGTGGTCCCAGCGCGCGGAATGGAACAGCTTGCCGTCGAAGTCCTTCAGCCCCGGTATGTCCGGCACGATGGGTTCGTGCAGGTAGCCAGTGCAGGACACCAGCGCGCGCGCGTGGAAGGTGCCGTCCGGTGTCTGCACGATCCAGCGCCGGCTACGCTCGTCCCAGCGGCATTCCTGCGCCGGTGTTTCGTAGCGGATGTGGTCGTGAATGCGATGCCGCTGCGCCACGTCCTGCACATAGTCGAGGATCTCGCCCTGCGCGGCGAACACCCGGCTCCAGTCCGGTTTCTGCGCGAAGGAGTAGGAATAGAGCGCGGATGGCACGTCGCAGGCGCAGCCGGGATAGGTGTTGTCGCGCCAGGTGCCGCCGGCGGCGGCCGCCTTCTCGAGGATGACGAAGTCGGTGACGCCCTCGCGCAGCAGGCGCACCCCGGCGCCGATGCCGCTGATGCCGGCGCCGATGATGAGGACGTCGGTGTTGATCGGGGTCTGGCTCATGGGTTCCTCTTCGGATTGGCGAGGGAGGCAATGCGTTCTTCATAGCCGGCGCGGGCATCGCGGTCGATGGCCTCGAGCACGCGGCGGTCGCCCAGCGTGCGGCGCAGGCCGCGCAGCAGCCAGGACGGCGCCACGCCCTGCAGCGGCGCCAGCGGCGCCATGTAGCGGGGCACGGTGACGGCCGGCAGGCGGTGAATGATGGCGGCGACGATCGCCTCGGCGACGTCCTCCGGCGAGGCGGTGGGAATACCGCGGGCGGCCACGTCGGTGCCGGCGGCCAGCTCGGTGGTGACCTTCGCCGGCATCACGTGCGAGAAATCGATGCCGCTGTCGCGGTATTCCTCGCGCAGCGTGTCGGTGAGCCCGACCACCGCGAATTTCGTCGCGCAGTACACCGCGAGGCCCGGCACCGCGAGCACGCCGGCCATCGACGCCACGTTCACCACGTGGCCACGGCCGCGGGCGATCATGCCCGGGAGCGCGAGCTTGCAGCCGTGGATCACGCCGCGCAGGTTGATGTCGATCTGCGCGTCGGAGAGCGCGTCGGTTTCGTCGAGGAACGGGCCGCTGGGCATGATGCCGGCGTTGTTGACCAGCACGTCCACCGGCCCCAGCGCCGCCTCGGTGCCGGCCAGGAAGCGCGCGAAGGATGCGCGGTCGCGTACGTCGAGCGCGTCGCCGTGGCCACCGATCGACTGCGCGGCCTCGCGGGCCAGCGCGGCGTCGATGTCGCCGATCGCCACGCGGGCGCCGCGCGCCGCCAGCGCTCGCGCGGTGGCCAGGCCAATGCCGCGGCCGCCGCCGGTGATCGCCACCACCGCGCCCCGCAGGGTACTCACTGCCATGTCTGCCTCGGGAAGTTGTCCGGAGCCCGCAGTGTCGGTGCCGCCGGTGGCTGGCCGTGAGGCGCGCGGGCGCCGGAAGGCCTATCATTATGGGCCACCCTGGCCTCCCATCCCTGTCCTCCCGACCCTGCCCATGAGCGTTCCGGCCTACCTGACCCGACCGACCGTCTCGATCGCCTACCTGCAACTGCTGGTGGAGATCCTCGTGGAGCGAGGCATACCTGCCGCGCGCCTGCTGGCCGGCCAGCCGATTTCCCCTCAACTGCTCGAGCAGCCGGACGCGCGCATGTCGGCCTACCAGTGGACGCGGCTGGTAATCCGCGGCCTCGAGCTCACCGGTGACCCGGGCCTTGGCTACGAGTACGGCCTGCGCATGCGGCCGACCGCGCACGGCGTGGTCGGCTACGCGTCGATGACCTGCACGACGATGCGCCAGGCGATGGAGATCTCGGTGCGCTACGCGCGCGTGCGGCAGGCGCACTTCACCATGCACCTGCAGGAGAATGCCGGGCAGGCGCTGCTGGAACTGCGCGAGAAATACCCGATCGCGGTGCTGCGCAGTTTCTTCATCGAGAACATCCTGCTCGGGCTGGTGCGCGGCTATGCGGTGCTGCTCGGGCGCGAACCGCGGGACGTGGAAGGCCTGGAGATCTGGTTCGACTGGCCGGAACCGCCCTGGCACGCGGCCTGGGCGTCGCGCCTGCCGCCAGTGCGCTTCTCGATGCCGGTGAACGGCGTGCGCCTGTCCGCTGCCTGCCTGGCATTGCGCCCGGTGCTGGCCGATCCGCACGCTTCGCAGCAGGCGATCGCGCTGTGCGAGCGCGAACTGGCGCTGGCCGCCGATGCCGAGGCCGACATCGCCACGCGGGTGCGCGCGTTGCTGGTGCCGGGCAAGCATGGTGGTTATCCGCCACTGGATGAAGTCGCATCCCGGCTGGCGATGTCCGGCCGTACCCTCAAGCGGAAATTGCAGCAGGCCGGCACCTCCTTCCTGCTGATGCTGGAAGAGGCGCGTCGTCGCGATGCCCACGCCTTGTTGGCGCACACGGAACTGTCGGTGCAGGACGTGGCGGCGCGCCTCGGTTACCTGAATCCCGCCAATTTCTCGCGCGCGTTCAACCAGTGGACCGGCGAATCGCCCACCGCCTACCGGGTGCGGGTGCGCGCCGCCTGAGGGCGCGCGCGTCAGGCGGCGTTGCGGCCCTTGTAGGCGGCCTGCTCGTTGGTCTGCACCTTGTAGCCGTAGGCCTTGCGGTGCTCGTTGCGCGCCAGTTCGCGGCGGTACCGCATGGCCCCGGCGGCATACAGCAGGCGCTCGCCGCCGGGCAGGTAGCGGTGCACCAGCCAGAATCCGCGCCCCAGGCCGCGGAAGACGCGGATGCCCCAGTAGTCGCCCTTGTCCTCGATCTTCATGCCGGTGACGTAATCGTTGCCGGACAGGTAGCGGGTGATCTGGTGCAGGAAGGTGCGCGCCATGCCGTAGGGAATGCGCGTGTCGCGGTGCGCTTTCTGCGCCACCTCGTCGAGGATGCACTTGGTCTGCTCGCTCAGCTTGTCCGGCTTCGCCTGGTGCTTGAGGGATGCCAGGAAGAACGCCTGCTGCTCCTCGATGGTCCTGGGCAGCACGCCTTCGTCGATGCCCAGCACGTAGCCGGCGTAGCGCCACAGCAGCAGGAAGCTGTCGATTTCCTCGCGCTCCAGGCGGATGCCCAGTTGCAGCAGCGAGCGGATGTTCAGGTAACCGAACAGCCCCAGCGTGATGGCGAGGTCCTGCTGGTTGATCGGGACTTCCGAGGGATGCTGGAAACGGCCGCTGTCGACCAGGAAGCGGCGGATCGCCGCGTGCAGCAGGCGCACGCGCGCCATCGTCTCGTGGCCCTTCTCGCCGGGTACCAGCTGGCCGGGGAAAGCCAGGCGGATCACCATGGCGACGGTCTCGGTGAGCCGCTGCGTGGCGCTGCCGGACAGCATGCCGGTCATGGCGGTGACCATGGCCATCTTCTGGAACACGGCGCCGCCGACCAGCGAGCCGGCGAACAGCGACACGCCCATGAACGGCGCATAGGACGCCAGCAGGCGCTGGCCCTTTTCCATCGCCGCGAAGTCGGCCCAGGCCGGCACGGTGTTGATGTGGGCAAGGAACGCGCCGCAGTCGGCATCGCCGCGCGCGGCCTTCTCGCGCACCGCGCCGAGCAGGTCGTGCATGTTCTTCAGCGGGCCGTCGGCGGCCAGCCCGGCCAGCACGCGGTCGGCGAGCGGATCGCCGACGGTGCGCCAGTGATCGAGGGCATCTTCCGTGTACGGGGTAACGTAGCGCAGTTCGTGGAAGCGTGGCGTCACGCCCAGCGGCGGAAGCTGCGACAGGTCTAGGACGTTGGTCATGGCAGGACCCTCAGGTGTCATTGCGTGGCGGCCACAGGAAGGACAGCGGTTGCTGGCGCAGGCGCCGTGCCAGCGACCGCAGCAGGGCGCCGCCGTCGTCGATGCGCTGACCGCGTGCGCGCAGCGCGACCCACAACGCCAGCGCGAAACTGACCGCCAGGTTGACCAGCGCGATGAGCAGGATGCCGGCCAACGACACGGCCATCACCGCCACTGGCAGCCCGAAATCGCTCGCACCCAGGGCAATGGCGAAGTTGGCTGCCGAGAAGGTGACATGGCGGATGTCGAGCGGCAGGCCGAGGATGGCGCCGACGAAGCCGGTCAGGCCCAGGGCGAAGCCGAAGAACGCATTGCCCGCCACGCCTCCCAGGTTGTCCTGCATCCACGCGGCGAAGCGGTCGCGGCGCGTCGCGCCGGCAACCCGCGCCAGCCAGCCGACGCGGCGGATGCGATCGGCCAGGCGCTCGTACACGGCGAGGTTGTCGACGTACCCGGTGACCAGTCCCGACACGAACAACCATACGCCGGCGATCGCCGCGTGGAACAGCGCCGGACTGGTGAGCGGATCGAGTTCGGCCAGCAGGTGCGGGGTCTTCGCGACGGGCGTGGCGGAGCCGCCCAGCACCAGCAGCAGCGTGGCGAGCAGGGCGATCGGCACCGCCAGCATCACGTTGCCCAGCACCGCGACCAGTTGCGTGCGCGTGACCCGCGACACCAGCAGGCTCACGGCATCGTTGTCGGCGCGCCGGCCCTGCCCGGCGGCCAGGTGCGCGGCGATGGTCTGCGCGGTCATCGCCGGCTGCTTGGTGGCGATGGTGAAGTGCAGCACGTAGATCAGCACGAAGCCGAGCGCATAGTTCAGGCTGAATCCCAGCGCCTCGACCAGCGGCGGCAGGTGCAGGGCAGCGATCTGCATCTTGGCGATCGCCATCAGGCCGATGATGCCGCCGGCGCCCAGCGCCGAGCGGAACATCGCCAGGTATTCGCTGCGCGTGCGCGTGACGTAGTGCTCGCCGGTGCGACTGGCATTCTCGGTGGTGAGCAGCGCCAGCAGCGAGGTGCTTTCGCCCAGGTGCTGGCCGACGTCGTGGGCCTGGCCCTCGGCGAGCGCCAGCTGCACGGCGAGGGCGATGCGTCGCTGGACGGCATCAGTGGACTCGCTGCCGAATTCGCGCGCGATCGCCAGCAGTTCCGCCAGGCGGGCGAGTGACTGCGTCACCCGTTGCAGCAGGAAGGTCAGGCGCAGGCTGGCGCCGCCGCTGCGCGCGCTGCGGCGCACGCGCGCCACCACGTCATGGCACTGTGCCAGCAAGACGTCGAGATCGGCGATATCGGGCGCCGGGCCGTTTGCCACCGCCACGCGCGCCGCCGCCAGCCACTGCTGCAGCAGGGCGTTCTGCGCCAGGAACGGGTTGTTGTGTTCGCGCGGCACGCGGTAGTGGCGTTGCAGTTCCGGTTCGACACCCATGGCGGCGAGCCGGACCGACAGCAGGTCGATCGCATCGAGCAACGCGACGCGCGGCCGCAGCCAGAGGCGTGCTTCGTCATCGCCGATAGCGAGCGCGCGCACCAGGCGCTCGCCATCCGCCGCCGGGAGACGTTCGAGCCAGCCGGCGTCGCGGCCGCTGTCGAACAGCGTGCCGAACTGACCGGCCAGCGTCAGGTCGCGTGGGGCTGGCAGCAGGCGGCCGGTGATGCGCCGGCCAAGCTCGGTGAAGAAACCGGTGTTGGCGAGGATGCCGGTTTCTGCCAACAGCTTGGCGGCCGTGCCGTCACCGAGCAGTTCGCGCAAGGCAGCGCGCAATGCGTCGCGCAGCTCGGGATACACCTCCAGCAAGTGGCACAGGGCGTCCACGCCGTTGCCCGGCTCGTCCGCCTCGAAGCGGCGCACCGCGGCCACCAGCGCCTCGAGACCGGCGGCGCGATCTCCCCCGGCGATGAGCTTGAGTGCCTCGTGGGGTCCGGTACGCATGCGCTGTGAACCCGGCCGTGGTCAGGCGCAGGCGCGCGCCGTGTCCTTGATGCGTTGCACCATCGCGCGCAGGCCGTTGCCGCGCGTCATGCTCAGGTGGCGCATGAGGTCGAGGCGCGCGAACAGCGCGTCGATGTCGAACGCCAGCACCTCGGCGGGCGACTTGCCGTTGTAGGCGGCCAGCACGATGGCGGCCAGTCCCTTGACGATCAGCGCGTCCGAATCGATGCCCAGCCACAGGCGGCCGGTGGCCGGGTCATGGCGGGTTTCCAGCCACACCTGGCTCTGGCAGCCGCGCACCAGGCGCGCCTCGGTGCGCAGTGCCTCAGGCATGGCCGGGACCTGCTTGCCCAGGTCGATGATGTAGGCGTAGCGCGCTTCCCAGTCGTCGAGGAACTCGAGCGCGTCGACGATATCGTCGGTGCCGATGGTGTTGCCGAAAGGCTGGCTGGCGAGGTCGTAGGTCATCGGGGCAGTTTACCCGATCGTGGCGGCGTTACAGCGGCAAGCCCAGTTCCAGCTTGACCTCGTCGGACAGGTCGCTGCGGTCCCAGGGCGGGTCGAACTCCAGGTCGACCTTCACCTCGCGCACGTTGGGCACCTTGCCGACGCGGTACTGCACGTCGCCGACCAGTACCGGGCCCATGCCGCAGGTGGGTGCGGTCAGCGTCATGCGGATGCGCACGGTATTGCCCTCCACCGCGACCGCGCGCACCAGGTGCAGGTCGACGATGTTCACCGGGATCTCCGGGTCGTAGATGGTGCGCAGCGCCTTCCACACGTCGTCCTCGCGCACGCGCTCGCCGTCCGGCGGCGCGAAGTCGAAGTCGAGGTCGCAGGTCAGCCCGAGGGCGTCCGCGTCGGTGCCGTCCACCCGCGCCATGTTGCCCTTGACCGTCACCGTGAACGTGCCGCCGAGCGCCTGGCGCAGGGTGATGAAGCTGTTCTTCGGGATGGTGATGGCGGTGCCCACCGGCACGAGGCGGGCGGGGCAGTCGCGGGTGGTGACGACGGTGCGCTGGTCGGCCATGGCGGCGCTCACTTCACGGTGAAACTTTCACCGCAGCCGCATTCGCCGGTGACGTTCGGGTTGTGGAACTTGTAGAAGGCGTTGAGGCCTTCCTTGACGTAATCGATCTCGGTGCCGTTGACCATGGCGAGCGCGCTGCCGTCGACGTAGACCGTCACGCCGTCGCCGAAGGTGAACTTGCGGTCGCCCGGTTGTTCTTCCTTCACCAGGTCCAGCACGTACATGTAGCCCGAGCAGCCGCTGGGCTTCACGGCAAGGCGCAGGCCGATGGCATGCTCGCGGGCCAACTGGGCGCGCGTCTGCGCGATGGCCGCCTCGGTCATGGTGACGGTTTCCTGGCCGGGAACGTAGCTCTGTACCGACATGGCTTCGACCTCCCTCGGGTCAGAGAAACTTGCGCACTTTTTCCAGTGCGGCAATGAAACGATCGATGTCGTCGCGGGTGTTGTACACCGACAGCGACGCGCGCACCGTACCGGGCACGCCCAGGCGCTGCATCAGCGGCATGGTGCAGTGGTGGCCGGTGCGCACCGCCACGCCCTGCTGGTCGAGCAGCGTGCCGACGTCGTGCGGGTGGGCGCCGTCCATCAGGAACGAGAACACCGACACCTTGTGGCGCGCGGTGCCCACCGGCTTCAGGCCGGGGATGGCGGTGGCGCGCGCGGTGAGTTCGGCGAGCAGCGCGTCCTCGTGGGCGGCCAGCGCCGCGCGGTCCTGCGCGGTGAACCAGTCGATGGCAGCGCCGAGGCCGATGTTGCCGGCGATGTGCGGCGTGCCGGCCTCGAACTTGTAGGGCAGCTTGTTGTATGTGCTGGTCTCGTAGCTCACCGTCTCGATCATCTCGCCGCCGCCGTGCCAGGGCGGCATCGCGTCCAGCAATTCGCGGCGGCCCCACAGCACGCCGGTGCCGGTGGGGGCGAACAGCTTGTGGCCGGAGAACACGTAGAAATCGCAACCGAGCGCCTGCACGTCCACCGGCAGGTGCGACACCGCCTGGGCGCCGTCGATCAGCACCAGCGCGCCGGCGGATTTCGCCGCGGCGATGATGTCCCGGACCGGGTTCACCGTGCCCAGCGCATTCGACACGTGCGTGCAGGCGACCAGCCGCGTGCGTTCGCCGAGCAGGGCGCGGTAGCCGTCGAGGTCGAGTTCGCCGGCATCGTTCATCGGGATCACGCGCAGTTTCGCGCCGGTGGCCTGGCAGGCCATCTGCCAGGGCACCAGGTTGGCGTGGTGCTCCAGGGCGGACACGATGATCTCGTCGCCGGCCTTGAGGAAGGTGCGTGCCCAGCTGCAGGCCACCAGGTTGATCGACTCGGTGGTGCCGCGGGTGAAGATCACCTCGGCGTCCTCGCGCGCATTGATGAAGCGCTGCACCGACGTGCGCGCCGCCTCCATCACCTGCGTGGCGTGGTCGGCCAGCTGGTGGGCGCCGCGGTGCACGTTGGAGTTGTACTGGCGGTAGTAGTCATCGACCGCCTCGATCACCGCCAGCGGCTTCTGCGTGGTGGCGGCGTTGTCCAGGTAGACCAGCGGCTTGTCGCCAGCCAGCGTGCGCGCCAGCAGCGGGAACTGCGCGCGCAGGGCGCCAATGTCGGGCGCGCTCACCGGGAACCCCCGGGGCGTCCGCTGCGCTGCGCGAACCAGCGGGCAAACCGCCCGTGCACCCAGCCGGCGAGGCCCGGCACCGGCACGTCGTCGACCATCGCGTTGACGAAGCCCAGCGCCAGCATCAGCTCGGCGTCCGGCCGGGCGATGCCGCGCGACTGCAGGTAGAACACGCCGGTCTCGTTGAGCTGGCCGACGGTGGCGCCGTGCGAGCACTTCACGTCGTCGTTGTAGATTTCCAGTTCCGGTTTGGTGTCCACCTCGGCGTCGGCGGACAGCAACAGGTTGTTGTTCACCAGTTCCGCGGAAGTCTGCTTCGCACCCGGGTGGATATGGATGCGGCCGTTGAACACCGCCTTGCCGTTGCCGCCCACCAGTCCTTTCCAGGACTGGTCGCTGGTGCCGTGCGGTTGCGCGTGGTCGATGCGCGCCTGGGTGTCGGCGTGTTCGTCGGTGCCAACCAGCCAGGCGCCCTTGAGCGCGAGTTCCGCGCCGGCGCCGTTGAGCGTGCAGGCGAGGTCGGTGCGCTTCAGCCGGCTGCCGGTCATCAGTTGCCAGGCATCGCAGCGGCTGCCGCCCTGCAGGTTGAGGTGCAGGCTGCCGACGTGGAACTGGCGGTGGTCGGCGAAATCCAGGCGTGCGTGCACCAGCCGGGCGTCGCGTGCCAGGTCGATGGCGGTGACGGCATTGGTGAACAGGTTGTCGCCGTGGCCGGTGTACTGCTCCACGAGCGTCAGCGACGCCTGTGCCTCGACGCTCACCAGCAGGCAGGCCTGCGCGGTGGCCGGTGCATCGCCGGTGGCGTGGAAGACCACGTGCAGCGGCTTGCCGGCCGTGGCGCCGCGCGGCACGCGCACCAGCAGGCCATCGGCGAAGGCGGCGCCGTTCAGCGCGGCGAACGGCAGGCGGGCGGTGTCGGTGAGCGCCAGCAGGGCGCGCGCGTGCGCCTGCTCGGCGTCCGGCAGGCTGACAAGTGGCGCGACGATCAATTCGCCGCCGGCGGGCAGCGACGATTGCGTCGCGTCGTAGCGGCCGTTGACGAACACCACGCGCCAGGCGTCGAGCGGCGGCAGGTCGTCAGCCGGTACGCTGGCGCGACTGACCGTGGCGCCCGCGGCCAGTGCCGCGGACTGCGTCAGCGCGTGCAGGCTGGTGTATTTCCAGGCCTCGGCCTTGCGGCCCGGGAAGGCGGTGTCCTGCAACGCGCGCTGGGCGCGCGCGCGGTAGTCGGCCAGCCATGCCGGGCAGGTGGCGGACGCGGCCAGCGCGAGGGCTTGGGCAGGCAGGCTGTCGTGGTCGGCGCTCATGCGTGCTCCGCGTCAGCCGGCCGCGGCGGCGTCTTTCAGCCAGCCGTAGCCTTTCTCTTCCAGCTCCAGCGCCAGTTCCTTGCCGCCGGATTTCACGATGCGGCCGCCGGCCAGCACGTGCACGTGGTCGGGCACGATATGGTCGAGCAGGCGCTGGTAGTGGGTGACCAGCACGAACGAGCGGCCGGCGTCGCGCAGCGAGTTCACGCCCTGCGCCACCACCTGCAGCGCGTCGATGTCGAGGCCGGAGTCGGTCTCGTCGAGGATGCCCAGCGCCGGTTCCAGCAGCAGCATCTGCATGATCTCGTTGCGCTTCTTCTCGCCGCCGGAGAAGCCCTCGTTGACGCCGCGCTTGAGGAAGGCCTGGTCGAGGTTCACCTTCGTGCACGCCTCGCGCGCCTTCTTCATGAAGGTCACCGCGTCCCACACGTCCTTGCCCTGCGCCTTGCGCACCTGTTCCAGCGAGGCCTTGAGGAACTCGAGGTTGGACACGCCGGGGATTTCCACCGGGTACTGGAAGGCCAGGAACATGCCCTTGCGTGCGCGTTCTTCCGGCGCCAGGCCGGTGATGTCCTCGCCGTTGAACAGGATCTCGCCGGCGGTCACCTCGTAGCCGTCGCGCCCGGACAGCACAGCGGCCAGCGTGCTCTTGCCGGACCCGTTGGGACCCATGATGGCGTGCACTTCGCCGCTGCCGATGGTCAGGCTCAGGCCCTTGAGGATCTCCTTGCCCTGGACGTTGGCGTGGAGGTTGCGGATTTCCAGCATCTTCTTGGCTTCCGGTATCTGTTGGCGTCGCATGCGTGGCCGGGTATCAGCCGACCGAGCCCTCGAGGCTCACTTCGAGGAGCTTGCCGGCTTCCACGGCGAACTCCATCGGCAATTCCTTGAAAACTTCCTTGCAGAAGCCGTTGACGATCATGCTCACGGCTTTCTCGGCGTCGATGCCGCGCGCGCGGCACAGGAACAGCTGGTCCTCCGACACCCGCGAGGTGGTGGCCTCGTGCTCGACGGTGGCGGTGGGGTTGCGGCTCTCGATGTACGGGAAGGTGTGCGCGCCGCAGGCGTCGCCGATCAGCAGCGAGTCGCACTGCGTGTGGTTGCGGGCGTTTTCCGCGCGCGGCGAGATGCGCACCAGGCCGCGGTAGGCGTTGCTGCTGCGGCCCACCGAGATCCCCTTGGACACGATGGTGCTCCTGGTGTTCCTGCCCAGGTGGATCATCTTGGTGCCGGTGTCGGCCTGCTGCAGGTTGCGCGTCAGCGCCACCGAGTAGAACTCGCCCACCGAGTTGTCGCCCTTGAGCACCACCGACGGGTACTTCCAGGTGATCGCCGAGCCGGTCTCCACCTGCGTCCACGAGATGCGCGCGTTGTCATGGCAGACGCCGCGCTTGGTGACGAAGTTGTAGATGCCGCCGCGGCCGTGCTCGTCGCCGGGGTACCAGTTCTGCACGGTGGAATACTTGATCTGCGCGCCGGGCAGCGCCACCAGCTCGACCACCGCCGCGTGCAGCTGGTTCTCGTCGCGCATCGGTGCCGTGCAGCCCTCGAGGTAGCTCACGTAGCTGCCTTCGTCGGCGATGATCAGCGTGCGCTCGAACTGGCCGGTCTTGGCCTCGTTGATGCGGAAGTAGGTGGACAGTTCCATCGGGCAACGGGTGTTCTTCGGGATGTACACGAAGGAACCGTCGGAAAACACCGCGCTGTTGAGCGCCGCGTAGAAGTTGTCGCCCTGCGGCACCACGCTGCCGAGGTATTTCTGCACCAGCTCCGGGTATTCACGCACCGCCTCCGAGATCGGGCAGAAGATCACGCCGGCCTCGGCGAGCTTGCCGCGGAAGGTGGTGGCCACCGACACCGAGTCGAACACCGCGTCCACCGCCACGCCGGCCAGTGCCGCCTGTTCGGCCAGCGGGATGCCCAGCTTCTCGTAGGTGCGCAGCAGTTCCGGGTCCACCTCGTCCAGGCTCTTGGGGTGGTCCTTCATGCTCTTGGGCGCCGAGTAGTAGGACACCGCATTGAAGTCCACCGCGGGGTAGTGCACGTGCGCCCAGGTCGGCTCGGTCATGCCCTGCCAGCGGCGGAAGGCGGCCAGCCGCCAGTCCAGCAGCCAGGCCGGCTCGTTCTTCTTCGCCGAGATGTGGCGGATGACGTCCTCGGACAGGCCGGGCGGCAGGGTCTCGGACTCGATGGCCGTGACGAAGCCTGCCTCGTAGGAGGAGGCAATGACCTTGTCGAGGTGGCTGGCCTCCTCCGTGCCTGCCGGGTCGGCGGGGCGGGGGGCTTGGTGGCTGCTGGGTTCGCTCATAGGGGGACGCATTCTATAGAGGAAGCGAGCTCAAGGCTCCCGGGGTTGTCGGTCCGGGCCGGGGCGCGATTATGGGCCGTTGCCCGATGCAATACCATAGTAAAATACTCGGGTATTGGCATGGATCAGCAGAAATACGGTGCCGCGCAGGGCCCGGACAAGTCCGCCGGCGGTCGCGGTAGGCGGCCGGACCCTTCCCGCGTATAATCGCGCGTCCTTTTTTGGGGTAGGCGCCTGCCCGCCCCGTTTTCCCTGTAACTCTTTGCCTATCAGGCATTTGGAGACTTCGATGGCTGTCGAGCGTACCCTTTCGATCATCAAGCCGGACGCGGTTGGCAAGAACGTGATCGGCGAGATCTACACCCGGTTCGAGAAGGCGGGCCTCAAGGTCGTCGCGGCGCGCATGATGCACCTGTCGCAGGCGCAGGCCGAGGGCTTCTATGCCGAGCACAAGGCGCGTCCGTTCTTCAAGGCGCTGGTGGACTTCATGATTTCCGGCCCGGTCGTGGTTTCGGTCCTGGAAGGCGAGAACGCCGTCCTCAAGCACCGTGACCTGATGGGCGCCACCGACCCGAAGAAGGCCGACGCCGGCACCATCCGTGCCGACTTCGCCTCCTCGATCGACGAGAACGCGGTGCACGGCTCCGACTCGACCACGTCGGCTGCCCGCGAGATCGCGTACTTCTTCAGCAGCCTCGACGTCTGCGAGCGTACGCGCTGAACCGCCGGGCGTTCGTCGCGGTCTGACAGGAGGCGCGAACGCCAGCGAACTGCAACCAGGGTAAAAAGAAGATGGCCGAGAGCAAGACCAACCTGCTGGGGATGACCCGCGAAGCGCTCGAGGCCTTCTTCATTGACCTCGGCGAGAAGAAATTCCGCGCCACCCAGGTCATGCAGTGGATCCACGCCCGTGGCGTCGATGACTTCGACGCCATGAGCGACCTCGGCAAGGCCTTGCGCGCCAAGCTCAAGGACGTTGCCGAGATCCGGGCACCCAAAGAGGTGTACCACGACTTCTCGAAGGACGGCACCCGCAAGTGGGTGCTGGAGATGGACGGCGGCGGCAAGGTCGAGACCGTGTTCATCCCCGATGGCGAGCGCGGCACCCTGTGCGTGTCCTCGCAGGTTGGCTGCGCGCTCGACTGTTCCTTCTGCTCCACCGGCAAGCAGGGTTTCCAGCGTGACCTGTCCGCGGCCGAGATCATCGGCCAGGTATGGATCGCCAACAAGTCGTTCCCGCCGCGTACCAACATGGGCGAGCGCAACATCACCAACGTGGTGATGATGGGCATGGGCGAGCCGCTGCTGAACCTGCAGAACGTGCTGCCGGCGCTCGAGCTGATGAAGGATGACTTCGCCTACGGCATTTCGCGCCGTCGCGTCACCGTGAGCACCTCCGGCGTGGTGCCGGGCATCGACGACCTCGGCGAGGCCATCGACGTGTCGCTGGCGCTGTCGCTGCACGCGCCCAACGATGAACTGCGCAACGAGCTGGTGCCGATCAACCGCAAGTACCCGCTGGCCGAGGTGATGGCGGCCTGCCGTCGCTTCCTCGCCCGCCATCCCACCAACAGCCACCGTTCCATCACCATGGAATACGTGATGCTGAAGGGCGTGAACGACACCAACGAGCATGCGCACCAGTTGGCGAACCTGCTGCTGGACAGTGGCGTGCCGAGCAAGATCAACCTGATCCCGTTCAACCCGTTCCCGCACGCCGGCTACGAGCGCTCGTCCAACAACCAGATCCGCCGCTTCCAGGAAATCCTCATGGCGGCCGGCTTCGTCACCACCGTGCGCACCACGCGCGGCGACGACATCGATGCCGCCTGCGGCCAGCTGGTCGGGCAGGTCAATGACCGCACCCGTCGCAGCGAGCGCTGGCGTGCGGCGCGCATTCCGGTGGAAGGCATTGACGCCGAACCATCGTCCCGGGACCACACGCGGAGTACTGCCCGATGAACCTGCCGAAGCGCGCCCTGTTGTTGCTGTCGCTGTCGCTGGTGCTGCTGGCCGGCTGCAGCAGCTCGGGCGAGGTCGTCGATCGCAAGCTGGAGCGCGTTACCGCCGGGCTGACGGAGGAAGAGCAGCAGACCAAGGCCGTTGGTGCGCGCGTGGCCGCCGGCATGGAGGCGCTCAAGGCGCGTGACCCCGAGCGCGCGCGCCGCCATATCGCCCGTGCGCTGGAGATCGATCCGGATTCCGCCGAGGCGCACAACGCCATGGCGCTCTACTACCGCTTCGAAGGCGACGTGAAGCGCGAGGAAGATCACTACCGCAAGGCCATCCGTTCGAATGGCAAGTTCAGCCAGGCGCGCAACAACTTCGCCGTGCTGCTGTACCGCCAGGGCCGCTACAAGGATGCCATCGAGCAGCTGGAAATCGCCGCCGACGATACCAACTACGACCAGCGTCACATGGCCTGGCTGAACCTGGGCCGCAGTTACGCAGCGGTGCAGCAGTACGACAAGGCCATCAACGCCTTCCAGCGTTCGCTGCGCCTGGACAGCACGCAGCCGGATGGCCTGCTCGAACTGGCCGATGCCTACCTGGCCCAGGGTCAGTACGGTGATGCGCGCACCTACCATGCCGCGTACGCGGCGCGCACGCGCCAGAACGCGCGCAGCCTGTGGATCGGCATCCGCATCGAGAAAGCGCTCGGTGGCGAGGACAAGCTGGCCAGCTACGAGTTTCAGCTGGCCAAGATGTACCGTGATTCGCCGGAATATGCCGCCTGGCAGGCCTGGAAGGGCAATGGCTCGCCGATGCCTGCCGCGGCAAGCAAAGGGGTGAATTGATGAGTTTCTCCGGTGGCGAGAAGTTGCGCGCGGCGCGCGAGCAGAAAGGCCTGACCGTGGACGACGTGGCCGCGCGCCTGAAGGTGCCGGCCCGCTACATCGTGGCGCTCGAGGAGGGCGACCTCTCGGCGTTGCCGGAGCCCACGTTCGTGCGCGGTTACGTGAAGGCCTATGCGCGTACGGTCGGCGTGGATGCCGGCGAGTTGCTCGATTCGGTGGGCCCGGTGGAAGTGAAGGCGCCGCGGCCGTTGGTGGCCGTCGACAGCGTTTCGCCGACGCCACGCAAGGCTGGCGCGCGCGCGCCGAAGTTCCGCGGCGCTTCGCATCGTCACCACTGGTTGCTCGGCGGCGTGGCTGCCGTGGCGCTGCTGGCCTGGGCCGTATGGCCGGGCGAGGAAGCCCCGGTGCAGCAGGCGCCGGTGGTGGAAGCGCCGGTCGCCGCCGTGCCGCCGCCGGCTGCGCCGGCGGGTGATGGCATGGTCACCGTGGCGGTGCCGTTGCCGGGCAGCCAGCCTGCCCCGGCGCCGGTGGCTGCCGTACCGGGTGCGACCGCGGCGCTGCCGCCGCCGGCCGCGGCGCCCGCCGCACCGGCAACCGGCGCCGCCAGCGTGCCGCCAGTGACTGCGCCGTCGGTGCCGGGCCTGGTGCTGCGCTTTCGTGGCACGTCCTGGGTCGAGGTGCGCGACGTGGACAACGTGGTCCTGCACACCAGCGTGGCGCTCGCCGGCTCCGAGTTGAAACTCGACGGCAAGCCGCCGCTCACCGTGACGCTCGGTGATTCCTCGGTGGCCGACGTCTGGTACAACGGCGAGCAGGTGGCCGTTGACCGTTTCGCCCGCGCCGGCGTGGCGCGCATCATCGTTGGCCAGGCGATGAGGTGACCCGCATGCACATGCAATCGCCGATCAAGCGCCGCAAGACCCGCCAGATCATGGTGGGCAAGGTCCCGGTGGGTGGTGATGCGCCGATCTCGGTGCAGACCATGACCAACACCGACACCTGCGACGTCGATGCCACGGTGGCGCAGATCCGCCGCTGTGTCGCCGCCGGGGCCGACATCGTGCGCGTGTCCGTTCCGTCCATGGACGCCGCCGAGGCATTCGGGCGCATTCGTACGCAAGTCGACGTGCCGCTGGTCGCCGACATCCACTTCGACCACCGCATCGCGCTGGCGGTGGCGGAAAAGGGCGCCGACTGCCTGCGCATCAACCCGGGCAACATCGGCTCCGACGAGAAGGTACGCGCGGTCGTCGATTGCGCCCGCCACCATGGCTTGCCCATCCGGATCGGCGTCAATGCCGGCTCGCTCGAGAAGGACATCCAGAAGAAATACGGCGAGCCCACCGGCGAGGCGTTGCTCGAGTCGGCCATGCGCCACATCGACATCCTCGAGCGGCTCGACTTCCACGAGTACAAGGTGAGCGTGAAGGCCTCCAACGTCTTCCTCACCCTCGACGCCTACCGGCTGCTGTCGAAGCAGATCGACAAGCCGCTGCACCTGGGCGTGACCGAGGCCGGGGTGTTCCGCTCCGGCACGGTGAAGTCCGCCATCGCCCTGGGCATGCTGATGTACGAAGGCATCGGCGACACCATCCGCATCTCGCTGGCCGCCGAGCCGGAAGAGGAGGTGAAGGTCGGCTTCGACATCCTCAAGTCGTTGGGCCTGCGCTCCAACGGCATCAATTTCATCGCCTGCCCGAGTTGCTCGCGGCAGGAATTCGACGTCATCCGCGTGATGAACGAGCTCGAGGCGCGCCTCGAGGACGTGCGCGTGCCGATGGACGTGTCGGTGATCGGCTGCAAGGTCAATGGCCCGGGCGAGGCGAAGGAGGCGGACATCGGCGTGGTCGGTGCCAGCCCGAACAGCCTGGTCTACCGCCACGGCGAGAAGAGCCACCTGATACCCACGGCGCACCTCGTCGACGAGATCGAAAAGATGGTGCGCGAACGCCTGCGCCAGGCCGAGGCCGACAAGGCCGCGCGCAAGCAGCGCGACGACGACAGCGGCATCATCGCGCGCGGCTGACCGGAACCCAGGAAAACGAACACGTGAGCAAGCGCATCACCGCCATCCGCGGCTTCAACGACATCCTGCCGGCCGACACGCCGCTGTGGCGCCACCTCGAGGCCACCGTGGCCGGCGTGCTGGACGCCTACGGCTACCAGCAGGTGCGCCTGCCGATCGTCGAGTCCACCGAACTGTTCAAGCGCTCCATCGGCGAGGTCACCGACATCGTCGAGAAGGAGATGTACACCTTCGAGGACCGCAACGGCGACAGCCTGACGCTGCGTCCGGAAGGCACCGCCGGCTGCGTGCGCGCCGGCGAGGAGCACGGCCTGCTGTACAACCAGCAGCAGCGCCTGTGGTACGCCGGCCCGATGTTCCGCCACGAGCGTCCGCAGAAGGGTCGCTACCGCCAGTTCCACCAGATCGGCGTGGAAGCCTTCGGCATGGGCGGCCCGGACATCGACGCCGAGATGATCCTGATGACCGCGCGCCTGTGGAAGGCGCTGGGGCTGGCCGACGCCGTTACCCTGGAGATCAACTCGCTGGGCACGCCGGCGGCGCGTGCCAGCTACCGCGCCGCCCTGGTGGAGTTCCTGCGCGCCCGCGTCGACCAGCTCGACGACGACTGCCGGCGGCGCATGGACACCAACCCGCTGCGCGTGCTCGATACCAAGGACGAGCGCTCGAAGGCCGCGCTGGCCGGTGCCCCGTCGCTGGCTGACTACCTGGACGAGGAGTCGCGCGCCCACTTCGAGCGCCTGTGCGCGCTGCTCGATGACGCCGGCGTGCGCTACGTGCGCAATCCGCGCCTGGTGCGTGGCCTGGACTACTACTCGCGCACCGTCTTCGAGTGGGTGACCACCGAGCTGGGCGCGCAGGGCACGGTGTGCGCCGGCGGCCGTTACGACGGCCTGGTGGAGCAACTGGGCGGCAAGCCGACGCCGGCGGTGGGGTTTGCCATGGGCGTCGAGCGGCTGGTGCTGTTGCTGGCGCAGAAGGGGGTCGCGCTGGCACCGGCCGTCGATGTCTACCTGATGGCCAGCGGTGATGCCGCCGAGCGCCGCGCGGTGGTGCTGGCCGAGGAGCTGCGCAACGCCTTGCCGCGCCTTCGCCTGCAACTCAATGCCGGCGGCGGCAGCTTCAAGAGCCAGTTCAAGCGCGCCGATCGCAGCGGTGCCAGCATCGCGCTGGTGCTCGGTGACGACGAACTCGCCAACGGCGTGGTCGGCCTGAAGATGCTGCGCGAGGACCAGGCGCAGGAAAGCATTCCGGTTCAGCAGATCGCAGGCGTGCTCGATGCGCGCCTGCCGGGGAGGAAGTGATGGACGTTTACCGTACGGAAGAAGAACAGATTGCCGCCATCCAGAAGTGGTGGCACGACAACGGCAAGGCGGTGCTGATCGCCGTGGTGCTGGCGGTACTCACCTACGCCGGCTGGGTCTGGTACCAGAAGCACAAGCTTGAGCAGCAACTGGAAGCCGCCAACCTCTACCAGGGGATGATGCAGTCCTTCCAGGAGCTCACCGCGGGCGGCGAGGGTGCCGCCGACGCGCACCAGCGCGTGCTCAAGGCCGGTGAGGAGCTGATCGGCAAGCACGGCAGCAGCGTATACGCGCAGTTCGCCGCACTGATGCTGGCCGGCGATGCCGTCGAGCAGGATGACTACCCCACTGCCGAGAAGCACCTGCGGACCGCCCTGGAGCACAAGGGCAGCGACGCGGTGACCGCCGTGATCACCCACCGCCTGGCGCGCGTGCTGTCCGCGCAGGGCAAGCACGACGAGGCGCTGGCGCTGCTGGACGCCAAGGCGCCGGAGAAGCTGGCGGCCGCCCGCGAGGACGTGCGTGGCGACGTGCTGATGGCACAGGGCAAGCGTGCCGAAGCGCGCGCGGCCTGGCAGAAGGCGTTTGACGGCATTCCCGAGCAGGATCCCTCGCGCTCGCTGCTGCAGATGAAACTCGACTACGTGGCCGGCGAGTGAGTCAGGCCCGCATGAAGCTGCGTACCCTGCTGGTCCCGCTGGCCGCACTGCTGCTGGTTGCCTGCGGCGACAAGGAGGAGATGCTGGCGCCGTCGCCGTTGCCGGATTTTGCCCCGGCGGTGGCGATCAAGCGGCAGTGGACCGCGGATACCGGTGCCGGCATCGACGTGGCGGGTGCCCGCCTGGTGCCGGCGGTGACCGGGCAGGCGGTGTACGCAGTCGATGGCAGCGGACTGGTCAGTGCGCGTGATCGCGCTGACGGGCGCCTGCTGTGGCGTCGCAAGACCGGGTTCGCCTTCAGCGCCGGCCCGGTGGTTGCCTACGGGCAGTTGTTTGCCGGCACCCGCGAGGGTGAACTGGTGGCGCTGTCGGCTGACAGCGGTGAAGTGTCGTGGCAGGCGCAGCTCGGTGGCGAGGTGCTGGCGCCGCCCGTGGTGGAAGGCGATGCGTTGGTGGTCAAGGCCACCGATGGTCGCGTGTCATTGTTCGAACGTGCCGACGGCAAGTTGCGCTGGGTGCATGACGGCGGGCTGCCGCCGCTGTCGCTGCGCGCGGCCAGCCGGCCGCTGCTGCTGGTCGATGGCGTCGTGGCCGGCCTGCCCAGCGGCATGCTGGTGGCGCTCGATCGCGCCACCGGCCAGCCGGTGTGGGAGCGTCGCGTGGGCGAGCCTTCCGGCAAGTCGGAGCTCGATCGCCTGGTGGATGTCGCCGGTGATATCGAGCTCGCCGGCAACAGGCTCTATGCCGCCACCTTCCAGGGCCGGCTGGTGGCGCTGGACCTGCGCAACGGCCAGTTCGCGTGGCAACAGCCGCTGTCCACCTGGCAACCGCTGGTTGCCGGTAATGACGACGTCTGTGCCGTCGATGCCGACAGCCGCCTGCAGTGCTGGCGCGCGGAGGACGGCGTCGTCCTGTGGCGGTTGGAGTCGTTGCTGGGCCGGCAACTGGCCGGCCTTGCGCAGTATGGCCCCTGGTTGCTGGCCGGCGATTACCAGGGCTGGTTGCATGTCATCCGCCGTGCCGATGGCGTGATCGCCGGACGCGTGCGCGTTGACCGTGACGGCATTGCCGTCGCGCCCGTGGTCGATGAAGGCACGGTGTTCGTGCTCGGCCGTGGCGGCAAGCTCGCCGCCTTCACTCTCGAGTAAATACATGAAACCGGTCATCGCGCTTGTCGGTCGCCCCAACGTCGGCAAGTCGACGCTTTTCAACCAGTTGACGAAGTCGCGCGACGCCATCGTCGCCGAGTACGCCGGTCTCACCCGCGACCGCAAGTACGGCGAGGGCCGGGTGGGCGAGAAGTCGTTCATCGCCATCGATACCGCCGGCATCGGCCAGGAGGTGGAGCCGGGCGTGGACCAGCTGATGGCGAAGCAAAGCTGGCTGGCCGTCGAGGAAGCCGACATCGTGCTGCTGCTGGTCGATGGTCGCGCCGGCCTGCAGGCTGACGACGACTTCATTGCCCGCCGCCTGCGCAACGCCGGCAAGAAAGTCTTCCTGGTGGTCAACAAGACCGACGGCGTCGATCCGGAAGTCGCGCGCAGCGAGTTCTTCTCGCTGGGCTTCGACGAGGTGCACCCGATCGCCGCCGTGCATGGCCGTGGCGTCACGCAACTGATCCAGCACGTGCTGGCGGACGTTCCCGAGCAACCGGCGGATGTCTTGCCGCCCGACGACGACAGCATCCGCATCGCCATCGTCGGGCGCCCCAACGTGGGCAAGTCCACGCTGGTGAACCGTATCCTCGGCGAGGAGCGCGTGGTGGTGAGCAACCTCGCCGGCACCACCCGCGACAGTATCTACGTCCCGTACGAGCGCAACGGCCGCAAGTACACGCTGATCGACACCGCCGGCGTGCGCCGTCGTGGCCGGGTCGACGAAGCGGTCGAGAAGTTCTCGGTGGTGAAGACCCTGCAGGCCATCGACGATGCCCAGGTGGCCATCCTGGTCGTCGATGCGCACGAGGGGCTGGTGGAACAGGACCTGCACCTGCTCGGCTACGTGCTGGAGAAAGGTCGCGCGCTGGTCATCGCCATCAACAAGTGGGACAACCTCGACACCTACCGCAAGGACCTGGTGCGCAAGGAAATGGATCGCCGGCTCGGCTTCGTGGAGTTCGCGAAGACCCACTTCATCTCGGCGCTGCACGGCACCGGCGTGGGCGACCTGTACACGTCGATCGAGGCAGCGTACAAGGCGGCCGGCGCGCGGCTGTCGAGCTCGCGGCTTACCGAAATCCTCGCCGGCGCGGTGCAGCAGCACCAGCCGCCGGTGGTGCGTGGCCACCGGCCCAAGCTGCGTTATGCCCACATGGGTGGTACCGAGCCACCGCTGATCGTCATCCACGGCAACAACCTGACGCAGATTCCCGACGACTACACGCGCTACCTCGAGAATGTCTTCCGCAAGGTGATGCGCCTGGAAGGGTCGCCGCTGCGCATCGAGTACAAGGGTGGCGAGAATCCCTATGCCGGTCGCAAGAACACCCTGACCCCCCGGCAGGTCGCCAAGAAGAAGCGCCTGGTGCGCCACATCAAGAAGCAGAAACGCAAGGATTGATCCCGGCGGCCACCCGGCGGTCCGCCGGGACCCGCGCCCGCGCAGCCGCTGGTAGTGGGACGCCAGTCTCGCCTGATAGGATCGTCAACGTGGTGCTTCCTGCGCAAACCTGACGGATCCCGACCGATGCGACCCCTGCTTGTCGTTCCCGCGTCCCTGCTGGCGCTATCAACACTGCTGCCGGCGGCCATGGCTGCCAGCCCCGACCTGGCGGCCCTGCCGCCGGAGCTCAGCGACACTGCCGTTCCCCAGGTACTCACGCCGGCCCGGCTCGCGCAGGCACAGGTGGACGTGGCGGCCAGCGTGACTGTCATCGACCGCGACATGATCCTCGCGCTGGGCGCGCGCGACGTGCCGGACTTGCTGCGCCTGGTGCCGGGCATGATGGTGACGCGCACCTCGGGGCACGAGTTCGCGGTGAACTACCACGGCACCAACATCCGCGACATCCGCCGCCTGCAGGTGCTCGTGGATGGCATGAGCGTCTACCAGCCCGGCTTTGCGCGCATCCTGTGGTCGGAACTGCCGGTGTCGATGGATGACATCGAGCGCATCGAGGTGACGCGCGGGCCGGACGCGGCCTCCTACGGTGCCAACTCCTTCTCGGCGATCATCAACATCATCACCGTCCACCCGCAGGACAGCACCGACAACATGCTGCGCGTGGCCGGCTTCTCGCCGGCGGTGTTCGACAACAATCGCGGCACCGCCGACACGGGCGGTCGCCTCGTCGGGCATGGTGACCGCAGCGACTGGCGACTGTCGTTTTCCACGCGTGCCGACACCGGTTTCGACGAGGACCGCTGGGGCCTGCCCTACCGCGACGACCGCGAGGTGGGTCTCGTCAACTGGCGCTCGGAGTTCCGTCCGGATGACCGCGATCGCCTCGAACTGATGGTCGCCGTGGCCGACAGCAAGAAGGAGGAGTACGCAGAGTCGTACGACGTGTTTACCCGCTACGAGGATGAGCCGGTCAACAGCGTTCGCTACAGCAACCTGCTCGGACGCTGGACCCGTGAACTGTCGCCGGACCACGTGGTCCAGCTGCAGGCCTACGCACAGCAAACCGACAGCCGTTACCGTTGGCGTTCCTGCCTCGACCCGATCCTGTTGTCCGACGAGCTCGGTGCCCTGGCGGCGATCGATCAGTCCTACGCCGAGGGGTTGCTGGCGGCGGCGGCCAACCCGGCGACGCTGCCGGCCTATATCGGCTCGCTGCCCCCGGCAGCGCAGGCTGCGGCCATCGCGGTTATCGATGCCTACACCGATTTCCAGGTGGGCGGATTCACCGAGACCTGCGGCAGCGTGAACCTGGACTCGCGCGAGAGTCGCTTCGACATCGAGGTGCAGGACACCCTGCGCGTCAACGACCAGTTGCGGGTGGTGTCCGGTGCCAGTTACCGCCGTGACAGCGCGGCGTCCGAGAGCTACCTGCATGCCGCGCGCCACAACGAGGTGTGGCGCCTCTTTGCCCACGGCGAATATCGCATGGTCGACAGCCTGCTGTTCAACGTTGGTGCCATGGTCGAGCGTGACGATGTCAGCGGCACGCAGTTGTCGCCGCGTGCGGGCGTCAACTGGCGGGTGGCGGACCAGCAGTCCCTGCGCCTCGTCAGTTCGCGTGCCGTGCGCAACCAGGACATTTACGGCAAGTACGCGAGCACGGGGCTGACTTTCAGGGAATTGTCTCCGGCTTTCCCTGCCGGTGACACGACCGCGGACTTCTTCCTGGCGCAATCGACCAGCACGCTGCCGCTCCCTGAAGAGATCAATGCGTTCGAGGTGGGCTATTTCGGCTATTTCCCTGCGTTGCGCACCGACATGGACGTGCGCTGGTTCTGCGAGAAGCTCAACAAGCTGGTCAGCGATCCCGCCAACTTCTTCGAGTTCGAGGTGGATAACGATTCGTGGACCGAGCTGCGCGGCATCGAGTTCCAGGTCCACCACTCGCTGGCGCCCGGCAGTTGGGCGTGGGCCAGCTACGCCTATATCGATAACGACAGTACCAACATCATCGAAACCAAGTTCACGGCACGCCACAGCGGCAGCGTGGCTGTTGCCCACCGCTTCGCCTCGCGCTGGAATGCCTCGGCAGCGTGGTACGTGAACCGCTACCAGAACCGTATCGCGGGGCGCTACTGGTACCATGCCGAGCGCCTGGACCTGCGGGTGGCCCACGACATCCCGCTCGGGGGTGCAACCTTGCAGGTGTATGCCAATGCACAGTGCGACACCGATGACAATCCGGAGATTTTCATCGACAACAACTACGACGATCGCGTTTACGCTTACCTCGGGATGCAACTGACGTTCTGAAGCCCGGGGTGGGCAAGGGAAGAAACTCAAGGATGACGATGCAGGGGCTCGTGCTGGCGCTGTTGCTCTGGCTGGTCGCAGGACCGGTCGGCGCGGCGTTGCCTGTCGTGCGGGTCGTCGGTCCGGAGCCGGTGGCGGCCCGCGTGGAGGCCGCCCTTGCCGGGCAGGCTTCGTCGGTCGAGGTGCGGCGTGACGCGCAACCCGCCGCGCTGGTGGTGGCTATCGGTGCGCAGGCCTTCCGCGATGCCCTCGCCGACGCGCAGGCCCCGGTAGTCGGCATTGCGCTGTCCCGCCACGCCTACCGGGCCCTGGCCACGGAGCCCGGACGCCACACGGCCTTGTACTGGGATCCTGATCCCGCGCGGCAGCTGCGGCTGGTTCGCGCGTTGTTGCCGGGCGCGAAGCGTGTCGGCGTCGTACTGGGTGCGCCGGACGACCCGCTGACCGGGTTGCTCCGGCGTGAAGGGGCCCGCCTGGGCCTCGAGGTGGTGATCGGTGTCGTCGGTCGTGAGGGCAGCCTGCCCCGCACCCTCACTGCTGTTCTCGCCGACAGCGATGCGCTGCTGGGTATCGACGATCCGGCGGTTTTCTCGCCGGAGCTGGCGAAAACGACCTTGCTGACTTCCTACCGGCACGCCAAGCCGGTGTTCGGCCCCACGTCCGCTTATGTGGTCGCCGGCAGCGTCGCGTCGCTTGCCACCGACCTCGAGGCGACAGTGGCGGCGCTGGCTGACTGGTTGCCGGAGTTGCTCGCGCCCGGCCCGTTGCCGCTGCCGCGCTACCTGCCACGTTACCGTGTCGCCACCAATCCGCAGGTGGCGCGTTCACTGAAGCTGTCCTTGCCGCCGGTGCCGAAACTCGAGGCACTGCCAGGCCTTTCGGGGAATACACCATGAGCCACCTGCCGGGCCGATCCTTGCGGGCCCGCATCCGCCTGCTGGCCGTGTTGCCGGTGATTGTCATCACCGTGCTGCTGGTCGCCTACTTCCTGCTCGAACGTTTCGCGGCGCTGGAGCAGGAGCTTGATAGCCGCGGCCAGATCATGGCCCGCCAGCTCGCGCCCGCCAGCGAATACGGCGTGATTTCGGGCAACCCCGAGGTGCTGTCCGGACTGCTCGAGCAGTTGCTGCGCGAGGATGACGTGCTGGCAGCATCCGTTTTCGACGCAGAGGGCAACCTGCTGGCGCAGCGCCGCCGGCCACAGACCGACGAACCGCGTGAAGCGCAGCACTTGCGGATGTTCCGGGCCACCGTGTTGCAGCAGCGAGTAGCCAATGACGACATGACCGCGATGGCCGGTCTCGGCACCCCGCTGCCGTCCGCCCGCGTCGGCGAGGTCGAGGTGGTGATGGTTACGGACGGCATCGTTGCCATGCAGCACCGGGTATTCGTCCAGGCCCTGTTGATCGCCGCGCTGGTGCTCGCCATCACGTTGGGGGTCGCCACGCGCGTTGCCGCCGGCATTGCGCGCATCGAGGAGGCGCGCCTGTCGGCCGAGCATGCCTCGCGCGCCAAGAGCGAATTCCTGGCGATGATGTCCCACGAGTTGCGCACGCCGATGAACGGCGTGCTCGGCATGCTGGAACTGCTGGCAGATACGCGACTCGACGGCGACCAGCGCCATTGCCTGGAGACGGCGCGGCGCTCGAGTGAGCACTTGCTGGTGGTCATCGACGACATCCTCGACTTTTCGCGCATCGAGGGTGGTCGGCTGGCGCTGGAGAGCATCGAGTTCGCGCTGTCGCCGCTGCTGGAAAACACCGTCGACGGTTTCATGCACCAGGCGGCCGCGCGCGACATCACCCTTCGGCTGGACATCGAGCCGGCCCTGCGTGCGCTGGTGATCGTCAGCGACCCGACGCGCCTGCGCCAGGTGCTGGTGAACCTGGTCGGCAACGCCGTGAAGTTCACCGAGAAGGGCAGCGTGACCGTGCGCGTCGATGGGCGGCTCAAGGGCAGCGGGCGGGCCGCGTTGCGCATCATCGTCGAGGATACCGGCATCGGCATACCGGCCGATCGCATCGAGCAGATGTTCGAGCCGTTCCGCCAGGCGGACAGTTCGACGTCGCGTCGCTACGGCGGCACGGGGCTGGGGCTCGCCATCGCGCGGCGCCTGACCGCGATGCTCGGCGGCGAGCTGGTGGCCGAGAGCACGGTCGGCGTGGGCACCCGGTTCACGATGCATATCGAGTTGCCGGCGCGTGCCGATGGCCGCCTGTTGACCGGCCAGGCGGTCGCGCCGGCGCGCACGGCGCCCGTGGACCCCGGTCTTGCCGGGCGTCGCGTCCTGCTGGTGGAGGACAACCACGTCAGCCAGATGGTGGCGCAGGGCATGCTGCGCAGCTTCGGTATCGACGTGGACATGGAAGCTGACGGCGAGGCCGCCCTGTTGCGGCTGGCATCGACGCGCTACGACGCGGTGCTCATGGACCTGCAGATGCCGCGCCTCGACGGCATCGCGGCCACGCAGCGATTGCGCGCGTTGCCGCCGGATGCCGGTGGGCAGACGCCGGTCATCGCGGTGACCGCCAATGCCTTCGCCGGCGAGCGCGAGCGTTGCCACGAGGCCGGCATGAACGGCTACGTGTCCAAGCCGTTCACCCGTGACGGGCTGCGTGACGCACTGGTGGCCGTCATTGGCCGCAATCAGTCACCGCTGGCCTGAATCGCTTCCACCCGGCAATCGAGCGTGCCGTCGCCCAGTCGCGCGCTGATACGCTGGCCAACGCTGGCCTCGGCGGCGCTGCGCAGCACCGTCCCGCTGGCGTCGCTGACGATGGCATAGCCGCGCGACAGCGTGGCCAGCGGGCTGACGGTATGCAGGCGCGCGCCGGCTGCCTCCAGGGCAAGGCGCTGGCGCGCCACGCGTGCCGACAGCGCACGCGCCAGCCGCGCGCGCAAGGCGTCGGCCTGTTCCGCGCGTGCCGGCAACGCGCGGTCCGGTGAGGCCTGGTGCAGGCGACGCGACAGGTCGGCGAGGCGCGTGGTTTCTTCGGCGAGGCGTGCACGCAGTGCGCGGCGGGCGCGCAGGTCGAGTTCGTCGAAGGCCTGCCCGTATTCGCGCAGGCGCCGGTCCGGGCGCACCAGTCCCTTGCGCGCCAGCGCCAGCCGCGCTGCCTGTTCCTGCAGCACGCCGCGCAGGTGGCGGTCGAGCGCGCGCAGCGACGCCTCGATGCGCGCCAGCAGTTCGTCGCGCGGCGGCGCCACCCGTTCTGCGGCGGCCGACGGCGTCGGCGCGCGCAGGTCGGCCACGAAATCGCTGATGGTGACGTCGGTCTCGTGGCCCACCGCGCTGATCACCGGGATGTCGCTGGCCACGATCGCGCGCGCCACCATTTCCTCGTTGAACGGCCACAGGTCTTCCAGCGAGCCGCCGCCGCGGCCGACGATCAGCACGTCCACCTCGGCACGCCGGTTGGCGGCGGCGATGGCGCTGGCGATGCCCAGTGCCGCCTCGCGGCCCTGCACCAGCGTCGGGTAGAGCACCAGCGGGATCCAGGGGGCACGCCGGCGCAGCACGGTGAGGATGTCGTGGATGGCGGCGCCGGTCGGCGAGGTGACGATGCCGATGGCGCGCGGGAAGCGGGGTATGGGCCGCTTGCGGCCCGCGTCGAACAGGCCCTCGGTGGCCAGCCGGGCCTTCAGCGCCTCGTAGGCCCGCTGCAGGCTGCCCTGGCCGGCGTCCTCCAGGTGTTCCACGATCAGCTGGTATTCGCCGCGCGCCAGGTACAGCGACGGCCGGGCGCGCACGCGCACCAGCATGCCGTTGCGCGGCCTGGTCCCCAGGAAGCGGCTGCGCCCGCGGAACATGGCGGCCCGTACCTGCGATTCGTCGTCCTTGAGGGTGAAATACAGGTGCCCGGAGGCCGCCGCCACCAGGTTGGAGATCTCCCCCTCGATCCAGCTCAGCGGGATGCTGCCCTCGATCAGGCCCTGCACCCGCCGGTTGAACTGGCTGACGCTGAGGACGTCGGGGCGGTCGGTGTCGGCCATCGGGGCAGGGTTCCGGGTTGCCGGCCCGGGACGGGCCATCGGTGGCGAGCCTAGCAAAAGCCCCGGCCGCCGTGATGGCCTGTCGGCATTTTCCACCGGCCCGCGGGCGGCCGGCTCCCGTATAATGCGCGGCTTGTTCCCGGGGCCCCCCTGGCCCCGCCGACCGAGGCCCGGATCGCGGCCTCCCGGAATGGGTGCCCCCATGCTCCGCATCGCGCAAGAAGCCCTCACCTTCGACGACGTCCTCCTGCTGCCTGCCGAGTCCAACGTCCTGCCCAAGGACGTGAGCCTGAAGACGCGCATCACGCGCAACATCACGCTCAACATCCCGCTGGTTTCCGCGGCCATGGATACCGTCACCGAGGCGCGCCTGGCCATCGCCATCGCCCAGGAAGGCGGCATCGGCATCCTGCACAAGAACATGGAGACCGCCGACCAGGCGCGCGAAGTGCGCGCGGTGAAGAAGTACGAGAGCGGCGTGGTGCGCGACCCGATCACCGTTGCCCCCGACATCACCATCGGCGAACTCATCGCGCTGACTCGCGCCCATAACATCTCCGGCGTGCCGGTGGTGGCCGGCAGCGAACTGGTGGGCATCGTCACCAGCCGCGACCTGCGCTTCGAGACGAAATACGACCTGCCGGTTTCCGCGGTGATGACGCCGAAGGAGCGCCTCGTCACCGTGCAGGAAGACGCCAGCCAGGCCGAAGTGAAGGCGCTGCTGCACAAGCATCGCATCGAGAAGGTGCTGGTCACCAACAAGGAAGGCCAGCTCAAGGGCCTGATCACCGTCAAGGACATCGCCAAGGCCGCTGCCTACCCGAACGCCTGCAAGGATTCGCAGGGCCACCTGCGCGTGGGTGCCGCGGTCGGCACCGGTGCCGGTACCGAGGAGCGTGTGGCGGCGCTGGTGGAGGCGGGCGTCGACCTGATCGTGGTCGACACCGCGCACGGCCATTCGCGCGGCGTGATCGAACGCGTGGCCTGGGTGAAGAAGAATTTCCCGAACGTGGACGTGATCGGCGGCAACATCGCCACCGCGGAAGCCGCGAAGGCGCTGGCCGCCGCCGGCGCCGACGCCGTGAAGGTCGGCATCGGCCCGGGTTCCATCTGCACCACGCGCATCGTCGCCGGCATCGGCGTGCCGCAGATCACCGCGGTGGCCAACGTGGCCGCGGCGCTGGAAGGCACCGGCATATCCATCATCGCCGATGGCGGCATCCGCTTCTCCGGCGACCTCGCCAAGGCGATCGCCGCCGGTGCCAACGTGGTGATGGTCGGTTCGTTGCTGGCCGGTACCGAGGAGGCGCCGGGCGAAGTCGAACTGTTCCAGGGCCGCTACTACAAGGCCTACCGCGGCATGGGTTCGCTGGGCGCCATGGCGCAGCGCAGCGGCTCCTCCGACCGTTACTTCCAGGACGCCTCCGCCGGCGTGGAGAAACTGGTGCCGGAAGGCATCGAGGGTCGCGTGGCCTACAAGGGCCCGATGTCCGCCATCGTCCACCAGATGATGGGCGGCCTGCGTGCCTCCATGGGCTACACCGGCTGCGCCACCATCGACGAGATGCGTACGAAGACGCAGTTCGTGAAGATCACTTCCGCGGGCATGAAGGAATCGCACGTCCACGACGTGCAGATCACCAAGGAAGCCCCGAATTACCCGATTGGCTGACGATTACCGAGTGAAATCCCCGATGTCGAAGAACATCCACGCGCACCGCATCCTCATCCTCGACTTCGGTTCGCAGTACACGCAGCTGATCGCCCGCCGCATCCGCGAAATCGGCGTCTACTGCGAGCTGCGCTCCTACGAGATCGACGAGGCCGAGATCAAGGCCTTCAATCCCGCCGGCATCATCCTGTCCGGCGGCCCGGAGTCGGTGACGCAGGGCTCCACGCCGCGCGCACCGCAGGCGGTGTTCAAGGCCGGCGTGCCGGTGCTGGGCATCTGCTACGGCATGCAGACCATGGCCGAGCAGCTCGGTGGCAAGGTGTCCACCTCCGACGTGCGCGAGTTCGGCTATGCGCAGGTCAAGCGCGAGAACCCGTCGCGCCTGCTGGCCAACATCGAGGACCACCTCGCCGCCGACGGCACCGCGCTGCTGGACGTGTGGATGAGCCACGGCGACAAGGTCACCACGCTGCCGCCGGGCTTCGAGCTCATGGCCAGCACCCCGAGCTGCCCCATCGCGGGCATGGCCTGCGATGACAAGCGCCTGTATGGCGTGCAGTTCCACCCGGAAGTCACCCACACCCTGCAGGGCAAGCGGCTGCTCGAGAACTTCGTGCTGAAGATCTGCGGCTGCGAAGCGCTGTGGAACGCGAGCAACATCGTCGATGACGCCATCGAGACGGTGCGCGAGCAGGTGCGTGACGACCACGTGATCCTCGGCCTGTCCGGCGGCGTGGATTCGTCGGTGGTCGCTGCGCTGCTGCACCGCGCCATCGGTGACCAGCTCACCTGCGTGTTCGTGGACAACGGCCTGCTGCGCCTCAACGAGGGCGACCAGGTGATGAACATGTTCGCGAAGAACATGGGCATCAAGGTGATCCGCGTCGACGCCGAGCAGGAGTTCCTGTCGAAGCTGCACGGCGTGTCCGACCCGGAACAGAAGCGCAAGATCATCGGCAACACCTTCATCGAGGTGTTCGAGCGCGAAGCGGCGAAGATCAAGGACGCCAACTGGCTGGCGCAGGGCACCATCTACCCGGACGTCATCGAGTCCGCCAAGAGCAAGACCGGCAAGGCACACGTCATCAAGAGCCACCACAACGTCGGCGGCCTGCCCGAGCACATGAAGCTCAAGCTGGTCGAGCCGCTGCGCGAGTTGTTCAAGGATGAAGTCCGCCGCCTCGGCCTCGAGCTCGGCCTGCCGTACGACATGGTCTACCGCCACCCGTTCCCGGGCCCGGGCCTGGGCGTGCGCATCCTCGGCGAGGTGAAAAAGGAGTACGCGGACATCCTGCGCCGCGCCGACGACATCTTCATCAGCGAACTGCACGCCGCCGACTGGTACCACAAGACCTCGCAGGCCTTCGCGGTGTTCCTGCCGGTCAAGTCTGTCGGCGTGGTCGGCGACGGTCGCCGCTACGAGTGGGTGATCGCGCTGCGCGCGGTGGAAACCATCGACTTCATGACCGCGCGCTGGGCACACCTGCCCTACGAGCTGCTGGAGAAGGTGTCCAACCGCATCATCAACGAGATCAGCGGCGTGTCGCGCGTGACTTACGACGTGTCGTCCAAGCCGCCGGCCACCATCGAGTGGGAATAGCGGGCGTGCCGTGCGCGCGGCACCGGTGGCTGCGCGCACGCCGTCGCTGAGTGACGCATAAGTCGCCAGCGGTCCTCCCTGCCGGATCATCCGTCCTGTCGTCGCCCGGTCGTCCGGGCGGCTTGCCGTGCATTTTTTCCCGGGTATAGCCTGCAGTTTCCCCGGTAGCGGACATACGGACTGTGCGCCTTTACCCTGCAAGCATTCGCGCGCGCGCGCTGGTGCTCGTGCTGCTCATCTTCGTGGTCGTGGTCGGCACGGCCGTTCATCGCGCGGAGAGCCGGCGCGAACATGCCGTGGCGGGTGCCATGGCCCACCTGCATGCGCATGCCCTGTTCCTCGCCAATCGCCAGGCGGACATCCTCGAACAGACGCGGATGCTGGTCGGTGCCCTGGAAGACGAGCTGGCCGGCGGCCGTACGCCGCCGGGTGGCTGCCCGCTGGCCCTGTCGACCTTCGCCAGCATCCATCCGTACTTCAGCGACGTCGTCGTGACCGATGCCGATGGGCGGATTACCTGTGGCGTTGCACCGCGCCGGCCGGTGGTCAGCCTGGCGGATCGCGATTACTTTGCGGTAGCCCGCGTCACGCAGGGCGAGGTGATCGGCGCGCCGGCGATATCGCGTACCACGGGTGACTGGATCGTGCCCTATGCGCAGGCATTCCGGGCGCCGGATGGCGCCATGCTCGGCGTGATCGCGGTGGCAATGAACTTCGAGTGGCTGGCGCAGGAAGAAGTGTTTGCGGAGCTGCCGTCCGGGGCGCGCATCGGCCTGGTGGACGCCGCGGGCATGCCGGTCGGCGGCATGTCGATGGCTCATGCCGGCACGGGCAGCCTGCGTGGCACGCCACTGTTCGAAGCGATCCTCTCGCAGGGAGGCAGCGGGACCTTCGAGGAGTCCGACGGGCCGGCTGATCGCCGCGTATTTGCCTTCGCCCTGCTGCTGGAAACGGTGAGTGGCCCGCTGCACGCGTGGATCGAATTGCCGCGTGATGAAATCACCGGTGAACTGGACCGGGCATTTTTCGTCGAGGTCCGGTTCATCGTGTTGCTGGCCTTGCTGTCGCTCGCGACGGTGTGGGCCGGCGTGGAATTGCTGGTGGTCAGGCGCGTCCGCTCCGTGGCGACGGCCGCCGCGCGGCTGAGCCAGGGTGACCAGACGGCGCGCACCGGTGTGCGGCATGGCAGCGATGAAATCGGGCGCCTCGCGCAGGTGTTCGACGACATGGCACTCGCCCTCGCATCACGGAACGAGGTGCTGCGCCTCAACCGGGCACTGGGCATCATGAACGACTGCCATCGGCTGCTGGTGCAGGAGCCCGGCGAACAGGCGCTGCTGGAGGGCGTCTGCCGGATCCTGGTGGAGGAAGGCGGCTATGTGCTTGCCTGGGTCGGCTGCGTCGACCATGACGAGAACCGCAGCATTCGCCCGGTTGCGCAGGCGGGTTTCGAACTGGGCTACCTGCAACGCGTGCAGGTGACCTGGTCGGACAGCGAACGCGGCCGTGGGCCCGTGGGGTCGGCGGTTCGCACGCGTCTCGCGCAGGTCAATTACGACATCGAGACCGACCCGCGCATGGCGCCATGGCGCGATGACGCGCGCCAGCGTGGCTACCGGTATTGCAGCGCATTCCCGTTGGTGCATGGCGCCGGTGTCATCGCGGTCCTTGCCATCTACTCGGCGGAAAGCCACGCCTTCTCCGGCGAGGAGACCAGCCTGCTGTCATCGCTTGCCGATGACCTCGCCGCCGGCATTGTCAGCCGCCGCCTGCGCGACGAACACCAGAGGGCACTGGAGCGTCTCGAGAAAACCATGGAGGCTACCGTGCAGGCGGTGGCCACGACGCTCGAGATGCGCGACCCCTACACGGCCGGCCACGAGCGGCGGGTCAGTCACCTGGCGGTGGCTATCGGCCGTGAACTCGGCCTGGACGAGGACGCGCTGCGCGGCATCCACCTGGCCGGTCTCGTGCACGACATCGGCAAGATCCGCATACCGGTCGAGATACTCACCAAGCCGACCCGCCTGACCGACGTCGAGTACCGGTTGCTGAAGGAGCACCCGGCCGCCGGCTACGAGATACTCAAGGACATCGACTTTCCCTGGCCAATCGCGGCCATGGTGCGCCAGCACCACGAGCGTATCGATGGATCGGGCTACCCGCTGGGTCTCGCCGGCGAGCAGATCCTGCCCGGCGCGCGCATCCTCGCGGTTGCCGACGTGGTGGAGGCCATGGCATCCAGCCGCCCGTTCCGCCCGGCACTGGGCGTGGACATCGCCCTGGCCGAGATCGAGCGCAATCGCGGTCGCATCTACGACGCGCAGGTGGTGGATGCCTGCCTGTCACTCTTCCGCGAGAAGCACTACGTGCTCGGCGGGCCTGCATTGCACACGGAGGTGAGTTCGTGAACGACCCCCTATTCCAGGCAACCTTCGACCACGTGGCTGAACCGCTCCTGCTGCTCGATGGCGACGGCAAGGTCATGGCCGCCAACCCGGCCGCCGGACGGCTGTTCGGCCGTGACCCGGCGGCGCTGCTGAGCGCGGGGTTGCCGCAGTTGCTGGCATCGCCGGACGACGCCGCGCTGCTGTCGCCGGTCGCGTGTGCGCTGTCATTCCGGCGGGCGGATGGCAGTTTCTTCCGCGGCGAGGCGCGGCGCTTGCACGTGGCGGTCCCCGGACGCGCGGCGCACGCCATCCTGGCCGTGCGTGAGTTGCCCGCGCAGGCCGGGCTGCTGGCGGATCCGGATGCAGCGCGGCTGGATGCCGTGCGCCAGCAGGCGTTGCTGGCCTTGTCGCGCGTGGTTGAACTGCGTGACCCGCACACGGCTGGCCACGAGGATCGTGTCGGCCTCATCGCGCGCGAGCTGGCGGCCGAACTCGGCTGGCAGGAGCAACGCTGCCGGTACCTGCAGATGGCTGGCCTGGTACACGATGTCGGCAAGGTGGCCGTGCCGGCGGAACTGCTGGCCAAGCCGGCGGCGCTCACGCCGCTGGAGTACGAGGTGGTCAAGCACCATGTGCGCGCGGGCTACGAGATCCTCAAGGATTTCGACTTCCCGCTGCCGTTGGCGGAAATTGTCCTGCAGCACCACGAGCACTTCGGCGGTGGAGGCTATCCGCGTGCCATCCAGGGGGACGACATACTGCCCGAGGCGCGGGTGATCGCCGTTGCCGATGCCCTTGATGCCATGCTGTCGCACCAGCCGTTCCGTTCGGCGCGTGGCCTGGATGCCGCGCTTGCCGAACTGCAGGCGCAGCGTGGGCAAATGTTCGATCCGGCAGTGGTGGATGCGGCAGTCCGGCGCACGCGCGCCTCGGAGTCCTGGTTGTCCCCGATACGTTGACGGGCCTGCGGGGTGATACCCGGGTTCATCCCGGGCAGGTATCGTATGCGCTCCGCCGACTGACCCGGTTGCCTGCCGCGACATGACGAACGACGAAGCCTTCATGCAGCGAGCCCTCGCCCTGGCCCGCGAGGGTGCCCTGCTCGGCGAGGTGCCGGTCGGCGCCGTGGTGGTGCGCGACGGCGAGATCGTCGGCGAGGGCTTCAACCGCCCGATCATCACCCGCGATCCCACCGCCCACGCCGAAGTGGTTGCCCTGCGCGATGCGGCGCAGCGCCTCGGCAACTACCGGTTGGTCGATTGCGACCTCTACGTGACGCTGGAGCCTTGCCTGATGTGCTGCGGGGCGCTGGTGCACGCGCGCGTGCGCGAGGTGATCTATGGCACCACCGAGCCCAAGGCCGGCAGCGTCGAGTCGCGGCTGAACGCGCTGGCGCTGCCGCACCTGAACTACCGGGTGGCGGCGCGCGGCGGCGTGCTGGCCGGTGAGTGCGCGCAACTGCTCAGCGAGTTCTTCCGCTCACGGCGCGGCTGACGCCGCGTTCTTCTTCGCCAGTTCAGCCATCTTCGCCAGGCAGGCCTTGAGGTCCTTCGCCATCTGCGCGCCGGTCTGGTAGCGCTTGTCGCGATCCTTTTCCAGCGCGCGCTTGATGACGATGGACACCCACGGGCAGGTCTTCTTCAGGTCCGGGCGGATTTCCAGCGGGTCCGGGTAGGGCTCGGTGGCGATCGCGTACATGATCTGCGTGGCCTGCTCGCCGTTGAACGGCAACTCCAGGGTGACCATCTGGTAGAGCACCACGCCCAGCGACCACAGGTCGGTGCGGCCATCGAGGTCCTTGCGGCCGGTGACCTGCTCGGGCGACATGAAGCTGGGCGTACCCACCACCATGCCGGTCTTGGTCTTGCCGGAGTTCGACACGCGGGCGATGCCGAAGTCGGCGATCTTCACCGTGTCGGCGGCCGGGTCATACATGATGTTGGCCGGCTTGATGTCGCGGTGCACCACGTTGTTGCCATGCGCGTAATCGAGGCCCTCGGCGGCGCGCGCCACGATCGACAGCACCTTCTGGATCGGCAGCAGGTTGTCGGGCTTCGTGTAGCGCACGAGGTCGTGGCCGGTGAGCAGTTCCATGGCGATGTACGCCAGGTCGTGCTCCTCGCCGGTGTCGTAGATGGTGACGATGTTCGGGTGGTTCAGGCGGCCGGCCGCTTCCGCCTCGCGGAAGAAGCGCTCCTTCACTTCCGCCAGCTCGGACTCGTCGAACTCCTGCGCCAGCGCCAGTGTCTTGATCGCCACCGTGCGGTTGATGCGCGGGTCGGTGCCCTGGTAGACCACGCCCATGGCGCCGCGCCCCAGCTCGCGCTCGATCTCGTAGCGGCCCAGCATCGGCTTCTCGGTGCCGATGGCGCTGCCCATCAGCGTTTCGCCGGCGCCGCCGCCACCGGCCGGGCGCAGGCCGAAGATCATCGAGTCCTGCGCGTCGCTGGCGCGTTTCATGCGCGGGGCGATGTCGCGGAATTCCGGGTTGTGGTCGCTCATGTACTGGTACACGGACGCGGCCTTGCTGAACTGGCGCTTGCGCTCGAAATCCAGCGCCAGGTTGTACAGCGGCTCCATCATGTCGTCGCCCAGCGGCACGCGGCGGAATTTCTCCAGCGCCATGTCCAGCTGGCCGGCCTGCTGGAACGCCAGGCCCAGCATGCGGTTGCTTTCCGCCGACTCGGTGTCGGAGCGGCGCTTGCCGGCCTCGGTGACCAGGAAACGGCGGGTGGTGAGCGCCAGGTGGCCGGCGGCCAGCAGCAGCACCGGCAGCATCAGCGGCACCCATTCGCCGCGGGCGGCCAGCAGCCCGATCTCGGTGCCGAACAGCACCACCAGCAGGGTGGCGGATACCGCGGCGCCCATGGCGGCGCCCAGCTTCGGCAGGCCGAACATCAGGTAGGCGGCGACCACCAGCAACGCCAGCCAGCGCGCGGCCTCGGCCCACGCCGGCACCGTGAAGAAATCCTCGTTGAGGATGCTGGCGACGCTGTGCGCGAGCACCTGCACCGGGTCGATGGCACCGGCCAGCGGCGTGGTGAGTTTCGAGCCCAGCCCGAAGGCGGTGGGCCCGATCAGCACGATGCGGTCCTTGTACTTGGCGGCGTCGAGCTTGCCGGCATAGACGTCGTAGAAGGAGTCCACCGGGAAGGCGGCTTCCTGGCTGCCGCCACCGTAGAAGAACGAGCGCATGTTCAGTTGCGGGTCGGTCATGATCGACAGCCGGCCCAGCTGCACCCCTTCGCCCAGGCGGACGCGGATGTCCTTCTCGGTCAGGTTCAGGCTGCGTGCGGCAATCTGCAGCGACATCGACGGGAACAGCGCGCCGAAGTGCTCGAGCAGCAGCGGCTCTGTGCGCAACTTGCCATCCGCGGGATCGAGCAGGGTCACCAGGTGGCCGACGGCGCTGCTGCCGGCTGCCAGCGGCTGGATGGGCGGCGCGATCGACAGCGTCGGTTCCGGCAAGGCGACTTCGCCGCTGCCGGCGCCGACCTCGAGGTTGTCGTCCGGCAGCGCGTAGCGCAGCAGCCACTCCGGTACCGCCTGGTCGGGATTGCCCAGCGGTACACCCGGCACCATCTGCATGCCCAGCACCACGCGCCCGGAGCGCTGGATCGCGGCGGCGAGCTTGCTGTCGGTATCCAGGTCGATGGCGGCGAGGTCGAGGCGGGTGCCCAGCTCGGCGACCGGTTCCTGCAGCGGCCCGGCAATCACCGCGGGGTCGGCCAGCCCGCTGTCCTGGTAGAACTGGCGGATGTCGCGGATGCGCACCAGGCCGGCGTCCTGTTGCGGCTCGGACACGAACACGGTGAAGCCGATCACCTTCGCGCCGGCGTCGGTCAGCTTGTCGATCATCGTGGCGTGGATGTCGCGCGACCAGGGCCAGCGCCCGAGGTTGTCTATGCTGGCATCGTCGATGCCGATGACCGCGATGTTCTCGCCGGCATCCTGTGCCGAGGCGCGCACGCCCATGTCGTAGGCGGACAGCTCGATGCGGCTGAACGTGTCGCTGAAGCTGAACAGCAAGGCGGCGGCGACCACGATCAACGCGGCGAACCAGTCCGTGGCCCAGAACGAATTCTTCATGAAGGATCCCGTAGCGCGCCGGGGGAAAACGATTGCGGCCGGACAGGGCCGGCCGCAGGCATTCTATAACAGGGCAGGCGGGGGATGCCTGCCGGAGGCTGTCAGTTGGCGCTGCTGTGCGCCGGGCCGCCCATCGCCAGCATCATCTGGTCGTTGCGGGTGCTGTTGCTGGCCAGTACCAGCAGGTCGTAGTAACGACGCACATGGCGCACGTAGATGATCGCCTGGGTGGCGCCACGGGCATAGCCGTAACGGGTCTGGGAGTACCAGCGCTGCTGCTTGAGCAGGGCAAGGTTGTCACGCACCTCCGGCCAGGAATCCGGGTTGCCGCCGCGCTTGCGGGTCAGCTCGCGGGCGTCCAGCACGTGCGACAGGCCGGCGTTATAGGCGGCCAGCGCCATCCAGGTGCGGTCTGCCTCGGGAATGTCCTTCGGCAGCGCATCGATGATCTGGCGCAGGTACCGCGCACCGCCCTTGATGCTGGCGACCGGATCGGTGCGGTCGTCGATGCCCAGTTGCAGCGAGGTCTCCAGGGTCAGCTGCATGATGCCCTGCACGCCGGTGGGCGACTGTGCCGCCGGGTCCCACAGCGATTCCTGGTAGGCGACCGCCGCCAGCAGGCGCCAGTCGAGGTTGTTGCGCTCGGCCTCGCGGCGGAACAGGTCCGCGTAGCGCGGCAGGCGGTGGCGGATGGCCTTGTAGAAGCGCTTGCCGTCGATGCCGGTGAGCGACTGCACGTGGGCGTAGTAGCGATCGCGCAGGGCGGCGACCGTGCCGTCGGCCAGGCGGCGGGCCAGGTAGGCGTTGGCCAGCTCGCGCAGCGACGGGTCGCCCTTGGCAGTCAGCGCCCAGCCGGTGAAGGCCGGCCGCGGCAGCTCGAAGGCCACGCGCAGGTCAGGATAGAGGTGGCGATGGAAGTCCCACTCGTTGCTGTCGATCACCGCGCAGCCGGCGCGGTCCTCGTGCACGGCGCCCAGCAGGTTTTCCTCGCTGGCGCCGGCCACCTCGCGCCAGGTGAAGGTGGCGTTGAAATCGCGGCGCAGGGCTTCCAGCTGGTCGGCGTGCGGGCTGCCGGCAGCGACCAGCAGCGGTCGCTTGCCCAGCGCGCGTGCATTGGCGGGTACCGGACCGGCGCTGGTGTCGCACACCACGAACTGGGTGACGGACTGCACCGGGATGGAATGGGCAATGGCCGGGTCGGCGACGTGCTGGGCCTGGCCTACCGCCATGTCGACCTCGCCGGCCGCCAGCAGGTCGCGGCCCTGGCGGGCGCTCTCGACCGGGACGACCTTCAGTTGCACGCCCAGCTCGCGGGCAAAGCCGCTGGCCAGTTCATAGTCGAAGCCGGCCGGGCCGAAGGAGTTGGTGTAGAAGGAAGCCGGTCCCTGGCGCATGGCCACGACCAGCTCGCCTTGCTGGCGGACGGTCTCGATGCGGCTCGGTTCGTCGCGTGCGGCAGTCAGCAGCGCACCGGCGGCAATGACCGCGATGGCGATGGCGAACGGCTTGATGCGCTGGATCCAGATCATTTTGTGATCTATGTCGCTTCGGTGGGGCGGACCTTATCACAGGGGGATCCCCCCCCCAATGGCATTGTCGGACAGGGGGTGCTCCTCGCTTGTGAATACGCGACAGGCCGCCGGGCGGTCGCCCCTTCTGGTACCAAATCCCTAGTAAATCCCGGCACTTGGCACCTTCGGGCTAGCGCCTTCGACAGTCCGTCCCGGGTACCACAAGGCGGCGCACCCCGCGAAAAAGCCCCTGCCCGGCGCTCACGGTGCGCGGCAATCGCCATTATCATTGGCGCCCGAATTTTGCCCCCTCCCGTTGAGGCCTGCCCCTCATGCTGATCCTGCGCGGTGCTCCGGCACTTTCCGCTTTCCGTCTGCGCAAATTGCTGGCTTCGCTACAGCCGGCCGAAGGACAGGAGGGGCCGGTCACCGGCATCGCGGCCTTCTACATTCACCTGCTGGACAGTGATCCGCTGTCGGCGGCGCAGCAGCAGACGCTCGATGCGTTGCTGACCTACGGGCCGAAGGTCGACGCGGTGGCGGCGCCGGCCGACGCCAGCCTGCGTTTCGTGGTACCGCGCCCGGGCACCATCTCGCCCTGGTCGAGCAAGGCCACCGACATCCTGCACCACTGCGGCCTGACCGGCGTGCGTCGCATCGAGCGCGGCATTGCCTGGTACCTGAGCCTGTCCCGGCCACTCACCGCCACCGAGGCGGCGGAGGTGGACGCGCGCCTGCACGACCGCATGACCCAGGCGGTATTGCCGGCGCTGGCCGACGGCGCCGTGCTGTTCGGCGCCCACTCGCCGCGGCCGCTGACCCGGGTGGACGTGCTGGGCGGCGGACGCGCGGCACTGGCGCAGGCCAACAGTGACCTGGGCCTGGCGCTGGCCGAGGACGAGATCGATTACCTGGTGAAGGCATTCACCGAGCTCGCCCGCAACCCGACTGACGCCGAACTGATGATGTTCGCGCAGGCCAACTCCGAGCATTGCCGCCACAAGATCTTCAACGCCGACTGGACCATCGACGGCGAGCGCGCCGAGCGCTCGCTGTTCAAGATGATCAAGAACACCTACGAGAAGCACCCGCGCGGCGTGCTGTCGGCCTACAAGGACAACGCCGCCGTGCTGTCCGGCGCCGTGGGCGGCCGTTTCTTCGCCGACCCGCGCAGCCACGAGTACGGCTACCACCGCGAGCCCATCCATATCCTGTGCAAGGTGGAAACGCACAACCACCCGACGGCGATCGCGCCTTTCCCGGGTGCCTCCACCGGCTCCGGCGGCGAGATCCGCGACGAGGGGGCCACCGGCCGCGGCTCCAAGCCCAAGGCCGGCCTGACCGGCTTCACGGTCTCCAACCTGCGCATCCCCGGCTTCGAACAGCCCTGGGAAGTGCACTACGGCAAGCCCGGCCGCATCGTGTCGGCGCTGGACATCATGGTCGAGGGCCCGCTCGGTGGCGCGGCCTTCAACAACGAGTTCGGTCGTCCCGCCATCTGCGGTTACTTCCGCACCTGGGAGCAGGAAGTCGAGACGCACAACGGCCGCGAGGTGCGTGGCTACCACAAGCCGATCATGATCGCCGGCGGCCTCGGCAACATCCGCGAGATGCACGTCGAGAAGGACGAGATCAAGGCCGGCGCGAAGGTGATCGTGCTCGGTGGCCCGGCACTGCTGATCGGCCTGGGCGGCGGCGCCGCCTCGTCGATGGCCAGCGGTGCCTCCAGCGAGAACCTCGACTTCGCGTCGGTGCAGCGTGACAACCCGGAAATGGAACGTCGCTGCCAGGAAGTCATCGACGCCTGCTGGGCGCTGGGCGACGCCAACCCGATCGTGTCCATCCACGACGTCGGCGCCGGCGGCCTGTCCAACGCGCTGCCGGAACTGGTCAACGAGTGGAACCGCGGCGCGCGCTTCGACCTGCGCAAGGTGCCCAACGACGAGCCGGGCATGAGTCCGGTCGAGATCTGGTGCAACGAGGCGCAGGAGCGCTACGTGCTGGCGGTGGACCCGGAGAACCTGCACCTGTTCGAGGCGTTCTGCCGTCGCGAGCGCGCGCCCTACGCCGTGCTCGGCGAGGCCACCGACGAGCGCCGCCTGGTGGTCAGCGACCCGCTGTTCGCCAACGACCCGGTGGACATGCCCATGCAGGTGCTGCTCGGCAAGCCGCCGAAGATGCAGCGCAGCTTCGACCGCAAGCGCGTCGAACAGCCGCCGCTGGCGCTGCCGAAACTGCCGCTGTCCGAACTGATCGACCGCGTGCTGAAGCTGCCGACGGTGGCCTCCAAGTCCTTCCTCATCACCATCGGTGACCGCTCGGTGACCGGCCTGGTGGCGCGCGAGCAGATGGTCGGCCCCTGGCAGGTGCCGGTGGCCGATTGCGCCGTCACCGCCGCTGCCTTCGACACCTTTGCCGGCGAGGCGATGAGCATGGGCGAGCGCACGCCGCTGGCACTCATCGACCCGGCGGCGTCCGGCCGCATGGCCATCGGCGAGGCGGTGACCAACATCGCCTGCGCACGCATCGACGGCATCGACCGCATCAAGCTGTCGGCCAACTGGATGGCCGCGGCCAGCCACCCGGGCGAGAACCAGGCGCTGTACGACACCGTGCATGCCGTCGGCATGGAGTTCTGCCCGAAGCTGGGCATCACCATCCCGGTGGGCAAGGACTCCATGTCCATGCGCACCGTGTGGGACGACAACGGCGTGCAGAAGGCGGTCACCGCCCCGCTGTCGCTGATCGTCACCGCTTTTGCGCCGGTGCTGGATATCCGCAAGACCGTCACGCCGCAACTGCGCGCGGACATCGACAACGTGCTGCTGCTGGTCGACCTCGGCGCCGGCCGCAACCGCCTCGGCGGCTCGGCGCTGGCGCAGGTCTGCAACCAGCTCGGCCACGTGGCGCCGGACATCGACGCCGACGTGCTCAAGCGCTTCTTCGTCGCCATGCAGCAACTGCTTGAGGAAGGTCTGCTGCTGGCCTACCACGACCGCAGCGACGGCGGCCTGGTCGCCACCCTGCTGGAAATGGCCTTTGCCGGCCGCTGCGGCCTGGACATCGACATTGCCACCCTGCGCGGCGGCTACGGCGGCATCGAGGGCGTGCTGTTCAGCGAGGAACTGGGTGCCGTGCTCGCGGTGCGCAGCGCCGATACCGCGCGCGTGCTCAAGGTGCTGGCGCAACACGGGCTGGACGGGCAAACGCACGGCATCGGCCGCGCGGTGCCGGAACAGCAGGTGGTCATCCACGACAACGGCGTGGAGTTGTTCGCCGACACGCGCTCCCGCCTGCAGCAGGCGTGGGCCGAGACCAGCTTCCGCATCCAGGCGCTGCGCGACAACCCGGATTGCGCGCAGCAGGAATTCGACGCCATCAACGACAACCAGGACCCGGGCCTGAACGTGCAGGTGACCTTCGATCACCGCGTTGACGTGACCGCCCCCTACCTGAACCTGGCGCGCCCGCGCGTGGCCATCCTGCGCGAGCAGGGCGTTAACGGCCACGTGGAAATGGCGGCGGCCTTCGATCGCGCCGGCTTCACCGCCGTGGACGTGCACATGAGCGACGTGATCGCCGGCGACGTGTCGCTCACCGACATGCGCGGCCTGGTCGCCTGCGGCGGCTTCTCCTACGGCGACGTGCTGGGCGCCGGCGGCGGCTGGGCGAAGTCGGTGCTGTTCAATCCGCGCGCACGCGATGCCTTCAGCGCCTTCTTCCACCGCAACGACACCTTCGCGCTGGGTATCTGCAACGGTTGCCAGATGCTCTCGCAGCTCAAGGATCTGATCCCGGGCGCCGACCTGTGGCCGCGCTTCGTGCGCAATACCGGCGAGCAGTTCGAGGCGCGCACGGCGCTGGTGGAAGTGCTCGATTCGCCGTCGGTGCTGCTGCGCGGCATGGCCGGCACGCGCATCCCCATCGCGGTGGCGCACGGGGAGGGCCGCGTGGAAGCGACGGTGGACATGCTGGCGCAGAACGCGCAGTCGAAGCTGGTGTCGCTGCGCTACGTGGACAACTACGGCGAGGCCACCGAGCGCTACCCGTTCAACCCGAACGGCTCGGCCGGCGGCGTCACCGGTTTCACCACCCGCGACGGCCGCGTGACGATCATGATGCCGCACCCGGAGCGCGTGTTCCGCACCGTGCAGCAGTCGTGGATCCCGGATGCCTGGCGCGACCACGAGGACGCCCCCTGGCTGCGCCTGTTCCGCAACGCCCGCGTGTGGGTGGGTTGAACGGCCGCCTTCGACGGATGAGGAGTACGTCACGATGACCGAGACGCGAGACCATTACGGGCTGGGTGATTTCCGCATCGGCGAGCCGCCGGAGCCCACGCCCGAATACCTGGTGCGTCGGCGCATCGGTGCCGCGCTGAAGGACATCACCGACCGCATGGTGCGCTGCGACGCCGACGTCGAAGCGCTCGAGGCCATCGCCGCCGAGCTCGAGGCGACCGCGGCGAAAACCGGCGGCTTCGGGCGGCGCTCGCAGTCGGCCATCTACCAGAAGTTCTTCGCGCGCACTGCCTCGCGCCAGGACGTGCTCGACATCCTCGACTACGAGATCTTCACCGGGCGCTCCACGCCGATCTCGCCGCCGATGGAACTGTGGCTGGACGGCGACAAGGTGCGTGGCAAGGCCAACCTCGGCATTACCTTCCAGGGTCCGCCGGGGCGCGTGCACGGCGGCGTCATCGCGGCGATGCTCGACGTGCTGATGGCGAAGACCCAGGACCTGTCCGGCAGCGTCGGCGTGACCGGCACCCTGAACATCCGCTACATCCGCGCCACGCCGCTGAAGACCAACATCGACATGGAAGCGCGCATCCTGCGCACCGAGGGGCGCAAGCTGTTCTGCGAGGGCCGCTTCTTCGTCAACGGCGAGCAGACCGTGCACGCCGAGGGTATCTGGATCGCCATGGCGGAATCGTTCCGCGGCAAGTGACGGCCCGCCGGGCCGGGAGGGGTGATGTACCAGTTGTCCTTCTACGTACCCGACTCGCACCTGGAGACGGTGAAGTCCGCGGTGTTTGCCGCCGGTGGCGGCACGCTCGGCAACTACGACAATTGCGCCTGGCAGGTGCAGGGGCAGGGCCAGTTCCGCCCGCGCTCAGGTGCCAACCCGCACATCGGCAGCGTAGGCCAGATCGAGCACGTGCCGGAGTGGCGCGTGGAACTCGTCGTGCGTGACGAGGACATCCGCGCCGTGGTCGCCGCCATGCGCCGCGCGCATCCCTACGAGGAACCGGCCTTCGCGGTCGTCAGGCTGGAGGATTTCTGATGGGCACGCTCACCTGGCTGCACGGGGTCGCCGATGCCGGCGGCACGAAGATCGCTTACGAGATCACCGGTCCGCAAAATGGTGAGCCGCTGCTGCTGGTGGCCGGCCTGTCCATGCAGTTGATCCACTGGCCGGCGCCGTTGTGCGAGCTGCTGGTGCAGAAGGGCTTCCGCGTGATCCGTTTCGACAACCGCGACATCGGCCTGTCCGGCAGCGGCAATGCCCGCGTGCCGTTCCACCTGCAGAAGGACATGCTGCGCGCGAAGTTCGGCGCGAAGGTCGCCGCCAACTACACGCTGCACGAGCTGGCGCGTGATGCCGTGGCCCTGCTCGATGCGCTGGGCATCGCCCGCGCGCACCTGGTGGGCGTGTCGATGGGCGGCATGATCTCGCAGATCGTCGCCGCCACGTACCCGCAACGCGTGCTGTCGCTGACCTCCATCATGTCCAGCACCAACAGCCCGAAGCTGCCGATGCCGAAACTGTCGGTGCTGTTCCGCCTGGCGCCGCCGTTCGGCGTGAAGCACGATCGCGCCTCGGTGGTCGCGCGCACGGTGGCGCTATTCGAGGCGATCGGCAGTCCGGGTTTTCCCACGCCGGCGGAGGAGCGCCAGCGGATGGCGGAGGCGGCCTTCGACCGCGCCTATCGCCCGGCCGGCATCGCCCGCCAGACGCACGGCATCCTCGCCACCGGTTCCTTCGAGGAACTGCTGGGCAACGTCACGGCGCCGACCCAGGTGATCCATGGCCTCGATGATCCGCTGGTGCACGTGGCCGGCGGCAAGCGCAGCGCGCAACTGATCCGCGGCGCGCGCCTGGAGCTCATCAAGGGCATGGGCCACGATTTCCCGCCGGGATTGCACGGCACCTGGGTCGAACTGGTGGCGGCCAACGCCGCGCGCGCCTGAGTGCGCGCGTTGACCTGCGTCGGGTCCGGACGGTGCGGTTGGCGCTAGGCTCTGCACGAATCATCGGGAGTACGCCCCATGCGCAAGTCACTGTCCCTGCTGCTGTCCGCTGCTGCCTTGCTGGTGGCTACCCCGCCGGCCATCGGCGCCGATCTCAAGCTCGACCGGCCGGTGGCTGCCGCGGCGGCGTCGCCTGCCCGTGAAAGGCAGCAGGTCACCGAGGCCGTGCGCGGCCTGGGGTTCACCGTCGGTGCGGTAGTGCCCGCCGGCAAGGGTGCCTGGGACGTGCACGTCGAGCAGTTCGATCCCGCCCGCGCCAGCCAGGCCATGCGCGGGGTGGTGCGCGGCGCCGCCACGCCGTTCGCCCTGCCGGGCAAGGCCATGGCCGTGCGCGAAGGCATTCGCGGAGGCGGTGTCCGCCCGGGTGGTGGTGGCCGTGCCGATGACGAGGACGGCTCGCAGACCGGCGCCGGCGGCGGCAGCGGCGAGCAGCCGGATGACCCGTTCGGTATCGGCGGGCAGGGTGGTGGCGACGCGGGCGGTGAGAACGACGGCGGTGGCAGCGCCACCGGCGCCGGCCAGGGCGGCGGCGAACCCCAGCCCAGCGGTGGCGGGCGTTCGCGCGCCGGCACCTTGCGGGTGAGCGTCCAGGCGGACGGCGTGCTGCGCGTCGATGCCGCCAGCCTGCGCGGCCTGGGCCTGTCGGTCGGTCGCCAGCAGGCCGGCAACCTGCAGGTGCGCTGAGCCCTCAGTTTCGCCGCGGAATATCACGCACGCGCACCGGGAACTGCCCGGTGCGCCGGTCGGCAAAGAAGTACTTCAGCGTCTTGTGCACCGTGGGGAACGCCAGTTCATCCCACGGGATTTCGTCCTCGGCGAACAGCCGCGTTTCCAGCGATTCCTCGCCCACCCCGTATTCGCCGTCCACCAGTTTGCCGCGGTAGAACACGTAGATCTGGTGGATGTGCGTGAGGTTGAACACCCCGTACAACTCGTCCAGCTCCACGCGCGCGGCGGCTTCCTCCCAGGTCTCGCGCGCGGCGCCCTCGGCCAGCGTCTCGCCGTTCTCCAGGAAGCCGGCCGGCAGGGTCCACAGGCCGCGGCGCGGCTCGATGGCGCGCCGGCACAGCAGCACCTTGTCGTCGTGCGTCACCAGGCAACCGGCGATCACCCGGGGGTTCTGGTAATGGATCACCTGGCAGGCCTTGCAGACATGGCGCGGCCGGGAGTCACCGGCGGGGATTTCGAAGGCCAGCTGGTTGCTGCCGCAGCTACTGCAAAAACGCATGACCCCTCCGGGGGCACAGTCCGGTCCGCCCATTGTAACGGCGGGCGGTTGCGGCATCCCCCCGTTGCGCCGCGCGGCGGGCTGGGCGATAAAGGCGGTCATACGAGCGTTTGAAGTCCGCCTGCCGCCGCCATGCTCGACCAGCTGATCGACCGCCTTCGCCACCACCACCCGGCGCCCCTCGAACAGGCGCTGCCGGACGCGTCCGTGCTGGTGCCGGTGACCGCGGTCGCGGCGCACCCGGAGCTGATCCTCACCCGTCGCGCGCTGACCATGAACTCCCATGCCGGCGAGGTGGCCTTCCCCGGCGGCAAGAAGGACGATACCGACACCGACCTGCTCGACACCGCCCTGCGCGAGAGCGAGGAGGAAATCGGGCTGGCGCGCAACGCCGTGCAGGTGGTGGGGCAACTCGCGCAGCTGCGCTCGCGCGCCGGCATCAAGGTGACGCCCTGGGTGGGACTGGTGCCGCCCGACGTGCCGCTCACGCCCAACCCGCAGGAACTCGATGCTATCTTCCGCGTGCCGTTGCAGTTCTTCCTCGACAACCGCCCGCAGAACGACCACCTGGTGCGCTGGATGGGCAACGAGTTCCTGATGCCGACCTGGCGCTACGACGACAAGGTGATCTGGGGCCTGACCGCCTATATCATCGTCGACCTGCTCAACACCGTGTACGACGCCGCGCTGGTAATGCCGGCACCGTCGATACAGCGCACCGCCAGCTGAACCCTTCCTGCAGGATTTCCCGATGCTCTATTCCCTCGGCGACAAGCGCGTGGAGACACGCGGCGAATACTACGTGGCGCCCAATGCCACGGTGATCGGCGACGTGGTGCTGGAAAACAACGCCAGCGTCTGGTTCGGCGCCGTGGTGCGCGGCGACAACGACCGTATCGTGATCGGCGAGGACAGCAACGTGCAGGACGGCTCCGTGCTGCACACCGACCATGGCATGCCGCTGACCATCGGCAAGGGCGTGACCATCGGCCACCTGGTCATGCTGCACGGCTGCACCATCGGCGACTACTCGCTGATCGGCATCAACGCGGTGGTGCTCAACGGTGCGAAGATTGGCCGCAACTGCATCATCGGTGCCAACGCGCTCATCCCCGAGCGTGCCGAGATTCCCGACGGCTCCATTGTCATGGGCTCGCCCGGCAAGGTCGTCAAGCAGGTGCAGGATTTCCACCGTGGCATGCTGCAGGCCAGTGCGCTGCATTACGTGGAGAACGCGCGCCGCTACCGCGAACAGCTCAAGCCGCAGTCGTGAGCGGCCGGGCATGAGCGAAAACAAGGGCGGCGGGGTGATCAGCGGCGTGCGCCAGGAGACGGTGCCGTCCCCCTGCGTGTCGATCTGCGCCCTCGATGACAAGGACATCTGCATCGGCTGCTTCCGTTCCGGCCGCGAGATCAGCGACTGGGGCAAGTACGGCGACGACGAGAAGCGCGCCGTCCTGCGCCGCTGCGCCGAACGCGCCGCAACCATGTAGAGAGGGGCTTCCATGCATGACGTGACCATCGGTACGCCGCTGTCGCCCACTGCCACCCGCGTACTGTTCTGTGGTGCCGGCGAACTCGGCAAGGAAGTAGTGATCGAACTGCAGCGCCTCGGTGTCGAGGTGATTGCCGTCGATCGCTACGCCAACGCGCCGGCCATGCAGGTGGCCCACCGCGCGCACGTCGTCAACATGCTCGATGGCGCTGCGCTGCGCCGCGTGATCGAGCAGGAAAAGCCGCACCTCATCGTGCCGGAGATCGAGGCCATCGCCACCGACACCCTGGTGGCCATGGAGCTGGAAGGCTGGAACGTCATTCCCACCGCGCGCGCCGCGCAACTCACCATGAACCGCGAAGGCATCCGGCGCCTTGCTGCCGAGGAGCTGGGGCTGGCCACCTCGCCGTACCGCTTCGCCGACAACCACGCCGACTACGTCGCCGCGGTGCACGCCATCGGCCTGCCCTGCGTGGTGAAGCCGGTGATGTCCAGCTCCGGCAAGGGGCAGAGCACGGTGAAGACCCTGGCCGACATCGATGCCGCCTGGCAGTACGCGCAGGAAGGTGGCCGCGCCGGCGCGGGCAGGGTGATCGTCGAGGGTTTCATCGATTTCGACTACGAGATCACGCAATTGACCGTGCGCCACCGTGATGCCACGGGCAACGTGGCAACCACCTTCTGCGACCCCATCGGCCATCGCCAGGTGCACGGTGATTACGTGGAAAGCTGGCAGCCGCAACCGATGAGCCCGGCCGCGCTGGCCGAATCGCGGCGCGTCGCCGCGGCGGTCACCGGCGCGCTCGGCGGCCTCGGTATCTTCGGGGTGGAGCTGTTCGTGAAGGGCGACCGCGTGTGGTTCAGCGAGGTGTCGCCGCGCCCGCACGACACCGGGCTGGTGACGCTGGTGTCGCAGGACCTGTCGGAATTCGCGCTGCACGCGCGCGCCATCCTCGGCCTGCCGGTCCCGGTGATCCGCCAGCAGGGGCCCAGTGCCTCGGCGGTGGTGCTGGTGGACGGCCACTCCGACCAGCCGGCCTTCGGCAACCTGGCCGCGGCGCTGGCCGAGCCGGACACCGCCCTGCGGCTGTTCGGCAAGCCGGAGATCCGCGGTCACCGGCGCATGGGGGTGGCGCTGGCCCGCGCCGGAAGCATCGAGGATGCCCGTGCCAGGGCCTGCCGCGCCGCCGCCGCCGTCAGCGTCTCCTTGTAGAGAGGGGGTCATGCCCCGACGCTCTTGCCCTTCACCCCATCGGGGGCATGGCCCCCTCGCTACAGGCCGGCGGGCGTTTGACTCTTTAGAGTAAATACTCTAAAACGCTCTGGTCACCCCGGGGAGGGTGGCCCGTGGTGCCAGAGGACCGGCGCCGGCGACCTTCCCCGATCCATCACGAACGAGGACTCCACCATGGTTGCCAACCTCACCGCCGTCGCCACCCAGAGCCAGGAACTCAAGGATCTGCACCGGATCTTCGAGGCGCAGCGCGCCGCGTATGCCAAGCACCGTTACCCGGGTGCCGCCGAGCGCATCGCCCATCTCAACAAGCTGCATGCCGGCCTGGTGAAGTGGAAGAACATCTTCGCCGAGGAAGTGAGCAAGGATTTCGGTCACCGTTCGCAGGACGAAACGCTGTTCGCCGAAGTACTGACCTCGCTGGAAGGCATCAAGTACCACGCCAAGCACGTGCGTGGCTGGATGAAGCCGGAGAAGCGCCACGTGCCGATGATGCACCAGCCGGCCAGCGCGCGGATCGTTTACCAGCCGGTGGGCGTGGTCGGCATCATCGTGCCGTGGAACTACCCGATCTTCCTGGCCACCGGCCCGCTGATGGCCGCGCTCGCCGCCGGCAACCGCGTGATGATCAAGATGTCCAGCTTCACGCCGCACCTGGCGGAAGCGATGAAGAAGATGATCGCCGAGAACTTCGCCGAGGACCACGTCACGGTCATCACCGGCAAGGGCGAGATTTCCGATGCCTTCTCGCGCCTGCCGTTCGACCACATCCTGTTCACCGGTTCGACCAACGTCGGCCGCCAGATCATGAGCTACGCCTCGGCGAACCTCACGCCGGTGACCCTCGAGCTCGGCGGCAAGAGCCCGGTCATCATCCACGAATCGTTCCCGATCAAGGATGCCGTGCCGCGCATTGCCTTCGGCAAGTGCTGGAACGCCGGCCAGACCTGCGTGGCCCCGGACCACCTGCTGTGCCCGCGCGGCAAGGTCGACGAGTTCGTGCGCGAGTTCACCGCCCAGGTCAGCTCGATGTACCCGACCGGCATGCTGCACAACAAGGACTTCACCAGCGTCGTCAACAGCAAGCAGTACACCCGCATCCAGGGCTACCTGCAGGACGCGCGCGAGAAGGGCGCGAAGATCATCGAGATCAACCCGGCCAACGAGAAGTTCGAGAACACCCACAAGATCCCGGTCACCCTGGTGCTGAACGTCACCGACGACATGGAGATCATGAAGAACGAGATCTTCGGCCCGGTGCTGCCGATCAAGGCCTACGACTCCCTCGAGGAGGCGATCAACTACGTCAACTCGCGTCCGCGCCCGCTGGCGCTGTACTACTTCGACTACAACAGCGGCCGCGCCGAGTTCGTCGAGACGCACACCTGCTCGGGCGGCATGTGCGTGAACGACACCATGTCGCACGTGGGCATCGATGACCTGCCGTTCGGTGGCGTGGGTCCGGCCGGCATGGGCCGCTATCACGGCAAGGAAGGCTTCATCACCCTGTCGAACGCGCGCTCGGTGCTGCAGCGTGGCAAGTTCTACGCGGTGAAGATGCTGCTGCCGCCGTTCAACAAGGGCATGCACAACTTCATCAAGAACAACCTGCTGAAGTAAACGCGGCTGCACGACCGGGAAAGGGGGGCTTGGCCCCCCTTTCGCGCGTCCGGGGCCTGCTCATTGCCCGTCGATCCAGTCGCGCTGCGGCCCCGGCCGGTGGCGCCGCAGGCGCGCGGTGTGCACGCGGTTTTCCTCCACGCGCAGGATCTCGATCACGTAGTCGGCGATCCGCACCGAGACGTTGCTCTCCGGCATCGCCTCCAGTTCCTCGATCACCAGGCCGTTGAGCGTCTTCGGCCCGTCGGTGGGCAGGTCCCAGTTCAGCGTGCGGTTGATCTCGCGGATGCTCGCGGTGCCCTCGATCAGGAAGGAACCGTCGGCTTCCGGGTGGATGTCAGGGGTCGCCTGCGCCACGTTGGTGGTGAACTCGCCGACGATCTCCTCGAGGATGTCCTCCAGCGTCACCAGGCCCTGCACGTCGCCGTACTCGTCCACCACGATGCCGATGCGCCGGCGCACCTGGCGGAAGTTGAGCAGCTGCGTATGCAGCGGCGTGCCCTCGGGCACGAAGTAGGGCTCGGCGGCAATGGCCAGGATGGCGGCCTTGGTGATGTCCTTCTGCATCAGCAGCGCGTTGGTCTTGCGCAGGTGCAGGATGCCCAGCAGGTTGTTGATGTCGCCCTTCCACACGGCCAGCCGCGTGTGCTGCGAGCGACGCAACTGTTCCACGATCCTGTCGAGGTCGTCGTCCAGGTCGATGCCGGCGATCTCGTTGCGCGGCACCATGATGTCCTCGACGGTGATTTCCTCCAGGTCGAGGATGTTCAGCAGCATCTTCTGGTGGGTTTCGGGGATCAGGCCGCTGGCCTCGTGCACCACCGTGCGCAACTCTTCCGGCGACAGCTGTTGCGGCCGGCCGGCGTCGGAAGCCGCATTGATGCCGAACAGCCGCAGCAGGTTGTTGCTGAAGGCATTGGTCAGCCAGACCAGCGGCGACAACACCCTGAGCAGCGGCTTCAGCACCCACGCCATGGGGAAGGCCACGTGCTCCGGGCGGCTCACCGCGAAGGTCTTGGGCGTGACTTCGCTGAACAGGATCAGCGCCACGGTGAAGGCCACCGGTGCGGCGATGAGCACCGTGGGTGATTCGCCGAAGTGATGGGTGACCAGCAGCGAGAAGATGAACGTGGCGCCGACGTTCACCAGGTTGTTGCCGATCAGGATGACGCCGATCAGCCGGTCCGGGCGTGCCAGCAGTTGCTGGGCGCGGCGCGCGCTGCGATGGCCGCTGTTGGCGAGGTGGCGCAGCCGGTAGCGGTTGAGTGCCATCATGCCGGTCTCCGTGGCGGAGAACAGCGCCGACAGCACCAGCAGGATGGCCAGCGCGCCGAGCAGCGTGCCGGTGGATAGCGGCAGTTCGTCCACGTCAGCCGCGCTGCAGCACCAGTTCGAGCACGAACTTGCTGCCGAAGAAGGCGACCACCAGCAGCACGAAGGCCGCCACCGTCCAGCGTACCGCGGTGCGGCCGCGCCAGCCCGCCACGCGGTGACCCACCAGCAGCGCGCCCAGTGCCGCCCAGCCGGCAATGGAAAGCACGGTCTTGTGCACCAGGTGCTGGGCGAAGAAGTCATCGACGTACAGCAGGCCGGCCAGCAGCGCCAGCGTCAGCAGCACGAAGCCGATGGCGACCTGCTCGAACAGGATCGCTTCCATGGTCTGGATCGGGGGCAGCGTGCGCAGCATGCCGGCCACGCGGTGTTCGCGGAAACGCCGGTTCTGGATGGCCAGCAGCACGGCGTGCACGGTGGCCATCGCCAGCACCGCGTAGGCCAGCAACGACAGCACGATGTGTGCGCCGACGCCGGTGGAGAAGTGGCGCGGTGCGTAACGGTCGTGCAGCAGCGCCGACAGCACCAGCAGCACGCAGGCGATGGGGTAGGCGCCCACCGACACCGCGGCCACCGGGCGGAACAGGCTGGTGATGATGGCGATCAGCGCCACCAGCAGGCCCACCAGCGAGCCGGCGGAAAACAGGCCCAGCTCGATGCCGTCGGGCGTGAAGAGGGTCAGCCCGGCATGGGTCCCGTGCAGGACCACCGCGGCGAAGCCGGCGTACAGGAAGAAGGCCCGGTTGCCGGGATGCCCGGAGCGCACCTGCCGCGCGATGTGCGCGGTGGCGACCAGGTAAAGGGCGCTGGCGAGGAAGACGATCAGCAGGGTCATGTCCGGGGTCCGTTGCAGATCAGTATAATGCCCGACCCGCGGTCATAGCGTACCTGTTCCGGAGCCACCATGTTCGAAAGCCTATCCGAGCGCCTTGGGCAGAGCCTGCGCAACCTTACCGGGCAGGGGCGCCTGACCGAGGACAACATCAAGGACTCCTTGCGCGAAGTGCGCATGGCGCTGCTGGAGGCCGACGTGGCCCTGCCGGTGGTCAAGGAGTTCGTCGACCAGGTCAAGACCAAGGCCCTCGGCCAGGAAGTGCTGGCCAGCATCAACCCCGGCCAGGCCTTCGTGAAGATCGTCTACGACGAACTCACCGCGGTGATGGGCGCGGCCAACGAGGACCTCAAGCTCAACGTCGTGCCGCCGGCGATCATCCTCATGGCCGGCCTGCAGGGTGCGGGCAAGACCACCACCGTCGCCAAGCTGGCGCGCTTCCTCAAGGAGCGCCAGAAGAAGAAGGTGCTGGTGGTGTCCGCCGACGTTTACCGCCCGGCCGCCATCAAGCAGCTGGAAACGCTGGCGAAGGACGTGGGCGTGGGCTTCGTGCCCAGCGACGCCGCGCGCAAGCCGGTGGACATCGTCAACGATGCCATCGGCGAAGCGCGCCGCCAGGTCGCGGACGTGCTCATTGTCGACACCGCCGGTCGCCTGGCCATCGACGAGGAAATGATGGCGGAGATCCGTGCGCTGCACGCCGCCATCAAGCCGCACGAAACGCTGTTCGTGGTCGACGCCATGACCGGCCAGGACGCGGCCAACACCGCGCGCGCCTTCAACGAGGCGCTGCCGCTGACCGGCGTGATCCTCACCAAGGCCGACGGCGACGCGCGCGGCGGCGCCGCGCTGTCGGTGCGCCAGCTCACCGGCAAGCCGATCAAGTTCCTCGGCATGGGCGAGAAGACCGAGGCGCTCGAGCCGTTCCACCCGGACCGCGTCGCGCAGCGCATTCTCGGCATGGGCGACATCCTGTCGCTGGTCGAGGAAGCCGAGCGCAAGCTCGACAAGGCCAAGGCGGAGAAACTCGCCAAGAAGCTGAAGAAGGGCAAGGGCTTCGACTTCGAGGACATGCTCGACCAGTTCCAGCAGATGCGCTCGATGGGCGGCATGGCCGGCCTGCTCGACAAACTGCCCGGCATGGGCCAGATGGCCAAGGCCGCGCAGGATGCGGTGCACGACAAGTCGATCAAGCGCATGGAGGCGCTGATCCAGTCGATGACGCCGGAAGAGCGCCGCGACCCGGACCTGATTTCCGGGCGTCGCAAGATGCGCATCGCCAAGGGCGCCGGCCAGGAGATCCAGGACCTCAACCGCCTGCTCAAGCAGCAGAAGATGATGTCCAAGATGATGAAGCAGATGGCCAGCAAGGGCGGCATGCAGAAGATGGCGCGCGCCCTTGGCGGCGCGCTGGGCGGCAAGGGCCCGGGTGGCATGCCCCCGGGCGGGCTGCCGCCGCCGGGAATGCCGCCCCGGCGTTGACCCCGGCGGGGAGCGGGCTGACCGTTCGTCGGCCCTCCGGCGAGGAAAATTCGGTGCAGGGCTTTTAATGCCAAACCGCCCTGCGTATACTGCGCGCCCTCTCGCCCCCCTGGCCCCTGGCCGGTGGCGGTGCGGCGATAGCTGTTTTGAAAAGAATCAGGGTATAGACCAATGGTAGTGATTCGTCTGGCTCGCGGCGGCGCCAAGAAGCGTCCGTTCTACAACCTGGTCGTAGCCGACCGCCGTGCAGCGGCCACCGGCCGTTTCGTCGAGCGCATCGGTTACTTCAACCCGATCGCCGCCGGCGGCGAGAAGCGCCTGGAAATCGACCAGGCCCGCTACGACTACTGGCTCGCCAATGGCGCCCAGCCGTCGCCGCGCGTTGCCGACCTGGTCGCCCAGGCGGCCAAGCAGGGCTGATCGCGTTGCCCTCGGGCAGCGAGCGCATCCTGAAGGCTGGTCGCATCAGCGCTGCCTTCGGGATCAAGGGGTGGGTCAAGGTCCACAGTGACACCTCCCCGCGCGAGAACATCCTCGATTACCTGCCCTGGTACCTCTGGCGCAACGGCCGGTGGGAACAGGTGGAGGTCCTCGAGGGACAGTCGCAAGGCAAGGGCATCATCGCCCGGCTGCGCGGCATCGATGACCGGAACGCGGCGGAAGCCCTGGCCGGCATCGAACTCGGCATCGAGCAGGCCTGCCTGCCCGAGCCGGAGGAAGGCGAGTATTACTGGCGTGACCTCATCGGCCTTCAGGTCGTGAACACCGAGGGGGTCTTGCTTGGGGTGGTCGACCACCTGCTGGAAACGGGCGCCAACGACGTCATCGTCGTGAAGCCCTGCGAAGGCAGTGTCGATGAGGCAGAGCGGCTGGTGCCGTGGGTGCTGGGGCAGGTGGTGCAGGGCGTCGATCCCGACGGCAAGCGCATCACCGTCGACTGGGGCGTGGATTACTGACGCGCCGCGAGGAGGCAAGGCCCGTGCACATCGCGGTGGTCACGCTGTTCCCGACGATGATCGAGGCCGTTACCGGCCACGGCATCGTCACCCGGGCCGTGAACAACGGCCTGCTGCGTGTCGAGGGGGTGAATCCGCGTGATTTCACCCGCGACGTGCACAAGACCGTGGACGATCGCCCTTTCGGCGGTGGCCCCGGGATGGTGATGAAGATCGAACCCTTGCGCGATGCGACCATCGCGGCGCGCGAGGCGGTGGAGAAGGTCACGGGCAAGCGCCCGCGTGTTCTCTACATGTCGCCGCAAGGTCCCGTGCTGACGCAGCAGCGCGCGCAGGAACTGGCGATGGAAGAAGGCCTGGTGTTGATCGCCGGCCGTTACGAAGGCATCGACGAGCGCTTCATCGAGGCGTACGTGGATGAGGAATTGTCGATAGGCGACTACGTGCTGTCCGGTGGTGAGCTGGCAGCCATGGTGGTGATCGACGCGGTGACCCGGTTGCTGCCGGGCGCACTGGGTGACGCGGACTCGGCGAAGCAGGATTCCTTCTCCGGCGAGTTCGAAGGGCTGCTCGACTGCCCGCACTACACGCGACCCGAGAACTTCGAGGGGCGCGGGGTGCCACCGGTGCTGATGAGCGGCAACCATGCGGCCATCCGCCGCTGGCGCCTGATGCAGGCGCTGGGACGGACCTGGCAGCGCAGGCCCGACCTGTTCGCGCAGAGGAGCGCGAAGGGGTTGGCGAAGAATGAACAACAGTTGCTCGACGAGTATATCGGCGGGCTTGATGCAAAGCGGAGTGAGCCATGAGCGGTAGCAACAAGATCATCCAGGCTGTCGAAAACGCCCAGCTGCGTAGCGACCTGCCGGCATTCGGCGCCGGTGACACCGTCACGGTGAACGTCAAGGTGAAGGAAGGCGACCGTGAGCGCGTCCAGGCGTTCCAGGGCGTGGTCATTGCCATCAAGAACCGTGGCCTGAACAGCTCGTTCACCGTGCGCAAGATCAGCCACGGCGTGGGCGTCGAGCGCGTGTTCCAGTCGCACAGCCCGATCATCGCCAGCGTGTCGGTAGAGCGTCGCGGCGACGTCCGTCGCGCCAAGCTGTACTACCTGCGCCAGCGCAGCGGCAAGTCCGCGCGCATCAAGGAGAAGCTCGGCGCCTGATCGCCGCTTCGCCTCGCTGCAACGAAAACGGCCGCTTACGCGGCCGTTTTCATATGCGCTCTTCCTGTCGAGAGGGGGCATGCCCCCGATATCCGCCGGCCGCGGGTGGGTCAGGCCGTGACCACGCGATTGCGGCCGCCCTGCTTGGCCTGGTACATGGCCTCGTCGGCGATGTGGATCAACTGGTCGACGTCACGCACCTCGGTGGCCGGCCGCGAGGTGACGCCGAGGCTGGCGGTGAGGGTGACCCGCACGCCGTTGGCTTCCACGCCGGTGGCTGCCACGGCTTGCCGGCAGCGCTCCGCGACGTCGTGCGCATCGGCCAGGCTGGCGCCCGGCAGCAGGATGAGGAACTCCTCGCCGCCGTAGCGGCCGATGAGGTCGCTGCCGCGCAGGCAGGCGCGCAGCGCTTCGGCGGCCGCCGTGAGCGCGCGGTCGCCGGCAATGTGGCCATGCGCGTCGTTGATCTGCTTGAAGTGGTCGATGTCGACCATGATCACCGCGATGCGCTCGTTGCTGCGCTCGTGGATGGCCAGTTGCCGCTCCAGTTCGTCGATGATGTGCCGGCGGTTGGCGACGCCGGTCAGCGTGTCGGTGATCGACAGGGCGCGCACGCCGGCCTCCCGGTAGTGCCAGGCCGACACCAGCGCCATCATGATCAGTACTTCGTAGGCAACGTAGAAGCCGGCACCGGCAATGCCGCTCAGCGCGTAGTAGAAGCCCGGGCGGGTATCGACCAGCAGCCCGGAATTGAGAATGGGCGCGTAGGGCAGGTAACCCGCCGCGCTGGCCACGCTCATCAGCAGCACGACGACGATGCTGCTGCCGAAGACCACCAGCACCTGGCGCACCGGGAACAGCATCATGCCGATCAGCGGCGCGCCCATCATGATCAGGCCGGAGACGATGTTCATCGTGCCGACCAGGTAGCAGGTGATGGCCGCGGTGATGGCATATCCCCACAGCACGACCTGCGTGTACAGCCGGTCCGGGCGCCGGGTGCTGTCCAGGTACAGGCCGCGCAGCGCCACCGCCACCCACAACAGGAACAGCGTGAATGCGTAGACCGTGGCGTAGCCGAGCACGCGGCCGTCGAGGCGCGCGTCGTGCTCGGCCAGCAGCCAGCCGCCCAGCGCCCACAGGCCGAGCAGGAAATACATCGGCGCGCTCATCCAGCCCACGAACGCGGCGCGCCGCGCCAGCGAGCCGTCGCGCTGGGAGCCGATGAGGGCCATGATCGAGAAAAACCAGTGACTCATCCCTGTACCGCTGCTTTTTCGTCCAGGCGGCGAGTATGGAGCCGCAGGGTCGCGCGGAAAATGGCCGGGCGGCATACTGGGCCCACCGCCGGTCGGTTTCAGACATTGCCCATGCCCCGCGACCTTGCCGAACAGACTTCCGCCAGCCTGCCGCTGGCCGCCGCTGACGGCGCGGCCATCGATGTGTGGCTGGATGCAGCCTGGATGGAAAAGGGGCTCAGCGGCAACACCCTGGCCTCCTATCGCAGCGACTTGCAGTTGTTCGCCGGCTGGCTCGCGGCACGCGGTGGCAACCTGCGGGAAGCCACCCGCCTCGACGTGCTCGACTACCTGGAGCATCGCCTGCGCGCCGGGACCCGCGCGCGCTCGGCCGCCCGCATCCTGTCCTGCCTGCGCGGCTTCTACCGCCACCAGTTGCGCGAGGGCCTGGTCGGCGAGGACCCCACCCTGCGCGTGGACGCACCGAAGCTGGGGCGACCGCTGCCCAAGGCCATCACCGAGGAGGACGTCGACCGCCTGCTGGCGGCGCCTGACGTTGAGACCACGACCGGACTGCGTGACCGCGCCATGCTGGAGGTCCTGTATGCCAGCGGCCTGCGCGTCACCGAGCTGGTGACGCTGACGCTCGGCCAGCTCGGCCTGCGCCAGGGCGTGGTGCGCGTAACGGGCAAGGGCAGCAAGGAACGGCTGGTGCCGCTGGGCGAGGAGGCGGTGGCCTGGCTGGAACGCTACCTGGTCGAGGGCCGGCCGCTGTTGCTGGGCAATGCCGTGTCGGACGCGGTGTTCCCCGGTCGCCATGGCGAGCCGCTCACCCGCCAGGCGTTCTGGTACCGCCTCAAGCAACTGGCGATGCAGGCCGGCATCTCCCGTACACTGTCTCCGCACACGTTGCGGCATGCCTTCGCCACCCACCTGCTGAACCACGGCGCGGACCTGCGCGTGGTGCAGATGCTGCTGGGGCACAGCGACCTGTCGACCACGCAGATCTACACGCACGTGGCGCGTGCGCGCCTCAAGGACCTGCACGCGCGCCACCATCCGCGCGGTTGACGGGAACCCGGGCGCGCGTGGCTGTTCCAAGACCTACCCCGAACCATGGAGTCCTGTGATGATCCGCCTGCTGTCTGCCATCCTGCTCGGCCTGAGCGCTACCCTTGCCGCTGCCAACGATGCACCGGGCAAGGCCGAGGCCACCATCCGGGCCAAGCTGGCCGCGACCATGAAGGGCACCGAGATCACCGCGGTGACGCCCACGCCGGTCCCCGGTCTGTACGAGGTGCTGCTCGACGGCGCGGAAACCGCCTTTGTCAGCGCCGACGGCAGTTACCTGGTCAGCGGCGACCTGTTCCAGGTGGCGCCCGGCAAGGGCCTGACCAACCTCACCGAGCAGAAGCGTGCCGCCAAGCATCGCGACGCGCTGGCCAGGGTGCCGGACGACCAGATGATCACCTTCGCCGCCAAGGGCAAGGAGAAGGTGGCGCTGTACGTGTTCACGGACGTTGATTGCGGCTACTGCCGCCGCATGCACCAGGAGGTGCCGCAGCTGAACGCCGCCGGCGTGACGGTGCACTACCTGGCCTTCCCGCGTGCCGGCGCTTCCGGAGACACCGCCCGCAAGATGAACGCGGTGTGGTGCGCGGCGGACCCGAAAAAGGCCATGACCGACAGCAAGCGCGGCATGGCGCTGCCGGCGGCGGCAGCCCTTTGCCAGTCGCCGGTGGCTGCCCAGTACAAGCTGGGCGTTGCCCTCGGGGTGCGCGGTACCCCGGCGGTGTTCACCGCCGCCGGTGAACAGGTCGGTGGTTACGTGCCGGCTGCCGAGTTGCTCCCGCAGGTGCTCCCGGGGCAACCGGCCAAGCGCTAACCCGCTGTTTTTCCAGCCCCACCCCCCGCGTTGACGCCCGCGGGGGGCGTCAGTATTGTGGCGGCCTTTCGAGCGCACGCGCCCGCCGGGCGCGTGCCGTCAGGCAGGGGTTTTGCGATGTCGGATTCCAGGGTGAAGGTGGGTATCGTCGGCCTCGGTACGGTCGGCAGCGGCACCTTCAACGTGCTCACCCGCAATGCCGGCGAAATTGCCCGCCGGGCCGGCGTGGCCATCGAGGTGGTGCATGTCGGTGCCCGCCGCGACAACCCGCGCTGCGACACGTCGAAGGTGAAGGTGTCGCGCGACCTCATGGCCGTGGTCGACGATCCGGAAGTGGACATCGTCGTCGAGCTCATCGGCGGCACCACGCTGGCGCGCGAACTGGTGCTGCGCGCCATCGCCAACGGCAAGCACGTGATCACCGCCAACAAGGCGCTCATCGCCCTGCACGGCAACGAGATCTTCGCCGCGGCCACCGAGAAGGACGTGGACGTGGACTTCGAGGCGGCGGTGGCCGGCGGCGTGCCGATCATCAAGTCGATCCGCGAAGGCCTGTCCGCCAACAACATCAACTGGCTTGCCGGCATCATCAACGGCACCAGCAATTTCATCCTCACCGAGATGCGCGAGAAGGGCCGTTCCTTCGCCGACGTGCTCGCCGAGGCGCAGCAGCTGGGTTACGCGGAAGCCGACCCGACCTTCGACATCGAGGGCATCGATGCCGCGCACAAGCTGACCATCCTGGCGTCGGTGGCGTTCGGCATTCCGCTGCAGTTCGACAAGGTGTATACCGAGGGCATCTCGCAACTCACCGCCGACGACGTCGCCTATGCGGAGGCGCTGGGCTACCGCATCAAGCTGCTGGGCATCGCCCGTCGCGTGCCGGCCGGCATCGAGTTGCGCGTGCACCCGACACTGATCCCCGAGGAACGCCTGATCGCCAACGTCAACGGCGTGATGAACGCAGTGATGGTGCACGGCGACGCGGTCGGTTCCACGCTGTATTACGGCCGCGGCGCCGGTTCCGAGCCGACGGCCTCGGCGGTGGTGGCCGACATCATCGATACCGCGCGCAATATCGTGCTCGACGCGGCCAACCGCATCCCGCACCTGGCCTTCCAGGCCGACCAGCTTTCCGACGTGCCGGTGCTGCCGATCGACGGCGTGGAAACCGCCTATTACCTGCGCCTGATGGCCACCGACAAGGCTGGCGTGCTGGCCGAGGTCACGCGCATCCTCAGCGAGGCGGGTATTTCCATCGAGGCGATCCTGCAGAAGCCGGTGGGCGACCGCGACCGCGTGCCGGTGATCATCCTCACCCGCCCGGTGCTGGAAAAGAAAATGAACGCCGCGCTGGCGCGCATGCGCGCCCTGCCGGAAATCGACGACGAGATCATGCGCATCCGCCTCGAGTCGCTCGATCACTGACGGATTTTTTGTAACGAGGGGGCCATGCCCCCGACCCGCGCTTCGTAGTGAGGGGGCCATGCCCCCGACTTTTTTGCAGAACTGGGGGCACGCCCCCGACAGGAGCACCCCCATGGCTTTCCGCGATCGCTACACCGGCCTCATCAACCGCTACCGTGACCGCCTGCCGGTCAGCGACGACACCCGCATCATCTCGCTGGGCGAAGGCAACACGCCGCTGATCCGCCTGAAGAACATCCCGAAGCTGATCGGCAAGAACGTCGACATCTACGTGAAGTACGAGGGCCTGAACCCGACCGGTTCGTTCAAGGACCGCGGCATGACCATGGCGGTGACCAAGGCCGTGGAAGAGGGCAGCAACGCCATCATTTGCGCCTCCACCGGTAACACCTCGGCAGCCGCGGCCGCCTACGCCGCGCGCGCCGGCATCAAGGCGTTCGTGCTGATCCCGGAAGGCAAGATCGCCATGGGCAAGCTGGCGCAAGCGATGATGTACGGCGCCATCACCATCCAGATCCGCGGCAACTTCGACGACGGCATGGAGCTGGTGAAACAGGTGGCGGGCGAAGCGCCGGTCACCATCGTGAACTCGGTGAACCCGTACCGCCTGCAGGGCCAGAAGACGGCGGCCTTCGAGATCGTGGAAGAACTCGGCCGCGCGCCGGATTACCACTGCCTGCCGGTCGGCAACGCCGGCAACATCACCGCGCACTGGATCGGTTACTGCGAATACTCGACCCCGAGCGGCCACAAGGTCACCGAGTCGTGCGCGTTCTGCGGCGGCAACTGCCGTTACGCCGGCGGCCCGATCGTGGGCAACCGCCCGAAAATGGTCGGCTACCAGGCCGCCGGTTCGGCGCCGTTCATGCGCGGCGCGCCGGTGTCCAACCCGGAAACGGTCGCCACCGCCATCCGCATCGGCAACCCGCAGAGCTGGGCGCAGGCCTGGAAGGTGAAGGAGGAGTCCGGCGGCTGGTTCGACGAGCTGACCGACGCCGACATCCTCAAGGCGCAGCGCCTGCTGGCGATGAGCGAGGGCGTGTTCTGCGAGCCGGCCTCGGCGGCCTCGCTGGGCGGCGCCATCCGCGACGTGCAGAACGGCAAGATCCCGGAAGGTTCCACCATCGTGTGCACGCTCACCGGCAACGGCCTGAAGGACCCGGACACGGCCATCGCCCAGTGCCAGGACGCGGTGATGCTCACCATCGATGCAAAGCTGGGGGCGGTGAAGGACGCCATCCTCGGCAACATGAAAGGCTGAGGAACAACGAACCGGGCGCCAGTCGCCCGGTTTTCGTTTGTGGGGTAGGGTAACGGCGTACAACGTCGATCAAGGAGGTGTGAGATGCGTATCCTGGTTGCACTGCTGGCGGGCCTGTTCTCGGTGGCCACGCTGGCCGCGGTGGAAACGAAGGAAGTGACCTACGCCGGCGGCGGCGTGCAGATGAAGGGCTTCCTGGCCTGGGGCGGCGACGCCAAAGGAAAGCGCCCGGCGGTCATCGTCGTGCACGAATGGTGGGGCCACAACGACTACGTGCGCGCGCGCGCGAAGCAACTGGCGGAGATGGGCTACGTGGCGCTGGCGGTGGACATGTACGGTGACGGCAAGACCGCCAGCCACCCGGACAACGCCATGGCGTTCATGAGCGAAGCCACGAAGGACAAGGTGCAGGCCGCCGAGCGTTTCAACGCCGGCCTGGCGCTGTTGCGCGCCAACGAGCACGTGGATGCGCAGAATATCGCCGCCATCGGTTACTGCTTTGGTGGCGCGGTGGTGCTCAACATGGCGCGCGCCGGCACCGACCTCAAGGGCGTGGCCAGTTTCCACGGTGCGCTGGGTGGCTGGATGACGCCGCTGCCGGGCAGCGTCACCGCGAAGGTGCTGGTGCTCAACGGTGCCGACGACAGCATGGTGCCGGCCGAGGCGGTGGCGAAGTTCGAGGACGAGATGAAGGCGGCCAGGGCCGACTTCCGGGTGATCAACTACCCGGGCGCGAAGCACAGTTTCACCAACCCGGCCGCCGACCAGTTCGCGAAGCAGTTCAACATGCCGGTGGCCTACAACGCCGCCGCGGACCAGGCCTCCTGGGCGGAACTCGATGCGTTCCTCAAGGACGTTTTCAAGCCGGCGCCGGTGCCGCTGAAGAACCCGGGCGGCTATATCCAGCGCTGATGTTTGTGCCTGTGTAGAGAGGGGGCCATGCCCCCGATACAGTTGCTCTTCAAGCAGTCGGGGGCATGGCCCCCTCTCTACGAAGAGCGGGGCGGAGCGTGGTCCCTCTCTACTTGTGCAGGGACGTTTGCGGGAACTGGCGGGCGATCTCGGAAAGCACCTGGTACCAGGGGACGAAGTGGTTGCCGATCAGCGTCTTGCCATTGGTGAGCAGCGCCGCCGACAGTTCACGTTCCGGATCGGCCCAGGCAATCACGCTGACGAAGCCCAGGTGGCCGAACGCCTGCTCGGTGGACGGACCCATCAGGCCGAACGGCCGGCTGCCCAGCATCATGCCCATGCTGTAGCGCATCGGCATCATCAGCGTGGCGTCGATTTCCGGCTTGCCGCACTCGACCACCGCGCGGTGCACGGTGAGCGGGTCGAAGATTTGTGTTCCGTCCAGCGATCCGCCCTGACGCAGCAGTTCGAAGAAGCGGCAGGCTTCCTCGGCGGTGGCGTACATGTTGCCGGCGGGAATCACCGCGTCCAGCCAGCGCGGGTCGTTGGATACCTCGATCGCCGTTTCGAATGAGCCGCCCAGCACGTGCTTCATGTAGCGGTCGAGCGGGAACATCGGCTTCATGCCGGTGAGGTAGTTCAGCGCCACCTTGTCGCGATCGGACGGGCGCACGCCGAAATTGAAGTAGCGCATGCCCAGCGGTTTGCAGATCACGTCGTCGAGGACGTCGCGCACGCTGCGGCCTTCCACGCGTTCAACCAGTTCGGCGAGGATGAAGCCGGCGGTGATCGCATGGTAGGCCTGGCGACGCCCGCCCGGTGATACCGGTTGTGCGTTGCACAGCATGTCCATCACCGCCGCGTGGTCGAACAGCAACGCCGGATCGACGTCGCCTTCCAGGCGCGGCACGCCACCGCGGTGCGACAGCAGGTGCTGGATGGTGACGTTGCGCTTGCCGTTGGCGGCGAACTCGGGGATGTAGTGCGCGACCGGGTCGAGCAAGTTGAGCCTGCCTTCCTGCGCCAGCCAGTGCACCAGCATGGCGGTGACCGCCTTCGATGCAGAGAACAGGCAGACCGGGGTGTCGGGGGTGAGCAGTTCCTTCTCGCTGTAGTCGCTGTCCTGCGGGCCATTGCCGCGCGCATGGCCGATGGCGCGGTTGAGCACAACCTGGCCGCGGTAACGCACGCACAACGAGATGCCCGGGCTGGTGCCGGTGCGGTAGAGCGCCTCGGTGCGTGCCCAGATGCGCTCGGCCGCGTCGCTTGCCAGGCCGAGATCGTCGGCGCGCACTTCGCGGCTGGCATCGCGGGTGGTCACCGAGCCGAGGTTGGCGGGGATTCGACTGCGATGGACGGTCAGGTCGAGGCGGGGCAGTGCGGCCATGGGTACTCCGGGAGGCTGGCAACGAGGCTGGGCGACGAGGCCGGGTTATAGCAGCCCCTTGCCCGCACTGCCAGCGTTCGCTACCTTGCAGGGAATGCACGCCGACAGTGCATGCAAGCCGCGGGTTTTCCGCCCTGTTTTGCTGTGACCGGGAAATTTTCCAGATGACCGAGATCGTCCTGTTCGGGGCCACCGGCTACACCGGGCGGCTCGCCGCGCGTGCCATGGTTGACCGTGGCCTGGCGCCGGTACTGGCTGGCCGTAACCGCGATGCCCTGAAGGCGCTGGCCCGGGAACTGGGTGGCCTGTCGGTGCGTGTTGCCGACGTGGCCGATCCGGTCTCGGTGCGCAAGATCGTCCGCACCGGCGACGTGCTCGTCTCCACCGTCGGCCCGTTCGCCCGCTACGGCAAGCCGGCCCTCGACGCCGCGCTGGCCGGCAAGGCGCACTACCTGGATTCCACCGGTGAGCCGGCCTTCATCCGCCAGGTGTTCGAGGATTACGACGCCCGGGTGCGCGCCACCGGCAAGGCCTTCGTGTCGGCGTTCGGCTACGACTACGTGCCGGGCAACACCGCGGCGGCGGCCGCGCTGCAAAAGGCCGGGCGCAAGGCGGTGCGGGTCGACATCGGCTATTTCGTCAGCGACGGCAAGGGCTTCGGCATGAGCCAGGGTACGCGTGCCTCGCTGCTCGGCGCGATGCTGGAGCCGGGATTGTTCTTCAACGAGGGGGCGCGCCAGCCGGGCCTCGGTGGACTGCGCACGCGCAAGTTCGAGCTCGACGGGCGCGACGTGGCGGCCATCTCGGTGCCCGGCTCCGAGTGCGTGGCGCTGCCGGCATCGTATCCGCAGCTCAAGGACGTGAACGTCTACCTCGGCTGGTTCGGCATGTTCTCGCCGGTGATGAGCGGGTTGTCGCACGCGCAATCGCTGTTGCTGCGCGTACCGCTGTACCAGCGCGCGCTGGGCTGGGCTGCCGCGCGCGTCGGTTCCAGTGGCGGTGGCCCGGACGAGGCGCAGCGTGCGGCGTCGGGTTCGCACATCATCGCGGTCGCTTACGACGCCGCCGGCGAGGCGCTGGCCACCGCCGAGTTGCGCGGGGTGAACGGCTATACCTATACCGCCGGCATGCTCGCCTGGGGCGCCGGCCAGGCGCTGGCCGGCAAGGTGCTGGGCAGCGGCGCGCTCGGGCCGGTAGCCGCATTCGGCTTGCCGGCGCTCATCGAGGGCAACCGCGAGGCCGGCCTCGAACTCACCGTACGCTGAGTTGCGCGGGCACGCGGCTTGCCCGCCCGCAAGCATTCACTGGGAGACACACGTGATCGTAACCAACATCGAGATCATTCCCGGCCGCCGCGTGCTGCGCCACCTCGGCATGGTCACCGGCAGCACCGTGCGCGCCAAGCACGCCGGCAAGGACATCATGGCCGGCTTCAAGAACATCTTCGGCGGCGAGCTGAAGGCCTACACGGAGCTGATGCAGGAAGCGCGCGAGGAAGCCATGCAGCGGATGATCGCGCAGGCCAAGGCCATCGGTGCCAACGCGGTGATCAACGTGCGCTTCGCCACCTCGTCGATCACGGTCGGCGCGGCCGAGTTGTTCGTGTACGGGACCGCAGTGGTGCTCGACGAGCCGGCGCCGCAGGCATGAACGTCGACCTGGTCGTCTTCCTCGCGCTGCTGTCCGCGGGGTACGTTTTCGGCCGCTACAACGAGCGCAAGCATTTCCGTTCCATCCAGGAGCGTGAGCAGGCCATGCGCGAGTTGCTGGTGTTCAGCGAGCGCCTGCCGCCGCCGCAGCCCGGCGCCGTCGAGTGCACGCTGGTGGTGGGCAGCTGCGTGGTGGCGTTCGATTACTTCAAGAGTTTCGTGGCCGGGCTGCGCAACCTGTTCGGCGGCCGTGTCACCAGTTACGAGACGCTGATGGATCGTGCCCGCCGCGAAGCCTTGCTGCGCATGAAGCAGGAGGCCGCGGAGCTGGGCGCCACCATGATCGTCAACGTGAAGATCGAGACGTCGTCGATTTCCGGCGAGGCGGCCAATGCCACCGGTTCCGTCGAGGTGATGGCCTACGGTACCGCCATCGTGCCGCGGCAGCGCGGCTGACGGTTGCCCCATGCGCTACGAGAACCCGCAGATTCCCGAGGGCGCCAACTATTCCCAGGACCATCCGCTGAAGGAGCTGGCGGTGTTGCTGCTCGGGGCGCTGGCCATCGTGGTGGTGGCGGTGTTCACGCTGGCCGCCGCGGCCGGCTGGCTGGCCACGAAGATTCCCTTCGCGACCGAGCAGGCCTGGGCGGCTGGCCTGGCGGAGCAGCTGCCGGCGTCGGCGCTGTCGGCCGACGAGCTGGCCGCGCAGCAACGCCTGCAGGCCATGGTCGATCGCATCGCCACCTTGCAGGAGCTGCCAGCGGGAATGTCGCCGGTAGTGCACCTGGTGGATGGCAGCGAGGTGAACGCCTTTGCGACGCTGGGCGGCCACCTGTTCGTCACCCGCGGCATTCTTGCCGACATGCCCCACGAGAACGCACTGGTGACGGTGCTGGCGCACGAGGTCGCGCACGTGAAGCACCGTGACCCGGTGGTGGCACTGGGTCGTGGCGTGGCGGTGATGGCGGCGCTGGGCGCGCTGTCCGGTTTCGGTGACGGCGGCGTGGTGGCCAACCAGCTGGGCAACGCCGGCCTGCTCACCACGCTCACGTTCAATCGCGACCAGGAACGTGCCGCCGACGAGGAGGCGCTGCGCACCCTCGAGCGCTGGTACGGCTACACCGCGGGTGCTGCCGATCTGTTCCGCGTGCTCGAACGGGCGGCGGCTGGCCACGAGCCGCCGGAGTTCATGAGCACGCACCCTGCCACCGACGAGCGCATCGCGCGCATGCACGCGGCGGAAACGCCCGGGCCGTTGCTGCCGCTGCCGGCGGAAATTGCCGCGCTGGTGGCCGTCGACCATCCGGAGGAGTGATTGCATGGCCAGGCTGCCCCTGGGAGTGAGCGGGATGTTGCTGGCCCGGTTGCCGCGCGCCGTTGGCGTGCTGTCGGCGGTCAACCTCGTGGTTTACAACGACAACCTGCTGCAGCACGCGGATCTGGACCGGCTGCTGTTGCCGCGCGCTCTGCGTGAGCGCGCAGGGTGGACCGAAGCCGCGCAGCTGGAGCGGATGGCCGACGAGGCGGTTGACGAGTTGCGCCGCCTGCGCAGCGAACATGCCGCTGACCACGGGCGCCTGAGCGAGGCGGTGGTCGCGCTGGACGAGTGGTTGCGCACCAGTGACCCGGAACACCTCGACGACCCGGATTTCCCCGCCGAGCGCAAGCAGGCCATCGTGCAGGTGCTGCATCGCTTCAACCAGGGCGTGCTGGCTTATCGCCGCTTCTTCTCGGTGCTGGCGCCGCTGTTGCGCTCGGCGGCAGCGGGCCGGCGCGGCCCGGTGCGGGTACTGGAACTGGCCAGCGGATCGGGGGAGTTTGCCTTTGCGCTCGCGGAGCTGGCGGCGAAGAGCGGCATTGCCGTGGAAGTCACCGGCTCGGACTACGTGGCCGAACACGTGGCGGCGGCACGGCGCAAGGCCGATGCGCGTGGGGTGGCGGTGCGTTTCATCGAGCTCGATGCCTTCGACCAGTCGGGCCTGGAGCCGGGCAGCTACGACATCGTGTTCATGGCGCAGAGCCTGCATCATTTCACGCCGGGACAACTCGCCCTGGTGATGGCCCGGTCGGCGCGCACCGCGGCAGTGGGTTTCGTCGGCATCGACGGGCGCCGCTCGCTGGCGCTGTTCGGCATCGTGCCGATGGCGGGCGTGCTGCTGCGTTCGCGCGATTACATCCACGATTCGCTGATCACGCTGCGCAAGTTCTACACCGAGAGCGAACTGGAGCTGGTGGCGCGCATCGCGGTGCCCGACGGCTTCGTGAGCGTGCGCCCGGAGTTGCCGGGGTACTCGGTGGTGACGGTTTGCGGGTGAGGTTCAGCGGACCGAGGCGATTTCCTCGGGGGTGAGCGGGCGGTATTCGCCGGGCTCCAGTTCCGGGTCGAGCACGATGTCGCCGATGCGCTCGCGGTGCAGTCGGGTCACGCGGTTGTCCACCGAGGCGAACATGCGCTTCACCTGGTGGTGGCGGCCTTCCTGCAGTACCAGCAGGCACTCGTTGCCACCGAGCAGCACCAGTTCGGCCGGCAGCGTCGGGTGCTTCTCGTTGTGCAGCATGACGCCCTTGGCGAACACGTCGATGAGCGCCGGGTCGATGTCGCGTTCCACCCACACGCGGTAGACCTTGCGGCAGCCGCGCCCCGGGTGGGTGATGCGGTGCGACCAGGCGCCGTCGTCGGTGATCAGCACCAGCCCGGTGGTGTCGATGTCGAGGCGTCCGGCGATGTGCAGTTTCTCCACGTGCGGCTCGTCGAGCAGGTTGAGCACCGTCATGTGCTCGCCGTCGTGGGTCGCGCTGATCACGCCTTGCGGCTTGTGCAGCATGAAGTAGCGGGGACCGGCGTCGCCCAGCGGTTCGCCGTCGAGCGTGACGGCGACGTCCGGCGTGACGTGGAAGGCCGCGTCGCGCACCAGTGCGCCGCCGGCGCGGATGCGGCCGTCCTTGATCAGGGCGCGCGCTTCCTTGCGGGTGAGGCCGGTCACGTGGCTCACCAGCTTGTCGAGCCTCATGCGCGGGTGCCTCCGTCGGTGTGCGGCGCGCCTTCGTGGATGACGCGGGTCACGCGCTGCGGGAACGGGATTTCCACCCCATGCTCGTCGAGTCCGCGCTTGATGGCCTCGTTGATCTCGAAGGTGGCGTCCCAGAACTGGTCCACGTGTACCCACGGTCGCAGCACGAAGTTGATGGCGCTGTCGCCGAAGCTGACTGCCCCCACCTGGGGCGCGGGATCCTTGAGGACGCGCGGGTGCTCCTGCAGCGTCTTCAGCAGCAGGGCGCGCACCGCCTGGAGGTCGCTGCCGTAGCCGACGCCGATGGACAGTTCCAGGCGGCGTTCCTTTTCTGCCGTGGAGTTGATGATCACGCCGCTGGTGACCAGTGCGTTGGGGACGATCACCAGCTTGTTTTCGATGCTGCGCAGCTCGGTGTAGAACACCGAGATCTTCTCGACCTTGCCCTTGGTGCCGGCGCATTCGACGAAATCACCGACGCTGAACGGCCGGAAGGCCACCATCAGCACGCCCGAGGCGATGTTCGACAGCGAGTCCTTGAGGGCGAGACCGATGGCGAGGCCGGCAGCACCCATGACTGCCAGCATCGATGCCGTGGGGATGCCCAGTGCGTTCAGTGCGGCGAGGATGTTGACGACCAGCAGGATGGCGCTGGCGACGTTCTGCAGGAAGCGCCCGACGGTGGGGTCGACCTCGCGGCGCTGCATCAGGTTGCCGAGGGCCCGGACCAGGCGCGTGGTGATCCAGCGGCCGACGATGAAGATCACCAGGGCCGCGAGGATGCGCGTGCTCCAGTGCACGATGTCCTGCTCAAGGACCGTGGCGAGGTTTTCGAGGTTCATGGCGGGGCTGGCCTGGCGTACGGGAGCGCCATTCTAGCGTGTTCGCGCGGACTGCCCGACTAGCGCTGGCCCCCGAAGGCGGCGGTGATGCCCGCCGACAGCCGCAGGCCGGCCTGCTCCTCGTCGAGGTCGTACAGCCAGCGGCCTTCCAGGCGCAGCAGGAATGGACGGCCGATCGAGCGGAAGACGCCGATGCCACCGGTGATGAATCCGGTGTTGTGGTCGGTGCCCGCGGCATCCACGGATTGCTGGCCCGCGCCGGCCACCAGGTAGCGCTGCCAGTGGTCGCCGCGCGCATAGTGCCAGAGCGCGTCGAGGTGCGCGGTATCGACGTCCACGTCGCGGTCGGTCTCGTCGTTGGCGCTGCTGCGCCCGGCCGCCAGTTCCACCGATATGCCGTCGCTGAAGCGGAAGCCGAGGGTCGCCGTGGTGTCCAGCGTGTCGTCCAGGCCGGTGTCCCCGTCGAAGTGGTGGGCGCTGGCGAGCAGGCCGGTGAACAGGCTGTGGGTGGCCGGCAGGTTGGCGGCGCCGGCCGGGCCGGCGAGCACGAGGATAAGGGCGGGCAGGAGGGTGCGGTGCATGGGTTTGGCCGTCAGGACTCGACAGGCGCGAAACTAGCACGGGCGTTGCAGCCCGTCATGGCCGTCGCCCGGTGCGGCAGCCGTATAATCGCCATCCCTTTTTCCCGGACCGGCCATGAGCGAACAATCTTCCAGCGACCCGCGCTTCGGCGGCATCGCCCGCCTGTACGGGCGCGAGGCATTGCCGCGCCTGGCGGCGGCGCACGTGTGCGTAGTGGGGATCGGCGGCGTGGGCTCCTGGGCCGCCGAAGCGCTGGCGCGGTCCGGCGTCGGCACCCTCACGCTGATCGACCTGGACGACGTGTGCGTCACCAACACCAACCGCCAGGTACATGCGCTGGAAGGCAACTACGAGCGCCCCAAGGTGCAGGCGATGGCGGCGCGTATCCACGCCATCAACCCGGCCTGCACGGTGCACGCGGTGGAGGCCTTCGTGTCGCGCGAGAACCTGCGCGAACTGGTGACCGCCGGCATGGATTTCGTGATCGATGCCATCGACGTGGCCGGCACCAAGGCCGCGCTGATCTACCACTGCAAGCGCGAGAAGATCCCGGTGATTACCACCGGGGCCGCCGGCGGGCAGGTCGATCCGACGCAGGTGCGGGTGGTCGACCTCAACCGCACCGAGAATGACCCGCTGGCAGCCAAGGTGCGCTCGATCCTGCGCCGCCATTACGGCTGGTCGCGCAATGCGAAACGGCACTACTCGGTACCCTGCGTGTATTCGCTCGAACAACTGCGCTACCCGACGCTCGACGGCAGCGTGTCCTGCGAGAAGTCGTGGGAGGATGGCCCGAAGCGGCTCGATTGCGAGAGTGGCTTCGGTGCCTGCATGACGGTCACCGCAACCTTCGGGCTGGTGGCCGTCTCGCGGGTGCTGGAGCGACTGGCGGCACCACCGAAATCCATGGGCGGAGTCTGAGATGGCCCTGCTCTGGCAGAAGCGCGCCGGCGGCGTGCGCTACGAGGTGCGCAGCGCGGGGCGCACGGTCCGCCTGTACACCAATGGCGTGCTGCACACCCAGTACAACCCGTCGCGGTTGCTCACCGGCAGCGTGTGGGACCTGCTGTTGCTGGGCGCGCTGGCGCTGCCCGGGTTCACGCCGCGGCGCATCCTCGTGCTGGGCGTGGGCGGCGGCGCGGTGGTGCACCAGTTGCTGCAGCTGTTTCCGGCCGCGCAGGTCACCGGCGTGGAACTCAATCCCGTGCACGTTGCCGTTGCCAGGCGCTTTTTCGGCCTGCGCGATGCGCGCGTGGAGCTGGTGTGCGACAACGCGGTGACGTGGCTGGCGATGCATGATGGCGAACCCTTCGATCTCGTCATCGATGACTTGTTCGGTGACGTTGATGGCGTGCCGTGCCGGGCGGTGGCCGCGGACAGCGACTGGATGGACCTGCTGGCCGGCGCGCTGGCCAGGCAGGGCGTGCTGGTGATGAACTTCGCCGGCGCCCGGGAGCTGCGTGCCTGCGCCTGGCACGCCGACCGCGCCCTGCGCCGGCGTTTCCCCGCGGGGCTGGTGTTTGCCACGCCCACCTGCGAGAACCGGGTGGTCACGTTCCTGCCGCGCGATGTCGGCACTGCCGCGCTGCGTGCGGCCTGCCAGGCCGAGCCGCGGCTTCGCCAGGCCCTGCAGCGGCATCGCGTGCGCGCGTTGCGCTGATGAAAGCTGACCGGCTTGCACGGAAAAATCCGCCATTTGCCCTACGGACGCCGTCGGCGCCCCCGCTATGATTGACGCCCCCGAAACGCAGTAACCGGATGTCCAGGCCCATGAGTCTCGAGAAGGACTACGACAAGCAGATCGCCGAGCTCCGCCGCAAGATGGAGGAACTGGAGGCGCTCAAGAACTCGCACACCCGCAAGCTGGAAGGCGTGCAGCGTTTCCAGGAACTGGTGAGCCAACTGGTGCAGGAATACGGCATCACCGAGAGCGAACTGTTCGTTTCGCGCGCCGAGGCCATCGTCGCGTGGGTGAAGGCCAGCGGAAAGGACGAGCCGCCGCTGTATTGGCGGCAACTGCGCGACTACTTCGCCCAGGTGATCGAGAAGGAACAGAAGGCGCCGAAGCGTGGCGGCAAGAAGGCCCAGGCGCTGGGTACCCCGACGTTGCCGACCGGCACCTATCGCAACCCGTTCAGTGGCGAGAAGATCGAGAAGAAGCGCCGTAACCCGAAACAGCTTGATGCATGGGTCGAGGAGTTCGGCTTCACCGAAGTGCGCACCTGGCTGAAGAAGTGAGCTTGCGCGGCCGGCCGACTCAGCCGGCCGCGTGCCAGCGGTTGCGTCCGGTGCGCTTGGCGTCATAGAGCGCGCGGTCGGCGCTGCCCACCAGGAACGCGGGGTCGGCGCCGCCACGCAGGGTCGATACCCCCAGGCTCACCGTCACGCGCAGCGTGTTTCCCGGCGCGCAGGGGATTTCCACCCCTGCGACGGCGGTGCGGATCTTCTCGGCCACCGCCATCGCTCCCTCGAGATCGGTGTCCGGCAGGATCACCGCGAATTCCTCCCCGCCGTAGCGGCACAGGATGTCCTGGTCGTCGCGCAATTGTTGCTGGACGCAGTCGGCGACCGCGCGCAGCACGCGGTCGCCCGCCTGGTGGCCGTGGCGATCATTCACCTGCTTGAAATGATCGATGTCGAAGAGGATGAACGACAGTGGGCCCTGTCCGTCGTCCGCGGCGCGTCGCGCCAGCGTGTTGTCCATGAAGCGGCGATTGAATGTGCCGGTGAGCGAATCCGTCACCGCCAGCTGGTCCAGTTCGCGGTTGGTCGACCGCAGTTGCGCCACCGTCGAGGCCAGTTCGCGGGTGCGTTCCGCCACGCGGCGGTTGATTTCCTGGTCGGCCATCGGCTGCTTGCGCCGCTCGGGGTACTGCCGGGGCAGGCCACCGGCGACCAGCAGCGCCCAGCACAGCAGGCCCGCGTGCAGCGCCACCAGGTAGGGCAACTGCGGCATGCCCAGTCCGAGCAGCCCACCGGCTTCGACCAGGGTCGCCACGGCGACCGCCGTGATGGCCGCCGCCACCACGCCGGCGCGTGCGCCGGCGACGAGTACGGTTCCGAGGGTCATGGCCAGCAGCAACAGCATGCCCAGTGCCACCACCACCACCAGCAGCGAGAGGTGCAGCGTGTCGGGCAGCATCGCCTGCAACATTGCCAGCAGCAACGCGGCGAGCCAGCTCGCCTGCAGGGCGGTGCGGCCACTGGGCGGCAGCGCGCCGGCAGGCAGCAGGCGCAGGCTGAAATCCGCGGTCAGCCACCAGGCGATGCCGATGGCCAGCGGTGCGAGGATCTTCTGCAGGCGCGGCAGTTCGCCCCAGATGAATTCATAGCCCAGGTCCGAAAGCACCACCACCACCAGCGCCTGGCTGATGACGACGAGGGAGAAGTGCGCCGGTACGAGGCGCCGCGTCGCCAGCGCCGCCAGCAATCCCAGCACCACCACCAGTGCCTGCATGCCAAGTCCGAGGCCGCGCAGCAGGTAGTCGCGCTGTTGCTGCACGCCATAACTGGTGCGATCGAACAGCGACAGCGGGAAGTGCACCGTATCCGCGCTGGTGATGGCCATCACCAGCGTGCATCGTTCGTGCGGGGGCATCACGAAGGCAAACGCCGGCTGGCGATCGGGTAGCGGGCGCGCGGAAAACGGCAACGAGTCGCCACTGAGTGCGGCATCGCTGTAGCCGCCTTCACACAACAGGGCGAAGCGCGCATCGTCGAGGGTCGGGTGGTGGATGACCACCACGCGCTCGCGCGGCAGGTCGTCCGTGTTGTGCAGGTCGACGCGCAACCACCACCGCGAGCGCGACGGGCCGATGTGCAGCGCGGCGGCAGTGGCCGGCTTCCACGGCAGCATGTCGGGATCTTCGAGCACGCGCCCGGCATCGACGCGTTCACCCGGGTCTTCGACCAGGCGCAGTGCGTCGTCGAGTGCGTGTTGCTGGCGTTCTCCGCTCACGACCAGAGCGTGGCCGGAAGTCGCCGCGGCAGGTGCGTCCATCGCCTGGAGAGGCCGGGTTCCTGCTGCCAGCAGCAGGAACAGGGCAACGAGGCGAAGCGTTCCGTGCTTCATCGTTGTTCACCCAGTGCCGTCCGTCGGGGTTCCGCCCCGACCACCCCTCATGCAAAGGCATGAGGGTGTGACTGAATCTACTCCGATTTCATGAGCCAGTTCACGTTTCCATCCCCCATCTTCCGACGGGCTGACGGACGGCGACATCCCCCCAATGGCTGGTTCCGACAGGAATCGCTGGCCGGACAATGCCTTACGCCGGTCATCGGCCAGGCATACACTGGCCCGAACATGCTGAAGGGGAAGCCCCATGGCCGGTAACCTCGAGTCCCCCGAAGCCCGCCAGGCCGCGCTGCGGGAAGTCCGGCGCATGCTGGGTCGCCAGGCCTACCTGGCCCAGCTGGCGCAGCAGCAGGACCCCCAGCATCGCGCGCTGGTGGAGCAGCTTGCCGAGAAGCAGGAAGCCACCGCGCTGTCGATGCTGTTGTCACGGCTGCACGCGGCGGACATTGCCGACATCCTCGAGGGCCTGCCTTTCGACGAACGTCGCCGCGTGTGGAACGTGGTGTGCGCCGAGCGCGGCGGCGCCGTGCTGCTGGAGGCCAGCGAGGCCGTGCGCGGCTGGCTGGTGGGCGAAGTCGCGGCGGATGAACTGGCGCAGGTGCTGGCGCAACTGGATGCGGAAGACCTGGCGTGGATCGCCGAGGACCTGCCGCGCGAGGCGCTCGATGCGCGCCTGGCGCAACTCAGCAGCAGCGAGCAGCAGTGGGTTGCGTCCGCGCTGGGTTATGACGAGGACAGCGTCGGCATCCTGATGACGCGCGAATACACCGCGGCCGCGGCGGGTTCCACCGTCGCCGACCTGGTGGCGCGACTGCAGCATGACGGCCGGTTGCCCGGGCAGACCGATGCCATTTTCGTGGTGGATGGCCGTGGCGTGCTGCAGGGGCGCATCGCGCTGGAAAAGCTGTTGCTGGTGGCGCCGGCAACCGCGCTGGCCGACATCCTGCAGCAGGACATCGTGTCGTTCCGCCCGGACGACGAGGCACAGGAGGCGGTGAACGCCTTCGAGCGCTATGACCTGGTCTCCGCGCCGGTGGTCAACCATCGCCGCCAGCTGGTTGGCCGGCTGACGGTCGAGGCGGTGATGGAATGGATGCACGAATCCAGCCACGAGGACCTGCTCGGTTCGGCGGGCCTGGCCGGCGAGGAAGATCTCTACGCGCCGGTGCGCGAGTCGGCGCGCAACCGCGCCTACTGGCTGGCGGTGAACCTGTGCACGGCGTTCATCGCTTCACGCGTGATCGGGTTCTTCGAGACCACCATCGCGCAACTGGTGGCGCTGGCCACGTTGATGCCCATCGTCGCCAGCATCGGTGGCAACACCGGCAACCAGACCACGGCACTGGTGATCCGCGCGCTGGCGCTCGAGCAGGTGCGCAACGACAACCTGGGCGTGGTGTATCGGAAGGAGATCGCCGTGGCGTTGCTCAACGGCCTGTCGCTCGGGCTGGTGGTGGCGCTGTTCGCGCTGCTGCTCTACCACGATTGGCACCTGGCCCTGACCATCGGCCTGGCCATGGTGGTGTGCCTGTTCTTTGCCGCCATCGTCGGGGTGAGCGTGCCCTTGCTGCTCAAGCGCTTCGACCGTGACCCGGCACTCGGTTCGAGCACGCTGGTCACGGCCTTCACCGACAGCCTGGGCTTTTTCGTGTTCCTGGGCCTGGCGACCTTGCTGCTGGTGTGACGGTATTCAGTGGAAGTCTCGTGATGCCGGGTCGAAGCCGCTGAAGGCGCTGCTGGCGTCGGTGATGTGCCCGGCAATGACGTGGATGACGCTGTCCTTGCGTTCCACCGTTCCCTTCACGACCAGGATGCGCGCATCGAGCACGGCGCGGTGATAACGCGCCTGCGTCGCCTCCCATACCACCAGGTTCACGTTGCCGGTTTCGTCCTCCAGCGTCATGAACAGCACGCCGCTGGCGGTGCCGGGTCGCTGGCGATTGGTCACTACGCCGGCCACGCGCGCGAAACGGCCGCTCGCCAGTCGCTGCAGGTCGCTGGCACGCAGGCAGCGGTCGAAGGGCGGGCGCTCGCGCAGGATGGCCATCGGGTGGCGGTTGAGGGTGAGGCCGGTGCTGGCGTAATCGGCCAGCATGTCGGTGGTTTCGCCCGGCGCCGGCAGGTGGATGCCATCGTGCAGGGCGTCGCTGTCGCCGCGTTGCTGCGCTGCGTACAGCGGCATTTCCTGGCCGATGGCGCGTGCTTCCCAGTGGCCCTGGTGGCGGTGCGACGCGAGTCGCTGCACGGCGTTGGCGGCCACCAGTGCCGCCAGTTGCGCCTGCGTGAGTTGCGCGCGGGCTTTCAGGTCCTGCAGGTTGGCGAAAGGTTGTTGTGCACGAGCCGCCACCAGTCGCCGTGCGGCGTCCTCGCCGAAGCCGGCCACCTGGCGCAGGCCGATGCGCAGCGCGGGTCCATCTCCCTTGGCGAGCGCCTCGAGTTGGTAGTCCCATTCGCTGTGGTCGATGTCGACCGGCAACACCGGCACGCCGTGGCGGCGCACGTCCTGGACCAGTTGCGACGGCGAATAGAAACCCATCGGCAGGCTGTTGAGCAGCCCGCAGCAGAAGGCCGCGGGCTGATGGCATTTCAGCCACGCACTGACGTACACCAGCAGCGCGAAACTGGCGGCGTGTGATTCGGGAAAGCCGTATTCACCGAAGCCCTCGATCTGGCGGAACAGCCGCTCGGCGAAGGCGCGCTCGTGGCCGCGTGCAAGCATGCCGTCGATGAGTTTTGCACGGAACTTCTCCAGTTCGCCGCTCTTGCGCCAGCTGGCCATGGCACGGCGCAACTGGTCGGCCTCGCCGCCGGAGAAGCCGGCGGCCACCATCGCCAGCTTGATCACCTGTTCCTGGAATATCGGTACGCCCAGCGTGCGCTCCAGCACGCCGCGCACCGCGTCGTCGGGGTAATGCACCGGCTCCTCGCCAGCGCGGCGGCGCAGGTAGGGATGCACCATGTCGCCCTGGATGGGGCCGGGCCGCACGATCGCCACCTGCACCACCAGGTCATAGAAAGTGCGTGGCCGCAGGCGCGGCAGCATGGCCATCTGCGCGCGCGATTCCACCTGGAACACGCCGACGCTGTCGCCGCGCGACAGCATGGCGTAGGTGGCCGGGTCCTCGGGCGGGATGTCGGCCATCGCCAGCGTGGTACGCCCGTCGCCCGCTGGCAGCAGGGCGAGCGTCTTGCGGATGGCGGTGAGCATGCCGAGGGCGAGGATGTCGACCTTGAGCAGGCCCATGGCCTCGAGGTCGTCCTTGTCCCACTGGATGATGGTGCGGTCGGCCATGGCGGCGTTTTCCACCGGCACCAGCGTGGACAACGGCGCGCGGGTGATGACGAAGCCGCCGACGTGCTGCGACAGGTGGCGCGGGAAGCCGAGCAGCTCGCGCACCAGCGGGTGCTCGCGCAGCCCGTCGCCGATTTCCTCCGGCGCCAGGCCCAGTGCCTTGCCGACGTCGCGCACGGCGCTGCGCGGCCGGTAGCAGATGAGCGTGGCGGCCAGCGCGGCGTGTTCGCGGCCGTACTTGCGGTAGATGTACTGGATCACTTCTTCGCGGCGTTCGTGCTCGAAGTCCACGTCGATGTCCGGTGGCTCGTTGCGTTCGCGCGACAGGAAGCGCTCGAACAGCAGTTCACAGCGCGCCGGGTCGACTTCGGTGATGCCCAGGCAGTAGCACACCGCGGAGCTGGCCGCCGAGCCGCGGCCCTGGCAGAGGATGCCCTGCGCGCGCGCGAAGGCGACGATGTCGTGCACGGTGAGGAAGTAATACTCGTACTTCAGTTCGGCGATCAGCGCCAGTTCGGCATCGATCTGGCGGAGGACCTTTTCCGGCGTGCCTTGCGGCCAGCGCGTGTGCATGCCAGCCAGGGTGAGCGTGCGCAGGTAGTCGCCGGCGCTCATGCCCTCCGGCACCAGTTCGCGCGGGTACTCGTAGCGCAGTTCGTCCAGCGAGAAGACGCAGCGGGCGGCGATGCGCGCGCTTTCCTCGAGCAATGCCGGCGGGTACAGGCGGCGCAGCGTATCGATGCGCCGCAGGTGTCGCTCGGCGTTGGCGGTCAGCCGCGTGCCCAGTTGCGCCAGCGGCGTGTTGAGGCGGATGGCGGTGACCACGTCGAGCAGGGGGCGGCGTGCGCGCTCGTGCATCAGCACGTCGCCGGCGGCGGTCATCGGCAGGTCGAGCGCCACCGCGAGTTCGTGCAACGCCAGGTAACGGCTGGTGTCGTTGCCGCCATGTGCCAGTGTCACGCCCAGCCACAGGCGCCCGCGGTGACCGGCGGCGAGCGCGTGTCCCTGCGCGAACAGGTGTGGCGCGAGGCTGGCGGAGGCGGTGGCCGCCAGTCGCGGGTCGCCGGCCGGTGGTTCCGGCAGCCACACCAGCAGGCACTCGCGCACCAGCCGGTCGAGATCGCGCAGCGATAGCCGGTATTCACCCTTGGCGCTGCGCCGCCGGCCACGGGTGATCAGCCCGGACAGCTCGGCGTAGGCGCTGCGCGTGGGCGCCAGCAGTACGAGTCGCACCGGGTGGGCGGGATGATCCGGATCGTGCAGGTGGAACAGGCTGCCGGCGATCAGTTTCAGTCCGCAGGACTTCGCGGCCTGGTGCGCCTTGACGATGCCGGCCAGCGAGCACTCGTCGGTGAGCGCGAGCGCGTCGTAGCCGAGCGCGCGTGCGCGCGCCACCAGTTCCTCCGGGTGCGAGGCGCCGGTGAGGAAGCTGTAGTTGCTGCGGCAGCACAGTTCGGCGTAGGCCATGGCACGGGCGCGGTGTCCGCGTCAGCCGAACACGCCGTGCACGTACCAGTCGTCCTGCAGCAGGTCGTGGTAGACCCAGTACAGCACGCCGTCATCGTGGCTGGCCACGAAGTAATCGCGTGCCAGCGGCGTGCTCCACCAGTCGGCGTCGATGCGCTCCGGGCCGTCGAGCAGGGTGAGGGTGCCGCGCCAGTGCAGGCGTTCGCCCTGCCGCAGCACGCGCAGTGGTTCGCGCAGCAGCCACAACGGACGGCGCGCCAGGTGCGATGGCAACAGGGGCGGCAGCGCGGGGTGTACCGCGGTGCCGGCGCCGGCGCTGACGACGCGTTGCGCCGCCTCCGGCCGCCAGCCGTCGTGGTACGCCAGCTGGCGGCAGTGCCGGTCTCCCAGCCGCGCGCGCAGGCGGTCGATGAGGGCAGCGATGCCGTCGTCGCGGTTGTCCTCGTTGCCGGCTGCGCCGAACAGGTTCGTGACCGCGTCACTGTCCGCCAGCGGGATGAACTGGCGGCAGGCCAGCCGCAGGGTTTCCGCCGGCGCCGGCAACTGCACGCCCTCGAGGCGGATGCGGCTCAGCGCGAGCAGCCGTGCCGGCGACAGTTCCGGGCGAGCGGTGTTGATGGCGATTTCCTGCGTGCTGCCGTCGCTGTGGGTGATGCGCCAGACGAGGTGCTGGGTGGCCAGCTGGCGGTGGCGCAGGAAGCGCGAGAACTCGCCGAGCAGCCGCTGCATGGGGAACAGCAGGCCATCGGCATGCACGATGCCGTCGAGGAAGTTGAGCTCGCGCACGAAGAAGGTCTCGGGGGCGATGGCCATGCGCGGATCCGGGGCGACGCCGGTCAGCCGGTCCAGCCATTGCGTGAAAGTCTTGCCGAAGCGACGCCCGAGTGCCTGCCGCGGCAGTGCCTCGATGTCGGCGAACGTGGTCAGTCCCATCTGCATGACGCTTTCCTCCGTGCGTGGATCGAGTTCCAGCCCCTGCACCGGCAGCGCGGCCAGTGCCTGCCGCAGGCCGGGGATGTCGGCATGACCCGCGTCGTCGTACAGCGGGCGGGTGTCGAGTGCGTGGACGGCGAACAGGCGCGCCGCGCCGGGCGTGTGCGCCAGGGCCAGGGTGGCGGTGACGTCCTGCGCCGTGCAGAGCGCCGTCACGCGTGACAGCAGCGCATCGAGTCCGCGGAACAGGCGCAGGCAACCGCCGATTTCCAGCAACAGTGCGTCGTCGCCGTCGATCGACACCTGTGGCGTGACCTGCAGCAGGTCCTGTGCCAGCCGGTTGAGCAGCGAGGCTTCCGCCGCTGCGTCCCGCTCGCGCAGTCGCAGCGTGGCGCCGTTGCCGGCACACAGCGCGCCGGCCAGCGCGACGGTCATGCCCGCGCGCACGCCGCAAGCGCGCGCGGCGGCATTGGCGCGGCAGACACGGTGCCGCGCGCTGATGGCCAGTGGCGGTGCTGCATCGTTTTCCTGTCGTTCAGTGCCGCGCATCGGCGCCGGTTGGCGCGTGTGGCGCGTCCAGCATTCCAGCGGCAGGTCGGGCAAATGGATGGCCAGCCACAGCATGGGTATGTCCGCTATCGGGAGTGCTTGCCGCTCCTGGCCGGTGCACCGGCAGCTGCCAGGGCGCCAGGCGCGGCAGTGCGCGGGTGGTCGCCAGCGGTAGCGTCACCTGCCGGCCGCCGAAACCGCCGCGTTGCTTGAGGATTTCCACGACGACCTGCCCGCGCGGGCTGTCCTGTCCGGCCGGCGATAGCCGCAGGCGCAGGGCGGCGGGCGAGGCTTGGCGGGCGGCACCGTCATCGCGCAGCAGTACACACAGGCCGTCGCCCTGCTGCGCGGCCAGCTGCAGGCGGCGCAGTTCGCGCATGCCGGCCGGGTGCCGGTGCGGCCAGGCCAGCACCGCGCAGCCGGCGGTGCGCGCCGCCTGTTCGGTGCTCCACAGCCAGGTGCGTGCATCGGCCGGGGTCAGCCACAGCACCCGGCGGGTGTCGATGCCGGCCGCCAGCCAGGCGCCCGCGCAGGGGACGTAGGGCGGCGCTACCAGCACGATCCAGCCGCCGGTGCCCGCGTGGGCGGCCAGTGCCGGCATCAGCAGGGGCAGTTCGCCGCTGCCGGGCGTGGCCGCCAGCAGTTCCGCCAGCGCGCCGCGCGGCCAGCCGCCATCGGCCAGCGCCGCATCGAGCGGGGCATGACCGGTGGACAATACGGCCCGGGTGGCAGCCGGGTGGCCGGCCTGCCAGAGGGCGGGGGTTGGTCGGGTATCGGGCGTCGTCATTGGCACATGATACTGTCCATATGTACAGTATATGCAAGTCCCCCCGCCGGCCGGTGCGGGCCGCCTGCTAGCATCCGGCCATGACTCCCCGCGCCCGCCTGCTGCTGGCCACCGCCTCGGCGGCCAACCTGCTGCACAACCTGTTGTTCCCGGTGCTCGCCGTGCGCGCACTGGGTGCCGGCGCGGCGGCCGACGCGCTGTTCATGGTGTTCGTGCTGCCGGGCGTGGTGACGGTATTGCTCGGCAACAGCGTGCTCAACTGGGCCACGCCGCGCCTGGTGCGCCATGCCGACGGAACGGCGCGCCGCGCGCTGGCCTGGAGCCTGCTGTGGGTGTTGCTCGGTGCGGTCGCGCTGTTGTGCGTGCTGCTCTGGCAGGGCGCGCGGCTGGCCTTGCCGCACGTGGCACCCGGTGGTGGTTATGCACTGGCCATCGGCATCCTGCCGCTCGGGCTGCTGGCCGTGCTGCTCAGCGTGCCCGCTGCCGTGGCGCAGTCGCTGTACACCGCCGAGCGCGACGTGCCGGGTGGCGAATGGCGCACGCTGATGGCCAACCTCGCCATCGCCGCTGCCTGGCTGGTCCTCATGCCGTCGACCCTGGCCGGTTGCGCCGCGCTGTTTGCCGCGCGCGCGGTCCTCGGTGCCCTGCTGCTGATGCCTCGCCTGGGCATGCCGCGCCCACCGGTGCTGGCCGACGCCGAGGTGCGGACGATTTTCCGCGAGTCGCGCGTGCTGTTGCTGGCCGCCACCTACTACAAGAGCGAACCGTTCGTGGATCGCCTGCTGTTCGCCAGCGTATCCGGTGGCGCGGTGGCCGCCTTCCACCTCGCGCAGCAACTGCTGGCGGTGGTCACGCTGATGATGAATCGCCTGGTGACCGCGCCACTGGTGGCGCCGTTGGCCGAGCGCATGCATGCCGCGGACGTCCATGCCGCGCGGCGCCTGTTGCGGGTGGCGCTGGTGCGGATGGCGCTGGTGGGCTGCACGGTGTGGTTGCTGTTCATTGTCGCCGGCGACGCGCTGGTCGGGCTGCTGTTCGCCGGCAGCGGCGAATCGCCGCAACAACTGGCGCTGACCGCCCAGGTGCTGGCGCTGGTCGGTGGCTACATGCTGGCGGTGATGTTCGGCCAGGTGCTGGCGCAGGTGTTCTATTGCGCCGGAGAAACGCGCCGCATCGTGGTGCTGGGCGTGGCCGGCTACACCCTGGGCCTCGTGCTCAAGGTACTGGCCCTGTGGCAGTTCGGCCTGCCCGGGCTGGCGGCGGCAATCAGCCTGTCATGGCTGCTCAACGCGGCTGCCTACGGGCTGGCGGTGCCCGGCGTATTCCGCAGGATCACCGCCGTTGGTGGTACGGCGGCCGGAGCGCGGACACCCGTATAATCGCCGCTTCGCGCAGCCCGGTGGCAGTCATGGACCAGTTTCCCGTTTTCCTGAAGTTGCAGGGCCAGCCATGCCTGGTGGTCGGCGGCGGCGATGTCGGCCTGCGCAAGGCGCGTCTGCTGCACAAGGCCGGTGCGCGGCTGACCATCGTGTCGCCGGAGCTCTCGGCGGCGATGCGCGAATTCGTGCTGCAGCAGGGGCTCGTGCACGTGGCCGCCTGCTACGAGTCATCGCAACTGCAGGGCATGCGCCTGGTGTTCGCCGCCACCGACGATGCGGACGTGAACCGCAGGGTGTTCGAGGACTGCGAGGCGCGCGGCATCCTGGTCAATGCCGTCGACCAGCCGGCCATCTGCCGGTTCATCACGCCGTCGATCGTCGATCGTTCACCGGTGATCATTGCCGCCAGCACCGGCGGCGCGGTACCGGTGCTGGCGCGCCACCTGCGCGCGCGCCTGGAAACGCTGGTGCCCGCCAGTTACGGCGACCTGGCGCGCATTGCCGGCGAGTTTCGCGCCGAGGTGAAGGAAAAGCTGCCCGATACCACCGCGCGCCGGTTGTTCTGGGACGCGCTGTTGTCCGGTCCGTTTGCCGAACGCGCCATGAACGGCCAGGCCGATGCCGCGCGCGCGCTGGTGCGTGAGGCGATCGCTGCCGCCGATGCCCAGTCGCTGACCCGTGGCGAGGTGTTCCTGGTCGGTGCCGGCCCGGGCGATCCGGACCTGCTGACCTTCCGCGCGTTGCGCCTGATGCAGATGGCCGACGTGGTGCTCTACGACAACCTGGTGTCCGACGCGGTGCTCGATCTCGTGCGCCGCGATGCCGATCGCCTGTACGTGGGCAAGAAGCGCGCCGACCACGCGGTGCCGCAGGAAGACCTCAACCTCACCCTGGTGAGGCTGGCTCGTGAAGGCAAGAAAGTGCTGCGCCTGAAGGGCGGCGACCCGTTCATCTTCGGGCGTGGCGGCGAGGAAATCGAAACGCTCGCCGAACACGGCATTCCCTTCCAGGTGGTGCCGGGCATCACCTCCGCGGCCGGCGCCAGTTGCTACGCGGGTATCCCGCTCACCCACCGCGACTACGCGCAGGGCGTGACCTTCGTCACCGGCCACCGCCGCGAGGGCGAGGACACGCTCGACTGGGCGCGCCTGACCAATCCGCATGAAACGCTGGTGGTTTACATGGGCATCATGCAGGCGCCGCGCATCGCGCAGGAACTCATGGCGCACGGGCGCCGCGCCGACACCCCGGTGGCGGTGGTGGAGAAAGCCACCACGCCGCAGCAGCGCGTGCACACCGGCACGCTGGCCACGCTCGGCGAGCTGATCGCCGGCGCCGGCATCAAGCCGCCGGCACTGGTTATCATCGGCGATGTCGTGAAGCTGCACGACAAGCTCGCCTGGTACCGCAACAACGCCCCGTAACGGGGCGCTACTTCAGAACGCGAACATCAACGACAGCGACGGCAGGAACACGATGTCCTTCTCGCCGGTGTCGGGGTGGTCGATGCCCACCAGCGCCTTGACGCTGCCGCTGACCACCAGGTTGTCGGCCGGCATGCGCTCGAAACCGAACGCGCCCAGCACGGCGAGGTCGTTGTCGTACTGCGTGTCCTCGACGTCGACGCTGGTGATGCCTACCTGCCAGAACGTGCCGGCCTGGTAGGCCTGGTTGTAGATCTTGTAGGTGAACTCGGGGATCTGCGAGCGCTCGCCCCAGGCGTAGCCGACCGTCCACGCCGATTGCTGCGTCAGGTAACCCTGGTAGAACAGGTTGAGCGTGCCGTCGTCCGGTTCGAACTGGCCGTTGTCGATCAGGCGCACCATGTCCATGCCGATGGCGTGGTGGCGGGTGCCGGCCGCTTCGGCAGCCGGTACGAAGGCCAGCACGGCGAGCGTGGCGGCGGCGAGGCGGGGCAGGGCGGTGTTCATTCGGACTCCTTGGGGCGCGGTTTGCGCTGGTAGACGTTGTTCCAGGGGTTGGCCGGGTCGTCGTGGGCCGGGCGCGGGTCTTCTTCTTCGGGCTCGATGTCGTCTTCGTAATAACCGTCGGCGCCGATCAGTTCGTCATCGTCGTACGGCTCGTCGAGCGTTTCGAAGAAGTCATCAAGGACGTCCTGGGCATCCGCCAGGTGTTCTTCGAGTACCCACACGTCGATCAGGCCGCCGGCGGGCAATTCGCCGACCGCACCCTCGAGGTGCTCGCCGGTGATGAACGCCTGCATGCCCTGCTGTTCGAGCATGTGCCGCAACAGGTGGGCCTCGATGGTGTCCTCGGCGGAATACAGCCGGACCATGGCCATGGGTGCATTTTCCTCGCGGTATGTGCAGGCCTGAAGGCTAGGAGCAGCGGGCAGGCGGGTCAACCGCCGTTGTCGCGGATCTGTCACGTGGCGGTGGCCGGGATGTCATCGTTCGATCATGGCGGTGCAACCGCGCCATCCGAGCATGCGCCCACCGGACCCACGGAGAGTGCCCCGCATGCTGGCCACCGCCACCGTCAAGTTCAAGGCCTTTGCCCCGCGCCTCGGCTACGCGCTGCGCGAAACGCGCGACCGGTTGATCCCCGGCCGCTTCCTGCTGCGCGAACTGATGGCGGCGGAAATCCGCCACGCCACGCTGCCGGCCGCCGGCAACGACAGCGGCCGCCTGGTGGCCAGCGTCACCACCTCCCGTCGCGACATCATCGCCGCGCAACGCCTGCGCTACCGCGTGTTCACCGGGGAATACGGCGCGCGCTTCGACGGCATCGCCGGCATCGACCGCGACCGCTTCGACAAGCACTGCCGCCACGTGGTGGTGAAGGACGTGCTCACCGGCCAGGTGGTCGGCTACACGCGCATCCTCACCGACGAGCGCGCCCGCCGCACCGGTGGCTGGTACTCCGCCGGCGAATTCGCGCTGGACATGGTCGACCGCCTCGACGGCCGCGTGCTGGAGATCGGCCGCACCTGCGTGCACCCGGATTACCGCAACGGCGGCACCATCGGCGTGCTGTGGGCGAAACTCGCGGAGATCCTCGTGGACGAGGGCTTCACCTGGCTGTTCGGCTGCGCGAGCATCCCGCTGTCCGACGCGGGCGCCGCTGCCATGCTGGCCGAAACCGCGAAGCGCCGCGAGAACGACCCGCGTTTCCAGGTGGCGCCGCTGCAGGCGCTGCCCGCCGAGGTGCTGTGCGGCGATGCCGGTAGCGCGAAGCTGCCGCCGTTGCTGCGCACCTACCTGGCGATGGGCGCGAAAGTGTGCGGCGAACCCTGCTGGGACCCGGACTTCAACTGCGCCGACGTGTTCATCCTGCTCGACGTGCGCGCCATCCCGGCCCGTTACACGCGCCACTTCATGGCGCGCCGCGGCGAGCTGGCCGCGTGAGCGTGCAATCCGCCATCGACGTGCCGGCCGGCGCGCTGCGCGACGGCTGGCGCCAGATGCGCCGCATCGCGCGTGTCGTGCACGTGCTTGCGCACATCGGCACGGGCTTCGTGGTGGCCTTCGCCACCGGCGCGCTGTTCGTGCAGCATCGCCCGCTGCAGCGCCGCGCCGCCCGCTGGTGGCTGGCACGCCTCACCCGCGTGCTCAACCTCGAGATCGAAGTGACCGGGGCGCCCGCGGCGCAACCGGCGCTGTTCGTCTCCAACCACGTCTCCTGGCTGGACATCCCGGTGCTCGGCGGTGCCGCGCCGGTACATTTCCTGTCGAAGGCGGAAGTGGCGGACTGGCCGCTGATCGGCCGGCTGGCCACCGCCGCCGGCACGCTGTACATCCGTCGCGGCCATGGCCAGGTGCGCGAGCGCGCGCGGCAGATCGCGCGGCACATCGCGCAGGGGCGCTCCATCCTGGTGTTCCCGGAAGGCACCACCACCGACGGCAGCGACGTGCGCACGTTTCACGCACCGCTGTTCGCCGCCGCCAGCGACGGTGGCCACGCGGTGCAGCCGGTGGCGATCCGCTACCTTTCCGCCGATGGCCGCGCCCACGCGCTGGCGCCCTTCATCGATGAAGACGAATTCCACGCCCATCTGTGGCGATTGCTCGCCGAGGATCGCGTGCGCGTGCAGGTGCATTTCCTCGCGCCGCTGGCCGGCGATGACCACCGTGGACTCGCCGCCACCGCGCATGCGCAGGTGCGCGCGGTCGTCACTCCTTGAGGTAGACGCGCCGCTGGCCGGTGGTTTCCACCAGCACATCGCCGGCCAGGCGGAAGCGGTAGGTGACCGCCAGGGTCGGGCAACACAGCGGATCCTCCGCGCCCTGCACCACCAGGTCGACGACGATTTCCCCGTTCTCGATGCGCAGGTCGTTCACTTCCACGCGATCGCCCAGCAAGGCCGGCGCTGACACCTGCAGCGCGCCGCCCTTCTGCCGCAGCAGGTACAACTCGCGGAACACGCCGCTGCCGCCGGTGCTGGTGACCAGCAGGACGGCACGGTCGATGGCGCCGTCACCATCGACGTCGCCGGTGGCGCCCATGGCATCGAGGTCGGCGCTCACCATGTCGCGATCCTCGTAGTGACCGTCGACCAGCGATACGCGCCCGCTCTCGGTGTTCTCCGAGGGGTAAGTGGCATTGGCCGCCTGCGCAACCGTCACGCCGGCGCTGCTGTCGGCAACCGCCGGCGGTGCCGGTTCGCGCCGTTCACAGGCGACCACCAGCAATGCGCACGCCACCACGAGCAGCGCGCGCATCAGGGCGCTTCCGCCGGCACGGTTTCCGCCGGCACCTGCGCCTTGCGCACCGGTGATTCCGGCATGGGCAGGCCGGGCATGCACTGCGCGTGGCAGGCCTCCATCGTTTCGTACGGCACCACGCCGCCGCAGCCGCCCCAGATGAAGCCCTTGCAGCTATTGGCGCCTTCGTCGTACCAGTAACGCATGATCGCCGCCTTGCAGCGCCCGGATTCCGGCTTCAGGTAGCAGCCTTCCGGCAGTTTCTGCGTATTGCAGCCGGCGAGGGCGAGCAGGGCGACGGCGATGGGCAGGAGCAGGCGGCGCATCGGTGTTCTCCGGTAACTCAGCGTGACGGGAAAAATCGGTCGAGCAGGTCGAACAGCGCGGCGTGCGCCGCGGCGAAGCGTGCCGGCGAGGCGAGCATTGTCGCCGCGTCCTGTACCCAGGCGCCCGGTTGCAGGTCTTCCGGGCAGTGCTCGATCAGTGCCTGCACGCCGTCCGGCGTGGTTTCCAGGTGGCATTGCAGGCCCAGCACCCGGTCGCCGACACAGAACACCTGGTTCGTGCAGGCTTGCGACGCCGCCAGGCGCGTGGCGCCCGCTGGCAGGCTGAAGGTCTCGCCGTGCCAATGGAAGGCGTCGAGTCGCGGCGGCAGCAGCGCCGCGTGGGCGTCGTCGAGCCCGGCCACGCGGATCAGCGGGAACCAGCCGATCTCGCGCTCGCGATTGCGGGTCACCTGTCCGCCCAGTGCTTCCGCCACCAGTTGCGCGCCCAGGCATATGCCCAGCACGCGCTTGCCCTGCGCCAGGGCCTGCGCCAGGTAGCGCTTCTCCTGCGCCAGCCAGTCGAGTTGCGCGGCGTCGTGCACGCTCATCGGGCCACCCATCAGCACCAGCATGTCGATGCCGGCGAGCGCCGGCAGGGCGACGGCATCGTGCATCAGGGTCGTGTCCAGCGCATGGCCGCGAAGGCGGGCCCAGTCGCCGATGGCGGCGGGCGTTTCGAAGGGGACGTGCTGCAGGCAGTGGATGCGCATGGCGGCGGACAACGGCTGAACCCCACGGCGGGTGACGGCGGAGTCTAGCAGAGCCCCTGCGGCCACCGCCTTGCGCGTGCCGGTCGTGCCGGCGCCAGCGCGGGTGGCCGCGCTGCTACAATCAGTGCATTGGGATCGCGCCCGTTTCGGGGGCGGCAACGGTGCGGCAAAAGCGGGAGTGCGTGGCGATGCGGGACGGACGACACGAGGGCGGGCGCGGCAAGGACCGGCCAGGCAAGCCCGCTGGCCGGCCGCGCCCGGCGTCGCCGCGGCCCGGCAAGGCGCCATCCGGCACTCGTCCCCCGGTGCCGCCGGCCAGGCCGGTTGACGGCGACGTGCGGCCGGCGCGTCCGCCACGCCCGCCACGTGCGGTGCAGGTGCCGGACGATGCGGTCGACCGCGAGGCGGCTGCCGGCGGCACGCGCGAGGTCAAGTTGTACGGCATCAACGCCTGCCGCGCCTTCGTCGCCCGGCGACGCGAGAAGATCATCCGTGCCTACTTCAGCGAAGCCGTTGGCCGGCGCCACTTCGCGGCGCTGATGAAATGGCTGGCCCAGCAGCGACTCGCGTACCACCTGGTCACCGATGCTGAACTCGAGCGCATCAGCGGTTCGGGACACCACGAGGGCGTCTGCCTGCTGGTGCGCGCCGATCCGCCGCGCAGTGCCGACCAGTGGCTGGACACTCATCGCCGCCAGCAGCGTGGCTGCGTGCTGGCGCTGGAGAACGTCGGCAATCCACACAACCTCGGGGCCATCCTGCGGGTGGCGGCGCACTTCGGCATCGGTGCGGTGCTGGTCCCGGATGCGAAGTCGCTGGCCGGCGGCGCCGCCGTGCGCACCGCCGAGGGCGGCGCCGAATTCGTCGAAGTGCTCGATGCCCCGGATTTCATTTCCACGGTGCGCGCCTTCCGCGCGGCGGGCTGGCGGGTGGTCACCACCTCCAGCCATGACGGCCGTGACATCTACCGGACGGCGTTGCCGGAAAAATGCCTGCTGCTGTTCGGCGAGGAGAGCAGCGGCTTGTCGGGCGCCATGCTGGCCAGCGGTGACCTGGCCGTACGCATTCCCGGCACCGGCCACGTCGAGAGCCTCAACGTCAGCGTGGCTTCCGGCATCCTGGTGGGCGAGTGGTGGCGCCAGCACGGCGGGCGCTGAGGCGAAACCCGTTGGTACTCCTGCGCAGATCGTCGCATCCCCGGTCATGTTCATCGGTTGTTCATCGTATTTCGCCGGACGGTACTTGGCGCTGCCGGTCAATGATCCGATAGTCCGTCGGTAGTAGTCGCCGTCCACCGGAGAAGCCGGTGCGCGGAAAGGGAATTAAAAAAAGGTCCTGGACGGACCGGACAGGGAGAGCTGCATGCGGATCTATCGCCATCGTGCCGATCGCATTCCCAGTGTCATCGTTCTCGGCATCTTCGCCATCCAGCTGGCCACCTTCTTCCTCGCCGACTCGCTGTGGGTCGTCGCCGGCGTGATGCTCGCGCTGCTGGCGTGTTCTGCGGTGCCCGGCGCGGTCAACCACAACCACCACCACACGCCCACCTTCATGCGCCCGTGGATGAACCGTGTCTACGAAGTAGTGCTATTCCTCGAAACCGGCGTTTTGCCGTACGCCTGGACCCTCCACCACAACCTCGGCCACCACAAGCACTACCTCGATCCCTCAAGGGATCCTGCGCCCTGGAAACATGCCGACGGACGCCTGATGTCCCGTTTCCATTACGACGTGACCGGCGCCTTGCGTATTTACCCGGAGGTGTTTCGCATCGGTCGCGCCTACCCGGAGTTGCTGCGCCGCTTCAAGGTGTGGTCGCTGGTGAGTCTCGCGGTGCTGGGCGTGTTCATCGCCCTCGATCCGGTCAAGGCACTGGTGCTGTTCGTGCTGCCGGTGCCGTTCATGTACCTCGGGTTGCTCGACAACACCTACATGCAGCATTCCGACCTGGACATGCACGACGACTTCACCGCGTCGCGCAACACCACCAACCGACTCTACAACCTCATTTCCGGCAACCTCGGGTACCACAGCGCCCACCACATCAAGCCGCACGTGCACTGGTCGGAGTTGCCGCGCCTGCACGCGCAGTTGCAGGCGATGATCCCGGCCGGGTTGCAGTGCGATTCCGTGTTGCTCAGTGCCTGCGCCTACCGGCATTCGCGCGACGCGAGGCCCCTGCGCCGGGCGGTGGTACGTGACGTGCCGACCACGCCGGTCAGGCAGCCGCTGGCGGTAGATTGACCGGCGTCCTCGCGGGCCGGTGCCCGCGCTCGTCTATACTCGTGCGGGCCAGCCCGGCCCGGTGTCCGCTCGAGCGCCATGTCCCTGCCCGCTTCCCCCGTTGCCACCACCAGCCAGTTGTACGAGTCGGCACTGTCGCTGGCCACCGCACGCGTGCCGCGCGTATCGCCAGATGACACCGTCGATGCCGCCCGCCAGGCCCTGCACGGGCAGGACCACGACAGCCTGAGCCACCTGGTCGTGCTCGACGGGGAGCGCTTCGTCGGCATCCTGACCATCGAGGGCCTGATGTCCGCCGCGGGCGACAGCCTGATTGGCCAGGTCATGGATGCCGACCCGCCACGCGTCGCGCCCGGCATCGACCAGGAGGTGGCGGCCTGGCAGGCCGTCAGGCACCAGGAAGCCGCCCTGGCGGTGGTCGATGCCGGCGGGCGCTTCCTCGGCATGATCCCGCCCCACCGCCTGCTGGCAGTCGTGCTGCAGGAGCACGACGAGGACATGGCGCGTGTCGGCGGCTTCCTCAAGAGTACCGACCAGGCGCGGCAGTCCGGCGAGGAGCCCGTGTGGATGCGCTTCCGTCATCGCGTGCCCTGGCTGCTGGTGGGCATCGCCGGCGCCATGCTCGCCGCCGACATCGTCAGCTGGTTCGAGCACCAGCTCAGCGCGCTGGTGATGATCGCGTTCTTCGTGCCCGGCGTGGTGTACCTGGCCGATGCCGTGGGTACCCAGACCGAAACGGTGGTGGTGCGCGCCTTGTCGGTGGGCGTGCCGTTGCGGCGCATGGTCTGGCGGGAAGTGTTGACCGGCCTGGCGATTGGCATCGCGGTGGCGCTGCTTTCATGGCTGCTGGTGAGCTGGCGCTGGAGTGACCCGCGGCTGGCGCTGGGCGTGGGCGTGGCGCTGTTCTTCGCCTGCGCCATTGCGTCGGCAGTGGCGATGCTGTTGCCCTGGGTGCTTTCCCGCCGCGGCCTGGATCCGGCCTTCGGTGCGGGACCGCTGGCCACGGTGATACAGGACCTGTTGTCGATCGTGATCTACTTCCTGGTGGTAACGGTCGTGATGGCAGGTGCGCCGTCATGAGTGCCTGTGGTGGCAGCAGGGACGACGCGGCCGCGCAGCTCAACCGCGATTGCCACTGCGTCAGCGTTGATCGCAGCCGGCTCATGGCCGCGCTTGGCCTGGCCGGTGACCCGCAGGGCCTCGCGCGCCTGCTCGATGCCCATCCGCACCTGTTCGCCGACAGTGCCGTGTTCGTTGCGCCGATGCAGCTGGCCTGCATGGCGCGCACCATCGCGGCGGTCGAGCAGGTGGTGGCGCTGCCCGGCTGGCAGTCGCGCGTGCTGGCGCAAGCGGGTGCCCACGCGCGTGTCGTGACGCCGGCGCGCGGCGTTTTCCTGGGTTACGACTTCCACCTGGGCGCCGACGGGCCACAACTCATCGAGATCAACACCAATGCCGGCGGTGCCCTGCTGAACGTGGCTCTGCGCCAGGCGCAGGTTGCCTGCTGCGACGCCATCAATCCCGCGCTGTGCCTGCGCGAGTCGTCGGACACCGCGGCCGCCTTCGTGGCGATGTTCCGCGAGGAGTGGCGGCTCGCGCGCGGGGATGCCCCGTTGCTGCGCATGGCCATTGTCGACGACCAGCCGGAAGGCCAGTTCCTCTACCCGGAATTCGAACGCTTCGCGCAACTGTTCGCCGCCCACGGCCTGGCCGCCGTGGTCATCGACGCGGCCGCCCTGGCGGTGCGCGACGATGCGCTGTGGGCAGGTGACCAGCGCATCGACCTGGTCTACAACCGCCTGACCGATTTTTCGCTCGACGAGCCGCGCCACGCGGCGCTGGCCGAGGCCTGGCGGCGTGATCTCGCGGTGATCACCCCGCACCCGCGCGCGCATGCGCTGTATGCCGACAAGCGCAACCTCGCGTTGCTGACCGATGCGGCGGCGTTGCGCGGGCTGGGTGCCGCGGAGGCCGATATCGCCGCGCTGCTGGCGGGCATTCCGCGCACGGTCGTGGTGGACGCGACAAATGCCGCCGCGCTGTGGGAAGCGCGCCGCCAGTGGTTCTTCAAGCCGGCTACCGGCTACGGCAGCAAGGCCGCCTACCGCGGCGACAAGCTGACGCGCGGCAAGTGGGAGGAAATCCTTGCCGCGGTGGCCGCCGGCCACGCGTACGTCGCCCAGACGCTGGTGCCGCCGAGCGAACGCCACCTGCAGGTGGATGGCGAGCCGCGCGCCCTGAAGGTGGATATCCGCAACTACGTCTATGCCGGCCGGGTGCAACTGGTCAGCGCCCGGCTGTACCAGGGGCAGACCACCAACTTCCGCACCCCCGGCGGCGGCTTTGCGCCGGTGTTCGCCGCCTAGCGGCCGGATATGGCGATGTTACGGCATCAGGTGGTTCGCATACTGCTTGCGCAGGTCCACCTTCAGCAGCTTGCCGGTCGCCGTGTGCGGCAGGTCCTTCACGAACAGCACGTCGTCCGGCAGCCAGAACTTCGCCACGTGTCCTGACAGGTAGTCGAGCATCTCCTCCTTCGTGCAGGCGTGGTTGTCCTTGAGGATGCACAGCAGCAGCGGGCGCTCGTCCCATTTCGGGTGCGGCACGCCGATCACGCAGGCTTCCTTGATGGCGGGGTGGCCCACGGCGACGTTTTCGAGGTCGATGGAGCTGATCCATTCGCCGCCGGACTTGATCACGTCCTTCTTGCGGTCGACGATCTGCATGGTGTTGAGTTCGTCGAGCGTGGCCACGTCGCCGGTGTCGAACCAGCCGTCAACGAACGACGAGCGGTCGTCGTTCCTGTAGTAGTTGCCGACGATCCACGGGCCGCGCACCAGCAGGCGGCCGAAGGTCTTGCCGTCACGCGGCAGTTCCTTGCCGGCGTCGTCGATGATCTTCAGTTCCACGCCGAACACCGGGCGTCCCTGCTTGGCCTGGCGCGCGTAGCGTTCTTCGGCCGGTAGCGCCATCAGTTCCGTGGTCGGTGCATTCACCGTGCCCAGCGGACTCATCTCGGTCATGCCCCAGGCGTGCACCAGGAAGGCGCCGTGCTTCTGGTCGAAGGCGCGGATCATCGACAGCGGCGCCGCCGAACCACCCACCACCACGCGCTTGACGGTGGTCAGGCGCGCGTTGATCGAGTCCAGGTAGTTGAGCAGGCCCAGCCACACGGTGGGCACGCCCAGCGCCAGCGTCACCTGCTCGCGTTCGATCAGTTCGTGCAGGCTCTTGCCGTCGAGCGCCGGGCCGGGGAAGGCGAGTTTCGCGCCGGTCATCGCCGCCGCGTAGGGAATGCCCCAGGAATTGACGTGGAACATCGGCACCACCGGCAGGATCACCGTGTCGCCGCCGATGTCCAGCGCCGCCGGCGCCTGTGCTCCCCATGCGTGCAGCACGGTGGAGCGGTGCGTGTACATCACGCCCTTGGGGTTACCGGTCGTGCCGGAGGTGTAGCACAGCGCCGCCGGCGCGCGTTCGTCGAGCTCAGGCCAGTGGTATTGCGTGGATTCGCGGGCGATCAGTTCCTCGTAGCAGATCACGTTCGGCAGGTTCACCTTCGGCATGGTATCGCCGTCGGTCATCACCACGATGGCCTCGATGGTCTTCAGGTGGTCGGCGATGGCCTCCACCAGCGGCAGGAAGGTCAGGTCCACGAACAGCACGCGGTCTTCGGCGTGGTTGGCGATCCAGGTGACCTGCTCGGGGAACAGCCGCGGGTTGATGGTGTGCAGCACCGCGCCCATGCCGGAAATGCCGAAGTACAGTTCGAGGTGGCGATAGGTGTTCCAGGCCAGCGTGCCGACGCGGTCGCCGGGCTTCACGCCCAGGCGGGTCAGCGCGTTGGCGACCTTGGCGGCGCGCAGCGCGGCCTCGCCCCAGGTGTAGCGATGGATGTCGCCCTCGACGCGGCGGGTAACGATTTCCGCCTGCGAATGGTTCTGCACGGCATGGGCCAGCAGCGAGGAAACGAGCAGGGGACGGTCCATCATGTGACTGGTCATTGTTGTTCTCCGGGGCACGCGATGCCGGGTGGTCCGCCGGCCAGCGGCCGGGCAGGGGGGTGCGGTCGATTCTGCCGACGTGCCGCGCGCCTGCCAACCCGATCCGTGACCCCCGGGTCATCGGCTAGAATGGCCGGGTTTCCTTCCCTTTGCTGCGGGTTTTTCCATGCCACGTGCCAACGAGATCAAGCGTGCCGACGTCGTCGAGATCAACGGGCAGCTGCTGGTGGTGCGCGAGATCGAGGTGCAGAACCCGTCCGCGCGCGGCGCCTCCACGCTGTACAAGATGCGTTTCTCCAACGTGCAGACCAAGTTAAAGCACATGGAGACCTTCAAGGGCGACGACATGCTGAAGACCGTCGACCTCACCCGCCACAAGGTCACGTTCTCCTACGTGGACGGCGACGAGTACGTGTTCATGGACGACGAGGACTTCACCGAGTACCGCTTCAACACCGACGACATCGCCGACGAGCTGCCGTTCATCACCGAGGACATCCAGGGTTGCCAGGTGTTCACGGTGGACGGCACGCCCATTGGTCTGGAGTTGCCGCAGACGGTGGAAATGACCATCACCGAGACGCCGCCGCCGCTCAAGGGCGCCTCCGCCACCTCGCGGACCAAGCCGGCGCACTTCGTCACCGGGCTGGTGGTGCAGGTGCCCGACTACCTGGAAACCGGCGACCGCATCCGCATCCACACCGCCGAGAAGCGCTACACGGGCCGCGCCGAGTGATACGCGCGCTGCTGCTCGGTTGCTGCCTGGTGCTGCTCGCCGGCTGCGAGAGCCTGGGCTATTACCGGCAGGGCATCGCCGGCCAGCTGGCGTTCTACGGTGCGCGAGAGCCGATCGACAAGGTGCTGGCACGCGACGACCTGTCGCCCGAGGTACGCACGCGCCTGGCGCAGGTGCCGCGCATGACGGCCTTCGCCCGCGACGAACTGAAATTGCCCGTCAAGGGCCAGTACCGCGACTACGTGCAGCTGGACCGTCCGGCGGTGCTGTGGAGCGTGTTCGCGGCGCCGGAACTGTCGCTGCAGGCGTACCGCTGGTGTTACCTGTTCGGTTCGCTGTGCGTGGAATACCGCGGTTACTTCCGCGAGGAGGACGCGCGTACCTACGCGGCGAAGCTGGCGGCGAAGGGTTACGACACCCACATCGGCAGCGTGACGGCCTTTTCCTCGCTGGGCCTGCTCGACGACCCGGTGACCAGCGTGCTGGTGGCCTATCCCGATGACCTGCTGGCGAGCATCCTCTTCCATGAGCTCGCGCACGCGGTGCTCTACGTGAAGGACGACACGGTATTCAACGAGAGCTTTGCCTCGGCGGTCGCCGACGAGGGGCTCACGCGCTGGCTGGCGTCGCAAGGGCGCCCGGGTGACAGCGGTTTCGTGCAGCGCATCCGCGACCAGCAGGCCCTGCTCACGGCTGTGGCGCTGGAGGTGCGCGCGCAACTTGGCGAGGTCTATGCCGCGCCGCTTTCCGATGCGGAAAAGCGCCTGCGCAAGCAGCAGGTACTGGAGGACGCCGTGGATCTTTACCGCGCGCGCTGCGCGGCCACGCCGGCGCTCGGCGGTGATTGCCCGCATGCCGGCTGGTTCGGCGAGGGGCTCAACAATGCGCGCCTCAACGCCGTGGCGACCTACGAGCAGCGCGTGCCGGCCTTCGCCCGCTTGCTGGCTGCCCACGACGGCGACATGGCCGCCTTCTACCGCACCGTCGAGGCGCTCGGCGAACTGCCGCGCGCGCAGCGCGACCACGCGCTCGACGCGATGATGCCGGTTGTACCGGAGGAAACCCCGCGATGATGCTCGCCCGTTTCGACAACCTGCGCATGGCGCGCGCGTTCAGCGACTACCTGCGCAAGCAGGGCCTGCCGCATCGCCTGGAGCAGAGCGGCAGCGCGCTCGAATTGTGGGTCGATGACGAGGCCCGGCTGGACGAGGCGCGCCGCGAGCTGGCGCGCTTCCGCGAGGACCCGGGCAACCCGCGCTACTTCGCGGCGTCCTGGCAGGCACCGCCGGAGGCCGGCGCGGTGGACGACCTCTCGCGTCGTTACGGGTCCGGCATCGGTGACCTGGCGCCGGGTCGGTTGTTGCGCAGTCGTGGCCCGGTGACCCTCGCGTTGCTGTTCGCCTGCGTCGCCGTGGCCGTATACACCGGCGTGGGTGAACGGCTGTCCGCGGTCGAGCCGCTGCTGTTTCCCGACAGTGCCGGCGGGCCGCTGGCATCGGGTGAACCGTGGCGCCTGATCACGCCGATCCTGCTGCACTTCGGCGGCGTGCACCTGGTGTTCAACCTGCTGTGGTGGTGGACGCTGGGCGGCATCATCGAGCGCTTCCAGAGTTCCTTCCAGCTGGCGATGCTCACCCTGGGCATCGGCCTGGTCAGCAACGCGGGGCAGTACTGGGCGGATGGCCCGGCGTTCGGCGGCTTGTCAGGCGTGATCTACGGCCTGATGGGCTACCTGTGGCTTTACGGCCGGGTGAACCCGCGCGCCGGCTACCAGCTGCAACCGGCGATCGTGAATTTCATGCTGGTGTGGATGGTGCTGGGGTTCACCGGGTTGATCGGCCCGGTAGCCAACGCCGCGCACCTGTCCGGGCTGCTGGCCGGCTGCGCCATCGGCGTGGTGTTCGGCCTGTACCGCCGGCAGGTCTACTACCGCGACTGAATCCGTCCCCTCGCTACGGGTGTGCCCGCTTGCTAGAGTAGGGCGCTACACCCACGGTGCCGTCCGGCCAGGGCAGGCCGTCACACAAGAGCACCGGGGCAACCCATTGGCAGGGGATTTCCCATGCTCGCCAACCTCCGTTTCCGCCGTCACCGCGAAAGACTCTATACGTGGCTGATCGTTCTGGCCGGCCTCGCCGTCGCGCTGATCGCCGCGTGGCTCGCCCGTGACCATTCCATGCGCCAGGCCAGCGATGGCTTCCAGCGCGAGGTGAGCGCGCGCAGCGCGGCGTTCGATGCCTCCGTCGCGCGGCATGTGCAGATGGTGCGCTCGCTGGCGGCGTTCGTTGCCACCCGTGACCAGTTGCAGGCGACAGACTTCCGCGCCTTCGTCGATTCCATGCGTGGCGGCATCCCGGGCATGCAGGCCATGCAATGGATGCCGGTGGTGGGTGCCGCGCAGCGGCTGTCCTTCGAGCAGGCTGCGCAGTCCGACTATGCCAATTACCGGCTGACCGAGCAGGTGAGCCTGTGGGAGCTGGTGCAGGCGCACGAGCGCGAGCAGTACGTGCCGGTGCGGCTGGTCGAGCCGCTGGCCGGCAACGAGCCGGTAGTCGGTTTCGATGCGCTGTCCGACCCGCTGCTGGCCGATGCGCTCGCGCGTGCCGCCGCCAGCGGCGACGTGGTGGCCACCGAGCGGCTGGTGCTGGTGCAGGACGACGACGGCGTGCGCTACGGCGTCATGCTGGTGTCGGCGGTGCCGGGCCGGGATGGCAGCGTGCGCGGTTACGTGGCCGGCGTGTTCCGCATCGGCGACTTGCTGCAGGCCGCGCTCGCCGGCCTGCCGCCGGTGGGGCTGCACTTCAGCGTGACCGATGCCAGCGGGCCGGGCGCCGAGCGCGCGCTGCACGTGTTCAGCGATCGCCTCACCGATGTCGGCGACCTGCTGGAAACGCCGTTCGAGCCGCACGAAAAGTCGCCGGCCGATGCCCTGCTGGCCACCCATGACCTGCGCGTCGGCGATCGCCTGTGGCGTGTCTACTACGAGGCCGGTCCCGGCTATTTCGCACCGTTGCCGCCGGTGCCGGCATGGGCGGCCGCGCTGGTGGTGCTGCTGGTCACCGCCATGGTGACGGCGCTGTTGCTGCTGATGCAGAAACGCGCGCAGTTGCTGGCGCGTTCGAGCCTCGCCGACGGTCTCTCCGGCCTGGCCAACCGCGCCTTCTGCGACCGCATGCTGGCCGCCGAATGGGACCGCGCCATCCGTTTTGGCAAGCCCTTGTCGGTGGTGGTGGTCGACATCGATCACTTCACCGATTACAACGCGCAGTTCGGCCCGCTCGCCGGTGATGATTGCCTGCGCCGCGTCGGCCATGTGCTGGCGGAGGTGCCGGCACGCTCCTCGGACTTCGTGTGTCGCTACAGTGGCGACCGCTTCGTGGTGATCCTGCCGGAGACCCCGCATGCCGGCGCCCATGCGCTGGCCGGGCGTGCTGCCCGGGCCGTGCAAGCCCTGGCCCTGGCCCACCCGGGGCGGACCCCGGAGCCGCTGGTGAGCGTGAGCGTGGTCGCCGCCACTGCGCAGCCGCAGCGTGGCGATTCGCTGCCCGGTTTCATCGGCAAGGCCCTGGAGTTGCTCGATTCGGCAGAGCGCGGTGAGGGCAATGCGGTGCTCGGGCTTTCCGTGGCCGCGGGCTGAGCCGATAATCCGGCCATCCAGGCAATCAGGGTTTCCAGCATGTCCATCCGCGTGGCCGCGTTCGCGCCGGCCCTGTTGTTCGCCAGCACCGTGCTGGTTGCCACGCCCGTCCTGGCCGTCGAGCCGATGGTGGGTGCCGAACTGACCTGGACGCACATCCGCGTGGCCGGCGAGACGTTCAATCCGCTGGGTGCACGTGCGCGCCTGGCGCTGGGCCTCACCGCCGACTGGGAAATCGGCGTGGTCGGTGGCAGCGGCATCGAGGACGACAGCGAGGTGGCGGTCAGTACCGCGCTCGGCGAGTTCTACGCCGGCTACGTGCGTTACAGCGCGTCGATCGACGACGATGCCCGGCTGGTGCTGACCGCCGGTTATGGCGAGACCACCCTCGACGTGACGTCCGCGCTGCCGGGCTTCCCCGGCGAGCAGACCTACAGCGGCCTGGTGTACGGCCTGTCGCTGCAGGAGCGCCTGTCGCGTCATCGCAACTGGATCGGCTCGCTGGACTTCGAGCGCTGGTACGACGACGAAGGCCTGACCATCACCACCGTCAGCTACGGTTTCCGCTATGCGTTCTGATGCCCTGCATCGCCTGGCGGTGCTGCTTTGCCTGCTGTCGCTGGCCGGCTGCTATGACGGCGATCCGTCCGATTTCCGCGAGGCGGTGGTGGTGGGTCGTGAAGGCGTCACGGCGCTGGCGATCGATGGCGAGGTGCCGGTGCTGGAGGTCGGCGCAACGCTGCGGCTGCATGCCATGGCCACCACCGATGCCGGAACCGCCGACCTGTCGGGCGAAGCCAGCTGGCGCAGTTCCAATCCCGCGGCCGTGGTGGTCGATCGCAACGGCGTGATCACCGCCGTCGGCAATGGCAGTGCCGACATCACCGCCGAACTCGCGCAGTTCCGCGATACGGTCACCGTGCAGGCCTCCGATGCCGTGCTCACCGCCATCACCGTGAGCGGCGATGCGGCGGTCGACGAGTGTGGCACCGGCGATTACACCGCGAGCGGTCACTACGACGATGGCACCGACCGTGACATCACCAGCCTCGTACAATGGTCGGTGACCGACGCCACGGTGGCGCGCATGAGTACGCTGGCGACGGAGCGCCAGCGGTTGCTCAGCCTGCAGGCGGGCAGTACCGGCGTGCTGGCTACCCGTGGCGGCGTGGTGTCGCCGGCATTCATGGTTACCGTGGCGGACAACCTCGATGCCATCGACGTCACCCCCGACACGCTGGCCGACATCCCGATCGATGCCGACCGCCAGTTCACCGCCACCGGTACCTGGGGCGCCGTCAGCGGCGATATCACCCGCAACACGACCTGGTCGGTGGCCAGCGTTGATCCGGACGATACCGTTGCCACCATCCTCAATGGCGACAGCGGTGCGGGCCTGCTCACGGCGCGTGAAGGGGGTGACGGCACGGTGACCGGCGCTTGCGGCGGCCAGCAGGACAGCGTGCCCATCACCGTCGTGTACCTCGACAGCCTGGCCATCACGAACGCCCGCCCCGTGACGGTGGTGCGCGGTGGCACCGTGCTGCTGGTGCTCGAGGGCACCTACTCCGACGGCAGCGTGCTGGCGCTCAACGAGCGCGCCACCTGGTCGACTACCGTCGGCAGTGGCGTGACCGTGAGCAACATCGCCGGCACGCGTGGCCTGGTCACCGCGGGCACGACCACCGGCGTATGGACGGTGACGGCAACCGTCGAGGGCCTCAGTGCCTCGGTGTCAGTGCAGGTCACCAACTGAGTTAATTCCCCGGCGCCCAGCCACAGGGCGCCAGCACGGCTTTCCATGCCAGCGCATGGCGTCGCACGGCGCGGTCATGGGCCTTGAGCAGGGCATCGTCACTCTCCGGGGCCCAGACCCCGGCGCGGTAGCGCTGCATCGCCGCGGGTGGCGTGATCGACTGCGCCTGCCACAGTTTCTCCAGCGCGACGCCCAGCGACTCGCCCTCGCGCGCCACGACCGCCAGCCAGGGCTGCACGCGGCCAAGATAGATGGCGGTGAACACGTTGTGCAGGCGCTCGGCCTCACGGCGTGGCTTGCCGCCGGGACATAGCCTGGCACTGCCGGCCGCCTGTTCCAGCAACCGCGAGGAGCGGTCCAGTTCGCGGATTGCCAGGTCCAGGCTCAACCAGGTGCGTCCGCCGCGGCGATTGCCGCTCAACTGGAAATAGCGCCTTTCCATTTCCTCGGCCGACGGCAGCGGCGCGTCGGCGGGCAAGCGACCCAGCGGTGCCAGCCACGCGAGTGCCTCGGCCGGCTCGGACAGGCTCGCGGCATCGCGCACGCGCAGCGGCAGCACGCCCACCGAGAAGAACTCGCGCAGCTCCGGTGCGCCGAACGTGGCGTTCCAGTATACCGCCGGCAGGTTGCCCTGCTTGGTCTGCAGCACCTCGCGCACACGGCCGGCGAATTCGCGTGCTTCGCTGTCCTGGCCGGCGAGGTCGCCGGCGGTCAGTGCGGCACACTGGCGCAGTGCGCGCAGCAGCCGCATCTCGTAGAGCAGTCGTTGCGACGGCGTGTGCACGCGGCCAAGCAGGCTGTTGCGCTCGCTGATCTCCCGCAACATGCCGCAGCGTCCGAAATCGAGGAACGCGAAGACGCCCACGCGCACGTCGGCAGGCGTCTGCACGACATCGCGGCTGGCCGGCCAGGTCGGTACGCGCGTGGCGGCCGCCGGCGGCAGTGGCGTGTCCAGCACGCGCGCCAGCCGGGCGTTGTAATCGGCGAGGATTTCCGCGGGATCGTCGGGTGACGTGCAGCCGCCCAGCAGCAGGGCGGGCAACAGTAGCAGGCAGGCCCGAAGGCGTTCGGCAAGGTGGCGCATGGCCAGACAGTAACAAATGTCGGGCGCATGCGTCGGGCCTTGACAGTGCCACCCGTCGCGCGGGAAATAGACGGTTGGCTACGCGCAACGGCCATCCAGGACCGTGCGCCGTCCGGAGGAGCCTGTCCATGCGCGTGCTGCTTGCGTTGCTGATGTTGTTCGCAACCGCGTCGGTGTCCGCCGCGGATGCCCTTCAGGCAGTGCTCGAGCGTCACCTGCGCGAGGACGTGGCCTGGTGGCTGGACGAACCGCGCATGGCGACGCTGCTGCGCGACAACAGTGCCCGCAATGCCGTGCTGGACGCCGATGCCATCGCCGCCTTCGAGCAGCGCTGGCAGGCCGAACTCGAGCAGGGGGACGGTGAACTCACCGGCCACGTGATGAGCCGCTTCGCGTCCAAGTACCTGGCGGAGGTGGTGCTGCGCATGGACGGTGCCTACGGCAACCTCGTGGCGCTGGATGCGCGGGGACTGGTGGCGGCGGCCGCCGAGTTGCCGGAACGTTCATATCTCGGCGATGACCGCCTGGTGCAGGCGCTGGACGGCGCCCCCTGGTTGCTGGAGGGGCGGGTGGAGTCCGGCGTGTTCACGCGCGTGGCCATGCCGGTGGAAGATCCGCAATCCGGCGCGCGCATCGGTACCCTGTTGCTTGAGGTCGATGCCGCGAAGCTGGCCAGTGCCGGCAGCCTGCGTCCCGCCAAGCGCAACTGATCAGTCCGGGCGGCGCGAGATCCATTTCAGCGCGTGGTGCCCGAGGCCCTCGCTGCTCAGCTGCCGCCACAGCCACGGCAACTCCGCTGCCAGTTGCGCGTCCAGTTGCCAGGGCGGATTCACCACCAGCATGCCGGTGCCATTCAGGTGCAGGCGCGCATCATCCGGCCACACGCAGATTTCCGCGGCGAGCACGTTGCCCAGCGCCAGGCGCGCCACCTGCTGGTGGAAGCGGTTGATCACCGCGCGTTCCTTGATCGGGTACCATAGCGCCAGCACCCCGTTGGGGAACTTGCGCTGCGCGTCCTTCAGCGCCTCGCCCGCCTGCGTCAGTTCCGCTTCCTGCGCCTCGTAGGGCGGATCGATCAGCACCAGCCCGCGCTTTTCCTTGGGCGGCAGCAGGGCGCCGAGTGCTTCCCAGCCGTCACGCGCATGCACGGCCACCTGGCGGTCGCCGCGGAACTCCGCCTTCAGCAGCGCGTTCTCCTCCGGGTGCAACTCGCAGCACACCAGGCGGTCCTGCGCGCGCATGGCCATGCGTGCCAGCCGCGGCGAGCCGGGGTAGGCCGCCAGCGCGTCGGCACCGGTGCGCTCGTGGTTGAAGGCGTGCACCCGCTCCAGGTAGCGCCGGGTCAGCGGCGGTACACCGGCGGCATCCCACAGGCGGGCGATGCCCTCCGCGTACTCGCGCGTGCGCTCCGCCTGGCCGGTGGTCAGGTCGTAGCTGCCGCGCCCGGCGTGGGTGTCCAGCACGCAGAAGGCGCTGTCCTTCTGCGCGAGGTAGTCGAGGATGGCGAGCATCACCACGTGCTTCTGCACGTCGGCGAAGTTGCCCGCGTGGAAGCCGTGGCGGTAGTTCATCAGTAGTAAACGGCTTCCGATCCCTTGGTGTAGACCTGCACCTGGTCCCAGTGGCCGGCGCGGATCTTGCTCGCCCACGCCGGGTCGGCCAGCAGGGCGCGGCCGACGCTGACCAGGTCGAATTCACCGGCGTTGAAGCGGGTGATCAGCGGATCGATGTCGCTGACCTGCTGCACCGGCGCGCTGGTGGCCATGGTCATGGTGAACTCGGTGTCGAGGCCGACCGAGCCCACCGTCATCACCGGCTTGCCGGTGAGCTGCTTCGTCCAGCCGGCGAGGTTGAGCGTCGAGCCGTCGAACTCGGGCAGGAAATAGCGGCGCGTGCTGCAGTGGAAGATGTCCACGCCGGCGTCATTGAGCGGCTTGAGGAACTGCGCGAGTTCCTCGGGCGTCGGCGCCAGGCGCGCGGTGTACTCCTGCTGCTTCCACTGCGACCAGCGCAGCATCACCGGGAAGTCGTCGCCCACGGCCTTGCGCACCGCCTCGATCACTTCCACGGCAAAGCGCGTGCGCTTGACCAGCGAGCCGCCGTACTCGTCGGTGCGGCGGTTGGTGCCTTCCCAGAAGAACTGGTCGATCAGGTAGCCGTGCGCGCCGTGCAGTTCCACGCCGTCCATGCCGATGTCCTTCGCGGCGCGCGCGGCGTCGCCGAAGGCCTTCACCACCGCGCGGATGTCGTCTTTCGTCATCTCGTGGCAGACCACCTTGCCGCCGGCCTTGGCCAGGCCGCTCGGCGAGTAGCCCGGCACCGTCGGATCGGGCGGCGTGCCGGCCTTGCGCACCGAACCCACGTGCCACAGTTGCGGGAAAATCTTGCCGCCGGCGCCGTGCACGGCCTTCACCACGTTCGCCCAGCCGGCCAGCGATTTGTCGCCGTGGAAATACGGGATGCCCGGGTAGCCGTTGGCCGCCGGGTGGTCCACCACCGTGCCCTCGGTGATGATCAGCCCGACCTGGTTCTCCGCGCGCCGGCGGTAGTAATCCGCCACGTCCTGCCCCGGCACCCCGTCCGGCGAGCGCATCCGCGTCATCGGCGCCATCGCGATGCGGTTCTTCAGGGTCAGCTTCGGCGACTCGAACGGCGTGAACAACGGCTCCGGCGACAACGACATGCAAAATCTCCTGGTTACTGTTTACGTATCACTACAACCTTGCCCCGGCGCGCCCGGGCGGGGTGATCCACCTCCCGAGCGGTAGCGAGCGGAGGGTGGACACCCCACCCGAGGCAGCCGGCGCTCACCTGTCCAGTATCACGAACACCCGCCGGCTTTCGGCACGCCCGCGACCTCCCGCATCACCAACCCCATCGCATAGTCCGCCTTCACATCCGGCATCGGGATGCGCACCACCCAGCCGTCGCCCGGCGCCACGTCCACCCGCGCGCCGTCCTTCGCGTTCTCCAGCGCATTGAGCTTCACCCGGTAATTGCCGCGCGGCGTCATGATCTCGATGTCGTCGCCGCGGGCAAACCTGTTCTTCACCTGCACGGTCAGCAGGCCGCGTTGTGTGTCGGCATCGATGATGTCGCCGACGAACTGCTGCGTGCCCGAACTGGAGGTGCCGCCCTCGTAGTGCTGCATGTCCTGCGGCAGGTGGCGGCGGTAGAAGCCCTCGGTGAAGCCGCGGCTGGCCATCTTCTCGAGGTCTTCCATCAGTGCCATGTCGAAGGCGCGGCCGGCCACGGCATCGTCGATGGCGCGGCGGTACACCTGCGCGGTGCGCGCGACGTAGTAGTGCGACTTGGTGCGGCCCTCGATCTTCAGCGAATGCACGCCCATCTGCGTGAGCGCGTTGACGTGCTGCACCGCGCGCAGGTCGCGCGAGTTCATGATGTAGGTGCCGTGCTCGTCCTCGTAGGCCGGCATGTACTCGCCGGGGCGCTCGTCCTGCTGCAGCAGGAACACCTGGTGGGCCAGGCCGCGCTCGTCCCACACCGCGTCGTTCACTTCCTGCGGCGTCGGGTCGGCCGGCGTCCAGCGGCCGAGGCCGGCGCCGTTGGTGGCCAGCACCGCGCGCTGCACGTCCGGGCGCACGGCGACGATGTCGCCGGTTTCCGTCTCCGCCGCGTCGTGCACCTGGTAGGGCCAGCGGCAGGAGTTGGTACAGGCGCCCTGGTTGGAGTCGCGGTGGTTCATGTAGCCGGACAGCAGGCAGCGGCCGGAATAGGCAATGCACAGCGCCCCGTGCACGAACACTTCCAGTTCCATCTCCGGCACCTTGTCGCGGATGTCGGCGATCTCCTCCAGCGACAGCTCGCGCGACAGGATCACGCGGGTGAGTCCCATGCGCTGCCAGAACTTCACCGTCGCCCAGTTCACCGCGTTGGCCTGCACCGACAGGTGCACCGGCAGGTCCGGCCAGCGGTCGCGCACCATCATGATCAGGCCCGGGTCGGACATGATCAGTGCGTCGGGCTTCATGTCCACCACCGGCGCCATGTCGCGCTCGAAGGAGCGCAGCTTGTCGTTGTGCGGGGCCAGGTTCACCGCCAGGTAGAACTGCTTGCCCAGCCGGTGCGCCTCGCCGATGGCCTCGGCCAGGTGCTCCTCGCGGTTGAACTCGTTGTTGCGCACCCGCAGCGAGTAGCGCGGCTGGCCGGCGTAGACCGCGTCGGCGCCGTAGGCGAAGGCATAGTTCATGTGCCTGCGGCTGCCGGCGGGGGAGAGGAGTTCGGGCTTCATCGGGTACCGGCGGGAACGTTAAATGTTCGTGAATTCAATGGGTTGTGGGTGCTTCGATTGTGTTCGGGGGGCGCAGTTGCTATAAAAGCCCGACTTTCCGCGCCGGTACGCCGGTACGGGTTGCCACCTTTGTCCGGCCGCCGTGCCGGGGTGTCCAGGGGATCCGTGTGCGTTCACTCTACCGCAGCCTTGCCGCCGGCGCCCTCGTTGTCCTGTCGGGCAGCCTGACCACCGGCTGCGCCCTCTCGCGGGTCGGCGACAACCTGCCGTACGGCCTGCTCGACAGCGACGACCCCCAACTGGTGGGTGAGGCGCTGCCGGCCTACATGGTCACGGTCGACGGCCTGCTGGCTACCTGGCCGGACGATGCCGACCTGCTGCGCACCGCGGCCTCGCTCTCCGGGGCCTACGCCACGCTGGAGGTCGATGACCCGGCGCGCGCGAAGAAGTACAGCGCCCGCGCCCTCGACTTCGCCCTGCGCTCCGCCTGTGCCGACAACGGGGACGCCTGCAACCTGCGGGCGGCAAGTTTCCCCGAGTTCGAGGCGGTGGTAAAGGACACGGATGATGGGGATTTGCCGATGCTTTTTGCGGTCGGCGGTGCCTGGGCCGGCTATATCCAGCAGCACAGCGACGACTGGAACGCGGTGGCCGAACTGGCCCGCGTTCAGCTGATCTTCGAGCGCATCCTCGCGCTCGATCCGGGCTTCGAGCAGGGCATGCCGCAGCTGTACCTCGGGGTCATGAACAGCCTGCTGCCCCCCTCGCTGGGCGGCAAGCCGGAGGTCGCCAGGGCCCATTTCGAGGACGCCATCGCCCGCTCCGGGGGACGCAACCTCTACGCGAAGATGCTCTACGCCAAACAATTCGCGCGCCTGCTGTACGATCGGGAACTCCATGACCGCCTGCTCAACGAAGTACTGGCGGCCAGCCCCGGGGCGCACGGCCTGACGCTGGTCAACGTGTTTGCCCAGGAAGAAGCGCGCCGCCTGCTGGCCGGCGCCGACGACTATTTCTAGCCCGCGGCCGGCCGGTGAGGCCGGCGCCGTGGCACAACCGGAGTACGCGCATGTCGAAGTTGCAGTCCACCCTTGCCCGCGCCGGCGTCGTGCTGGCCGGCCTGCTTGCCTGCGGCATCGCGGCCGCCGCACCGTTCACCTTCAAGATCTCCACGCTGTACCCCGATGGCACCGCCGCGGTGAACCGCATCAAGCAGGCCGGCGCCGAGATCGAACAGAAGACCGGCGGCCAGGTGAAGTTGAAGATCTACGCCGGCGGCGTCCAGGGTGACGACGCCACCGTGCTGCGCAAGATCCGCACCGGCCAGCTGCATGGCGCCTTGACCCAGGCCGGCGCCGTGTCGCAGTTCTACAAGGACATCCAGGTCTACAACGTGCCGCTGGCCTTCCACTCCTTCGACGAAGTGGACTACGTGCGCGCGCGCATGGACGCCCCGTTGAAGGCAGAACTCGAGAAGGCCGGCTGGGTGTCGTTCGGCTTCATCGAGGGTGGCTTCGCCAACGTGATGTCCAACGCGCCGGTGGCCACCGTCGACGAGTTGCGCAGGCAGAAACTGTGGATCCCCGCCAACGACCCGGCCTCCGAGCAGGCGGCGAAGAGCTGGGGCATCGCGCCCATCGTGCTGCCCATCGGCGACGTGCTGACCTCGTTGCAGACCGGTGCGATCAATGCCATTGCCGCGCCGCCCACCGCGGCCATCGCGCTGCAGTGGTACTCGCGGGTGAAATACCGTACCGACGTGCCACTGCTCTACACGTTTGCCCTGCTGAGCATCAATGACAAGCACTTCGCGAAACTCGACGCTGCGCAGCAGAAGGTCGTGCGCGAGGCCTTCGCGGCCGCCATGGCCGACATGGACCGTGCCAGCCGCAAGGACAACATCGCCGCCCTGGCCACCCTGGAAAAGCAGGGCATCAAGGCGGTCAAGCCGGACACCGCGCAGTTCGCCCAGTGGGAACAGCTGGCCGGCAAGGCTACCGACGAGGTGGTGGCGCGCGGTGAACTGTCGCCGGCGGCGCTGGCGCAGTTGCGCAAGCTGCTCGGCGAGGCGCGCGCGGCGGCCGGCAAGGCCGCGGCCAGGCCTGCTGCCGCTCCGGCCGCGAAGAAGTGACCGCCCGATGACTGCAACGGGTCCTTTCGCGCGCCTGTGGCGTGCCCTGCACGTCATCGAGGACGCCGCGCTGGTCTCGTTGCTGCTGGTGATGATCCTGCTGGCGGTGGCGCAGATCTTCCTGCGCAACGTCGCCGACCAGTCGCTGGTGTGGGCCGATCCCTTCCTGCGCGTGGCGGTGCTGTGGATCGGCATGCTCGGTGCCACCATCGCCGCCCGCGAGAACTCCCACATCGCCATCGACATTGCCACGCGCTACCTGCCGGAGAAGCTGGCGCGTGCCTCCGGCGTGGTGCTGGCGCTGTTCACCGCCGGTGTCTGTGCGGTGGTGGCCTGGTACGCCTGGCTGTTCGTGCGTGACGAGCAGGGCTACGGCACGGTGGCCTTTGCCGCGGTGCCGGCCTGGCTGTGCGAGGCGATCATGCCGGTGGCGTTCGCGCTGATTGCGCTGCGTTACGTGCTGATTGCCGTCGGCGTGGCCACCGGTCGCCGCCCGGTGCGCAAGGAGGGCGTGTGAACGCCGTCCTCACCGCCGCGATCGTTGTCTTCGCGCTCATCGGTGCCCCGCTGTTCGCGGTGATCGCCGCCGGCACCATGCTTGGCTTCAACAGCACCGGCGTCGACCTGCAGACGGTGGCCATCGAGCTGTACCGTCTGACCGACACCTCCGTGCTGCTGGCGCTGCCGCTGTTCACCTTTGCCGGCTACCTGCTGTCGGAGAGCAACACCTCGCACCGCCTGGTGCGCGTAACCCAGGCGTTCATGGGCTGGATGCCCGGCGGGCTGGCGCTGGTGGCGCTGCTCACCTGTGCGCTGTTCACCGCGTTCACCGGCGCCTCGGGCGTCACCATCGTGGCCATCGGCGCCATGCTGCTGCCGGCCTTGCGCGAGGCGGGTTACCAGGAGCGCTTCTCGCTCGGGCTGGTGACCACCTCCGGATCGCTGGGCCTGCTGCTGCCGCCGGCACTGCCGCTCATCATCTTCGGCGTGGTGGCGCAGCAGATGGGCATCGAGGGCGTCACCCTCGAGGCGCTGTTCGTCGCCGGTATCCTGCCGGCACTGCTGATGGTCCTGGCGCTGTGGGGCTGGAGCCTGTGGGCCAACCGCGCGCAGCAGATTCCCCTGCAGCGATTCAACTGGCAGGAAGCGAAGGCGGCCTTGTGGGAGGCGAAGTGGGAGCTGCCGCTGCCGCTGGTCATCCTCGGCGGCATCTACAGCGGCACCTTCGTGATCTCCGAGGCCGCGGCGGTCACTGCCCTCTACGCGCTGATCGTCGAGGTGTTCGTCTACCGCGAGATCCCGCTGCGCAAGTTGCCGGAAATCATGCGTGACGCCATGGTGATGGTGGGCGGCGTGCTCATCATCATGGGCATGGCCATGGCCTTCACCAACTTCCTGGTGGATGCCGAGGTGCCGGCGCAGCTGTTCGACTTCATCCGCGCGCACATCGACAGCAAGATCACCTTCCTGCTGCTGCTGAACGTGCTGTTGTTGCTGCTCGGCTGCATGCTCGACATCTTCGCGGCGCTGATCATCATGATCCCGCTGCTGCTGCCGGTGGCGCTCGGCTACGGCATCGACCCGGTGCACCTCGGGATCATCTTCCTGGCCAACATGCAGATCGGCTACTTCACGCCGCCGGTGGGGATGAACCTGTTCATCGCCTCCATCCGCTTCCGCAAGCCGATCGCCGAGCTGTGGGCGGCGTCCATGCCGTTCTTCCTGGTGTTGCTGGCGGCGGTACTGGTGATCACCTACGTGCCGTGGCTGAGCCTGGTGTTCGTCAGGTAGGTGCCGGCCAGGGGCATCACAGCAGGTCGCGGGTGTGCGCCAGCAGGTCGGGTTCCTCGTCGCCCAACTGGCGCAGTGCGGCGCTGAGTGCGGCGTCCGCCTTCACCGGGCCGATGTATTCGCACAGTCCCACGTACGCCAGGTTCACCAGCCGTTGCAGATCCTGCGGGTCGGCGCTGTCCAGCACCAGCCGGGTCTGGTCGTTCATCCAGTTGCGCACGGCGTCGCGGGTTGCTGCCGGCAGCTTGCTGCGGTCCACGCTCTCCAGGATGAACAGGCGCATGCGCAGGCGCGTGTCGTTGTCCATGTTGCGCAACAACCGCGCCAGCAGGCTGGCGCAGGCTGCCACGCGCGGGTCGCGGCTGACCGCGGCATTGCTGGCGGTCTTGCCACGTTTCATGCGGTAGACCAGCAGCTGTTCGCGCGGGTCCGGTAGCAATGTGTGCGGTGGCGCGGCCATCGCCTTCACAAGGCTCTGCAGGATGCGCGAGCGCTTGCCGCGCATCTCCGGGGTCACCAGGATATCGGACAGGAAACGGTGGCCGGAAAAGGTCGCCTCGGCGGCGTGCGCATCCTCCCAGTGCACCAGTGATTCCCACAGTTCGTCGCCCGACAGGTGCTCGATCAGGGCGGTGTAAACGGCACGGCGGCGGTTCTCGAGTGATGGCGTCATGCGCAGGACCTGGCTCATGGATTTCCTCAGCGGTTGATGCGGTTCAGCGTGTCGCTGTCATAGGCGTTCTGGCGGGCGAATTCCGGGTAGCCGATCTCGGCGTGCTCGGTGATGTCCAGGCCGCGCTGTTCGTGCAGGGGGTCGGCGCGCAGTCCGAAGAAGGCGGCAATCAGGATGTACATGAGCAGCGCGCTCAGGAATGCCCACAGGAAGCAGGCGACGATGCCGGTGACCTGCACCATCACCCGGTAGGTGTTGAACGGGTCCTCGGCGAAGAACAACCCGGCGGCCAGCGTGCCCCAGGCGCCGGCAAAGCCGTGCACGGCCACCGCGCCGACCACGTCGTCGAGGCGGAATGCGTCGAGCAGTTTCATGCCGAGGATGGCGATGAAGCCGCCGATCGCGCCGGTGAGGATGGCGTAGTCGGGCGTGGTGGTGGCGCAGCCGGCGGTGATGGCCACCAGTCCACCCAGCACGCCGTTGATGATGCCGGTGAGCAGCATCGGCTGGCCACTCAGGCGCAGTGCCAGCAGCGCGCCGAGCGCGCCGGCGCAGGCGGCCAGCTGCGTGTTCAGGTTGATCAGGCCGATGTTCACGTTGGCCTGCGCGGTGGAGCCGCCGTTGAAACCGAACCAGCCGAACCACAGGATGAAGCCGCCCAGCGTCACCAGGTTGAGGTTGTGGCCGGGCAGCGCGTGCGGCTTTTCGTTGCGCGGGAAGCGGCCGAGGCGCGGACCGACCACCAGGATGCCGGCCAGCGCGCACCAGGCGCCGACGCTGTGCACCACCGTTGAACCGGCGAAATCGATGAAGCCGAGCTCGGCGAGCCAGCCCTTGCCGCCGTGGAAACCGCCCCACACCCAGCTGCCCGATACCGGGTAGATCACCGCGGTGATGATCGCTGCCCCCAGCAGGTAGCCGCCGAAGCGCGTGCGCTCGGCCATCGCGCCACTGGCAATGGTGGCTGCGGTGGCGGCGAACATCATCTGGAACAGCAGGAAGCTGTAGCCCCAGGCTTCCATCTGTACCGGCATGAAATGCGAGGTGCCGAACAGGCCGCCTTCGTTCAGTCCGAACATCAGGCCGTAACCGACGCACCAGAACAGCAGCGAGCCCACGCAGCAGTCCATCAGGTTCTTCATCAGCACGTTCACCGCGTTCTTCGAGCGCGACATGCCGCTTTCCAGGAAGGCGAAGCCGGCCTGCATCAGGAAGACCAGCGCGGCGGCGATCATCAGCCAGGTGGTGTCGGCGCTGGCCTGGGTCGCATAGGTGATGCCGGCGGCTTCGTCCGCGACGGCGACGCCGGGAAACAACAGGGGCACGGCCATGGAGGCCGCGGCGGAGAGGAGTCGATGCATGGCAGGCGTTCCGGTGTGTCGATGCGCCTCCCTGCGCCGTGGTCCACCGGAGGAATAGCAAGTGCCGTGCCAGCACGTGCGGTGCGGTCTGCAGCCGCGAAACCCGCTCTTGCGTGACGCGCGCTGGTGCGCGGGATGCGGTGCGCGTCGGGCCGGCGCACCGGTGCGGTGCGCCGGTCAGCCGCCCAGCAGGCGATCTTCTGCGGCGGCGATGGCCTGCTCGTTGCCGGCGAGGATGACGATGTCGCCGGCGGCGAGGATCCAGCCGGACAGCGGCGCCTGCCGGGTGGCGTCATCGCGACGGATGGCGCGCACCTGTGCATCGCCGAGTTCGAGGCTGGCGGCATCGCGACCGATGCACGCGGCGCGCGCCGGCAGCACCACCGCGTGCAGCAACTCGCTGGCGGCGCCGTCGCGCTGCAGGCGGTCGTAGGTGCCGTCGAAATAGCCGTGCAGCAACTGGTAGCGCTGGCGGCGTGCCTGCTCGAGCAACACCTGGACGTCGCGCGGTGCGGCGCCCAGCAGCGCGAAGACGTGCGATACCAGCATCAGCCCGGCTTCCAGCGTTTCCGGCACCACCTCGGTGGCGCCGGCGGCCTGCAACTCGGCCAGCCCGTGGTCGTCGCGGGTGCGCACCAGGATCGGTACGTCCGGGCACAACTCGCGGGCCTCGGCGATGATGCGCAGCGCGCTGGGCAGGTGGTCGAAGCTGACGATCAGCAGCGCGGTGCGGTCGATGCCGGCGGCATGCAGGATGTCGCGGCGCACCGGGTCACCGAAGAACACGTTGTCGCCGGCGGCAGTGGCCTCGCGCACCCGCACGACGTCGGTGTCGAGGGCAATGAACGGCACTTGCTGCAGGCGCAGGAAGCGGGCGATGGTCTGCCCGACGCGGCCGTAGCCGAGGATTACCACGTGGCGCTCCAGCCCGGCAGTGGCCGCGCTGATGTGGCCGGCTTCCACCACGTCCGCGGCCGTGGCCCGGTGGCCGGGCAGGCGAGGCAGCAGCCAGCGGGTGATGGCCTCGCTGTTGTTGAGCAGCAAGGGCGTGAGCGCCATGCTCACCACCGTCACCGCGATCATGAACGAGGCGACGTCGGCCGGTACCACTTTTTCGCGCGCGGCCAGTGCCATCAGCGCGAAGAAGAATTCGCCGCCCTGGGCCAGCGCCAGGCCGGTCTTGATCGCCGTCTCGCGCGTCTCGCGCAGGGCGCGCGTCATCACCGCCACCAGCACGCCCTTCACCAGCAGCAGTCCGATGCCGAGCAGGATGATGCGCGCCCAGTATTCGCGCAGCATCGCCAGGTCGAGCATCATGCCCACGCTGATGAAGAACAGGCCCAGCAGCAGGTCGCGGAAGGGCCGGATGTCGGCCTCGATCTGGTGGCGGAAGCGGCTTTCTCCCAGCACCATGCCGGCCAGGAAGGCGCCCAGCGCCATGCTGAGTCCCGCCAGCTGGGTGATCCACGCCGCGAACAGCGCCACCAGCAGCGCGGTGAGCATCAGGAGTTCCTGCGAGCGCGTGCCGGCGGTTTCCTCGAACAGGCGCGGCAGGATCCAGCGTCCCGCGGCCAGCATGCCGATGAACAGCAGCGTGCCGCGCAGCAGCGGGTCGGCGACGCTGGCGACGAGCCCGGTGCTGCCGGCGCCGGCCAGTACCGGCAGCAGGATCAGCAGGAATACCGCGGCGATGTCCTGGAACAGCAGGATGCCGATGCTCACCTGCCCGTGGCGGGTGTGCAGCTGGCCGCTGCTGACCAGTTCGCGGGATACGATGGCGGTGGACGACAACGCGAGGCCACCGGCCACCGCGACGCTGGCGGCGACACCCAGGCCCCACGCCCACAGTGCCAGGAAGAACACGGCGCCGCACAGCAGCACCTGCATTGAGCCGATGCCGAACACGGTGCCGCGCAAGGCCACCAGGCGTGGCAGCGAGAACTCCAGGCCGAGCGTGAACAGCAGGAACACCACGCCGAATTCGGCGAGGGTGTGCACGCTGTCCGGCGAATGGACGATGGCGAACCCGCCGGGGCCGGCCGCCATGCCGATCGCCATGAAGGCAAGCAGCGACGGCGCGTGCAGGCGGTGCAGCAGGACGATCAGGCCGACCGATGCCCCGAGCAGGAGCAGCAGGTCGGTGAAGTGGCTGGTATGCGAGGTCACTTGCCCGACTTGAGCTTCTTGATCTCTTCCTGCAACTGCTTCAGGTAGGCGTCCTTCTCGGCGGTGAGCTTCTGGCTGGTCTCCAGTTGCTTCGTGAGCAGTGCCTCGCGCTCCTTCAGCTCCTTCTGCTCGCGCGCAAGACGATCCTTCTCCTCGGCGATGAGCGCCTTGCGGTCCGCATTGGCCTTGCCTTTCGCATCGGCGGCGTGGACGGGGGCGGCGGCGAGGATGGCGGTGCTGAGCAGGGCGATGATGACGTGCTTCATGCTGGCGTACCTGGACTGTGCAGGGGAAAGTGCCCGCCACGCGGCGGCGCGGGAAAGGCCCGGGGTCTGTGGCCCCTTGGCCGCGCGGCGCGCGGCCTGGCCGGGGCCGATGTTACCATGCCGGCATGACCCCGGAATCCGTGCCGGGACGCGAGGATACAGATGGCCAAGATCACCTTCGTCGGTGCCGCCCAGGAAGTCACCGGCTCCTGCTATCTCATCGAGACCGGCAAGACCCGCGTGTTGCTCGACTGCGGGATGCGCCAGGGCGAAGACGACGTCAAGCACCTGCGCAAGCAGCGCTTCCCGTTCTCGCCGCGCGCCATCGACGCGGTGGTGCTGTCGCACGCGCACCTGGACCACTCGGGCATGTTGCCGCGCCTGGTGCACGAGGGCTTCAAGGGTCCGATCTTCTGCACCCCGGCCACGCGCAACCTTCTGGCCATCATGCTGGAGGATGCCGCCAACCTGTACCTGCGCGACCTCGAGTGGGACAACAAGCGGGCCCGCCGCGCCGGCCGCCGCGAAGAGGCACCGCTGTACGAGATGGAGGACGTGCTGCGCGTGCTGGAGTTGTGCGAACCGGTCGACTACCACGAGTGCCGGCCCGTGCGCGACGACATCAAGGCGTGCTTCTACGATGCCGGGCACATCCTCGGCTCCGCCATCGTCGAGCTGACCATGAACGGCAACGGCAAGGTCCACACGCTGGTGTTTTCCGGCGACCTCGGTTCGCGCGACGCCGTGCTGATGCAGGAGCCGGAGACGCTGGAGAAGGCCGACGTGCTGCTGATGGAAGGAACCTACGGCAATCGCAACCACCGCGGGCACGCCGAAACCTACGAGGAATTCGCGCAGGTGCTCGCGCAGGCCTGGAAGCAGCGCGGCACCGTGCTGATCCCGTCGTTTGCCGTGGGTCGAACCCAGGAAGTGCTGTTCTACCTGGGCAAGCTCTACCACGAGGGGCGTCTCGATGGCTGGCAGGTGTTCCTCGATTCGCCCATGGCCATCGAGGTGACGCGGCTGTACGAGCAATACCTGGACACGCTCGACCAGCAGGACGTCGGACTGATGGAGAAGCACCGCGGCGCCTCGTTCGAATCCTTCCTGCCGGTGCTCAAGCTCTCGCAGGGCACCGAGGATTCCATGGCCATCAACCGCATTTCCGGCGGCGCGATCATCATCGCCGGCAGCGGCATGTGCTCGGGCGGGCGTATCCGCCACCACCTCAAGCACCGCATCTGGCAGCAGAACACCCACCTGGTGTTCGTGGGCTTCCAGGCGCGTGGCACCCTCGGTCGCCAGCTGGTGGATGGTGCGAAATACGTGAAGATATTCGGCGAGCGCTACGCGGTGAACGCGCACGTGCATACGCTGGGTGGTTTCTCCGCGCACGCCGGCCAGAACGAGCTGGTGGCGTGGGCCGCGAACTTCAACAGCAGTCCGCGCGTGCAGCTGGTGCACGGTGAACCGGAGGCCCTGGGTGCGCTGTCCGAGAAGCTGTGGAAGGACAAGGGCATCGTCGCCGATATCCCGGCGCCCGGTTCCACCCTGCACCTGTAGCGCATCATGGCCACCCTGATGCCGTGCCGTCGCGTCCTGGTGCTGGTGCCGCCGGGCGTGCACGGTGCGCCGGTATCGTCGGCGGTGGCGCGTGCCGTGGAAGCGGCGTTGCCGGCCGGCGCGGGCGCGGTGTCGGTGGATGCGACCGTGGCGCCGCTGGTGCACGTGGTGGCCTGCGAGGCGGATATCGATACCGACGTGGTACTGCGCGAGGCGCGGCTGGCGGATGCCGCCAGCTGGTTGCAGGCGGCGGTGGCCCGCATCGACAGTCGTGGTGTCGATATCACCTGGGAGGCCGTGCCGGCCCCGGATGTGGCCGACTGGGCCATCACCTGCGTGACGTCCGGCCGCTTCGATGCGCTGGTACTGGCAGGCGACGATGCCGGCATGGCGTCGTCGCTGCGAGCCGCACTGGCGGTGCCGGTACTGGCCGGCGGTTGAAATCCGCGCGCCGGCGACGGCCTGCTCAGGCCCGTGGGTCGTGCGCGCGTTCTTCCGCGGCCAGGCGCGCCGCGGTGGCGCCCGGCGAACTCGCCTGCCGGCACAGCAACGCATAGGCCGCCGGCACCACGAACAGCGTGAGCGCGGTGGCGAAACTCACGCCCCAGAACACCACCACCCCGAGGTTGGCACGCGCTTCCGCGCCCGCGCCGCTGGCCAGCAGCAACGGCACCGCGCCGGCCACGGTGGCGATGGACGTCATCAGGATCGGGCGCAGGCGGATGCGGGCCGCGTCGAGCAGGGCATCACGGAACGCCAGTCCGGCGTCGCGGCGCTGGTTGGCGAACTCGACGATCAGGATGCCGTTCTTGGCCACCAGCCCGATCAGCATCACGATGCCGATCTGCGAGTAGATGTTCAGTGAATAACCACCGGCAAACAGGGCGGCGAGCGCACCGAACACCGCCAGCGGCACGGTGGTGAGGATGGCTGCCGGTTGCACGAAGCTCTCGAACTGCGCGGCCAGCACCAGGAACACCACCAGCAGGGCCACCGCGAAGGTGATGTACAGGGCGGTGCCGGATTCCTTCAGCTCGCGCGAATCGCCCTTGTACGACAGGCGTGCGGTGGCCGGCAGTTCCTCGGCGGCGATGCCCTCGATGTACGCCAGCGCTTCGCCCAGCGTATAGCCCGGCGCCAGGCCGGCGGTGATGGTGATGCTGCGCAGGCGGTCGTAGCGGTTGTAGGTGGCGGCGCTCGATGATTCGCGCGTGGTGACGAGGCTGGCCAGCGGGACCAGCGCGCCGTTGCCGGCACGCACGTGGATGCCGGACACGTCCTGCGGCGAGCTGCGCTGGTCCGCGGGTGCCTGCAGCAGCACGTCGTACTCCTCGCCGCCGTCCTGCCAGGTGGTGACGCGGCGGCCGGCGAGCAGCGTTTCCAGTGCGCGGGCCACGGTGTCCACCCGCACGCCAAGGTCGGCGGCGCGATCGAGGTCCACCGCCAGTTCCAGGGTCGGCTTGGTGTCCTTGAAGTCGGAGTCGACGCGGGTGATGCGCGGGTTCTCCGCGTTGATGCGCGCCACCAGCCGGTCGCGCCATTGCACCAGTTCCGCGTAGCTGCTGCCGCCCAGCACCACCTGTACCGGCTGGCCATAGCCGGTGCCGAAACCCGAGCGTTGCACGGTGACCGCGCGGATGCCCGGCAGTGCCGCCAGTTCACGGCCGATGTCGTCGGCGATGGCGTCGGCCGGTCGCTCGCGGTCGCGCCAGTCCACCAGCGACACCATGGCGTTGCCGGTGTTCACCGCGTTGCCGCCGCCGAAGCCCGGCACGCGCACCAGCATGCGATCGATCTCGCCGGCGCCGACGTGACCAAGCAGGATGCGCTCGACTTCGTCCATGTAGCGCGTGGTGTAGGCGAAGCTGGCGCCTTCCGGCGCGGTGGCCTGCACCATGAATTGCCCGCGGTCCTCGCGTGGCGTGAATTCACGCGGCAGCCACAGGAACAGCAGCACCGCGCCGGCCACCAGCGCCAGCATCAGCGCGCCGGTCAACCACGGCCGGTCCACTACCGCACCCAGGCGACGGCCATAAGCACCTGACAGCGCGCTCATGCCGCGGTCGATGCCGCGCGCCAGCGCGCCCTGTCCGCCGTGCGCGCGCAGCAGCCAGGCACACAGCACCGGCGACAAGGTCAGGGCCACCAGCGCCGAGCAGAACACCGACGCCGCCAGGGCCAGCGCGAACTCGCTGAACAGGCGGCCGACGTTGCCCTCGAGGAAGGCCAGCGGGGTGAACACCGCGATCAGCACCGCGGTGGTGGCCACCACCGCGAAACCCACTTCGCGGGTGCCGCGGAACGCCGCCAGCAATGGCGGTTCGCCGTCCACCAGCCGGCGGTGGATGTTCTCGACCACCACGATGGTGTCGTCCACCACCAGGCCGATGGCCAGCACCAGCGCCAGCAGCGTGAGGATGTTGATCGAGAATCCGAAGGCGTCGAGGAAGATGAACGAGGCGATGAGCGACACCGGCACCGTTGCCGCCGGCACCAGCGTGGCGCGCCAGTCGCCGAGGAACAGGAAGATCACCGCCACCACCAGCAGGCCTGCCACCAGCAGCGTCAGCACCACCTCGTTGAGCGACGCCTCGATGAACAGCGAGAAGTCGGAGTTCACGCGGATGCGCATGCCGTCCGGCAGCGTGGCGGCGATGCGCTCCATTTCCGCCTTGGCGCCGCGCGTCACGTCCAGGGTGTTGGCGGTGGACTGCTTGATGATGCCGAGGCCGACCGCCGGCTGGCCGTTGGCGCGGAACAGCGTGCGTGCTTCGGCCGGTGCCACCTCGATGCGCGCGATGTCGCCCAGCCGCACCGGGTAGCCGTTGGCGCCGCGGCTGATGACCAGGCGGGCGAAGTCCTCGGCATTGCGGAAGGCCCGCGCGGTGCGCAGCGTGTATTCGCGGTCCACCGATTCCAGCAGGCCGGCCGGGCGCTCGACGTTCTGTGCCGCCAGCGCCTGTTCGACATCGTCGACGGTGAGGTTGCGCGCGGCGAGCGCGCGCGGGTCCAGCCAGACGCGCATGGCCGGGCTGCGATCGCCGCCGATGCGTACCGCCGATACACCGTCGAGCGTGCCGAAGCGGTCGACCAGGTAGCGCTCGGCGTAGGCGGTGAGCTGCATGGGCGTCAGCGTGTCGCTGGACAGCACCATCCAGATCACCGGGTTGGCATCGACGTCGGCCTTGGAGACCTCGGGCGGTTCGGCCTCGTCGGGCAGGTCGTTGAGCACGCGTGACACGCGATCGCGCACGTCGTTGGCGGCGGCATCGATGTCGCGCGCGAGGCTGAACTCGATGGTGATGGTGGAACGGCCGTCGCGGCTGGTGGATGCCAGCGAACGGATGCCCTCGATGCCGGCGATCTGGTCTTCCAGCACCTGCGTGACCTTGGTCTCGACGATCTCCGCCGAGGCGCCCGGGTAATCGGTGTTCACCGACACCACCGGTGGATCGATGTCCGGGTATTCGCGCACCGGGATGCCGCCGAGGGCGAACAGGCCGAACACCAGCAGCAACAGGTTGGCCACCACCGCCATCACCGGGCGGCGCACGGCCAGGTCGGAGAGCATCACGGCGTGTTGCCCCCGCCGGAGCCCTCGGCCGCGCTGCGTGCCACGACGGCGCGGCCTTCGCGCAGGTTGCCCTGGCCCTCCACCACCACGCGGTCGCCGGCCGCCAGCCCGGCAATGATCTCCACTTCGCCGTCGCGGCGCACGCCGGTGGACACCTCCACGCGCGCGGCCTGACCGGCCTCGTTGACGCGCCACGCGTACTGGCGGGCGTTTTCCGGCAGCAGCGCGGCTTCCGGCACGAACAGCGCGCTGCGCGGGCGCGCTGGCGCGTTCACGGTGAGCAGCATGCCCGGCTTGAGCTTGCGGTCGCGGTTGTCGATGCGTGCCTGCACGGTGACCGCGCGCGTGCCCGGGTCCACGCGCGTGTCCACCAGCGTGATGGTGCCGCTGAAGGCCTGCTGCGGCCAGGCCGCCGAGTGCGCGCTGACCTGCGAGCCCGGGGCGAGCAGGCCGGCCAGCGTTTCCGGCACGGCGAAGTCGGCGCGCAGGCTGTCGATGGCGTCGAGCGTGACGATCGGATTGCCCGGTTGCACCAGTGCGCCCTCGCTCACCTGGCGGAAGCCGAGTACGCCGGCGAACGGCGCGCGCAGCGTGCGCAGCTCCAGGCGCACTTGCGCCAGCCGCAGGCGCGCCTCGGCGGCGGCCAGCGCCTGCGCGGCGGTGTCGTGTTCCTCGCGGGACACCAGGCCCTTGCCGAGCAGGTCGCGCACGCGTTCGAAGCGCGTGCGCTCGATGCCGGCATTGGCCTGGGCGGCGGCCAGTTCGGCGCGCTCCTCGTCATCCTCCAGGCGCAGCAGCACCGCGCCGGCCGGGGTGTGGGCGCCTTCGCGGAAAAGGATCGCGCGCACGCGGCCGCTGGCCGGGGCGGTGAGGGTGACCGCCTCGCGGGCACGCAGGGTGGCGATGCCGTCCACCGGTTGGGCGAAGTCGCGGGCGGTGACCGTGGCCATCACCACGGTGGCCGGGCCGTCCTTGCCGGCGGGTCCCTTGCTGGCCGGCGGTGGTTCGGCGGAGCAGGCGGCCAGCATGCTGGCCACCAGGCCAGCCGCCACGCCAGCCATCAGGCCGGCAGCCAGCTGCCGCCGGGATTTTTCCATGACGCTCATGGGGGTACTCGCTCCGTTGCGTATCCGCCTATAGACCACGGGCACGGTGAAAGTTGCAACGGGCAATTGCGCAAGAAAAAAGAAGGGCGGCACCTCCTCGTACGAAGAGGGCCGCCCCCGCGTGCTACCCGCACGTCGAACCGTTAAAGCATCACTCCCAGGTCAGCGCGCCACCGGTCTGGTACTCGGTGACCCGGGTCTCGAAGAAGTTCTTCTCCTTGCGCAGGTCCATCACTTCGCTCATCCACGGGAACGGGTTCTGCGCGCCCGGGAATTGCTCCTTGAGGCCCAGCTGCGCCAGGCGCCTGTTGGCGATGAACTGCAGGTACTCCTCCATCATTGCCGCGTTCATGCCCAGCACGCCGCGCGGCATGGTGTCGCGCGCGTACTGGATCTCGAGCTCGGTGCCCTCGAGGATCATCTGGGTGGCCTTGTCCTGCATCTCGGCGTCCCACAGGTGCGGGTTCTCGAGCTTGATCTGGTTGATCATGTCCACGCCGAAGTTCACGTGCATGGATTCGTCGCGCAGGATGTACTGGAACTGCTCGGCCACGCCGGTCATCTTGTTGCGGCGGCCCATGGACAGGATCTGGGTGAAGCCGCAGTAGAAGAAGATGCCTTCCAGCACGCAGTAGAACGCGATCAGGTTCTGCAGCAGCTGCTTGTCGGTCTCCACCGTGCCGGTGGTGAACTGCGGGTCGGAGATCTCGCGGGTGTACTGGATGCCCCACTGCGCCTTTTTCGCGACGGCCGGGATCTCGTGGTACATGTTGAAGATCTCGCCCTCGTCCATGCCCAGCGACTCGATGCAGTACTGGTAGGCGTGGGTGTGGATCGCCTCCTCGAAGGACTGGCGCAGGATGTACTGGCGGCACTCCGGGTTGGTGATCAGGCGGTAGGTCGCCAGCACCAGGTTGTTCGCCACCAGCGAGTCGGCGGTGGAGAAGAAGCCCAGCGAGCGCTTGACGATGCGGCGCTCGTCATCGGAGAGGCCTTCCGGCGTCTTCCACATGGCGATGTCCGCGCTCATGTTCACTTCCTGCGGCATCCAGTGGTTGGCGCAGCCGTCGAGGTACTTCTGCCAGGCCCAGTCGTACTTGAACGGCACCAGCTGGTTGAGGTCGGCGCGGCAGTTGATCATGCGCTTGTCGTCCACGCGCACGCGGGTGGACTTGCCGGTGATCTCGGCCTCGCCCTCGCGCACGTCCATGTTCTCCACCGCGGCGCGCGCACGCTCCAGCGGCGAGCCGGACGGCTGCGTCCACGGCTGCTTCGGTGCCGCCGGGCGGGCGGCCGGCGCCGGGGCTACCGCTCGCTCGGCGTGCCCGGCTCGGGCGGGAGCAGCCACTGCTGCTGCCGGTGCCGGCGCTGCAGGCGCTGGTGCCTTTTCTGCAACAGGCGGCGCTGGCGGCTGTGCGCGCGGCATGACCTTTTCGTCGGCATTGAAATCATCCCAGCTGAGCATCGGTTCGTCCTCGTACTTCTGGTCACTCATGTCTGTTCAGTCCTGCGTCCCGGTGGGTCGGGGGCATGGCCCCCTCGCTACAGGTGAGCGGTCGGGGGCAGGGCCCCCGGTCGCTACGGGGGATTACTGGCAGGCTTCGCAGTCCGGGTTGTCGATCGAGCAGGCCTTGGGCACCTCGGCCGCCTGGCCGAGCTCCGCCGGGGCTTCCTCCACCGTGTTCTTCACGCGGTTGAGGCGGCTGTCGTTGATGGTCGACTTCTCGGTGGCCGTGGCCGCGATGGCGCGCAGGTAATAGGTGGTCTTCAGGCCGGACAGCCACGCCATCTTGTAGGTGATGTCGAGCTTCTTGCCGTTGGCCTGCGCGATGTACAGGTTCAGCGACTGCGCCTGGTCGATCCACTTCTGGCGACGGCTCGCAGCCTCCACCAGCCAGCGCGGCTCCACCTCGAACGCCGTGCGGAACAGCTCCTTGAGGTCGTCCGGCACGCGGTCGATGTTCTGCACCGAGCCATCGAAGTACTTGAGGTCGTTGACCATCACGTTGTCCCACAGGCCGCGGTTCTTCAGCTCGCGGACCAGGTACGGGTTCACCACGGTGAACTCGCCGGACAGGTTCGACTTCACGTACAGGTTCTGGAAGGTCGGCTCGATCGACTGGTTAACGCCGGTGATGTTGGAGATCGTCGCGGTCGGCGCGATCGCCATCACGTTGGAGTTGCGCATGCCGACGGTCTGCACGCGGGCGCGCAGCTTCTTCCAGTCCAGCGTCTGCGAGCGGTCCATCTTCAGGTACTTCTCGCCGCGCTCGCGGGCGAGGATGTCGATGGAGTCGATCGGCAGGACGCCCTTGCTCCACAGCGAGCCCTCGTAGGAGGCGTAGGTGCCGCGCTCCTCGGCCAGCTCGGTCGACGCCTGGATGGCGAAGTAGGAGATGGCTTCCATCGAGCGGTCGGCGAACTCCACGGCCTTCTCGGAGGCGTACGGGATCTTCTGCACGTACAGCGCGTCCTGGAAGCCCATGATGCCCAGGCCCACCGGCCGGTGCTTCAGGTTGGACTTGCGGGCCTGCGGTACGGCGTAGAAGTTGATGTCGATGACGTTGTCGAGCATGCGCACGGCGGTACGGATGGTCTTCTCGAGCTTGGCGAGGTCGAGGCCGCCTTCCGCGGTGACATGGTTCTCCAGCGAGATCGAGCCGAGGTTGCACACGGCGATCTCGTCATCGGACGTGTTCAGGGTGATCTCGGTGCACAGGTTGGACGAGTGCACGACACCGCAGTGCTGCTGCGGCGAGCGCAGGTTGCACGGGTCCTTGAACGTCACCCACGGGTGGCCGGTTTCGAACAGCATCGACAGCATCTTGCGCCACAGGTTCTCGGCCTTCACCACCTTGTGCGGCTTGATCTTGCCTTCGCGGGCCAGCTGCTCGTACTCGGTGTACTTCTTCTCGAAGGCGGCGCCGGTCAGGTCGTGCAGTTCCGGCACGTTCGACGGCGAGAACAGCGTCCAGTCGGCGCCTTCCATCACGCGCTTCATGAACAGGTCCGGGATCCAGTTGGCGGTGTTCATGTCGTGCGTGCGGCGACGGTCGTCACCGGTGTTCTTGCGCAGCTCGAGGAATTCCTCGATGTCCAGGTGCCAGGTCTCCAGGTAGGCGCACACCGCGCCCTTGCGCTTGCCACCCTGGTTCACCGCCACGGCGGTGTCGTTGGCCACCTTGAGGAACGGCACCACGCCCTGCGACTTGCCGTTGGTGCCCTTGATGTAGGCGCCCAGTGAACGCACGCGGGTCCAGTCGTTGCCCAGGCCGCCGGCCCACTTGGACAGCATGGCGTTGTCGCGGATGGCGCTGTAGATGCCGTGCAGGTCGTCCGGCACCGTGGTCAGGTAGCAGGAGGACAGCTGCGAGAACAGCGTGCCGGCGTTGAACAGCGTCGGCGTGGACGCCATGTAGTCGAAGCTCGACAGCAGGTTGTAGAACTCGATGGCGCGGCCTTCGCGGTCGGACTCGCGGATGGCGAGACCCATGGCCACGCGCATGAAGAACGTCTGCGGCAGCTCGAAGCGGACTTCGTTGCTGTGGATGAAGTAGCGGTCGTACAGCGTCTGCAGGCCGAGGTAGGTGAACTGCATGTCGCGCTCGGGCTTGAGCGCGCGGGCGAGGCGCTCGAGGTCGAACTCGGCCAGTTCCGGGGCGACCAGCTCGAGCTGGATGCCACGCTTGATGTACACCGGGAACGACTCGACGTAGTAGCGCGCCATGTCGGCCTGGGTGGCGCGCTGCGCCACGCCGAGGAACGACAGCGCCTCGCTGCGCAGGTGGTCCAGCAGCAGGCGGGCGGTGACGAACGAGTAGTTCGGGTCCTGCTCGATGAGCGTGCGGGCGGTGATCACCATGGAGGTGTTCAGGTCGTCCTCTGACACGCCGTCGTACAGGTTCTTGATGGTCTCGTTGAGGATCTTCTGCGCATCGACCTCGGTCAGGCCGGCGCAGGCCTCGGCGATTACCGTCTCCAGGCGGTTCAGGTCGACCGGCGCCAGCGAGCCGTCGCTGAGCTTCATCTTGATGTCGATCTTCTGCTCGGCACGCGGGCGGTTGGCCTGCTCGGCGGCGCGCTTCTGCGCCTGCGCCTCGCGGTACAGCACGTAGGCACGGGCGATCTTCTGCTCGCCGTTGCGCATCAGCGCCAGTTCGACCTGGTCCTGGATTTCCTCGATGTGCACCGTGCCGCCGGAGGGCATGCGGCGCTTGAAGATGGCCACCACCTGGTCGGTGAGGTTGGCCACCGTCTCGTGGATGCGGCTGGAGGCGGCGGCGCTGCCACCTTCCACGGCCAGGAATGCCTTGGTCATCGCCACCGCGATCTTGTCGGCGTCGAACGGCACGACCGTGCCATTGCGCTTGATGATGCGCAGCTGGCCCGGGGCCGTGGCGCTGAGGGTGCTGGCCGCCGTGGCCGGGCGTGCGGCCGGCTGGGTGTTGTCGCCGGCCTGGGTGCCGAGTTCCGTGTGCATGGTCATCCCCGCGTGTGTTCGAAGAAGTCTGTCTGGCGGTCGCCGCCCGTTTGGCGCGGGCGTGGCGACCGGTGTCCGGTTTACTGCTGCTGGCGGCGAATCGCGACGCCAAAAGCCGGCTGGCAACCTCCGGGGGTGCGGGCCGGTCTCTCGGTCAAGGTCGGAAATTCGCCAGGGATGCGCAGACGGGGCGCCGGTCGCCGGTCAGGGTGGCGCGGGCCAACATCCGTGCGGACACAAGATGTTGTGGCGGTGCCAACGTGACCATGCATGCCGGGGCGCTCCTTCGAACCGCCGTCGCTCCTGTACCGGAACGTACCGCGGCCGCCTGTCGTTGTTATTCTGCGCTGTGTCCCTGCACCCGTCCCGTACCCAATATCTTGGGGGTGACGAGGGCGCGGAACACAAGATAGACCCGCTATTCAGGCATTGCAAGCCGCCACGCCTGTGGGCTGCCTGTGGATAGGCTGGGGGTCATCCGGAGGTTGGTGTCCACTCACCCGGGAGCCCCCCTGCGGCATTTACTTACCACTACATCTTGTGTGTTGTCCGACAAGCCGTCGGTCGGTTGGCCGTGCCATGCCGCCCGCGTGCGTCCGGTTACACAACCGATACCGCCGGTCGCTGCCGGCCATGGCGGCCTTCACGCTAAGATGGCCCACCGATTTCCTTCGTCATATCAATGCCATGCAAACCGCCGATGCCCGCCCGCGCGTCCTCATTGTCGAGGACGACGAACGCCTGGCCGCCCTGACCCAGGAATACCTGTCCGCCAACGGGCTGGCCGTCTCGGTGGTCAACGACGGCCTGACCGCCATCCAGCGCATCCGCGACGAGCAGCCGGACCTGGTGGTGCTCGACCTCATGCTGCCGGGTGCCGACGGCCTGACCGTATGCCGGGAGGTGCGCGCCACCTTCAAGAACCCGATCCTGATGCTCACCGCCCGTACCGATGACATGGACCAGGTCCTCGGCCTGGAGATGGGCGCCGACGACTACGTGGCCAAGCCGGTCAAGCCGCGCGTGTTGCTGGCGCGCATCCGTGCGCTGATGCGGCGCGTGGAGGGCGACGCCGAGGTAACGCCCGTCGCCGCCGGCCAGCGCCGCCTGGAGTTCGGTGACCTGGTGATCGACGACGCCTCCCGCGCGGTGTTGCTGGCCGGTGCCCCGGTCGACCTCACCAGCGCGGAATACGACCTGCTGTGGCTGCTGGCGTCGAATGCCGGCAAGATCCTGTCGCGCGAGGAGATCTTCGAGCGCCTGCGCGGCATTCCCTACGACGGACAGGATCGTTCCATCGACGTGCGCATCTCGCGCATCCGCCCGAAGATCGGCGACGACCCCGAGAATCCGCGCCGCATCAAGACCGTGCGCAGCAAGGGTTACCTGTTCGTGCGCGACGCGCTCGCCTGAGCACAAGCGGCGCGCATGCACTCCATATTCCTGCGCATCTACGGCGGCATGCTGGTGGCCATGCTGCTGGTGTCGGCGCTGGTCTACGGCGTCGTGCAACTGGTCAATGCGCAGCGCGCCGATGCCTACCGCGAGGAAATGGCACGCGGCACGTTCACGCTGCTCGCCGAGGGCACCAGCCGTTACCAGGGCGCCGAGCGCGACAAGTGGGTGCAGGTGATGTCTGCCCTGCTGGGCGCGAAAATCGAGCTGCGCGACGAGCGCGAGGTACAGCTCGACGGTGACGAGCAGGCACGCCTGCGCGCCGGGCGCGTGGTGTTCCGCGTCGCCGACGACGAGCAGACCGCCGAAATCTATCGCCGCCTGCCGGCCGAGCCCATGGTGCTGGTCACCCGCATGACCAAGGTGTCCGAGCAGCAGGCGCGGGCCACCGTGCTGCTGATCCTCGATGCGCTGGGCCAGCACCCGCGTGCCGAGTGGGACCGCGTGTTCCGCGCCATCCAGGGCAAGTTCGGTTTCCCGCTGGCGCGCGTGCCGCTGGCGGAGGTGCGGCTGGACAAGGAGCAGCAGGAACGCCTGGAGCGCCGCGAAGTCGTGATTTCGCTGTCCGACAGTTCGCCGGCGACGCAATCGGGCGTGCGTGTCTACGCGCGGATCGGTGACACCGGCGAGGTGCTGGTGCTCGGGCCACTGGTGCTGTTCGAGTGGCTGCCGCTGCCGATCGTGCTCGTGCTGGGCGCGCTGGCACTGTTCCTGATGGGCCTGGCCGCCTACCTGCTGGTGCGGCCGCTGGAGCGTCGCCTCAAGGGCCTGGAGCGCGCCGTGCAGCAGGTGACGGCCGGCAACCTCGCGGTGCGCGCCGAGGCGCGCGGCAAGGACGCCGTCGGCCAGCTGGCTGCCAGTTTCAACGGCATGACCGAGCATATCCAGCGCCTGATCCAGTCGCAGCGCGAAATGACGCGCGCGGTATCCCACGAGTTGCGCACGCCGGTCGCGCGCATCCGTTTCGGCCTGGAAATGGTGGCGGAAATCGACGACGCCGCGGCGCGCACCCACAAGGTCGCGCAGATCGACCAGGACATCGACGAACTCGATGACCTGATCGACGAGATACTCACCTATGCTCGCCTCGAGGAAGGCACGCCGGCCCTGCGCTGGGAAACGGTGGACCTGGCCGGCCTGGCCCGCCAGGTGCAGCGCGAACTGCAACCCATCGCCGGTGCGCTGGTCGTGCAGGTCGAGGCGCCGGCCGAGCTGGGGGTCGACGGCGAGGAGCGCTGGTTGCACCGCGTGCTGCAGAACCTGGTGACCAATGCCATCCGCTACGCACGCTCGGCCATCGTGGTGCGGGTGTTCACCGACGGCGACTGGGTCGAGCTGGCGGTGGACGACGACGGCCCGGGCATCCCCGAGGCCGACCGCGAGCGGGTGTTCAAGCCGTTCGCGCGCCTCGACGACAGCCGCCACCGCGCCTCCGGCGGCTATGGCCTGGGCCTGTCCATCGTGCAGCGCATCGCCGAATGGCACGGTGGCCGTGCCTGGGTGGAGCGGGCAGCGGCCGGCGGGGCCTCCTTCCACCTGCGTTGGCCGCGGCGCCGGCCCGGTGCCCACGTGCTGGCCGGCCAGGACGCCTGACGGATTACAGTCGGTAACAGCCCGGCGACAGGCCTTCTACAGACGCCCCGGGATCCGCCGGGGATACTGGTCCCGTGTTACAGAGGGCAGTGCCACCGGCGACCCCGGTGGCGGTTTACGAAGGTCATCTCCAGCTTCTTCGTGGTTTTCTGAACTTTCTCCAGCCGGCGCAAGCCGGCTTTTCTTTTTGTGGCCCGCGGTTGTGGCCCGGGGCCGTGTTCAGCCGGCTGCCACCACCAGCCGCTTGCGCTCGCGTTCCATCAGCGCGCTGATGGCCGCCGGCGGCGGCGCGTCGGTGAACAGCGTGTGCACGTCGGCCAGGGTACCCATGCGGATCATCGCCTTGCGGCCGAACTTGGTGTGGTCGGCGGCCAGGTAGACGCGGCGCGCATTGGCGCACATGGCCTGCGACACCCGTACCTCGTGGTAGTCGAAGTCCAGCAGGGTGCCGTCCTCGTCGATGCCGCTGATGCCGATCAGCGCGAAATCCACCTTGAATTGCCGCACCAGGTCCAGCGTGGCCTCGCCGATGATGCCGCCGTCGCCGGGGCGCACCTGGCCGCCGGCGATGATCACCTCGAAGTCCTCGCGCGGGCCCAGCGTGTTGGCGACGTGCAGGTTGTTGGTGATCACCTTCAGGCCGCGGCGGGCCAGCAGCGCGTGGGCGATGGTGTCGTTGGTGGTGCCGATGTTGATGAACAGCGAGGCGTTGTCGGGCACGTGGTCGGCCACGGCCCGGGCGATGCGCTGCTTTTCCTCGGCCTGCAGGACCTGGCGTTGCTGGTAGGCGGTATTGGCGGTGCTGCTGCCGATCGCGCCGGCGCCGCCGTGGTAGCGGCGCAACAGGTTCTGCTCGTGCAGGATGTTGAGGTCGCGGCGGACGGTCTGCGGCGTCACGCCGAAGGCCTGCACCAGTTCCTCGATGGTGACGAAACCCTGGCGGTTGACCTGCTCGAGGATCTGCTCGTGGCGCGACTGCTGGACCATGCGTCGTTTCCCGCGGGATGGAGGCGGGCCTATTATTGCGGTTTGCCACCGACCGTGCGCACCCGGGGAAGGAATGCCGATGAATCGTTACCTGCTGGCCATCGACCAGGGCACCACCAGCTCGCGGGCCATCGTCTTCGATGCACGTGGCGTGCGCGTCAGCACCGGCCAGCAGGAATTCCGCCAGCACTACCCGGCCGACGGTTGGGTCGAGCACGACCCGGAGGAAATCTGGGCAAGCACGCTGGCGGTGTGCCGCGAGGCCATCGCGAAGGCGGGCATCACGGCCGCCGATATCGCCGGCATCGGCATCACCAACCAGCGCGAGACCACCGTGGTGTGGGAGCGCGCCACCGGCAAGCCCTTGTACAACGCCATCGTCTGGCAGGACCGGCGCACCGCCGACGAGTGCCAGCAACTGCGCGCCGGTGGCCACGAGGCCATGGTGAAGCAGAAGACCGGCCTGCTGCTTGACCCGTATTTCTCCGCCACCAAGATCGCCTGGATCCTCGATAACGTGCCGGGCGCCCGCGCGCGTGCCGAGCGTGGCGAACTGGCCTTCGGCACCATCGACACCTTCCTGCTGTGGCGCCTGACCGGCGGTGCCAGCCACCTCACCGACGCCACCAACGCCTCGCGCACGCTGCTGTTCGATATCCATGCCCAGCAGTGGGACCCGGAGTTGCTGGCGCTGCTGCGCGTGCCGGCGGCGGTGCTGCCCCAGGTGCGTGACTGCGCCAGTGATTTCGGCCTGACCCGCGCCGAGTGGTTCGGCGGGCAGGTGCCGGTACTGGGCATGGCCGGCGACCAGCAGGCCGCGCTGATCGGCCAGAGCTGCTTCGAGCCGGGCATGGTCAAGAGCACCTACGGCACCGGCTGCTTCATGGTCATGAACACCGGCGACAAGGTGGTGTCCTCGCAGAACCGCCTGCTGTCGACCGTGGGCTATCGCCTGGGCGGCAAGACCACCTACGCACTGGAAGGCAGCATCTTCGTGGCCGGTGCCGCCGTGCAGTGGCTGCGCGACGGCCTGCAACTGATCCGCAGCGCCTCCGAGACCGAGGCGCTGGCGCGGGCCACCGGCGACGCCGGCGGCGTCTACCTGGTGCCGGCCTTCACCGGCCTGGGCGCCCCCTACTGGGACCCGCGCGCGCGCGGCGCCATCTTCGGCCTCACCCGCGACACCGGCATCGGCCAGATCGTCACCGCCGGCCTGCAATCGGTGTGCTACCAGACCGCCGACCTGATGGCCGCCATGGAGGCCGATGGTGCGCAGAAGCCGCGTGCCCTGCGGGTGGACGGCGGCATGGTGGTCAACAGCTGGCTGGTGCAGTTCCTGGCGGACATTCTCGGGGTGGAGGTGGACCGGCCGGTGGTCACCGAGACCACGGCGCTGGGGGCTGCTTACCTGGCCGGCCTGTCGGCGGGCCTGTTCGCCTCGCCGGCGGCCATTGCCGGCCTGTGGCAGTGCGAGCGCCAGTTCCTGCCGGAAATGCCGGCCGGCCGGCGCGACCAGCTGTATCGCGGCTGGCTGGATGCCGTGCGCCGGGTGCGGGTGGACGGCTGAACCGACCGCTGGTCACCCCCAAACGCGCCATCCGTCACTCTCATAATGAGAAAAGGCTCACATTAATTTCGTACTAAGGCTATATTTCCTCATACGAAAGCATTAGCAGTATGGGGTTGCCGGTGCGTCCACGGGTCTTCTCAAAAAGTGACGCACGGCATGTACCGGCCGGGAATCGGCCGATAATCTGTCGCGTTTTCACCGGACTGCCTTCCGAGGGCTACCTGGTGGCGCGTCGCAAGGGAGGGGGCCCATGACGGGTCTGGCGGCAACACACAAGGACGATGACGAGCAGCGCCAGCACATCCGCCGCGTGGTGTGGGCTGGCCTGGTGGGTTCCGTTGCCCACCTGGTGCTGCTGTTCCTGACCCATGAGCTCGGCTTCTTTCGCGGTGACTTCGACACCCTGACCGGCCTGGTCATCTTCCAGGCGTCCGGCTACATCGTGTTCTTCGCCTACATGCGCTCCGGCCGCAACCGCACGCATGCCGATCCGTCCATGACCATGCCCCTGCTGGTGTGGGCGACCACCGCCATCCTGGTGTCGGCCTACTTCGTCGACCAGGTGCGGCTGTGCGTGATGATCATGTTCTTCGTGTTCATGGTGGAAGGTGCCTTCCGCCTGCGGCTGCTCGACTTCGTGCTGCTGTCGGTCTACTGCGTGCTCGGTTACCTGTCGATCCTGTTCGTGGTCAAGGAACAGTTCCCGGAAAACATCGACCGCACGGCCGAACTGATCCAGTGGTTCGCGTTCACCCTGCTGACGGTCGGCTCGGTGGTGATGACGGCCGAGATCAGCAGCATCCGTCACCAGCTCGAGCGCCGCAAGAAGCAGAACGAGACCGCCAAGGCGCGCATGGAGGAGCTGGCGATCAAGGACGAGCTGACCCAGCTGTTCAATCGTCGCCATGCCATGGAGTTGTTGCGCCACCACAAGGGCCTGGCGGACCGCGGTGCCTACGGATTCGCCGTGTGCTACGTCGACCTCGACCATTTCAAGCAGATCAACGACAACTTCGGCCACCACGTGGGCGACCTGGTCCTCAAGCGCTTCGCCCAGGCGGCGCTGGCCACGGTGTCGGACGTGGACCATGTCGCGCGCCTGGGTGGCGAGGAATTCGTGGTCATCTACGTGAAGACCGACCTGGATGCCGCCCTGCGCGCCTCCGAGCGCCTGCGCGAGGCCGTGTCCTCGATCGATTTTGCCGACGTTGCCCCGCGCCTGCGCGTGTCGGCGTCGCTGGGTCTGACCCTCTACCGGCCCTCGGAGAAGCCCGAGGCGCTGCTGTCGCGGGCGGACGAGGCGCTGTATGCCTCCAAGCAGGGCGGAAGGAACCGCGTGACGGTCATCTGAGGAGAACAGGGACTTGAATGCCGAGGCGCTGGCGCGCGCAGAAGAAAGCAGGACATGGTTCCGGCACGGGCTGTTCGCCGCGTCCGGGAACCTGGTGCTCACGCTCATCTGCGTGGGCTACCTGGTGGGCGGTTATTTCCGCACGTCGCTGCCCGAGTTCGCGCTGCTGTTCGGCAGCGCCTGGATCGGGCAGGGGGTGTTGCTGTGGTTGATCGCCACCGGCCGCAGCCGTCGCTTCAGCGACCCGGCACTCACCGCCCCGCTGATGGTCTGGTCGACGGTGTTCATCCTCATTGCCGCCTATTACGTCGATGTCGGCGAACTGGCCGGCGGTACGCGGCTGTCCATCATGATGATGTTCTTCGCCGTGCTGCTGCTCGGTTCCTTCCGGCTGCGCACGCGCTGGTTCTACACCATCTCCACGCTCACCAACATAGGCTATGCGTACGTGCTGTTCCTGGCGTTCACCGACCCGGAGATCTCCAAGGGGGTGACCGAGTCGGTGGAACTGGTGCAGTTGCTGATGTTCGCGTTCCTCACCACGGTGTTCGCCCGCACCGGCGCGGCCATTGCCGCCCTGCAGCGCGGGCTGCACGACGAGAACGCCGCGCTGGAGGCCAACACGGCGCGCATCCGTGACCTCGCCATCCGCGACGAACTGACGCAGCTGTACAACCGGCGCCACGTCATGGAAGTGCTGCGCGAGCAGAAGTCGCTGGCGGATTCGGGTGGCTACGATTTCGTGGTCGGCTACATCGACCTCGACCACTTCAAGCGCATCAACGACACCTGGGGCCACGGCATCGGCGACATCGTGCTCAAGCGCTTCGCCGACATCCTGCGCAACAACGTGCGCGAGGTGGACTATGCTGGTCGCCTGGGCGGCGAGGAGTTCGTGGTGGTGCTGACGCGTACCCGGCTGGCCGACGCGCTGGTGGTCACCGAGCGTATCCGCAAGGCCATCGAGACCGCTGATTTCAGCGACGTGCAGGACGGTCTGAAGGTCACCACGTCGGTGGGGGTCACCGCCTACGCGCGCGGGGAAACGCTGGAGGATGTGCTCGGCCGCGCCGACGCCTTCCTGTACCAGGCCAAGCAGGGCGGCCGGAACCGCGTGATGCACGGCGAGGCGACGCCCAGCAGGGTCGTCGCCCCGTAGCCGGGGTGGGGGCGATGCCCCCGGGCCGGCGTTGGCGTCCGGACGGATCAGTTGGCCGGCTTGGCCGCGCCCTTGAGGATCCCGTTCAGGTCGCCGGAGCGCGACAATTCCATCACGATGTCGCAGCCACCGACCAGTTCACCGTTGACCCACAGTTGCGGGAAGGTCGGCCAGTTGGCGTATTTCGGCAGGTTGGCGCGGATTTCCGGCGCTTCCAGCACGTTGACGTAGGCGAACGGCTCGCCCACCGCCATCAGTGCCTGTACCGTCTGCGCGGAAAAACCGCACTGCGGGAACTGCGGCGTGCCCTTCATGTAAAGGATGATCGGGTTTTCCTTAATCTGCTGCTCGATGACCTGCATGATGTCCATGCGCTCGGGTTCCCGGGGCTGGTTGCGGAGGATGCCGATTCTACCAAGCACCCCCTGCCGCCACACGCAAAACAAGGCCCCAGCCCGCATGAGGCCATTTGCACCCCCGGCCCCCGGTGGTTATTATTCGTCCTCCTTCGGCAGCCTTGGCTGCCGTTTCTTTTTTGGCGAGGCGGCAACGGGCCGCCCGGGACGGTGAAAGATGGCCGGTGAGCACCTGATGCCGACGTACGCGCGGCAGGCGGTCGGGTTTGCGCAGGGCGAAGGCGCCTGGCTGACGGACACCGACGGCAAGCGCTACCTCGATGCCATCGCCGGCATCGCCGTGTGCAACCTCGGCCATGCCCACCCGGGCGTCACCGCCGCCATTACCCGCCAGGCCGCCACGTTGCTGCACACCTCCAACGTCTACCGCATTCCGCTGCAGGAACAGGCGGCCGACGCGCTGTGCGCGGTGTCGGGCATGGAGAAGGTGTTCTTCTGCAATTCCGGCGCCGAAGCCAACGAGGCGGCGATCAAGATCGCGCGCCTGTACGGGCACAAGCGGGACATCGCGGTGCCGACGATCATCGTCATGGAAGGCGCCTTCCATGGCCGCACCATGGCCACGCTCACCGCCACCGGCAACCGCAAGGTGCAGGCCGGCTTCGAGCCGCTGGTGCAGGGCTTCGTGCGCGCGCCCTACAACGACCTCGAGGCCGTGCGGCAGATCGCGAAGCACAACCGCGAAGTGGTCGCGGTGCTGGTGGAGCCGGTGCAGGGCGAGGGCGGCGTGGTGATTCCCTCGGACGATTACCTTGCCGGCTTGCGTGCCATCTGCGACGAGCACGGCTGGTTGCTGATGCTCGACGAGATCCAGACCGGCAACGGCCGTCTCGGTACCTACTTCGCCTACCAGCAGCAGGGCGTGCAGCCGGACGTGGTGACCACCGCCAAGGGGCTGGGCAACGGCGTGCCGGTGGGCGCCTGCCTGGCGCGCGGCAAGGCGGCGGATATCTTCGCGCCGGGCAACCACGGCAGCACGTTCGGTGGCAACCCGCTGGCGTGCGCCGCGGCGCTGGCCGTCATCGAAGCGTTGCAGAAGGAAGGTGTGATGGCGCGCGTGCCGGCCCTGTCGGCACGCATCGCCGGTGGCCTGCGCGAGCACTTGGCCGGCGAGCCGGGCGTCACCGAGGTGCGCAACAAGGGCATGATGATCGGCGTGGTGCTCGATCGTCCTTGCGGCGTGCTGGTGGCCAGGGCCAAGGATGCGGGCCTGTTGATCAACGTCACGGCGGACAAGGTGATCCGCTTGCTGCCGCCCCTGGTGTTCACCGATGCCGACGCCGACCTGCTGGTCGCCAAACTGTCGGCGCTGGTGCGCGAATTCCTGGCCGAACCGGTCGCGGCGTAAGCCGCCGCGCCGCGCTGTTTACGGAGACGTTGCCCATGGCCGTCCGTCACTTCCTCACGCTGCTCGACCTGTCGCCCGCCGAACTCGAGGCGCTGATCGCGCGCGCGATCGAGTTGAAGAGCATGCAGCGCCGCGGCGAGATCTACGAACCGCTGAAGAACCGCGTGCTGGGCATGATCTTCGAGAAGTCCTCCACGCGCACCCGCGTGTCCTTCGAGGCGGCGATGATCCAGTTCGGCGGCGGCTCCATCTTCCTTTCGCCGCGCGACACCCAGCTCGGCCGCGGCGAGCCCATCGAGGACTCGGCGCGCGTGATGTCGCGCATGGTCGATGCGGTGATGATCCGCACCTTCGGCCACGACAAGGTGGAAACCTTCGCGAAATACTCGCGGGTGCCGGTGATCAATGCGCTCACCGACGACCACCACCCCTGCCAGTTGCTGGCCGACATCCAGGCCTACGTGGAACACCGCGGCAGCATCCGCGGCAAGACCGTGGCCTGGATCGGCGACGGCAACAACATGTGCAACTCGTTCATCCATGCCGCCGCGCAGTTCGACTTCCACCTGAACATCGCCTGCCCGGCCGGTTTCGAGCCCAACGGCGAGCTGCTGCTCACGTACCGTGACCGCATCACGCTGACGCATGACCCGAAGGCGGCCGTGAAGGGCGCGCATCTGGTGGTGACCGACGTGTGGGCGAGCATGGGCCAGGAAGAGGAAGCCGAGGACCGCGCCGCGAAGTTCCGCGATTTCCAGGTGTCGCCGGCGCTGATGGACCTGGCGGCGAAGGACGCCCTGTTCATGCACTGCCTGCCGGCGCACCGCGGCGAGGAAGTCAGCGAGGACATGCTCGACGACCCGCGCTCGGTGGTGTGGGACGAGGCGGAGAACCGCCTGCACGCGCAGAAGGCGTTGCTGGAGTTCCTGCTGGTCAGCCGTTGACCGCCACGCGCATGTAGAGAGGGGGCCATGCCCCCGATTCATGCGGAGACGGGCAGAAGCATCGGGGGCATGGCCCCCTCTCTACAAAGAGCTTGGCGGCCAGCCGCCGAGCTCCTTCCACCGATTGACGATCCCGCAGAACAGCTCCGCCGTGCGTTCCGCATCGTAGGCGGCGCTGTGCGCGTGCGCGTTGTCGAAGGGAATGCCGGCCGCCTCGCAGGCTTTCGCCAGCACCGTCTGCCCGTAGGCCAGGCCCGCCAGCGTGGCGGTGTCGAAGCAGCTGAACGGGTGGAACGGGTCGCGCTTGATGGCGCAGCGATCCACCGCCGCGCGCACGAACCCCAGGTCGAAGAACGCGTTGTGCCCCACCAGGATGGCGCGCTTGCAGCCTTCCTCGCGCACCCGCTGGCGCACCGGCTGGAAGATGGCTGCCAGTGCCTCGGCCTCCGGCACGGCGTTGCGTGCCGGGTCGTCGGGGTTGATGCCGGTGAAGGCCAGTGCCGAGGCCTCGAGGTTGGCCCCGGGGAACGGCTGCACGTTGCAGGCCACCACCGGTTCCGGCACCAGCAGGCCGTCGTCGGTCATGCGCAGGGTGACGGCGGCGATTTCCAGCAGGGCGTCGCGGCGGTTGTCGAAGCCGCCGGTTTCCACGTCGACGATGACCGGCAGGAAGCCGCGGAAGCGCTCGGCAAGGGGGCGGGGCTGGTCGGTCATGGCGGGCCTCGGTGGGGGACGGGCATCCTAGGCCATATCGGCCCCCGAGTGAATTTCCGCCGGGCCGGCCACGCCGCTGCCGCGGCCCGCGGGTAGAATACGCGCCGTCCGGAACCCCCCTGATACGGAGACCCCCATGTCCGCCATCAAGAAAGTCGTGCTCGCCTACTCCGGCGGCCTCGACACCTCGATCATCCTCAAGTGGCTGCAGGACCAGTACGGTTGTGAAGTGGTGACCTTCACCGCCGACGTCGGCCAGGGCGAGGAGCTCGAGCCGGCGCGCGCCAAGGCGCAGGCCATGGGCGTCAAGGAAATCTACATCGACGACCTGCGCGAAGAATTCGTGCGCGATTTCGTGTTCCCGATGTTCCGCGCCAACACCATCTACGAAGGCGAATACCTGCTGGGCACCTCCATCGCCCGCCCGCTGATCGCCAAGCGCCTGGTGGAAATCGCCAACGAGACCGGCGCCGACGCCATCTCCCACGGCGCCACCGGCAAGGGCAACGACCAGGTGCGCTTCGAACTGGGCGCCTATGCGCTCAAGCCGGGCATCAAGGTCATCGCGCCGTGGCGCGAGTGGGACCTGAGCTCGCGCGAATCGCTGATGGAATATGCGCGCACGCACAACATCCCGGTGGATTTCGCCAAGGCCGGCAAGAAGTCGCCGTACTCCATGGACGCCAACCTCCTGCACATTTCCTACGAGGGCGGTGGTCTCGAGGACCCGTGGTGGGAGCCGGAAGAGGACATGTGGCGCTGGACGGTGTCGCCGGAAAAGGCCCCGGACAAGCCGGAATACATCGAGCTCACCTACCGCAAGGGTAACATCGTTGCCATCGACGGCGTGGAAATGACGCCGGCCACCGTGCTGGCGAAGCTCAACGTGCTGGGCGGCAAGCACGGCATCGGCCGCCTCGACCTGGTCGAGAACCGCTACGTGGGCATGAAGAGCCGCGGCGCGTACGAAACCCCGGGCGGCACCATCATGCTCAAGGCGCACCGCGCCATCGAGTCGCTGACGCTCGACCGCGAAGTGGCGCACCTGAAGGACGAGCTGATGCCGCGCTACGCCTCCATGGTCTACAACGGCTACTGGTGGTCGCCGGAGCGACTGATGCTGCAGACCATGATCGACGAGTCGCAGCAGTACGTGAACGGCGTGGTGCGCGTGAAGCTGTACAAGGGCAACGTGACCATCGCCGGCCGCAAGTCCGACGACTCGATCTTCGACGCCAATATCGCGACGTTCGAAGACGACAAGGGCGCCTACAACCAGAAGGATGCCGAGGGCTTCATCCGCCTGAACGCGCTGCGCATGCGCATCCAGGCCGGCAAGGGCCGGAAGCTGAAATGACCCGCCTGCTCCACACCATGCTGCGCGTGGGCGACCTTGACCGGTCGCTGGATTTCTACACGCGCGTGCTCGGCATGAAACTGCTGCGGCGCAAGGACTACCCGGAAGGGAAGTTCACGCTCGCCTTCGTCGGTTACGGCGAGGAGAGCGACACGGCGGTGATCGAGCTGACGCATAACTGGGGCGTGGAGAAGTACGAGCTCGGCACGGCTTACGGCCACATCGCGCTGGGCGTCGACGACGTGTATGCGACGGTGGAACGGATCCGCGCCGCCGGTGGCAAGGTGGTGCGCGAGCCGGGCCCGATGAAGCACGGCACCACCGTGCTGGCCTTCGTCGAGGACCCGGACGGTTACCGCATCGAACTGCTTGGCAACCGCTGAACCGCCTGTCACGCTCTTGTAGAGAGGGGGCCATGCCCCCGACAAAAAAGCCCCGGCATGCCGGGGCTTTTTCGTTTCAGGACGCGTGGCTCAGGGCGTGACCACGTCGATGCTGTAGATCGCCGTGGTGCCGCTGATCTCGTTGCCCACCAGCAGCAACGGATTGCCGTTCGGGCTCTGCGCGGCCGGCACGAACTGCATGCCTTCCGGGCCGAGGTCGCCGGCGTCCGCGGAGTCGACCGCCACCGTGAAGTCGCGGTCCAGCACGTACTGCACGAAGCGCGGGCTCTCCGGGTTGGTGATGTCGTAGATCATGATGCCGCCGATGCGCTCCAGGCCGATGAAGGCGAAGGTGCGGCCGTTGATCTCGCCCAGTGCCAGCGCTTCCGGCTCCGGCCCCTTGTTGTCGGAACGGTTGTCGAAGTCGTTGTTGTCGTTGCTGGCGTTGAAGTGCAGCGGCTCGCGCAGCGCGGTGATCACCTCGAAGTCGTCGCCGCTGTCCCATACCAGCTTGCCGTGGGCATCGCGGATGGAGAAGGAACGCGCGCCCGGTACGTACAGGGCGTCGTAATCACCATCGACGTCGCTGTCGCCGAGCGTGGTGGTGACGGTCAGGCGACCGATGGCGTCCTTGAGGTTGTTGCCCGCCAGGTCCTTCCACTGGTCGAGGATGGGGTCGAGCGACAGCGAACTGACGCGCGCTTCCTCGCTGAAGCCGTCGTAATCGCGGGTGTCACCTTCGTTGGCCATCACCAGGTATGTCTGGCCGTTGAAGGTGTAGTTGGCGATGGTGTCCGGCTGGTACATGCCCAGCACCGGCCAGTTGAGGATGCGGATGGCCGGGTCGTCGCCGGCGGTGCCGAACGGGGCATCGTCGTCGATGTCGCGGTCGCTGGCATCCAGGCCGTAGCCGGGAATCATGTGGTCCTTGAAGCCCAGCGTACTGATGGCCGCGACGTTGGCCGCGGCGATGTCGATGCGCGCGATGGCGTTGGCTTCCTGCAGCGTGACCCACGCGGTGGTGCTGTCGGCGGAAACGGTGATGTATTCAGGCTCCAGGTCCATGGCCACGGTGGCGCCCGGGCCATAGATGCGCACGCCGGCAGGCAGTTCGGCGTTGCGCGGGCCACCTGCGTTGAAGTCGGTGAAGGTGGCGGTGGCGACGGTGGGCGCGGCGGCGCCGGTGCTGATGTTGATGATGCTCACCGAGCCTTCCGGGTCGACGGTGTAGGCGTCGTTCGGCTCGCCCTCATTGGCGGTGAGCACGTACTTGCCGTCCGGCGTGAAGGTGACCATGTCCGGCAGCGCGCCGACTTCCACCGCGTTGATGAACGCCAGGGTGGTGGCGTTGTAGAAGGCCACGTAGCCGTTGTCCTGTTTCACGGCGGCTTCGATGGCCACGGCGATCAGGTCGCCACGCACCGCGACGCTGTTGGCAGCGCCGAGGTCGGCTGCCGGGATGCCCTGGTCGATGGCGACGTCGGCCGCCACGTCAAACGTCGAGGCCAGCACCGGTGCGGCCACGTCGGCGAGGTTCAGCACGTCGATGGTGCCGGCGAAGGCGTTCACCACGAAGGCGCGCTTGCTGGCCGGGTGAAAGCTGACGATTTCCGCGGCGCCTTCGGCGAATACGCCGGACGCATAGCGGCCGGCCAGGCTGGCGCGGATGTCGAAACTTTCGTAAGTGGTGACCTTGGTCACCTCGGTGGTTTCCTCGCAGCCGGCGAGGGCGGCAAGGGAGAGGGCGGCGACCAGGGGGCGGAAGGCAAAACGCATGGCAGAGCTCCGTGATGCGTGCGGAGCGACAACCTTGCGTCGGTATCATGCCGGCGGCATGACGCGGACATGTCGATTGCGTGACGGCAGAGCCGACCCGTAGAGAGGGGGCCATGCCCCCGATGCTCTTGCCGCGTCGCACAAAAAAGCCCCGGGGATACCGGGGCTTTTCTTTTGTCGGGGGCATGGCCCCCTCGCTACATGGGCGGCTTACTTCAGGAAGCCCTTGAGCAGCGAGGCGCCCTGCGCGAGCAGGTCCTGCGGGTTGCCGGACAGCGCGCCATTGGGTGACAGCTTGTCCACCAGGCCCGGCAGGTTCTGCGCGACCAGGTTCGACACCTGTTGCGGGTCGACGCCGAACTGTTTCGCCACCGCGGCGATCTGCGGGTTGCCCAGCGCCTTGGTGATCTGCTCGGCGGTCACCTGCACGTTCTGGCCGTTGCCCAGCCAGCTTTTCACGGCATCGCCCAGCCCGCCCTGCTGCAATTTCGCCAGCAGGCCGTCCAGGCCGCCGTTCTGCTGCATCAGTGCCTGCACGATCTGCAGCACGTTCGGCTGGCCGCCGCCGGCGCCACCGAGCGCGCCGCCGAGTTGCTTGCCCATTTCGTCGAGGAATCCCATGGCACTCTCCTTGTCTTACGGGTTGAGGCGCTGGATGAACCAGTCGTCACCATCGCGCGTGTACTCGAAACGGTCGTGCAGGCGGTGCGCGCCGGCCTGCCAGAACTCGTAGCGCTCCGGGGTCACCCGGAAGCCGCCCCAGTAAGGCGGGCGCGGCACCGTGTCCGGATACTGCCGATCATACGCCGCGAAACGGTCCTCCAGCGTATCGCGTGCCGCCAGCGGGCGGCTCTGCTGCGAGGCCCACGCGCCCAGCTGGCTTTCGCGCGGGCGGCTGGCGAAGTAGGCGTCGTCCTCGGCGGCGGATGTCATTTCCACGCGGCCGTGGATCTGCACCTGGCGCGAGTTGTTCAGCCACTGGAAGTACAGTGCCGCGCGCTGCCCGGCCAGCAGGTGCCGGCCCTTGTTGCTCTCGCGGTTGGTGAAGAACACGAAGCCGTTGTCATCGAACTGCTTGAGCAGCACGGTGCGCGCCCACGGCTGCCCTTGCGGATCCACCGTGGCCACCACCATGGCGTTCACTTCCGGCGGCCGGGTGGCGGCCCACTCGTCGAACCAGAGGCGGAACTGCGCAACCGGATTGCGCTCAAGCCGGGAAATCAGGAGCGTGCTCATGGAACCTGCGGTGGCCGGTGATGACGAGGCGTCCAGCCTAGCCGACGCGGCGGCGCAGGGCGAGTACGGCCAGTGAAAGCAACATGACCAGACATGGCGCGCCGAGCAGGTCGAACAACTGGAAGCGTCCGCCGCCCTCCTCGCTGGTGGTGTCGACGGGCGTGACGCTGTAGCGCACCACCGTGCGTGCCACCGCGGCCGGCTTGACCACGTCGCGGGCTTCGATCAGGAAGCACACGTCGCCCTGGTAGGTGCCTGATGGCCAGGAGGGGGTGGCCGTGCTCCAGTCGGAGAGCAGCGTCCAGCCGCTGTCGGCGGGGGTCTTCACCTGCACGCGCAGTTCGTTGATGCCGGATCCACCGGCCAGCGTCGGTGTGATCGCCAGCGTCTCGCCGGGCAGCAGGTGCGCCGGGAATTCGAACGCGCCGCGGTCGAAGCGCAGCGTCGTCGCCGGGGCAGTATCGAGCGGCTCGAGGAACAGCGCCTGCGGCTGGCTGCCGCAGTCGCGGTAGCCGAAACCGACCAGTTTACCGTCGTTGTTCAGGTCGGTGATGGCACTGACTTCCCAGCCGGCACCGGTATCGGCGAGGTTGGCGAGCAGTTCGGCGGTGGGTGTGGCGGCAGCAACGTCCACCAGCATGGGGGTGCCGGTGCCGGCAGCGTTGTAGCCCAGATTGCCGGCCAGCAGTCCGTCGTCGTTCAGGGTGAAGCCCAGCACCGTGCCGGCGCGGATGCTGTGGTCGGCGCCGCCAAGCAGTACCAGCCCACCGATGCAATCCACCACGCCGTCGAGATTGGCATCCAGTGATGCCGGATTGAATGCGCAGGACAGCAGGCGCTTGTCCAGCACGCTGTCGCCGATGCGCACGTCGCCGCGCAGGATGGCGCGGCTGCCGTTGATGGCCAGCGGAAACGCGTTGGAGAGGTCGTCGGTGCCGGTGACCGTTTGCGGGAACGTGTAGCGCACGGTGCTGCCGTCGGCGAGCAGGCGGATGAGCAGTGAACTGTTGGCCGGACCATCGGGATCTATCACGATGTCGCCAGGCGGGTTGTTGCCGTCTAAGCCAGCGCGCGGCTGCGGCTTGCGCTCGCCCATGCGCCGCGTGGCGCTGCTGCAGGTGCACTTGTCGTGGCCATAGCCATGCCCGCGGCCGTGCTCCTCGTGGCCGCGGCCGTGGCCACGGTGCCAGTGGCCGTGTTCATCGACGCAGGTTTCATCGCTGCCGTCGTCGCCATCGATCGGGCAGCCCTCGCCATACACCAGGCAATCGGCGTTGCTGCCGTTCCAGCCGAGTACCAGCGGTTCCGCAAGATCGTTGATGGCCACCAGCCAGGGGATGTCTTCCAGCAGCACGGTGCCGCCCGCGTGCAGCAGCACGCCGTGCTGGCCCAAGCCATCGACCTGCGTGCTGGCCACCACGCCGGCGGCATTCTCGTCCACGAAATTGCCGGGGTAGAGCGTGTACGGCAGCGAATCCTGCCCCACCGGGGCGCTGGGGGATGGATACACGAACGCGGTGATGCCGGTGGGCGTGCCGGCCGGATCCTCCGGCGGTATCACGCGGATGCCGAAGGCGTAATGACGACAGAAGAACCACACGCAGGTGATGTCGTTGCCGGTCAGGCCGATGAAGTTCTCGGTGTGCAGCACGTTGCCCTGTGGGTTGCTGTCGAACTTTGCCTCGTAGGTGAGGAAGACGCCCGCGCTGTTCAGCCAGAAACCGAACAACTGGTCATCGTCGTTGACCGCGGTGGCGATGGACAGCACCTGGTCAGCGTAGTCGGCCTGGAGTTGCGAGGGCGGAATGGCGTCCTGCACGCTGCTGAAATGGTAGCCGGCGGGCAGGGCTGCCGGTGCGGCGGCGGGGATGGCCGCCAGCAGCAACAGGCCGGCGAGGCGGCGGGCGAGGGTGGCGAACATGGCGGGGCCTGCCTGCGCGTCTGCGGCGCGCTTCATCGGACGGGAATTTCTTCAGGTTAGCAGCGCGCCACCCCTGCGCCACGCCGCCCCCGACCAGTGGCCCGCCTTGCCGTTGTAGCGAGGGGGCCATGCCCCCGATACGGTGGATCGGAGGCATGCTCCCCTCTCCACGCAGAGCGGTCGGGGGCATGGCCCCCTCTCTACAGGGCGGCGTATGTTCGACCCATCGACAGCCGAGGTGACCCCATGCGCACGCTCAAGCTCGACAAGGCCTTCACCCTGCTCGAACCCGGCCCGGTGGTGCTGGTGACCACCGGCGATGCCCGGCACCGCAACATCATGACCATCTCCTGGACGATGGTGATGGATTTCACGCCGCGCTTCGCCCTCACCACCGGCCCCTGGAACCACTCCTTCGCGATGCTGCGCAGGACGCGCGAGTGCGTGCTGGCCATCCCCGCCGCCGACCAGCTGGACACCGTGGTCGGCATCGGCACCTGTTCGGGCGCCGACACCGACAAGTTCGAGCGCTTCGGCCTGACGCCGCTGCCGGGCAAGGTGGTGGCCGCGCCGCTGGTGCGCGAGTGCCTGGCCAACATCGAGTGCCGGGTGGTGGAGATCATTCCCCGCCACAACCTCGTCGTGCTCGAGGGCGTGGCCGCCCATGTCGATGCGGCGCGCAAGGAGCGGCGCATGCTGCACGCGGTGGGGGACGGCACCTTCGTCGCCGATGGCCGCCGCTACGATCGCCGGCGGATGATGGCGGCGAAGCTGCCGCCCGGCGTCCGAGCGGCCCCGCCACCGTTGGTAACAACTCCGCTGTCCAGGTGACCGCCCGGTCAGGATAATGCCGCTTCCGCCTGCCGCCGCACCGCCGGCCGCGGGCATACCAAGACCTGATTCATGCCAGGGGAGGCACCGGTGTCACGTCCGTACCGCATCATCATCTGGAGTCCCGGCGACATGGGCGGCCGCGCCCTGCGCACGGCCCTGCTCGCGCCCGACCGCTTCGAGGTCGTCGGCGTCAAGGTGTTCAGCCCGCACAAGCACGGCAAGGACATCGGCGAACTGGTCGGCCTGCCGCCGGTAGGCGTGAAGGCCACCACCTCCAAGGCCGAGATCCTCGCGCTCGACGCCGACTGCGTGGTGCACACGCCCACCACCCCGGCGCTGCTCCAGGGTTCCGACCAGGACGTGCTGGACCTGCTGGCGTCCGGCAAGAACGTGGTGTCCGGCGCTTCGCACCACAACCCGTCCATGCACAACTGGTTGTCCGAGGGGCAACCGGCGCTCGACGTGCTGCGCACCGTCGGCAAGATGAAAGTGACGGGCAACATCTTCAAGCCGCAGGAGAAGCAGGCGCTGGCGGCACTGAAGCAGATCGTGCGCGCGATCGATTCGAAACCAGCGCAACGCCTGCATCCGTTGCTGGAGAAACTCGCCGGGCGCGTGCTCGAGCGCGTTCTGCCGCGGCGCGCTTCCGGTGCACGCTTCCAGCAGGCCTGCGTGGAAGGTGGCGCCTCGCTGTTCGGTACCGGTCTGCATCCGGGCATCATGGTGGAGCAGGTGGTGTTGCGCCTGGCCGGCTTGATGGACGAGGTGGAGCGCGTGCACTTCCTCGAGGTGGGTGACCTGTCCGCGGCGCCGGACGGCATGTGGGGCGGCCTGGAGAGCCTCGGCTTCGGCACCTCGCTGGATTCGGTGGATTCCAACCACGCCATCGCGTTGATGCAGCATTTCTATTTCAACGACGTGCTGGGCCACGTCGCGCACGCGCTGTTCGGCGCCACGCCGGATCGCGTGCGCGTCGAGCGCACCGTCTACCCGGTGGCGGCGCGCGTCGAGGTGAAGGCCGGTGGCACGGTGATCAAACCGGGCACCGTCGGCGCCATCCACATGACCTACCGCGGTTACATCGACGACCGCCTGTTCATGACCAACGAGGAGTGCTGGCACGTCGGTGGCGGCAACGCGCACCTCGGGCCGGACCACCCGGACAGCCTGGCCGGCGGCCACCTGATCACCCTCGAGGGCAAGCCGGGCCGCATCGAGTTCCGCTCGGTGCCCGACGATGATTCGTTCAAGGCCGACTGGTCGGCGGTCACCGACATTTCGGTGAAGGCCATCCTCGACTCCATTCCCGCGGTGTGTGCCGCGCCGCCGGGCTTGCTTATGCCCGACCTGTCGCCCCGCTATCGCCTGGAGGAGGTGTGACCATGAGCAGGAAACGCATTGCCGTGACCGTGTGTGGCACCGGCGTGGTCGCCGAGCGCGTGGCCGCGCAGGTCCGCGCGCGCAAGGACCTGAAACTGGCTGGCTTGATTGCGGCAGATGATGCCGTGCCGGCGGGCACCGATTGCATCGTCCACGTGCCGGCCGCCGGCGAACTGCTTGATGACAGCGCGGCCGCCCGCATCGGTGCCTGGCTGCGCGCCGGCATCGACGTGGTGTCCACCGCGCCGGCAGAGGCGCTGCCGGATGCCGACCTGCGCGGCGCCTGCCGTGCCGGCGGCACCACCTACCACGGCACCGGCGGCCATCCGTCGCGGCTGGTGTCGCGCTTCAACCGCGCGTTTTCCGCCATCACCCGCAACATCCGTGACGTGGAGCTGGTGGAAGAGCGCGAAGTGGCGCAGTTGCCGTCGGCCGACGATGCGCGCGCCGTCGCCGATTACTACGTGGCCGGCCTGCACACGCTGGCCGACGCGGTGTTCGGCAATGCCCTGCCCGGCGTGCCGGTGAAGGCGCGCGTGCGCCACGTGGCCGCCGGGAGCGAGCCGCCTTCGCGGGTCGGCAAGGCGCCTGCGCCGGCCGAGCAACTGGTCGTGCGCCGCTCGCTCGGCGAGCACCTGGCCTACGACACCGTGTGGCGCCAGCGCGACGGCAGCGACGTGCCGCTGCGTTACCGCCTGAACACGCAGAGCAGCGATGCCATCGGCCACGTCACCATCGAGTTCCATGCCGGCGGCGACGTGGACCCGGCCGACCACCTGGCCTGTGGCGCGTTGCTGGATGCCATCCGGCCGGTGTTCGAGAGCGCGCCGGGGATCCTGCGCCATGACCTCGACATCAACCACGTGCAACTGAACGACTGCCTGGCGTGACCCCCGACACCCGCCGGCGCTGGCTGGCACTGGTCATCCTGTGCCTGGGCGACCTCATGATCGTGCTCGATTCGACGATCGTGAACGTCGCCTTGCCGTCGATCGGCAACGAGCTGGCGTTCTCGCCGACGGCGCTGGTGTGGGTGATCAACGCCTACCTCCTCACCTACGGTGGCTTCCTGCTGCTCGGTGGCCGGCTGGGCGATCTCTACGGGCACCGCCGGCTCTACCTGGCCGGCATCGTGCTGTTCACGCTCGCCTCACTGGCTTGCGGTGTGGCCGAAAGCCGGGAAACGCTGGTGATCGCCCGCGCGGTACAGGGCATCGGTGGTGCCGTGGTGTCGGCGGTGGCGATGGCGCTGATCATGAACCTGTTCCCGGAGCCGGCCGAACGCGCGAAGGCCATGGGCGTGTTCGGTTTCGTGATGGCCGGTGGCGGTTCGCTGGGCGTGCTGCTCGGCGGTGTGCTGACCGACGCCTTCCACTGGCACTGGGTATTCCTCGTCAACATCCCGGTCGGCGTGGTGGTGTGCGCGCTGGTGCTGGCGTTGTTGCCGGCCGGCGTGCACATCGCCGGCGAGCGGCGTATCGACGTCGCCGGCGCCGTGACCATCACCTTGTCGCTGATGCTCGCGGTGTACGCCATCGTCAACGGCAACGAGTGGGGCTGGGCATCGGCGGCGACGCTGGGTCTGCTGGGCAGTGCGGCGGCACTGTTGCTGCTGTTCCTGTTCATCGAGTGGCGCATCGCGACGCCGCTGGTGCCGCTGTCGTTGTTCCGCCTGCACAACCTGTCCGTGGCCAATGCCGCCGCGGTGCTGTGGGCGGCCGCGATGTTCGCGTGGTTCTTCCTCTCGGCGTTGTACCTGCAACGCGTGCTCGGCTACACGCCGATGCAGGTTGGCCTGGCCTTCCTGCCGTCCAACCTGATCATGGCGGTGTTCTCGCTGGGCCTGTCGGCGTGGATGGTGACGCGCTACGGCCTGCGCCTGCCGCTGGTGGCCGGCCTGCTGCTGGTGGCCGTCGGTTTGTTGCTGTTCGCGCTGGCGCCGGTGGACGGTGATTTCTGGTGGCACGTGCTGCCGGGCATGCTGCTGTCCGGGCTCGGCACCGGCATGGCCTTCAATCCGTTGTTGCTGGCGGCCATGGACGGCGTGGACGAGCGGGACTCCGGGCTGGCGTCGGGCGTGGTGAACACTTCGTTCATGATGGGCGGCGCGCTGGGGTTGGCGGTGCTGGTGAGCGTTGCCGCCGCGCGCACCGATGCGCTGCAGGTCGCCGGTGCGGGATCGCTGGCGGCGCTCAACGGCGGTTACCAGCTCGCCTTCCTGGTGGCCGCCGTGGCGGCGGCGCTGGCGGCCCTGCTGGCGCTGTGGCTGAAGCCGTCGGCGGCGGCCGGGCAGGGTGTGGCGGTCGTGCACTGACGGTGCCGCGCGCGCACATGAAAAAGCCCGGCATTTGCCGGGCTTTTTCTTTCACGCGGAGCTTGGTGCGGTTACACCCGCTCGATCACCGTCGCGATGCCCTGGCCCAGGCCGATGCACATGGTGGCGAGGCCCAGCCTGGCGTCCTTGCGCTCCATGATGTTCAGCAGCGTGCCGGTGATGCGCGCGCCCGAGCAACCCAGCGGGTGGCCGAGGGCGATGGCGCCGCCCTGCAGGTTCACCTTCTCGTCGGCTTTCGCGAGCAGGCCGAGGTCCTTCATGCACGGCAGCGACTGCGCGGCGAAGGCTTCGTTCAGTTCGACCACGTCGATGTCGTCGATCGACACGCCGGCACGCTGCAGCGCCTTCTTCGAGGCCGGCACCGGGCCGTAGCCCATGATGGCCGCGTCCACGCCGGCCACCGCCATGCCGCGGATCTTCGCGCGCGGCTTGAGGCCCAGCGCCTTGGCGCGCTCGGCGCTCATCACCAGCATCGCGGACGCGCCGTCGGAGATGGCGGAAGAGGAGCCCGCGGTGACGGTGCCGCCCTTCGGGTTGAACGCCGGCGCCAGCGCGGCCAGCGCTTCCAGCGAGGCGTCCTTGCGGATCACTTCGTCGTAGTCGAGCTGGTACAGCGCGCCGTTGGCGTCGTGGCCCAGCATCGGCACGATCTCGTTCTTCCACCAGCCCTTTTCGGTGGCTGCCCAGGCGCGCTGGTGCGAGCGCAGCGCGAACTCGTCCTGCATCGCGCGGCTGATGCCGTGCGTCATGCCCAGCATCTCGGCGGTCAGGCCCATCATGTTGGAGGCCTTGGCGATGCGCTTGGAGGCTTCCGGGTTGATGTCCACGCCGTGCGTCATCTGCACGTGGCCCATGTGCTCCACGCCGCCGATGACGAACACGTCGCCGTTGCCGGTCTGGATCGCCTGGGTGGCGATGTGCAGCGCCTGCATGGACGAACCGCACAGGCGGTTGATGGTCTGGCCGGCGACTTCCTTCGGCAGGCCGGCGAGCAGCGCGATGTTGCGCGCCACGTTCATGCCCTGCTCGAGGGTCTGGTTCACGCAGCCCCAGATCACGTCTTCCGTCTCGGCGACGTTCCAGCCCGGGTTGCGCAGCTTGAGGGCCTCGATCAGGTTGGCGGACATGCGCTCGGCGCGCACGTTGCGGAAGGAACCGCCCTTGGAGCGGCCCATCGGGGAGCGCACGGCATCGACGATGACGGCGTCACGGGGATTCAGGCTCATGTGGTTACTCCTCTCGTCTCGTCGTCAGGTCAGCCGAAGAACTTCTGGCCGTTGGCCGCCATCTCGCGCAGTTTCGCGGTCGGCTCGTAGACTTTGCCGAGGTGCGCGAAGCGGTCGCAGAGGGCGACGTACTTGTCGAGGCCCATGGTGTCCATCCAGCGCAGGGCGCCGCCGCGGAATGCCGGGAAACCGATGCCGTACACCAGCGCCATGTCGGCGTCGGCGACGTTGGCGACGATGCCCTCTTCCAGGCAGCGCACCACTTCGTTGCACATCGGCAGCATCAGGCGGGCGATGACTTCCTCGTCGCTGAAGTCCTTCGTGTCCGCCACCACCGGCTTGATCAGCTCGTATGCGGTCGGATCGACGACTTTCTTCGGCTTGCCCTTCTTGTCGGTTTCGTACTTGTAGAAGCCGACGCCGTTCTTCTGGCCGAAGCGCTTGTTCTCGTACATCACCGTGGAGGCGTCCTTGAAGCCGTAGTTCATGCGCTCCGGGATGCCCTCGGCCATGACGTTGGCGGCGTGCACGCCGGTGTCGATGCCGACCACGTCCATCAGGTAGGCCGGGCCCATCGGCCAGCCGAACTTCTCCATGACCTTGTCGACTTTCTGGAAGTCGGCGCCGTCACGCAGCAACATGCCGAAGCCGCCGAAGTAGGGGAACAGCACGCGGTTGACGTAGAAGCCCGGGCAGTCGTTCACCACCACCGGGTTCTTGCCCATCTTCTTCGCGTAGGCCACGCAGGCGGCCACGGCGGCGTCCGAGGACTTCTCGCCGCGGATGACTTCCACCAGCGGCATCGCGTGCACCGGGTTGAAGAAGTGCATGCCCACGAAGTTCTGCGGGCGCTTGAGCGCGCCGGCCAGGCGGGTGATGGAGATGGTGGAGGTGTTGGAGGCGAGGATGGCGTCCTCCTTCAGCAGGCCTTCGACTTCGGCCAGCACGGACTTCTTCACCTTCTCGTTCTCGACCACGGCCTCGACCACGATGTCCACGCCGCCGAAGTCGCCGTAGTTGAGCGTCGGGCGGATCATCGCCAGCGTCTTGCCCATCACGTCCGGCTTCATCTTGCCGGAGGACACGCGCTTGGCCAGCAGCTTGGTGGCCTCGTTCATGCCGAGGTCCAGGGCCTTGTCGGCGATGTCCTTCATGATGATCGGCGTGCCTTTCGACGCGCTCTGGTAGGCGATGCCGCCGCCCATGATGCCGGCGCCGAGCACGGCGGCCTGCGCCACCGGCTTCGCCTGTTTCTCCCACTTCGAGGCGGTCTTCTTGAGCACCTGGTCGTTCAGGAAGATGCCCACCAGCGCGGTGGCCACGTCGGTCTTCGCGATCTTGCCGAACGCGGCGGCCTCGGCCTTCAGCGCGTCGTCACGCTTCATGCCGGCGTGCTGCTGCATGACGTTCACGGCAGCCATCGGCGCCGGGTAGTTGCGGCCCGCCTGGGCGGCGACCATAGCGCCACCGGTCTGGAACGCCATCATCAGTTCCGTCGGCGCGAGTTTCACCGGGTCCAGCTTTTCCTGGCGCTTGGCTTTCCAGTCGAGCTTGCCGGCGGCGGCGTCCTTCGCCATCTGGATGGCGACATCACGCAGTTTTTCCGGCTCGGTGACGGCGTCGACCACGCCGTCCTTCAGCGCCTTGTCGGCCTTGTGCTGGCCGCCGGCGGCGATCCACTCGATGGCGTTGTCCACGCCGATCACGCGCGGCATGCGCACGGTGCCGCCGAAGCCCGGGAACAGGCCCAGTTTCACTTCCGGCAGGCCCACTTCCGCTTTCGTGCTCATCACGCGGTAGTCGGCGGTGAGCGCCATTTCCAGGCCGCCGCCCAGGGCGATGCCGTTGATCGCGCAGACGGTGGGGAAGGGCAGGTCCTCGAACGCCGAGAAGTTCTCGTTGGCCTTCAGCGACCAGCCGGCGATGTCCTCGGCCGGCAGCTTGAACAGGGTGGTGAACTCGGTGATGTCGGCACCGACGATGAACACGCCCTTGGCGGAGGTGACGATCAGGCCCTTGATGTCCTTCGCCTGCTTCAGGGCGGCCACGGCCTTGCCGAGGTCCTCGATGGTCGGGACGTTGAACTTGTTCACCGACTCGCCCTGCAGGTCGAACTTCAGCTCGGCGATGCCGTCGCCGATGGCCTGCACGGAAATGGAGTTGCCTTGGTAAATCATGGGGATTCCTCAAAGAAGTAGCGAGGGGGCCATGCCCCCGACGGCGCGCCATGCAGGATGGCAGGGTCGAGGGCAGGACCCTCTGGCGGCGGGGAAAACGGTGGCGGCGGGAGTATAGGCGAGCGGTCTGCCCGGCCGGAGCACGATGTGTGACCCGGGGGTCGGCGGCTGCCGCCACTTGAGGTGGGAACGGACGGGTTCCGTTCTTGGTGTGACCGGCCCCACAAAGTCACGAACTGGTGGGTGGCGGGCGATTGCTAAGCCGAACTTCTGATCTATGCTGGCCCCGTCGATAAGAACAACTACCTAGCCGAGGACCGCCGCCATGAACCTGCCTGCCCTGACGGCCCGCGTCGCACTGCCCGCCACCCATGCGCTGGAATGGGACCTGCGTGACCTGCGCTCGCTCGGTGATGCCGTGGACCTGGTCTGGGACGTGGCAGCCTGCCTGCCGTTCTTCGTGCCCGCCACCGGCCTGCTGCTGCTCGACTGGCGCTGCGTGGACGACGGCAGCGGCCGCCTGGGCGTGCGCCCGCGGATCGATATGCACAGTGAACCCTGGCTGACGCTCCCGGTGGCGGCGGTGCGCCCCACCGGCGCTGCCATCCACGTCGGCACCGACGCCGACGGCGAGCGCCAGCTGTCCCTGCAGATGCCGGCCCGGCGAGGGCGCGCGGGAGCCCGCTTGCCGCTCGCGACCGGCCTCATGCGCATGTCCATGCAGGCACACGACGAGCACCTGCGCTTCCTGCCGGTGGTGCTGCGCAGCGACCTCGCCGAGGACCACCGCGGCGGCGTGTCCCTGCACCTGCACAGCATCGACCTCGCCACGCTGGTGGCCAAGGGCACCCTCGATGCCGCCGCCCGCAAGCGCCTGTCGTCTTGCATCGCCGAGCGCGTGCTGGCGCTGATGAGCCTGCCCGGCGCGGGACTGGCCCGCGACGTACCGATGATCATCGACGTGCCGTGATCCGTTGAACGCGTTGTCACAGGGGCCCGGCATTGCCGGGCTTTTTTTTCGCGTGGCTCGCCGTGCGTGGTGGCGATGCCGGATACTGTGCGTGTCCGTCCTGCCGCGAGCCCGTTGTCTTCCGTGACCCCGCCGTCCCGCCGTCTTGTCCGCCGTGTCACGCCCGCCGCTGCCGCGACCACCTCGTCGTCCGTGCACCCCGTGCTGGCGCGCGTGCTGGCCTCGCGCGGCGTCGGCATCGACGAGGCCATGGCGCTGGAGTTGTCGCGCCTGGCGCCGGCCTCGCAACTCAAGGACATCGAGCGCGCCACCGCGGTGCTGGCCGACGCGGTGCTCGCCGGCGGCATGATCCTGGTGGTGGGCGATTACGACGCCGACGGCGCCACCAGCACGGCGCTGTGCGTGTCGTTGCTCAAGGCCATGGGCGCGCACGCCGACTTCCTGGTGCCGGACCGTTTCCGCTACGGCTACGGACTGTCGCCGGAGATCGTCGAGGTGGCGGCGCAGCGCCGGCCGGCGGTCATCCTCACCGTCGACAACGGCATCTCCAGTCTGGAGGGCGTGGCGCGCGCCCGCGCACACGGCATCCGCGTGGTCATCTCCGACCACCACCTGCCCGGTGCGCAATTGCCGGACGCCGACGCCATCGTCAACCCGAACCAGCCCGGTTGCCCGTTCCCGAGCAAGGCCATCGCCGGTGTCGGCGTGGCCTTCCTGCTGATGGGCGCGCTGCGGGGCGAGCTGCGCGCGCGCGGCTGGTTCGGCGCGGCGCGACCGGAACCGAACATCGCCGATGCCCTCGACCTGGTGGCGCTGGGCACGGTGGCCGACGTGGTGCCGCTCGATGCCAACAACCGCATCCTCGTCGAGCAGGGCTTGCGCCGCATCCGTGCCGGCCGGGTGCGCCCGGGCATCGCCGCGCTCATCACCGTGGCGCGGCGCAACCGCGAGCGACTGGTGGCCGCCGATCTCGGCTTCGCGGTCGGCCCGCGCCTCAATGCCGCCGGTCGCCTGGACGACATGTCGCACGGCATCCGTTGCCTGCTCGCCGCCGATGATGCCGAGGCACAACGGCTGGCCGCCGAGCTCGATGCGCTCAACCGCGACCGCCGCGCCATCGAGGGCAACATGCAGCAGGAGGCGCTGGCGGCGCTGGCGCGCATTCGCCTGGACGACGGCGACTTGCCCAGCGGTATCTGTCTGTTCGATGCCGGCTGGCACCAGGGCGTGGTCGGTATCGTCGCCTCGCGCATCAAGGAGCGTTGCCATCGCCCGGTGATCGCCTTCGCGCCGGCCGAGGCCGGCAGCGACGAACTGCGCGGGTCCGCGCGTTCGATCGAGGGCGTGCACGTGCGCGACGTGCTGGACGCGGTCGCCGCCCGCCATCCGCAGCTGGTGCGCCGCTTCGGCGGCCACGCCATGGCCGCCGGCCTGACGCTGGCGCGCGGGCACTACGAGGCCTTCGCCCGTGCCTTTGACGCCGAGGTGGCGCGGGTGCTGCCGGACTCGGCGCGCAATCCCGTGCTGGTGACCGACGGCGAGCTGGCGCCCGGTGACATCACCCTGGCGCTGGCCGACACCCTGCGCTACGCACTGCCCTGGGGCCAGGCGTTTCCCGAACCGGTATTCGATGGCGAGTTCGAAGTGCTCGAGCAGCGGGTGGTCGGCGAGAAGCACCTGAAGCTGGTGCTGTCGGTGGGCAACAGCCGTGTCATCGATGCCATCGCCTTCAATGTCGATGCCGGCCAGTGGCCCAACCGCAGCCGGCGGGCGCGGCTGGCCTACCGGCTGGACGTCAACGACTACCGCGGCGTACGCACACCGCAACTGGTGGTGGAGCAGCTCGAGCCGCTGTGACGCTCAGGGCGTCTCGAACAGGCCGTGCTCGATGATGGTCAGCAGCACCTGCGCATGCCGGTCGACCACCACCGGGTCGGTGGCGTCGATGCCGTAGGCGTCCTTCCAGAAGTCGCCCACCGCGAAGAAGGCGGTTGCCGCACCGGTGACCACCGACACCACGTGGGCGGGCGGCAGCGGGCGCATGCCGGCGGTGCCGGCGAAGCCCTCCAGCATCGCGGTGACCTGGGTTACCACCGGCTTCACCCAGGTTTCCATCAGCCAGGCCGAGCGGCTGCTGGGCACCGGCAGTTCGGTGTAGATCAGCCGGGGGAACTGGGGGTAGCGGGCGCAGAAGCCGATGAATTCCCGCAACAAGGCCAGGAAGGTGGCGCGCGGGTCTGTCACCGGGATGTTGGCCTGCACCACGCCGAAGAATTCCGTGCCGAGGCGTCGGAAAGCCTCGTCGACGGTGGCTCGCCACAGGCCTTCCTTGCTGCCGAAGTGGTAGTGGATGAGCGGCTGGGTCACGCCTGAACGGCGGGCGATGGCGGTGGTCGAGGCGCCGTCGTATCCGTGGACGGCAAATTCCTCGAGGGCTGCGAGCAGAATGCGTTCCTTGCCGTCGCCTGTCCGTGTCTGATCAGGTGTCGGGGTCACGTCGTATGGTCCGGGGGTTGGCGCACGTCGTGTGCACGACGGGCAATGCTAGCAGACCGTTCGTCGGAAGGTGCGGCAAAATCGACGCGGGGGGCGAATTTCTCTAGAATCCGCGGCTTTTGCGGCCCGCGCCATCCCGGGGCGGCCCGCCCCCAGCCGGCGGTACCCATGGAAATCAACCCGATCACCAACAAGATCAGCGACCTCGCCGAGCGAAGCACTTCGCTCCGGGGGTATCTTTGACTTCGATGGCAAGCGCGAGCGCCTCGAGGAAGTCAGCAAGGAACTGGAAGACCCCAACGTCTGGAACAACCCGGAGCGGGCCCAGGCACTCGGCAAGGAACGCGCCACGCTCGACAACATCGTCGGCACCCTGACGAAGATCACCGCCGGCCTGGCCGACGCGCGCGACCTGCTGGAGATGGCGGTCGCCGAGAACGACGAGTCCACCGTGGCCGACGTGGCCGCCGAGGTGGACAAGCTCGAGAAGGACGTCGCCCAGCTGGAATTCCAGCGCATGTTCTCCGGGCAGAACGATCCCAACAGCGCCTTCATGGATATCCAGGCCGGCGCCGGTGGCACCGAGGCGCAGGACTGGGCCTCCATGCTGCTGCGCATGTACCTGAAGTGGGGCGAGAAGCACGGCTTCAAGACCGAGTTGCAGGAATGCACCGACGGCGAGGTAGCCGGCGTGAAATCCGCCACCATCTACTTCGAGGGCCCGTACGCCTACGGCTGGCTGCGCAGCGAAACCGGCGTGCACCGCCTGGTGCGCAAGAGCCCGTTCGATTCCGGCGGCGCGCGCCACACCTCGTTCGCCTCGGTGTTCGTGTCGCCGGAAATCGACGACAGCTTCGAGATCGACATCAACCCGGCAGACCTGCGCACCGACGTGTACCGCGCGTCCGGCGCCGGTGGCCAGCACGTGAACCGCACGGAATCGGCAGTGCGCATCACGCACATCCCGACCAACACCGTGGCGGCCTGCCAGTCCGGCCGCTCGCAGCACCAGAACCGCGACACCGCGATGAAGATGCTGAAGGCGAAACTGTGGGAACTGGAGATGCAGAAGCGCAACGCCGAGAAGGCGGTGCTGGAAGCCTCCAAGGCCGACGTGGGCTGGGGCAGCCAGATCCGCTCCTACGTGCTCGACCAGTCGCGCATCAAGGACCTGCGCACCGGCATGGAAACCAGCAACACCGGCAAGTTCCTCGACGGTGACATTGACGAGTTCATCGAAGCCAGCCTCAAGGCCGGTCTCTGAACCCTCCGCCCGCGACCACACACACGGCAGACCCATGACCGACCAGACCCCCGACAGCACCCCGATCACCGCCGAGGAAGCCGCGCAGGAAGAGAACCGCCTCGTCGCCGAGCGCCGCGCCAAGCTGGCGAAGCTGCGCGAGAATGGCAACGCCTTCCCCAACGATTTCCGCCGCGAGCAGTACTGCGCCGACCTGCAGGCGCACTACGCCGACAAGTCGAAGGAAGAGATCGAGGCGCTCCAGGTGCGTGCCAGCGTGGCCGGCCGCGTGATGCTCAACCGCGGTGCGTTCATCGTCATCCAGGACATGACCGGCCGCATCCAGCTGTACGTGAACCGCAAGACGCTCACGCCGGAGCAGCTGGACAACATCAAGGGCTGGGACCTCGGCGACATCGTCGGTACCGAGGGCCTGCTGTGCAAGTCGGGCAAGGGCGACCTGTACATCGACATGGACAACCCGCGCCTGCTGGTGAAGTCGCTGCGCCCGCTGCCGGACAAGCACAAGGGCCTGACCGATACCGAGATGAAGTATCGCCAGCGCTACGTGGACCTGATCGTCAGCGAGGAAACCCGCAAGACCTTCCGCATCCGCTCGAAGATCGTCGAGGGCATCCGCCACTACCTGGCGCAGCGCGACTTCATCGAGGCGGAGACGCCGATGCTGCAGGTCATTCCCGGCGGCGCCACCGCGCGTCCGTTCGTGACCTTCCACAACGCGCTGGACATCGAGATGTACCTGCGCATCGCCCCGGAGCTGTACCTCAAGCGCCTGGTGGTGGGCGGCTTCGAGAAGGTGTTCGAGATCAACCGCAACTTCCGCAACGAGGGGCTCTCCACGCGCCACAACCCCGAGTTCACCATGATCGAGTTCTACCAGGCCTACGCCACCTACCTGGACCTGATGGACCTCACCGAGGACATGCTGCGCACGCTGGCGCAGGACGTGCTGGGCACCACGAAGCTGGTCTACCAGGGCGAGGAGATCGACTTCGGCACGCCGTTCACCCGCATGAGCGTGTTCGACTCCATCCTCGACCGCAACCCGGACATCAGCCGCGAGCAGCTGGCCACGCCGGAAGGCGCGCGCGCCGCCGCGAAGAAGCTCGGTATCCCGCTCAAGGATTCCTACGGCCTGGGCAAGGTGCAGATCGAGATCTTCGAGAAGACCGTCGAGCACACGCTGCGCCAGCCGACCTTCATCACCGAGTACCCCACCGAGGTGTCGCCGCTGGCGCGCCGCTCGGACAAGGACCCGTTCGTCACCGACCGCTTCGAGTTCTTCGTGGGCGGCCGTGAAGTGGCCAACGGCTTCTCCGAGCTGAACGACCCGGAAGACCAGGCCGAGCGCTTCCGCGCCCAGGTGGCCGAGAAGGAATCCGGCGACGACGAGGCGATGTTCTACGACGAGGACTACATCACCGCGCTGGAGCACGGCCTGCCGCCCACGGCCGGCGAGGGCATCGGCATCGACCGCCTCGTCATGCTGTTTACCGATTCACCGTCGATCCGCGATGTGATCTTGTTCCCGCACATGCGCCCGAACCGCTGACCGGCGGCACCGGCCATGGATGGAGGTAGGTAACCGATGACGGACACGAACACCCGCAAGACTGCCGCCGGCGAAGAGTCGGTGGCCTACCGCGGTCGCCGCGCGGCGCGCAGCGGCAGCGAGCAGCGCCGCCGGGCGATCCTCGAGGCCACCCTGCGCATCATCATCCGCGACGGCATCCGTGCGGTGCGGCATCGCGCGGTGGCGAAGGAAGCGGGGGTGCCACTGTCGGCCACCACCTATTACTTCAAGGACATCCACGACCTCATCGCCGACACCTTCACGCTGTTCGTCGAAAGCACGATGGGTCAGCTCATCGACCCGGTGTGGGTCGAGATCTACCAGTTCACCTCGCGCTATACCCCCGAGCAGTTGCGCGAGGAGAGCCGGCGGCTGGAACTGATCGCCGGCCTGGCGAAGCTGTCGGCCGATTTCATCGAGCGCGAACTGACGCTGCACCGCGAGCACCTGCTGGCCGAACGTGCCTTCATGCAGGCCGCCGTGGGTGACGAACGGCTGCGCGAGCAGGCGTTGCGCTTCCGCGGCAAGGTCATCGAGGGCCTGGTGGCGTTCTGCGCGCTGTTGGGCACGGTGGATCCGGAGCTCGATGCAGAGATGATCTACGACACCTTCCTCATGCTCGAGCTGGAGAACCTGCTCGGCCCGGAAGGCAGTTTCGACCGTGCGCGTGCCGAGCGCGTGATGGCGCACCGCATGCGCCTCGTCGTGCAGGTGGCCTGAGCAGGCATGGCGGGCGAATCCGTGCCGTCCACCGGCGACCGCGTGGCGCTGGAGCCGGGCTGGAAGCACGAGCTGTCGGCGGAATTCGCCAGCTCCTACATGGCGGAACTGCGCGCCTTCCTGCTCGCCGAGAAACAGGCCGGCGTGCGCGTGTTTCCTCCGGGTCCGGATATCTTCAACGCGCTGAACTTCACCCCGTTCGACCAGGTGAAGGTGGTGATCCTCGGCCAGGATCCCTACCACGGCCCTGACCAGGCGCACGGCCTGTGCTTTTCCGTGCGTCCGGGCATCGACGTGCCGCCGTCGCTGGTGAACATCTTCAAGGAAATCCGCGCAGACCTCGGCATCGAGCCGCCGTCGCACGGCCACCTCGAGAAGTGGGCGCGCCAGGGCGTGCTGCTGCTCAACGCCGTGCTCACCGTGCGCGCGCACAACGCCGCCTCGCATGCCGGCCGCGGCTGGGAAAAGTTCACCGACGCGGTGATTGACCGCCTGAACCGCGACCGCGAGCACCTGGTGTTCATGCTGTGGGGCAGCTACGCGCAGAAGAAGGGCGCCATCATCGACCGCTCGCGCCACCTGGTGCTGACGGCGCCGCACCCGTCGCCGCTGTCTGCCCACCGCGGCTTCTTCGGCTGCCGGCACTTCTCGCAGGCCAACGCCTACCTGGCCAGCCACGGCATGACGCCCATCGACTGGAACCTCAGCACCCCCCTGTAGAGAGGGGGCCACGCCCCCGATATCATCGCCGCCATCGGGCGCATGGCGCCCTCGCTACCATCGGGGGCATGGCCCCCTCGCTACAGGAGCGTTCCGTGGCCATCGTGATCAAGCCTGTCTGCGGCCCCGACATCGCGCCCTACATCGACGATCTCGCGGCCTTGCGCATCCGCGTCTTCCGCGACTTTCCCTACCTCTACGACGGCACGCCCGACTACGAGCGCAAGTACATCCAGACCTACGCCCGTTCGCCCCGGAGCCTGTTCGTGCTCGCACTCGACGGCGCGCGCGTGGTGGGTGTTTCCACCGGGATCCCCATGCGCGACGAGACGGACGAGTTCAAGGCGCCGTTCCTCGCGCACGGCTATGACCCGGAGCAGGTGTTCTATTTCGGCGAGTCGGTGCTGCTGGCCGACTACCGCGGGCACGGCCTCGGCGTGCGTTTCTTTGAAGAGCGCGAAGCTTACGCGCGCACGCTCAGCGGCGTTCGCTGGACCGCCTTCTGCGCGGTGGAACGGCCGGCCGACCATCCGCTGCGGCCGGCGGACTACGTACCGCTCGATGTTTTCTGGACGAAGCGCGGTTACCGCAAGGTGCCGGCGCTGCAGTCGGTGTACCGCTGGAAGGACATCGACCAGGCCGTCGAGTCCGACCACGTCATGACCTACTGGCTGAAGGACTGGGCAGCCGCCTGACGCGCACCGGCATTGCCGGTGCGCCCGTCACGAGGACAGCGCGTCCAGCTCCTCCCAGCGCGCGTAGTACTGCGCCAGCGCGGCCTGCTGCGTGGCGAGTTCCTTCAGGGCCTTTTCCGTGGCTTCGCGCGGCTGCGTGAAGAACGACGGGTCCGCCATCTTCGCTTCCAGTGCGGCGATCGCCGTTTCGGTCTGCTCGATCAGTGCCGGCAGTTTTTCCAGTTCGGTCTTTTCCTTGTAGCTGAGCTTGCGCGCCTTGGTGTCGGCGGCCGGCGCACTGGCCGCGGGCTTCGCCACCGGTGCCGTTCCCTTCGCGCCGCTGGCGGCGGGCGCGCCCTGCGGCGCGATGGATGCCGCCGCCGGGTAGTGGGTGCCGACGTAGTCGTTCACCACGCCGTTGCCCTCGAACACCAGCGAACTGGTGACCACGTTGTCGAGGAAGGCGCGGTCGTGGCTCACCACCAGCAGCGTACCGGGGTACTCGAGGAGGATTTCCTCCAGCAGTTCCAGCGTCTCGATGTCGAGGTCGTTGGTGGGCTCGTCCAGCACCAGCAGGTTGGCGGGCCGGGTGAACAGCTTGGCGAGGATCACCCGCGCGCGTTCGCCGCCGGACAGCGCCGACACCGGTTGGCGGATGCGGTCGGGGGCGAACAGGAAATCCTGCAGGTAGCCGACGATGTGCTTGCGCTTGCCGTTGACCTCCACCACGTCGGAGCCTTCGGCGACGTTGTCGATCACCGACTTCGACAGGTCCAGTTGCGTCAGCAACTGGTCGAAATAGACCACCTGCAGGTTGGTGCCCATGCGCACGGTGCCGCTGTCCGGCTTGACCTTGCCCAGCAGGATGTTCAGCAGCGTGGACTTGCCGGCGCCGTTGGGGCCGATCAGGCCCACGCGGTCGCCGCGCATGATGGTGGTGGAGAAATCGCGCAGGATGACCCGGCCGTCGTAGTGGTGGGTGACGTGCTCGGCTTCCACCACCAGCTTGCCGGAGCGCTCCGCCGCTTCCACCTGGAAGGCGGCCTTGCCCACGCGCTCGCGCCGCTCGGCGCGTTCCTGGCGCATGGCCTTGAGCGCGCGCACGCGGCCTTCATTCCGCGTGCGCCGGGCCTTGATGCCCTGGCGGATCCACTTCTCTTCCTCAGCGAGGCGCTTGTCGAACAGCGCGTTGGCCACTTCCTCGGCGTGCCGTTGTTCCTCGCGCATCCTCAGGAAGCCGGCGTAGTCGCCGTCCCAGCGGAACACGTGGCCGCGGTCCAGTTCGATGATGGTATTGGCCACCGCCTGCAGGAAGGCGCGGTCGTGGGTGATCTGCAGCACCGTGCCGCGGAAGTCGCGCAACTGTTCTTCCAGCCACTGGATGGTGGGCAGGTCGAGGTGGTTGGTGGGCTCGTCGAGCAGCAACACGTCGGGGTCTTTCACCAGCGCCTGTGCCAGCGCCACGCGCCGGCGCCAGCCGCCGGACAGCTCGCGCATCTTCGTGTCGGCCGGCAACTGCAGTTTCGTCAGGATGGTGTCGATGCGTTGCTGGAACATCCAGCCGTCGCGCGCCTCGATCTCGTGCTGCAGGTACTCCAGGCGCTTGAGGTCGGCATCCGCCTGCAGCGCCAGCGCGTGGTATTCGGCCAGCAGCGGACCGGTGTCGGCCAGGCCCGCGGCCACCACGTCGAACACGCTCGACTCGTCGGCATCCGGCAGGGACTGCGACAGCACGGCGATGCGCGTGCCGGGACGCACCCACACGCTGCCGGCGTCCACCCGTGCCTCGCCGGCGATGACCTTCAGCAGGGTCGACTTGCCGGTGCCGTTGCGGCCGAGCAGGCCGATCTTCTCGCCGCGCTTCAGCGCGAGGTTGATGTGGTCGAACAGGACCTGCGTGCCGACGGACAGCTGCAGGTCATCGAGGCGGATCAGCGGCATGGGGGAGGACTGCGGGCAGGACGGGGAGGGCGTGTATTATCGCCGCATTCCGACCGGGTGACCCATGTCTTCCAAGCCTCTTTATCGCCGGCTGCGCCACCACGTGGGCCCGGCCCTCGTCCACGGCCTGTACCGCGCGCTGGCCGCCACCTGGCGGATCAGCTTCGATGAATGCCCGGCCTTCCGCGCCGACCTCGAGGCGCGCCGGCCGGTAATCCTCGCCCACTGGCACGGCGACGAGCTGGCGCTGATCCACCTGGTGGTCCGCTACCGCATCGCCACGCTCACCTCCACCAGCCGCGACGGCGAGTTGATGGACGAGGTGCTGCGCCGCCTCGGCGCCGCCACGGCGCGTGGCTCGTCGTCGAAGGGTGGCGCCGCCGGCCTGCGCGCGCTGGTCCAGTTGTGCCGCAAGGGCGGCCACAACGTGTCGTTCGCCGTGGACGGCCCGCGCGGGCCGATCTACCAGGTCAAGCCCGGTGTTTTCGAGTTCTCGCGGCTGATGGATGCGCCGGTCTACACGGCCAGCGTGGGCGTGTCGCGCCCGTGGATCCTGCGTCGCAGCTGGAACCGCGCCGTGATCCCCAAGCCCTTTTCGCGCGTGCACATCCGCATCGCCGAGTGCCTGCCGCCGGTGAGCCGCGAGCAGGACCCGCGTTCGGCGGAACTGGCGGCGCAGCTGGAAACGGCGCTCAACGACGGCAAGCGCATCGTCTGCGACGTGGTCGGCACCGAACGGCCCTGAGCGCCGCCGCGTTCAGGGCATGTCGCGGCACAGGCCCAGCCACGCCTGCACGCCCGCACTGCGGTATTTCCCGCGATGCAGCAGGAAGTAGAACTTGCGCTTGAAGTCGCGCTGCGGCACCGCCAGCGGCACCAGTGAGCCGCGGCGGAACGCGTCTTCCAGCGTCACCCGCGACAGGCAGCTGATGCCCAGGCCCGCCTCGACCGCCCGCTTGATCGCCTCGGTGTGCTGCAGCTCCGGCAGCAGGTGCAGGTGTGGCAGCAGGCCGTGCATGGCGCGGTCGAACGACTGGCGCGTGCCCGAGCCTTCCTCGCGCACCAGCCAGGTGGCGGCGCGCAGGTCGGCGTCGCTCAGTTGCTTCTTCTTCGCATAAGGATGCGACGGCGCGCAGAACACCGTGAGCTCGTCGTCGCGCCATTCGATCACCTCGAGGTCGGGGTGCGTCAGTTCGCCCTCGACCATCGCCAGGTCCAGCTCGAAGTTCGCCACCTTGCGGGCGATGTGCGCGGTGTTTTCCACGTCGAGCTTTACGTGCGCGCCGGGGTGGGCCGCCATGTAGCGCGCCATGATGCCCACCGCCAGGTAGTTGCCGATGGTGAGGGTGGCGCCCACGCGCAGGTCACCGGCATCCACCTGCCGCGACAGCGCGAGGTCGAGTTCGCGCGCGCGCGCCACCAGCGCCTCGGCCTGCGGGCGGATGGCGCGGCCGAAGTCGTTGAGTTGCAGGCGCTTGCCGACGCGGTCGAACAACTGCACTCCGTAGCGGTCCTCCAGCTCCTTCAACGCGCCGCTGGCCGCCGACTGCGACACCGCCAGCGCCTCGGCGGCGCGGCTGATGTTCTCGGCGTGGGCGGTGGCCAGGAACACCTCCAGTTGGCGCAGGGTGAACCGCATATCTGCCACTCCGATAAGTGAAAACCGAATAATCTGATTCCCCGATAGATTAGGCCCACGCAGAATGCCCTGCAACCCGGGGACGCCCCCGTCCCGCCGTCCGGAGCCCGCCATGAGCAACCTGCGTACCGAGCAAGTCCTCAGCGTCCATCACTGGAACGACACGCTGTTCTCCTTCCGCACCACCCGCGACCCGGGCCTGCGCTTCGAGAACGGCCATTTCGTGATGATCGGCCTGATGATCGACGGCAAGCCGCTGATGCGCGCCTACTCCATCGCCAGCGCCAACTACGAGGAAACGATGGAGTTCTTCTCCATTAAGGTGCAGGACGGCCCGCTGACGAAGCACCTGCAGAACCTCAAGCCCGGTGACGAGGTGCTGGTGGGCAAGAAGCCCACCGGCACGCTCACCATCGACAACGTCCGTCCCGGCAAGCGCCTGTGGCTGCTGGGCACCGGCACCGGGCTGGCGCCGTTCCTGTCCATCACCCGCGACCCGGACACTTACGCGGCGTACGAGCATGTGATCGTGGTGCACGGCGTGCGCTGGACCAGCGAGCTGGCCTATGCCGACCTGTTCGAGCGCGAATTGCCGCAGAACGAATTCTTCGGCGACGAGGTGCGTGCCAAGCTGAAGTACTACCCGACGGTGACGCGCGACGCGTTCCGCAACCAGGGACGCATCACCGACCTGCTGGTAAGCGGCAGGATGGTGGCCGACCTCGGTCTGCCGGCGCTGAACGTGGAGGAAGACCGCTTCCTGCTGTGCGGTTCGCCGTCGATGCTCAAGGACACCCAGGCGATTCTCGATGGACTGGGCTTCCGTGAAACCCGCCACGGCGAACTGGCGGAATACGCCATCGAGCGAGCCTTCGTCGAGAAATGACTCCCGCCGTCATGTAGTGAGGGGGCCATGCCCCCGATCAGGACGCGTCGCGCAAGGCCCGGCTACTGCCGGGCCTTTTCGTTCATGGTCGTGCCGCATGCCGCGCTGAAACGCGCATCCAGCTGCGCCATGTCCATGCCGTTGCCGAAGTAACTCCACACCTTCGCGCCGGACACGATCAGCAGCGCACAGGCCGGTGCCAGCGCCAGCAGCGTCCACGCGCGCAACTGCGCCCGCTTGCCGGTGAGCACCGGCATGGCCTGCCACAGCGGTGTGCCCGCCGGCGGGAATTCGCCACTGGCCCGCGCCAGCAGGCCGATGCGGATGAAAGGCAGGCACAGCGCCAGCACCGACAGCGGCAGCAGGAAACTCACCGTCAGCATGGCCACCACGCCGCCGGACAGGCCGAACAGGCGATCGCAGAGGAAGTCCGGGGACAGCTTCAGCCAACTGACGGCGGCCAGGATCGGTAGCTGGGTGGCGGCCAGCAGCAGGGTGGCGCGCAGGGCGCGCGGCCGGTTGGCGGGGCGGATGAGGGGATTGGCGGGCATGCACAGGGATCTGTCGTGTCGTCCGGCGTATTGTGCGGCATGCCTCCGTTCGCCATCAGTGCATATGTGGTACGTTCGTACCAGCATGAAACCCCAGCCACCGGATCCCCGCCATGACCGACCCGCGCATCCATGCCTTCCGTGACGACGTCCTTGCCGACCACGATGCCGTGGCCCTGGCCGGCCTGGTGCGAGCCGGGACGGTGAGCGCCGGCGAACTGGTGGAGGCGGCCATTGCGCGCGCCGGGCAGGTCAACGGCGTGCTCAATGCCATCGAGCTGCCCACCTTCGAGCAGGCGCGCCGCGATGCGCGCTCGCTGCACAGCGGCGTGTTTGCCGGCGTGCCGACCTTCGTCAAGGACAACACCGACCTCGAGGGCCTGCCCACGCGCCACGGTTCGCGCGCGGTGAACCCGCAGCCGGCGAAGCAGCACGGTGCGTTCGCGGCACAGTACCTCGCGCAGGGATTCAGCGTGCTGGGCAAGAGTTCACTGCCGGAATTCGGTTTCAACGCCTCCACCGAGTTCGCCGGCGAGCATCCCACCCGCAACCCCTGGAACCCGGCGTATTCCTCCGGGGCCTCGTCCGGCGGTGCCGCGGCGCTGGTGGCGGCCGGCGTGGTGCCGGTAGCGCACGCCAACGACGGTGGCGGTTCCATCCGCATTCCCGCCGCCTGTTGCGGGCTGGTCGGCCTGAAGCCCACGCGCGGCCGTTTCATCGACAGCGAGCAGGCGCGCTCGCTGCCGGTGAACATCATCGGCGAGGGCATCGTGTCGCGCTCGGTGCGTGACCAGGCGGCGTTTTTTTCCGGCATGGAGCGCACCTGGTACAACCGCTCGCTGCCGCCGGTCGGCCGGGTGGAGGGCCCGGGCAACCGCCGCCTGCGCATCGGCCTGGTGATGGACTCGATCACCGGCACACCCACCTGCGCGGAAACGCGTGCGGTGGTGGAACACACGGCGCGCCTGCTGGAAAGCATGGGACACAGCGTGGAACCGATGCCGCTACCGGTGCCGCCGACCTTCCTCGAGGACTTCACCACCTACTGGGGAATGCTGTCATTCATGCTGCAGCGCTTCGGCCGGCTGGTGATGAGCCGCGACTTCGACGCCGCGCGCATGGACCCGTTCAGCCAGGGCCTGGCTGCCTATTACCGCAAGCGCATGCTGAAGACACCGGGCGTGATCTGGCGCATGAAGCGTTCCGCGCAGCAGTACGCCGATGGCATCCGCGGCTACGACGCGGTGCTCACGCCGGTGCTGGCGCACACGGTGCCGCAACTGGGGCACCTGAGCCCGGAGGTGCCATTCGACACGCTGTTCGAGCGCCTGCTGCGTTACGTGGCATTCACGCCGCTGAACAACGCCGCCGGCACGCCGGCGATCTCGCTGCCGATGGGCGCGTGTGCCAATGGCCTGCCGATCGGCGTGCAGTTGCAGGCCGCGCACGGTGCCGAGCGCACCTTGCTGGAGTTGGCGTTCGCGCTCGAGGCCGCGCAGCCGTTCCGCCGCATCCAGGACCAGTAGAGAGGGGGCCATGCCCCCGATATGGAAAAAAGCATCGGGGGCATGGCCCCCTCGCTACGAAGAGCGGGTATCGGTGCGCACGGGTTTCAGCAGGTTGAACAGCATGCGCAGGTCGCGTGCCGGCAACAGCGGCACGCGTTCCTTGAGCCAGGCCGCCACGCGTTCGTCGCCGGCGATGCCCAGCGCCGCGATCACCCGTTCGATCTCGCCGATGGCCGCGCCGTAGGATGTTTCCTGCGCGTCCGGCGTATAGCGCGCCAGCGCCGGCAACTCGCTGAGCGCGTAGCTGTACACCATCACCGCCTGCGCCAGGTTGATGCTCGGCTGCGGCGATGCCAACGGCACGGTGGTGAGCACGTCGCAGGCATCGAGGTGCTCGTTGGTCAGGCCGGTGTCCTCCGGGCCGAACACCAGCGCCGCGCGCGTCAGCAGGGCCTGCTTGTCGACCAGCAGGTCCTTGAGTTGCGGCGGGGTGAGCACGCTGTGGCGATGGTGGCGCAACTTCGCGGTGGTGCCGATGCGCAGGTCGCAATCGGCCACCGCCTCCTCCAGCGTGTCGAACACGGCGGCGCCGTCGAGGATGTCGTGGCTGTGCATGGCCAGCTGGTAGGCGGGGCCACGGTCACCGTCGATACCGGAGTCGTAGGGGCAGGGGTCGACCAGGCGCAGGTGCGCGAAGCCCATGGTTTTCAGCGCGCGCGCGGCGGCGCCGATATTGCCCGCGTATTTCGGGCCGACGAGGACGAAGACGAGTTCCATGGCGCGCAAGATAGCACGCCGGCTTGACGTGCCGGCAGGGTGGCTGCCGGCACGTGCCGCTCACTTGCCGTAGCCGCGCTTGAGCAGCTCGATGCGCGCGATCAGGCCCTTGTGTACTTCGTCCGGGCCGTCGGCCAGGCGCAGCACGCGGCCCTGGGCGAACAGCGCCGCCAGCGGGGTATCGCGCGAAACCCCGGCACCACCGTGGATCTGGATGGCCATGTCTGCCACTTTCTGCAGCACGTTGGGCGCCACCACCTTGATGGCGGAAATCTCCGTCATCGCGCCATGCGCGCCCACCTTGTCGATCTTCCACGCCGCGTGCAGCGTCAGCAGGCGGGCCTGGTCGATGGCGATGCGCGCCTCGGCCACCCGCTCGCGGTTGCCGCCAAGGTTGAGCAGCGGCTTGCCGAAGCCGACGCGCTGCATGCCGCGGTCGATCATCAGTTCCAGTGCCAGTTCGGCGGCGCCGATGCAGCGCATGCAGTGGTGGATGCGGCCCGGCCCGAGGCGGCCCTGGGCGATTTCGAAGCCGCGGCCCGGGCCGGCGATGATGTTCGCCAGCGGCACGCGCACGTTGTCGAACAGCACCTCGCCGTGGCCGTGCGGTTCGTCGTATTCGCCGAATACCGGCAGCATGCGTTCAATCTTCACCCCCGGCGTGTCCAGTGGCACCAGCACCATCGAGTGCTGGCTGTGGCGGCCCTTGGACGGATCGGGTGTGTGCGCCATGAAGATGGCGATCTTCGCGTGCGGGTCGCCCAGCCCCGAGGTCCACCACTTGCGGCCATTGAGCACCACCTGGTCGCCGTCGACGATGGCGGTGGCCTGCATGTTGGTGGCGTCGGAGGAAGCCACCGCCGGCTCGGTCATGGCGAACACCGAGCGGATCTTGCCGTCCAGCAACGGCAGCAGCCATTGCTGCTTCTGCGCCTCGTTGCCGTACTTCCACAGCACTTCCATGTTGCCGGTGTCGGGTGCGTTGCAGTTGAACACCGTGGGCGCCAGCAGGCTGCGGCCGGTCTGCTCGGCGATCGGTGCGTATTCCAGCACCGACAGGCCGGCACCCAGCTCGGGATCGGGCAGGAACATGTTCCACAGGCCCTCGGCCTTCGCCTTCGCCTTGAGCTCCTCCAGTACCGGCGGGCTCTGCCATTGCGTCCAGTCGCCACCCCAGCGCTGCTCATGCATGGAGCGCCAGTAGTCGGCCTCCACCGGCTCGATGTGCTGCTTCATGAACGCCTTGACCCGTTCGAGGGTCTCCCTGGCGCGCGGGCTCATCTCGAAATCCATGGCGGTGTCTCCTGGCAGGACGGGGGATGCCGGCAGTCTGCGCCCGGGCATACAATGAGCAAAGTGATGTTTTGTCATCACCTGATATGAGTATGGCTCATGACCTTGCCCGCCGACCCGCGCCTGGACCGCCTCGACCTCAACCTGTTCCGGGTGTTCGACTGCGTGTACCGGGAACGCAACCTCACCCGCGCGGCCGCGCTGCTGCACGTCAGCCAGTCGGCGGTCAGCCACGCGCTGGCGCGCCTGCGCAGCCAGCTGGACGATCCGCTGTTCGTGCGCGACGGTGCCGGCGTGGTGCCCACGCCGCTGGCCGACCGGCTGGCCGGCGACATCGGCCAGGCGCTGGCCTTGCTGCAGCAGTCCCTGCAGCGCACGCGCGGTTTCTCGCCGGAGCGTGACCTCGCCCGGGTGACGCTGGCGATGAGCGATACGCTGGAGCCGGCCATCCTGCCGCTGCTCGCCGCGCACCTGCGCGCGGCCAGCCCCGCGGCGGAGCTCCATTGCGTGCGCCTGGACCGGGCCAACCTGCGCACCGACCTCGCCGCCGGGCGCATCGACCTGGCCATCGACGTGGCGCAGCCCACCGCCGACGACGTGCACCATGCCGCCTTGTGGCGCGACGAGTTCTGCGTGCTGTCGGCGCGGCGGCGCAAGCTCGACGAGCGCGCCTACCTCGCCGCCAGCCACGTCACCGTGTCTTCGCGGCGCAGCGGCCCCACCGTGGAAGACATCCTGCTCAGCCGGCTCGGCTACCAGCGGCGCGTGGCTCTGCGCTGCCAGAACTACGAATCGGCCTGCCGCATCGTTGCCGGCAGTGACCTGTTGCTGACCTTGCCGCGGCGCTATGCGCAGCAGCGCCGGCGCGAATCCGGTGGCGTGTTGTTGTCGCTGCCCATCGCGGTCCCGCCGCTGGAACTGCATCTCTACTGGCACCGCCAGCACGACCAGGAGCCGGCCAACCACTGGTTGCGCGGGCAGTTGCTGTCGCTGATGCACGCCCACCTGTAGAGAGGGGGCCGTGCCCCCGACCCGCGGTTACCTGTAGAGAGGGGGCCATGCCCCCGACAAGCTGGAATCGGGGGCATGGCCCCCTCGCTACAAAAGCGCGCGGCTAGCGGGCCAGGTGCCGGTAATCGCTCGGCGACACCCCGATCACCTTGCGGAACAGCCGCGAGAAGTAATACGGATCTTCGTAGCCGAGTTGCCGCGCCACCACGTGCACCGGCTCGCCCGACAGGTCCAGCAGCCGGCAGGCATGTTCCATGCGCAGGTGGATGAAGTACTGGATGGGCGCCATGCCGGTGGCGGCGCGAAACCGCCGCGAGAAGTGGAAGACCGACAGGTCGCTGGTGGCCGCCGCCAGTTCCGCGAGTTCCACCGGGCGCCCGACGTGTTCGCGCATCCACGCGGTCACCCTTTCGACGTCCAGCCGTTCGCTGCGCGCCTCGCCGGCGCGCGGCAACTTCATGGCGATGAGCGTGAGCAGCACGCGCAGGCGTGCCGCCGCGTGCACCCAGGCGTCGATGGCAAAGCCGGTCTGCTGCGCGGCCAGCAGGGCGCGGAACTCGCTGACCAGGCCGGCCTGCAGGCCGGTGGCGGCCGCGCGCCGTTCCCCCAGTCCCAGCGCATCGAGCACCGCCGGCAAGGCCTCGCCGTTGAAATGCACCCACCACAGGGACCAGGGGTCGCGGGCGTCGGCGGCGTAGCGGTGCGCGACTCCCGGCGGCAGCACGACCAGCGTGCCGGCAGCAATATCCTCCCGGCCGGCGTCCGTTTCCAGCCAGCCCTTGCCGGCCGTGCAGTACAGCAGCAGGCAGTCGTCGTGGCTGTCGCGCGCCATGCGGTGGCCGCGGGCATGGGGGTAGTGCCCGAAGCCGAGCGGATAGAGCTCGTGCGCCAGCGGGTGTGCCGCCAGTTGTTCCACCAGGAAGCGCGGCAGGAAGACGCGCGTGGCGTCGGCGGTCAGGGGCCAGGAGGAGGGCTGCGACATGCGCAAGATAATCCATCCGCCCGGCAAGAATATCAATCGCCCGCGATGGCGGGCGGTGGCATGCTCGGTAACGGCAATCGGGGGCGCGGCCCCCTCTATACGGGTGTTACGGAGGTGGTGGTCATGACGCGTACGGTTCCCCTGTTCATCAACGGCGAGTTCACGCCGTCCTCCAGCAGCAACACCCTGCCGGTGCTGAACCCGGCCACCCAGCAGGAACTGGCGCGCGTGCCGCTGGCCACCCACGGCGAGGTCGAGGCGGCGGTGGCCAGCGCGAAGAACGCCTTCAGCGCCTGGCGCGAGGTCGCGGTGCCGGAGCGTGCGCGCCTGATGCTGCGCTACCAGCACCTGCTCAAGCAGCACCACGACGAGGTCGCGGAAATCCTCGCGCAGGAAACCGGCAAGACCTTCGCCGACGCCAAGGGCGACCTGTGGCGCGGTATCGAGGTGGTCGAGCACGCGTGCAACGTGCCGTCGCTGCTCATGGGCGAGACGGTGGAGAACGTCGCCGGCGGCATCGACAGCTACTCGCTGATCCAGCCGCTGGGTGTGTGCGTGGGCATCACGCCGTTCAACTTCCCGGCGATGATCCCGTTGTGGATGTACCCGCTGGCCATCGCCTGCGGCAACACCTTCGTGCTCAAGCCCTCCGAGCAGGATCCGCTGACGCCCACGCGTCTCGCGGAGCTCGCGGTCGAAGCCGGTTTCCCGAAGGGCGTGCTCAACGTGGTGCACGGCGGCCGCGAGGCCGTTGACCAGCTGCTCACCCACCCGGACGTGCAGGCGATTTCCTTCGTCGGCTCGGTGGCGGTGGGCCAGCACATCTACCGCACCGGCACCAACGCGCTGAAGCGCGTGCAGGCTTTCGCCGGCGCCAAGAACCACATGGTGGTGATGCCGGACGCCAACCCGCGCCAGGTGGTGAGCGCGCTGGTGGGTGCCTCCTGCGGTGCCGCCGGCCAGCGCTGCATGGCGATCTCCGTGGCCGTGCTGGTGGGCAAGGCGAAGGATCTCATCCCCGAGCTGCAGCAACAGATGGCTGCGCTGCGCCCGGGCGCCTGGAACGACAGTGGCGCCGCCTACGGCCCCGTCATCAGCAAACGCGCGAAAGAGCGCGTGCTCGGCCTGATCGAACAGGGCAAAAAAGAAGGCGCCAACTGCCTGCTCGACGGTTCGCGCTGCACCGTGGACGGCTATCCGGACGGCAACTGGATCGGCCCGACGCTGTTCACCGACGTGAAACCGCACATGAGCATCTACCGCGAGGAGATCTTCGGGCCGGTGCTGTGCGTGGTGTGCGTGGATACGCTCGACGAGGCCATCGCGCTGGTCAACGCCAGCCCGTACGGCAACGGCACCTCCATCTTCACCGCCAGCGGCGGCGCGGCACGTCGCTACGTGCACGAGTGCACCGTGGGCCAGGTGGGCGTGAACGTACCGATCCCGGTGCCGCTGCCGTTCTTCTCGTTCACCGGCTGGAAGGGCTCGTTCATGGGCGACCTGCACGCCTACGGCAAGCAGGCGGTGCGCTTCTACACCGAGACCAAGACCGTCACCTCGCGCTGGTTCGACTCGGACGCGGTATCCGGTCCCAACCTCACCATCGCCATGAAGTGACCGCGGGGCGCGCATGAACTTCGACCTTACCGACGACCAGCGCGCCATCATCGACAGCGCGCGCGCCTTCGCGCAGAAGGAACTGGCGCCGCATGCTGCCGAATGGGATGCCGCCAGCCACTTCCCGGTGGACGTGATCCGTCGCGCCGGCGAACTGGGCTTCTGCTCGCTGTACAGCCCGGTGGAGCAGGGCGGCATGGGCCTGTCGCGTCTCGACGCCACGCTGGTGTTCGAGGAACTGTCGGCGGCCTGCACCTCCACCACCGCCTACATCACCATCCACAACATGGCCACCTGGATGGCGACCACCTTCGGCAGCGAAGCCGTGAAGGCGGAGTGGGGGCCGGCACTGGTGACGGGTGAAAAACTCGCGTCCTATTGCCTGACCGAGCCGAACGCCGGTTCCGACGCCGCATCGCTGAAAACGCGCGCGGTGCGCGATGGCGACGACTACGTCCTCTCCGGCAGCAAGGCGTTCATTTCCGGTGCCGGCGCGACCGATGCGCTGGTGTTGATGGCGCGCACCGGTGGCGACGGTCCCAAGGGCATCACCTGCTTCCTCGTGCCCGCCGACGCGTCGGGTGTCGGCTACGGCCGCAACGAGGAAAAGATGGGCTGGAAGACGCAGCCCACGCGCCTGGTCACGCTCGACAACGTGCGCATCCCGGCGCGTTACCGCATCGGTGCCGAGGGCGAGGGCTTCCGCATCGCCATGAAGGGCCTCGACGGCGGCCGGCTGAACATCGCCACCTGTTCGGTGGGCACTGCCCAAGCGGCGCTGGAGCGCGCCGCCGCGTACCTCAACGAGCGCCGGCAGTTCGGCAAGGCGCTGGCCGAGTTCCAGGCGCTGCAGTTCCGCCTGGCCGACATGGCCACCGAGCTGGTCGCCGCCCGCCAGATGGTGCGCCTCGCGGCCTGGAAGCTCGACAACGGCGACCCCGAGGCCACCACCTACTGCGCCATGGCCAAGCGCTTCGCCACCGATGCCGGCTTCGCGGTGTGCAACGAGGCACTGCAACTGCACGGTGGTTACGGCTACATTCGCGAGTACCCGCTCGAGCGGCACGTGCGCGACACCCGCGTGCACCAGATCCTCGAGGGCACCAACGAGATCATGCGGCTGATCGTCGCGCGGCGCCTGCTCGCCGACGCCGAGGCCGCCTCCCGCATCCGCTGAAGGACATGTCCCGATGACCGACCCGGTCCTGTTCCAGGAAATCCCCACCGCCGACGGCTACGTGGTGGCGCGCGCCACCCTCAATGTCGAGAAGGCGATCAACTCGCTGACCCTCGAGATGATCGACCTGCTCGACGAGCGCCTGCGCGCCTGGCAGCAGGATCCGCAGGTGGCCTGCGTGTTCCTCGACGGCGCCGGCGACAAGGGCTTCTGCGCCGGCGGCGACGTGCGCAAGCTGTACGAGTCGGCGAAGGAGTGCGGCATGCACAAGCCGAACGACTACGCGCGCACCTTCTTTGCGCATGAATACCGTCTCGACCACCGCATCCACACCTTCGGCAAGCCGTTCATCGTCTGGGGCCACGGCGTGGTCATGGGCGGTGGCGTGGGCCTGCTCGCCGGCGCCTCGCACCGCGTGGTCACCGAGACCACGCGCTTTGCCATGCCGGAGATCACCATCGGCCTGTTCCCCGACGTGGGTGGCAGTTTCTTCCTCAACCGCATGCCCGGGCGCACCGGCCTGTTCCTCGGGCTCACCGGCGCGCAATGCAACGCCGCCGACGTGCTGTTCCTCGGGCTGGCCGACCGCTACATCGCCAACGCGCAGCGGCAGGCGGTTGTTGACGCACTGGCGGCCGCGCAATGGACGGCGTCGGTGCAACAGAACCAGGCCACCGTCGGTAACCTGCTGCGCCGATTCGAGCGCACCGACGGCATCGACCGCCCGGGCTCGAACGTGCATGTGCACCTGGACCTGATCCAGCAGCTCACCGACGCCGACAGTTGCGACGCCGTGGTCGCGCAGATCCTCGCCCATGAAACCGCCGACCCCTGGCTGCAACGCGCGCAGAAGACGCTGCGCGGCGGGTGCCCGGTCACCGCGCTGCTGGTCTGGGAACAGATCCGCCGGGCGAAGCACCTGTCGCTGGCCGACGTGTTCCGCCTGGAGCTCGTCATCGCCGTGCAGTGCCTGCGCCACCCGGATTTCGCCGAGGGCGTGCGTGCCTTGCTGATCGAGAAGGACAACGCGCCGAAGTGGCAGCACGCGGACGTGGCCTCGGTGCCGCAGAACTACCTCGACGGATTCTTCGCTGCCCCGTATTCCCCCGATCCGCTCGCCGACCTGTGAGGATTCCCGCATGACCACGATCGCATTCCTGGGCCTCGGCCAGATGGGCGGCCCGATGGCGCTGAACCTGGTGAAGGCCGGCCACGCGGTGCGCGCCTACGATCTCGTGCCCGCTGCCGTGCAGAAGGCGAAGGAGGGCGGCTGCACCGCCTGCGCCACGGTGGCCGATGCCGTGCAGGGCGCGCAGGTGGTGGTCACCATGCTGCCCACCACGCAGGCAATGGAGGACCTCTACCTGGGTGCTGGTGATTTGCTGGCGCTGGTTGCGCCGGGCACCTTGCTGATCGATTCGTCCACCGTCGCACCGCAGGCACCGCGCAAGGTTGCGGAGGCCGCGGGTGCGAAAGGCCTGGCCTTCATCGATGCGCCGGTATCCGGTGGCGTCGCCGGCGCTGCAGCGGGCACGCTCACCTTCATCTGCGGCGGTGACGCCGCCGATGTCGAGCGTGCGCGGGCGGTGCTGTCGCACATGGGCAAGAACGTCTTCCACGCTGGCGGCCACGGCGCCGGCCAGGTGGCGAAGATCTGCAACAACATGCTGCTGGCCATCCACATGGCCGGCACCGCCGAGGCACTGCAACTGGGCGTGGACAACGGCCTCGACCCGAAGACGCTCAGCGAAATCATGCTCAAGAGCTCCGGCCGCAACTGGTCGCTGGAGCTGTACAACCCGTACCCGGGGGTGATGGACAACGTGCCGGCGTCGCGCGCCTATGAGGGCGGCTTCAAGACCCGCCTGATGAACAAGGACCTGTCGCTGGCCATGGAGGCGGCGCAGGCGTCGGGCTCCGCCACGCCGCTGGGCGCGCTGGCGCGCAGCCTGTACGCGCTGCATGGCCGCGGTGGTGCCGAGGACCTGGATTTCTCCAGCATCCAGCAACTGTTCGCCCGCGACTGACGGCTGGCGCATGCAGCGTTTGTCCGGGTTGCTGGCCATCGCCGGCCTCGCGTCGCTCATCCTGGCGTGGTGGCAGCAGGAGTCGCTGCCGCCAGCCGCAAGCCTGGACGGCCAGTTGCACTTCGAACCGGAACAGGAGGAAACGAGGCGCGCGCCGTTCACCACCCGCGTCGGTGGCATCGACTACCGCGTCGAGCCGCTCTACACCTACGAGTTGCGCGGGCTGGTCGTGAGCCGGCACGACACCAGCTCCTGGCTGGCCTACCTGCACAAACAGTGGAACGACAAGCTCAACGTCGCCGACCTGTGCGTGATCTGGGGTACCAACATCGTCGACGACCTGTACCACGAGTTCGATTTCTCCAGCGGCCAGTTCACCTGCAATTTCCGCACGAACTCGCGGCAGGCGTTCCAGGCCTTCGACCTCGAGGCGATTTCCAACAACCACCTGCTCACTGACGACGCGGCCCTGGCGGCTGCCATACGCGGCGTGCGCACGGGAGACCAGGTGCGCCTGCGTGGCTATCTGGCCCGCTATTCGCACAACGAGGGTGGCGGGTTCAGCCGCGGTACCAGCACGGTACGCGGCGACACCGGCAACGGGGCCTGCGAAACGGTGTGGGTGGAGGAGTTCGAAGTGATCCAGCGTGGCAACGCGGGCTGGCGCGCGCTGAAGTGGCTGGCGCTGCTGCTGTGCGCGCTGGGTGCGGCGGGCTGGTTGCTGGCGCCGGTGCGGGTGCGCGGCGCCTGACCGGCTCGTTTACGCTGGCAGCGAATAGGGCGCTGCGCCGACCGTGACCGGCTGCCCGCCGGCGAGTCGCAGCCCGCCGGCCGCCACCGCCTCGTGGCGTATCACCGCGCCGACGAAGCAGTCGCCGTCGCGTGCCACGGCATCCACGACGGTGCCCACGGTGCGGCCGTCCGCATCCGTCACCGGGCTGCCCGCCTCCGGTGCGACCGCGCCGGCCGCCTGGCACACGTACAGCCGCTCCTTCATCTTCCCCTTGAAGTGCATGCGCGCCACCACTTCCTGGCCGGTGTAGCAGCCCTTCCTGAAACTCACGCCGTCGATCACGTCGTAGTTGAGCGCCTGCGGCAGGTACTGGTCGGCATTGGCGGTGTCCACCAGCAGTTCGCCGGCAGCGATCGATGCCGCGCGCCAGGTCGCGCTGCCATCGGGCAGGGTGCTCGCGGCCGGCCGCAATCCCAGCGCGCGCCCGCCACGGAGGAACATGCGCAGTGCGCCGTCCCGCGTCTGCAGGGCGAACGGCTCGCCGTCACCCCCTTCACTGCTGACCGTGTACGCAGGTGTATCGTCGCGCAGCGTGACCTTCGAGAACACCGCGTACTTCTTCAGGTGCGCCAGCACGGCGTCGACGCGGTCGCGCGGCATCACCAGGCGCAGGCCATCGGCTGCCGGCAGCATGTAGAACGACACGATCATCCGCCCCTGCAGGTTGCACAGGGCGCCCAGCGCGCCATGGGTGTCCGACAACGCGCGCGTGTCACAGGTGGCCTGGCCTTGCAGGAAGGTGGCCGCATCGGGGCCATCGATCGCCAGGACGCCGAGGTGGTGCAGGGCAGCAGGAGCGGGCAGGGTCATGGCAAATAACGGACAGTGGACCGGGTAGCAGGATCATACGAAGGCGGGCGGATGATTTCAGCCGCGCCGGGCGTACGGGAAATGGCCGCGGCGGTGGCGGGCCGTATAATCCGTGCCCGCCCCACCGTTGCTGGAGACGCCACCGATGCGTTCCGACGAAGAATTCGCCCGCCGTCTGCAGCGGCTGTCCTGGGATTGCCGCCGCGGCATGAAGGAAACCGAGGTGATGCTGGCGCCTTTCCGCGAGGCCTGCTTCGATGGCCTGCCGCGCGCGCAGCAGGAGGCCTTCCTCGACCTGCTCGACTACTCCGACGCCGACCTGTTCGCCTGGTTCACCTCGGCCGAACGTCCCGGCGACCCGGCGCTGGCCGCCATGGTCAACGCGGTGCTGGCCCATGCCGAAGCGCACGGCTGACAGCGTCCACGGGTTCCTGCCGGAGCTCGCGCTGGCGCCGTCCCGGCTCTATGCGCGCTGGTTGTTGCTGCTGTTCGCGCTGGGCGTGGCCGTTGCACTGGATTCCCACCACCCGCTGCAACTGAAGGCGGGCCTGCTGGCCGCGCTGGCGGTGTTGCTGCTGGTGGCCGCCTGGCAGGATCGCCGCCATGGCCTGCGCGAGTTGTCGCTGGGCGAGGGCGGCCGCGTGGCCTGGAGCGGTGCCGACGGGCGCCTGCATGCCGGCAGTTACGCGGGATACGCGCTGCTCGGGTCGCTGGCGATCTTCGTGTACGTGCACCGCGCCGGCTGGCGGCGCCTGCTGGGCCCGATCCGCCTCACCGTCCTGTGCGATGCCACCGACCCGGATGCCTTCCGCCGCCTGCGCGCCCGCGTCCGTTCTACGGGCGCTTGATCTCCGGCACCAGCACCGAATCCACCGCCTCTGCGGCGGTCTGCGGATAATCCAGCGTGTAGTGCAGGCCGCGGCTTTCCTTGCGCAGCTGCGCGCAGCGGATGATCAGCTCGGCAACGATCGCCAGGTTGCGCAACTCGATCAGGTCGGGCGTGACCTTGTAGTTGCTGTAGTAGTCCTGGATCTCCTGGCGCAGCATCTGCACGCGGTTGAGCGCGCGCTGCAGGCGCTTGTCGGTGCGCACGATGCCCACGTAGTCCCACATGAAGCGGCGGATCTCGTCCCAGTTGTGGGAGATCACCACGTCCTCGTCGGAATCGGTCACCTGCGATTCGTCCCACGGCTGCACCGGCTGTGGCGCCGGCACGCTGCCCAGCTGGGCGATGATGTCCTCGCTGGCGGCGCGGCCGAACACGAAGCATTCCAGCAGCGAATTGGACGCCATGCGGTTGGCGCCGTGCAGGCCGGTGCAGGAGGTCTCGCCGATCGCGTACAGCCCGTCGAGGTCGGTGTGGCCCTTGAGGTCGGTGACCACGCCGCCGCAGGTGTAGTGCGCCGCCGGTACCACCGGGATCGGGTCGCGGCTGATGTCCAGGCCTAGCGACAGGCACTTCGCGTAGATGGTCGGGAAGTGGTTGATGATGAAATCTTTCGGCTTGTGCGAGATGTCCAGGTACACGCAGTCCAGGCCGAGGCGCTTCATCTCGTGGTCGATGGCGCGCGCCACGATGTCGCGCGGCGCCAGTTCGGCGCGCGCATCGAAGCGCGGCATGAAGCGTTCGCCGCCGGGCAGCTTGAGCAGGCCACCTTCGCCGCGCATCGCCTCGGTGATCAGGAAGTTCTTGGCACCCGGGTGGTACAGGCAGGTCGGGTGGAACTGGTTGAACTCCATGTTCGCCACCCGGCAACCCGCGCGCCAGGCCATGGCGATACCGTCGCCGGTGGCGATGTCGGGATTGGTGGTGTACAGGTAGGCCTTGCTGGCGCCGCCGGTGGCCAGCACCACGAAGCGCGCGAGGATCGGCGTGATGCGGCCGCTGTGCTTGTCCAGCACGTAGGCGCCGGCCACGCGGCGCTTGCCGTCGATGTTCTGCACGATCAGGTCGACGGCGATCTGGTGCTCGCGCACGTCCACTTCCGGGTGCTCGCGCAGGCGGTCGATCAGCGTCGAGGAAATCACCAGGCCGGTGGCATCGGCGGCATGGATGATGCGCCGCGCGCTGTGCCCGCCCTCGCGGGTCAGGTGGTACACCCAGGTGCCGTCCGGCTGTTCCTCGGTGGTGAATGCCACGCCCTGGTCGATCAGCCAGCGGATGGCCGCCGGGCCGTTCTTCACGGTGAAGTCCACCGCCTCGCGCTTGCACAGGCCGGCGCCGGCCACCAGGGTGTCGTCCACGTGCGCGGTCAGCGAGTCCGTCTCGTCGAGCACCGCGGCCACGCCGCCCTGGGCGTAGTAGGTGCTGGCGGCGGTGAGCTCGCCCTTGGACAGCACGCACACCCGTGCCTTGTCGCACAGGCGCAGGGCGGTGGTGAGGCCGGCGGCGCCGCTGCCGATCACCAGCACGTCGAACAGGTCGTTGCGGGAGGTATCCGGGGAGGCCATGGGAATCGTTCCGGGCGGGCGGGGGCAGACGGGCGAGTATAGCCAAGCCGGCCGCCAGCAACGCGGGCGGCGGCGGGCGACCTTGTGTTGCAGTCTGTATACTCCGCGTTCACCACCGGTTAACGGCCTGAACTTCCGCCGGATCGGGACGTCACAGGAATACATCCGCCAAAGAGCGAGGCGTGTTCCGATGGCAGTCGTGATCCCGTTGCGTCCTTCCCGTCCCCAAGCAGGGACCCCGTCGGCCGCGATGACGAAGCCGCAGCCCGTACCGTTGCCTGCCCACCGGCAGGCGCCACCCTTGGACATCGCCAGGCCGCCGATCGTGAGCGAAAAGGACATCGACCAGCAGCTGGTGCTGCGGGTGCAGAAGGGCGACAAGCGCGCCTTCGACCTGCTCGTCGGCAAGTACCAGCACAAGATCATGTCGGTGATCAGCCGCTACATCCGCAACCCCGACGAGGTGCAGGACGTGGCGCAGGACACCTTCGTGCGTGCCTGGCGCGCGCTGCCGAGGTTCCGCGGCGACAGCGCCTTCTTCACCTGGCTGTACCGCATCGCCATCAACACCGCCAAGAACCACCTGGTGGCCAAGAGCCGCCGGCCGCCGGACACCGACGTGGACATCGACGACGCCCAGTTCCTCGAGTCCGCCGAGGGCCTGCGTGACGGCGACACGCCGCTGGGCCACGCGTTGACCGCCGAGATCGAGGCCACCGTGAAGAAGGCGCTGGCGGCGCTGCCGCAGGAGATGCGCCAGGCGGTGATGCTGCGCGAGTTCGACGGGCTGTCCTACGAGGAGATCGCCGAGGTGATGGACTGCCCGGTGGGCACCGTCCGCTCGCGCATCTTCCGTGGCCGCGAGGCCATCGACGAGGCCCTTGCCCCCCTGCTGGACAACACCTGAGCCGGGCATGCCGTTCGTCGCCGACAAGAAACGCTACAAATATGAAACAAATGGGGAACCATTGGCCGGACGGTCCGCTCAAACGGGTTATCCGGGGCATTCCCCGAGTCACTTGCAGAATGATTGGTAGCACCGATGAACGATAACGACCGCTTCGCGCGCGACGGTGAACTGCTCTCCGCGTTGATGGATGGCGAGGCCAGCGAGCACGAAGTCCGCCAGGCGCTGCGCGCCGTCGAGACCGATGCCGCACTGGCGGCGCGCTGGCAGCGCTTCCATGTCGCCCAGGCGGCGCTGCGCGGCGATGCCGGCGGTTTTGCCCACGTGGACCTGCGTGGCCGCATTGCCGCCAGCGTGGATTCCGGTGCGCCGTCCTCCGCTGCGTCCCCCCGCGCTATCGGCGGCAGTCGCCGCCTGCCGGCGTGGCTGAAGCCGCTGGCCAGCGTGGCGGTGGCGGCCAGTGTCGCGGTTGTCACGGTATTTGCCTGGCAGGCTGCCGGTCCCGGCGCCGGTCCGGCCCCCGCCCAGGTCGCGGCGATCGCACCGGCGGCCGGTGCGCAGACGGTCGCCCTCGGGCCGATGGTGCTGGTGCGCGCCGACGGCGAGGAACTGGTGTTGCCGGAAGAGCCGGCCGGCTCGCCCACGGCCGCCCAGGATCGCCTGAATGCCTACATGGCGCGTCATGCCCAGGCTTCCACCTTCGGCAGCACCCACGGCCTTGCCCCCTACGCCCGGGTGGTCAGCCTGGAAGGTGAGCAGGCCCCGTGAGCATGACGGCGTTGCGCTTGTTCGCTTGCGGCCTGCTGGCCGGCCTGCTGTCCCTGCCGGCGCTCGCGGCCGACAAGCCTGCCGTCGCGCCGGCGGCCCCCAACCCTGCCGCCGGCCTGGAGCTGCTCCGACAGGTCAGTGATGCCTGGCGCAACGGCAACTTCCGCGGCCGTTTCGTCTACGTGCGTGGCAACCGCATGGATTCCATGCAGGTGGTGCACGCGGTGATCGACGGCACCGAGTACGAGCGCCTGTCGCACCTCGACGAGACCGCCGCGGAGATCATCCGCCGTGGCGACGAGACCATCTGCGTCCACCCCGATGCGCGCCTGACCCGCCTCGATGCGGCCGGTGCTGCCGGCCCGTTCCGCGCGTTCGCCACCCTCGACGAAGCCATCGGCCGCGTCTATGCGGTGAACCGGGCCGGCCAGTCGCGCGTGGCCGGGCGTACCGCCGACTTCGTGGAAATCGGCCCGCGCGATGCGCATCGCTATGGCCATCGCTTGTGGATCGACCGCGACAATCGCCTGCCGCTGCGCTACGAGATCGTCAACCGCAAGGGCAACACGCTCGAGTCGGTGGAGTTCGTCGACATCGAAACCGGCATCCAGGTGCCGCGCGCGATGTTCGACGCGCCGGCCGGTCCGGCCATCCGCACTGTTCGCCGCGTAAAGGCCGCGCAGGCACCGATGCCGGCCGTCACGCCGTCGTGGTTGCCGCCTGGCTTCCGCGTGACCGGCAGCCAGACCCAGCAGTCCGAGGAAGACGTCGCCGCGGCCACCGCGGTGACCTACTCCGACGGTCTCGCGGCATTCTCCATTTTCGTTGAACCGGCGCAGGCCGATGCGCGGCCCATGGGTCGCCAGCTCGGTCCCACGGTCGCGGTGAGCGGCGTGCTCGATGCCGGTGCCGCCGGGCGCTACCAGGTCACGCTGGTGGGCGAGGTGCCGGCCGCTACCGCGGTGAAGATCATCGAAAGCGCGCGCCATGCCGGCCCGGCGCCGGCTGCCGACTGACAGCGGAGGCACGCCATGATCGAGGAAAGCGGTCGCGTGGTTGCCGTGGAAAGTGACGCCGTGTGGGTGGAAACCGCGCGCCGCACCGGTTGTGGTCGCTGCGACGAACCGGGTGGTTGCGGCAACGGTGCGCTGGCCCGCCATGCGCGCTCGCGCATGGGCCGCGTGCGTGCCCTGAACCCCGGTGCACTGACGATCGCCGTCGGCGACCACGTGCTGGTCGGCGTGCCGGAAGACGCCGTGCTGCGTGGCGCGGCGCTGGTGTACGTGCTGCCGCTGGTCCTGCTGCTCGGTGGCGCCGCCGCCGGTGGCGCGCTCACCGGCGGTGATGGCGGCGCCATCAGCGGTGCCGGCGCCGGGTTGCTGGCCGGCTTCCTGCTGGTGCGCCTGCTGGCGAAGCGCACGGCCACGGATATTTCCGCGCAGCCGGTGGTCATACGCCGCGTGCCGGCCCCGGTCGACGCCGCCTGCAACCTGCGTTGACCGCGCGCCCGTTCCCTGGTTTCTGTCATACCTGACCGGAGTCCATCCATGAAGCGTCGCGTACTCCTGCTGGCGGCCCTGGCATTCGCCGCCTTTGGTGCCGGATTCGGCATCGCCACCTCCACCGCGGCGGTCGCCACCGCCGCCACCGACGACCGTGCCGTGCCGCTGGTCAGCGGCCTGCCCGACTTCACCGCGCTGGTCGAGCGCAACAAGGGCAGCGTGGTGAGCATCAGCACCGAGGGCAGTGCCTCGCCGGTGCGTGGCCAGTTCCAGGGCGAGGTCCCGGACATCCTCAAGCGTTTCTTCGGCGACCAGTTCAACTTCGAGCTCCCGCCGCAGGCGCCGCGCCAGCGCCAGGGCATCGGTTCGGGCTTCATCATCTCCGCCGACGGCTACATCCTGTCCAACAACCACGTGGTGGACGGCGCCGACAAGGTGATCGTGCGCCTGCTCGACCGTCGCGAACTGGAAGCGAAGGTGATCGGCACCGACAAGCGCAGCGACATCGCGCTGCTGAAAGTCGACGCGAAGAACCTGCCGGTGGTACGCATCGGCAAGTCCGACAAGCTGCGCGTGGGCGAATGGGTGTTCGCCATCGGCGCGCCGTTCGGCTTCGACTACTCGGTGACCCAGGGCATCGTCAGCGCGCTGGGTCGCGGCCTGCCCAGCGAGAACTACGTGCCGTTCATCCAGACCGACGTGGCCATCAACCCGGGCAACTCCGGCGGTCCGCTGTTCAACCTGGCCGGCGAGGTGGTGGGCATCAACTCGCAGATCTTCTCCGGCTCGGGCGGCTACATGGGCCTGTCGTTCGCCATTCCCATGGACATCGCCATGGAAGTGGTGGAGCAACTGAAGAGCGGTGGCGCGGTGAAGCGCGGCTGGCTGGGCGTGGTCATCCAGGACGTGGACCGTGACCTGGCCGAGTCGTTCGGCCTGGAGCGCGCCGAGGGTGCACTGGTGTCGCGGGTGATGCCGGATACGCCCGCCGCGGCCGCTGGCCTGCGCGAGGGCGACATCGTGGTGGCGTTCGACGGCAAGCCCATCGTGCACTCCTCGGATCTGCCGCACCAGGTCGGCCGCGTGAAGCCCGGCACGGTTGCCACCCTGAAAGTGGTGCGCGACGGCAAGGCCCGCGACATCAAGGTCAAGGTCGGCGAACTGCCCGGTGAGGACGCGCTGGCCGGTGGCCCGGACAGCGGCCCGGAAGCCGCCACTCCGGCCAAGGCCGACCGCCTCGGCCTGCGCGTGGATGTACTGCCGGAAGCCCGCCGCAAGGCCTTGGGCGTGGCCGGCGGGGTGGTGGTCACCGCCGTGACCGGCCAGCCGGCCGCGGGCAGTGAACTGCGCCCGGGGGACGTCATCGTCGAGATCAACCGCAAGGAGATCACCACGGTGGCCGCCTTCAACCAGCTGGTGGCCGGCCTGCCGGCGGGCAAGCGGGTGCCCCTGCGGGTGATCCGCGGCGACAGCCCGCAGTACATCACCCTGCAGGTCCCCTGACCCGCTCTTTGTAGAGAGGGGGCCATGCCCCCGACCCGCCCTTCGTAGAGAGGGGGCCATGCCCCCGATAGGGCGGTCGGGGGCATGGCCCCCTCTCTACACACGGAGCAACGGGGCGGGGGACCGGCAAATCCGCTAGAATGCCGGCCCTTGTACGCCCCCTCATCTTCCCTGCGCCCGCCTCCCGTGACCGACATCGCGAACATCCGCAACTTCTCCATCATTGCCCACATCGACCACGGCAAGTCGACGCTGGCCGACCGCTTCATCCAGATCTGCGGTGGCCTCACCGAGCGCGAGATGAGCGCCCAGGTGCTCGACTCCATGGACATCGAGCGCGAGCGTGGCATCACCATCAAGGCGCAGAGCGTCACCCTGCCGTTCACCAGCAAGCGTGACGGTCGGACTTATCAACTCAACTTCATCGACACCCCCGGGCACGTGGACTTTTCCTACGAAGTCTCGCGCTCGCTGTCCGCCTGCGAGGGCGCGCTGCTGGTGGTGGATGCCGGCCAGGGCGTGGAGGCGCAGTCGGTGGCCAACTGCTACACCGCCATCGAGCTCAACCTCGAGGTGATGCCGGTCCTCAACAAGATCGACCTGCCGCAGGCCGAGCCTGAGCGCGTGAAGCAGGAGATCGCCGACATCATCGGCGTCGATGCGTCCGATGCCTGCCTGGTCAGCGCCAAGACCGGTCTCGGGGTCGAGGACCTGCTCGAGGAGCTGGTGCGCAAGATCCCGGCGCCCAAGGGCGACCGCAACGCGCCGCTGCAAGCACTGATCATCGACTCCTGGTTCGACAACTACCTCGGCGTGGTGTCGCTGGTGCGCGTGGTCAACGGCGTGCTGCGCAAGGGCGACAAGATCCACGTGAAATCCACCGGCCAGAACTACGAGACCGGCATCGTCGGCATCCACACCCCCAAGCGCAAGGAAACCGGCGTGCTGGAGGCCGGCGAGGTGGGTTACGTGGTGGCCGGCATCAAGGACATCCACGGCGCACCGGTGGGCGACACGCTCACCCACGCGAAGACGCAGGAAGTCGCCGCGCTGCCGGGCTTCAAGAAGGTCAAGCCGCAGGTGTACGCGGGCCTGTTCCCGGTGAACGGCGAGGACTACGAGGACTTCCGCGAAGCGCTCAACAAGCTGTCGCTCAACGACGCCTCGCTGTTCTTCGAGCCGGAATCCTCCGACGCGCTGGGCTTCGGCTTCCGCATCGGCTTCCTCGGCCTGCTGCACATGGAGATCATCCAGGAGCGCCTGGAGCGTGAATACGACCTCGACCTGATCACTACTGCACCGACGGTGATCTACGAGGTGCTCACCAAGAAGGGCGAGCTGGTCTACGTGGACAGCCCCTCCAAGCTGCCGGACGGCTCCCGGGTCGAGGAAGTGCGCGAGCCGATCGCCGAGGTGCACATCCTGGTGCCGCAGGAACACCTGGGCAACGTCATCACCCTGTGCGTCGAGCGTCGCGGCGTGCAGAAGAACATGGTCTTCCACGGCAACCAGGTGCAGCTCACCTGGGAAATCCCGATGGCGGAAGTGGTCATGGACTTCTTCGACCGCCTGAAGTCGGTCAGCCGTGGTTTCGCGTCGCTGGATTACGCCTTCCAGCGCTTCGAGGCCACCCCGCTGGTCAAGGTCGACGTGCTGATCAACGGCGACAAGGTCGACGCGCTGTCGATCATCACCCATGCGGACAATGCCGCCAGCCGTGGCCGCGCGCTGATCGAGAAGATGCAGGAACTGATCCCGCGGCAGATGTTCGACATCGCCATCCAGGCGGCCATCGGCGCCCACGTCATCGCCCGTACCACGGTGAAGGCGCTGCGCAAGAACGTGATCGCCAAGTGCTACGGCGGCGACGTCAGCCGCAAGAAGAAACTGCTCGACAAGCAGAAAGAGGGCAAGAAGCGCATGAAGCAGCTCGGCCGCGTGGACGTGCCGCAGGAAGCCTTCCTTGCCGTGCTCAAGGTAGGTAAGGACTGATGGATATCGATTTCGCGTTCTGGCTGGTCGTCGCCACCGCGGTGACCGGCGCCGTGGTGCTGCTCGATCGCCTGTGGCTGCGCAAGCGCCGCCCCGAGGGGCAGGCCGAGGGGACCGTGGTCGAGTACTCCCGCTCGTTCTTCCCGGTGCTGGCGCTGGTGCTGGTGCTGCGCAGTTTCCTGGCCGAGCCGTTCACCATCCCCTCGGGCTCGATGCTGCCGACCCTGCAGGTGGGCGACTACATCGTGGTGAACAAGTTCGCCTACGGCCTGCGCCTGCCGGTGGTGGGTACCAAGGTCGTGCCGGTGGGCGAGCCGGAGCGTGGCGACGTGCTGGTGTTCCGCTTCCCGCTGCACCCCAGCACCAGCTACATCAAGCGCATCGTCGGCCTGCCCGGCGACACCGTGGCCTATGACCAGGGCACCCTGTACATCAACGGCCAGGCAGTACCCCGCCAGTTGCTGGGCCGCGAGGTGCTGGTGGAAGGCGGCGCGGAGGTGCTCTACCGCGAGACGCTCGGCGAGCGGCAGTTCACCATGCGCCGTGTCGAGGGTCGCGAGCCGTTCGGGCCGCGCTGGGAAACCCGCGTGCCCGAGGGCCACTATTTCGTGATGGGCGACAACCGTGATAATAGTACGGACAGCCGTGCCTGGGGCTTCGTGCCGGACCACCTGGTGGTCGGCAAGGCGTTCTATGTGTGGATGCACAAGGAGCCGGGTCCGAACCTCCCGGTCTTCTCGCGCAACGGCAACATCTACGACTTCGGCAAGCCCGGTGGAGAATAACAAGATGCGTCGTCAGCAGGGCCTTTCGTTCTTTGGCGTCATTTTCCTCATTGCCATCATCGGCGGTATCGTTTCCATTGCCATCAAGGTCGTGCCGCCGTACCTCGACTACCTGTCGGTCAGCGAGGTCACCCGCTCCGTGATCAACCAGCCGCGTGCGGCGCTGGAGCGCAACGACCAGATCATGAAGAAGATCGAGAACCAGCTGAGCATCAACAACATCCGCCTTGGCAATTACGGCAGGGACGCGATTACGCTGTCGCGTGCGGACGGCGTGCTGACCGCCGATATCGACTACTACGTGGAGCAGCCGGTCTTCACCAGCGAGGAAGTCGAGATCAGCATCAACATGCATTTCGTGAACAGCCATGAGGCCAGTGCCCAGGAGTGATCCCGCGGCGCTCGAGCGGGCCCTGGGCCATTCGTTCGTCGACCGGGACCTGCTCACGCTGGCACTGACGCACCGCAGCGTCAGTGGCAGCCGCAACAACGAGCGCCTGGAGTTCCTCGGGGACTCGGTGCTCGGCCACGTCATCGCCGCGGAACTCTTCCTGCGTTTCCCCACCGCCACCGAAGGCCAGTTGACCCGCGCCCGCGCGCGCCTGGTCAACGGCGACGCGCTGGCGCGCATCGGCGAGCACTTCGTGCTGGGTGACTACGTGCGGCTGGGGCCGGGCGAAATGAAGAGCGGCGGCCATCGCCGCGGATCCATCCTCGCCGACTGCGTCGAGGCACTCATCGGCGCCGTCTATCTCGATGCCGGGCTGGAAACCGCGCGCGCGCGGGTGCTGGACTGGTACCGCCCCTTGCTCGAGGAGCTGCGCATCGAGCTGGTGCGCAAGGATCCCAAGACCCGCCTGCAGGAATTCCTGCAGGGCCGCGGCCTGCCGCTGCCTCGCTACGAAGTCCTGGAAACCACCGGCAAGTCGCATGAACAGCGCTTCCGCGTGTCCTGCGATTGCGATGGCCTGGACGCCCCGGTGGAAGCCTGGGGAGACAGTCGCCGCATCGCCGAACAGATTGCCGCCGAGGCCATCCTGGCCCGGCTGGAACACCCCGGAGGCCCGCGTGGCTGATCAGCAGGACGGCGCCACGCGCTGTGGTTACGTCGCCATCGTCGGTCGGCCCAACGTGGGCAAGTCCACGTTGCTCAACCGTCTGATCGGCCAGAAGCTGTCGATCACCTCGCGCCGCCCGCAGACCACCCGCCACCAGGTGCTGGGCATCGCCACCGAGGGCAACGTGCAGGCCATCTACGTGGATACCCCCGGCATCCACAAGGCGGCCACCCGCGCCATCAACCGCTACATGAACCGCGCCGCCGTGTCGGTACTCGACGACGTGGACGTGGCGGTGTTCGTGGTCGATGCGCTGAAGTGGACCGAGGACGACGCGTTGGTGCTCGAGCGCCTGGAAAAGGCCGAATGCCCGGTGATCCTCGCGGTGAACAAGGTCGACGAGCTGGCCGACAAGACCAAGTTGCTGCCGCACCTGCAGTGGCTGTCGCAGCAGCGCGAGTTTGCCGAGATCGTGCCGATCTCCGCCCGCGGCGGCCACAACGTGGACTTGCTGGCGCAGCTGGTGGCGAAGTTGCTGCCCGAGCAACCGCACGTGTTCGGTCCCGACGAACTCACTGACCGTTCGCAGCGCTTCCTCGCCGCGGAACTGATCCGCGAGAAGGTCATGCGCCAGCTCGGTGACGAGATTCCCTACCAGCTGGCGGTGGAAATCGAGAAGTTCGCCGAGGAAGACGGGCTCTACCGCATCAATGCCGCCATCCTCGTCGAGAAGGATGGCCAGAAGGCCATCGTCATCGGCAAGGGCGGCGAGCGCCTCAAGAAGATTGGCACCCAGGCACGCATCGACATGGAGCGCATGTTCGGCTGCAAGGTGATGCTGGAAGTGTGGGTGAAGGTCCGCGGCGGCTGGGCCGACGACGAGCGCGCCCTGAAGAGCCTCGGCTACGACTGACGCCGCCATGGAGGAGGTGGTCGAGGCGTTCGTGCTGCACGCGCGCGACTACCGCGAAAGCAGCCAGCTCGTGGAACTGCTCACCGGCACCCATGGCCGTGTCGGCGTGCTGGCGCGCGGCAGCCGTGGTACGAAGCGCGCCAATCCCCTGCAACCGTTCCGCCGCTACCGGGTGACGCTCGGTGGCCGCGGCGAGTTGCGGCGCGCGCGCTCGGTGGAATCCGTGGAGGCGCCGCGCCTGCTGGCCGGCCACGCGTTGTTTGCCGCCCTGTACGTCAACGAGGTGCTGGTGCGCCTGCTGCACCGCGACGTGCCGGTGTCGGGTGTCTTCGACCTGTATGCCACCACCCTGGACCTGCTGGCGGTGGGGGCGCCGCTGGAACCGGCGCTGCGCCACTTCGAGAAACAGTTGCTCGACGACCTGGGCTATGGCCACCGCTACGCCGAGACCGTGGACGGCGAGCCGGTCGAGGCGGGTGGCCGCTATACTTTCGACCCGGATGCCGGCGTGCACCCGGCGCCGCCGGGCCTGCCGGACGCGCAGTGCTATGCCGGCTCGGCGCTGCTCGCGCTGGAAACCGGCGAATTCGCCGACGGCGACGCGTTGCGCGACGCCAAGCGCCTGATGCGCCGCGCATTGGCGCCGCACCTCGGCGACAAGCCGCTCAACAGCCGTGCCCTGTTCGCGCCCGCGCGCGCCGGTGGCGATCACCAGACCCAGGAGTGAGTGTGCCATGACGACCCCGGTGAACCCGTTCCGCCGCCCGCTGCTCGGGGTGAACATCGACCACGTGGCCACCGTGCGCCAGGCGCGTCGTACCGTCTACCCGGACCCGGTGGAAGCCGCGCTGGCCGCCGAGACCGCCGGTGCCGACGGCATCACCGTGCACTTGCGCGAGGATCGCCGCCACATCCAGGACCGCGACGTGGAAATCCTCCGCCAGGTGCTGAAAACGCGCATGAACCTGGAAATGGCGGTGACCGCGGAGATGATTGCCATCGCCGAGCGCCTGCGCCCGCAGCACTGCTGCCTGGTGCCGGAGAAGCGCACCGAGGTCACCACCGAGGGTGGCCTGGACGTCATCGGCAACGAAGCGGCGGTGCGCGATGCCTGCGCGCGGCTGGGCCGCGCCGGCATCGAGGTGTCGCTGTTCATCGACCCTGACCCGGCGCAGATCGACGCCTCCGCGCGCTGCGGTGCGCCGGTGGTGGAGCTGCACACCGGCGCCTACGCTGACGCGGAAGACGAACACGCCCGCGCCAAGGAGCTGGCGCGCATCGCCGCGGCGGTGGCGCACGGCATCGCGCGCGGCCTTACGGTGAATGCCGGCCACGGGCTCAACTACCAGAACGTCGAGCCGGTGGCGGCGATCCCGGGCATCAACGAACTCAACATCGGCCACGCGATCATCGCCCGCGCGGTGATGACCGGCCTGCCGGAAGCGGTGCGCGAGATGAAGCGCCTGATCATCGAGGCGGCCGCGCGGTGATCGTCGGCATCGGCACCGACCTCGCCGCGGTGCCGCGCATTGCCGCGGTGCTGGCCCGCCACGGCGATCGTTTCCGCCGGCGTGTGCTGGTGGAAGCCGAGCAGCGCGCGTTCACCGATGCCGCCGCCGAGGCGCGCTGGTTCGCCAAGCGCTACGCGGCCAAGGAAGCGGTGGCCAAGGCCTTCGGCACCGGCATCGGTGCGCAGTTGTCGTTCCAGGACATCGTCATCGGCCGCGAGGCATCCGGGCGGCCGACACTGGCCTTCACCGGCCAGGGTGCACTGCTGGCGGCACGCCTGGGCGTGGTGCGCGCGCATCTCACGCTGTCGGACGAGGCGGAGTACGCGCTGGCGTTCGTGGTGCTCGAGGGCTGAGAACAGGTCGGTTCAGCCCGGCAGCAGCAGGTCGAGCTTGTCGCGGTTGCCGGCCAGCCAATCGGCCACCTGGCGCATTTCCGATTCCAGCCGCGCCAGTGGTGCGGCGATCTCCTGCCAGTCCACCGCCTCCTTTTCGCGCGCGGCCTTGAGCAGCAGCTCGAGGTCGTTGGCGGCCTGTCGCAGGGCGAGGGTGCCGACGTAACGGGTCGCGCCGTGCAGCTTGTGCACGCGCGCCAGCAGGCCGGCGTCGTCGCGCTCGCTGGCCAGGCGCGGAATGTCGTCGAGGTCCTGGGCGAGGCTGTCGGCCAGCATGCGCAGCATGTCGCGCGCGAGTGCCGGCTTGCCGCCGGCCAGCGCCAGCGAGGCGGCGGTATCGACCACCGCATCTTCCTGCGGGGTGCTGGCGGCTGGCCTGGCGGCCGGCGTGCCGAAACGCACGCCGGCCCAGCGTTCCAGCACGTAGCGCAGTTGCTGCTCGCCGATCGGCTTGGTGAGGTAGTCGTCCAGGCCGGCGGCCAGCAGTTGCTGGCGCTCGGAGGCCAGCGCGTGCGCCGTCACGGCGATCACCGGGGTGCGCGCCCACGCCGGCCCCAGTTCGCGCAGGCGGCGCGTGGTCTCGATGCCGTCCATGCCCGGCATCTGGATGTCCATGAACACCAGGTCGTAGTGCTGCTGCTGCAGCGCGCCCAGCGCCGCCTGCCCGCTGGCGACGCCCTTCACGCCGACCCCGAGGTCTTCCACCAGCGTGCACAGCAGGCGCAGGTTCGCCTCGTTGTCGTCCACCACCAGCACGCGCAGGCGTTCCAGGCCCGCGGCCGGGCGCGGTGCGTTGCTCGCCGGCGCACCGACTTCGCCGCCCAGTGCCACCAGCAGCGCATCGTGCAGGCGTTGCGCGGCGACCGGCTTGGGAATCACCGTGATGCCCGGCACAGCCACGGCGAGGTCGTCACTGTTGCCTGCCAGCAGCAGCGTGGCCAGGCCGCGCTCCGCGAGGCGCGCGCCGAGCGAGAGTGCTTCGCCGGCATCGCCGGGTCGGGGGCCGCTGCCCAGCACCACCGCGTCGCAATCCTCGTTGGCGGCGGTGAGCAACTCGTCGACGGATTCCGCCTCGGTCACCCGCGCGCCCCATTCTTCAAGCTGGTGCCGCAGGGCCAGTCGCGCGGTGTCGTTCGGATCGCGGATGACCATGTGCCGTCCCTGCAGCGGGTCGGGTCCGCGGTTGCCGGCGAAGCGGTCGATGTCCGCGCGCACGGTGAACCAGAAGGTGGAGCCCTCGCCGGGCGCGCTCTCCAGGCCCACTTCGCCGCCCATCAGTTCGACCAGGTGCTTGGAGATGGCCAGGCCCAGGCCGGTGCCGCCGGCCTGCCGCGAGGTCGAGGAATCCACCTGGGTGAATGCCGTGAACAGCACGGCCTGCTGCGCGGCCGTCAGGCCGATGCCGGTGTCGGTCACCGCGAAGCGCAGGGTCGCCTGGCGCTCGTCCTCGCTGTCGAGCATCACGCGCACCACGATCATGCCGCGCTCGGTGAACTTGATGGCGTTGGACAGCAGGTTGGTGAGCACCTGGCGCAGGCGGATGGGGTCGGCGATCACCCGCCGGGGCGTATCGCGGTAGACCAGTGCCACCAGTTCCAGGCGCTTTTCCGCCGCCAGCGGCGCCATCAGCGCCAGCACGTCATCGACGATCTCGCGGATGTCCAGCGGGCTGCGGTCCAGCGCCAGCTTGCCGGCCTCGATCTTCGAGAAATCGAGGATGTCGTTGATGATGGTGAGCAGCGCGTCGGAGGACTTGCGGATGGTGGTGAGGTACTCGGCCTGGCGCGGCGCCATTTCCGTTTTCAGCAGCAGGCGCGTGAAGCCGATGATGCCGTTGAGCGGCGTGCGTATCTCGTGGCTCATGTTGGCCAGGAATTCGCTCTTCAGGCGCGCGGCCCGCACGGCTTCCTTGCGCGCCATGTCCAGCTCGATGTTCTGGACCTCGATGGTCTCCAGGGTTTCGCGCAGGTCGTCGGTGGCCTGGGTGACGCTCTGCTGCAGGTCTTCCTGGGCACGCTGCAGCGACTCGCACATGTGGTTGAAGTCGCGTTGCAGGCGGCCGAGCTCACCGGGTGCGTCCGGCTGCAGGCGGGTGCCCAGCTGCCCGCCGGCCACGCGGCGCATGCCGCTGCCGATGGCGCTGAACGCGGTGAGCATGCGATCGCTGAACAACTGGGCGATGACTGCCTGTACCAGCAGCAATGCCAGCAATACGGCGAGGGCCCCGGCCACCGCGCGCCAGCGCTCCTGGCCGACGGTGTCATCGGAGAGTTCCACCTCGATCCAGCCTTCGGCAGGCTCGGCCAGGGGCAGGGCCGCATCGCCGGCCGGCACCGGGGCGGTACCCCTGCGCGACACCGGCAGCAACAGGCGCCAGCCGCGATCGGTGGTGGCCACCACGGCGCGGTCCGAAAACAGTGCGCGCACGCCGCCGCTCAGTGGCGGTCGCGGCAGGGGTCCGCTGTGCGCCAGCAGCCCCTGCCGCTCGTCGTAGAGCGAGGCCGAGCGGACGTCGGGATACTCCAGCAGGCTGGGCAGGTACTGCTCGATGACGCCGGTATCGCCACTGGCCAGGTGGCGGTGCAGTTCGCCTGCGGCGTGCTGCATGGTGGCCCAGCCGCGGGCGATCAGGGCCTGCTCGATGGCACGGAAGTGGAACGACAGGGCGAGGGTGGCCAGCAGGATGCCCGCCACCAGCGTGGGCACGGTGACCAGCAGGATCAGGCGCAGGCGAATCGAAAGGCTGGTCATCGCGTCGACGGGGCATCATGCCGGGGGGATTGCGCCGATGATCCCCTGCTTCGTCCGGGGGCGCAACGCCATGCCCGGTCGATACGCCACGGGTCGGCCGGTGACGCTACAATGCCGGCGCCATGGACAATCCAGCCTCCCGCACCGCAGGTCCCGTCGAGCGCACCGTCGGCAATACGCCACTGGTGCAGCTCGCGCGCATCCCCGGACCCGACATCGCCGCCCGCGGCAACCGCATCCTGCTGAAGCTGGAGGGCAACAACCCGGCCGGCTCGGTGAAGGATCGCCCGGCCATGAACATGATCCGCGCTGCCGAAGCGCGTGGCGAGATCCGTCCCGGTGACACGCTCATCGAGGCCACCAGCGGCAACACCGGCATTGCGCTGGCCATGGCCGCGGCGATCCGCGGCTATCGCATGGTGCTCATCATGCCGGCCAACCAGAGCGAGGAGCGCCGCCAGGCGATGACCGCCTACGGAGCCGAGATCATTTCCGTGAGCGCCGAGCAGGGCATGGAAGGCGCGCGCGACCTCGCCAAGCAGATGGAACGCGACGGCAAGGGCAGGGTGCTGGACCAGTTCGCCAACCCCGACAACCCGGCGGCGCACTACATGGCCACCGGCCCGGAGATCTGGCGTGACACCGGCGGCACCGTCACCCACTTCGTCAGCTGCATGGGCACCACCGGCACCATCATGGGCGTGTCGCGCTTCCTCAAGGAGCAGGATCCCGCCGTGCAGGTGATCGGGCTGCAGCCCACCGCCGGGTCGTCCATCCCCGGCATCCGCCGCTGGCCGGACGAATACCTGCCGAAGATCTTCGATCCGTCGCGCGTCGATCGCGTGCTCGATGTGTCGCAGGCCGAGGCCGAGGTGATGATGCGCCGGCTGGCGCGCGAGGAGGGCATCTTCTGCGGCGTATCGTCCGGTGGTGCCGTGGCCGGCGCGCTGCGCATCGCGCAGGAAACCGAGAATGCCGTCATCGTGGCCATCGTCTGCGACCGCGGTGACCGTTACCTCTCCACCGGGGTCTTCCGCCCGTGAATGTTTTCGTCTTCGATATCGAGACCATCCCCGACCTCGACGGTGGCCGCCGCGTGTACGGCCTCGACGGCCTGTCCGACAAGGACACCGCCACGGCGATGGAGAACATCCGCCGCAACGAGTCCGGCAGCGAGTTCCAGCGCCTGCCGCTGCAGCGCATCGTGGCGATCAGCGCCGTCTACCGCAGCGGCAGCAAGTTCAGCGTGTGGTCGCTGGGCGACGAGCAGAGCAGCGAGAAGGAACTGATCGAGCGCTTCTACAACGGCATCGAGAAGAACACCCCCACGCTGGTCAGCTGGAACGGCGGCGGCTTCGACCTGCCGGTGCTCCACTACCGCGCCATGCTGCACGGCGTCACCGCCGCCCGTTACTGGGACCAGGGCGAGAACGACCGCGAGTTCAAGTGGAACAACTACCTGTCGCGCTACCACCAGCGCCACACCGATCTCATGGACCTGCTGGCCATGTACCAGGCACGCGCCACCGCGCCGCTGGACGTGGTCGCCTCGCTGCTGGGCTTCCCCGGCAAGATGGGCATGCACGGCTCGAAGGTGTTCGAGGCCTGGCAGGCCGGCAACATCAAGGGCATCCGCGATTACTGCGAGACGGACGTGCTGAACACGTACCTGGTGTTCCTGCGCTTCGAGCTGATGCGCGGCAACCTCAGCCGCGAGGCGCATGACGCCGAGTGCCAGCTGGTAAGAAACCACCTCAAGGCGAGCGGCCAGCCGCACCTCGTCGAATTCGAGAAGAACTGGACCGCATGAAACGCAACAACCGCCGGCCGCCGGCCGGTGAACACCGCATCCACATCGACCGCCTCGGCCACGACGGGCGCGGCATCGGCGCCATCGACGGCAAGACCGTTTTCGTCGAGGGCGCGCTGCCCGGCGAGGACGTGTCGTTCCGCTACGTGTTCAGCCGCAAGACCTTCGACGAGGGTGTCGCCTCGCAGGTGCACACCGCGTCGCCGGCGCGCGTCGAGCCGGCCTGCCCGCACGCGGACATCTGCGGCGGTTGCAGCATGCAGCACCTGTCCGGCGACGAGCAGCTGGCGATGAAGCAGCGCGTGCTGTTCGAGCAGCTGGCGCACTTCGGCAACGTCCAGCCCCGCGAAGTGCTGCCACCTCTGGTGGGCGAGCGCTACGGTTACCGGCGCAAGGCGCGTCTGGCGGTGAAATTCGTGCCGGCCAAGGGCGGCGTGCTGGTCGGTTTCCGCGAGAAGCGCACGCCGTACATCGCCGCCATCGACAGCTGTGCGGTACTGCTGCCGGAAGTCGGCCGCCAGATCACCGCGTTGCGCGAGGTGCTCACGCCGCTCACCGCCCGCGATCGCATCCCGCAGGTGGAAGTGGCTGCCGGCGACGACGGCATCGCGCTGGTGATCCGCCACCTTGATCCGTTGTCGGAAGCGGACCAGTCCGCCATCGTCGGGTTCTGCCAGGCACGGGGTTTCCACCTGTACCTGCAGCCGGGCAACGAGAGCACCATCCACCGCGTGTGGCCGGCGCCGGGCGAATCCGATCCGCGCCTCACCTACCGGCTCGACGACTTCGGCGTGGAGCTGCGCTTCCACCCCAACGATTTCACCCAGGTGAATAGCTCCATCAACCGGCAGATGGTGAAACTCGCCGTCGACCTGCTCGATCCGCAACCCGGCGACCGCGTGCTCGACCTGTTCTGCGGCCTGGGCAACTTCACGCTGCCGCTGGCCACCCGCGCTGCACACGTCACCGGCGTGGAAGGCAGCCAGGCGATGGTCGAACGCGGCACCGAGAACGTCGCCCACAACCGGGCGCGTGGCGTGGCGCTGGGCGAGACGCGTTTCTTCGCCGCCAACCTCGATGGCGATTTCGCCAACACCCCCTGGGCGCGCGAGCGCTACGACCGATTGCTGATCGACCCGCCGCGCAGCGGTGCCGAGGCCGTGTGCCGCCAGGCCTCGCGCTTCGGGGCCGGGCGCATCGTCTACGTTTCCTGCAACCCGGCCACCCTCGCGCGCGATGCCGGCCTGCTGGTCGCCGAGGGCTATGTCCTTGAAAAGGCAGGGGTGATGGACATGTTCCCGCACACCACCCACGTCGAATCGATCGCCGTGTTCAGCCGGTCGGGCGGCAAAGCCCGCTAGAATCCCCATCTACCTGTGTAGCGAGGGGGCCATGCCCCCGATTCATCGTCGGTCGGGGGCATGGCCCCCTCGCTACAGAAACGCCCTGAACTGAAGTTCGAGTCCCCATGGTCAAGGTCCGCGAAGAGCACCCGGTACGCGACGACGGCAGCGTCGATCTCGATCGCTGGCTCGACGCCATCCAGGCAAAGACCGAGAAGTTCAGCAAGGACGAACTGCGCCGCGCCTGCCTGGTCGCCGAGCAGGGCGAGCGCGAGGCGATTGCCGCCGACGACGTGTGGGCGAGCGGCGTGTCCTCCTACCGCACCGGCCTGGAAATGGCGCAGATCCTCGCCGACCTGCGCGCCGACCAGGACACCCTCGTTGCCGCCATGCTCTACCGCACGGTGCGCGAGGGCCGCATGCCGCTGCGCCATGTCGCCGAGGACTTCGGCGAGGACGTGGCGAACCTGATCGAGGGCGTCATGCGCATGGCGGCCATCTCCGCCATCAGCAACCCCACCCGCAAGGCCGTGCTGGGCCAGCAACAGGGCCAGCTCGACAACGTCCGCAAGATGCTGGTGGCGATGGTGGACGACGTCCGCGTCGCGCTCATCAAGCTGGCCGAGCGGACCATCGTCATCCGCGGCGCCAAGCACGCCGACGAGGAGCGCCAGCACAAGGTCGCCCGCGAGGTCTTCGACATCTACGCGCCTCTGGCGCACCGCCTCGGCGTGGGCCACATCAAGTGGGAGCTCGAGGACCTCGCGTTCCGCTACCTGCAGCCCGGCGCCTACAAGAAGATCGCCAGGCTGCTCGACGAGAAGCGTATCGACCGCGAGCAGTACATCGTCAACGTGGTGGGGGAACTGCGGCGCCAGCTCGAGCGCGCCGGCATCCAGGGCGAGGTGTACGGCCGGGCCAAGCACATCTACAGCATCTGGCGGAAGATGCAGAAGAAGCAGATCGACTTCTACGAGGTGTACGACGTGCGCGCCGTGCGCATCCTCGTGCCGGAGATCCGCGACTGCTACGCCGCGCTGGGCATCGTGCACTCGCTGTGGCAGCACGTCCCCAAGGAATTCGACGACTACATCGCCACCCCCAAGCCCAACGGCTACCAGTCGCTGCACACCGCGGTGATCGGCCCGGAGCGCAAGATGCTGGAGGTGCAGATCCGCACCTTCGCCATGCACGAATCGGCCGAACTGGGCATCGCCGCGCACTGGCGCTACAAGGAAGGCACCAAGGGGCGCGATCGCACCGCCGGCTACGAGCACAAGATCGCCTGGCTCAGGCAGGTGCTCGAGTGGCACGAGCAACTGGGCGACGCCGGCATCGGCGAGGTGCTCAGGGGCGACGTGGGCATGGACCGCGTCTACGTGTTCACGCCGGACGGCCACGTGGTCGACCTGGCGGCCGGTGCCACCCCGGTGGACTTCGCCTACGGCGTGCACACCGAGGTGGGGCACCGTTGCCGCGGCGCCAAGGTGAACGGCCGCATCGTTACCCTCAACCACGTGCTCGCCACCGGCGACCAGGTGGAGATCCTCACCACCAAGGAGGGCGGCCCCAGCCGCGACTGGCTCAACCCGACGCTCGGCTTCGTGAAGACCTCCAGTGCGCGCGCCAAGATCCAGCACTGGTTCCGCCAGCGAGACCGTGACGAGAACGTCGCCGCCGGCCGCGAGATGCTTGAGCGCGAGCTGAAGCGGCTGGCCGTCGAAGACGTCAACATGCGCGAGCTGGCGGTCCGCCTCGGACAGCGCTCCACCGAGGACCTGCACGCGGCGCTGGGCGCCGGTGACGTGCGTGTCTCGCAGGTGGTCCAGCAACTGCAGGCGCTGGTGGCACTGCACGAGCCCACCCCCGAGCAGCAGGAACTCATCCCGCGTGCGCCGCAGGCGAATCGCGAGGGCAAGGGCGTCACCGTCGAGGGCGTCGGCAACCTGATGACGCAGATGGCCGGCTGCTGCCAGCCGGTGCCGGGCGACAGCATCCTCGGCTACGTCACTGCCGGGCGCGGCGTCAGCGTGCACCGTATCGACTGCGCCAACCTGCAGACCCTGCAGCGCGATGATCCCGCGCGCATCGTCGAGGTGAGCTGGGGCATGGCCAGCGAAGTGGCCTACCCCGTCGACATCTTCGTGAAGGCCTGGGACCGCACCGGCCTGCTGCGCGACATCATGTTCGTGCTGGCCGGCGAGAAGGTGAACATCACCGCCGCGCACACCCAGTCCAGCCGCAGCGAGAACACCGCCACCATGCTGTTCACCATCGAGATCGGCAGCCTCGACCTGCTCGGCAAGGTGCTCGCCCGCGTCGAGCAGTTGCCCGGCGTGATCGAAGTGCACCGCTACAAGAAGTGAGGCGGCCATGGGCGACCGGCACACGCTCGACGACCTGATCGCCCTGATGGCGCGCCTGCGCGACCCGGACCACGGCTGCCCGTGGGACCTCAAGCAGGATTTTGCTTCCATCGCACCGTACACCGTCGAGGAAGCGCACGAAGTCGCCGACGCCATCGCCCGCCGCGACATGCCCGGCCTGAAGGGCGAGCTCGGCGACCTGCTGTTCCAGGTGGTGTTCCACGCGCGCATGGCCGAGGAACAGCGCCTGTTCGACGTGCACGACGTGATCGACGGCCTGGTGGCGAAGATGCTGCGCCGCCACCCGCACGTGTTCCCCGACGGCCGCGTGGACGGCGAGCGCCGCCGCCACGACGAGCACCGCATCGACGACATCAAGTCCAACTGGGAAGCCACCAAGAAGACCGAGAAGCAGGCCGCCGGCGAGCGCATCGACAGCCTGCTGGACGGCGTGCTGCTCGGCCAGCCGGCGCTGGCGCGCGCGCAGAAGTTGCAGAAGAAGGCTGCCCGCGTCGGTTTCGACTGGCCGGACGACACTGGCGTCATCGGCAAGCTGCGCGAGGAGACCGTCGAGCTCGAGCAGGCATTGGTCGCCGGCGACAACGCGCACGTCGGCGAGGAAATCGGTGACCTGCTCTTCACGCTGGTGAACCTCGCCCGCAAGCGCGGCCTGGATGCCGAGGCGCTGGCACGCGACGCCAACCGCAAGTTCGAGGATCGCTTCCGCGAGGTCGAGCGCATCCTCGCCGCCCGTGGCCAGTCGGTGGAGGACGCCGGCCTGGCCGTGCTCGACGCCGCCTGGGACGAGGCCAAGCAGCGCCTGAAGGAGCGCGGCAGCGCATGAGCCTGGTCGACCGCTACGGCCGCCGCGTTGAATACGTGCGCCTGTCGGTCACTGACCGCTGCGATTTCCGCTGCGTGTACTGCATGGCCGAGGACATGACCTTCGTGCCGCGCCGCGACGTGCTGACCCTCGAGGAACTGCTGGCGGTGGGCAGGGCTTTCGTGGCGCAGGGCGTGCGCAAGATCCGCCTCACCGGCGGCGAGCCGCTGGTGCGCCGCAACATCCTCTGGCTGGTCGAACAACTGGCGGCCGTGCCCGGGCTGGAGCAACTGGTGATGACCACCAACGGTTCGCACCTGGCGGACATGGCCCGGCCCCTGAAGCAGGCCGGCCTGGCGCGCCTGAACATCAGCCTCGACACGCTCGACCCGGCACGTTTCCGCGAACTCACCCGCACCGGCAACCTCGCCGACGTGCTGGCCGGCATCGACGCAGCACAGGCCGCCGGCTTCGCCGGCACCAAGCTCAACGCCGTGATCCTGCGCGGTCGCAACGACGACGAGATCGAGGCGCTGGTGGATTTCGCCCGCGTGCGTGGCCTGGATATCACCTTCATCGAGGAAATGCCGCTCGGGCAGATCGATGAACACGACCGCGCCATCGCCTTCATGCCCTCCGAAGAAGTGCGCGCGCGCGTGCATGCCCGCTGGCCGCTGGCGGCCGTACCGGACGACCAGTCCGCCGCCGGAGGGCCGTCCCGCTACTGGCGCATGGCCGGCAGTCCCACCCGGGTGGGCTTCATCTCGCCGCATTCCCACAATTTCTGCCACCTGTGCAACCGCGTGCGGGTGACTGCCGAAGGACGCCTGCTGCTGTGCCTGGGCAACGAGCACTCGCTTGACCTGCGTCAGGTGCTGCGCGAGCGGCCGGGCGATGATCAGGCCCTGGCGCAGGCCATTGTTTCGGCCATGGACCTCAAGCCCGAGCGCCACCATTTCAACCTGCAGGAAGCGCCGCAGATCGTGCGCTTCATGAACATGACCGGAGGCTGATGCCATGTCCGCGAGCGCCGAGTTCATCCCGCTGTCCATTGCCGTGCTCACGGTGTCCGACACGCGCACCGAGGAAACCGACAATTCCGGCAAGTCGCTGGCACGCATGCTGACCTCGGCCGGCCATGGCCTGCACGAGAAGGTCATCGTGAAGGACGACATCTACCAGATCCGCGCCGTGCTCTCGCGCTGGATCGTCGATGCGGACTGCAACGCCGTGCTGGTCACCGGCGGCACCGGCTTTTCCGGCCGCGATTCCACCCCGGAGGCAGTGCTGCCGCTGTTCGACAAGGAAATCGAGGGCTACGGCGAACTGTTCCGCCGCATCTCGTACGACGAGATCAGCACCTCCACCATCCAGTCGCGCGCGGTGGCGGGGCTGGCCAACAACACGGTGATCTTCTGCATGCCCGGTTCCACCGGCGCCTGCCGCACCGCGTGGGACGGCATCATCAGCCAGCAGCTCGATGCGCGTCACCAGCCGTGCAATTTCGTTGCCCACCTGCAGAAGAAGCCCTGCTGTTCCTGAACAGGATGGAATGCCGACCATGACCGACGCCTGCGCGACCCCCGGCCTGCTGTCCGTTGATGAAGCGCTGGCGCGGCTGCTTTCCGCCGCGCAGCCGGTTGCCGGTACGGAGTCGGTGCCGCTTTCCGCCGCGCTGGATCGCGTGCTGGCCACCGATGTGCTGTCGCGCGTGGACGTGCCGCCGGCCGACAACTCGGCCATGGACGGCTATGCATTGCGCCTCGCCGACCTGCAGGCCGCCGCCGGCCACCGCCTGCCGGTGTCGCAGCGCGTGCCCGCCGGCCAGGTGCCTGCAGCGCTGCTCGCCGGCACCGCCGCGCGCATCTTCACCGGCGCGGAAATCCCGCCGGGCGCCGATACCGTGGTGATGCAGGAGGACTGCACCGCCGACGGGCAGACGGTGGTCGTGAACGCGGCGATGGCCGCGAGGCTGGCGGCGGGTGACAACGTGCGTCCGCGCGGCCAGGACATGGCGGCCGGCAGCGTCGCGGTGGCGGCGGGGGAAATCATCAACCCGGCGCGCCTGGGCGTGATTGCCGCCGCCGGCCATGCCACGGTGAGCGTGCGCCGCCGCCTGCGCGTGGCCATGTTTTCCACCGGCGATGAATTGCTGGAGCCGGGTGCCGAGCCGGCGCCGGGGCGTATCTTCAACTCCAATCGTTACGCGCTGCTGGGTTACCTCGCGCGCCTCGGTTGCGAGGTGATCGACCTGGGCGTGGTCGGCGACACCCGCGAAGCCACCGTGCAGGCCCTGCGCGAGGCCGGCGCCCGTGCCGACCTGCTGCTGACCACCGGCGGTGCCTCGGTCGGCGAGGAGGACCACCTGAAGGCCGCACTGGCCACGGTCGGTCGCGTGGATTTGTGGAAGGTGGCGATCAAGCCCGGCAAGCCGCTGCTGTTCGGCAGCCTGGCCGGTGCGCAGGGTGACATCCCGGTGCTCGGGCTGCCCGGCAACCCGGTGTCGGTGGCGGTAACCTTGTTGGTGTTCGGGGTGCCGTTCATGCGGGCGCTGCAGGGCGTACGCGGCGCGCCGGCAGCCCGCCTGGCCGTGCCGGCCGGATTCCGCACCCGCAAGGCGGGTGGGCGCACGGAGTTCCTGCGGGTGCGGCTGGAGCACACGCCAGCCGGCCCGCGGCTGCACCGGTATGCCAACCAGAGTTCGGGCGTACTGACCTCCATGGCCTGGGCCGACGGGCTGGCCATGATTCCCGCCGGCACCGTGGTGGACGAAAACCAGCCGGTGGTCTACCTGCCGTTTTCGGCGCTGCTGGGCGCCGGCTGACGCCTCGGGCAAAAGACTGGCCTTCCCGAGTTATCCACAGGGAAGCCGGCAAATCCGGCAATTTCGGCGGTCTCGGCAGGTTGATCAGGGTCAGCAAATACCACGTGTTCAGGCGGTGCAAACCGTCCAAATATCGTCTATCTTCCGGTCGGGGCATATGTCATTAACAGGACATATGACTGCCGCGAGGGTGTCATGGAGTTGGTATCCGCCCCGGCACTGCGGATACCGAAGACCGGCATCCTTGCCACTTAACTTGATCAAGGAGATGTTCGAATGAACAAGAAGCTGCTTGCTCTGGCCATCGGCGCCGCTGTTGCCATGCCGGTTGCCGCTCTCGCGGACGGCCCGACGCTGTACGGCAAGATCAACCTGTCGCTCGAGAATTGGGATGACAGCGCGGACGACGTGTGGTCGATCGAGAACAACGCGTCGCGCATTGGTGTGAAGGGCAGCGCCGAAACCGGCGTCAGCGGCCTGAAGGGTGTGTACCTCGCCGAGTTCGGCGTCGACGCCGATGACGGTGACACTGGCAACGGTCCGTTCTCCGGTCGCAACATCTACGCCGGCCTTGCGGGCGACTTCGGTACGGTTCTCGTCGGCAACGTCGATACCCCGACCAAGACCGTTCAGGGCAAGGTAGACCAGTTCAACGACAGCACCGCCGACATGGGCAATTTTGTATCGGGTGATCTTCGCGCGCCGAACGCCGTTGCCTACGTCTCCCCGAAAATTGCTGATGCCCTGACCGTCACCGTTGCCCTGTGGCAGGGTGAAACGGCCACCGGCGCCGACGGCCAGCCGCTGACCGGGATCGGTGACGCAGTTTCCGCCTCGGTTGTCTACGAGAAGGATAGCCTGTACCTGGGCTTGGGTCTCGACCAGGAAACCCCGGTAACCGGCGGCGTGGATGTTGCTGGTGACAACTACAACGACATCATCCGCGCGGTCGCTGGCTACACCACCGACAGTTTCGAAGTCGGTTTCCTGTACCAGACCGCCGAAGGTGCTGATACCGGCAGCTCCAGCGAAGATACCTCCATGCTGCTGAGCGGCGCGTACAAGACCGGCGACTGGAAGTTCAAGGGTCAGTACCTCCAGACTGAAGGCGATCTCTCCGACAACACGGAGACCTTCTACGGCGTAGGTGCTGATTACGCGCTTGGCAAGGCGACCACCGTATACGGCTTCCTCGCCAAGGCCGAAGATGACGTAGCGATGGACGACCAGGTTATTTCGCTGGGTCTTGAGCAGCGCTTCTGATCGACGTAGAAAAAGCCCCGCGTAAGCGGGGCTTTTTTTTGCCGCGACCTCGTGCCCGGGAGCGGTTATTTGACCTCGTCCTTGTCTTTCGCCCGAAGTCGCTCGATCCTGCGTTCGAGTCGCTCTTTTTCCTTTTTGCGCTCCGCCTCCGGCAACGTGGCCAAGCGATGCTCTTCGCGTTCCCGCAACTGCTTGATGCGCTCCTCCCTTTTCACTGCCAGGTGAGCAGCGCGCTTTTCCGCATTGGCCGCCCGTTTTTCGGGGCCGGCCCTCACTTTATCCTTCGGCGGGCCCACTGGCAGGGCGCGTGACATGTTGGAACTACCTGCAGGCAGCACGATGACCGCGTCGAGCCGCTTGTCCTTGTACTGCCGGATCAGGTTCAGTCGACCCGCGACCCGATCGAGAGCCTCGCCGAGTGACTGGTTGTCGATGTGGGCGGTGACTGGTTGGGAGATTGCAGGGTCCAGCCGGGCCTCGAACCCGCAGGCTTCGGCCAGCTCGCCCAGGACGCTCCCGATGGGCATCTCTTGGGCGTGCAGCGTCACGTGGTTGGTCTTCCTGTTGCAGGTCACTTCCAGCGGCTTGCCGGATGCTGGCGGCGACCAAGGCAGCATTGCCAAGGTCATGCTCAGCGCTGCAAGCGTCCTTGTGCGCCTGGTGCAGGTGTAGGGGACCTTCATGTGTCTGTATGGCTCCGAAACTGTTGGGACCGGAGGATAATCATACGCCGATCCCGCCAGATAGCGCGTTCGGTGCCTGCACCGCGGCCAGATGCACCGGGCGAGATATGTTGTCGCCGCGTCACGCAAGTGACACATCCGCAACACGGCCCTGTCACATCTCCTTCCGATACTGCCGCCCGGCACTGCGGTGTCGTACGTCCCGACCAGTCCGGGGGCATGGCCCCCTCGCTACAGGGGCAGCGCGGCCGCGAGACCAATTCAACTTGCGATCCTCCAGGAGATGTTCGAATGAACAAGAAGCTGCTTGCACTGGCCATCGGCGCTGCCGCCGCGATGCCGTTCGTTGCCGAGGCTGCGGGCCCGACGCTGTACGGCAAGGTGAACGTCACGGTTGAAAGCCGCGATGACGGCACCACCGACGTCTGGCACGTCGAAAGCAACGACTCGCGCCTTGGCGTGAAGGGCGACGCCGAGACCGGCGTGACCGGCCTCACCGGCATCTACCAGGCCGAGTTCTCCATGAACGTGGACGACGGCGCCGGCCCCTTCGGCCAGCGCAACATCTTCGCCGGCCTGAAGGGCAGCTTCGGCCAGGTGCAGTTCGGCTACTTCGACACGCCGGTGAAGACCGCGCAGGGCAAGGTCGACCAGTTCAACGACCTGTCCGGCGACATCAAGAACATCATGCCGGGCGAGAACCGCGGCTCGAACATGATCCAGTACAGCACGCCCAAGCTGGCTGACCTGGTCACCGTCACCGTCGCCGCCATGCCGGGCGAGAACGCCAACGTTGACGGCGAGGCCGGCAACGAGACCGACATCGCCGACATGATCTCCGCCTCGGTGGTGCTGCAGTCCGGCGATTTCTACGCCGCCCTGGGCCTGGACCAGAACGCTTCCATTTCCGGCTCGGCTGACGCCGACGACTTCACCACCGACCGTGGTGACATCGTGCGCCTGGTTGCCATGTACACCCTGGACGCGCTGGAACTGGGTGCCATCTTCCAGACCACCGAGGAAGTCGGCACCGGCGCGGACGCCGAAGACACCGCCATGCTGGCCAGCGTCGGCTACAAGCTGAGCGAGGAGTGGAAACTGAAGGCGCAGTACGGTGTGGCCGAAGGCGACACCAACGACGCCGAGAAGACCCTGCTCGGCCTTGGCGCCGACTACAAGCTGGGCAAGAGCACCAAGCTGTTCGGCCTGCTCACCAAGCTGGAAGAAGACAACGCCACGGACACCGAGCTGACCACCATCGCCCTGGGTCTCGAGCAGAACTTCTGATCCACCGGTCCACGCGCAACAAAAAAAGGCGGCTCATCGAGCCGCCTTTTTGTTTTCCCCTCGCTCCCATCAATGTCGGGGGCATGGCCCCCTCTCTACGAAGAGCCAGGCCTCAGGCGCGGCGGAACACCAGCGTGGCGTTGGTGCCGCCGAAGCCGAAGCTGTTGGACATCACCGTGGTGAGCTTCGCGTTGTCTACGCGCTGCAGCACGATCGGCAGGCCCTCGGCCTTCTCGTCCAGCGTCTCGATGTTGGCCGAGGCGGCGATGAAGTCTTCCTGCAGCATCAGCAGCGAGTAGATGGCTTCATGCACGCCGGCGGCGCCCAGCGAGTGGCCCGACAGCGACTTGGTGGAGCTGATCGGCGGTACCGTCTTGCCGGCAAAGGTCTCGCGGATGGCGCCCAGCTCTGCCACGTCGCCCACCGGCGTCGAGGTGCCGTGCGCATTGATGTAGTCGATGGGGGTGTCCACGGTGGCCATGGCCATCTTCATGCAGCGCATGGCGCCTTCGCCGCTCGGGGCCACCATGTCGGCGCCGTCGCTGGTCAGGCCGTAGCCGACCAGTTCGGCGAGGATCTTCGCGCCGCGCTTCTTCGCGTGCTCGTATTCCTCCAGCACCAGCATGCCGCCGCCGCCGGCGATGACGAAGCCGTCACGGTTGGCGTCGTAGGCGCGCGAGGCTTTGTCCGGGGTGTCGTTGCGCCCGGCGGAGAGGGCGCCCATGGCGTCGAACAGGCAGGACAGCGTCCAGTGCTCTTCCTCGCCGCCACCGGCGAACACGATGTCCTGCTTGCCGGACTGGATCATCTCCATGCCGTTGCCGATGCAGTGCGCGCTGGTGGCGCAGGCCGACGAGATGGAATAGTTCACGCCGCGGATCTGGAACGAGGTGGCGAGGCACGCCGACACCGTGCTGCTCATGGTGCGCGGCACCATGTACGGGCCGACGCGGCGGATGCCCTTTTCACGGAGGATGTCCGCCGCCTCGACCAGGTTCTGGCTGGAGGCGCCGCCGGAGCCGGCGATCACGCCGGTGCGGTCGCTGGAAACCTGCTCCGGGGTCAGGCCGGCCTGGGCGATGGCTTCCTTCAGGGCGATGTACGCGTAGGCGGCGGCGTCGCCCATGAAGCGGCGCTGCTTGCGGTCGATCAGCGCGTCCATGTCCAGGTTCACCACCTGGCCGGCCACCTGCGAGCGCATGCCGCGCTCCTTGTACTCTTCCTTGTAGCGGATGCCGCTTTTTCCTTCGCGCAGGGAGGCGAGCACCTCGTGCTGGTTGTTGCCGAGGCTGCAGACGATGCCCATGCCGGTGACGACGACGCGACGCATGTAACGTTACTCCAGGTTTGACGCAGGATCAGAAATTGTCGGTGGAGGTGAACAGCCCCACCTTGAGGTCGGTGGCGGTGTAGATCTCGCGGCCGTCCACGTACACGTGGCCGTCGGCCACGCCCATCACCAGCTTGCGCTGGATGACGCGGCTCAGGTGCAGGTGGTAGGTCACCTTCTTCGCCGTGGGCAGCACCTGCCCGAAGAACTTGATCTCGCCCGAGCCCAGAGCGCGGCCGCGGCCGGGACTGCCGGCCCAGCCCAGGTAGAAACCCACCAGCTGCCACATGGCGTCCACGCCCAGGCAGCCCGGCATCACCGGGTCGGATTCGAAGTGGCACTTGAAGAACCACAGGTCCGGGTTGATGTCGAACTCGGCGATGATCTCGCCCTTGCCGTGCTTGCCACCGGTGCTGTTGATCTCGGTGATGCGGTCCACCATCAGCATGGGCGGCAGCGGCAGGCGGGCATTGCCCGGGCCGAACATGGTGCCGTGGCTGCAGGTGAGGAGCTCGTCGCGGGTGAAGCTGTTCTTGCGATCCATCGGTAGCAATATCCGGTGAGCGGGGCAAAGCCCCTGATTTTCAAGGCCGTAATGGCAAGATTTGTGCGCCGGGCGATGATAGCAAAGGGGTCTTGCGGCACGACCGTACGGTCGCCGCGCAAGCGTTAGCAAATGTGTTTCCCCCGGCCTGCGGCAGGGGCATTCCCCGGTCCTCACACCGGCTGCACGCGGTGTTTGGACAATCAGCCGCCGGCGCTTATCATCCGCGCCTGTTCCCTCACTACCGGGCCTGCCACCGTGTTAGCCGAGATCGGGCATTTCGCGCTCGTCGTCGCCCTGGTCGTTGCCGCCGTGCAGGGGGTCTTCCCGCTCGCCGGCGCCGCGCAGCGTTCCTCCGCCCTTATGGCCATCGCCCGACCGGCGGCATTGCTGCAGTTCGCCTTCCTGGCGCTGTCGTTTGCCTGCCTGGTGGCGTTGTTCCTCGCCAACGATTTCACCGTGGCCTACGTGGCCGGCAACTCCAACTCCATGCTGCCCTGGTACTACCGCGTGTCGGCGGTGTGGGGCGGCCACGAGGGCTCGCTGTTGCTGTGGGGCCTGACGCTCGGCGGCTGGAGCGCGGCGGTGGCACTGACCGGGCGCACGCTGCCGCGCACCGTGGTGTCGCGCGTGCTGGGCGTGATGGGACTGGTGTCGGTGGGCTTCCTGTCGTTCACGCTGTTCACCTCCAGTCCGTTCGCGCGCAACCTGCCGTTCTTCCCGGTGGACGGCAACGACCTCAACCCGCTGCTGCAGGACTTCGGCCTGATCGTTCACCCGCCGATGCTGTACATGGGTTACGTCGGTTTCTCGGTGGCCTTCGCCTTCGCCATCGCCGGCCTGCTGGAAGGCCGGCTCGACAGCGCCTGGGCGCGCTGGTCGCGGCCGTGGACCACGGTGGCCTGGGCCTTCCTCACCGTCGGCATCTCGCTGGGCAGCTGGTGGGCGTACTACGAACTGGGCTGGGGCGGCTGGTGGTTCTGGGACCCGGTGGAGAACGCCTCGCTGATGCCCTGGCTGGCGGGCACCGCACTGATGCATTCGCTGGCGGTCACCGAGAAGCGCGGGGTGTTCCGCGCCTGGACCGTGTTGCTGGCCATCCTCGCCTTCGGCCTGAGCCTGCTCGGTACCTTTCTGGTGCGTTCCGGCGTGCTGACCAGCGTGCACGCGTTCGCCAGTGATCCCACCCGCGGCATGTTCGTGCTGGGCCTGCTCACCGTGCTGGTGGGCGGTGCGCTGGCGATCTTTGCCTGGCGCGCGCAATCGCTGAAGGCGGAAGGCAGCTACGCGCTGGTGTCGCGCGAGACGCTGCTTCTGGGCAACAACATCCTGCTGATGGTCATCCTGGCCATGGTGTTCCTCGGCACGCTGTTCCCGCTGATCACCGAGGCCTTCGATGCCGGCCGCATCTCGGTCGGCCCGCCGTACTTCAACGCGCTGTTCGCGCCGCTGGCGATGGCGCTGATGGCGCTGCTGGCATTCGGCGCGCACGCGCGCTGGAAAGGCCATCCGGCTGCATCGCTGCTGCGCGAGCAGGCCGCGCCGGCGGCCGTCGGTGCCGGTGCGGGCATCGTGCTGGGCGCTTTGCTGCTCACCGCCGATCACCTGGTGGCCATTGCCGCCGTCGCCATCGCCGGCGCGGTGGCCGGCACCCACATCGTCGACCTGGTGCGCAAGGTGCGCAGCGCGCGCGCCGGCGTGGTGGCGGGTTTTGCGCGCCTGTCGCGCAGTTACAAGGGCATGTGGCTGGCGCACATGGGCATCGTCGTCACCGCCATCGGCATCGCGCTGGTGTCCGGCGCCGAACACGCGCGCAACGTGCGCATGGCCGTGGGCGACAGCGTCGAACTCGGTGACTTCCGTTACCAGCTCACCGGCCTCGAGGCGGTGAAGGGTCCCAACTACGACGGCACCCGCGCGCACGTGGCCATCTACCGCGGCGACCGCCTGATCGACACCCTGCACCCGGAGAAGCGCCGTTACGTGGTGCAGCGCAACGTGATGACCGAGGCGGGCATCGAGGCCGGCCCGTGGCGCGACCACTACGTGTCGCTGGGCGAGGCACTGGGCGGCGACGCCTGGTCGCTGCGCGTGCAGCAGAAACCGTTCATGCGCTGGGTGTGGGGCGGTTCGCTGCTGATGGCCTTCGGTGGCCTGTGGGCGATCCTCGACCGCCGCTATCGCCTGGCCGGGCGCACCCTGAAGGCCGGTGTGGCCGGGGAGGGCCGCGCATGAAACGCGTCCTGGTGTTCGCGCTGCCGTTGCTGGCCTTCCTGGCGCTGGCCGTGCTGTTCCTGTCGCGCATCGGCGAGAACAGCGATGCGTTGCCCACCGCGCTGGCCGGCAAGCCGCTGCCGGCCTTCAGCCTGCCGTCGCTGGATGGCGGCACCGTCACCCAGGCCGACCTCAAGGGCCCGTTGCTGCTCAACGTGTGGGGCACCTGGTGCCCGTCCTGCTACGACGAACATCCCTACCTGCTCGAACTGGCCCGCCAGGGCGTGGTGATCGTCGGCCTGAACTACAAGGATGAAGTGCCGGCGGCGCGCGATTTCCTCGTCCGCCTGGGCTCGCCGTACCGGCAGGTGATCGTCGATGCCGAGGGCACGCTGGGTCTCGACCTGGGCGTGTATGGCGCGCCGGAAACCTTCGTGATTGACGCCCAGGGCCGCGTGCTGCACCGCGTCACCGGGGTGGTCACGCCGGAGAATTTCGCCGCCGAGATCGCCCCGCTGTTGAAGCCGGCCGCGGAGGGCAGCGCGCCATGATGCACCGCCTGGTCGCCACCCTCGTGCTGCTGTTCGCCGCGGTGTGCGCACGCGCCGAGAATTTCGACGTCTATCCCTTCGAGTCGCAGGACGAGGAAGCGCGTTTCGAGCGCCTGACCCACGAACTGCGTTGCCCGAAGTGCCAGAACCAGTCCATCGCCGATTCCAACGCCCCCATCGCCCAGGACCTGCGCAAGCGCACCTATGAACTGGTGCGCGAGGGCCGCAGCGATGATGAAGTGGTCTCCTACCTGAAGGAGCGCTACGGCGAGTTCATCACCTACAAGCCGGCGTTCAACGCCGTCACCTCGTTGCTGTGGGGCGGGCCGTTCCTGCTGCTGGCGGTGGTGGTCGTGGTGCTGTTGCTGCGCCGTCGCCGGCTGGCCGCTGCCAGCGGCACCGATGTTGTCGCCCCGGTGCCGGTGCAGGCGCCCGATCCGCGGCAGGTGCGCGACATCCTCGCCCGCTACGACGAGGAGGACCGCCGGTGATCCTGTTCCTGCTGCTTGCCGTTTCGCTTGCCCTGGTTGCCGCCGTGGTGCTGGTGGTGGCGGTCCGCCGCGCGCGTACCATCGATGTCGATCGTGCGCGAGTCAATGTCGCCATTTTCCGCGAGCGCAAGGCGGAGCTGGATGCCGACCTGGCTGCCGGCCGCATCGGCACTGACCAGCATGCCGCCCTGCTCGGCGAACTGGAGCGCATGCTGGTCGACGACGTGGAAGGTTCCGCGCCCGCGCTCACCGCCGCTTACGTGCCTTCACGCACGCTGTCCGTTGCGTTGCTGGTGCTGGTGCCGCTGCTGTCGATCGCGCTCTACGTGGCCACCGGGTTCGATGCCGACACCCGTGACTGGCTGGAACTGGAAGCGCGCAGCGACGAACTGGCGGCACTGCCGCAGCCGCTCACCGCCGAGTCGGTGGCCGGCAGCGGGCTGTCGCTCACCGACGCTGCGCGCCTGACCCAGGCCAACCTGCGCTTCAACCCGGCCGAGGCCGAGCGCTGGTTCAATCTCGGCATCACCTGGCTGGAACTCGATTCGCCGCTGGGCGTCGATGCGCTGCGCACGGCCCAGCGCCTGGCGCCGGAACGCCTCGATTACGCCATCACCCTGGCGCGCGTCGACCTTGCGCTCAACGGCGGTCGCCTCACCGAGGAAAGCCGCGCACTGCTCGATGGCGTGCTGGCGCGCGAGCCGGCGCACCAGGGTGTGCTGATGGTCTACGGTGCCGCGGCGTTCGAGAGCGGCGACTACGCGCTGGCGGTGCAGCACTGGGGCGCGCTGCTGGCACAGATCGATCCGCAGTCCGAAGGCGCCGGCATGTTGCGGCGCAGTATCGCGGTGGCCAGTGAGCGCGCCGCCAAGGTGGCATCGGGCAGCGGTGCCATCCCGGTGCGCGTGTCGCTGGCGCCCACCATTGGCGCGGTGCCTGACAACGCCACGCTGTTCGTCATCGTGCGCGCCGCCGGTGGGCCGCCGATGCCGATCGCGGCGAAGAAGCTGTCGCCGGCGCTGCCGGTGGAAGTCACCCTCACCGACGCCGACCAGATGATGCCCGGTGCGCCGCTGGCCGAGCGTGGCCCGCTGGAGGTGCGCGCGCGCCTGTCCCTGTCGGGTACCCCGATGCCGGGCCCCGGGGACATCGAGAGTGCGCCGGTGCCGGTCAGCTTCCCCGTGGACGCACCGGTCACGCTGCTGCTCGACCGCCGGGTTCCCTGACGCAGCGCAAACCGGTGGCCACTGTCTGACAGTGAACCCTTGAGGCGCCGGGGGGGGGTGTGTATCTTTGCCCCCCCTGAGCGTATCCACCCCCATCCACCCGAGGAGCCCGCCATGTCCATGCGAGTGATCCTGCTGGGCGCGCCCGGCGCCGGCAAAGGCACCCAGGCGCAGTTCATCATGCAGCGCTATGGCATCCCGCAGGTCTCCACCGGCGACATGCTGCGCGCCGCCGTCAAGGCCGGCACCCCGCTGGGCGTGGCCGCGAAGAAGGTCATGGATGCCGGCCAGCTGGTGTCGGACGACATCATCATCGGCTTGGTGAAGGAGCGCATTGCCCAGCCCGATTGCGCCAACGGATTCCTGTTCGACGGCTTCCCGCGCACCATCCCCCAAGCCGAGGCACTGGTAAAGGAAGGTGTGGACATCGACGCGGTGGTGGAAATCGCCGTGGATGACGAGGAAGTGGTCAAGCGCATCGTCGGTCGTCGCGTGCACCCGGGTTCGGGTCGCGTCTACCACGTGGTCTACAACCCGCCCAAGGTCGCCGGCAAGGACGACGTCTCCGGCGAGGACCTGGTGCAGCGTCCGGACGACAGCGAGGACACCGTCCGCGAGCGCCTGCGCGTGTACCACGCCCAGACCGCGCAACTGGTCGGATTCTACGGCGATCTGGCCAAGCAGGGCGGCGCCAAGGCCCCGTCCTACGTGAAGATCGCCGGCATCGGCTCGGTCGACACCATCCGCGACCGCGTGTTCGCCGCCCTCGACGGCCTGCGCGCCTGATCACCCGCTTTTGTAGCGAGGGGGCCATGCCCCGATCACGCACTTGTAGCGAGGGGGCCATGCCCCCGACCCGAAAGGGAGGCTCCGGCCTCCCTTTTTCGTTTCCGCTCCGGTAAAAGACGTCGGGGGCATGGCCCCCTCGCTACACGCCAAGCGATCACCAACAGGAGTGCAGGCATGTCGTCGCCGCCGTACAAGCCCGATATCGCGGTCGTGCTCGTCAATCTCGGTACGCCGGAGGCGCCCACGCCGTCCGCCGTGCGTCGCTACCTGCGCGAGTTCCTGTCCGACCGTCGCGTGGTGGAGGCACCGCGCCTGGTCTGGTGGTTCGTGTTGAACTGCATCGTGCTGCTCACCCGCCCGCGACGGGTGGCGAAGCTCTACGCATCCATCTGGACGCCGCAGGGTTCGCCGCTGGCCGTCCATACGCGCGCGCTGGCCGACAAGGTACAGGCGCAGCTCGCTGATCCGCGCATCCGCGTGCACGCGGCCATGACCTATGGCGAGCCGGCGTTGTCCTCGCTGCTGTGGCGCCTGGAGACGGAGGGCGTGAACCGCGTGCTGGTGCTGCCGCTTTATCCACAGTACTCGGCAACGACCACCGGTGCGGTTGTGGATATCGTCGCGCGCTACCTGCTGGCCACCCGCCGTGCGCCCGACCTGCGCATCGTGCGCGACTACTGCGATCGCCCCGCCTATCTCGACGCCATCGCCGATTCCATCCGCGCGCACGCACCGCTCGCGGCCGACGAACGGCTGGTTTTTTCCTTCCACGGCATTCCGCAGTCGTATGCCGACAAGGGCGATCCGTACCCCGAATGCTGCGCGGCGACGGCGCGCGGCATTGCCGATCGTCTCGGTGGCAGCGCCTGGGAAATGACGTTCCAGTCCCGTTTCGGCAGTCAGCCCTGGCTGCAGCCGTACCTCGACGAGCGCCTCGCGGCACTGCCGAAGGAGGGGGTGAAAGCGGTGCGGGTGGTCTGCCCGGGGTTCGCCGCCGACTGCCTGGAGACCCTCGAGGAGGTCGCTGAAGAGAACCGCGAGGGGTTCCTGCATGCCGGCGGTGAACGGTATGCCTACGTGCCCGCGCTGAACGATTCGCCGGCCCACGTGGCACTCGTCAGCGACCTGGTGCGCGAACACGCCGCCGGTTGGTGAAAATTCATTTCACGCGGAAATTTCCGGGAAATATCTGCATTCCGCGTTTTCGCGAAGGTGCGCGCGACCACCCCGGGGCGGGGTCGCGCGCACCGCTTTCACATCCTTCCGGAAAACGTTTCGACAATGCTTCTGACCCCCGCGACGGGGATGCTTCGCACACCTAAGCCATTGAAAAGTTTTGCACTGGTTTTTTTTTGTGCTATTTTCCGGATCGACGTCACGTCAATGGCGTCATTACCGCGGTAGCTTAGGAGAAACGAAAATGGCTAAAGCCAAGAAGAAAGTGGCCCGCAAGGCCGCCCCGAAGAAAGCCAAGGTCAACGCTGCTGTTGTAGCCAAGACCGCTGGTAAGGAAGTTGCTGCTGCCTCCGCCAAGCTCAAGGCTGCGAAAGCTGCCCTGAAAGCTGCGAAGGCCGCTGCCAAGAAAGCCCGCAAGGCCAAGAGCGGCGTTGCCGAAGCGAAAGCCAAGGTGTCTGCTGCCACGGCTGACGTGAAAGCCGCCAAGACCGGCGTGACCAAGGCCAAGAAGTCGGCCAAGGCCGCTGCTGCCAAGGCCAAGAAAGCTGCTCGCGCTGCTGCTCGCAAGGCGAAGATCGCCGAGCGCAAGGCCGCTGCCAAAGCCAAGAAAGCCGCCAAGCGCGCTGCTGCCAAGGCCAAGAAAGCTGCCAAGAAAGCCGCTGCCAAGCAGAAAGCTGCTGAGCGCAAGGCTGCCCTGAAGGCCAAGAAAGCCGCCGCCAAGGCCGCTGCCAAGGCCAAGAAGGAAGCCAAGAAGGCCAAGAAAGCCGCTCCGAAGAAAGGCGCTGCCAAAAAGGCCGCTGCCAAGAAGCCGGCTGCCAAGAAAGTAGCGAAGAAGGCTGCCAAGAAGCCGGCCCGCAAGGCCAAGGCTGTCAAGAAGGCTGCCAAGAAGCCGGCGCGCAAGGCGAAGAAGTAATTCGCCCCGCGTAAGCGGACAGCTACAAGAGTAGTCGAGCCCCGGGCCTTGTCCCGGGGCTCAGTCTTTTTGGGGTCGGTAAAATACCGGCAATGTCCCACCACCACTTCCGAATTCAGCCCTAGCCAGCCGCAGCCACCATGCACGCCGCCGACATCCTCGGTCCCGATGGTCCCTTCAGTCGCGTCATCGACGGCTTTGCCGCCCGCGCTGTCCAGCAGGAGATGGCCGAGGCCGTCGAGCAGGCGATCGCCGACGATGCGCGCCTGGTGGTGGAGGCCGGCACCGGCACCGGCAAGACCTTCGCCTACCTGGTGCCGGCACTGCTGTCGCGCCGCAAGGTGATCGTTTCCACCGGCACGCGCAGCCTGCAGGACCAGTTGTTCCACCGCGACATCCCGCGCGTGCTGAAGGCACTCAACATCCCTGCGCGCGTCGCGCTGCTCAAGGGGCGCAGCAACTACCTGTGCCCCTATCGCCTGGAGACCAGCCTCGACGATGGCAGTTTCGCCTCGCGCGAGATCGTCAGCGACCTGCAGAAGGTCGCCCGCTGGGCGACGTCCACCGTCGACGGCGACATCGCCGAACTGGCGAGCATTCCCGAGGGCGCCGGCGTATGGCCCTTCGTCACCAGCACCGCCGACAACTGCCTGGGCACCGACTGCCCGATGATCGAGCAGTGCCCGGTGGCCCGCGCGCGCAAGCGGGCGCAGGAAGCGGACCTCGTGGTGGTCAACCACCACCTGCTGTTCGCCGATGCCGCGCTCAAGGACAACGGCGTGGGCGAGATCCTGCCCAGCGCCAACGCCATCATCATCGACGAGGCCCACCAGGTGGGCGAGGTGGCCTCGCAGTTCTTCGGCAAGCAACTGTCCAGCCGCCAGCTCGCTGAACTCGCGCGTGACGCGGTGGTGGAGGGTGGCCGTGGCGCCGCCGACCAGCGCGGCCTGTTCGATGCCGCCAGTGCCGTGGAGAAGGGCGTGCTCGACATGCGCCTGGCGCTGGGCGAGGGCACCCGCCGCGCCGCTTGGGCCGAAGTGGCCATGCGCACCGACCTGCACGACGCCATCGAGGACCTTGCCAGCGCGCTGGCCTCGCTCGAGGAAGAGTTGGGCGTGGCCGCCGAGCGCAGCCCGGGCCTGGCCAAGGTGCACGAGCGCGCGCAGGACCTGCTGATCGCCTTCGGCGCGCTCACCGGCAATGCCCCCGTGGACCAGGTGCACTGGTTCGAGACCTTCCAGCGCGCCTTCCTCGTGCGCATGACGCCGCTCACCGTGGCCGAGCCGTTCCGCGCGCTGGTGTACGGCAAGCCGGCGGCGTGGATCTTCACCTCCGCCACGCTGGCGGTGGGCGATGACTTCCGGCACATGACCGAGGAACTCGGGCTGGAAGACGCGCGCACGCTCAAGCTGGCCAGCCCGTTCGATTTCTCGCGGCAGGCGGCGCTGTACGTGCCGGAGAACATGCCCGATCCCACCAGCGCCGATTACACGCGCGCGGTGGTGGAGGCGGCCATCCCGGCACTGGAGGCCAGCCGTGGCCGCGCCTTCCTGCTGTTCACCTCGCACCGCGCCCTGCAGGAGGCCGCCCGCCTGCTCGAAGGCCGCCTGCCGTACCCGCTGTACGTGCAGGGCACGGCCGGGCGCAACGAACTGCTGGAAGCCTTCCGCAAGCACGGCAACGCCATCCTGCTGGGCACCGGCTCGTTCTGGGAGGGCATCGACGTGCGCGGCGAGGCGCTGTCGCTGGTGATCATCGACAAGCTGCCGTTCGCCTCGCCGGGCGACCCGCTGCTGGCGGCGCGCATGGACGCCCTCAAGCGCCAGGGCCGCAATGCCTTCACCGAGTACCAGATCCCGCAGGCGGTGATCACCCTCAAGCAGGGCGCCGGCCGCCTGATCCGCGACGTCACCGACACCGGCGTGCTGATGCTGTGTGACCCGCGCCTGCTGTCCAAGGGCTACGGCAAGTTGTTCCTCGACAGCCTGCCGTCGATGCGCAGGACGCGTAAACTCGAAGTGGTACAGAATTTCTTTGCCGCGCTGGATGCCCTGGCCGGTACCGCCGATACCTGACCGATGAGACTGCTGGCCCTCGATACCTCCACGGAAACCTGCTCGGTCGCCCTGCGCGTGGGCGATAACGTGCAGGTGTTGCGCCATGCCGGCGCACGCGAGCAGACCGCCCATGTGCTGCCGATGGTGCAGCAGGTGCTGGCCGGTGCCGGCCTGTCGCTGCGCGATCTTGATGCCATTGCCTGCGCGCACGGCCCCGGTGCTTTCACCGGCGTGCGCGTGGCAGTGAGCGTGGCGCAGGGCCTGGCCTACGGCGCGCAGTTGCCGGCCATCGGCGTGTCCACGCTGGCGGTGCTGGCACAGCAGGCGCTGCGCCTGGCCGCGGCGGACGGCAAGGCGGTCACGCACGTGTTGCCGCTGCTGGATGCGCGCATGGGTGAACTGTATGCCGGCGCCTACGCGGTCGGCGGCGACGGGCTGGTCGAGGCGCTGCTGCCCGACCGGCTGGCGCGCCCGGAGGACATCATCGCCGCGCTGCCGGCACTGCCGGCCGGCGCGTCCTGGTGTGCCATTGGCAGCGGCTGGGCCGCTTACCCGGCACTGGCCGACGCGCTGGGTGTGACGCCGCGGGTGGCCGAGCCGGACGCGCAGGATGTGCTGGCGCTGGCGGTGCGCGCACTCGCACGCGGCGAGGCGGTGCCCGCCGAGCGCCTGCTGCCGGTGTACCTGCGTGATACCGTCGCCTGGAAGAAACTGTCGGAGCAGGGCAAGTGATGCACTTCGAGGGCTGGGACCATCCGGCGCCGCACATCCTGCCGATGATCGTCGGCCACGAGAGCATCGACGTGATGGGCCACGCCAACAACGTCGAGTACCTGCGCTGGCTGGAGCGCGTGGCCTGGGACCATTCGATTGCACTGGGCCTCGACTGGGCTGCCTACCAGCGCCTGGATCGCTCCATGGTGGCGCGCCGTACCGAGCTGGATTACCTTGCCCCGGCCTTCGAGGGCGATGCGCTGCTGGCCGGCACCTGGATCGTGGAAAACGACCAGCGCCTGTCCATCACCCGCCACTACCAGCTGGTGCGCCCGAAGGACGGCAAGACGCTGTTGCGTGGCCGCACCCAGTGGGTGTGCGTGGAAATCTCCACCGGCAAGCCCAGGCGCATGCCGCCGGAGTTCCTGCACGGCTACCAGACCACCGCCTGATACGGAATAGTCCGCGTGGACCTGATCATCTTCCTCAAAGCGTTGTTCCTCGGCCTGCTCGAAGGCATCACCGAGTTCCTGCCGATCTCCTCCACCGGCCACCTGATCATCGCCGGCGAACTCATCGGCTTCCTCGAACAGCCCTTGCGCAGCGTGTTCATGGTGGCCATCCAGCTCGGCGCCATCCTCGCCATCCTCTGGCTGTACCGCGAGAAGTTCACCCGCGTGACGGTCGGCGTGTTCCAGGGCGATGCCGCCAGCTGGCGCTTCGCCACCAACCTGCTGATCGCCTTCCTGCCGGCCATGGTGCTGGGCCTGCTGTTCTACAAGGTGATCAAGGGCGTGCTGTTCTTCCCGGTGCCGGTGGCCATTGCATTGATCGTTGGCGGCATCGTGATCCTGTGGGCCGAGAAGCGCGCCCACGTCGCGCGCGTGCACGAAGTGGACGACATGAGTTGGCAGGACGCGCTGAAAGTGGGCCTGTGCCAGTGCCTGGCGCTGGTGCCGGGCACCTCGCGCTCCGGCGCCACCATCATCGGTGGCCTGTTCGTGGGCCTGTCGCGCAAGGCGGCCACCGAGTTCTCGTTCTTCCTCGCCGTACCCACCATGATCGCGGCCACCGTCTACGACGTGTACAAGCACCGCGACCTGTTCAGCATGGACGACGTGGCCATCCTCGCCACCGGCTTCATCGCCGCCTTCCTCGCTGCCTTCCTCACGGTAAAGGCACTGGTGGCGTTCGTGGCGAAGCACAACTTCACGCCGTTCGCCTGGTACCGCATCGTGTTCGGCCTGGTGGTGCTCGGCCTGTGGGCCGGCGGCATCATCACCTGGCAGGAATAAGCGCCATGCGGTCGTTCCGCATGCCCGATTACCTCGATGCCCGCGTGGTGGCGCCCGACGAAGTCGCCGCGCTGGGGCTGCCGGCCTGGCCGGGCGGCGACAACCGTCGCCACGAACACGACGGCCTGGTGCTGGTGTGCGACGAGCGCGGCCTGCACCTCGAGCTGCACGACGGCAGCCGCCACATCAAGCTGCGCGTGGAATTCATCGGTGGCGTGCTGCAGGACCGCGCGAAGATCCAGCAGGCGCGCGCGGAGATGCTGGTGCGTGCCTGCGGCGTGCCCAACGACGGCACGCCCTGGCGGGTGGTGGATGCCACCGCCGGACTCGGCCGCGATGCCTTCCTGCTGGCCACCTGCGGCGCCGACGTGACGATGCTGGAGCGCCACCCGGTGCTGGCCCTGCTGCTCGAAGACGCATTGTTCACGCTGGCCGGGGGGATTCCCGAGGTCGCCGCGCGCCTGCACCTGCGCCAGCAGGACGCGCTGGCGTACCTGCAGGCGCTGTCCGGCGAGGAACGTCCGCAGGTGGTTTATTGCGACCCGATGTTCCCGTCGCGCACCAAGAGCGCGGCGGTGGGCGGTGACATGCAGGTGCTGCATGCGCTGATCGGTGACACGCCGGACGCGGATGAACTGTTTGGTGCCGCGCTGCGTGCGGCCACGCGGCGGGTGGTGGTGAAGCGGCCGTTGCGCGCCGAACCGCTGCGCGCGCCGGGGCTGGAAAACATCCGCCCCAGCTACGCGCTGGAAGGCCGCGCCAGCCGCTTCGACGTCTACCTCATCGAAACCCTGCCGCTGCGCTCTCTGTAGAGAGGGGGCGGATCAGAGGCTCTTCGCGAAGCGCGCTTTCGCGGCGTCGTATTCGCGCTTGAGTTGCGCGACCACTTCCGCGGCCGGCTTCACGTCGTGGATCGAGCCCACGCCCTGGCCGGCGCCCCAGATGTCCTTCCAGGCCTTGGCCGAGGTGTTGCCGCCGCTGCCGAAGTTCATGGTCGACTTGTCGGCCGACGGCAGGTTGTCCGGGTCCATGCCGGCGGCGCGGATCGACGGCGCCAGGTAGTTGCCGTGCACGCCGGTGAACAGCGACGAGTAGACGATGTCCTTTGCCGCGGCGTCCACCAGGCCCTGCTTGTATTCCGGCGTGGCGTTGGCCTCGGCGGTGGCGATGAAACGCGTGCCGATGTAGGCGAGGTCGGCGCCCATCGCCAGCGCGCCGGCGATCGACGCGCCGTTGGCGATCGAGCCGGACAGCGCGACGGGGCCGTCCCAGAATTCACGCACTTCACTCACCAGCGCGAACGGGCTGAGCGTGCCCGCGTGGCCGCCGGCGCCGGCGCAGACCAGGATCAGGCCGTCCACGCCCTCGCTGATGGCTTTCTTCGCGTGGCGGATGTTGATCACGTCGTGCAGCACGATGCCGCCCCAGCCGTGCACCGCGTCGACCACGATCGCCGGCGCGCGCAGGCTGGTGATGACGATCGGCACCTTGTGCTTCGCGCAGATCTGCAGGTCTTCCTCGAGGCGGTTGTTGCTGGTGTGGATGATCAGGTTGACCGCGTAGGGCGCCACTTTCGCGCCGGGGTTGGCGGCCTGGTAGTCGGCCAGTTCGGTCTCGATGCGCGTCAGCCACTCGTCGAGCACGTGCGCCGGGCGCGCGTTGAGCGAGGGGAACGAGCCGACGATGCCGGCCTTGCACTGGGCGATCACCAGCTCCGGGCCGGAGACGATGAACAGCGGGGAAGCGATCACGGGCAGCGACAGGCGGCCTTCGAGAACGGCGGGGATCGGCATGGTCCGGTACTCCTGGTTGGACGGGACGACCCGGAGTCTGGCCCCCCGCCGGCAGCCGGGGCCATTACCCGGGATGACAAATCATTCACCGCAACCTCCGCCCACCTGTAGAGAGGGGGCCATGCCCCCGACCGCTTTTGTTCATCGGGGGCATGGCCCCCTCGCTACGAAGAGCAGGGCAGGGCGGTAGAATGGGGATAGCCAGTCATGGACTCGTGGACAACGATGGATCGCCAGCCCCCCGTGCCGCTCGACGACGAGACGGCCCGTTTCCTCGCTTCCGGCGAGTCGATCACCCTCGGCTCGCGCGACGTACGTTGCGTGCCGTCGCTGATCAAGGCGGCCGGCTGCCGCGTGGACGCCGCCCTGCGCCGCGTGCGGGTGTTCGTCGATCGCCGCCAGGCGCGCCAGTTGCTCGCTGACATCGCCGCCACCCGCGCGGTCGCGCTGGTGGTGTCGCGCCCGTCCACGCACCACACGCTGCAGGTGAAGGGCAACGATGCGGTGGTCGAACCGCTGCGCGACGGGGATGCGGAGGTTGCCGCCGCGCACCGCCTGGCCTTCGCGCGCGAACTGGTACCACTGGGCTATCGCCGCGACTGGACGCTGGCCATCCACGAGTTCCCGGTGGAGGAACTGGTGGCGGTGGCGTTCACCGTCGATGCGACCTATGCGCAGACGCCGGGCCCCGGCGCCGGTGCGCGCCTCGAGGCGCCGCGATGAAGCCCTCGCTGGATGCGCTGCGCGCCTGCTTCGAGGGCGCGGTGCCGTCGATGCTCGCCACCTGCGACGTCAACGGCGTGCCCAACGTCACCTACGTGTCGCAGGTGCACTACGTCGATCCGTCGCACGTGGCGCTCAGCTTCCAGTTCTTCAACAAGACCCGCGAGAACATCCTCGCCAACCCGCAGGCCACCGTGTTGCTGCTGCACCCGGAAACGGCGCGCTGCTACCGCCTGGCGCTGCTGTACCGGCGCACCGAGCCTGAGGGCCCGCTGTTCGAGGCGATGAAGGCCAAGCTCGCCGGCATCGCCTCGCACTCGGGCATGACCGGCGTGTTCCGCCTGCTCGGCGCCGACGTCTACCAGGTGCTCGACATCGAGGCGGTGGAAGGCGCCGACGTGCCGCCACCGCCGTCGCCGCGCAGCCGGCTGGCGTCGTTGCGTGCGCTGGTACCGGCGGTGAACGGCGCCACCGATGTTGCTTCTCTGCTGGAGCGCACGCTGGACGGTTTGGGCGAACAGTTCGGCATCACCCACGCCATGGTGCTGTTCGCCGACCGGGCGCGCAGCAGCCTGTACACGGTGGCCAGCCGCGGCTATCCGCAATCGGGCATCGGTTCGGAAGTGCCGATCGGCCGCGGCATCATCGGCGTGGCCGCGCAGTACCGCACGCCCATCCGCATCGCCCACGCGGCGGCGGAATACTCCTACGGGCGCGCGGTGCGCGAGCACATCGAGGCCAGCGAACTGGCGTCGCTGCTGGAAACCGCGATTCCCTTCCCGGGGCTGGCCGAGCCGAACAGCCAGTTGTCGGTGCCGATCATCGCGGCCGGGCAGTTGCGCGGCGTGCTGCACGTGGAGAGCCCGGAGGCGCAGCGCTTCAGTTGGGAAGACGAGGACGCGCTGGTGACGCTGGCGGCGCTGGTGGGCGAGGCCTCGCTGGCGCTGCAGCAGGCCGCCGAGTGCCATGGCGAGGAAGCGGCTGGCGAGCCGGTGCGCGCGGTGCCGCCCGGCGCACCGTTGCTGGTGCGCCATTTCGCTGCCAACCACAGCGTGTTCCTGGGCGACGATTACCTGATCAAGGGCGTGGCGGGCGCGATTTTCTGGCGGCTGGTGAATGCCTGGGTCAACGAGCAGCGCAGCGAATTCACCAACCGTGAACTGCGCCTGGACCGCTCGCTGAACCTGCCCGACATCGACGACAACCTCGAGGCCCGCTTGATCCTGTTGCAGCGGCGCCTGGCCGAGCGCCAGGCGCCGGTGACGATCGAGAAGGCCGGGCGTGGCCGCTTCAGGTTGTCGGTGCGCCGGCCGTTGCTGCTGCAGGACGCGGAGTGATCGCGATCGGCAGCGCGTTGCGCCAGATGTTTAGCGCGAACAAGCCGATCGATGCCATCAGTACCAGCGACGCCATGCCCACCACCGGTTCCATGCCGGCGTTGCCGGAGAGCATCAGCGCCAGCGCCAGCATCATCACCGGCAACGCCGCGTTGTAGACGCGGAAGTGCCAGCTGGCCAGGCGGCTGGCCGCCGCTGCCGGGAAGTGGTGGTAGAGCATGCCGGTGAGCGCCATGGTCACCCAGCCGAGCAGGTTCAGGTGCGCATGCACCGGCGACAACTGGAAGCGGTGGGTCGCGCCCATCCAGCAGCCCAGTGCCACGGCGATGCAGAAGTAGACGAGCGAAAGCTGGATCCAGCGCAGGGCATTCGTTTGCATGGTGTGTTTCCTCCGGGTGATGGCGATGGATAGTCAGGGCATGCCAACGTAATCGAGCGGCCGGCGCGCGATGCCCAGCGCGTCGTGCAGTTTCAGCGCGTTGCGCGCATCGAGCAGGCCGGCGGTGCTGGCCAGCGTGTCGCGGAACACCTCCGGCGGCATGCCCTCGCGCATGCCGGCCATGAAGTGGTGGCGTTCGGCCGGCGCCAGGTTGGGCAGCATCCAGCGCAACGCCAGGCGGGCCTCCTCCGGGGTCTGCGAGGCGACGATGGCGGCTTCCAGTGCCACCAGTTCCTCGTCGTCGTGGGTTTCCCACAGCACGCGGTTGTGCTCGCGTTCCTCGTGCGCCATGTGCGCGAGGTTGTCGGCGGTGAAATGCGCCAGGTGCGCGTACAACGCCTTCGCGGCCGCCTCGCGGCGCAGCGTCGGCAGGTGCGCCAGTTCCAGCGCCAGAGTTTCCAGGCGGTCGATGTCGGCGACGTGGCCGCGGTGGTCGGCGCAGGCCTGGCGCGCCGAGCCCGGGCGACGGGCCTCCATCGCGCGATGGACGAAGTGTTCCTCGTGGGCGACGTGGGCGCGGCACAGCAGGGCGAGGTCCTGGCTGGCGGCGACGAGGCGGTTTACCTCGTCGTGCTCGGTCCAGTCGAGGCGCCCGGCGTGGCCGAGCGCGTCGACCAGCGCGGCGCGGATGCCCTTGTGGATGAGGGCGTAGATGTCGAAGCGGGGTGTCGGCGGGGGGGTGACGGGTGACATGGCAATGGCCTCCGGTGAAGACGAGGCCATTGTCGACAGCACGCGCATTTCGCGTTGCCAAAAAGGGATTAAGGAATCCCTAAATGTTTCCTAACCCCCCACCCCATGTAGAGAGGGGGCCATGCCCCCGACCCTACGACCGCTTCTTGCGCTTGCTGTCGGGTGCCGGCAGGGCCGACAGGTCCATCTTGGTGTTCTGGGCGATGTTGCGGCGGATGTCCGCCGACAGGATGCGGCGGGTGTCGGCGTCGATCTGCACCAGTTGCTCGCTGAACTCGATCTTGCCGGCCTCGTTGGTGCGGAACAGGCCCTCGCGCTTCATCGTGCGGATGAAACGCTTGATCACCTGCGCGTCGAAATATTCCGGCGAGTTGAAGGTGTAGAGGATGGCCGTGCGCTGCGCGACCAGTTGCGACAGCTTCTGCAGTTGCTCTTCGTCGAGCGTGCCGGAGCCGTGGGTAATCAGCAGCGAGATGACGATGTAGTAGCGCTCCAGCGTCTCGCGGATGCCCTGCGCCAGCACCTGCAGCTGTGCGTGCTCCAGCGTGCCGGTGGCGGGCGCCTCGAAGCGGCCGTCCTCGTTCTGCTCGATCAGGCCCAGCACCACCAGGCTCTCGATCACCTGGTCGATGTAGGGAATCACGCTGCGCTGGCCGTGGTGCAGGAACAGCTCCGGGCGCAGCGGGATGTTGATCATGCGCACCAGCCCCACCAGCTGTTCGCGGGTGAGCGCGCGGTTCTGCAGCACCAGGTTGGCCACCAGCGACGGCAGCGCGAACAGGTGCAGCACGTTGTTGCGGAAGTAGGTGAGCGTGACCGAAGCCGCGTCGTCCAGCCACAGCAGGTCGCCCAGGCCATGCTTGTAGCGCTGGAGGATCTTCATCTTCTCGCCGTAGGCGATCATTTCCTCCGGCGTCATGTCGGTCACGGTGAGCAGCGGGTGGTAGCCGATGTCGGCCAGCAGCCGCTTGTACAGCGCCAGTTGTTGCAGCAGCGTTTCCTCGTCCATCACCCGCTTGGGCGTGGCCAGCAGCGCCAGGCTCAGCAGGTTGATCGGGTTGACGTCGGCGGCGTCGTTGATGCGGCGGTTGATGTTGCGCGCCAGCTTCTCCACCACCGGCGGCAGCCACTCGGCATCCTCGCCGTAGCCCTTGTCTCGCCAGCCCTCGGCGTAGGTGTCGAGGAACTGCGCCAGGTCGATGGGCGTGCCGAAGTTCAGGTGCACCTTGCCGAAGCGGTCGGACAGCTTGCCGCCGCGGCCGAACAGGCGCACCACGGTCTCGAAGAAGCCGCCCAGCGACTCCTTCTTCTTCTGCTTGCCGTGCAGTTCCTCCACGTAGGAACCCGACTCCAGCACGCGTTCGTAGCCGATGTACACCGGCACGAAGGCGATCGGCCGCGAGGTGTCGCGCAGGAACGAGCGCATGGTCATGGCCAGCATGCCGGTGCGCGGCTGCAGCAGCCGCCCGGTACGCGAGCGGCCGCCCTCGATGAAGTACTCCACGGCGAAGCCGCGCGCGAACATCGAGTGCAGGTATTCGTAGAACACCGCCGAGTACAGCGGGTTGCCCTTGAAGGTGCGGCGCATGAAGAAGGCGCCGCCGCGGCGCAGGATCGGGCCCACCACCGGCATGTTCAGGTTGATGCCGGCGGCGATGTGCGGCGGCACCATGCCGTTCTTGTAGATGATGTACGACAGCAGCAGGTAGTCGATGTGCGAGCGGTGGCAGGGCACGTAGACGATCTCGTGCGTCCTTGCCACCGTGGTGAGGTTCTCGATGTGGTTGACCTCGACGCCCGCGTACAGCTTCTCCCACAGCCAGGAGAGCACCACTTCCAGGAAGCGGATCACCGTGTGGCTGTAGTCGGAGGCGATCTCGTTGGCGTATTCCCAAGCCGCCTCGGTGCTTTCCTCCACCGTGCGGTTCTTTTCCTTCGCGTCGGCGGCGATGGCGTCCTTCACCGCCGGCGACCCGATCAGCGTGTCCACCAGCGTGCGGCGGTGCGACAGGTCCGGGCCGATCATCGCCTCGCGCTCGCGGCGGAAGTGCACGCGCAGCACGCGGCCAAGCTTGCGCGCGGTGCGCTCTTCGCCGAGGTCCTCGGCCAGCAGCTCCTTCACCGACACCGGCTGGCTGAACTGCACGAAGGTCTGGCGGCCGTTGAACACCACCATGAGGATTTTCTTGAGGAAGCCCTGCGCGCTCCAGGTATCGGACAGCAGGATGCGGAACAGCGACTTCTCGCGGTCCGGGCGGCGGCCCCAGTACACCGACACCGGCACCACCTGCACGTCCGGTGACTTGTCGCCGGCGCAGGCGGTCATCAGCCGCTCGACGCGCTTGGAGATGTACGGCACGCGGTAGCGGCCGAGGAAGAAGCCGTCGTTCTTGGTCAGGCAGAAGAAGGCGCGGTCGGCGCCCGTGCCGCGCAGGCCGCTCGGACGCGACGGCGGCGGCAGGCCCAGGCGCGCGCACTCGTGTTCCACCACCAGCAGGTTGGACAGCGACTTGTCCTGCAGCGCGTAGACGATCGGCCGCTTGGGATCGATGCCCAGGGTGGAGAAGTCCTGCGGCAGGCGGTGGGTGCGCACCCACAGGAACAGGAACTTGCGCAGCAGGAACAGGAAGATGCTGTCGAGGCCAAGCCAACGCTTCATTTTTCTTGGATGTTCCGTGCAGTTTCGAGGGCGTTCCCGGCGGGGGAACGCAAGCGGAGGCGGCTAGTCTAGCCAAGGCCTCCGGGCGCATGACCCGCCCCGGCTGGCCAGATGTAACAACTTGTGAGGGGCGGGCTGGCGGGGTTGCCGGGCATCCCCTAGAGTCGCGGCTCGACCCGCCGGTCATCCATCCGCGCAGTTACCGGGAGCCCGCCATGAAAGTGATCGAACTGACCCGCTTCGGCCTCGACGGCCTGGTTGCCGCCGAACGCCCCGTGCCCACCCCCGGCCACGGCGAGGTGCTGGTGCGCCTGAAGGGCGCGTCGCTGAATTTCCATGACATCGCCACCCTGCTGGGCATGGCCAATCCGCGCATGAAGCTGCCGTGCGTGCCGCTGTCCGACGGCGCCGGCGAGATCGCCGGCCTGGGCGCGGGCGTGACCGGCCTGACCATCGGCACGCGCGTGGCCAGCACCTTCTTCCCGCGCTGGCAGTCCGGTGCCCCCACCCGCTGGAAACTCTCCGACGTGCCCGGCGAGCAGCGCGACGGTTGCTGGGCCGATTACGTGGTGCTGCCGGCCGACGCGGTGGTGCCGGTGCCGGAGCACCTGACGGACCTCGAGGCCGCCACGTTGCCGTGTGCCGCGCTCACCGCCTGGCGCGCGGTGGTGGTGGAAGCGAAGGTGAAGGCCGGCGACCGCGTGTTGCTGCAAGGCACCGGCGGCGTGTCGCTGTTCGCGCTGCAGTTCGCGAAGCTGCTCGGCGCCGAGACCATCATCACCTCCAGTTCCGACGAGAAGCTGGCGCGCGCGCAGGCGCTGGGCGCCGACCACACCATCAACTACAAGACCACCCCGCAGTGGGGCAAGCGCGCCCGCGAACTGTCCGGCGGCGAGGGCGTGGACTTGGTGGTGGAAGTGGGTGGCTCGGGCACCTTCAACGAATCGCTGAACGCGCTGAAGATCGGCGGCCACATCAGCATGATCGGCGTGCTCACCGGCGTGGCCGACGTGATTCCCACCGCGAAGATCATGTCGATGAACGCCGCGGTGAAGGGCATTACCGTGGGTTCGCGCGAAGATTTCCTGGCCATGAACCGTGCGATCGCGGTGGCGAAGCTCAAGCCGGTGATCGGGCAGGTGCTGCCGTTCGCGCAGGCGAAGGAAGCCTATGCGCTGATGCAGCGCGGCGGCCACTTCGGCAAGATCGCCATCGACCTCACCGCCTGAGCGTTACAGCAGGTCGGAAATATCGGCGGCCGGCGGCGGCGGGTCGTCGGGGAAGGTACCGAGCGCGCCCATCGGCGTGCGGTGGCCGGTCTGCTCGGTCCAGATGCGATCCGACAGGGTCAGCATGATGTCGCCGGCGATGGCGTCCAGCATGCGGTAGTCGTGGTTGGGCGTGTAGCGCGCGCTCACCGCGGCGAACTCCCGCATCGCGGCCTTCGCGGCGGCGAGGTCACCGCCGTTCGCGGTGGCCAGCGCCCACACCACGTAGCCCAGGCGCATGCCGTCCTTTTCGCCGGCACGTGCGATGTCGATGATCTGCTGCAGCGGATCGACGTTGTCCGGTGCCAGCATCGGCACCACGTGCCAGATGGTGGCGCGCAGCGCCAGCGGCAGGTCCCACCAGCGCGCGCTGTCCACGCAGGTGGACAGGTGCATGACCTGCGTGGCGACGTCGCGCGGTACGTTCATGGCCTGTCCGGACTGGGTGTCGTTCATCACCGCCTGCACGCCGGACAGCAGTCCCACCAGGAATACCAGTTCGTCGGTCCTGTCGCGCAGGCGGGGGCATCGAACCTCGGCGCGCTCCAGTTGCAGTTCGTAGTGCGACACGAAACGCCGCCAGGCGGCGTATTCGCGGTGCGCGGCCTGCGCGTGCAGGCGCTTCTGGGCGATGCGCGCGTCCTGCGCGGTGACCGGGTCCTGGGCGCGCATGGCGCGCAGGAAGGCCAGTTCGTGCTCGGCGGCGCGGAATTCGTGGCAAACGCCGCCGCCCAGCAGCAGCAGGATGGCCACGCGATCCACGTCGGTGCCCACCCCTTCCAGCGAAATGGTGGGGGCACCCAGCCCCTCGGCCGCACGGCAGCCGATGCGGAAGTCGTCGTAGGTGAGCGCGTTCGGCAGGGCGACGCCGGTGGCGAAATTCATCGCCATGTCGCCGGCGATGCGATAGGGCGAGCAGCCGGCCAGCAGGACGAGCGCAACCGCCAGCAACGCGCGCAGGGCGTTTGCCGGTAGCAGGGCAAGGCGCTGGTGGGCAGTCGGGTAGGGCATCCGGGCCGCGATTATTGTTTGGCAGCCACTCTACCACCGGCGGGCCGGCCGGCATTGGCCGGCGCGACGGACGTGCCGGGCGCTACGGGGCGGCGTCCGCCGGTGCCTCCGCTTCGCTGTCGGTCAGGAAGAACAGCGTCTCGGTGTGGCGGTTGAGCGGCAGCTTGTCGATCAGCGCCGGCGCGTAGACCCAGCCACCACCGTACTCGTCCTGCCAGTCGGTACCCCAGGAGTTGAGGATGCGCAGGGCGTCGGCGCAGCCTTCCTCGTTGCAGAAGCGGCTGTAGCCGGTAACGGTAATGGCGTGCATGTAGTCCGGGCATTCCTCGGGCGTGGCCACCTGCCCTTCAATTTCCGCCATGCACACGTTGATGCCGACTACCCGGTCACTGGCGAGCACCCCGGTGAGCACGCGCATCACGTCGTCGTAATAATCCTCCCAGGGCGTGTCGGGGTCTTCCTCGCCCGGCAGTGACACGCCGGCGGTCGTCTCCAGTGCCGGCAGGGGCGCCGGTGTGTCGCAGTCCTCCGGTACCAGCAGTCTGGCGGCGGCAACCTGCGGGTGCAGCAGGCCCTCGTCACCGAGTTCCGGCACCTCGGCGCCATGCAGGCCGGCCCAGGTGCGGATGGACGGGTAGGCGCTGCCGATCTCGTCCTCGATCTCCGCCACCGGGTCGGTACCCTGCAGCAGCAGGTACATCTCGCGCATGCCCTGCGCGAGATTACGCAGATGCAGCGACTCGAGCAGTTCCTCGAGGGGCTCCCGGGTCTGCGATTCGGTCAACTGGTAGTAGGGCACGCACGCTTCAGTGGGCAGTCCCTCGCCACTCTCCGCCTCGCGCACCGCGCGGCGCACGGATTCCATGCCGTCGCCGCCTTCCTGCATGAACAGCCCGACTTCCTCGTGCTCGTGGAGCGACAGGCCGAGCGTGGACAGGCGGTTTTCCGGCCGGTCGTCGCGGCAATCGAGGCTGCCGCGCAGGCAGCGGTGGTTTTCCAGCACGTAGGCAGCCTGGAACGCGTAGCAGAAACCCAGGCGGTCCTGCGAACGCACCACCGGCAGGTATTCGTCATCGACGAGGATGTCGGAAGAGACGTCGCGCGTGTATTCCTCCGGGAATGCCACGAAGGCGTAGTCCCAGGCACTGGCGAGCGGCGCGGCGGCAAGACCCAGCGCCAGCAGGGCGGCGCGGGCGGTGAACGGCGGGCGGAACAGGTTCATCGGCGGCGCACTCAGTTGAACAGCAGGACGTAGCGGCTGTCGGCGTTGCCGCGGTTGATCACGCGCACGCGGTACTCGGCGCGCTTCGGCACCGCCCAGCGGCACTGCTCGTCGGCCGGCGATGCGGCGCTCGAGCAGGCGACCTTGCGGCGCTTGCCGAGGACCTGCAGGTCGATGTCGGCGGCGCCGTCGCCCCACAGTACGATGGCGGCGTCCTCGTCGCCCTCGAACAGCAGCGGGTAGACGTCGGTTTCACCGGCCTTCACCAGCGCGTCCTTGCGGCGCACGCCCTCGTTGCCGACCAGTCCGCGAGTGGTGTCCTGCAGGCGCGACTCCTCGATCAGCGTGAGCAGTTCCGGTTTCATTTCCGACAGCGACTCGGCGCGCAGCAGCAGGTGGTCGGCGCGTGCGCGCAACGGATCGGGCTGGCCGTCGGCGGCGGCCGGCGCCTGCGCGAGGATCATGCGTGCGGCCACCGTCATCATCAGCGCGTCGTCGCGTGCCTCGCCCAGGCGCGCCAGGTCCTGCGCGGTGGCCAGCGCGTTCACGGCGGGCAGGGCAGTGGTGTCGGCGGCGTGGGCCGGCGCGGCGGTCGCCAGCAGCAGGCAGGCGGACAGCAACAGGCGGGACGGCTTCATGGCGTGCTCCGGGGCTTGCGCGGGGTGAGCGGGATGTCCTTGGCCACCGGTTGCTGGAAGGCCTTGGTGTACAGGTACCAGCTGCTGATCCAGCTGCCGTCGGCGAACCGGCAGTACTGCACCTCGCGCCGGCCTTCGGCGTCGTGGTAGAGCACGAAGCCCTGTCCGCCCACGGTCTCGCAGTAGGCCGCCGACGGGTTGTAACCGCCGGGCGCGTAACTCAGGTCAGGTGTGGCGCGCTTGCGCAGTGCCTGGATGGCCTCGCACTGCTCCAGGCGTTCGGCGCAGTCGCGGTCCACCGGCACGTCCTCGAAGGTCACGGTGGTGAACGACCGCATGCCGTCGGGCGTGCGCTGCCACAGCGTGAGGCTGCCGGCATCGGCGGCACGTGCATCGAGGGATTTCACGGTTTCGCCCGGCGTCTGGCAGCCGGCCAGGACCGCGAGCAGGGGCAGCAGCAGGAGAAGGCGCATGGCCGGATCCATTGGCGCGGCGGGTGGCCGCGGGGTTACCCCGATGGTGCGCGAAGGCGGCCGGAAGGGACAAGGCGTCCGCGGGGGAAATATTTTTTGCCCCCGTTAACCCCGCCCGACCGGCTGCTGCGTTGATAGTGTTGTCACAACCCGAACCGGAGTCCCGCCATGAAACAGCCCGCCCGTTTTGTCGTCACCGCCCTCGCCCTGGCCGTCATTGCCGGCTGCGGTGGCATGCGCGAGAAGGAGGAGGCCGCGCCCGCCGCCGCGGTGTCGAGCCAGGAAGCAAGAATGGTGGAACGCGTCGCCACCGGCATGGCCGCGCCGGCGCCGATGATGTCCGCTGACTGGGCCATGCAGCCGCCGCCGGAATCGCGCGAGAAATACGCCGACCTCGAGGACAACCCGGTGCACGTGGCCGCGAAGGATCCCGTGTCCACCTTCAGCCTGGACGTGGACACCGGCAGCTACAGCAACGTGCGCCGCTACCTGCGCAGCGGCCAGCTGCCGCCGCAGGACGCCGTGCGCGTGGAGGAGATGGTCAACTATTTCCGCTACGACTACCCGGCACCGACCGGCGAGCATCCGTTCGGCGTGGGTACCGAGGTGGCCCGCGCGCCGTGGAATCCCGAGCACCTGCTGGTGCGCATCGGCGTGAAGGCGCAGGCGCCGGATGCGGTGCCGATGCCGCCGGCCAACCTGGTGTTCCTGGTGGACGTGTCCGGCTCGATGCACGACCCGGACAAGTTGCCGCTGGTGCGCGCGTCTCTGAAGATGCTGGTGGACCAGTTGCGCCCGGAGGACAAGGTCTCGCTGGTGGTCTACGCCGGCCGCACCGCGGTTGAGTTGCCCAGCACGCCGGGCTCGAAGAAGGCCGAGATCCTCGCCGCCATCGACCGCCTGGAGGCCGGTGGCTCCACCGCCGGTGAAGCGGCCATCCGCCTGGCCTACCAGCAGGCGCGCGCCGGTTTCATCAAGGGCGGCGTCAACCGCATCCTCATGGCCACCGACGGTGATTTCAACGTCGGCGTGACCGACCAGGAGACGCTGGAAGGCATGGTCGAGCGCGAGCGCGCCGATGGCATCTCGCTGTCGATGCTCGCCTACGGCACCGGCAACGTGAACGATGCGCTGATGGAGCAGCTGGCCGACAAGGGCAACGGCAACTACAGCTACATCGACTCGGTGGACGAAGCGCGCAAGGTGCTGGTGGACGAAATGGCGTCCACGCTGCAGACGGTCGCCAAGGACGTGAAGGTGCAGGTGGAATTCAACCCGGCGCTGGTCGCCGAGTACCGCCTGATCGGCTACGAGAACCGCATGCTGCGCGAGGAAGATTTCCGCAACGACAAGATCGACGCCGGTGAAGTGGGTGCCGGTCGCGCGGTGACCGCGCTGTACGAAGTGACCCCGGTCGGTGCGAAGACCCTGCACGGTGATCGCCGCTACGAAACCACCGACAAGCCGGCGGCCACCGCGAAGCACGGCAATGAACTGGCCTTCGTGCGCGTGCGCTACAAGCAGCCGGATGGCGACAGCGCGGTGGAATTCGCGCAGCCGGTGGTCAAGCCGGCGACCGTGGGCACGGGCAGCGACGACCTGCGCTTCGCGGCGTCGGTGGCCGGCTTCGGCCAGTTGCTGCGCGGCGGCAAGTACACCGGCCAGTGGTCGTACGATGACGCCGCCACGCTGGCACGTGGCGCCACCGGCAAGGACGAGGACGGTTGGCGCGGCGAGTTCGTGCGCCTGGTGAAGACCGCCGCAGCCCTGGCCGGGGGCGCGCGCTGAGCGCCACGGCGGCCACAGGCAGGCGATGATCGGTTAGAGTCGGGGCCATAACCGCCCCGATTCTCCGGCCACATCCACCAGCCCATGTCCCACGCCGCCAGCGACGAAGAACTGATGCGCGCCTTCCAGGGCGGCGATGCGCGCGCCTTCGACACGCTGTATCGCCGTTACCGCGGCAGCCTGTATCGCTTCCTCGTGCGCCAGTGCGGCAACGAGGCCACCGGCGACGAGTTGTACCAGGACGTGTGGATGACGCTGGTGCGCCAGCGCGAACGCTGGGAACCCACCGCTAGCCTGAAGACCTACCTGTACCGCATCGCCCATTCGCGGCTGGTGGACCATTACCGCCGCAACAACCGCCAGGGTGGGTTCCTGCACCTGGCGGTGGAGGATGCGCCCGAACTGGTGGATCACTGCCCGTTGTCGCAGGCCGACGCCGAGTGGCAACGCGCGAACGTCTCGGCCGCGGTGCGGCGCTGCCTGGATGCATTGCCCGCCGAGCAGCGTGAAGCGTTCCTGCTCAAGGAAGAAGCCGACATGGATCTCGCCGCGGTGGCCGCTGCCACGGGCGTGGCGCCGGAAGCGGCCAAGAGCCGCATCCGCTACGCGATACAGAAGTTGCGGCAATGCCTCGAGGCACTGGTATGAGCACGCCCGACGACATCCACGACGCCACGCTGGCGCGCCTGTACCGGCAACTGCCCGCGGAAGAGCCGTCGGCGGCCGTCGATGCGCGCATCCTGGCGGCCGCGCAGGCGGCGGCCGATGCGCAAACCGCGGCGGGCCAGCTACGGCGACCGTCGCGCTGGCAGCGTCTGCGCGCGCCATTCGCATTGGCCGCTACCGTGGTGCTGGCAGTCGGCGTGCTGTGGCAGCAGCGCTCGCCGGAGGAGGAAGCCGTGCCGGCGGCGGTGCAATCGGCAGCGCGCGAGCTGGCGGCGGTCGAGCGAACCGCCCCCGCGCAAGCACCGCTTGCCGAGGCCATGCCGGCGCCGGAAGCGGTTATGCCTGAGCCGCCCCCGGCCGTGACCGCCGCGCCGCAAGCACCGGCGGTGGTGGTCGCACGCGAGGCCGCAGCGGACCATGCCATGCCGGTCGAGCTGTACGAGGAATCGCGCGTGCTCAGCGCCGCGCCTGCGCCCCGCGCCGCGCAAAAGGCCAAAGCCGAGGCGCAGATGGACGCGGCAGCATCGAGCGGTGCCGCGCGCATCGCCGTCTCGCCCTGGCCCTGGTCCGTCGAGCCGGGCATGGCCATTGCCACTGCCTGCGCGCGCATCGCCCCGGTTTCCGTGCCGGGCTGCCTGCGCGAAGGCGACCGCGTGCTGGTGCCGTTCGACGGCGTGGCCGGCACGGGCATGTTCAGTGGCGCGGCCATGGCATCCATGGAAATGAGTGTGCGCGACGAGCGCATCGCGGAGTTGCGCATCATGGCGCGCAGCGGCGACGTGCAACTGCCCGCGCGCATCGCTGCCGCCCTGCTGGCCGCCGGCTGGCAGGCGCAACCCGACAACACCTTCGTGCGCCTGCAGGGGAACCGCCAGTGGCGCGCGCAGGTCCATCGTGACGGCGAGGAGATCTCGCTGCATGTTTTTGCCATCGCAACGGACTGAGATTCCCGCATGCCCATCCCGTACCTGAAGCCGGCCATCCGCCTGTGCGCCGCTGCCCTGACCCTCCTGTTGTTGTCGGCAGGCACGCATGCCGAGGTGCGCGCGGTGCTGGTGGGGGTGTCGGAGTACCCGTCGCTGCCGGCCAAACTGCAGCTCAAGGGCCCGGCCAACGACGTGGCGCTGATGCGCACGTTGCTGCTGCGTCGCGGCGTGCCGGAAGCCAACCTGCAGGTGCTCACCGAGGGCGCCACCTTGCCCACCCGCGCCAACATCATGGCGGCGCTGGCACGCGTAGCGCAGGACGCCAGGGCGGGCGACGACATCTTCCTGCTGTTCGCCGGCCACGGGTCGCGGCAGCCGGTAGCGGACGCTGATCTCGCCCGCGAACCCGACGGTTACGACGAGATCTTCCTGCCGCGCGACATCGGCCCGTGGGTCAACGCCACCGAGTCGGTGCAGAACGCTATCACCGACAATGACGTGCGCACGGCCATCAACGCCATCCGTGCCCGCGGCGCCTTCGTGTGGGCGGTGTTCGACAGCTGCCATTCCGCTACCATGACGCGCGGCGCGAATGCCAGCCTGGCCGACGTGCGCTACCGCGACGTGCCGCCGCATGCACTCAATATTCCCGTGCGCGCCACCGCGGCGTCCACGCGCGGCGACATTGCGCGCATCGCCACTGACGGAGCCGGCGATGAGTCCCGCGGCGGCAGCGTGGGCTTCTTCGCCGCGCAAACCACCGAACAGGCACCGGAACGCAACATCGACACCGGCGAGGGCGCGCGCGTGCACGGCGTGTTCACCTGGATGATTGCCCAGGGCCTGGCGCGTAACACGCCTTTCACCTATCGGCAGCTGGGCCAGTACGTGCTGCAACGTTACGCGGCCAACGGCTTCTACGGCCCGACACCGGCCTTCGAGGGCGACGGCCTGGACCGCGTGGTGCTGGGTGGCCAGGCCGGCGGCCTGGTAGACCAGTGGCCGCTGTCGTTCCGCCGCGAGAGTGCCGGCACCTGGACGCCGCTGCTGCCGGCCGGTGCGCTGGAGGAACTGCGCGCCGGTGAAGTCCTGGATATTTTCCCCGACGCACTGGCGGCCGCCGATCAGCGCATCGGCAGCGCGCCCATTGCGCAGCTGCGCCTGGCCGAATCGGTGCTCGGCGAGGCGCGCGACACCGCCGGCAAGCCGCTCGACTGGCAGTCCCTGCGCGACAAGCCGCCGGTGCTGCGTCGCGCGCAGCTGTCGGTGCGCAACGACCTGGTGGTGGGCGTGGCGCCGGCGCTGGCCGATGCGCCGGCCGCCGTGCGCAAGAAAGTGCTCGACGCCACCCGCGCCGCCGCCACGCAGATGGGCCAGACGGTGGTGAAGCTCGTGGACAATGCCGACGCCGACCTGCTGCTGCACGTGGAAAACAATCGCCTGTGGCTGTTGCCGCGCAGTGGTACGCTCACCGAACAGGGCAGCGGTCACACGCCTTCGTACGCGCTGGATGATGCATCCGCGCCGCTGGCCACCCGGCTGGCCACCGACTTGCCGCGCATCGCCCGCGGCATCAACCTGCTGCGTCTGGGGGGCGTGTTTCCCGGTGACGTCGGCAGCAGCAACGATTTCACCGTGCGCATCGAGGCCTGCCGTAGCGACTGCAAGTCCGCCACCGCGCAATGGAGCGAGCTGGACATCGCGCGCCCGGCGGATCTGGTCGCCGGCAATCACCTGCGCGTGACGCTGGAAAATGGCAAGCCGTTTGCCATGGACGTGGGCGTGCTGTTCGTGGGCGCCGACTGGTCGATTGACCTGTTGTACCCGTGGGGCAAGGGCGAGTCCTCGCGCATGGAGCCGCGCGACCCGAAGACCGGTCGCCGCTCGCAGTTCACCATTCCCATGGTGGTGAACGCCGATACCGCCGGCCTGGAACGCCTGCTGGTGATCGCCACGCCGGCCCCGGACAACGCCGCGGTGCGCAGCTACGCGCACCTGGCGCAGGCGGGCATCGGCGCGACCACGACCACGCGCGGTTTCAGCGACCCGCTCGACCTGCTGCTGGGCGACGCGGTATCCACGCGTACCCGTGGCGCGCCGCGCGACTTGCCGAAAGTGAAGCCGTCGATGTTCAGCTGGTCGTTGCGGGTGTCGCCGTGAATATCACGCGGCAACTGGCCCGCGCCACCGGCCTCGCCGCCGCGCTGGTGATCAGCGCCGGCACCGCCGTGGCCAGCGAACCGGCCGCCAGCGCATGGACCGACGAGCAGGCCGCCGCTGCCCTCTACGCCGCCGCGCGCACCCACGCGGATGATTTCTCGCGCCTGTTGCAGTCACGAGGCATGCCGCGCTTGCAGGACCGTCCGGCGCTGCAGGCGATCCTCCGCGACGGCGTGCACGGACTCACGCAATCGGCGGTGACCGCCAATCGCCGCGATACCGTGCTGGTGTTCTACCACCACGACGGCGTCTTCCTGCACATCTGGGCCGCCACCGCCGGACGCGTGGCCTGGGCGCGCGTGCCGCTGTCCGGTGATGAACTGGCGCAGCGTGTTGCAGCGATGCATGCGCAACTGCGGGTGCCCGGCAGCGCGCGCGGCGTGACGCGCGAGGACGCCGACGAGCCTGCGCACACGCAGGCCGATGCCAGCGCTCTCGCCGGCGCCGCCGACTGGCTGTTCCCCGCACCGGTCGCTGCGTTGCTCGATGCACCCGGTATCGATCGCCTGCAGGTGGTGCCGTGGGGCGCCATTGCCGGTGTACCGTTCGGCGTGTTGCCACGCGGTGCGCGCGTGCTCGCCGACACCCACGCCGTCACCGTCGCGCCCAGTCTCAACGACCTTTATGCCGAGCCGGTGCATCGCGCACCATCGCCCACGCGTCCGTTCGTCATCGGCAATCCCGCGTTCGCCGCGCACAGCGGCCTGGCGCGCCTGCCCGGCGCCGCGCGCGAAGCGGGCGCCGTGGCCGCCCTGTTCGGCACCCGGCCGCACCTCGACAACGAGGCCACCCTGGCGGCCGTCACCGCGCAACTGGCCGATGCCGACCTGCTGTATTTCGCCACCCACGGCATCGTCGATGCCGCCGACCCGCTCGACGGCAGCTACCTCGCCCTGGCCGGCGATGATCGCTGGCCGGCACGCGCCATCCAGCACGCGCGCCTGCGCCGCGGCGCCATCGTGGTGATGAGTGCCTGCGACACCGGTCGTGGCGAAGTGCAGCGCGCCGGCGTGGTAGGGCTGGCGCGTGCCTTCCAGCTGGCCGGCGCCGCCGAAGTGGTGATGAGCCTGTGGCCGGTGGACGACGACGCCACCGCGCAACTGATGCCGCGCTTTACCGCGTTGCTGCGCGAGGGCCTGCCGGCCGACCGTGCCTTGCAGCAGGCCATGCGCGAACAGCGCGTCCGCACGCCAGACCCGGCGCGCTGGGGCGCCTTCACCGTGTTCTCCCGCCCGGTGATGTCACCATGACCGTCCGCGCCGGCATTGCACAGTCGCGCAGGATTGGTCAGCATCGACCTGGCCGCACCGCCACCCGAATCAAAACCTGGAGGAAGTCCCGATGAAATCCCTGCGCATGATGCCGTTGCTGCTGGCGGTGAGCGTTGTCCCGGCCGTGAATGCCGCCGATGACAACAAGAAGGACGCCGCGTCGTCCGACTGCTACGAACTGCAGAAACTCACCTACATGGATTCCAAGGTGTTCGACGCGGGCATGGACCAGGTGATCCGCCGCGGTTGCTCGGACATCCAGATCAACGTCTATACCCCGGTCAGCCTGGACAAGCTGCCCGAGCGCCTCGACAACTGGTTCGAGCGCATCATCACCGCCGGCGGCGGTATGGCCGTGGTGCCGGCCAGCGCCATGCCGGTGGAGGAAACCGGTGGCAGCCGTGGTCTCGAGACCGCCGCCCTCGACCAGGCCGCCGAAGCCGTGCAGCACGTGTACAGCTACGTGAAGAAGATCAAGGACAAGCGCAAGGAAGCCGCCCTGCAGAAGGCCGCCGGCGACTACACCGCCGTGGTGTATTTCGACGAGGCGAGCGGCGCCGTGAAGGGCATCCGCCTGGTGCGCGGCGAGGAACCGCTCAACCGCGCGCTCGGCAAGGGCGCCGCCCCGGCCGCTCCCGCCCAGACCCTCGAATAACCCGCTCTCACCTCGCCCTTCGTAGAGAGGGGGCCATGCCCCCGATTGCTTTTGCTCCCGCCCTCGAACAATCGGGGGCATGGCCCCCTCTCTACACGCATTACATCGCCGGCAGGTGCTTCTGCACCAGCCGGCCCAGCTCGCCGCTCTTCTGCATCTTCTCCACCGTCGCGTTCACCTTTTCCGCGAATGCCGCTTCACCCGCGGCAAATCCCAGTACCAGCTCCTCTTCCAGCAGCGGCACTTTCTCCGCGCGTAGATCATCCCAGTGGTAGCGCGCCGCCAGCCAGCGGTACATCGGCCCGTTCAGCACCGCCGCCACGCAATCGTCGTTGCGCAGCATCAGCAATTGCGCCTGCTCGGTCTTGGCCTTGCGTTGCGCCAGCTTGCCGCCCATCTCCAGCAGCGCCAGCGGCGGATACACCTCGTCGGTGAGCGTGCACAGCCGGCGGAACGCCAGTTGCGCCGGTTTGGCATAGCCCAGCGGCGTGGCACGCGGGGTCACCAGCACGCTCTGCATGCGCTGCAGCGGCGCCGACACCGCCACGCCTTTCGGCGCCGGCCGTGTCACGCTGAAGAACATCGCGCCGTCCACGCTGCCGCTGCGCACCGCCGGGCCGGCGGCTTCGCGCGGCTGGAACTCGAAGCGCAGTTCGCGGCCGCTTTCGCGCGCCACCCGCGCCAGCAGGTCGGCCACCACCCCTGACGGTTGCCCGGCACCGGGCGCCAGGTACAGCCAGGGTGGGGCGCCGCTGTCGGGGTAATGGAAGCGCAGGGGTTCGGCGGAACGGGCGGGGAGGGCGGCCAGCAGGCCAAGGAACAGCAGGGGCAGCACGGACAACAGGCTCGGCATGCGCGGGATATCCAGCTTGGGGGGACATCCCTGTCCGTGGTCGGGCTCGTAGCGGCCGGCATTCTCGCCAGCGGCCATGACATTTCCGTGAAGCCGGCCAGCCCCTGCCTCCGCCAATCGGGGGCATGGCCCCCTCTCTACAAAGAGTGACCTGCGTCATCCCTCCGTCGGCTTGATGTTCCCGGCCACTACCACTGGTCAAAAAAGTCATTGCCCGGACCGGCCGCCGGGGGCATCTTGCGGGCATGGAAACTCATGAGTTTCCTCTCCCGTTGCCACCCTTCTCGCCAGCAGTCGCCGAGGACACCACCATGAACGCCATGACCGAACAGCGCTTCATCAACGACGAGCAGTTCCACCAGTGGCTGGAAAAGGCCGTGAAACGCTCGGTGAAGCCGGAAGAGGGCATCTACGGCCCCAACTCCATGATGTGGAAAGTCGGCCGCGAGTCCATCAGCTTCTTCGGCGCCGGCCGCGCCGTGCTGCTGCAGCTGGCGCACCCGTGGGTGGCCAACGCCATCGACCAGCACTCCGAAACGCGCAACGACCCGGCCGGCCGCGGCCGCCGCACCTTCATCAACGTGTTCTCGATGGTGTTCGGCAACACCGAGCAGGTGATGCGCGCCGCCAACTACGCCTACCAGATGCACGCGAAGATCCAGGGCACCCTGCCGGAAGACTCCGGCGCCTTCGCCAAGGACTCCTACTACCAGGCCAACGAAGTGGGCGCCATGTTGTGGGTGCACGCCACCCTGTGGGACACCCAGCTGAAGATGTACGAACTGGTGTTCGGCGAACTGCCGAAGCACGAGCGCGAGCAGTACTACCAGGAAACGAAACTGTTCGCGTACCTGTTCGGCATTCCCGACGAAGCCATCCCGGCCACCTGGGACGATTTCCAGGTGTACATGGACACCATGCTCGCCTCCGACCAGATCACCGCCCGCCGCATCGGCCGTGAAATGGGCCAGATGGTGTTCAGCATCGGCGGCCAGTTCAACCTGCCGCTCAAGTGGCTGGAAATGATGACTGCCTTCATGCTCACCCCGCGCCTGGCGCGCGAGTTCGGCCTGCCGGAAGACACCCCGGCCAACCGCCGCAAGTACGAGCGCGGCCTGAAGATGGTGAAGTCCGTGTACCCGCGCCTGCCGGGCCGCGTGCGCTTCATCCCCAGTTACATCGAGGCGCAGGGTCGGCTGGCCGGCAAGAAGCACGCCGACCTGGTCACCATGGGCCTCAACAAGCTGATCCTCGGCGTGCCCGAGCTGGTCAGCGCGTCGGCCTGACGGACAGTACGGACCCCGGGCCTGCCGGCGTTCTGGCAGACTCGGGCCTCCAACCGGAGGACTCCCATGACCGCGCCGCGTTTCATCAACGAAGAAGAATTCCGTGACCGGGTCGAACAGGCGCTCAGGCGCGCGGTGGACCCGGTGGCCGGCATCTACGGCCCCGACTCGCTGATGTGGAAGCTCAACCGCGAGAGCATCGGCTTCTTCGGCGGCGGCCGTGCCGCGCTGCTGCAACTGGCGCACCCCTGGGTGGCGAACGCCATCGACCAGCACTCGCAAACGCGCGACGACCCGCTGGGCCGCTTCCGCCGCACCTTCATCAACGTGTTCACCATGATCTACGGCAGCACCGACCAGGTGATGCGCGTGGCGAACAACGTGCACCTGATCCACAGTCGCATCAGCGGCAGCCTGCCGGAAGACTCCGGCGCCTTCGCCCGCGGCTCGCATTACGAAGCCAACGAAGTGAATGCCATGCTGTGGGTGCACGGCACCCTGTGGGACACCCAGGTGCGCATGCACGAACTGGTGTTCGCGCCGCTCACCCGCGCCGAGAAGGAAGCCTATTACCAGGAGACGAAACTGTTCGCCTGGCTGTTCGGCATTCCCGACGACGCCGTGCCGCCCGACTGGGGTGCCTTCCAGGAATACATGGACAGCATGTACCACTCCGACCAGATCACCGCCCGCCGCGTGGGCCGTGAAATGGGCGACATGATTTTCAACTTCAACGGCCCCATCAAGCCGGCGCTGAAGTGGCTCAGGGTGATGACCGCCTACATGATGCCCGAGCGCCTGCGCGAGGAGTTCGGCCTGCCGCCGGACACCGCCATGAACCGCCGCATTTACGATTACGGCCTGAAAGCCGTGAAAACCGCGTATTCCGTGCTGCCCGAGCGCGTGCGCTTCGTGCCCAGCTACATCGAGGCACAGCGCCGCATCGCCGGCAAGGAACACGCGGACCTGATCACCCAGGGACTCAACCTTGCCTGGCTCGGCCAGCGCGAACTGGTGAGTGCCGGGGTATGACCCGCAACTGACCACGCCCCCGGAGGCGCTCCATGAACGTGCAGGTGAACGTCGAACCGATCACGGAAGAACTGTTCGAAAAGCAACTGGAGCGCCTGCGCCGCGAGTGCAAGGACCCCAACGCCGGCGTGTTCGGCCCGGGGTCCATGATGTGGGAGATCAACAAGTTCCCGCTGTCGGGCATGCAAGGCTCCGGGCGCGCACTGCTGCTGCAGATCGCCCACCCCTGGATCACCAACGCCATCGACGAACACTCGAAGACGCGCGAAGACCCCGTGGGCCGCGGCAACCGCACCTTCACCCACGTGGGCCGCATGATCTACGGCAGCCTCGACCAGGCCATTGACTCGGCCCGCGTGGTTTACCGCCTGCACACGCAGATCCGCGGCAAGTTGCTGCAGGGCTCCAGCGCCTCGCCGGCCGGCAGCGACTACATGGCCAACGAGATCGCCGCGTCCGTGTGGGTGCACGCCACCCTCTGGGACACCGCCGCGCAGATGTACGAGATGTTCGTGCGCCCGCTCACCCCGGAGGAGAAGGAACGCTACTACCAGGAAACGCGCCGCTTCGCCTGGCTGTTCGGCATTCCCGACGAAGCCCTGCCCAAGGACTGGACCGCGTTCATGGCCTACAACGAGCGCATGTGGAACGGCCCGGACCTGCAGGTGAACGCCAACACGAAGGAGCTGGCCGGCTTCCTGTTCCGCCCCAAGCAGAAGTACCTGCGCTCGGCCATGAAATGGATCACCCTGGTCACCGCCGTCACCATCCCGGAGAAGGTCGGCAAGGGCTTCGGCCTGCGCAACGACGCCGTTACCCGCCACAAGGTGGAGCGGGTGGCGCGCGTGCTGCGCTTTGCCCACCGCTACCTGCCGGGGCGCCTGCTGCTCAACCCCACCTACGTGGAGGCGCGCGCCCGCCTGGCCGGCAAGCGCGCCGACTGGCTGACCCGCCGCCTGCAACGGGCGGCCCTGGGCCGCGAAGAACTGGTGGGCGTATCCGCCTGAACGGCGGGCCTTGCTAAGATGCGGCCTTCGGTAACGGAGGCCGCCCCATGACCACGCTGTACCAGTACGACCTGTCCCCCTTCTGCGACAAGGTGCGTCGCGTCCTGAACGTGAAGGGCGTGGCGTACCGCACCGAGGACGTCACCATCCTCGACACCCTCAAGGGCCGCCTCAAGCAGCTGTCGCCGGCCGCCAAGCTGCCGGTGCTGGATATCGACGGCGAGCGCATCGCCGACTCCACCGACATCTGCCGCTTCCTGGAAGCCCGTTTCCCCGAACCGCGCCTGGTCCCCGCCGACCCGCGCGAACAGGCGCTGGTGCACTTCTTCGAGGACTGGGCCGACGAAGCGCTGTATTTCTACGAAATGCACCTGCGCTTCACCCTGCCGCACAACGCCGAACGCTGGGTGCCGGAAACCAGCAAGCACGACGGCGCGCTCATCAAGCGCATTGCCAAGGTGGCGGTGCCCAAGGCCATGCTGAAGACCACCCAGGCGCAGGGCATCGGCCGCAAGCCGCTGGAGAACATCAAGCGTGACCTGGAACGCCACTTCCACATGATCAACCAGTGGCTGAACGGCCGCGACTGGCTGGTGGGCGATGCGCTCACGCTGGCCGACATCGCCGTGTTCGCGCAACTGGATTGCGTGGCCGGCACTTCCGAAGGCCAGGACCTGCTGCGCGGCTACGACGGCGTGCGCAACTGGATGGCGCGCGTGGACCAGGCCACCCGGCCGGCGCACTGAAACCCGCGCAGGCCACGTGAGCACCGTGCAGCCCGCCGGCGCATCGCAGGTACCGCGCAGCCTGTGGCTGCTGCCGGGCGTGCTGGTGCTGGTGGCCGGTGGCCTGCAGTTTTTCGCGTGGCTGGGCGCCGCGGCGCCGTTGGTGCGCGACCAGCCCGCGCTGGGCGTGATCGAAATGCTGCTGCTGGTGGCGCTGCTCGCCAACGGCTGGCGCATCCGCCAGTGGATCCTCGCCCACCGGCCTGCACATGCCGCGCTCGCCACGCTGGTGTGGCTGTCGCTGGCCCTGTGCGTGCTGGGCGACCTGGTGAACCGCAACTTTGCCCAGCAGTTCTTCCGCCACGAAGCAGTGATTGAACACAGCTACCTGGTGGACTCCGTGTGGTTCTTCTTCCCCGGCTACGCCCTGTGGCTGGTGGCGGCCTGGCTGGCCACGCGTGCACGCGTGCCGGCGTGGCTGCAGGCCGGCTCGCTGGCGGTGGGCGTGCTGGCCGGCGTGGCCACGTTCCAGTCGCTGGCCTTGCCGGGCATGTCCGCGTACAGCACTGCGCTCACCGCCGCCTACACCGTGCTCATCTCGCTGATGGCGGTGGCTGCCTTATGGGTGGCGATCGCTCTTGGACGCGCCGGCGTTGCCGTGGCAGTGGGGGCGGTGCTGGCCACCGTCGCCGATGCCCTGATAGGTCAATACTGGCTGTTCGGCAGCGGTTATTATCCGGGCATTGCCTACCTGAATTTCGCCGTGTATTTCCTGTCGCAGGCGCTGGTGCAGCAACTACCCCTGGTGGTGGCGGGCAGCGGCGCCCCTGTCCGAGCCTGACTGCCACGCCATGAATCACCCCGCCGCCGTACTGCCTGCCCGCTGCCACGTGACCCGTAACGCGCGCCCGTTTGCCGTCACCGCCCTGGCTGCGGCCCTAGCCGCCGCACTGGCCGGCTGTTCCGACCCGCGTGGCGACCCGTGGGAAAAGGTGAAGGAGCTGGAAGCACGCGTTGCCGAACTCGAGCAACAACTGGATGACTGCCAGCGCGGCCCCGGCCGCCAGCTGATGGCCGCGCAGGCCGCCTTCGACAAGGGCGAACTGGAACTGGCCATCCAGGCGGCACGCACGCTGGTGGCACAAAACCCCGGCACCGCCGAAGCCGAACAGGCCGCGCAACTGATCAGCACCGCCGAGGCACGCCTCGCGGAAACCACCGCCAGGGAAGCGGCCGCCTCCGCACGCGAAGCCAGCGCTGTTGCCGAGGCGCGCGCCAAGGCGCTGCGCCAGCTGGTGGCACGCCCGGACAAGGCGCAGGGCGTGACCTATTACCACCACAAGTCCGCACCGGAATACCTGAACGCGCGCAGCGTGCTGGCGCCGTACATCGTGGTGGGCCGCGACGGCTCCCCGTACCTGGTGCTGCGCAACGTCTACGTGGCCAAGGAATCGCTCACCATCACGGCAGTGACCATCACCGCCGATGGTCGCCGCTTCGAGTTCCCCGCGACCTTCGAGCGCGACAACGACGACCTGCAGGTGTGGGAGTGGAGCGAAGGCGCGGCCGGTGCCGCACAGCGCGACATGCTGGCCGCGGTGGCCAACGCGAAGAGCGCGACGATCCGTTACCACGGTACCGGCGGCAATGCTGACCGCGCTATCAGCGCCGCGGAGAAGAGCATGATCCGCGACGTGCTCGGTGCGTACGACGCGTTGTACGCGACGCCGTAATTGAGGGGCGAAATGCCCCGATCCTCTTTGTCCCGGGACAGGCAGGCCAATCAATGGGTTGGCTTGCTGCGGGCGGCTATTACCCCATATTTGGGGTAGATAAGGGTGACGGTATCGGGGTATTTAGAGGGGAATAATGCGGGATCAAATATCTTGACCTGCCGAAGGACAGCGCGGATTTGGGGTGGAATACGCGTCGGGCGCCTATTCAAGGAGGGGTAAATGACTAAGAAGATTCAAGTTCCGCGACAGTCTGATGGCATGCTCTTGGCGAATATGCTGAAGATAGGTAAGGCAGCTGGGCACGTTAGGGCTAATTTCAATATCGGCGGATTTGTCGCGCTTAATGATGAAGGCTTAGAAAATCCGAGCCCTGCACTGCAAGAAATTGTGCGAAAGGATAACCATGTTATAGAAACAGCCACGATTTCAAAGCCTGGGTTCAGTTGTACATATATCAGGGGCGGCAGTTCCGATGTAAAAAGCCCAATCCTTGATGAAGTGCAATTTATATTCAATGACCAGAAAGGCCCTGTCTCAAACGAAGACAAGATTGCAATCATCGAAGCAATAACTTCGTCATTCATTCCGGTTTCTTTGAGTTCTTCGATTGGCGGAAGTGCACTAAAAGAGCAGGGCGAGCTTGTTGCGAGCCATGTTGCAATTCTAGAGAGGCTTGAGTCGACAAGTCTTAGACTAATTGACTCCGGAGAGCAATTCAGAAAGGCGATTGAGTCCGAGTATCTAAAGAGAGCCGAAGAGTTAGATGGGAAATACCAAAACCGCCTGGCGCAACTAGACGAGCAGGTAAGTATTAAAAGGAAGGAGCTTGAGGAGAAAGAGCGAGATCTCGATCGGCAACAGAAAGAATTTGACAACAGGGAAAATACTCACGTTCGAAGGGAGCTTCGAAAGCAAATTCTTGATGAGGTTAAAAGACGCACGGCAGCCTTCCGTTTGTCAGGAAGCACAAACTCAATGCGGCTTCCGATTCATCTCGTGCTGGTGTTGCTCATCCTAGTTCTCGGTGCTTCTGCAATATACTTTGCGACGCACATGCTAGAGATGATATCGACATCTCCGGCAAACTCGCTCGGCATTGTCGTTCTTGCGGTGAAGCAGGTTGCGGTTTCTGTTGGCTTCGGTTTCTCCGTGGTCTTCTATGTTAAATGGATGAATGCGTGGGCTTCTACGCACGCTGAGGCAGAGTTTAAGGTTCGTCAGTTTCAGTTAGACGTAGAGCGTGCTAGTTGGGCAGTAGAGAGTGCGCTGGAGTGGAAGGATACGCCTGACGGCAAGATGCCCCCGGAGTTGCTTCAGTCCATTACCAGAGGTCTCTTTGCCGAGGAGCGTCAGTCGACACAGGAGGTACGACCCGCTGACGAACTTGCATCTGCACTGTTTGGGAGTGCAGCAAGAGTCCGACTCGCTACCGGCAATTCAGAAGTTGATCTTGATGTAAAGAAGCTTAGGTCGTCACCTAACGTTAAAGGTGCTTAAGCTACCAACTATTCGCTGCAGGCGTCATGGCGCCTCGCGAGGCGCGCCCTGAGGTCAAGCCTAGAATTTCTAAAGACTTAATAACAAGGAGGCTTTTATGAGGCAGATGATTGCAGTATCGGCATTGGCGCTCTTGGTTTCTGGCTGTGCGTTATTCACGCCTCCATCTCAAAAACCCGTGATCGAGGAGAAGCTCAATAGAGGGTTCATTGACGACACGAGTGCAGTTGGAACGCTTTCTCTAACTCCGGAGCGAAGGGTTGTTCTCGTCAGCTTCAAGAATGAGCGGTTTTGTGCAGAAGCTCCAACGGAAGTCGGCGCAGATGTGTCTCGTCTTCTGCAGGCAACTGCATCCCTGAAAGATCCGCGGCAAATTGAAGCTGGAATAAGCGCATTGGTCGCAACCACATTGAGTAACTCAGTGCTAAATAAGAGGTCTCAGGGAATTCAGCTATTTCAAAGCAGCTCATACTTCTTGTGTCAGATGTACATGAATGAAGCAATTAATGCCGAGCAACTTATTAGGCTTCAGCTAGAGGCCTTGAACATTGCCTCCCAGTTGGTAAACAAGGAAATACCACTTCTATATAGTCAGGCGGATGATGCAACCAGAACGGGAATTACGCCGCTAGATATCAACCAGTTAATGAAGGACCTTCAGGCGAGCGCAAATCCGAAACAGATTTCGCCGCAGCCTGATCCCCAAGAAAGCCCTGATGTACCGGGAAAACCCTGACAATTCGGTGAAAGTCGGCGGCTTTTCTCGGCCGCCGACTTGGCTCAAGAATAGGCTGGCATTCGAGGCGTGGGGTAGGCATTGGATATAGAAAAAGTCATTCGAGGCGCTGGCGAACATAAATCTGCAGATGCGCTTAAGAAACTACTTGAAGGCTTTATAAGCCCGGCGTTTGGGGCATTGCCGAAGTCAGAAGTCGAATTGTTAATGCTGGGCGCCTTGGAGGATATTGGCGCGATTTCGGCTGATCCTGGAGTATATGAGTTAGTCTCAAAGCTACGGGTCACAAGATCAAGGGCGAGAAAGCTTATTTATGAGAGGGAGTTAAGGCGTCTCTCTGTGGCCGATCTGGATATCCGTGTAAAGAGCCTTTTGAGTCGGCCAATAATTCAGAAGGCAGGTGAGCAATTTGTTCTCGAGGTAGAAAGTCCACTCGTCTCGGATCATCTTCGATCGAAGGTGCGGGCTCTCGGTCACGTGTCAGATGGGTCGTTCTCTCCGAGTGTCGTGAAGCTCCCGCTAGAAGCAATTGTTGCGCTGATTGAACAATATATCCCGGAAGCACAGAGGCCTGCAGTAAAGGATGCGCTGGTCGCGGCCGGTGCCCCGGACACTTCGTTGGGCGGCGTCCTGAAATCTGTACTGAGGAAAGTTGCCAGCAAGGTGGCTTCTGACACAGGTGAGGCTTTGCTTGATAAGACGTCAGAGTATTTATCGCCGATAATTGGTGGGGCTGTGCGGGATCTGACTGAAAGGATATCTGAGCTGTATCCGGTGCAAAATGGAGATGCCAGCTAATCATAGGTCGCGGGATCGTGAGCCCTGACGGCCCCCGACTCATCCCAAACATCCTTGCCATGAATGTCCGGAGTAATCATGAAGATTACCGTTCAGACCACAGTGCATGTTCCCATGGCCTCGGTATGGACGGCCTATACGAGCCCGGAGGACATCGTCCAATGGAATGCGGCATCCGATGACTGGCATACCACCAGGGCAGCCGTCGACCTGCGGGTTGGCGGCCAGTTCTGCTCGCGCATGGAAGCAAAGGACGGCAGCTTCGGGTTCGACTTCGAGGGAACCTATACCAACATCATCCCCGGGAGCCTCATCGAATATGAGTTCGGGGGTCGCAAGGCCAGGGTGGAGTTTTCCGCAGGCCAATCCGGCGTTTCGGTCACGGTCACCTTCGATGCCGAGCTATCGCACACCATCGAGCAGCAGCGAGAGGGGTGGCAGGCCATCCTCGATCGCTTCCAGAAGCACGTAGAATCCCGGGTCTAGTGCAGGCCCGGCCCGTCGTTGCCGCCGCCACGCCCTGATCGGCGAGCGGTCATCCCATAAGGTCAATGTAATGACCCAGTGATTTCCTGCTCAGGTGTAACCTTACGAGGACTTACCCCATGAGCATCGCAATGGAAGAAGAGATCAAGCGCTGGACCGCCCGCCGGAAGTCGGCGTTGGTCCTGGAAATTATCCAGGGCAAGACCACGGTGGCGGAGGCCAGCCGGCAGTTCGACCTGCCGCCATCGGAGATCGAGGACTGGGTGGCGCAGGGCAAGGCCGGGATGGAGAACGCCCTCAAGGCCAAGCCCGAGGATGTCCGCGAGCAGTACGAGAAGCAGCTCAAGGACCTACAGGAAGCCTATGGCGAGGCCATGCTGGAGCTCCGTGCCCGAAAAAAGCTGGAATCCCTGCTGGGCAAGGACGAGAGCTGATCGCCGCCGTCCGGCAGGGACTGAAGGCCGAGGGCGTCGAGGTGTCCGTCAGCCAGCTGTGCCGCTGGTTCGAGGTGCCGCGGCGCACGGTGTACTACAAGGCCGTGAAGTCGGCACCGAAGGTCCGCGAGGAACTGGTGGCGCCGGTGAAGGCGTTGATCGAGCAGGAACCGTCGTTCGGTTACCGAACGGTGGCCAGCCTGCTGTCGATGAA